>NZ_LMSA01000003.1 GCF_001427985.1 Knoellia sp. Soil729
CACCAAGTACTCCGCCACCATCGACGCCTTCTCCACCGACGACCAGTTCCGCCGCATTCCAACCTCCCAAGTGACTCACACTCAGGTTGACAGGAAGGGTTCATTCTTGAATAGGCCGTACGTGGCACTGTGCCTCAGTACTGCTGGATGGCTCTCTGGGAGTGAGCCCGAACATCTCGGGCAGGTGCGACGCACGGCCCTCTGCCTCCAGGGCCTGGGCGACCGTGCTAACCGGCCGGGACCAGGGCCACACGTGCATTGCCATGATTGTCAGGGGCACGGCGGCGCCGACCGCGTAGGTCAGGAGTCCGCCCTCAAGGGCACAGGGAACGACGAGCGACCCGATGGCGATGGCCTCGATCAGAGCGAGGTGGAGCATCATGGAGCTCTGCCAGCGCTGCTGCACCCGTGTCTCGGCCTCTGCGTCGCTCATCGTCGAGTCGAGTGCCGGAACTCGGTAGCCAATGGCTTCGACGATGAGGTGGACGACACCCCCGGCGAGCTGCGCGAGCACCAGCCACGCCGGGGAGACCAGCGACGCTTCGTGTGGTGTGGACGCTCGCCACGCGCCCATTGTCTGAGCACCACACGGGCACTGCGACTCACCGTGGGAGGATCTGGCCATGCTTCGTTGGTTGACCGCAGGTGAGTCGCACGGCCCTGCCCTCCTGGCCACGATCGACGGCCTTCCAGCCGGCGTCGAGGTGACTCGCGCGGATGTCGCCGAGGCACTGGCCCGTCGCCGGTTGGGCTATGGGCGAGGCGCTCGGATGAAGTTCGAGCAGGATGAGGTCGAGTTCCTCGGCGGCGTCCGGCACGGGCTGACGATGGGGTCGCCCGTCGCGATCCGCATCGGCAACACGGAGTGGCCCAAGTGGCAGACCGTCATGTCGGCCGACCCCGTCTCGGACGAGGCCTACGCCGCGTCCAACGACGTCAACGCCGACAAGGAGATCGCCCGCAACCGACCGCTGACTCGCCCCCGTCCGGGGCACGCGGACCTCGTCGGGATGCAGAAGTACGGCTTCGACGATGCGCGCCCGGTGCTCGAACGCGCCTCCGCCCGCGAGACCGCCGCCCGGGTGGCGCTCGGTGAGGTCGCCTCGCGCTTCCTCGAGCAGGCCTACGGGATCCGGCTGGTGTCGCACACCGTGTCGATGGGCGGGGCCGGTGTCGCCGACGACGCGCCGTTGCCGACCCCCGACCAGGTCGCCGAGATCGACGCCAACCCGGTCCGGACCCTCGATGCGGACGGCGCGGCCGCGATGGTGGCCGAGGTCGAGGCCGCCAAGAAGGACGGCGACACCCTCGGCGGGGTCGTCGAGGTCGTCGCCTACGGACTGCCGCCTGGCCTGGGCTCGCACGTGCACTGGGACCGTCGCCTGGACGCGCGGCTCGCCGGAGCCCTCATGGGCATCCAGGCCATCAAGGGGGTCGAGGTCGGGGACGGCTTCCGCACGGCAGCCCGCCGGGGGTCGGCGGCGCACGACGAGATGGAGCGCGACGACTCGGGCACCATCCGACGCCGGACCGGACGCGCCGGCGGCACCGAGGGCGGCATGTCCAACGGCGACGTGCTGCGCGTGCGCGCCGCGATGAAGCCCATCTCCACCGTCCCGCGTGCCCTCGACACCATTGACACGACGGGTGAGGCGGAGGCCAAGGCCATCCACCAGCGCTCGGACGTGACCGCCGTGCCCGCAGCCGGGGTCGTCGCCGAGGCCATGGTCGCCCTCGTCCTGGCCGAGGCCTGCCTGGAGAAGTTCGGCGGCGACTCGGTCGAGGAGACGCGACGCAACCACGCGGCATACCTTGCCGCCATCCCCGGGACGATGCGCTCATGGTGACCACGGAGCAGGCGCGCCCGGCCGTCGTCCTCGTCGGCCCGCCCGGGGCAGGCAAGACGACCATCGGGCAGGCCCTCGCCGCGGCGCTGGGGGTGGACTTCCACGACACCGACACGGCGATCGAGGCAGACCAGGGGTGCTCGATCTCGGACATCTTCGTCCTCCAGGGGGAGCCGGCCTTCCGCGCCCTCGAGCGGGCCGAGGTGGCTCGTGCCCTCAGTGCCGAACGTGGCGTCGTCGCCCTCGGCGGCGGCGCCCCGATGGATCCCGAGACCCGGGGAGTCCTCGAGGACCACGTCGTCGTGTTCCTCGACGTCGCCATCGCGGACTCAGCCAAGCGCGTGGGCTTCGACGGGAGCCGGCCGCTGCTCGCCATCAACCCACGCGCCTCCTGGACCAAGCTCATGAACGAACGCCGGCCGACCTACGAGTCCGTCGCGACGCACCGCGTCGACACGGCGGGGCGCGCCGTCGCCGACATCGTCGAGGAGATCGTCGGACGCCTGCAGGCTTCCCGATGAGCGTGGTCTCCGTCGGTGGCGACTACGACGTCGTCATCGAGGCTGGGTGCTCGTCACGGGTCGCCGGCCTCGTCGGTGAGGGCGTGCAGCGTGCGCTCGTCGTCCATCCCGAGTCGATGCGCGCCCTGGGAGAGCAGGTCGCAACCTCCCTGCGGGACAGGGACATCGAGGCGTATGCCGTGTGCGTTCCTGACGCCGAGAACGCCAAGACCGCGGCCGTCGCGGCCGACCTGTGGGCCCTGCTCGGCCAGCACGGCTTCACCCGCACCGATGTCGTCGTCGGGGTCGGGGGAGGGACCGTGACCGACCTCGCGGGCTTCGTCGCCGCCACCTGGCTGCGCGGGGTCCCGGTGATCCAGGTGCCCACCACGCTGCTCGGCATGGTCGACGCTGCCGTTGGCGGCAAGACCGGCATCAACACCGCCGAGGGCAAGAACCTCGTTGGCTCGTTCCACCCGCCGCGCGCCGTACTGTGCGATGTCGACGTGCTGGCGACCCTGCCGCGGGCGGACTATGTCGCCGGCATGGCCGAGATCGTCAAGGCCGGCTTCATCGTCGACCCCGTCATCCTCGACCTCGTCGCGGCGGACCCCGAGGCAGCCACCCGACCCGATGGCCCGCACACCCTCGAGCTCATCGAGCGCGCGATCGTCGTCAAGGCCGACGTGGTGAGCCAGGACCTCAAGGAGTCCTCGCTGCGCGAGATCCTCAACTACGGGCACACGTTCGCCCACGCCATCGAGCACGTGGAGCACTACCAGCGCCGCCACGGTGAGGCGGTCGCGATCGGCATGGTCTTCGCAGCCGAGCTGGCCTGTGCGGCAGGCATACTCGCACGCGAAGGCGTCGACCTCCACCGATCCGTGTTGCAGTCCGTGGGCCTTCCCACGTCCTACGAGCCCGGCCGGTGGCAGGAGCTCGAGACGGCGATGCGCCGCGACAAGAAGACCCGCGGCTCGCTGCTGCGCTTCGTCGTCCTCGAGGACCTCGCCCGACCCGTGCGGCTGGAAGGCCCCACGGACGAGCAGCTGCACACGGCATACGTCGCAGTGAGCCGCTGAACCACCGGGTGCTCCGTCAAGCGGCCAGACGGGTCAACGACCTCGGCGCGCGCTCTCTGCGGGGGTGAGCAGGGCCTGGAACCGCTCCGCGTCACCGGTGCGCGGCAGGTTGTTGAACATGACGTAGGGCGAGGGCCGGTCGGCGACGAGGTCGCGCAGCCTGCGCAGCTCGACATCCGTGTGCACGTGCCGCGACCCCGAGGTGCCGTGCAGCCGGTAGTAGGTCCGGTCGGGGGTCACCGTCTCGGCATGCATGGGGTCGACGACGTGGACGAGGTCCAGCTCCGCACACAGGTTCCCGACCAGCTGCGTGGGCCAGTCACCACGTGGCTCCCACAGCAGCCTCCCGGTGGGACGCTCCACCTGTGTCAGGAAGCTGCGCAGCCGGGCCACGTTCTCGCCCGTGGGGCGAAAGCTCCTCGGGCACTGCAGCAGCACCGCCGTGGCGTGCAGGATGCGCGCGCACTCGAGGGTGCGCTGCCAGGCCGCGAGGACGGGCGGTGTCGTGCGGAACCCTCCCACCTGTCCCATGGCGTCCTGCGGCAGGGGACGCTTGAGGCGCCGGTAGGTGGGACTGCTGGACTCGTGGGTGACGACCTGCCAGGCCTTCATCGTGAACTCGAACCCGGCCGGTACCTGGGTCCTCCAGCGCAAGAGCACGGCGTCCGACGGTGGGTCGTAGAAGGTGTGCTGCACCTCGAGCACCGGGAAGCGGCGCACATAGGCGGCTTGGGCGACCGTCCAGCCGCACAGCCCGACGCGCACGTCCACGTGGCGCTCCGTCCTCAGCCGGTGACCATGATCTGGGCAGCAGTCTCCTTGACCTGGGCGTTGGCCCACCGCATCTGTCGCAGCGTCTGCGGATGGCAGTCCTCCGCCAGCTCGAGCAGCTCGACGTCGCGCATCGCCTGGGCCGTCTGCGCGAGAACCTCCCAGTCCAGGGACACGCCAGCCGCGACGCGGTGCAGGTGCCGCAGATCTGCGAGGAGCAGAAGGCCCGGCTCGTGGAACCGACCGGTGAGCTCGGAGGTCTTCTGCTTGAGCCGGGACAGCAGCGCCGTCTCGTCCTCGGGTTCCGGGTCGAGCTCGAGGTCGTGGTCGCGACCGATCTCGGCCAGCCGGCGGACATGCTCCTGCGACCAGCGCGCGACGTCGCGGGCAACGTAGAAGATCTCGTGGTTGGCCTTCTGCTGGTCCGAGAGGTTGAGCAGTGCACCGGCCAGGTCGTTCTCGCTCCGGTGCAGCTCCTCGATGGCCATGCCGATCCTGGTCCCGCGCGAGGGCCGCCGGGGCGCGCTCGAGCCGCTCATCGTGCCACCTCCTCTGTCTGGATCTGCTCTTCGGCCAGCGCAGCGTCGCCGCCTGTGGTCGGGGGCACGCTGGCAGGGTCGACCGGCCTCGATGCGGTGGTGGTCGGCGCCGGCGCCGCACGTCCCTGCGAGGCCTCCACGCGGGTCGCCGCTGCAGCAGCGGTCTTGAAGATGGGCTGCTTCGACGCGGGGTCCCAGTCCGTGAGGGTGAGCTCGTTGGCGGCGCGTCCCGAGTCCGTGGGGTGGTCGCCGCCGCTGGTGTCCCAGTAGCCGTAGTGGAAGGGCAGGAAGAGCGACCCCTCTCGAATCCCACTGATCCGCAGCCGGGCCGTGACCTCGCCGCGTGGCGTCGTCACGCGCAGGACGTCGCCCTCCTGCCAGCCGTGCTCCGCCGCGTCGACGGCCGAGGCCTCGACCCAGACGTCCGGGGCAGCGGCCTGCAGCTGCGGCGCCCGGCCTGTCTTGGTCCGGGTGTGGAAGTGGTAGAGCGTGCGCCCGGTGATGAGCTGGAACGGGTAGTCCTCTGAGGGCAGCTCGTGGGGAGGAAGGTACTCGGCGGCCTTGAGCACCGCCTTGCCCTGCGGGTTCAGCGCCTTGTACTCGGTGGGTGACACCGGTGCACCGGTGACGAGGTCGCGGCCATAGCTCTCGCAGTACTCCGGGTCCGACCAGAACTTCCCGTCGACGTAGATGCGTTCGGTGCCGTCCGGGTGCTCGTCGTTGCAGGGCCACTGGATGCCGCTGCCGCCCCGCAGCTTGTCGTAGGTGATGCCGGTGTAGTCGCAGGGCCGGCCACGGCTGCACTCCTTCCATCCCTCGAAGGCCTGCTCGGGCGTCGTCCACTTGACCAGTGGCTCGCCGTCCTTGTCGCGCAGGTCGAGCCTGCGGGCGTAGTCCACGAAGATGTCGAGGTCGCTGCGTGCCTCCCCGGGTGGGTCGACAGCCTTCTCCGAGAGGTGGACCGTGCGGTCGACGTTGGTGAACGTGCCGGTCTTCTCGCCCCACGTCGCGGCGGGCAGAACGACGTCGGCGAGCTGGGCGGTCTCGGACAGGAAGATGTCCTGGACCACGAGGAAGAGTCGGTCCTGGGAGAGGATGCTGCGCATCCTCGCCAGCTCCGGCATGGACACCGCCGGGTTGGTCGCGCTCACGTAGAGGAAGCGCACGGAGCCGTCCTCGACATAACGCATGATCTGCATCGCGTGCGTGGGGGCGGTGTAGTGCGGGATGTCCATCGGGTCGATGTTCCACACCTTGGCGAGGTCCTTGACGTGGGAGTCGTTGGACCAGTTGCGGAAGCCGGCGAGGTCACCGTCAGCGCCGGCCTCGCGGGTGTTCTGGGCAGTCGGCTGGCCGTTCATCTGCAGGACCCCGCACCCGGGCTTCCCGAGCATGCCGCGCACGATGTGGATGTTGTTGACCTGGACGGCGGCCGCTGTGGCCTGGTGCGACTGGTAGAAGCCCTGGAGCACGGTGGACATCAGCCGCTCGGAGGTGCCGATCAGCCGGGCCGCTTCACGCAGCTGCTCTGCCGGGACGCCGCAGACCTCGGCCGCCCGTTCGGTGGAGTAGTCCTTGAGCATCTTCTCGAGCTCGTCGAAGCCGACGGCATGGGCGTCGATGTAGTCGTGGTCCACCCAGTCCTGCTCCAGGATCTCGTGCAGGAGCGCGTTCATGAGCATCACGTTGGTGCCCGGTCGAGGTGCCAGGTGGATCGTGGCCGAGTCCGCGACGGGCGTCTGCCGTGGGTCGACACAGATGACCTTCGGCGGGTTCGGTCCCGAGAGGCGGTCCAGGATGCGGCTCCACAGCACGGTCTGGGTCTCGGCCATGTTGTGGCCGTAGAGGCAGATGACGTCGGCGTGGTCGATGTCGGTGTAGGAGCCGGGCTGGCCGTCGGAGGCGAACGACTCCTTCAACGCCGCGGCGGCCGTCGCCGTGCACAGGCGCGTGTTGCCGTCGACGTGGCTGGTGCCGATGCCGCCGTGCGCGATGAGGCCCAGGGTGTAGTACTCCTCCAGGAACAGCTGGCCGGTGGTGTAGAACGCGATCGAGCTGGGTCCGCGCTCTGCCAGGAGCTCCTTGGTGCGGTTGGCGACGGCCGACATGGCGGTCTCCCAGTCGGTCTCCACCAGTTCTCCGTTGCGACGGATGAGGGGCTTGGTGAGCCGGTCCGGGGAGGAGTTCGCCTGCCAGCCGTAGAGGTCCTTGGGCCCGAGTCGTCCGTGGTTGACCCGGTCCACTGCCCGGCCCCGGACACCGACGATCTGCTCGTCCTTGACGGCGATGTCGAGGCCGTCGCCGTTGGAGTGCAGGATCGTCGCCGACTGCACCCACCGGTCGACGTCCTGCGGCGTCAGCCCGTCGGCGAGGAAGGAGTCGACGCGCACGGGCCACTCCTCCCCGGGTCCGTACGGCGTACGCGTGCCCCAGGGCTCGGCGATCCGGTCTGTTCGTCCCATGCCATCCGCTCCTTGTCCATTGCCGTACCGGTTGCGATTGCTGTGGTGGGCCCGCCAGATGGGGCCCGTGAGTGCTCAGCCCTGCTTCGCCGTCGTGGCGATGCCGTCGAGGATGTAGCGCTGGGCGAAGGCGAAGACCAGGACCATGGGCAGGGTCGCGAGGAGGGTCGCCGCCATCGCGATCTCCCAGTGGTACTCGCCGCTGAGCGCATAGCCGTCGACGATCTGCTTGAGGCCCCGGGGCATCGTGAAGTAGTCCGGCGTCTGCAGGTAGATCAGTGGCTTCATGAGGTCCGACCAGCTCGCCTTGAGCTCGAAGACGAAGACGATGATCAGCGCCGGCCGGCACAGCGGCAGCGCGATCCGCCAGAACATGCGCAGGTAGCCGCACCCGTCGACGCGCGCGGCCTCGAACAGCTCCCGGGGGATGCCGAGGAAGAACTGCCTCAGCAGGAAGATGTAGAACGCGGTCCCGAAGAGGTTCGGCGCCCAGAGGGGGATCTGGGTGTCGACGAAACCGAGCTTGTTCCAGATGAGGTAGACGGGGACCATCGTCACCGCGCCGGGCAGCATCATCGTCGACAGGACCAGCCCGAAGAGCACGTTCTTGCCACGGAACCTGAAGTAGGCGAAGCCGAACGCGACGAGGGCGCTCGAGAGGGTGACGGCGGTGGCCGCCATGAGGCCGACCGTCGTCGAGTTGAACAGCCAGCGCAGGACCGGCCCGGCGTTCCACACCTCCACGAAGTTCGACCACTGCACCTGCCTGGGGATGAGCCGGTTGTCGAAGACCTGGGACTTCGGCTTGAGCGAGGCCGAGACGAGCCAGACGAGCGGGTAGACGAACATGGCCGTCGCCGCGAGCAGGATGAGCAGGTAGGCCGCCTGGGTGAGGCGCTCGCCGATGCTCGGTCGGCGGCCCGGGGACTCCTGGGGTTGGGCCGGGCGCAGGTCGGTTGCCGGTGGTGGGCCCGCCGGTACCGGCGGGGTCGTGACGTCGGTGCTCATGCCCTGTCCCCCTCGTAGTAGACCCAGCGGTTGCCGAGCTTGAGCTGGATGGCCGTGATGATCATGATGATTCCGAAGAGCAGCCAGGCCATGGCCGACGCGAAGCCCATGTCGAAGAACTCGAAGGCGTTCTGGAACAGGTAGACCATGTAGACGAGGGACTCCTCGGACGCAGAGCTGGACTGCTGGGGCCCGTAGAACATCGTGTAGGCCTGGTCGAACATCTGCAGGGCCGCGATCGTGTTGGTGATGACGGCGAAGAAGACCGCACCGGAGATCATCGGCAGGGTCACGTTGGTGAAGCGCCGCCAGGGTCCGGCTCCGTCGAGCAGGGCCGCTTCCTGCAGCTGTCGGGGGACGTTGGCCAGGGCTGCCAGCAGGATGACGACGGTGCCACCCATCGACCACAGGCTGACGACGGCCAGCGAGGGTTTGAGCCAAGCCGGGTCGGTGGTCCAGTTCGGGCCGGTGATGCCGAACCAGCCGAGCACCGTGTTGACCAGCCCGGTCTGGCCGTTGAGGAGGAGCAGGAACAGCGCTCCAGCAGCCACGGCGGGCGTCATCTCAGGCAGGTAGAACGCGGTGCGGAAGAACCCGGCCGCTCGTCCGACCCGAGCCAGGAGCATCGCCAGCGCCAGCGCCACGACGGTGCCCAGCGGCACGAACATCAGGGCGTAGACGAACGTGTTGGTGAGTGACTTGGCGACGCGGGGGTCCTCGACGAGCCGGGCGTAGTTTGCCGTGCCCACTCCGTGGGTCTCACCGACGAGCGAGTAGTCGGTGAACGACAGCACCAGACTCGCGACCATGGGGCCGGCGGTGAAGATCACGAAGCCGAGGATCCATGGGCTGATGAACAGCCATCCGGCCCGGTTCTCGCCGGCCGCGCCACCCCCGCCCCTGCGGGCGCGGCTCACTTCTTGGCCTTGTCAAAGGCTGCCTGGGCCTCCTTCTGGGCCTGGTCGAGCGCTGCCTGGGCTGACTGTCCACCCAGGGCCCGCCCCACGGCCGCCTTCCAGGCTGCGTCGATCTGTGCGCCGGCAGCCGATGCAGGCATCGCCTTCGCCGTGTCGAGGGTGTCGTAGAAGGCCTGGATGGCCTGCTCGAAGCCCGGCTTCGGCGCCGGCTCCTTGTAGGTCTCGCGGATCTTCTCGTCAGCCACCTTGTTGGCGGTGAAGAGCCCGGTGAAGAAGCTCTTGTCCGCCTTGGTCTTCGCGATGCGGGCTTCGGCGGCCTTCATCCACGTGTCCGTCGCCGTCATCTCGGCGGCCCAGGCGCAGGCAGCCGTCGGGTTCTTGGCGCCCTTGGGGATGGCCCAGGCCGAACCGCCCAGGGTGCTCACCGGGTTGCCCTGCCGGTCGGTGATCGGCTGCGCCGCGAGCTGCAAGCCGGCAGGGATCGAGTCGCGCAGCACGTTGACGTACCAGTTCTCCATCGGGAAGGCGGTGATCGTGCCCGTGGTCAGCGGGTTCTTGTCGCCGAAGATGTCGAAGGAGTCGCGGAAGGCCTTGAAGCTCGTCCAGCCGCCCTGGGCCTCGACCAGCGTGATCGCGTAGTCCAGCGCCTCGACCGCCTTGGGGTCGTTGAGGTTCGGGGCGCCACCGTCCTTGACGATCTGCGCGCCGTTGATCAATGCCCACAGGGGGAACGAGTCGGGGAGCTTGGGGTCGAAGCCGACCCGCTTGATCTTCGAGCCGTTGCTCTCGTAGAGCGAGGTGGCGGTGGACTTGAGGGCGGGCCAGTCCTTGGTCTGGATCTTCGAGGGATCGATCCCCTTGGACTTCAGCGTCTTGGCGTCGATGAGGTTGACCTGGACGACGTAGAACTCCGGGATGCCGTAGAGCTTGCCGTCGAGGGTGAGCGAGTTGATCGCCGCCTCCCGGTAGGCGCTCGTGTCGACCTTGCGTGCCTTGACGCAGTCGGTGAGCGGCACGACGGCACCCTGGGCGGCATACGTCCCGATGATGGCCCGGTCGACGTAGACGAGGTCGGGTGGGTTCCCCGCAGCGAGAGCGGTGAGGAACTGCTGGGCGTCGAACTCGCCCTTGGGGTGCGAGACCTTCACCGACGGGTGGGCCTTGGTGAAGGCGTCGACGCGAGCCTGCGCCACCTCGTCCTCGCCGCCGAAGCCCATGATGGTCAGGTTGCCGCTCGGGTCGCCGGCGAAGCTGTTGCCGCCGTCGCCTCCGGACGAGCCGCTGCCGGAGGCCTCCTCACCCTTGCCTCCGACGCCGGCGCAGCCGCTGAGTGCCACCGCGGCGCTCAGTCCAGCCGCAGTGAGAGCGATCCTGGTTCGGTTCCGCGTGGTCCCCATAGCACAGTCTCCTCACCGCCACCACCCTGATGGCCTCCCTTCGCACCATAGCGGTGATGCGAGCAGAAGTGGAGAAACGATCAGTGCAGGTCAGGGCATTTTTTTGGTGCGTCTGAGACGTTTAACGACGACGCTTCGGGGTAGCGCCGCCCGGGCGCGGCGCTGTCGCCCTGACCATCGGCCGCAGGCCCCGCACCACCCGTGAGAGCATCCTGAGACTGTGAGCCCACTCCCTGCCACCCCTGACGACGCGGCCGAGATCCGGGCCCTGCTGGCCCATCTCGGCACCTCGCTGATCGCGGCCGGTCAGCCGGCCCACGAGATCGAGGAGGAGCTGGCCGAGGTGGCCGTTCGCCTCGGCTACCCCGAGGCCGAGTCAGCCGTCGGACCCACCGGACTGTTCGTCACCCTGACCGACGGCGGCCCCACGACGCATCGCTCCGCACCTCCTGGCCTGCGCCTGCACCAGTCGGCGAGCGTGCGCCGTATCCGTCACCAGCTGGCGCGCGGTGAGCTCGCAGCCGACGACGCCCGGGAACAGCTTGCGGTCGTCGCCCAGCGTCCGGTCGGGAACCCGCAGTGGCTCATCGCCCTGGCGTGGCCCGTGCTGGCCGCGGGCATCTCCCTCATCCTGCAACCGGGATGGGCCAACGTCGCAGCGGCCGTGGTGGGTGCTGGCGTCGTCCACGCCCTGGTGAGGCTGGCCGAGCACCACGAGGTGGTGAAGACCCTGCTCCCGACCCTGGCTGCCTTCCTGGTCTCCCTGGTCGTCTTCGGCGCAGCCAACGCCGGGCTCCTGGAGGGTCCGCTGCGCACCGTGCTGCCGCCGCTGGCCGTCCTCCTCCCGGGCGCCCTCGTCGTCAACGGCCTGTCCGAGCTCGCGGCCGGGCACATGCAGGCGGGGTCGGCCCGGCTCAGCTACGGACTGGTGCAGCTCGGGCTCTTCGCCCTGGGGCTGCTCATGGCCACGACCCTGCTGCGTGTCCCGTCCGCCCTGCTCGCCAACCTCCGGGTCGACGAGATCGGGTGGGCCGCAGCGCCGGTGGGCCTGCTCCTGATCGGGTTGTCCATCGGGCTGATGGAAGGGGTTCCGCTGGCCATGCAGGGCTGGGTGCTGCTCGTGCTGTCGCTGGCCTTCGGCGCGCAGGTCGCCGGACAACAGCTCGGCTCCATCGGACTCGGTGGCTTCCTGGGAGCGATCTCGGCGAGCCTCGGGGCCAGCGTCGTGGAGCTGCGGCGACCCGAGCTCGCCCGCCTCGTCCTCTTCCTGCCCGCCTTCTGGCTCCTCGTCCCGGGAAGCCTGGGGCTGGTGGGCGTCACCGAGCTGGCAGCGGGCCACGAGTCGGGCACCGAGATGGCACTGGGCGTCCTCGGCGTCGCCATCGCGATCTCGCTGGGACTGCTCGTGGGATCGTCGCTCGGACGCTCCCTGCGCGGGCGTCTTGCCGCGACCCACGTCTAGTCGTGGCGCGAAGCCCCGCGGCCGGGCTGAGAAGGTGGCCTCGGGCGGCCTGACACAGAAATGGTGACCCGCCCGCCGTGGGCACGTCGGGTCAGTCGGTGGCGGTGGCGGACTCAGGTGCCTCCGTGTCGTGGTCACGCTCGGGCCACATGATCGAGGTGATCTCACGCTCGAGCTCTGGGCCGAGCGCGCCCCAGCCGGGCTGGTAGCCGTAGACCTCGCGAAGCGGCACCCCGCTGCGGTTGCCGTCGAGGATCTCGATGGAGTCGGCGTCGATGAGCCCGGGGTGCGCGACACCGCAGGCCTCCGAGACCTTGAGCAGGTCACGGCGCAGGGTCTGGATGTAGTTCGCGAGCCGCACGGACTTCAGGGCGGGGTCGAGGCCGTGGGCCAGCCACGTGTCCTGGGTTGCGACGCCCGTCGGGCAGCGGTCGGTGTGGCACTTCTGGGCCTGGATGCAGCCCAGCGCGAGCATCGACTCACGGGCCACGTTGACCATGTCCGCCCCGAGGGCGAACGCGACGAGGGCGTTGTCCGGCAGGCCGAGCTTGCCACTGCCGATGAAGGCCACGTCGTCGGTGAGACCGGCGCGCGCAAATGTCGAGTAGACCCGGGCGAACCCCACCCGGAAGGGCAGCGCGACGGTGTCGGTGAACACGAGCGGAGCCGCGCCGGTCCCGCCCTCGCCGCCGTCGACCGTGATGAAGTCGACGCCGCGGGTTCGCCCGGACATCTGCTCGGCCAGCTGGTCCCAGAAGTCCTGCTCGCCGACGGCCGACTTGATGCCGACCGGCAGTCCGGTCTCGTCGGCGATGCGCTCGACCCAGTCGAGCATCGAGTCGACGCTGTCGAACTCGGCGTGCCGTGACGGGCTGGCACAGTCCACACCCATCGGTATTCCGCGAATCCGGCTGATCTCCGGCGTGATCTTCGCGGCGGGGAGCAGTCCGCCGAGCCCTGGCTTGGCGCCCTGGCTGAGCTTGACCTCGATCGCCTTGACCGGCGCGCTCTGGACGAGGTCCTTGAGGCGGGCGAGGTCGAACCGGCCCTGCTCGTCACGGCACCCGAAGTAGGCCGTGCCGACCTGGAAGATGAGGTCGCCACCGTTGCGGTGGTGCTCGGACAGCCCGCCCTCGCCCGTGTTGTGCAGGGCCCCGGCCAGCGCGACCCCCCGGTTGAGCGCCTCGATCGCGTTGCCCGACAGCGAGCCGAAGCTCATGGCCGAGACGTTGACGACGGAGGTCGGGCGGAAGGCGTGGGTGCGGCCCCGAGGACCACCCAGGACCTTGGCCGCAGGCAGCTCGATCTTCTCGTCGTGGTGCCCGTGCGCCACGGCCGTCGACGGGGCCGACACCGAGAAGGTGCGGTGCTTGACGATGGGGTAGTTGTGCAGGTGCTCGACGTCGTTGTCGGTGCCGAAGCCCGTGTAGTTGTTCTCGTTCTTGCTGCTGGCATAGACCCACGACCGCTGGTCCCGCGAGAACGGCCGGTCCTCGTCGTTGCTCGTGATGATGTACTGCCGCAGCTCGGGGCCGATCTTCTCGAGCGTGAAACGCAGGTGCGCGATGACGGGGAAGTTGCGTGTCAGCGAGTGCTTCTTCTGGGTGAGGTCGCGCACCGCGACACCGGCCAGCCCGGCCACGGTGGCACCAAGGATCGACTTCGCTCTCATGCCACGCAGTCTGCCGTGCCCGGCTCTCGTTCGGTGGAAACCCGGTATGCCGTGACGGGAGAGCGTGCGCCACCTCGCCTCGACCGGGTCGAGACCTAGACTCCGAGCATGTCCGACACCGAAGTGCTGACCTACGTCCTCGTCGACGGCGAGAACATCGACGCCACCCTCGGCACCTCGATCCTCGGCCGGCGCCCGCAGCCCGACGAGCGCCCGCGCTGGGACCGGCTCCTGTCCTTCGCCCGTGAGAAGTGGGAGCAGGACGTGCGCGGCCTGTTCTTCCTCAACGCGTCGACGAGCATGCCGATGTCGTTCATCCAGGCGCTCAACGCGCTCGGGTTCACTCCGGTGCCGCTGTCCGGGTCGGCCGACGTCAAGGTCGTCGACGTCGCCATCCAGAAGACGCTGCGCGCCATCCGCGACCGTGACGCCGACGTCATGCTCGTCAGCCACGACGGCGACTTCCTCGAGGAGCTCGAGGCCCTGCTCGACGACGAGCGCCGCGTGGGGGTCATGGCGTTCCGCGAGTTCCGCAACAGCGGCTTCACGGCGCTCGAGGCCGACGGGCTCGAGAGCTTCGACCTCGAGTACGACGTCAGGGCCTTCACCTCGCCGCTGCCGCGCATCCGGGTCATCCCGATCGACGAGTTCGACCCCTCGCAGTTCCTCTGAGCGACCGAACCCCACCCCGCCACACCTTTTCCGGCGCATCACGGATACGGAGGGTTCGGCCCGGAACGGTTCCCGGCCGAACGCTCCCTTGACGGGACCAGCCGGAAAAGGGGAGGTGTGGGGGAGGGGTGGGAGCCGGTGGATTCGGGCGGGCGCGCCTTCGCGGATAGACTCCCGACGAATCTTTTGCACCAGACGTCCGTGACTGTCCGCGCTCCGTGCGCAGGCGGCATACCGGATCCTTGAAAATTTCTCCTTGAAAGTGATGACACGTGGCATCGACGAACGACCTCAAGAACGGCCTCGTCCTCAACCTCGAGGGCCAGCTCTGGACCGTGGTGGAGTTCCAGCACGTCAAGCCCGGCAAGGGCCCGGCCTTCGTGCGCACCAAGCTCAAGCACGTCCTCTCGGGCAAGGTCGTCGACAAGACGTTCAACGCCGGCACCAAGGTCGAGACCGCCAACGTCGACAAGCGCAACATGCAGTACCTCTACAACGACGGCACCGACTACGTGTTCATGGACGGTGACACCTACGACCAGATCACCGTGACGCCGGCCATCGTCGGTGACGCGGCCAAGTTCATGCTCGAGAACCAGGACGCCATCGTCGCCCGCCATGAGGGCAACGTGCTCTTCATCGAGCTGCCCGCGTCGGTCGTCCTCGAGATCCAGTACACCGAGCCGGGCCTGCAGGGCGACCGCTCCACCGGTGGCACCAAGCCCGCCACCCTCGAGACCGGCGCCGAGATCGGTGTCCCGCTCTTCCTCAACACCGGCGACAAGGTCAAGGTGGACACCCGCGACGGGTCCTACCTCGGCCGCGTCAACTGATCGGCGGCTGCTCTCCACATGGGTGCCCGGACCAAGGCGCGCAGACGCGCCATCGACCTGCTCTTCGAGGCGGAGCAGCGTCAGCTCAACGCCAGTGAGCTGCTCAGGGAGCGCTTGGCCACGCCGGTGACCGAGGTCCCGCTCAACGAGTTCACCGCCGACCTGGTCACGGGGGTCGTGGGGCACTGGACGCAGATCAACGACCTGCTCACGACCTACTCGCAGGGTTGGTCGCTCGAGCGCATGCCGGCGGTCGACCGCGCGATCCTGCGGCTCGGCGCCTACGAGGTGCTCTTCTCCGAGGTGCCGGAGGCGGTGGCGATCAGCGAGGCCGTCGCGCTCGCGAAGGAGCTCTCGACCGACGACTCACCCAAGTTCGTCAACGGGCTGCTCGCCCGCCTGGCCGAGGTCAAGCCCACCCTGGTCTGATGACCGACGTCCGGCTCGCCACGGCCGCCGACCTGCCCGGGTTGGCGGCCGTCGAGGCATCGGGGGACACGTTGTTCGAGACGGTCTTCGACGAGGTCCACTGGCCACCGCCGCCCTCCGGCAAGGAGCGAGCGGCCGAGCCCGGGTTCCTGCTCGTGACCGGCGAGCCCGTGGTGGGGTTCGCTCACGTCCTCGAGCTGGGTGGTGGGTGGCATCTCGAACAGCTCGTGGTCGACCCTGCCCACGGTCGGCGTGGTCTGGGCACCAGTCTCGTCGATGGCGTATGCCGGGAGGTCACTCTGCGTGGTGGCCGGGAGGTCACGTTGCGCACGTTTGCGGACGTGCCCTGGAACGCGCCGTTCTATGAGCGTCAGGGGTTCGTCGAGCTGGAGGCGGAGCCGGACTGGATGGCGCCGCTGCGCGCAGCCGAGGAGCGGATCGGGCTGACGCGACTGGGGCGTCGCATCGCCATGGTGCGGACGTCGGCCCCGCTGGTCTGACAGCGACTCCTGGTCCGCGACTGCCCCCGTCGCTCGCCGCGCGCCCGTGCCGGTGCGTTGTTAGGGTCGACTGGGCGAGCCCGCCACGCGGGCAGGAAGAGGGGGACCCCGTGCTTGACGAGAGCGATGCGCCAGCCCTGGTGGGCGATGAGGACGACGGCCTCAAGAGGTCCATCACCGGGCGGCTCCTCTACTTCTACGTCCTGGGTGACGTCCTCGGATCGGGGATCTACGTCCTCATCGGGCTCGTCGCGGCGGCCGTGGGGGGCGCCTTCTGGATCGCGTTCGCGGTCGGCATCACCATCGCGACGATCACCGGGCTGGCCTACGCCGAGCTGGTGACGAAGTTCCCCCAGGCGGCCGGGGCAGCCCTCTACGTCAACAAGGCCTTCGGCAACCGGGCGCTCACGTTCCTCATCACCGTCTGCATGCTCTCGGCGAGCTTCGCGGCCGCAGGCTCACTCGCGACCGGGTTCTCCCACTACTTCAGTGAGGTCTGGGACCTCCCGCCGGCGCTGCTGGTCACGCTCGTGTTCATCCTCATCCTCGCCGTCGTGAACTTCATCGGCATCACGGAGTCGGTGGTGGCCAACATGGTCATGACCTTCGTCGAGATCGCCGGCCTGGTCATCGTGGTCATCATTGGCATCGTCTACGTCGCGCAGGGCAAGGCGGACTTCGGCACCCTGGCCCAGCTGGACACGGGTGACCAGAGCCCGGTCTTTGCCATCATCGCCGGCGTGGCACTCGCGTTCTTCGCCATGACGGGCTTCGAGAACGCCGCCAACGTCGCCGAGGAGACGGTCGAGCCGTCCCGGACCTTCCCCAGAGCCCTCATCGGCGGCATGGTCACCGCCGGCCTCATCTACGTCGTCGTGGCGGCCACGGCCGCCCTCGTCGTGCCGGTGGGTACGCTCGCCAAGTCCGACGCCGCCCTGCTCGAGGTCGTCAAGGCGGGGGTCCTGCCCGTCCCCGTCGGCGTCATGACCATCCTCTTCGCCGTCATTGCGATGACGGCCATCACCAACACCACGCTCGTGGCCGTCGTCACCCAGTCGCGCATCCTCTACGGCATGTCCCGTGAGGACGTCGTGCCCGGCGTCTTCGGCCGCATCCACGCCAACCGGCGCAGTCCGTGGGTGGCGCTGAGCTTTGCCGCCGCCGTGGTGTGCGGCCTGCTCGTCGTCGGCGCAGCCCTCAACCGTGCCGGGGTCGGGGTCGACGTGGTCGAGCGGCTGGCGCTGGTCACCGTCGTCTTCACGTTGTTCATCTATGCCCTCGTCATCGTCTCGGCCCTCAAGCTGCGAGGTGAGGAGGAGCGGGAGGACGTCTACCACGCGCCGACCGTGCTGCTGTGGGTCGGCATCCTCGGCAACATTCTGCTGCTCGGCTACGTCGTCATCGACGACCCCGGGTCCCTCATCTGGTGTGCCGGCCTGCTCGCCCTCGGCGGCATGCTGTTCGTGGCCGAGCTGCTCTTCGGGCGCTCGGGCGCACGCAGCAAGAACTCGGGCGAGCCCTCAGAACCCGACCCCACGCAGGAGGCCTGACGACATGCACGTGATCATCGCCACCGACGGCTCCAAGCAGTCGCTCACGGCGGCCCGCTACGCCACGACCGTGCTCGACGCCACGAAGGTCACCGACGTCTCGGTGCTCGCGGTGGTGCGGCCCCTGGCCGCTGTGTCCTTCTCCAACGAGCTCGGCCCGTCCTCGGCGGGGCGGGCAGCGGGCGAGGGCGCGTCCTTCCGCGCGGACGCCGAGGCCGCGATCGAGGTCGTGGCGCAGGTCTTCGCCGACTGGGGTCCCAAGGTGCACAAACGCACCCGCAGCGGCTCGCCGGCCAACGAGATCATCAAGGCCGCGACCCAGCTCCGCGCCGGCCTCATCGTCGTCGCCAGCGGGTCGCGCGGCATCAGCGAGACGGTGCTGCTGGGCAGCACGGCTCAGCGCGTGCAGCAGTACGCTCCCTGCCCGGTGCTCGTCGTGCGGCCGTCCAAGAAGCCGCGCCGAGCGGTCAGGTCCTGACGCCGGCCGTCGCGGCTGTCGCAGTGATCGCGGTGGTCGCGGTCGGCAGCTGCGCGCCGAAGACCACCTCGGGCCACGCGGCACGGGCCAACCAGGCGCGGTAGGTGTCGGCGTCCGCGTCCTTGGGCGGGAAGAGCGCTGGTGCCCCATCCGTGCCGGTGGCGCACCTGTCGACGGATGGGGGCGGAGTCAGGGCGGGAGCGTGCACGGTGCCTCCTTCGGCGGTCTGCGGGTCGAGCCATTGCATCACATGTTGTTTGGTCAGGCATAGTGAGTGCTTATGGATCCCGAGTGCTGGACGGTCCGGGCAGGCCGGGTTGGGCGAGCGCGGACCCAGTCGCTACAGTGAGGCGACCGACATCCTTTAACGACCTGTCCAGTGAGGCAGGGAAGGAGGTCACGACACCGATGTGTCCTGACGCAGCTGTGCCCGACCGCTCCTCGAGTGTGACCGACCCCGCGAACGACGACGGGAGGACGGTCCTCGGAGCCGCCGACATCTCTCGGGCGTTGCGCCGCATCGCCCACGAGATCCTCGAGGCCAACAAGGGCGCCGACGGCCTCGTCCTGCTCGGCATCCCCTCGCGAGGTGTGCCCCTCGCCCGCCGCCTCGCGGCGGTCATCGCCGAGTTCGAGGGCAGCGACATCCCCGTCGGCAGCCTCGACGTGACGATGTACCGCGACGACCTGCGGCGCCAGCCCACGAGGGCGCCGCTGCCCACCGAGATCCCCGAGGGTGGCGTCGACGGCAAGACGGTCGTCCTCGTCGACGACGTCCTCTACAGCGGTCGCACGGTGCGGGCCGCGCTCGACGCGCTCGCGGACCACGGACGCCCCGGAGCGGTGCGGCTCGCGGTCCTCGTCGACCGCGGTCACCGGGAGCTCCCGATCCGGGCCGACCACGTCGGCAAGAACCTCCCGACGGCCCAGACCGAGAAGGTCCGCGTGCGCCTCGCCGACTTCGACGACGCCGACAGCGTGACCATCACGGGGGGTGCGCGATGACGATCACCATGCCGCGCCACCTCCTGTCGATGGCCGACCTGGACGCCGAGGGCATCCGCACCATCCTTGACACGGCCACCCAGATGCACGACGTGCAGAAGCGTGAGGTCAAGAAGATCCCGACCCTGCGGGGCCGCACGATCATCAACCTCTTCTTCGAGGACTCCACGCGCACCCGCAGCTCCTTCGAGATCGCGGGCAAGTGGATGAGCGCCGACACGATCAACATCACCGGCAAGGGCTCGTCCGCCTCCAAGGGTGAGTCCCTGCGCGACACCGTGAGGACCATCGACGCGATGGGGGTCGACGCCATCGTCATGCGGCACGGCGCCTCGGGGGCGGCGCACCAGGTCGCGAGCTGGGTGCAGGCCCACGTCATCAACGCGGGTGACGGCACGCACGAGCACCCCACCCAGGCGCTGCTCGACGCCTACACGATGGAGCGCCGGCTCGGCTCGCTCGAGGGCAGGCACGTCGCCATCGTCGGAGACCTCACCCACTCACGGGTCGTGCGCTCCAACCTCATCTCGCTGCGCCGCCTCGGTGCCGACGTCACCGTGGTCGCGCCTCCCACCCTCATGCCCAGCGGCATCGGGACCTGGGCGCAGCGCGAGGGCTTCGCCCTCAGCCACGACCTCGACGAGGTGCTGCAGGCGCAGGGGCCGGGGCGCCCGGTCGACGCGCTCATGATGCTGCGGGTGCAGAAGGAGCGCATGAGCGGCGGCTACTTCCCGACCGCGCGCGAGTACACCGTCGGCTACGGCCTCACCAGGGACCGGCTCATGCGGCTGACGGACGCCAACCCCCACCTCGTCATCTGCCACCCCGGCCCGATGAACCGTGGCCTCGAGATCAGCGCCGACGCCGCGGACGCGGCCCAGAGCCTGGTCCTGGACCAGGTGAGCGCCGGTGTGGCAGTGCGGATGTCGGTGCTCTACCACCTGCTCGCCGGGGCCGACGACCCCATCGGAGCGGTGGCCACGAACGAAGGGAGCGCCGCATGAGCGACCTGCTCATCACAGGGGCCAGGCTCCTCGGGGGCGAGGCCAAGGACGTCCTCGTTCTCGGGGGCACGATCGCCGAGATCGGTGCCGCCCTCGACGCCCCGCGCGACGTGGAGACCGTCCAGGCCGAAGGCCTCGCGCTGCTGCCCGGACTCGTCGACCTCCACACGCACCTGCGTGAGCCGGGTCGTGAGGACGCCGAGACCATCGCCACCGGAGCGGCTGCCGCCGCAGTGGGTGGTTTCACGGCGGTGCTCGCCATGGCCAACACGAGCCCGGTGACCGACACCGCCGAGGCCGCCGAGCGCATCCTCGACCTCGGCCGTGCCACGGGCCTGGCCGACGTGCAGCCCATCGGCGCCGTGACCAAGGGCCTGGAGGGTGCGGAGCTCGCCGAGCTGGCGCTCATGCACCGCTCGCGGGCCGTCGTCCGCGTCTTCTCCGACGACGGCCACTGCGTCCACGACGCACGCGTCATGCGCCGGGCCCTCGAGTACGTCCGCGCCTTCGGCGGCGTGGTGAGCCAGCACAGCCAGGACCCCGACCTCGCCGGCTCCAGCGCGTGCTGCCACGAGGGCGAGCTCAGCGGCCGGCTGGGCCTGCCCGGCTGGCCCTCCGTCGCGGAGTCGACGATCATCGCCCGCGACGCCCAGCTCGCCCGCCACACGGGTTCGCGGGTCCACGTCGCGCACGTGAGCACCGCCGAAGGGGTCGAGGTGCTCCGCTGGGCAAAGGCGCAGGGCATCGACCTCACCGCCGAGGTGACACCCCACCACCTGCTGCTCACCCAGGACCTCGTGAGCAGCTACGACCCGACCTTCAAGGTCAACCCGCCGTTGCGCCCGACCGAGGACGTCGAGGCACTGCGCGCCGCCCTCGTCGACGGCACGATCGACGCCGTCGCGACCGACCACGCGCCCCACGCCCGGCACGACAAGGAGCACGCCTTCGTCGACGCGGCCTTCGGCATGCTCGGGCTCGAGACCGCCTTCGCCGTCGTCCACGACACTCTGGTGCGCGGTGGGCAGCTCGACCTCGCCGGCCTCGCCGACCGCATGTCGGTCGCACCCGCCCGCATCGCCGGGCTGGCCGACCACGGTCAGCCCCTGGCGGTCGGTGCCCCGGCCAACCTCGTCCTCGTCGACACCGAGTCCACCCAGACGGTGGACGCCTCGGCATCGAAGTCGTTGTCCCGCAACAATCCATGGCACGGCATGAGCTTCACCGGTGCCGTCCACACGACGATCCTGCGCGGCAGGGTCACGGCTCGCCAGGGAGTAACCGAATGACAGCTGCACTCCACCTGCGGGAACCGGCAGTGCTCGTCCTCGAGGACGGCCGCACCTTCACCGGACGGTCCTACGGCAGCCGCGGCGAGACCGTCGGGGAGGCCGTCTTCTGCACGGCCATGACCGGCTACCAGGAGACGCTCACCGACCCGAGCTACCACCGCCAGGTCGTGGTCATGACGGCCCCTCACGTCGGCAACACCGGCTGGAACGACGAGGACGACGAGTCCTCTCGCATCTGGGTGTCCGGCTACGTCGTGCGCGACCCCGCACTGCGCCCCTCCAGCTGGCGTTCCCAGCGCTCCCTCGAGGACGAGCTCGTCACCCAGGGCGTCGTCGGCATCTGCGACATCGACACGCGCGCCCTCACGCGCCACCTGCGCGAGCGCGGCGCGATGCGGGTCGGCATCTTCTCCGGCGAGGACGCCCGTATGCCGTCCGCCCACCTCCTCGAGCGCGTCACCGCCGCGCCCGCGATGGCGGGTGCCTCGCTCGCACAGGAGGTCAGCACCGACGAGGCCTACGTCGTGGAGGCGGTGGGGGAGAGGCGCTTCACCGTGGCCGCGATCGACCTCGGGATCAAGGCGATGACGCCGCACCAGATGGCGCAGCGCGGCATCGAGGTCCATGTTCTCCCGGCGACCTCGACGTTCGAGGACATCAATGCCATCGACGGCCTGGATGGTGTCTTCTTCAGCAACGGTCCCGGTGATCCCTCGGCCGCCGACCACGAGGTCGGCGTCCTGCGCGAGACGTTGGCGGCCGGCATACCGTTCTTCGGCATCTGCTTCGGCAACCAGCTGCTCGGACGCGCGCTCGGCTTCGGCACGTTCAAGCTCAAGTACGGCCACCGAGGCATCAACCAGCCGGTCATGGACCGCAGGACCCGCAAGGTCGAGGTCACCGCGCACAACCACGGGTTCGCGGTCGACGCTCCACTCGACAAGGACACCGAGACCGAGTTCGGGACCGCCAGTGTCTCGCACGTCTGTCTCAACGACGACGTCGTCGAGGGTCTCGAGCTGCGTTCTGCCTCAGGCGAACTCACCGCCTTCTCGGTGCAGTACCACCCGGAAGCCGCAGCGGGCCCGCACGACGCGGCCTACCTGTTCGACCGTTTCGTCGATCTCCTCCAACAGCAGACCACCAGCGAAGGGGCGAACGCCTGATGCCGAAGCGTGACGACATCACCAGCGTCCTCGTCATCGGGTCCGGCCCGATCGTCATCGGCCAGGCCTGCGAGTTCGACTACTCCGGCACCCAGGCCTGCCGTGTCCTGCGTGAGGAGGGCGTGCGCGTCATCCTCGTGAACTCCAACCCGGCGACGATCATGACGGACCCCGAGTTCGCGGACGCGACCTACGTCGAGCCGATCACCGCCGAGGTCGTCGAGAAGATCATCGAGAAGGAGCGCCCGGACGCGGTGCTCGCGACCCTCGGTGGCCAGACGGCTCTCAACTGCGCGATCGCGTTGCACGAGAACGGAGTCCTGGAGAAGTACAACTGCCCGCTCATCGGCGCCAACGTCGAAGCCATCCAGCTCGGCGAGGACCGCCAGCTCTTCAAGGGGGTCGTCGAGCGCTGCGGCGCCGAGAGCGCGCGCTCGGTCATCGCCCACACCATGGACGACTGCCTCGCGGCCGCCGACGAGCTCGGCTACCCGATGGTCGTGCGCCCGTCCTTCACCATGGGGGGCCTGGGCTCCGGCTTCGCCCACGACGAGGCCGAGCTGCGTCGCATGGCCGGGGCGGGGCTGCAGGCCAGCCCGACGACCGAAGTCCTGCTCGAGGAGTCGATCACCGGCTGGAAGGAGTACGAGCTCGAGGTGATGCGCGACCACAAGGACAACGTGGTGGTCGTCTGCTCCATCGAGAACCTCGACCCCATGGGCGTGCACACCGGCGACTCGATCACCGTCGCACCCGCGCTCACCCTCACCGACCGCGAGTACCAGCGGCTGCGTGACGTCGGCATCGCGATCATCCGCGAGGTGGGTGTGGACACCGGCGGTTGCAACATCCAGTTCGCGGTCAACCCGCGCGACGGGCGCATCATCGTCATCGAGATGAACCCGCGGGTCTCGCGCAGCTCGGCCCTGGCGTCGAAGGCGACCGGCTTCCCGATCGCCAAGATCGCCGCCAAGATGGCCATCGGCTACACCCTGGACGAGGTCCCCAACGACATCACCCGCGAGACGCCGGCGAGCTTCGAGCCGAGCCTGGACTACGTCGTCGTCAAGGTGCCCCGCTTCGCGTTCGAGAAGTTCCCCTCCGCCGACGACACCCTCACGACGACGATGAAGTCGGTCGGCGAGGCCATGTCGATCGGCCGCAACTTCACCGAGGCGATGCAGAAGGCGCTGCGCTCGGTCGAGAGCAAGGGCTCGTCCTTCCACTGGCGCGGCGACACCCCGACGCGTGAGGAGGCGCTCGAGCTGCTCGAGGTCGCGGCGCGTCCCACCGACGGCCGCATCGTCACCGTCCAGCAGGCGATGCGTGGCGGCGCGAGCGTCGAGGAGACCCACGAGGCCACGGGCATCGACCCCTGGTTCCTCGACCAGTTCGAGCTGCTCAACGACGTCGCCCGCGAGGTCGCCGAGGCACCCGAGCTGACGCCGGAGCTGCTCCGGCTGGCCAAGCGCCACGGCTTCAGCGATGCCCAGCTGAGCGAGCTGCGGCGTATGCCGGAGAGTGTCGTTCGCGGGGTCCGTCACGCCTTGGGGGTGCGCCCCGTCTTCAAGACCGTGGACACGTGCGCCGCGGAGTTCGACGCGCAGACCCCGTACTACTACAGCTCCTACGACGAGGAGAGCGAGGTCGCGCCCCGCGAGCGCGAGGCAGTCATCATCCTGGGCTCGGGTCCCAACCGCATCGGTCAGGGCGTCGAGTTCGACTACTCGTGCGTGCACGCCAGCTTCGCCCTGCGCAAGGCCGGCTACGACACCATCATGGTCAACTGCAACCCCGAGACGGTCTCGACCGACTACGACACGAGCAGCCGCCTTTACTTCGAGCCGCTGACCCTCGAGGACGTGCTCGAGGTCTTCCACGCGGAGCAGCAGGCCGGGCCCATCGCCGGCGTCATCGTGCAGCTCGGCGGACAGACTCCTCTCGGGCTGGCGCGAGCCCTCAAGGACTCGGGCGTGCCCATCGTCGGGACCTCTCCGGAGGCGATCGACCTCGCGGAGGACCGCGGGGCCTTCGGGCGAGTTCTCGCGGAGGCGAAGCTGCCCGCCCCGAAGCACGGCACGGCATACAGCGCTTCGGAAGCACTGGAGGTCGCCCGCCACATCGGCTACCCGGTCCTGGTGCGTCCCTCCTACGTCCTCGGTGGACGCGGCATGGAGATCGTCTACGACGACGAGACCCTGGTGACCTACGTCGAGCGCGCCACGCACGCCTCGCCCGAGCACCCGGTGCTCGTCGACCGCTTCCTCGACGACGCCATCGAGATCGACGTCGACGTGCTCTACGACGGCACCGAGATGTACCTCGGGGGAGTGATGGAGCACATCGAGGAGGCGGGGATCCACTCCGGCGACAGTGCCTGCACCCTGCCCCCCGCGACGCTGGGCAACGCCGAGATCGAGCTGGTGCGCGAGAGCACGCTCAAGCTGGCCCGGGGGATCGGTGTCGTCGGCCTGATGAACGTGCAGTTCGCCCTGGCGCAGGACATCCTCTACGTCCTCGAGGCCAACCCGCGTGCCTCCCGCACGGTGCCGTTCGTCGCCAAGGCGACCGGGGTCGCCCTGGCGGGTGCGGCGAGCCGGATCATGCTCGGCGCGAGCATCGCCGAGCTGCGCGCCGAGGGAGTCCTGCCGCCGAGTGGCGACGGTGGCAACCTGCCGCCGCACGCGCCCATCTCCGTCAAGGAGGCCGTGCTGCCGTTCTCCCGGTTCCGCCGGGCGGACGGCTCGATGGTCGACAGCCTGCTCGGACCCGAGATGCGCTCCACCGGCGAGGTCATGGGCATCGACACGACGTTCGGCCGCGCCTTCGGCAAGAGCCAGCTCGCGGCATACGGGGGACTGCCGCAGAGCGGCACGGTCTTCGTCTCCGTCGCCAACCGCGACAAGCGCGCCATGCTGTTCCCGGTCAACCGGCTCGTCGACCTCGGCTTCGACATCGTGGCGACGTCCGGGACCACGGATGTGTTGCGGCGCAATGGCATTCCCGCCAAGGTCATCCGCAAGATCACCGAGCGCGAGGGCGACGCCGAGTCCAGCGACTCCCGCTCCATCGGTGAGCTCATCCTCGAGGGTGAGATCGCCATGGTGATCAACACGCCCACCGGCCAGAGTGCCCGCGCCGACGGCTACGCGATCCGGGCCGCCGCCAACACCGCCGATGTCCCGCTCATCACCACCGTCCAGGAGTTCGCGGCAGCGGTGCAGGCCATCGAGGCCCTGCGCCGGGGCGACCTCACCGTCACCTCGCTCCAGGAGCACGCGCGCCACCTCGACCTCATGCAGGTGGCCGGTCGATGAGCACCGCCACGCGAGACAGCGGCGTCGTCCAGGTCCGGGGTGAGGTCATCGCCATCCGGCGGGCCGGTGCCTACCACCACCTGACGATCGTGGCGCCGGGCGTCGCCGAGCTGGCGCGTCCGGGGCAGTTCGCGGCCCTGGCCGTGGGCGGGCCGACGACCGGCAACCTGCTGCGCCGCTCCTTCTCGATCCACAAGGTCAGCCCGTCGGGCACCTACGGCGGCACGCTCGACCTCGTCATCGCTGCCAAGGGCGCCGGCACCGAGTGGCTCACCGCGCTGCGGGCCCACGACACGGTCGACGTCGTCGCACCGCTCGGCCGGCCGTTCCCGCTCCCGACCGAGGCCGTGCCGACCGTCCTCGTCGGTGGCGGCTACGGCTCCGCGCCGCTGTTCTGGCTGGCCGACGTCCTGCGCGAGCGCGGGTGCACCGTGGAGATGGTGCTCGGCGCTGCCTCCGAGGACCGGCTCTTCGGCGTCGTCGAGGCACGACGGGCCGCCGACCGGGTCACCGTGACCACTGACGACGGGTCCGCAGGCCAGCGTGGCTGGGTGAGCGACGTGCTGCCCGAGGTGTTCCGGCGCACGGGGGCCCCGGTGGCCTACGCCTGTGGGCCCATGGGCATGCTGCAGTCCGTCACCCGCGTCGCTGCCGAGCACGGTGCGGTGGCCCAGGTCGCCGTGGAGGAGTCGATGGCCTGTGGCGTCGGCGTCTGCATGACCTGCGTCATGCCGGTGCGGGGCAAGGACGGGGTCACCGCCATGGTGCGCTCCTGCGTCGAGGGTCCGGTCTTCCGCGGTGACCGCATCCGTTGGGAGGCCTTCCACGACGGGGTGTGTGGCGTGCCCGAGGACGCCGTGGGTGCCCCGAAGGTCGGAGGTCACTGATGGCCGTCGACCTGTCGGTGACCCTGTCCGGCCGCACCCTCCCCAACCCCGTCATGACGGCGTCCGGGTGCGCCGCCAACGGCCGCGAGCTGCACCGCTTCTTCGACGTGTCCACGCTCGGGGCCTTCGTCACCAAGACGGTGATGATGGACCCGCGCTCCGGTCGGGGCACGCCCCGCATGGCGGAGACGAGCTCGGGGATGCTCAACTCCATCGGGCTCCAGGGTCCGGGCATCCACGCCTTCGTCGCCAAGGACCTGCCGTGGCTGAAGTCGGTCGGGGCGCGCGTCCTCGTCTCCATCGCCGGCAACACGGCCGGTGAGTTCGCCGACGTGGCCAAGGTGCTGGTCGACAGCGACGCGTTCGACTGCGTCGTCGGCGTCGAGGTCAACATCTCCTGCCCCAATGTCGCCAACCGTGGGCTGGTCTTCGCCTGCGACCCGCTGGCGTCGGGCAAGGTCATCGCCCTCGTGCGCGAGCAGCTGCCGCGCGACGTGCCGATGTTCGCCAAGCTCACCCCGGACGTCACCGACATCGTCTCGATCGCCGATGCGGCAGTGAAGTCGGGCGCGACCGGGCTGACGATGATCAACACCCTGCTCGGCATGGTCATCGACACCGACCGGCTGCGTCCCCAGCTCGGTGGGATCACGGGTGGGCTCTCGGGACCGTCGATCCGGCCCGTCGCCGTGCGGGCGCTGTGGCAGGTCACCGCCGCCATGCGCGAGGGCCGCTTCCTGACCGTCCCCCTCATCGGGGTCGGGGGAGTGCGCACCGGTCGCGACGCGCTCGAGCTCATCGCCGCCGGGGCGACCGCCGTCCAGGTGGGCACCGCAACCTTCAACGACCCGACCGCTCCCCAGCGCGTCCTCACCGAGCTCGAGGCGCTCGCCGAGTCCCACGGCGTGGCCCGCATCAGCGAGCTCGTCGCGGTCGCGCACGACAGGATGGTGATCCCGTGACTCCACCCACCACGCCGACCTTCGGTCAACGACTGCGTGCGGCGACCGCTCAGCACGGGCCCCTCTGTGCGGGCATCGACCCGCACCGGGCCCTGCTCGCGTCCTGGGGGCTGGGCCACGACCTCGACGGGCTGCGCGCCTTCACGTCCGCCTGCGTCGAGGCCTTCGGCGGCCACGTGGCCGTGGTCAAGCCCCAGTCCGCCTTCTTCGAGGTCTTCGGCTCGCCCGGTGTCGCTGTGCTCGAGGGCGCGATCACGGAGCTGCGCGAGCGTGGCACCGTCGTCCTGCTTGATGCCAAGCGCGGAGACATCGGCACGACCATGGACGCCTATGGGCAGGCCTTCCTGGGCAAGGACGCGGTCGACCCGCCGGACGCGATGACCCTGAGCCCCTACCTCGGCTACGGCTCGCTGCGGCCGGCGATCGACCTCGCCGAGCAGAACGGGCGAGGTGTCTTCGTCCTGGCGCTGACCTCGAACCCGGAGGGCGCGCAGGTCCAGCACGCGGTCCACGAGCACCGCTCGGTGGCCGGCTCGGTCGTCGACGGGGCAGCGGCGGACAACGCGGCGGCGCGGGCCCGTGGAGAGCTCGGCCATGTCGGCCTGGTCGTGGGTGCCACCGTCGGCACTGCGGTCCAGGACCTGGGCCTCGACCTCGCTGCCATGGGTGGCCCGATTCTCGCGCCGGGGGTGGGTGCGCAAGGCGGCACGGCAGACGACCTCAAGCGGGTCTTCGGGAACGCCCTGCCCCACGTCCTGCCCGCGAGCAGCCGTGAGGTGCTGTCGGCAGGGCCCGACGTCAGGGCGCTGCGAGCCCGTGCTGCCCGGTCCAACGAGGCGGTCGCAGCCCTGCTGGCCTGAGGTCCTCGTGCGTGGCGGTGATCGCACCCTCGTGCCAGTGGGATCCGTCCAGCTCAGCATGGTTAAATCGCCGGAGGCGTTGAGAAGCAGCGCCGCCCGAGATTTCCACGGAGGACTTCCGCCATGGCACTCCCGCCACTCACACCGGATCAACGCGCCGCTGCACTGGGCAAGGCAGCCGAGGCCCGCCGCGAGCGGGCCGAGGTCAAGAACCGCCTCAAGTACGCACAGGGTGACCTCGGTGAGGTCATCGACCAGGGGAAGAAGAACGACGTGATCGGCAAGATGAGGGTCTCGGCCCTCCTCGAGTCCCTCCCCGGCGTCGGTCGCGTCAAGGCCAAGGCCCTCATGGAGGACATCGGCATCAGCCAGAGCCGTCGTGTCCGCGGTCTGGGGCAGAACCAGATCACTGCCCTGCTGGCGCGGTTCGACAAGGCGTGAGCGGCCCCTCCCGTCTCACGGTGCTCGCCGGTCCGACCGCGGTCGGCAAGGGCACGGTGGCAGCCTTCGTGCGCGAGCACCATCCCGACGTCTGGCTGTCCGTGTCTGCGACCACGCGCCGGCCGCGGCCCACCGAGGTCGACGGACGCCACTACCACTTCGTGTCCAACGAGGAGTTCGGCCGCATGGTCGACCAGGGCGACTTCCTCGAGTGGGCCACCGTGCACGGTCGCGCCCAGTACGGCACGCCACGCGGGCCCGTCGAGGCGGCGCTGGCACAGGGTCGTCCGGCCCTGCTCGAGATCGACCTGCAGGGTGCCCGCCAGGTCCGCGAGACCATGCCGGACGCGTTGTTCGTCTTCCTGGCGCCCCCGAGCTGGGACGAGCTGGTGCGCCGGCTCGTCGGCCGGGGCACCGAGTCGCCGGAGGAGCGCGAGGTGCGCCTCACGACGGCCAGGGCGGAGCTCGCGGCCGCCGAGGAGTTCGACGTGACCCTCGTCAACGACGACGTTCGTCGCGTGGCCGACGAACTCGTATCATTGATGCGCACCCCCCAACAGACGAAACGAGACTGATTCCGTGTCAGGCACCAAGGCCAACCCCATCGGCATCACCAACCCGCCGATCGACGAGCTCCTCACGCACGCCGACTCCAAGTACTCCCTGGTCCTCTACTCGGCCAAGCGCGCCCGTCAGATCAACGCCTACTACGCGCAGCTCCAGGACGGCCTCCTCGAGTACGTCGGCCCGCTGGTCGACTCCGAGGTCCACGAGAAGCCCCTGTCCATCGCGCTGCGCGAGATCAACAACAACCTGCTGACCTCAGAGAAGATCGAGGACTGAGCTCCACGTGCGCGTCGTCCTCGGTGTGGCGGGCGGCATCGCGGCCTACAAGGCATGTTCGCTCCTGCGCCTGCTCGCCGAGGCGGGTCATGACGTCACGGTCGTGCCGACCGCCGCTGCGCTGAGGTTCGTCGGAGCCCCTACCTGGGCGGCGTTGTCGGGCAAGCCGGTCAGCACCGACGTGTGGAGCGACGTGCACGAGGTGCCGCACGTGCGCCTCGGCCAGGAGGCCGACCTCGTCGTCGTGGCCCCGGCGACCGCCGACCTGCTGGCCCGGGCCGCGACCGGCCAGGCCGACGACCTGCTCACCAACGTCCTGCTCACCGCGCGCTGCCCGGTCGTCATGGCCCCGGCCATGCACACCGAGATGTGGGACCACCCTGCCACCCAGGCCAACGTCGCCACCCTCTCCGAGCGCGGCGTGCACGTCGTACCCCCCGCCAGCGGGCGCCTCACCGGCAAGGACACGGGACCGGGACGGCTTCCCGACCCCGAAGAGCTGTATGCCGTGTGCGAGCGCGAGCTCGCCCGCTCCGCTTCCGCGTCGGCCTCCGTTGCGCCTGCGGGTGCGGCGGCTCCAGCAACCCCATCCGCAGACGCTGCGAGGGGTGGGGGCGACCTCACCGGCCGTCGGGTCGTCGTGAGCGCCGGTGGCACGCGCGAGCCGCTCGACCCGGTGCGCTTCCTGGGCAACCGCAGCTCCGGCAAGCAGGGCCACGCCCTGGCTGTCGCCGCGGCGGCACGCGGTGCACTGGTGACGCTCGTGACCTCCGCGCCCACTGACGTGCCAGGCATCGACATCGTCCCGGTCGAGACCGCCCTGCAGATGCGTGAGGCCGTCCTCGAGGCCGCCGCACGCAGCGACGTGGTCGTCATGGCGGCCGCGGTCGCCGACTTCCGGCCGGCGACCTATGCCCCGTCGAAGATCAAGAAGACGCATGACGTGCAGGCGGACGGCGGCGAGGACGACTCCGCGCCGACGATCACGCTGGTGCGCAACCCCGACATCCTCGCCGAGCTCGTCGCGACCCGTGGCGGCGCCAGCAGCCCGGTCATCGTCGGGTTCGCCGCCGAGACCGGCGACGCCGAGGGCTCAGTGCTCGAGCACGCCCGCGCCAAGCTTGAGCGCAAGGGCTGTGACGTGCTCGTCGTCAACGAGGTGGGCGAGGACAGGACCTTCGGCGCCGACGACAACACCGTGACGATCCTGCGCCGCGTCTCCGACGAGGGCATCGAGGTCGGACCGGCGAGCAAGGCAGCGGTCTCCGACGCCGTCTGGGACGTTGTCGCACCCCTGCTCTGAGGCCCGGCCCTGCCGCCTCGTGGTCGCGTCCACGCGGCTGAGCCGGACACGTTAGATTTGACCGTCTCGCGCCGCGCGGCGCGGGGAACCGTTCCCGCACGAAGGAGTACCCCGGGTGGCTGCACGCCTGTTCACGTCCGAGTCCGTCACCGAGGGGCACCCCGACAAGATCTGTGACCAGATCTCCGACTCGATCCTCGACGCCATGCTCGACCAGGACCCACGCGCCCGGGTCGCGGTCGAGACGATGGTGACCACCGGGCTCGTCCACGTCGCCGGCGAGGTGACGACCGAGGCCTACGTCGAGATCCCCAAGATCGTGCGCGACACCGTCCTCGGCATTGGCTACGACTCCTCCACCAAGGGCTTCGACGGCACCTCCTGCGGCGTCGAGGTCTCCATCGGCCAGCAGAGTCCCGACATCGCCCAAGGTGTCGACACGGCATACGAGAGCCGCACCGGCGGCGTCGACCCCCTCGACAAGCAGGGCGCCGGCGACCAGGGCCTCATGTTCGGCTACGCCTGCGACGACACGGCCGAGCTCATGCCGCTGCCGATCTACCTCGCACACCGCCTCGCCGAGCAGCTCACGGCGGTGCGCAAGAGCGAGGCCCTGCCCTACCTGCGGCCCGACGGCAAGACCCAGGTGACCATCGGCTACGAGGGTGACAAGGCCGTCAGGCTCGACACCGTGGTCCTGTCGACGCAGCACGCCGACGGCATCTCCCTCGAGGGCCTGCTCAGCCCCGACATCGAGAAGCACGTCATCGCGCCCGTCCTGGCCGGTCTGGCCGAGGAGGGGACCGACCTCGACACCTCGAGCTACCGCTCGCTCATCAACCCCACCGGCACGTTCGTCATCGGCGGACCCATGGGAGACGCCGGACTGACCGGCCGCAAGATCATCGTCGACACCTACGGCGGCATGGCGCGCCACGGCGGCGGCGCCTTCTCGGGCAAGGACCCGAGCAAGGTGGACCGCTCGGCCGCCTACGCCACTCGCTGGGTCGCCAAGAACGTCGTCGCCGCCGGCCTCGCCCGCCGCTGCGAGGTGCAGGTCGCCTACGCGATCGGCAAGGCCCAGCCGGTCGGCATCTACGTCGAGACGTTCGGCACCGAGACCGTCCCCGCGGACAAGATCCAGGACGCGATCCTCACGGTCTTCGACCTGCGGCCCGCAGCGATCCTCGACGCGCTCGACCTGCTCCGGCCGATCTACAAGCCGACGGCTGCCTACGGCCACTTCGGTCGCACCACCGCCGAGGGCGTCCACAACCCCTTCACGTGGGAGCGCACCGACCGCGTCGAGGACCTCCAGCGCGCAGTCAAGGGCTGATGAGATGAGCTCCCGCGGTCGCGCGCCTCTCCTGGCTCACGACGACCGGGGGAGCGGCCCGGCCGTCGTGCTCCTGCACTCCGGGGTCACCGACCGCGGCATGTGGACTCCCGTCATGCCGGCCCTCAGCAATGCCCGCCGCGTCATCGCGCCGGACCTGCGGGGGTTCGGCGAGACGCCCGTGCCCGGCGGGCCCTACGCCGACGCCGACGACGTGGTCCACCTGCTCGATGCGCTCGGTGTCGGGCGCGCCGCGTTCGTCGGTGCCTCCTTCGGGGGCCGGGTCGCGCTCGAGGTGGCTGCCAGGCACCCGGACCGGGTGAGCTCCCTGGTCCTGCTGTGCACCGCCTACCGCGGGCTCGAGGTCACCGACCCAGTGGTCCAGGCCTTCGGCGAGCGCGAGGAGGAGCTGATCGAGGCCGGTGACGTCGACGGCGCAGTCGCCCTCAACGTGGCCACGTGGGTCGGGCCGCAGGCGAGCGAGCAGGCTCGTGCCGACGTCGCGCGGATGCAGCGCCGCGCCTTCGAGGTCCAGCTCGCCGCCGATGCGCTCGACCCGCCGCCACAGCCCGAGCGGGTCGAGGTCGAGCCGGGCTCCATCCACGTGCCGACGCTCGTGGTGTCCGGCGCGCTCGACGTGGCCCACCACCGCGACATCGCCACCCTCCTCGCTCGCGAGATCGACGGCGCCGAGCTGGTCGAGCTGGACTGGGCCGGCCACCTGCCCTCGGTCGAGCGCCCCGACGAGACGGCCGCGCTCGTGCTCGAGCACCTGGACCGCGAGGGTGTCCGTCCGACCGGCTAGTTTCGGGGACATGACCGAGTCGGGTGAGGGAACGCAGCTGGAGCTCATCCAGCCCACGCGACGTCCCCGGCCACGGCCGGTGTCCGGCGGCGAGCCGGTCGCAGAGGTGGACCCGGTCGCGGCTGTCCTCGTCGACACCGGGCTGGCCCACCTCGACCGGCCGTTCGAGTACCTCGTGCCCGCCGCCATGTCCGACGACGTCGTCGCCGGAGCGCGCATCAAGGTGCGTTTTGCCGGGCAGGACCTCGACGGCTTCGTCATCTCCCGCTCGGCCCAGGCCGAGCACGAGGGCCGCCTCGCCACCATCCGCAGGGTCGTGTCGCCCGAGCCGGTGCTCACCCCCGAGGTCCTCGCGGCAGCGCGACAGGTCGCGCAGCACTACGGCGGTGTCGTCGGCGACGTCCTGCGCCTGGCCGTGCCACCTCGTCATGCGGCGGCCGAGAAGGCCCTGCCAGTCGAGTGCCCCGAGGTCGGCGACGTGCCCGACCTCGAGTCCCCAGCCTGGAGCCGGTATGCCGGTGGGCCGGCCTTCCTCGCACGCGTCACCTCCGGCGACGCTCCTGCCGCCTCCCTCCTGGCGGCGCCGTCGGTGGACGCGGAGGACGATTGGCCCGGACTGCTCGCCGATGCCGCGGCGGCAGCGCTCGCGGGAGGCCGGGGGAGCATCCTGCTCGTGCCCGATGCCCGTGACGTGGCCCGGGTCGAAGCGGCCCTGACCGCGCGCCTGGGCAAGGGGCACCACGTCCGGCTGACCGCGGACCAGGGGCCGCAGGCTCGCTACACGGCATACCTCAAGGTTCTGCGCGGACACGTGAAGGTCGTCGTTGGCACCCGGGCCGCCGGGTTCGCCCCGGTGCACGACCTGGGTCTCATCGCCTGGTGGGACGACGGCGACGACCTGCACGACGAGCCTCGCGCCCCCTATCCGCAGGTTCGCGAGGTGGCGCGTATCCGTGCCTCGCTGCACGGTGCGGCGCTGCTGTCCGCCGGCTTCACCCGCACCGCGGCCCTGGCCCAGTGGTGCGCCGAGGGTGTGGCCGTCCCCCTCGAGGCCGACCGGTCGCTGCTGCGCCGCACGGTGGCGCGGGTGCGCATCGCCGGCGAGGGCTCGGACCTCGCCCGGGACCCGGCGGCGGCGCGCGCGCACCTGCCGTCGTCGGCGTGGCAGGTGGCCAAGGAGGCGCTCACCCGCGGGCCGGTGCTCGTGCAGGTGCCTCGGCGCGGCTACCTTCCCTCGCTGTCGTGCCAGGAGTGCCGCCGGCCGGCGCGGTGCCGCGTGTGTTCTGGGCCGCTCGGGCTCAAGGGCCCCGGCCAGCCCCCGACCTGCCGCTGGTGCGGCGCGGTCGAGACCCACTTCGAGTGCCCGCACTGCGGTTCTCTGCGGCTGCGCTCGTCGGTGGTGGGCGCCCGGCGCACCGCCGAGGAGCTCGGCCGCGCCTTCCCGGGCGTGCCGGTCACGACGTCCGGCGCCGGTGCCGTCGTCGACCACGTGGACTCCCGGCCGCGGCTCGTCATCTCGACGCCGGGGGCCGAGCCCGTGGCGGAGGGTGGCTTCGCCGCCTGCCTCCTGCTCGACGCGTGGGCGCTGCTCGACCGGCCATCCCTCGACGCGGGCGAGGAGTGCCTGCGACGCTGGACCAACGCCGTGGCGCTGACCAGGGGTGCCGGAGACGGGGGAGTGGCGGTGCTCGCGGGCGGCCCGACCCACACCACGGTGCCGGCGATCGAGGCGCTGGTGCGCTGGGACCCGGCGTGGTTCGCCGCACGTGAGCTGTCCGAGCGCGCCGACCTGTCGCTTCCGCCGACGGCCCGCGTGGCCACGCTGACCGGCCCCCGACAGGCACTGCAGGCCGCTGTGGGCGAGATGCGGCTCGGAGCGTCCGTGCGGGTGCTCGGGCCACTACCCGTCGCGGCCGAGACGGAGCGCCTGGTGCTCAGTGCGCCACTGCCGCAGGGTCCTGCGCTGGCGGTCGAGGTGGCCGCGATGCGTGCCCGGCACTCCGCCCGCAAGGAGACCTCACCGGTCGCGGCACGACTGGACCCCCGAGATCCCACGAGCTGAGCCGCCCGTGCGGTTCGTAGACTGCCCAGCGTGATGAGCAACGTGCGGTGCGCCCGATGAGGCTGGTCTTCGCCGGCACCCCCGACACCGCGGTGCCCGCCCTCGAGGCCCTCCTGGACTCACCGCACCAGGTCGTCGCCGTCCTCACCCGTCCCGACGCGCGGTCAGGCCGCGGTCGAACCCTGCACCCCTCGCCGGTCAAGGCGGTCGCGGTGGAGCATGGCATCGAGGTGCTCACACCCGCCTCGCCGCGTGACCCGCAGTTCCAGGCACGGCTGCGTGAGATCGCGCCGGACGCCTGCCCGGTCGTGGCCTACGGCGCGCTGCTGCCTCGTGAGGTCCTCGACATCCCGGCCCACGGCTGGGTCAACCTGCACTTCTCGGTCCTGCCCGCGTGGCGCGGGGCGGCTCCCGTGCAGCGCGCGATCATGGCCGGTGACGAAGCCACGGGAGCCACGACCTTCGTCATCGAGGAGGGGCTCGACACCGGTCCCGTGCTGGGCGTCATGACCGAGACGATCCGTCCCGACGACACCTCAGGAGTCCTGCTGGACCGCCTCGCCCACGCGGGGGCCGGCCTGCTCCTCGCCACGATGGACGGCCTCGAGAGCGGGGATCTCCAACCGGTCCCACAGCCCAGCCAGGGCGTCTCGCACGCCGCCAAGCTGACCACCGCCGACGCCGAGATTCCCTGGAACACCCCGGCGTATGCCGTGAGCCGCCACGTGCGCGGCTGCACCCCCGCGCCGGGAGCCTGGACGACTCTGCGTGGAGAACGTCTCGGCGTCGCCCCCGTGCGCCTGGCCGCCGAGGAGGACCTTGCCCTCCTCGGCGACGCGCCTGCACTGGCGCCGGGCGAGATCCACGCGACGAAGCGGTCGGTCCTCGTCGGCACGGCGTCCGGCGCGGTGACGCTGGGCGAGGTGCGGCCGCAGGGCAAGAAGCCGATGGCGGCCGCCGACTGGGCCAGAGGCGTGCGCCTCGGCGCCGGTGAGGCCTTCGCGCGCGCCACTACGCTGACCTGATGCCCGCCCCAGACTCCGCCCGACAGCCCCGACGCCCGCAGGGTCGTTCGGGCCCCCGTGGCAGCCAGCGTTCGTTGCAGAAGCCGAGCGAACGGGCCAAGCACGCCGAACCGGCACGCTTCGCGGCATACACGCTGCTGAGGGCGGTGGAGGAGGGCGCCTACGCCAACCTGGAGTTCCCGGCGATTCTTCGGCGCCACCGGCTCGACTCGCGGGACGCGGCGTTCGCGACCGAGCTGGCCTTCGGCACGCTGCGGATGCAGGGCTTCTACGACGCCGTCATCCAGCGTGCAGCCGGTCGTCCCCTCGCCAAGATCGACGCCGGCGTCCTCGACGTCCTGCGGCTCGGCGCGCACCAGCTGCTCGGCATGCGCGTGCCGGCCCACGCCGCCGCCGACCAGACGGTCGGTCTCGCGCGCACCGTGAGCGGTGCCGGTGCCAGCGGCTTCGTCAACGCGGTGATGCGCCGCGTGAGCGAGCGGACGCGCGAGGAGTGGGTGCGCGAGGTCGTCCCCGGGGACGGCTCGACCGGGGCGCTCGCCACCGAGTACTCCCACCCCGAGTGGGTCGTCAGTGCGCTGCGCGGCGCGCTCCTGACGCAGGGCCGGGCCACCGCCGAGACCATCGACGGCGAGCTGCGCGCCCTCCTCGAGAGCGACAACACCCCTGCCAAGGTCAGTCTCGTCGCCCGCCCCGGGCTGGCGACGGTCGGCGAGCTCGTCGAGGCGGGTGCCACGGCGAGCGAGACCTCACCCTTCGGTGCCGTCCTCGACCACGGCGACCCGGGCAACATCGCGGCCATCCGCGACCGCCGGGCGGCAGTGCAGGACGAGGGGTCGCAGCTGCTCGCAGCCGCACTGGCCCTCGCCCCGGTCGCCGACGACGCGCCCGAGCGCTGGCTCGACCTGTGCGCCGGACCCGGGGGCAAGAGCGGCGTCCTCGGCGCGCTCGCAGTCCAGGACGGTGCCGACCTCGTCGCCGTGGAGGTCAGCGACCACCGGGCTGAGCTCGTGCGGACGACGCTCGAGCCCGTCACCGCCATGGCCCGGGCAGCCGGGCGCCGCATCGAGGTGCGCACGACGGACGGGCGCGACATCGGGGAGGCCGAGCCGGCGGCCTACGGACGCGTTCTCGTCGACGCGCCGTGCACCGGGCTCGGTGCCCTGCGGCGCCGACCTGAGGCGAGGTGGCGGCGCCAGCCCGGCGACCTCGCGCAGCTCGCACCCCTGCAGCGCGACCTGCTCCGCAGCGCCCTCGACGCCGTGGCGCCCGGCGGAGTGGTCGGCTACGCCACGTGCAGCCCACACCCGGCCGAGACGACGTTCGTCGTGCGCGACGTGGTCAAGAAGCGCGACGACATCGAGGTCGTCGATGCGCGCGAGTTCTTCCGCGACGCCTCGGGCGAGGTGCTCCACGACCTCGGTGACGGTCCCGAGGTCCAGCTGTGGCCGCACGTGCACGGCACCGACGCGATGTTCTTCACGCTGCTGCGCAAGAAGGCCTGAGGGCTCGGCGCCGGCCACCCGTAGGCTGGCGGCGTGCAGATCTCACCGTCGATCCTCTCCGCCGACTTCGCCAACCTCCAGTCCGAGCTCGACGCGATCTCGAACGCGGACTGGGCGCACGTCGACGTCATGGACAACCACTTCGTGCCCAACCTCACGCTCGGCCTGCCGATCGTCGAGGCGCTCCTCAAGGTCTCGCCGATCCCCCTGGACTGCCACCTCATGATCGAGGACCCCGACCGCTGGGCGCCGGGCTACGCCGAGGCCGGCGCGCAGTCGGTGACCTTCCACGTCGAGGCTGCCCGCGACCCGAGGGCGCTGGCGCGCACGCTGCGGGCCGCCGGGGCTCGCGCGGGCATGGCTCTCAAGCCCGGGACCCCGTGGGCTCCCCATGCCGACCTGCTGCCCGAGCTCGACATGGTCCTTGTCATGACGGTCGAGCCGGGCTTCGGTGGGCAGTCCTTCATGGCCGACCAGATGCCCAAGGTGGAGCAGGTGCGCCAGTCCGTGAAGCAGCACGGCGGCGAGGTGTGGATCCAGGTCGACGGGGGAGTGTCCGCCACAACCATCGAGCAGTGCGCCGAGGCCGGGGCGGACGTCTTCGTCGCCGGGTCCGCGGTCTACGGGGCCGAGTCCGCCACGTCCGCGGTGGACGAGCTGCGCGAGCTCGCGGCCAGGCACGCGCACTGACCGTGGTCGACCAGCCGGTCACGTCCCTGCCACCCGGTGGGGTGCTGCGGGGGCGCGAGGTCACGGGGGAGGAGCTCAGCGGGCTGAGCTGGGAGAGTGCCACGCTGCTCGGCTGCACCTTCGAGGAGTGCACCTTCACGAGCTGCAACTTCTCGATGACGGCCCTCACCGACACCCGGTTCGTCGAGTGCACCTTCGTCGGCTGCAAGCTGCTCGCAGTCAACTGGGCCACGACGGCTGCGGGATCCCTTCTCGCACAGCCGCTCCGGTTCGAGCGCTGCCGGCTCGACGGGACGACCTTCGCCGGACTCGACCTCACCGGCTTCGTGTTCCGCGACTGCCAGCTCACTGACGTGGACTTCACCGAGGCCGACCTGCGGCGCGTCGACTTCGCCGGGTCCGAGCTCTCGGGTGCTCGCTTCGTGGGAAGCGACCTGCGCGACTGCGACCTGCGGGGCACCCGTGGCCTCGCGCTTGACCCGCGCGAGAACCGGCTCAAGGGCGCCCGCCTCGACCTCGGCGCCGCACCAGGCCTGCTCGACGTCTTCGGCATCCAGATCTCCTGAATCCTTGCCTTGTGTGTCTGAGCGCGAGGTGGGACTCGCGCTCAGACACACAAGGCGGGGTTGGAGGGGTGGGGGACGTCACGGTGAGACGGCCTTCGGCTCGCGGGGTCGCTGCGGCATACTGGGTGGTGACGTGCTCCGGGGTCGGTGCAATTCCGAACCGGCGGTGACAGTCCGCGACCCGACCGCAGCCAGCGGCCGGTTGACTGGGTGGAACTCCCAGACCGACGGTGAGAGTCCGGATGGTAGGCAGCACGCGACAGCGGGACCCCGAGGGGTCGCGCCGTCCGACGTCATGCGTCGACGGCATCCGCTGCACCTCCCGGAGCTCGACCCACAGGTCTCGAGCACGAGGGCAGGACACATGCAGCACGGCACGACCGACGCGCAGTGGATGCTGCGCGCGCTGGCCGTCGCCGCGAACGGGCCACAGGCCGATCCCAACCCGCGCGTCGGTTGCGTCATCGTCGACCCCGCAGGCACCCTCGTTGCCGAGGGATGGCACAACGGGGCGGGCACGCCGCACGCCGAGGCCGCCGCCCTCGAGGCCGCGGGTGCACGCGCCGCCGGCTGCACGGCATACGTGACCCTGGAGCCCTGCCACCACACCGGTCGCACGCTCCCGTGCTCTCGTGCCCTGGCCGCGTCGGGCGTTGCCCGTGTGGTGTATGCCGTGGCCGACCCCAACGTGTCGGCGGGGGGTGGCGGTGCCTGGCTGGCAGAGCAGGGAATCACGGTCGAGTCCGGCCTCCTCGAGGACGATGGGGAGACCCTCAACCGCAGCTGGCTGCACCTCATGCGCACCGGCCGGCCCTGGGTCACCTGGAAGCTCGCGTCGACCCTCGACGGCCGCAGCGCTGCCGCGGACGGCTCGAGCCGGTGGATCACCGGCCCCCTGGCCCGGCAGGACGTCCATGAGCACCGCGCCCGCTGCGGTGCCATCCTCGTCGGGACCGGGACCGCGCTCATCGACGACCCCAGCCTGACCGCCCGCCGCAGCGACGGCACCCTGCACGACTCCCAGCCCCTGCGCGTGGTCATGGGCCAGCGGGACCTGCTCACGGACGCCCGCATCCTCGACGAGTCCGCCGAGACAATCCACCTGCGCACCCGCAGCCCCCGCGAGGTGCTCGCACACCTCGCCGACCGCCAGATCCACCACGTCTGGCTCGAGGGCGGGCCCACGGTGGCCGCGGCGTTCATGGCCGACGGCTTCGTCGACGAGATCGTCGCCTACATCGCGCCCGTCCTGCTCGGGCGTGGACGGCCCTCGGTCAGCGACCTCGGCATCACGACCATCGATGACGCCCTGCGCCTGGAACCCACCGACATCCGGGTTCTCGGTCACGACATCCGCATCACCGCAACCCTCAAGGAGTCCTCCTGATGTTCACCGGAATCGTCGAGGAGCTCGGCCGGGTCGAGCACCTCGACCTCGGCGAGACCTCCGCCCGGCTCACGCTGCGCGGGCCACTCGTGACCAGCGACGCCGTGCACGGCGCCTCGATCTCGGTCAACGGCGTCTGCCTCACAGTCGTCGACCCCGAGGTCACGGGCGACACCTTCACCGTCGACGTCATGGCCGAGACGCTGTCGCGCACCGGCCTCGGCGCGCTGTTCCCCGGCGCACCGGTCAACCTCGAACGTGCGATGGCTGCGGCCGGTCGCTTCGGCGGCCACATCGTCCAGGGGCACGTCGATGGCACCGCCACCGTCGTCGAACGAGTCCCCGGCGACCGCTGGGAGGTCGTGACCTTCAGCCTCCCGCAGGCCCTCGCCCGCTACGTCGTCGAGAAGGGCTCCATCACGGTCGACGGGGTGAGCCTCACCGTCTCCGCCGTCGCTGCGACCACCTTCAGCGTCTCCCTCATCCCGACCACGCTGGAGCAGACGACCCTCGGCCAGCGCGCAGTGGGCGACACCGTCAACCTCGAGGTCGACGTCCTCGCGAAGTACGTCGAACGCATGCTCTCCACCCGCACCAGCACCACGGAGGTTCCGCAATGAACTGGCTCGAGCGCCTCTTCGAGGCCCAGCTGACCATCGGCAGCCAGCACATCCTCTGGCGCGAGGTCGTCGGCAACGTCTTCGGCTTCGCCTCCGCCATCGGTGGGATGCGGCGGCGCGTGTGGGCCTGGCCCGTCGGCATCGTCGGCAACGCGCTGCTGTTCACGGTGTTCTTCGGGGTCGCGTTCGCCAACCCGCAGCACCAGACCCTCTACGGACAGGCCGGGCGGCAGGTCTTCTTCATCCTCACGAGCATCTACGGCTGGTGGCGCTGGCAGGAGCACCGCAAGGCACGCGGGGCCGACTCACCGGCGATCACGCCGCGCTGGGCGACGGTGCGTGAGCGGGCGGCCTACGTCGGTGTCTGGGCCGCAGGCCTCGTCGTCGGCCAGTGGGTCTTCGCGACCATCGGTGCCGGGTGGCCCGCACCGCGCTGGTACTTCTGGTGCGACGCGTGGATCTTCGTGGGCTCGATGCTCGCGACCTATGCGATGGCCCGCGGGTGGAACGACTTCTGGCTCATGTGGATCGCGGTGGACCTCGTCGGCGTGCCCCTGTTGTGGCACTCGAAGTTCTACCCGTCCGCGGTCCTGTATGCCGTCTACGGCGCCCTCGTGCTCTACGGCTTCACGGTGTGGCTCAAGGCCTCCCGCGAGGAGAGGGACCCCGACCGGGAGCTGACCGAGGTGATGTCATGACCACCCTCTCCACCATCGAGCAGGCCCTCGAGGCCCTGCGCCGGGGCCGGCCGGTGCTGGTCACCGACGACGAGCACCGCGAGAACGAGGGCGACGTCATCATGGCCGCGCAGACCCTCACCGACGCGTGGATGGCGTGGACCATCAGGCACTCGTCCGGTTATGTCTGTGCCCCCACCACCGATGCCGTCGCCGACCGCCTGGGCCTGCCGCTCATGGTGAGCGAGAACGCAGACCGGTTGCGGACGGCATACACGGTCACCGTCGACGCCGCCGAAGGCGGGACAACGGGGATCAGTGCCGCCGACCGCGCCCGCACGGTGCGCCTGCTCGCGTCACCGTCGGCCACCGCGGACTCCTTCGTCCGCCCGGGGCACGTGGTGCCGCTGCGTGCGCGCGAGGGCGGGGTGCTGGTGCGCCGCGGGCACACCGAGGCGGCGGTCGACCTCTGCCGTCTCGCCGGCCTCGAGCCCGTCGGCGCCATCGCCGAGCTCACCCACGACGACGGCACCATGATGCGGCTGCCTGCCGTCCTGCAGCTGGGTGCCGAGCACGACCTGCCGGTGGTGACCATCGAGCAGCTCGTGACCCACCGCCAGCGCCATGACCGGGTCACCCGGCACGCCACGACGACCCTGCCGACGCCCGACGGGACGTTCACGGTGCACGCCTACCGGGACACCCTCACGGGCGACGAGCACCTCGCGCTGGTCAGCCCACGCGGCCTGGGGGATGGCCCGGTGCTCACCCGTCTGCACAGCGAGTGCCTCACCGGTGACGTCTTCGGGTCCGCTCGGTGCGACTGCGGTCCACAGCTGAACCGGGCCCGCGGCCGCGTCGCGCGCGAGGGCGGCGTCGTGGTCTACGTCCGCGGGCACGAGGGTCGCGGGGTCGGCCTGGCCGACAAGATCGCGGCGTATGCCGTGCAGGACAGGGGTGTCGACACCGTCGCGGCCCAGGAGGAGCTAGGTCTGCCGGTGGACGCGCGCGACTATGCCTCCGCGACGGCGATCCTGCACGACCTCGGCATCGCCGCCGTCCGGCTGCTCACGAACAACCCCGACAAGGTCGAGGCGGTCCGCGCTGCGGGCATCGACGTCGCCACGGTCGAGCGGCTGCAGGTCGCCCCGGTGGCGACGAACGCCGCCTACCTGCGCACCAAGCGTGACCGCCTCGGTCATGACCTCGTCCTCGGCTCCCACGACTCCACGGAGGCAAGCGCATGAAGGCAGGAGCACCCGAGGTGCAGGCGGATGGACAGGGCCTGCGGGTCGCCATCGTCGCTGCGTCCTGGCACAAGGCGGTGATGGACGGGCTCGTCGACGGCGCTGTGGCGGCCCTTGCCGGTGCCGGGCTGCCCGACGTGACCCTCGTGCGGGTCCCGGGAACGGTCGAGCTCTCGGTCGCCTGCGCGCGGCTCGCGCCCACCCACGACGCGCTGGTCGCGCTGGGTGTCGTCATCAGGGGCGGAACGCCCCACTTCGACTACGTGTGCAGCGGCGTGACCCACGGCCTCACCGACGTGAGTACTCGCACCGGTGTCCCCATCGGCTTCGGGGTGCTCACCTGTGACACGGCCGAGCAGGCCCTCGCCCGAGCCGGTCTGCCCGGCTCCAGCGAGGACAAGGGAGCCGAGGCGGCCCTGGCTGCCGTCGCCACGGCGGTGGCGTTGCGGCACCTCGCTCCGCGTACGCGTGCGGAGGCATGACCCGGCCCCTCGTAGGATTGGCGCCGTGAAGACCTTCGACGCCCTGTTCGCCGAGCTCACCGACAAGGCCGCCACCCGCCCCGAGGGGTCCGGCACGGTGGCCGAGCTCGACGCCGGCGTGCATGCCATCGGCAAGAAGATCGTCGAGGAGGCCGCCGAGGTCTGGATGGCCGCCGAGCACGAGAGCGACGAGCGTGCAGCCGAGGAGATCTCCCAGCTGCTCTACCACCTGCAGGTCCTCATGGTCGCCAAGGGCCTCACCCTCGACGACGTCTACACCCACCTCTGAGACAGAGACTCCCCATGCTGCGCATTGCCGTCCCCAACAAGGGATCCCTCGCCGAGCCCGCCGCCGAGATGCTGCGCGAGGCGGGCTACCGCACGCGCCGCGACGCCAAGGAGCTCGTCGTCAACGACGAGGCCAACGGGGTCGAGCTGTTCTACCTCCGACCACGTGACATCGCCGTCTATGTCGGGTCGGGCACCGTCGACTGCGGCATCACCGGTCGTGACCTGCTCCTCGACTCCGGCAGTGCTGCCACCGAGGCGATGACGCTCGGCTTCGGGGGCTCGACCTTCCGGTATGCCGGCCGGCCGGGAACCGTGTCCGCGGTCGCGGACATTGCCGGTCGCCGTGTGGCCACGAGCTACCAGGGCCTCGTCGAGAAGCACCTGGCCGACCACGGCGTGCAGGCCGAGGTCGTGCGCCTGGACGGCGCCGTCGAGACGGCGATCACCCTCGGCGTCGCCGACGTCATCGCCGATGTGGTCGAGACGGGCGCCACCCTGCGCAGCCAGGGGCTCGAGGTGTTCGGGGACCCGATCCTGCGCAGCGAGGCCGTGCTCATCCGCCGGGAGGGGAGCGACCAGGACGCCGGGATCGAGGTGCTGCGGCGCCGCATGCTCGGTGTCGTCACGGCACGCCACTACGTCATGCTCGACTACGACGTGCCCGCGGCCCTGGTCGACGAGGCCTGTGCGATCACGCCCGGCCTGGAGTCGCCCACGGTGTCGAGCCTGCAGAACAAGGACTGGAAGGCTGTGCGCGCCATGGTGCCGCGTGCGGTCACCAACCGTGTCATGGACCAGCTCTACGAGATGGGCGCTCGAGCCATCCTCGTCACCGACATCGCCGCGTGCCGCCTGTGACGGGTCAGGGGACGACCCACGGGTCGCTCGAGCCGTTCCGCTCGCGGCGCGGCCGCATCATGGCGAGCGTCATGGCGGTGGTGTCGGTGGTGCTGTTCACCGTGCTCGCCCTGCTCGTCGCGGGTGTCGACGAGGGTGGCTGGGTCGTCGCGGACCGCGTCATGATGGCCTTGCTGGGGGTGAGCCTGGCCCTCGTGCTGTGGCGCTGGGCCGCCATCAAGGCCGTCCCCGACGAGTCCGGCATCACCGTGCAGAACCTCGTCGGGCACCGGCACATCGCGTGGGCCGAGATCACCGACGTGACCTTCGACGACGGTGACCCGTGGGCGAGCCTGCACCTCAGGGACACCGAGACCGTTGCGGTCATGGCGATCCAGCGCGCAGACGGTGCCTCGTCCCGGGCCGAGGCGCAACGCCTCGCCGACCTCGTCGGCGCCTCCCGCACCCGCCGCTGACGACCGACGACTGGCTCGGGACGCTCGCATGTCGGCGCCCGTCGCGCGACCGGCGCAGAGGCTGACCACCGGCGTCCGCATGCGAGTGCCGGTCACCAGCGTGAGCGCGGGTCGCGCGACCGGCGCACATCTGGAGGCGCAGCCGGTCAGCGGACGGGGGCTCGGCCCGGCTTCAGTGTCAGCGCCGCGCCCACCTGGGCCACCATCAGGAAGGCGAGCACCAGCCAGATCACCGAGTAGGAGCCGGTGAGGTCCCGCACGGCACCCATCGTCGTCGGACCCATCGACGCGATCGTGTAGGAGACGAGGAAGGCCATCGCGGTGAAGCGCGCCGCGGCGGCCGGGGACACGGCATACCGCACGAGCAGGACCAGCCCGATGGCGAAGGCGCTGCCCTGGGCGGCCCCGAGCAGGACCGCCCACACCCATGGCGCCGCCTCGGGTGCGGCCCAGATACCGGCCTGCCCGACCACCCCGCACAGGCCGGCGCCGACGAGCGGGATACGCCAGTCGCCCACGCGGTCGGTGAGCGCCGGCCCGACGAGCCCGGACACGAACTGTGCTCCGGTGAAGACGGACAGGAGCAAGCCGGCGTCCTGGGCCGACCAGCCATGGCTGACGTAGGTGGGGGAGAGCCAGGCCAGGCTCGAGTAGAACTGCCACGACTGGATGGCGAGGTAGGCCGCGACGAGCCACGCCGTGGTGCTGCGCCACGGCAGGCGGTGGCTGAGGTCCGGCGGGTGCTGGTCATGGTCGCCGCCGCGGTGGACCGCGAGGTCGACGGGCGCCCACACGAGGAGGCCGGCGACCGCCACGAGTCCCCAGAACCCGAGGGAGAGGTTCCAGTCGCCGAGGGCAGCGGCCAACGGCACGGTGACGGCTGCGGCGAGGGCCGCACCGCCCATCATGGCCAGCATCTGCAGACCCGTGGCCAGGCCCGCGCGTCCGGCCGGGAAGGACGACTTCACGACGCCGGGCAGGAGCGTCCCCGCCAGGGCGATGCCCGCTCCGGCACAGAAGGTGCCGAGGTAGAGCGCGAAGACCTCGTGCCCGAAACCGCGGACGAGGTTGCCCACGGCGACGGCGACCATGGCGATGGAGATGCACCGCGCGACCCCGAGCCGCAGGCCGAGCCGGGCGGAGGCCGGTGCCAGCAGCCCCATGCAGAGCACGGGCAGCGTGGTGAGGACGCCGAGCCACACCGAGCTCAGCCCCAGGTCCTCACGGATCTGGGGGAGCAGCGGCGGAACCGAGGTCATGAGGGTGCGCATGCTCAGGGCCACCGCGACCACCCCGGCGACGAGCAGGGTGAGGGACGGCCCTCCCGCAGCGTCGTGACCCGGAGCAGCGGCCTCGCCGGTGTCGACGCGAACGTCGGTGTCGACGCGGACGTCAGCGTCCTCCGCGACGGGGGAGGCGGCATAGAGCTGGCGTTCCTGGTCGGCCCACACGTCCCAGTGCGTCGCGAAGACCTCGCCGTCGCGGGAGAGCGACCGGTCGTGCCGGACCTCGGCCGGGGCGTCGAGCCACACCCTCGCCGTGGCCGCGTCCCCGGCGATGGCAAAGGCACCCACACCTTCGAGGACGACCAGGTCTGCCTGTGGCACGGCCCGGTCGGAGCCGCGCACGGAGTCCTCCCAGTCCCACGTGGGGTGGCTCGCGGCCTCGCCCCGGGTCCAGGCGTCCACCAGCGAGTGCCGGGCCAGCGCGACGGTCTCGAGCAGGCCGGTCCATCCCTGGTGCATGTCGTCGACGTGCAGGACGAGGGCGTCCAGGTCACCGCCGAGGTCGGCTGCGAGGGTGGTCTTGCCCGACCCGCTCGGGCCGTCGACGGCGATGACCGTGACGGCCCCCGCCCTCGGGCCGCGGTCCGCGAGGAGACGGCGGACCACGGGCGTCAGGTCGTCCAGGTCGGTCACTGCGTCGTTCGGCACACGGAGAACACTAGGACGGGTCGGCGGGTCCCAGCTCGTCGCCGTCCCCATCGCGCACCGAGGCCGGCACATAGCTGCCCGCCTCATCGAGCGGAAGCCCCGTCAGGACGAGGAGGTCGACGACCATCGACCGGACCTGGGCGCGCATGACCTCGCCGGACAGGCCGGAGCTGGGGTCGATGGCCGCGCTGCGCTCGCCGAGCCGCTGCAGGCCGGCACGGGCCGACACGGGCTGGTGGCGCTCGTGCAGCTCCCGGGCGATGTCGTCGCACGACTGCGCGAGGTCCTGGACGAGGTCGACGTAGGCCGGAGGCACCACCTCATGGCGGCGAGCACCGACGCTGGCCCGGCGCACGAGCACCCGCAGGTTGCGGATCGTGCGGTCCAGCGGCTCGAGCAGGTCCGCGATGGCCTGGGCGCCGGGGAGGTGACGGCGCCTGAAGGGTGACAGCCGCACGACCGCGACACCCTCGGAGGTGAGGTTCCGCAGCTCGTCGAGCATCGACTCGGACGCCCGCGCCCGCTCCAGGGTGCGAGCCGCCAGCGCCGTGTCCCCCGTGCGGATCACTGTGGCGCTCTCGCGCAGGATCGCCGAGATCTCCTCGACGACCCGGGCGGCCTGTTGCCGTGGGCGCTGCAGCCCGGTGGCCGGGACGAGGACGCCGATGACGAGCGCGACGCTCCCGCCGATGACCGCGTCGAGCCAGCGCGTGAAGGCCTGCCCGGGGGCAGCCACGAGCGTGGTGATGATGGCTGCCTGGACGCCGGCCTGGATCGTCAGCACGAGTCCGGCCCCGACGAGGGAGGCGATGGCCATGGCGACCATGACCACGAAGAGGAGCTGCAGCACGCCGCTGCCGAACACGTGCGAGAACAGGTCACCGATGAGGACACCGAGGGCCACCCCGATCATCACCTCGACGGCCCGCCGCACCCGCTGCCCGTAGGACATGCCCAGCGTGATGATGGCAGTGACCGGGGCGAAGAACGGCATCGCATGGGCGAAGAGGTCGCGCGCCGCCCACCACGCGAGCGCCGCGCCGAACCCGCACTGGACGATGAAGGCGAGGCGCGAGCCGAGGCGGTCGGTGCGGATCCGGGCCTCGGACCGGGAGCGCGCGGCGACCCGTGCGGGCAGGTCGGAGGCGGACGGCATACGGGGCATCATTCCCTGCCGGATAGCCTGCCTGCGTGAGTGTCGCCATCCGTGTCATCCCGTGTCTCGACGTCGACGCCGGCCGGGTCGTCAAGGGCGTGAACTTCGAGAACCTGCGCGACGCGGGCGACCCCGTCGAGCTGGCGCGGTCCTACGGCGAGCAGGGCGCCGACGAGCTGACCTTCCTCGACGTCACCGCGAGCAGCGGCGACCGCGCCACGACCTACGGCGTCGTGCGCCGGACCGCCGAGCAGGTGTTCATCCCGCTCACGGTCGGTGGTGGAGTACGCACCGTGGACGACGTCGACCGCCTGCTGCGCAGCGGTGCCGACAAGGTGGGCGTCAACACTGCGGCCATCGCCCGGCCCGAGCTCATCGCCGAGACCGCCGACCGGTTCGGCTCCCAGGTGCTCGTGCTGTCGGCCGACGTGCGTCGACGGCGCAACGACGACGGGACGCCCAGCGACGACGTCGAGGTCACGACGCACGGTGGCCGCACCAGCACCGGTCTCGACGCGGTCGAGTGGTGCGTGCGCGCGGCCGAGCTGGGCGCCGGTGAGATCCTGCTCAACTCCATGGACGCCGACGGCACCAAGGCCGGCTTCGACCTCGACCTCATCGCCCGGGTGCGGCGTGAGGTGAGCATCCCGGTCATCGCCAGCGGTGGCGCGGGGGCCGTCGAGGACTTCGCGCCGGCCGTGCGGGCAGGAGCCGACGCGGTCCTTGCCGCCACGGTCTTCCACTTCGGCGAGCTCACCATCGGCCAGGTCAAGGACGCCCTGCGCGCCGACGGTCACCCGGTGCGCTGATCAGATCCCGAGACGTGCCGTCTCGAAGCCTGCGATCGCGTCCTCGTCGCCCGTCACCTCGATCTGGGCCACCCCACGACGTCCGTATGCCGTGAGCAGCAGTTCCAGCGGATCTCCCGACACGTGGACGACGGTGTCGCCCCCGCGCACCGTGAGAGGGGCGCGCCCGGTGCTGTGCAGCTCGACCCCGTCGGGCGCCTTGCGGAAGAGCAGACGCCCCATCCGGGAGAGCAGCGACCACGTGGCGGCCTCGAGGGCAGGGGAGGGCTCGCGGCGGGGGCCGGGGACGCCGTCGCCACGCAGCACGTCCTCGTGGTGGACGACCATCTCGGCAAGGTTCACGGCGTCGTCGACGGCGGCGAGCCGGGTGGGGTGCCAGCGCGGCGGGCCAGTGCGCACGGCCTCGACGAGGTCCGGCCAGGGCTGGGCCGCGACCCTGGACTGCTCGCGCTCGGTGCGGGCGGCCAGGAACGGGAGCCAGATGCCGGAGGCCAGGTCGGGACGTCCCTCGCGGATCACGAGGTGTGCCGCGAGGTCGCGCGTGGTCCACGGCGTGCAGAGCGTGGGGGCATCCGGTCCGACGCGCTCGAAGGTCGCGCAGAGGTCGAGACGCTCGGTGCGCGCAATGTTGTCAGAGGTGGCCGTCATGGGCCCATCCTCATGCCTGGACCCTCTCGCGGCACAATGGCGGGCGTGCCCGACCTCGACCCTGCCGTCTCCGACCGCCTTCGCTTCGACGACGCCGGCCTCGTCGCCGCGATCATCCAGCAGCACGACACCGGTGAGGTCCTCATGCTCGGCTGGATGGACGTCGAGGCCGTGCGCCGTACGCTCACCGAGGGTCGCGTGACCTTCTGGTCGCGCAGCCGTCAGGAGTACTGGCGCAAGGGCGACACCTCGGGGCACGCGCAGTACGTCAAGTCCGTGGCGCTGGACTGCGACGGTGACGCCCTCCTCGTGCGCGTCGACCAGGTGGGGGCGGCCTGCCACACCGGCGACCGGACCTGCTTCGACGCGGGAGCGCTCGACGTCGTCGTGGGGGAGAGGGACCGGTGAGCGCCCAGCCGCAGCCGTCACCCGACCTGTCGTTCGGCGCCACCTGGCCCTCGTTGCAGCTCTTCTCGGTTCTGGCCGAGGGGCGCCGGGTCATCCCCGTCACGCGTCGGCTCATGGCCGATGCCGAGACCCCGGTCGGCCTCTACCGCAAGCTCGCGCAGAACCGGCCGGGCACCTTCCTGCTGGAGTCGGCCGAGCACGGTGGGGTGTGGTCGCGCTACTCGATCATCGGCGTCTCCAGCCGGGCGACGCTGACCGAGAAGGACGGTGAGGCGCACTGGATCGGCGAGCCACCCGTCGGTGTCCCGACCTCCGGCCCCGCCACCGACGCCCTGCGCGACACCGTCGCGGCGCTCGCGACGGACCCCATCCCGGGTCTGCCGCCGCTCACCGGCGGCATGGTCGGCATGATCGCCTACGACGCCGTGCGCCGGTGGGAGAAGGTTCCGTCGACGACGCCCGACGTGCTGCACCTGCCCGAGATCGCGATGATGCTCGCCACCGACCTCGCCGTGCTCGACCACTCCGACGGGTCGGTCCTGCTCATCGCCAACGCGGTGAACTACGACGCCACCGACGAGCGTGTCGAGGAGACGTGGGCCGACGCAGTGTCCCGCCTCGACACCATGACCCGTGACCTCGCCGCCCCGGCCGAGAGCACGGTGTCGGTCGTCGACAGCGATCTCGTCGACCAGGCCATGCGGACGGTCACCGGCAACCTGTCGCGCGACGACTACGAGGCGATGGTCGAGAGCGCCAAGGAGGACATCCGTGCCGGCGAGGTGTTCCAGGTCGTCCTCTCACAGCGGTTCTCGATGCCCTGCCCCGCGGACGCACTCGACGTCTACCGGGCGCTGCGCGTGGGTAACCCCAGCCCCTACATGTACCTCTTCCGGTTCACGCGGCCGGACGGCACGGCATACGACGTCGTCGGCAGCTCACCGGAGGCACTCGTCAAGGTGACGGGCACGCAGGCCATCACCCACCCCATCGCCGGGTCGCGACCGCGCGGCAAGTCTCCCGAGGACGACGTGCGCCTCGCCGAGGACCTCGTGGCCGACCCCAAGGAGCGGTCCGAGCACGTGATGCTCGTCGACCTCGGCCGCAACGACCTCGGACGCGTCTGCCAGCCGGGCACGGTGGACGTCGTCGAGTTCATGGACGTCCGCCGCTACAGCCACGTCATGCACCTCGAGTCCACGGTTGTGGGGGAGCTGCGTGAGGGGGTGCGTGCCTATGACGTGCTCGTGTCGACGTTCCCGGCGGGGACGCTGTCCGGTGCGCCCAAGCCGCGGGCGCTGGCCCTCATCGAGGGCTATGAGCCGTCACGTCGTGGGGTCTACGGCGGTGTGGTCGGCTACCTCGACTTCCACGGTGATCTCGACATGGCGATCGCCATCCGCACCGCCCTCATCGACGGGGGCCTGGCTCACGTGCAGGCCGGTGCCGGGATCGTCGCGGACTCCGTCGCGGCCAGCGAGCACGACGAGTGCATCGCCAAGGCCACCGCTGCCCTGCGCGCCGTCGCGACCGCCGCCGCCCTGCGTACCGCGCGATGAGCGTGCTGCGCCGTCGTGGCGTCCTCGTCCTCCTCGTGGTCCTCGGGGCCCTGCTCGTCGTGGTGACCGCTTCACGCACCTGGCTCACGGGTTCGGTCGACGACGTCGTCCTCGGTGCCCGGACGGTCGACGCCACCGGTGCGCAGGCGGCCGGCGGCGTCGTGGCCCTCGCACTGGTGGTCGTCGCCGGCGCCATCGCCTCCGCCACGGCCGGACCCCGGGCTCGCGTCGTCGCACTGGTCCTCACGGCCCTGGCCGTGCTCGCGGGAGTCGCGAGCATCGCCCGCGTCCTCCTCGACCCGGACGCGGTGATCGGGCCGATCGCCGCCGCCGCGGCCGGGCGCACCGGGTCCCTCGAGTCGCACTCCACGGTCAACGCCTGGCCGTGGGTGGCGGTGCTCGGCTTCGTGCTCGCCGGCCTGGCGCTCGCGGGCCTCACCAGGGCCCGACGGGTCGCCCCCGGCCTGTCCTCGCGTTACGACGCGCCGGGCCGGGCGCCCGAGAGCGACTGGGACCAGCTCAGTGCCGGAGAGGACCCCACCGATGTGGGTCCCGCCCAGCACACCTGACACAATGGCGCCCGAACGCACATCTTTTCCGGGAGGCACTCATGGCTGAGCACGACGACGACCACCACGGCAACAGCCTGGCGGCGTGGGTCATGGTGGGCATCGTGCTGCTGGGGGCCGCGATCATGGCTGTGGGCTTCGTCATTCCCAGCCTGGCGGTCATCATCGGGGGTGCGGTCGTGATGGTCATCGGCCTCATCGCCGGCAAGGTGCTGGCCCTCGCCGGTCACGGCGTCAACGGTGCCATCTCGCGCAGCGACACCAACATCTCCTGAGCCGGCTGACATGACCACGGTGCTCGACGCCATCGTCGCCGGTGTGCGCGAGGACCTCGCGACGCGCGCCGAGCAGGTCACCCTGCCCGACCTCGAGCGTCGCGTCAGCGAGCTTCCGAGCGCCATCGACGCCGAGGAGCGGCTGCGCCGCGACGGTCTCTCGCTCATCGCGGAGGTCAAGCGAGCCAGCCCCAGCAAGGGCGCCCTCGCCGACATCCCCGACCCGGCATCCCTGGCCCGGACCTATGCCGAGGCGGGTGCCACCGCGATCAGCGTCCTCACCGAGCAGCGTCGCTTCGGCGGCAGCCTCGACGACCTCGATGCCGTGCGGGCGGCCGTGTCGGTCCCGGTGCTGCGCAAGGACTTCATGGTCACCGACTACCAACTGTGGGAGGCGCGAGCCCATGGCGCCGACATCATCCTGCTCATCGTCGCCTCACTCACCGACGCCGAGCTGCACCGCATGCACGCCCTGGCGCACGAGCTGGGCATGACCGCACTCGTCGAGGTGCACGACGAGGGCGAGACACAGCGCGCCGTCGACGCCGGCGCCCGGGTCATCGGTGTGAACGCCCGCAACCTCAAGACCCTGGAGATCCACCCCGACACGTTCTCGCGCCTGGTACCCCTCATCCCCCCGGGTGTGGTCACGGTGGCCGAGTCCGGCATCCGCGGCGCGGAGGACGCAGCCATGTATGCCGCCCAGGGAGCCGATGCCCTCCTCGTCGGCGAGACCCTCGTGCGCGGAGCCGATCGCACGGCGACGGTGCGCGAGCTCATCGCCGCCGGCTCCACCTCCACGGTGGGCCGGGCATGACGTCCGGACGTTTCGGCGAGTTCGGTGGACGCTACGTCCCCGAGGCGCTCATCCCGGCGCTCGAGCAGCTCGACGAGGCTCGCCTGTCGGCCATGGAGGACCCCACCTTCCAGGCCGAGCTCGCCGAGCTGCACCGCACCTACACCGGCCGGCCGAGCATCATCACCGAGGTCCCGCGGTTCGCCGCGCATGCGGGAGGGGCCCGCATCATCCTCAAGCGCGAGGACCTCAACCACACCGGCTCGCACAAGATCAACAACGTCATCGCGCAGGCACTGCTCACCAAGCGCATGGGCAAGACGCGCGTCATCGCCGAGACGGGCGCCGGTCAGCACGGAGTCGCCACCGCGACGGCCGCCGCGCTCATGGGCCTCGAGTGCCGCGTCTACATGGGCAAGGTCGACACCGAGCGCCAGGCCCTCAACGTGGCGCGCATGCGCATGCTCGGAGCCGAGGTCGTGGCCGTCGAGCACGGCAGCGCCACGCTGAAGGACGCGATCAACGAGGCGCTGCGCGACTGGGTCGCCAACGTCGAGCAGACGCACTATCTCATCGGCACGGTCACCGGACCGCACCCGTTCCCCGAGATGGTGCGCGACTTCCACCGCATCATCGGGGTCGAGGCGCGCGAGCAGGTCTTGGGGCTCACCGGGCGACTGCCCGACGCCGTCGTGGCCTGCGTCGGTGGCGGGTCCAACGCGATGGGCATCTTCCACCGCTTCCTCGAGGACGAGGGTGTGCGACTGATCGGCGTCGAGGCCGGTGGTGAGGGCCTCGACGGACGTCACGCCGCACGGTTCGCCACAGCCGTCCCCGGCGTGCTGCACGGGGCCATGAGCTATCTCATGCAGGACGAGGACGGGCAGACGGTCGACTCGCACTCGGTCTCGGCCGGGCTCGACTACCCGAGCGTGGGCCCCGAGCACGCCCACCTGCGCGACACCGGGCGGGCCGAGTACGTCCATGCCACCGACGAGCAGGCCATGGAGGCCTTCGCGCTGCTCTGCCGCACGGAGGGCATCATCCCGGCCATCGAGTCGGCGCACGCCTTGGCCGGTGCGCTCGTCCTGGGCCGTGAGCTCGGTCCCGACGGCACCATCCTGGTGAACCTGTCCGGCCGCGGCGACAAGGACATGCACACCGCCGCCGAGTGGTTCAACCTCGTGGGCGACGACGCCGGGACCGTGCCGTCGGGGGAGTCCGACGACCCGGGCGCCACCGGCGACGGACGGACCCAGCTGTGAGCACCGACCTCGGTGTCGCGGACGTCCTCGCCCGGTGCGGGGCCGAGGGTCGCGCCGCCCTCATCGGCTACCTGCCGGTCGGCTTCCCCGACGTCGAGGGCTCGATCCGCGCCATGGTCGCGATGGTCGAGTGCGGCGTCGACATCGTCGAGGTCGGACTGCCCTACTCCGACCCCCTCATGGACGGTCCGGTCATCCAGAACGCCGTCGAGGTGGCGCTCCAGGGTGGCGCGCACGTCGTCGACGGCTTCCGGGCGACCCGGGCGGTCCGCGACGCCGGTGCGCCGGCCCTGGTCATGAGCTACTGGAACCTCATCCTGCGTCGCGGCGTCGACCGCTACGCCGCGGAGCTGGCCGCTGCCGGCGGGGCCGGGCTCATCACGCCCGACCTCATCCCCGACGAGGCCGACGAGTGGATCGCTGCCAGCGAGCGCGAGGGGCTCGACCGCGTCTTCCTCGTCGCACCCAGCTCGACCCCCGAACGGCTGTCCCGGGTCACGGACTCCTGCCGCGGCTTCGTCTACGCCGCCTCGACGATGGGCGTCACGGGGGAGCGCACGAGCGTGGGCTCCGCTGCCCGCGACCTGGTCGACCGCACCAAGGCGCTCACGGACCTGCCGGTGTGCGTGGGCCTGGGGGTCAGCAACGGCGACCAGGCGGCCGAGCTCGCCCAGTACGCCGATGGCGTCATCGTCGGCACGGCGTTCGTGCGCACGCTCAGCGGCGAGGGGGAGCTCGGAGCGCGTCTCGACGCGTTGCGGGAGCTCACGACCGAACTGGCCAGAGGAGTGAGGGAAGGCGCGAGGTGAGCACTCGAGTCGCGGACGGCCTCGGGCTGGTCGCCCGTCTCGTCCTCGGCGCGGTGTTCCTCGTCGCCGGCGGGCTCAAGATCACCACGCCCGAAGCCCTTGCCAAGGCGACCCAGGCCTACCAGCTGCTCCCGCACGACCTCGCGGCCTACGTCGGGTACGCCCTGCCGATCATCGAGGTCATCCTCGGGTTGCTCCTCGTCCTGGGCCTCTTCACCCGGGTGTCGGCGGTGCTCACCTCCGTCATGCTCGTGGCCTTCATCGTCGGGATCGCCCAGGCCTGGGCACGCGGGCTGACCATCGACTGCGGCTGCTTCGGTGGTGGCGGCACGGTCGCGGCCGACGAGACCTCCTACCTCCCGCGCATCCTCGAGGACCTGGGGATGCTCGCCTGCGGGCTCTGGCTCTCGTGGCGTCCCCGATCCCTGCTCTCCCTCGAGCGGCTGCTCTTCGGCACCGCCGACTGACGCTCGACCCATCCGCACGACAAGGAGCTCGACCAGCATGGCGAAGAAGACGACTGGCCCGCACACTGCGCGCCAGGCCAAGATCCAGGCCGTTCGCAAGGACACCGGCGGCGCGACGAACAAGATCATCGTCGGCGCGGTCGTGGCCGTCGTCGCGATCATCGCCGTCGTCGCGGGGGTGGTCATCGCCTCCCAGAAGAAGCAGGACCGCGTCGGCACGAGCACCGCCGTGCCGGCCGCGGCGGCCGGGATGGGTTCCGGCTTCGTCGCCAACAAGGACGTCACGCTCGTCGACGGGGCCCCGACCCTGGACATCTACGAGGACTTCCAGTGCCCGGCCTGCGCCCAGTTCGAACGCATCATGGGTCCGACCGTCGACGAGCTGGCCAAGCAGGGCAAGATCAAGCTCGTCTACCACCTCAAGACGATCATCGACGCAAACTTCGGCGTCGACCACTCGCTGAGCATGGGCAACGCCTCCATGTGTGCCGCTGACGCGGGCGCGTTCCAGCCCTTCCACGACACGGTCTACGCGAACATGCCGGCGCAGGAGGGTCAGGGCTGGACTGCGGCCCAGACCAAGGGTTTTGCCGAGAAGGCCGGCATCACCGGCACGGCCCTCGACTCGTGGCAGACCTGTGTCGACGACCGCAAGTACGCCAAGTACGTCGAGTCCACCGAGGACGCGTCCAACAAGGCCGGGATCACCGGGACGCCGACCGTCATGCTCGGTGGCACGAAGGTCGACTTCAACCAGGTCTCGACCGCGGAGGCGCTCAAGGCAGCCGTCGAGGCAGCCACCAAGTGATGTTCCCGGCGACGATCCCGAGCCCCACCGCGGGGGTGCTCCACCTGGGGCCCCTGCCCATCCGTGGGTACGCCCTGTGCATCCTGCTCGGGATCGTCGTCGCCGTCTGGATCGCCGACCGCCGGCTGCGCGACCGTGGAGGTGAGCCGGGGCAGGTCCTGGACGTCGCGGCATACGCCGTCGTCTCCGGGATCATCGGCGGGCGGCTCTACCACGTCATCACCACCCCGGAGCCCTACTGGGGCAAGGACGGGCACCCGCTCAACGCCCTGAAGATCTGGGAGGGCGGGCTCGGGATCTGGGGTGCTGTCGCGCTCGGCGCGCTCGGTGCGTGGGTCGGGTGCCGGCGGGCCGGTGTGAGATATCTCGACTTCGCCGATGCCGCGGCCCCCGGCATCGCGGTGGCGCAGGGCATCGGCCGATGGGGGAACTGGTTCAACAACGAGCTCTACGGCGGACCGACCGACCTGCCGTGGGGGCTGGAGATCCACACGTGGGACGCGTCTGCGGGGCGCGCCGTGACCGATGCCAACGGTGACGCGATCGTGCAGGGGATCTATCACCCGACCTTCCTCTACGAGTCGCTGTTCGTCATGCTCCTGGCGGTCGTGCTGCTCCTCATCGAGCGGCAGAGGTCACTGGCACGGGGGCAGCTGTTCGGCCTCTACGTCGCGGGCTACCCGATCGGGCGGATCCTCATCGAGAAGATGCGCACCGACGAGGCAGAGCTCATCCTCGGGCAGCGCCTCAACGTGTGGACCAGCATCGTGGTGTTCCTCATCGGGGTGGCGATCGTGCTCTACACCGGACACCGCGCCCGGGCGACGCCGACGGACGTGGCCCCCGCCGACGACCCCGCCGCGCCGACCGACTCGGGCGCGTCCACATCGTCGTCCACGATGTGAGATTCGTGCGCTCGCATTGCAAGACACCCGTGGGATAACATCCGTCCACACGTGGCCAGCGCTGTCCGCGTCCGATGACCATTCCGCGCCCGGACTGACGTGCCACCACGTGTCCGGCCCCGACCCCTGAGGACGGTGACCCGACGTGTCCCTGACGCGCTTCTCCGCCCATCCGGCCGACACCGGTCTCTACCGGCGCGACCACGAGCACGATGCCTGTGGCGTGGCCATGGTCGCGACCATGCGCGGCACGCCGGGGCACGACATCGTCGACCACGCCCTCACGGCACTGCGCAACCTCGACCACCGGGGCGCCACCGGCGCGGACCCGCTCGTCGGTGACGGCGCGGGCATCCTGACGCAGCTCCCCGACGCGTTCTTCCGGGGCGTGCTCGACGTGCAGCTGCCCGTCGCGGGCTCGTATGCGGCGGGCATGGCCTACCTGCCCCAGGACGAGTCCGAGCGCGCCGCGGCACAGGAGCGGATCGCGCAGATCGCCTCCGAGGAGGGTCTGGAGATCCTCGCCTGGCGCGACGTCCCCGTGGCCCCCGACCTCGTCGGTGACGCTGCGCGAGCCTGTATGCCGTTCTTCCGCCAGCTCTTCGTCTCCGCGACCGACCGCTCCGTCTCGGGGATCGAGCTCGACCGGCTCGCGTTCTGCCTGCGCAAGCGTGCGGAGCGGCAGGCCGAGGTCTACTTCCCGTCGCTGTCGGCTCGCACCATCGTCTACAAGGGCATGCTCACGACCGGACAGCTCGAGCCGTTCTTCCCCGACCTGTCGGACGAGCGGTTCGCGAGCGAGCTCGCCCTCGTGCACTCGCGCTTCTCGACCAACACCTTCCCGAGCTGGCCGCTGGCCCACCCCTACCGGCTCATGGCGCACAACGGTGAGATCAACACCGTCAAGGGCAACCGCAACTGGATGCGCGCCCGCGAGAGCCAGCTGGTCTCCGACGTCTTCGGCGGCGACCTCGAGCGGCTCTTCCCGGTCTGCACCCCCGACGCGTCCGACTCGGCGAGCTTCGACGAGGTCCTCGAGCTCATCCACCTCGGTGGCCGGTCGCTGCCGCACGCGGTCCTCATGATGATCCCCGAGGCGTGGGAGAACCACGCGGAGATGGACCCGGCCCGCCGCGCGTTCTACGAGTTCCACTCCACCTTCATGGAGCCGTGGGACGGACCGGCCTGCGTCGCCTTCACCGACGGCACCCTCATCGGTGCGGTCCTGGACCGCAACGGCCTGCGTCCAGGCCGCTACTGGGTCACCGAGGACGGGCTCGTCGTCCTCGCCTCCGAGGCGGGCGTGCTCGACATCCCCTCCGAGAAGGTCGTCAAGCGCGGTCGGCTGCAGCCGGGCCGCATGTTCCTCATCGACACCGCTGCCGGTCGCATCGTCAGCGACGACGAGGTCAAGACGCAGCTCGCCGCCGAGAACCCCTACGAGGAGTGGCTGCACGCCGGCCTGCTCAGCCTCAAGGACCTGCCGGAGCGGGAGCACATCATCCACACCTCATCGTCGGTGGCGCGCCGGCAGCGCACCTTCGGCTACACCGAGGAGGAGCTCAAGATCCTGCTCGCGCCGATGGCCCGCACCGGGGGAGAGGCGCTCGGGTCGATGGGCACCGACACGCCGGTGGCCGTGCTGTCCGACAAGCCGCGCCTGCTCTTCGACTACTTCACCCAGCTCTTCGCGCAGGTGACGAACCCGCCGCTCGACGCGATTCGCGAGGAGCTGGTCACCTCGCTCGGCACGAGCATCGGGCCCGAGGGCAACATGCTCGAGGCGACCCCGGTGCACGCCCGCCAGGTCGTCCTGCCCTTCCCGGTCATCGACAACGACGAGCTCGCCAAGATCGTGCACATCAACGCCGACGGCGACCTGCCCGGCTACGCCACGCACGTGGTGCGCGGCACCTACCTCGTCGCGGACGGCGAGGAGGCGCTGCGCAGCCGCCTGCGCGACATCTGCACCGAGGTCAGCGAGGCGATCGCCGCAGGCGCGCGGTTCGTGGTCCTGTCCGACCGGGACTCCGACCGTGACCACGCACCGATCCCGTCGCTGCTGCTCACGTCCGCGGTGCACCACCACCTCATCCGAGAGAAGACCCGCAACATGGTGGGCCTCCTCGTCGAGGCCGGTGACGTGCGGGAGGTGCACCACGTCGCCCTGCTCGTCGGCTACGGCGCCGCGGCGATCAACCCCTACCTCGCCATGGAGACGGTCGAGGACATGGTCCGCACCGGGGCCATCACCGGCGTCACCGCGGAGCAGGCCGTCAAGAACCTCATCAAGGCCCTGGGCAAGGGCATTCTCAAGGTGATGTCCAAGATGGGCATCTCAACGGTGGCCTCCTACCGCGGCGCCCAGGTCTTCGAGGCGCTCGGGCTCTCGCAGGAGCTCGTCGACGAGTACTTCACGGGCACGGTCTCCCAGCTCGGCGGCATCGGGCTCGACGTCCTCGCCGCCGAGACGGCGGCCCGCCACGACTCGGCCTACCCCACCGACGGCGTGATCCTGTCCCACCGCAAGCTCAAGATCGGTGGCGAGTACCAGTGGCGGCGCGAGGGTGAGCCCCACCTCTTCGACCCCGACACGGTCTTCCGGCTGCAGCACGCGACGCGTGAGCGCCGTTACGACATCTTCAAGCAGTACACCGCGCGCATCGACAACCAGGCCGAACGCCTCATGACCCTGCGTGGGCTCTTCGAGCTCGGCGGCCCCGCCCGGCGCGAGCCGATCCCGCTCGACGAGGTCGAGCCCGTGAGCGAGATCGTCAAGCGCTTCAGCACCGGTGCGATGAGCTATGGCTCGATCAGCCAGGAGGCCCACGAGACCATGGCGGTCGCGATGAACCGCCTGGGTGGCCGATCCAACACGGGCGAGGGCGGCGAGGACGTGGACCGCCTGCTCGACCCCGAGCGACGCTCGGCGATCAAGCAGGTGGCCTCGGGCCGGTTCGGGGTGACCTCGGCCTACCTCACCCACGCCGACGACATCCAGATCAAGATGGCCCAGGGCGCCAAGCCCGGTGAGGGCGGCCAGCTGCCCGGCCCCAAGGTCTACCCGTGGGTGGCGCGCACGCGCCACAGCACCCCCGGCGTCGGCCTCATCAGCCCGCCACCGCACCACGACATCTACTCGATCGAGGACCTCGCCCAGCTGATCCACGACCTCAAGAACGCCAACCCCCAGGCCCGGATCCACGTCAAGCTGGTGTCCGAGGTCGGTGTCGGGACCGTGGCGGCGGGCGTGTCCAAGGCGCACGCCGACGTCGTCCTCATCTCGGGTCACGACGGTGGGACCGGCGCCTCGCCGCTCACCTCGCTCAAGCACGCCGGCGGGCCATGGGAGCTTGGGCTCGCCGAGACCCAGCAGACGCTCGTCCTCAACGGACTGCGCGACCGCATCGTCGTGCAGGTCGACGGCCAGATCAAGACCGGCCGGGACGTCGTCGTCGCGGCGCTGCTCGGAGCCGAGGAGTTCGGCTTCGCCACGGCGCCGCTCGTGGTGAGCGGCTGCATCCTCATGCGCGTCTGCCACCTCGACACCTGCCCCGTCGGCATCGCGACCCAGAACCCCGAGCTGCGTGCGCGCTACTCCGGCAAGCCGGAGTTCGTCGAGACGTTCTTCGAGTACATCGCCGAGGAGGTCCGCGAACACCTCGCGTCGCTGGGCTACCGCAGCATCGAGGAGGCGATCGGCCAGATCGGCGCCCTCGACACGACCAAGGCGATCAGCCACTGGAAGGCGTCGGGGCTCGACCTCTCGCCGATCCTCACCGAGGTCGACAGCCCGGACGGGTCCGCCCGCCGCCACACGGTCAGCCAGGACCACGGACTCGAGAAGGCCCTGGACCACCAGCTCATCGCCATCGCCCGAGAGGCCATCGACGACGGCATCCCCGTGACCGGGACGGTGGCCATCCGCAACGTCAACCGGACCGTCGGCACGATGCTCGGGCACGAGGTGACCCGGGCGCACGCCGCCGGGCTGCCCGACGACACGATCGACCTCACCCTGCGTGGGTCGGCCGGCCAGAGCTTCGGCGCCTTCGTGCCCAGGGGAGTGACCCTGCGGCTCGTCGGCGACGCCAACGACTACGTCGGCAAGGGCCTGTCGGGCGGACGCATCATCGTGGCGCCCGCACCTGATGCACCGCTCGCCGCCGAGGACAACGTCATCGCCGGCAACGTCATCGGCTACGGCGCGACCTCGGGCGAGATCTTCCTCAGGGGCCGGGTCGGCGAACGCTTCTGCGTGCGCAACTCGGGCATCACCGCCGTCGTCGAGGGTGTGGGTGACCACGGCCTCGAGTACATGACCGGCGGCACCGTCCTCATCCTCGGGTCGACCGGGCGCAACGTCGCCGCCGGCATGTCCGGTGGCGTGGCCTACGTCCTCGACCTCGACGCCTCGAGGGTCAACGGGGAGCTGGTTGACGTGTCGCCACTGCGCGACAGCGACAACGACGTCGTGCGCGACCTGCTTCAGCGCCACCTGGCCCACACGGGATCGGCTGTCGCCTCCCGCCTGCTCGAGAGCTGGGAGTCCGCCCGTGGGCGCTTCTCCCTCGTCCTTCCCCGCGACTACCAGCGAGTCCTCGACGTCCGCGCCACCGCCGAGGCCGAGGGCCTCGACCTCGAGGGCGCAGAGGTCTGGGACCGGATCATGGAGGCTTCCCGTGGCTGACCCCCAAGGCTTTCTCAAGACCCGCGAGCGTGAGCTCCCTGCCCGCCGCCCCGTGCCGGTCCGCATCAAGGACTGGCGCGAGGTCTACGAGGAGCAGGAGCTCGGACAGCTGCAGCGCCAGGCCGGCCGGTGCATGGACTGCGGCATCCCGTTCTGCCACAGCGGCTGCCCGCTGGGCAACCTCATCCCCGAGTGGAACGACCTCGCCTGGAAGGGCGACTGGAAGTCCGCGATCGAGCGCCTGCACGCGACCAACAACTTCCCGGAGTTCACCGGCCGCCTGTGCCCGGCTCCCTGTGAGACGGCGTGCGTCCTGGGCATCAACCAGCCCGCCGTGACGATCAAGCAGGTCGAGGTGACCACCATCGAGAAGGCCTTCGCCGACGGTGGTGTCACGCCCCGCCCGCCGGAGCGCCTCTCCGGCAAGACGGTCGCCGTCGTGGGCTCCGGACCGGCTGGCCTCGCTGCGGCGCAGCAGCTGACCCGCGCCGGCCACACGGTCGCGGTCTACGAGCGTGCGGACCGCCCCGGTGGCCTGCTGCGCTACGGCATCCCCGAGTTCAAGATGGAGAAGTCGGTCGTGGACCGTCGCCTCCAGCAGATGCAGGCCGAGGGCACGCGCTTCCGCAGCTCGGTCGACGTCGGCGCGGACGTCACCTGGGAGCAGCTGCGCGCCCGCTACGACGCCGTGGTCATCGCCATGGGCGCCACGGTGGCCCGTGACCTCGACGTACCCGGGCGGCGCGACGCCTCGGGCGTGCTCCAGGCCATGGACTTCCTCCCGCCCGCCAACCGGGCTGCGCTCGGCGAGACCGTCGACGGGCAGGTCACGGCCCAGGGCAAGGACGTCATCGTCATCGGCGGTGGCGACACCGGGGCGGACTGCATCGGCACCTCGCACCGACAGGGCGCCAGGTCCGTCACGAGCCTCGAGATTCTGCCCCAGCCGGGGGAGGAGCGTGCCCCGGGCCAGCCCTGGCCGACCTACCCGATGACCTTCCGGGTCGCCTCCGCCCACGAGGAGGGCGGCGACCGCCTGTATGCCGTGAGCACCCAGGAGGTCGTCACCGACGCCGAGGGCCGGGTGAGCGGCCTGCGGGTCCACGAGGTCCGTCGTGTCGAGAACGGCTTCGAGCCGGTCGAGGCGACCGAGAAGGTCATCCCCGCCCAGCTGGTGCTGCTGGCCATGGGCTTCCTCGGCCCTCAGACCGAGACCCTCGTGGCCCAGCTGGGCGTCGAGCTCGACGAGCGGTCCAACGTCCGCCGTGGCGCCGACTACATGTCGTCGGTCCCCGGCGTCTTCGTCGCCGGCGACGCCGGTCGTGGCCAGTCACTCATCGTGTGGGCCATCGCGGAGGGTCGCGCCGCGGCCCACCACGTCGACGCCTGGCTCTCGGGCAAGCCCTCCCGCCTGCCCCGACCGGTCAACCCGACCGACCGCCCTCTCACGGTGTGACCCGCGTCACCGCGTAACCGTTTGCATCGATACGATTGCCGGCATGCGTCGCGCCAAGATCGTCTGCACCCTCGGCCCCGCCACCTCCACCCCCGAACGGCTTCGCGAGCTCGTGCGTGCCGGGATGGATGTGGCGAGGTTCAACCTCTCGCACGGTGACCTCGAGGACCACGCCAAGGTCTACCTGGACGTGCGCCGGGCCAGTGACGAGCTCGGCCACGCGGTGGGCATCCTCGCCGACCTCCAGGGTCCCAAGATCCGCACGGGCCGCTTCAAGGGCGGCTCGGTCATGCTCGAGAACGGCGCCCGGTTCACCATCACCAACCGTGACGTCGAGGGCACCAAGGACGAGGTCGGCACGACCTACGCCGGCCTGCCGGGTGACGTCACGGCCGGCGACATGATCCTCATCGACGACGGCAAGCTCGCCCTGCGCGTGGTCGAGTCGGGTGAGACCGACATCGTCTGCGAGGTCGTCGAGGGAGGGGTGCTGAGCAACAACAAGGGCATCAACGTCCCCGGCGCGGCGATGAGCGTCCCAGCCCTGTCCGAGAAGGACGAGGAGGACCTGCGCTGGGCCCTGGACACCAGGGTCGACATGATCGCCCTGTCGTTCGTGCGCAGCGCGGCCGACATCGAGCCGGTGCACCGGATCATGGACGAGAAGGGCGTGCGGATCCCCGTCATCGCCAAGATCGAGAAGCCCCAGGCCGTCGACAACCTCGACGAGATCATGCGGGTCTTCGACGGTCTCATGGTGGCTCGCGGTGACCTCGGGGTCGAGATGCCGCTCGAGACCGTGCCGCTGGTCCAGAAGCGCGCCTGCGAGCTGGGCCGGCGCAACGCCAAGCCGGTGATCGTCGCCACCCAGGTGCTCGAGTCGATGATCACCAACAGCCGGCCCACCCGCGCCGAGGCGTCCGACGCCGCCAACGCCGTCCTCGACGGCGCGGACGCGCTCATGCTCTCCGGCGAGACGAGCGTCGGTGCCCACCCCATCGAGGCCGTCACGACGATGGCCCGCATCATCGAGAACACCGAGGAGCACGGCCTCGGCCGCATCCGGCCGCTCGACACCAAGCCGCGCACCAAGGGCGGTGCGGTGACGGCCGCAGCCGCCGAGATCGGCGAGCTCCTGGGCTGCAAGTACCTCATCACCTTCACCGTCAGCGGTGACTCACCACGCCGGCTCGCCCGGGTCCGTCCCCGCATCCCGATGCTCGCCTTCACCCCGCACCAGTGGACCCGTTCCCAGCTGGCTCTCACCTGGGGAGTCGAGACCTTCATGACCGCCCCGGCCCGCCACACCGACCAGTTCGCCCTCCAGGTCGATGAGGAGCTGCTGGCCTGCGGCAGGGCGCAGGAGGGCGACCTCGTCGTCATCGTCGCCGGCTCCCCGCCCGGCATCCCCGGCTCGACGAACGCCCTGCGGGTGCACCGCATCGGTGACGCCAAGAACAGGGTCGCGCCGGCATACGGCGACCTCGCGGGCACGTCTGCCCAGTGACGGGCCAGGGGCTGCACACGCAGTCCCACCAGCGCCGTTAGGATGGGTGCGCACGCCCGCCGGGGTGGTGGAATGGCAGACACGGAGCACTCAAAATGCTTTGCTCGCAAGGGCGTGCGGGTTCAAGTCCCGCCCTCGGCACCGCTGTGGGGTCGGCCGTGCGCGGTCGGCCCCAGAAGTCCCCTAGGCTGACCCCGTGAGCACTGCGACCCCCGAAACCCCTGCGCCGACCGACGCTCCCGTCGCCAAGCGGATCCTCGTCGCCGAGGACGAGGCCATCATCAGGCTCGACCTGGCCGAGATGCTCGGGGAGGCCGGCTACGAGGTCGTGGGCCAGGCGAGCAATGGCGAGCAGGCGGTCGAGATGGCCACCTCGATGCGTCCCGACCTCGTCATCATGGACGTGAAGATGCCCGTCCTCGACGGGATCTCCGCGGCCGAGCAGATCGGCAAGGAGCGGCTGTGCCCGGTCGTCATGCTGACGGCCTTCAGCCAGACCGAGCTCGTCGAGCGGGCGCGTGACGCCGGCGTCATGGCCTACATCGTCAAGCCGTTCACGGCGACCGACGTCGTGCCCGCCATCAACATCGCGCTCTCGCGCTGGGGTGAGCTCAAGACCCTCGAGTCCGAGGTCGCCGACCTCGGTGAGCGGCTCGAGACCCGCAAGTCGGTCGACCGCGCCAAGGGCGTGCTCATGACCAAGCTCAAGATCACCGAGTCCGAGGCCTTTCGCTGGATCCAGAAGACCGCGATGGACCGCCGCATGGGCATGAAAGAGGTTTCCGACGCCGTGGTCGCCGGGATGGAGAAGGCCTAGACCACCGATCCGGTATGCCGGCCGGCCGGCATACCGGGGTTCCTCACCGCAGGACGATGACGAGCTGCGTGAGCAGTGGCGCAACCACCAGGGCCGGCAGCATGTCGGCCACGGGGACGTCCTTGATGCGCAGCAGGCGCAGGCCGATGCCCGCGAGCATCAACCCGCCCGTGGCAGTGAGCGCGAGGATGTGCGCCTCGGGCAGGACCGAGCCGAGCAGGACGCCGACCAGGGTCAGGGCGCCCTGGACGACGGCGACCGACACGGCCGAGAGCAGGACGCCGACGCCGAAGCTCGACGCGAAGGCAAGGGCCGCGAAGCCATCGAGCACGGACTTGAGCAGCAGCTGGTCGATGCCGCGGCCGAGGCCGTCCGAGAGTGAGCCCAGGATCGTCAGCGGACCGACGCAGAAGAGCAGCGACGCGCCGAGCCAGCCCTCGATGAACTTCTCACGGGCCGTCGTGCCCCGGGCCACCGCGTCGGCGTCGGCGCCTGCGGCGCCCCCGGTGTCGTCGCTGTCGGCGAGGGCGGGAGAACGTCGCGCGAACCATGACTCGATGCGACCGGCGAGCGACTCGAGCCGGTCGCCGATGCGCAGGAGCGAGCCCGCGATCGAGCCGATGAGCAGCGAGCCGAGGACGATGAGCACGGGTGCCCCGCGGCCGGTCGCGTCGGAGAGCACGCGGTCGGTGACGCTCACGGCGGAGAGCCCGGCCATGAGCAGCGTCGTGAGCCCGAGGCAGTCGGTGACCACGGAGCGCGTGCGGTCCGGGAAGCGGTGTCCCACAGCCATGCCGAGCAGCGCGCCCACCGTGACGGTGATGACGTTGATGACGGTCCCGAGACCGGGCAGGGAGAGATCCACGGCGCGACTCTAACGGCGACCTCACAACGAACTTTGCGAAGGGCTACCGTGGAGCCGTTCTGACCCGTAGGGTCGGGATGTCAACCGCGCAGGGGGCTGTGAGGTTCAGGAGGCCGCCCGTGGCGCGCAGCATGGTCGAGGTCGAAGCCGTCCCCAGGGACGAGCTGAGCGAGTTCGTCGGGCTGTGGCTGGCATCGAAGATCGATGCCGGCGTGCCGCTCGAGGTGGCCACGCGCTTCGCGAACGACGGACGGCTGCAGCTGGCGCTGGGCCGACCCGACGTCTACGCCCATGTGGCGCGCATCGACGGCCGGCCGGTGGGCTACATCGTGACGACCGAGAACCCGTTCGGCCTGCAGCCCGAGCCCGAGATCGCCATCGAGCTCCTCTTCGTCGACCCGGCATCGCGACGTCATGGGGTCGCCCGAGCGCTCCTGGCCGCCGTCGCGACCCTGGCCGAGAAGGCCGGGTCCGAGGTCGTGGTCAGCAACGTGCCGACCCAGAGCCGTGAGGCGCACCGCTTCTTTGCCCGGCTGGGGTTCTCGTCCGTCCTCGTACGACGTGTCGTGGGGACGTCACAGCTGCGTCGACGCCTCGCCCCCGCGGGCCACGTGAGCCATGTCGGGCACGCCGGCCAGGCCGCTGTCGAGCACCTCATCCGCCGTCGCCGGTCACTGCGCTCGGTCGCCTCGCGCGTCAGCTGAGCGGGGGGCCGGCGCGGCGGGCTGGCGCACTGACCGGCTGGACGCGGGTGCGCTCAGCTGCCCGGCGGAGCCTCGCGCACCAGGCAGGTGATGCGCGACGTGCACACGCGCTTGCCCCGGTCGTCGGAGACGACGACCTCCCATGAGCACAACGTCTTCCCCAGGGAGATGGGCGTGGCCACGCCGGTCACCACCCCGGAGCGGGCGGCGCGGTGGTGGGTCGCGTTGATGTCGGTGCCGACGACGATGCGCTCCGGTCCGGCGTGGATGGCCGAGCCGACCGAGCCCAGCGTCTCGGCGAGCACCACCGAGGCGCCGCCGTGGAGCAGGCCGTAGGGCTGGGTGTTGCCCTCGACCGGCATCGTCGCGACGAGGCGCTCCGGTGTGGCCTCGGTGATCTCGATACCCATGCGCTGGAGCAGGGAGTGGGGGTTGAGGGCCGTCATCTGCGCCACGAAGGGCATGAGGTCCTGCGGTGCGTCGGTGGTCATGTCTTGGTCGCCTTCACTGGTGTCGGGGGCTGGCCATAGGCTGCCATGCGTGAGTCGCCTCCTTCTCCTCGACGGTCATTCCCTTGCCTATCGCGCCTTCTTCGCCCTCCCGGTGGAGAACTTCTCGACGAGCACCGGTCAGCACACCAACGGGGTCTACGGGTTCACGTCGATGCTCATCAACGTCCTGCGGGACGAGGCGCCCACCCATGTCGCGGTCGCGTTCGACGTCTCGCGGCAGACGTTCCGCTCGGAGGAGTACTCCGACTACAAGGCCACCCGCTCGGCGACTCCGAGCGAGTTCCAGGGGCAGGTGGCGCTGGTGCGAGAGGTGCTCGACGCGCTGCGCATCAAGCACGTCCAGGTGGATGGTTTCGAGGCCGACGACGTCATCGCGACGCTGACGTCGATGGCCGAGGCCGAGGGCATGGATGTCGTCATCTGCACCGGCGACCGTGACGCGTTCCAGCTGGTGACCGACAAGGTGTCCATGATCTACCCGGTGCGTGGCGTCTCCGACGTCTGGCGCCTGGACCCCAAGGCGATCGAGGACAAGTACCTCGTGGCGCCCGAGCGCTACAGCGACCTGGCCGCGCTCGTCGGCGAGACGAGCGACAACCTGCCGGGTGTGCCCGGGGTCGGGCCCAAGACGGCCGCCAAGTGGCTCGGCCTCTACGGCGACCTCCAGGGCGTCGTCGCGCACGCCGACGAGATCAAGGGCAAGGCGGGGGAGTCGCTGCGTGAGCACCTCAACGACGTCCTGCGCAACCGCCGGCTCAACCAGCTCGTGCGCGACCTCACGCTGCCGGTGACGATCGCCGACCTCGAGCGCGCGACCTGGGACCGCGAGGAGGTCCACCGGGTCTTCGACGGCCTCGAGTTCAGGGTTCTGCGTGAGCGCCTGTTCGAGACCTTCCAGGCCGCCCCCGACGAGGCCGAGGGAGGGTTCGAGCTCGACGGCTCGGTCCTGTCGTCCGCCGAGGTCGGGCCATGGCTCGACAAGCACGCGACGACCGACCCGACCGGCGTGCACGTCGTCGGGACCTGGGGTCGTGGCACCGGTGACGTCAGCGCCGTGGCGCTGGCCACGACAGGTGACGCGGCGGCATACATCGATGTCGTCGAGCTCGACGAAGAGGGTGAGCGCGCGCTCGCCGACTGGCTCGCCGACGAGACGCGTCCCAAGATCCTCCACGACGCCAAGGGCCCGATGCATGCTTTGCAGGCGAGGGGTATGCCGTTGCGCGGGGTCACGGTCGACACCGCCCTGGCGGCCTATCTCGTCAAACCCGACCAGCGCAGCTTCGACCTCGCCGACCTCGTCGTCCGTCACCTCGGTCGCGAGCTCAAGGCCGAGGAGCACCCTGGTGGTCAGGGCATGCTCGCCATCGGCACCGAGGACATGGTCGGGCAGGACGCCATGGTGCGTGCGCGGGCGGTCCTCGACCTGTCCGTGCCGCTCGGCGAGCAGCTCGAGACCACCGGCGGCACCGAGCTGCTGCGCGACATCGAGCTGCCGCTGGTCGACATCCTCGGCACGATGGAGCGCACCGGGATCGCCGTCGACACCGAGGGCCTGAGCGCGCTCGAGGCCGACTTCGACGCCAAGGTGCGCGAGGCCAAGCAGGACGCCTACGACGCCATCGGTGGCGAGACGATCAACCTCGGCTCACCCAAGCAGCTCCAGACGGTCCTGTTCGAGACGCTCGGCCTGCCCAAGACGCGCCGCACCAAGACCGGCTACACGACCGACGCCGACGCCCTCACCGACCTCTATGCCAAGACCGAGCACCCGTTCCTCGAGGCGATGCTGCGCCACCGCGACGCGATGCGCCTACGGGTCACGGTCGAGGGCCTGATCAAGGCGGTCGCGGAGGACCAGCGGATCCACACGACCTATATCCAGACGATCGCCGCGACGGGCCGGTTGTCCTCGACGGACCCGAACCTGCAGAACGTGCCGATCCGCACAGAGGAGGGTCGCCGCATCCGCGACGTCTTCGTCGTGGGGGACGGGTTCGAGTCGCTGATGTCGGCCGACTACAGCCAGATCGAGATGCGGATCATGGCCCACCTGTCCGGTGACGAGGGCCTCATCGAGGCGTTTCGCACCGGCGAGGACCTCCACCGGTTCGTCGGCGCGCGCGTCTTCGGGGTCGAGCCCGAGGACGTCACCGCCGAGATGCGCAGCAAGGTCAAGGCGATGAGCTACGGCCTGGCCTACGGCCTGTCCGCGTTCGGGCTGTCCAAGCAGCTGTCGATCTCGACGGGGGAGGCGCAGGGGCTCATGAACGAGTACTTCGCCCGCTTCGGCGGAGTGCGCGACTACCTGCGCGAGATCGTGGCCGAGGCGCGCGCGACCGGCTACACCGCGACGATGCTCGGGCGCCGCCGCTACCTGCCCGACCTGTTGAGCGACAACCGCCAGCGTCGCGAGGGGGCCGAGCGGATGGCGCTCAACGCACCCATCCAGGGCTCTGCCGCCGACATCATCAAGCTCGCGATGAAGGGCGTCGACTCGGGCCTGCGTGAGTCCGGTGCGAAGTCACGCATGCTGCTCCAGGTCCACGACGAGCTCGTGCTCGAGGTGGCGCCGGGGGAGCGCGAGGACGTCGAGGCGCTGGTGCGCACCGAGATGGGCCGCGCGATCGAGCTGGACGTCCCGCTCGATGTCAGCGTCGGGCTCGGCCGGAGCTGGCACGACGCGGCACACTGAGCACGCTCCCCGCGCGGGATCGCCGTTCGGCCTTCGGGACCGGCTGCACGGTCGTAGTCTGGAGAGCACGGCCTCGGTGACTTGTGAGCCGCCGACGCCGTCCGAAGGACGGAGCGACCATGACGGTCACGCGACTGGTCAACGCCGGGATCGGCGTCCTGACGCTCGTCGTCAGCCTCGTGGCGTCGCTGTGGCGCTATGACCACGACCACGCGTTCGGACCGGCCCTGCTGCTCACCTCTGCGGTCTTCGGCTTTGTCGCCGTCACCCTCGCCATCGCGTGGCGTCGACCACCCGCAGCGGGGACGGCGCCGATGAGCGGTGGGATCGTCTGGCTTGTGCTCCTCATCGTCACGACCGTCGCGACGTGGGACCTCGTACCTTCCGATCAACGACCGGCCTACGGGCTGCTGCTCGCCGTCGTCGTGGGGGTCGTACTGGGCGCCGCAGCCGGTCCTGGCGTCGACCTCGGACCTGAGGACGGTGACCGGATGTGAGAACGCTGCGCCGCCTCCCTGGGGGCATCCTGCTCATCGAGTAGCGGCCCTCGGCTCTGCCATACTGCCCCAATGCCACCCCACGCAGCGCGCTCGGCCGCACTCCCCGGCACCCGATGACCAGCGTCTCCGACTACTACCGCGAGAACGTCACGTGGGTCGGCTCGCTCGACCGACGGCTCTCCGCGATCGCCGACGAGGTCGTGGCACGTCGCCCCGCACGGACCCTGGACCTCGGGTGCGGTGAGGGCGTCCTGCTGGAAGCCCTCGCCTCGCGCCTGCCCGCGGAGTCAGTCCTCGTGGGGATGGACGTCGTGCCCCCACCGGGCGGCGCGCGGTGGCACGGCGTGACGGGTGACATCGCGAGCCGGCTGCCCTTCGCCGACGACTCCTTCGACGTCGTCATCGCCGGCGAGATCATCGAGCACGTCCCGCACCCCGACCGCCTGCTGTCCGAGATCCGACGCCTGCTGGCGCCGTCCGGACGGCTCGTGCTGTCCACTCCCAACATCGTCGGCTGGGCCAACCGGGTCCTCGTTCCGCTGGGCATCCAGCCGCTGTTCACCGAGACGTCGAGCGAGGTGCACCTCGGGCGACGGTGGCGCGTGCTGGGTCAGGGCAACCAGGTCCAGGGACACCTCAAGGTGTTCTCGCACCGCGCGCTGCGGGAGATCTTGGAACGCACCGGTTTCGCTGTCCTGCGGACCTCGGGTATGCCGGGGGAGTTCCCTTTTCCCGTCGATCGGGTCGACCGCCTCTGTGCTAGGTTCCCGTCGATCGCCTCCGACCTCCTCGTCGTGGCGGAGTCCGCTCAACGGCTTCCGGACTTCCAGCCGCCACGCAGGAAGGACAGCCGTCCACCGTCCGCAGGCGCCCACCGACCTGCGGAGGATCATGTCTGAACCCGAAGAGGGCACACGTTCCGTCGTGACCCTGTCCGTGGGCGCCAAGGTCGCAGCGACGCTCGCCCTGCTCCTGCTCCTCGCTGCGGCCTACCTCCTGTGGTCACCGATCCAGCTGTACCCCAGTGACGGGTTCCCGATCATGTGTGGCACCGGTGCCAGTCCACCGACCGATGAGCTGGGGACAGCAGCATGCGGCCAGATCAACCAGATCCGCCAGTGGCAGGCGGGCGCTCTCGCTGTCGCCGCCCTCGTCGTGTTGGGCGGTGCGATCTATGCCTTCGGCGTCAACCGGCGTACGGAGGCGCTCATCGGCAGGGAGCCCGTCGCCGCTGACGCCGGCCGCGAGGACTGACTACTTGCCGGCCTGGATCATCGCCGGGCCGATGCGGTCCCACACCAGGGCGGCGCCTAGTTCGCTGAGGTGCAGCCCGTCGTCGCGCAGCCGTATGCCGTTCTCCTCCTCGGTGAAGCCGTTCGAGCACACCGTGGCGTGCAGATCGAGGATCGGGACGTCGGGATGGGTTGAGCCATAGGCCCGGATCGTCTCGTTGAGCCACGCGAGCCGGTCGGGGTCGTTGGCCACTGCGGTCGTCGGGTTCGCGGCGTCGGCACTGATCTTCATGCACAGGGCCGTCGTCAGGGCGAACCTGCCCGCGTGACCCTTGACCAGCTCACGTCGGCGGTCGACCTCGCGGTAGAGCCAGTCGCGATACTGCGGAGTGCCGAACTTCACGACGCGGCCGTCGACGCGTCGGTCGTACAGCTCGCCGAGCCCGAGCATGAGGACCACGATGTCCGGCTTCTCCCGGGCGACCTCCTGGGTCCAGCGTGGCTCCCACTCGGCACAGGCCGGCAGGTTGGGGAAGGTCTGGCCGTCGAGGTGACGCTCGGCCAGCAGCGTGCCGCAGCCGAGCTGGGTGCTGCCGTTGACGGCGAGGCCGTCGATCCTGTTGCCGTAGTAGTTGCGCATCCCGTAGGACTGCGAGTCGCCGAGCAGGAATGCCTTGACGAGCCGGCCCTGGGCGTCGGGGACGGGGGCGGGCCGCCCCGCCAAGGTGGTGGTCGGCGCCAGCGCAGGTGCCTGCGCGGAGGCGGTCGCGAAGAGCATCACCGACAGGACGCCCACCAGGGAGACAGATACAACCCTCGCCCACTGGGTGGGTGTGAAACGACGCTGCAGTCGCTGCTTGCGGAGGGGCTCCTCGACGAGCCTGAACGAGGCGTAGGCCAGGAGCGCGGTGATACCCATCCGGACCGCGAGGAGCAGCGGGCCGTCGAGACCCGTGCGGCCGTGACCCACGATGACGTAGACGGGCCAGTGCCACAGGTACAGGCCGTAGGACATCACCCCGGTGGCGACGACGGGGCGGAGCGACAGCAGCCGCGCCAGACTCGAGCGAGGTACCTGTGACACGGACGCGATGAGGGCCGCCGAAAGCAGGGCGGCGAGAAGGAAGCCCCCGCGGTACATCCATGGAGCCAGCTCGCGGGCAGCGGTGAACATGAGCAGCAGACCCACGAAGGCCAGCCACCCGACCACGGTCGCACCGGGCAACGGCACCAGACGTCCGTGGAGACGGGTGTAGACCGGCCGCGCTGCCGCGACCAACGAGGGGGACAACGCCAGGACACCCCCCAACAGAAGGGCCTGCATGCGCGTGTCACTGCCGTAGTACACGCGTGAGGGGTCGGTGAACGGCTGGTACAGGAACGCCATGAGTGCCGCAGAGGCGAGCGTACCGGCGATGAGGAGGGCCCGCACTCCTGTGAGTCGCAGCCGCATTCGACCCAGCAGCACGACGAGGAGCAGAGGAAAGACGATGTAGTACTGCTCCTCGATGGCGAGGGACCACGTGTGGCGCAGCGGAGAGGGCTCGACGAACTGGGCGAAGTAGGACTGCCCGCTCACCATGAACCACCAGTTGGAGACGTATCCGAGCGTGGCCAGCGAGTCACCTCGCAGCTGGGCTGACTGCTGGTCCGTGGCGAACGAGTAGCCGGCCACCGCCAACAGCACGACGAGCATTGCCGGCAGCAGCCGGCGGGCCCGGCGCAGCCAGAAGGCGCGAAGGTTGATCCGGCCGTGCCGCCTCCACTCCTGGGCGAGCAGCGAGGTGATGAGGAAGCCGGACAGGACGAAGAAGACGTCCACCCCGAGGAAGCCACCAGCTGCCCAGCCGACGCCGCCGTGGTAGAGCATCACGGCGACGACGGCAACGGCTCGAAGACCGTCGAGCGCCGGCCGATATCCCAGTTGCGCGCCCCGGTCAGAGGTCTCGGTGACGGGGCCACGCGCGTTTCGGGTCATCGGGCGACCGGCTTCGACGCCTTGGGGTGGTCCGTCAAGGACCGCCCCGCGCTGCGTCGTCGGTGACATGTCCCGTCGACCAGCGGGCGTCCTGGCGGGTGCCGCCCCGTGAGGCACAATGATGCGTCACGAACCGGCGGGGAAGGGTGCATTGTGCTGAGGCGAGCCGGCGTGCCCGTGGTGCTCGCAACCATCCTGCTGCTCGTCCTTCTGCTCAACGGAGTCGGTGTGCTCGCACCGGACATCAAGCCCGAAATCTACATGGCGCCGTGGCGCGAGGCCGAGGCGCTGAGCCGGGCGTGGCGCGAGAGCCCCAAGCTCGGGGAGCCCAACTTCAACGTGGGACTGTTTCCCGTCGCCTGGCTCGTGGGGGCCATCCAGGAGCTCGGCATCGGGGCCGATCTGTCGATGCGCCTGCTGCGCTGGGTCCTGCTGCTGCTCGGCGGGTGGGGCGCGAGCCGCCTCTATATGCTCGTGGCGGGATCTCGGGCCGGGCGGGTCGGTGCGGTGGTCGCCGCGGTGATCTACGTCGCGAACCCGTACATGGTCACGGCGGGTGACTTCCTCGCCATTGTGCTCCCGGCAGCGATGCTGCCTTGGATGGCGCTGTTCCTGCTCCGAGCCACCGTGCGCGGAGGCTGGCGCGACCCGGCCGCGGCGGCCCTCGCCTTCGCCGCCATGAGCGGCATGAACGTCGCGGTCATTCCGATCATCCAGCTCCTGTGCCTGCCGGCACTGCTCTGGTACGCCCACAGCGGTCTGGGAGCGAGCTGGCGAGCGGTGGTGGTAGCGACGGCCAAGTGGGGACTGCTCGCCGGTCTGCTCTCGGCCTACTGGCTCGTACCCTCGCTGGCCGCCCTCGGCGCGGGGAGCCACGTGACTCAGTTCAGCGAGTCGCTGGAGGGTATCGCGGCGCCCTCGTCCTTCGCCGAGGTTCTGCGCGGCATGGGCCTCTGGCCGTTGTACGGGAGGGACGTCGACGGGCCATGGCAGCCCGGCTTCGTCCCCTACCTGACGAACCCGCTCATCGTGGCCGCGAGCTTCCTTGTCCCGGTGCTCCTCGTCGCGTCCGCCCAAGTGGTGCGTGGCTCGGCGCGACGTCTCGCCCTGTTCCTCGTGGTACCCGCCGCTGTGCTCATGGTCGGTGTCCACCCGGCAGACGCCCCTTCTCCCTTCGGCCACCTCCTGCTCTGGTCCTTCGAGCACGTTCCGGGCGCCGCGGCATTCCGCACGACCAACAAGGTGGGTGCGGTCCTCGTGCTCGGCGTCGCCCTGCTGGTCGGGCTGGCTGCTCCGGCGCTGCTTGGCCGTGCCCGCCGGGTCGTACCGCGGCTGGTCATCGCGCCGGTCGCGGCGGGCTGCGTCGTGCTCGCCACGTGGCCGGCCTGGTCCGGTGGCCTCTACAGCCTCCCCCTGCCCGTGCCGGACCACTGGTACGACGCGACGCGTGCGCTGGACAAGGGACCCATGGACCGCAGGGTGTGGTTCGTCCCCGGTGTTGCGCAGCCCCAGTACACGTGGAGCGAGGACCGGCCCGACGACCTCAACAACGCGCTGCTGGCCCGTCCCTCCTTCGTCCGGATCACCCTGCCCGAGTCGTCGCCGTACGGCGCCAGCCTGCTGGCAGCCGTCGACACAGGGCTACAGGAGGGGTCGCTGCCGAGCGACGCGCTCTCCGCTGCCGCCCGCTACCTCGGTGTCGGTGACGTGCTAGTCCGCAACGACGTCCGGTGGGACAAGGACGGTGGAGCCCGGCCGATCGAGGTGGCCACCCGCGTCGGCTCGGACCCCGGACTGCTCTTCCGCGGGGCCAATGGGTCGCCTGGGCAGGATCTCGTCCGCACGCCGGCCCAACCCGAGCTCGAGCTGCAGCTGCCGCCACTGCAGCGCTACGAGGTGCGCGACGCGCGCGACCTCGTGCGCACCGAGAGCACGAAGGGTCTGGTCCTCGTCGATGGGGACGGTTGGGCGCTGGCCCCCTTGGTGCTGGTTGGTCTGCTGCCGGCCCAGCCGCCGTTCCTGCTCACCGGCGCCACGACGCGGTCCGCGCTCGCCCAGGCGCTGGGACCCACGTCCCGCCTCGTCCTCACGGACACGAACCGCCGGCGGCAGGTCGTACCCAACAGGCTCACGGGGGCCTACGGTCCCCTCTTGGGGGCCGACGAGGACCCGGGGCCCACGATCGCACTCGAGGGCCCGTCCGACCAGACAGTGCTCCGGGTCGTCGGTGGCGAGGTCTCGGCAAGCCTCGAAGGACCCCGCTTCGGCGTCAACCCGGCGACGACCGCCGAGAACGCGTTCGACGGCGATCCCACCACAGCCTGGACCTTCGGTGACTTCGGGCGTGCCCGCGGGCAGTCGGTCTCCGTCCAGCTGGCGCGGCCGATCAGCGTCGACCGCATCGACCTCGATGTCCCACCGACGGCGGGGCAGCGGATCACCCGGATCCGTATCCAGGCTGATGACGCCGCGAGCGAGGTGGACGTTCCCTCCGACGGGCGCGTCTCGGCCGGCTTCCCGGGACGGACGGCCGGACGCCTCACCGTCACCGTGGTGGCTGTGGCGGGCGAGGGCGACAACCCGGTGTCGCTCGCCGAGGTCGCCGTCCCCGGCCTCCAGGTCCGTCGGGTGGCACGTCTGCCCGTGGCGACGGCCGCGGCTGCGCAGGACCTCAGGGGTGCGGCACGGGACCGGCTCACGGCGACACCGACTGACGTCGTCCTCACCCGGGTGCTCGGCAGGCCCGTCGCCGGGGACGACGAGGAGACGCGGCTCGACCGCGACTTCACGCTTCCCGACGCCCGCGACTTCCGTGTCTACGGCCTCGTCCGGCCGGACCGTGCGGCACCGGATGACGTCATCGACGCACTGCACGGGGTCACCGGGGACGTCACCGTCACCTCGTCGTCGCGGGCGTTCGGTGACGTGACCGTCCGTGGCTCGCGTGCCTTCGACGGCGACCCCGGCACCGGGTGGGCCCCGGGCCGGGGCATCACGGGTGAGTGGCTGGAGGCGACCTTCGACGAGCCGCGAACGCTCGACAGTGTGGCCATCGAGCAACCGGCACAGGCGTCCGCGTGGATCTCGGCGGTCGACGTCATCGTCGACGGGCGAGCGGTGACGAGCGCGCAGGTGTCCCGCGGACGGGTCGAGATCCCGCTGCCCGAGACCCGCGCCTCCTCGGTGCGCCTGCGGGCCAGGGCGTTCGAGGGCACCGGCTTCCCGATCGTGAGCGAGGTCGACGTCGACGGCGCCCGGGTCGCGAGCGACCCGGCGACTGCGGCGCAGCGATGCGTGAGCCTTGGAACCATCGATGGAGCCCCGGTGCGCGTGCGGGTCATCGGCGGTGTCAACGGAGAAGGTTCTCGTCTCGTCGCCGGCTGCGACCCGCTCTCGCTGGATGGCGGCGCCCACGAGCTGCGCAGCCAGCCCGGATGGACGACCGACACGCTCGTGCTGCGTGACACCCGGGGTGAGCTCGCGGTGCCCGGCTCGGCCGGACCAGCGACCAGGGTGGACCGCCGGTCCTCCTCGTCCTACCGGGTCACGACCGAGAAGGCCGACGAGCCCTACCTGCTCGTCGTGGGCCAGAACATCTACCCGGGGTGGCACGCGACGATGGACGGTACCCGCCTCGGCCCTCCGGTCGTCGTCGACGGCTATGCCATGGGCTGGTGGGTCCGTGACCCAGGGCCGCACACCTTCGACATCGAGTACGGCCCGCAGGCTGTCTCCGACGTGGCCATGAAGACCTCCAGCGGCGCCGCGGTGGTTGCGGCGGGTCTGCTCCTGCTCCCGTCCGGCTCGGGGGCATCCCCTGCACCTCGCCCCGAGGCGCCGCTCCGGGTGCCCAGGTCCGAGCTGCGCACGCACGTCTCGGCCGCCCATCGTCGACGTTCGCGAGGCGGCTGGCTGCTGTTCGTCGTCGCGTGCGCGGTGTTCGCAGCCCTGCCCGGGCTCGTCATGGGTCTCGCGGTGGCGGCCTGGTGCCTGCTCCGAACACCTCCGCCAAAGACCCTGCTGCGTGCCTCGGGGGTTGCGATGGCGCTCGCACCCGTGGCCTGGGTCGTAGGCAACCTCGCTCGCTGGGGGGCCGCCAGCCCACAGCTCGTCCTGGCCAACCCGGCTCCCTCGGTGCTCGTCGTCGCTTCCCTCGTCCTGCTCGTGGTGGGCTCGTGGCGTGACGAGGACGACGCGCCGACGCCGACGCCGAGGAGCACCGGGAACTAGGCCTGAGCTCCCGGGGCCACGCCTCCGCGGAGCACTCCTCCGCGAGGCACCCTCATCCCGGGCGCGACGACGCTCTCTGCCACCACGGCGTGCGCCTCGACCACCGAGCCTGACATGACCACCGACCCGAGGACGACCGCCCCGGCCCCGACCTCGGCCGACCGGCCCACTGCGGAGCCACCGGCCACGCGCGCGCTGGGGTCCACGGACGCGCGGGGGTCGATGTGCGCCTCGCGGCCCGAACGCAGCACCAGGGCGGCCGACGCGCGCACCAGCGCGGCCGGCGTTCCGACGTCCTCCCAGAGCGCCTCCTCGCGGTAGGCCAGGACCTGTCCCCGTGCGACGAGAGAGGGGATGACGTCCCGCTCGAGCGACGCGGTCCCGCGGGCAAGGGACTCGACCACCTCCCGCGTGAGGACGTAGGTCCCGGCATTCACCTCGCGGCTCGGTGGGTCGGGGCTCTTCTCGATGAAGGCCGACACGAGACCTGAGGCGTCGGCGACGACGCAACCGAATGCACGGGCATCCGGGACCGCACGGATGTGGATGACGGCACCGGGGGCAGAGTTGTCCCGGCCCACCGACAGCTGGCGCGTGAGGTCGTGGTCGGTGAGAAGGTCACCGTTGACGACGACGACGCACTCGGGGAGGAAATCGAGCACCGAGGCGGCGAGCCGCAGCCCACCAGCGGTGCCCGCCGGCTCGGGTTCGGTGGAGTAGCGGAGCCTGACGCCCCAACGGCTGCCGTCGCCGAGGGTCGGTTCGAACTGGTCGGCCAGGTGGGATGTCGCCAGCACGACGTCGGTGATGCCGTGGGAGGCCAGCCAGCGCAGCTGGTGGACGATGAACGGCTCGCCGGCGACCTCGAGCAGGTGCTTGGGACGGGTCGTGGCCAAGCTGCCCATGCGGGTCCCCAGCCCGCCGGCGAGCACGATCGCCGCGGGTCGGGAGCGCCCGGTCGTCGAGGCAGGCACGCTCACGGCCGGTCGGAACCGTGCCGTGACGGCGCGACGGGGGCGGGGCGACTGACGGACTGGTCAGATGAGGTCGCGGACGCCGCCTCGGTGCCGCCGGGGCCACCGGTGCCCTCCGTGCTGCCGGTGCCCATCGTCCGTGGCTCCCGGTGAAGACCGAGGAGAAGCTCGGCGACACCAACCACGACGACGAGGCTGGTGGCCAGAATCGCGGTGGCGAGCACGTGGAGCGCGTTGTCGCGGGCGTAGGTCAGGCACACCACGACCTCGAGCAGCACGGCCAGCCAGGCGACCTTCGCCAGGAGGTGGCGGCCTTGGGCCATCTCGGCCATGACGAGCACCTGGGCGAGCGCCAGCAGGGTGCCCAGGGCCAGGTACGGGAGGAGGAGGTCGCTCGCCGCGTGGTAGGCGTCGCCGCCGAGGAGACCGACCCAGAGGTCAGGAGCGGCGGCGGCGACCGCCGTCCCGAGGGCGCAGACACCGAGCACCAGGCCTCCGGCACGCAGGATCGAGCGCCGCGACCCGGAGGTGGCCAAGGTCGGGATGAGCGCCAGCGCGAGGAACTGCGTCACCCAGATCGGTGACCGACCGAGGGTCGACACGAGGGCGTACTCGCCCGACTCCACCCGCGGGAGCACGTAGCGCGCCAGGACGACGTCGACCGTCGTCAACGCCATGAGGACACCCATCGAGGAGTTCGACCGGTACAGCGTCCGGACGACGACGCCGCGTGAGCCCCGCGGCGCGGCCCAGGGCAGGTGGGCCTCGCCGCGGCAGAGCCACCACAGCAGACCGGTCCCGACGGTGCCGGCGAGGGCCACGAGGACGAGGGCGCCGGTGAGGCCGAGGCCCAGCACGGAGGTCAGCGTCGCGGCGAGGACCCGGCTCAGACCCGTCGCGAGGTAGACGAGGGACAACGCGCCGACGCGCCTCATCCCGAGCAGCCCACCCATGAGCGCACCGTTGAGGATGAGCGAGGGCAGACCCAGCCCGACGACGATCGGCGCGAGGACCGAGTCCACTCGAGTGATGTGTGCGAGCGCAGGGGAGAGGACCACCGTTGCCAGGCACCCGACCGCCCCGACGAGCAGGGGCAGTCGCAGGTCGAAGGCCGCCGGCCCGCGACGAGCCACCCGGCTCGCGAAGACCACCTGGAACGCCCCCGCTGGGATCGCCAGGACCAGCCCGATGCTGTTGAAGGACGAGAACCCGCCGAAGTCCGCCGGTCCGAGGGCGCGCGAGAGGATGACGACGAAGAGATATCCCAACGCGCTGGCCGTGCCCATGCCGAGGCCGAGCAGGGCGTCGCCAGTGGCCGCCTTGCCCAGGGAACGTGCTCGGGGGTGACGTCGCACTGCGCCTCGATCCGGGATGGTCAGGGAGAAAGGTTACTCGCCCGTCACCCACGATCTTCAGGGCCGCGCCGCGGCGGCCCGACCACCACGCCCGAGCGAGGATGCGGCAGGGTAGGCACAGCGCAACCGGCAGAGACCTGGCCCGGGAGCCGCGGTCGATCGCACAGAAGGAGCCCCGGGTGCCACAGGCCCAGAGCGACGTGGTGGTGAGCGTCGTCGTACCCACGCGCAACAACGAGCGGACGATTGAGGCCTGCCTGGCGTCGGTGCGTGCGCAAACGCACCCCGCCGTCGAGCTCGTCGTCGTCGACAACGGCAGCGAGGACGCGACCTGGGCCATCGCCGAGCGGTTTGCTGACCGGGTCGTCGCGGGGGGTCCGGAGCGCAGCGCGCAGCGCAACCTCGGCATCGAGCTCGCGACGGGGACGTGGGTGCTGTGGCTCGACAGCGACATGGTCCTGCCGCCCGAGACGATCATGCGCGCGCTCGAGACGGCAATCTCCACCGGGGCCGTCGGCGTGGCGCTGCCCGAACGCACGATCGGCAGCGGCTTCTGGACCGCGTGCCGTGCGCTCGAGCGCGAGTGCTACCTCGACGACCCGCTCCTCCACAACCCCCGACTGGTCCGGCGCGACCTGCTCATGGGTGATGGCGGATTCGCCCTGTCGATGTCGGGCCCCGAGGACGCCGACCTGCGCCTGAGGATGCGTGCCGAGGGCGCACTCATCGAGCTCGCGCCGGTGCTCGTCGACCACGACGAGGGTCAGTTGACGATCCGCACGGTCATGGAGAAGCGGTACTACTACGGCCGGTCGCTGCCGGCGTTCGCCGAGAGCCACGATGGGGCCGTGGGTCAGCAGGGTCGTGCGGTTCTACGGTCCTTTCGCCGCAACTGGCGCCGCCTGGCGCAGGATCCCGGCCATGCGGTCGGCATGCTCGGCCTGCGCGCCCTCGAGGCCGGGGCCTACCTGTGGGGTGCACGCCGCGGTCGTCGCGACCGACGCGCCTGAGTCGACCGCGCTGCTCGTCGCGCGGCTGAGTCCTCAGCGCTGGTGGTGCTCCACCGCTCGGTTGAGTGCCCCTTCGAGCTGAAGGGTGGTGCTCTCCCACGAAAACGACTGGGCATGGCGTCGGGCGTTGTCGCCGTACTTCTCTCTCAGAGGCGCGTCGCCGAGGAGGCGTTCGACATGGACCGCCATCTGGCTGACGTCGTCGGCGAGCAGACCGGTCTCGTCGTCGACGATCGACTCGGTGACACCACCGGCGAAGGAGAAGGCGACGGACGGGGTGCCGTGCAGGCCCGCTTCGACGATGGTGAGTCCCCAGCCCTCCTTGTGGGACGGGAGGAGCACGACCCAAGCACGCGAGAGCAGGGTGCGCTTGGTGTGCTCGTCGACGAAGCCATGGAAGTGAACCCGGTCCGACACCTTGCGGAACACTGCGTGGGCACGAAGCTCGTCATCCCAGTAGCCCCCGCCCACCACGTCGAGGGTCAGTTGGGGAAAGCGAGACCCGAGGTCGGCGAGGATGTCGATCGCGGTCTCGAAGTGCTTGTGCGGCACGAGCCGCCCGAGAACCATGAGGCTCGGGTGTGCCGAGCGACTCACCTGGCTGTACGAGTCGAGGTCTCCGGGGATGTCATTGCCCGAATACGTGATGGCGACGCGGTCCCGGTCCACACCCAGCGCCATCAAGTCGTCCCGAGTGGCCTGCGACACGGTGACGTACTGACACCTGCGGTACACAAGCGGTGCAAGTCGGGACTCGATGAGCCAGCCCAGACGGCCGAGGACCGAACCGAAGATGATGGGCCACTGGTCTCGGTGGACGTGGTGCACCAGACTCACCACGGGTGCAGGGCTGACGAGCGGCGCCCAGAAGGGAACCCCGTTGTGGACGTCGATTACGACGTCCACGTCGCGGCGAATCGTGCGAAGGAACTGGAGGCCCCGCAGGTAGCACGTCAGCCGACCGCCTCGCCGGATGATGCGCACGTCGCCACGGTCAACGTGAGGCGCAGCACCGGGGAAGGCCGCGGAGAACATGGTGACCGAATGACCTCGGGCGGTCAGGAGCTGTGCGGTGCGCTCGACGTAGACCTCGGCGCCGCCGGCCTCCGGATGGTCACCGTCGCGCCAGGTCATCACGAGGACACGGAGCGGCCGTTGCGCGGTGTCCGTTCCCAATGGGTGCCCTCCTCGTGATCCAGCGGGGGAGCCCGGTGGACTGGGTTAGGGTACCCGCGTGGCAAGCCGAGCACGAGGTGAAGCGCTCCCTCGCCAGTGTGAGATATGTGGCAGGGACACCCGACGCTTGCGGCTGAGGGGAGGTGGCCAGCTCGACCGGTGCCTGAGCTGTGGCCATCTCCACCGGTCTCTCGAGGACGCTCCGGCCAACCACCGCGACGCCGCGTACGGCGGTGATCCGGCACTCGACGCAGTCCGCACTCGCCTGACCTACCGCTGGCTGCGAGCCGCGGGCAGGCCGGCCTCCGTGTTCGAGATCGGCTATGGGAGCGGTGCGCTCCTGAGACGGTTCCACGACGACGGAGCGGCCATCTCGGGTGTCGATCCCGACCAGCTCGCCGTCGATGTCGACCCGGTCGTCACGCAGCATGGTCGACTCTGGAACTGTGCCGTGGAGGAAGTGCCCGACGGAGCCGTGGGTGCTGACCTGGTCGTCGGCGTCCACGTGATCGAGCACGTTGCGGACCCAGTCGTGACGATGCGCAAGGCCGCCTCCCTGTTGAGCCGTACCGGTGGCCTCGTCCTGCTCACACCTGCGGGTGACTCGTGGGGCCTGTCAACCTTCGGCTCCGCATGGTGGATGCTCGAGGACCCCACCCACGTCCGCTTCTTCACGCAGGAGTCACTGCGACGCCTTGCGCGTGACGCCGGCCTCGTCGACGTGCGCGTCGACCGTCTCGTGCTCGACAGCATCAGCGTCGACCTTGCCTCAGCCGTGCGCGCGTGGCGCCCACCGGGACCTGCCGGGGCGTTGGCCAGCGGTGCTGTTCGTGGTGCCGCCCTGCTCACGGCGCCCGTGGTCGGTGGAATGCGGCTCGTCGCCCCCCGTACGCGCCCGACTCTGCGCCTCACTGCCAGGCGCCCACCTCGATGAGCCAGCAGCGCGGCCTGGGCCGGTCCGTCCACCTCTTCCGCAGCTTCCTCGTCGAGCAGACAGAGCCCGACAGGTTCTATGGTGACCTCGCGGAGGACTCGGTGGACACCGTGGCGGACCACATGTCCCTCGACGGCCGGATCGTGCTCGACGTCGGGGCAGGACCGCACCAGTTCGCTGACACCTTCCGTGCGCGCGGTGCTCGCTACGTCGCCATAGACCATGACCCCACCGTCTCGTCCGTGGCCGACGGAGGTCTCACTGGCTCAGCACTGGCGCTCCCCGTCGCCGACGGGGCCGCTGACGTGGTCTTCTCGAGCAACCTGCTCGAGCACGTGCCGCACTTTGCTCCTGTGGCCGACGAGCTCCTGCGCGTCACCCGCCCCGGTGGTGTGCTGTACCTCAGCTACACGAACTGGTGGTCACCGTGGGGAGCCCATGAGGCGTCGCCCTGGCACTGGCTCGGTGCGGGATACGCCGCCCGGCGCTATGAGCGGCGTCACGGTCATCCGCCCAAGAACCGCCTCGGTGAGAGCCTCTACCGCGTCAGCGTGGCGGAGGGGTTGGCCTGGGCCCGCAACCGGCAGGATGTCGACATCCTCGGCGCAAGACCGCGATACCTGCCTGACGCCGCCCGTCATGTCCTGGCCGTCCCCGGTCTGCGCGAGCTGGTGACCTGGAACCTGTTGCTCATCCTGCGGCGCAGGGACGACTCACTGACCACCGCTCCTGCCACGGGAGGAACCCGATGACACGACGGGCAGTGCTACGGGCACGCGCGCCCCTTCGGGTCAGCTTCGCGGGTGGGGGGACGGACGTCCCGCCGTTCCCCGAGACCGAAGGTGGTGTCGTCCTCTCCTCGACGATCAACCGCTACGCCTACGCGACCTTGCGCCCACGTGACGACGGCAACGTCACGGTGCGTTCCCTGGACTATGGCGAGTCGGTCGACTTCGGAGTCGACGATCCGGTGGTCCTCGATGGGCGTCTCGACCTGCCCAAGGCGGCCATCTCGCGAGTGCGCCAGCTCGACGATGCCCTGCCGACGCCCGGCTTCGACTTGTTCCTCCACACGAACGCGCCACCGGGCTCCGGGTTGGGTTCGTCGAGCGCAGTCGTGGTCAACGTGCTCGCGTTGGTGGCCAGGCACTGCGGGATCGACCTCACGCCCCATGAGCTCGCGGAGGTTGCCTGCCGCCTGGAGCGTGAGGACCTGGGGATTCCCGGTGGTCTGCAGGACCAGTACGCGGCTGCCTTCGGCGGCTTCAACTTCATGGAGTTCCACGCCGAGAGGGTCGTCGTCTATCCCCTCCGGGTGGCCGAGTCCACCCTGCACGAGCTCGAGCACAACATGCTCCTGGCCTACACAGGTCACTCCCGGGTGAGCGATCACATCATCCAGGACCAGATCGCGCGCTTCACGGGCCACGACGCCGAGACAGTCGCCGGCATGCGGGCCCAGAAGCAGATCGCGCACGCGATGAAGGAGGCACTCCTTCGTGGCGAGGTGTCCAGCTTCGGCGACCTCCTCGGCCAGGCCTGGAAGCAGAAGCAGCGCATGTCGAGCCGGATCTCGAACCCACACATCGACGAGGCCGTCGAGGCTGCACTGTCCTCCGGTGCGCTGGGCGCCAAGGTGACAGGCGCCGGCGGTGGCGGCCACATGGTGCTGGTCTGTGAGTTCGAACGCAAACACCTTGTGGCCCAGGCCCTCATCGGTTTGGGTATGACGGTGTCCGAGTTCACCTTCAGTCGGCAGGGTGTCACCACGTGGCGGGTGCCGACGTGACGACCTCACCCGACTCGGCGTTCGTGGACGAGCTGCACTCCCAAGCACGCAAGTCCTGGTCAGAGATCGTTGCCCGACTCGGGGAGCCGGACCTGGTGCAGGCCGTCGACGCCGCTGGCCGCGAGATATTCGCGGCCCTCGCGCAGGGACACCAGCTCCTCATTCTCGGCAATGGTGGAAGTGCGGCCATGGCCAGCCATGTGGCTGCGGAGTTTGCGGGCAAGTGCGTGCTCGACCGCGAGCCACTGCCGGCCATCAGCCTGGCTGAGTCCTCCACCGTGATCACTGCGGTGGGCAACGACTTCGGCTTCGACCAGGTCTTCGTTCGAGGCGTGCGCGCCCACGGGCGACGCGGAGACGTCCTGCTCGCGATGTCCACCAGCGGGTCCTCGCCCAACGTGCTTGCGGCGCTCGAGGCAGCCAGGGCTCGGCACATCACGACCATCCTGCTCACCGGGGAGTCGGGGACAGACGCACACCTGGCCGACCACGTGCTCCGAGCACCATCGAGCTACACCCCGAGGATCCAGGAGATCCACCTGATGTGGTCGCACTCCTGGTGCGAGGCGGTGGACTCCGCTTGGGCGGCGCAGAGCTGACGTCGCAGGCCCAGCCCGAGGCGCCCTGGGACATCGTCTTCCTCGATCGCGACGGCACGATCAACGTCAGGGTCGACGGGTACGTCACCAGCCCCCTCGACCTGAACCTCCTGCCTGGTGCGGCGAAGGCAGTGGCTCGTCTCAACCGCAGCGGGTGTCGCGTCGTGCTGGTCACCAACCAACGAGGCCTTGCCACCGGGTCGCTGTCATGGAGCCAGTGGGCGAGGGTGATGTCGCGTCTCGACGAGCTTCTGGCCGCTGAAGGTGCCCACATCGACAGTGTCGAGCTGTGCCCGCACCAACGAGGCGAGTGCACGTGTCGCAAGCCGCAGCCAGGGCTGTTCATGGGCGCGCTGGAGGCAGCACCATGGGCGCGTCCTCATCGCTGCGCCATGGTCGGGGACATGACGAGCGATGTGGTCCCGGCACGCGCCCTGGGGATGCGTGCCATCCTCCTGGGCGAAGATGCGCCCAGCCTGCACGAGGCCGTCGAGGACCTGCTCGCTCCTCCTGCTCCGTCCGGCGAATGAGCGTCACCAAGCCGGACCGGACCACTCTGGTGCCACTGCTCGTGGCAGCTGTGGTCGCCTTCGTGGTGCTGGGGCCTGCGCTGCGTCCGGGGGTGGTGCTCGCCTATGACCTGGCCTGGTCCCCGGATGCCCGCCTCACGCCGTTCGCCCTCGGAACCGCTGGAGCAGCACCGCGCGCCGTCCCCAGTGATGCCGTGGCGATCATGCTGGGCCAGCTGCTCGGAGCGGGTGTGGCTCAGTCCGCGCTGCTGTTCGGCACGCTGGTGCTGGCGGGAGTGGGCGCGGCACGCCTCGCGACCGTCCTTGCCCCGAACCTCCTGATGGTCGGTCGCGTGGTGGCGGTCATCGCTGCCATCTGGAACCCCTTCGTCCTCGAGCGGTTGGTCATCGGTCACTGGACGGTCCTCCTTGCGTATGCCGCCCTGCCGCACCTTCTGGTCGCGGGCATGGCGGTGCGGCGGGGAACCAGACCCGCATGGTCACCGGCCGTGGGAATTGCAGCCTGCGGAGTCGGCGGGGCCAATGGCCTCGTGATCGTCGTCCTGGCAGTCGTCCTCGTGCTCGCCGTGCCCGACACCCAGTGGCGGGCGCTGGCATGGTCCGTTGCGTCCGCCGCGGGCGCGTCGATGGTGTGGGCACTGCCGGCCCTGGCCTCTGGTGTCGCCTCGGCACCGCAAGGAGTGGGCGCTTTCGCCGCGAAGGCGGACACGCCGCTGGGAGTGCTCGCGTCCTTGGCCAGCGGTGGTGGCTTCTGGAACCCGGCGAGCCATCCATCCGAACGATCAGTGGTGGTCGTGGCGCTCGTCTCCCTGCTGGTGGCGCTGCTCTCGTGGGTGGCCGCCCTTCGAGGCGCTCTGGCCCAGCGCGCCCTGGCGATCGCCCTCCCGGGGGTCGCCGGCTTGGCGATCGCCTGGGCAAGTGCGCTCGACCCGCTCGGTGCGTGGACCGCCGTCGTGGTCCATCTTCCGGGCGGAGGTGTCCTACGAGACGCGCAGAAGCTCCTGGCGCCGTGGGTCGCCGTGGTCGCGGCCGGAACCGGTGTCCTCGCGGCAGAGGTGGTGCGGTCGCGGCGTGTCGGTCCAGCACTGGTGGTTCTGGTGGCCACTCTGCCGGTGGCGCTCCTCCCATCCCTGGCCTGGGGAGTGGGAGGGCGGGTGAGGGCGATCGAGGTCCCGGCCGACCTCCGGGCCATCTCCGAGGGCTTGTCGCGCACTGCGGGCGGCTCCGTGGGCCTTCTGCCCTGGTCGCAGTACCGCCGCTACCAGTGGAATGGGGACCGCGTGTCGCTCACGCTCGTCCCCAGAATGCTCGATCATCCCGTCATCTTCGACGACTCGCTGCCACTCTCCTCGGGCGACGTGCCGGGAGAGAACCCGGCAGCTCGACGTGTCACGGAGCGGATCACAGCGGGCGTCCCAGCGGTGGAGGCGCTCGCGCGCGAAGGGGTGCGTTGGGTGGTCATCGAGAAGGACGGAGGCGGCGACGTGGCGCCAGCGCTCACGACGATGCCGAAGGGCGCCGTTGTGGTGTCCGATGAGCCGCGCGTCAGAGTGCTCGAGTTTCCCGGCGCAAGCACGGTGCCGGGAAGCATGAGCATGGCGGGTCGCCTGGGGTGGATAATGACGTGCCTCACGTGGCTCGTTGCGGCGGCGTGTCTCGCTCGCGATGTGACCCGGAGCCTTCGTGACCGGCTGGTAGGGTCTGGCCCATGACTTCTGCTGTTGGGCCCTTCGCGTCCATCGCCGCCGGTGTGGTCCTCGCCCTGATTGCCATCATCGGGGGTGTGAGCGCCATCAACCCGGGCGCGAACCCGGCCGCGGCTTCCGAGCAGGTCGTGCGCTACGACGCTCCGTGAGCGGCTCGGGCCTCACCGTCTGACCTGACGCAGCAGCAAGTCCTCCCACGACTGTACGCAGTCGTCCCAGTGGAACCGGGAGACCCAGGTCCGCACGCGATCCGACATCGCCCTGCGCTCGTCGTGCTGGGTCAGCACCCGAGCCACGGTGTCGGCAAAACTGTGCGCCCCGGAGCTCGAGGCGCCGTTGACCAGCAGACCGGTCTCCTCATGCCTGATGGAGTCGGCTGGGCCACCTGCTTCGCGAAACGCAACTGTGGGAGTGCCGTGAACACCTGCTTCGACGACAACGAGCCCCCACCCTTCCTTGAGGCTCGGCATCGCGTGCACCCAGGCGCGTGCGAGGAGTCGATGCTTCTCTGCCTCGGAGACATGCCCGTGGAACGTCACCAGCTCATCGATCCCGAGCCTGGATGCATGCGCGCGAAGGGTGGGTTCCCACCACCCCGACCCGACCACGTCCAGGTGGATTCCCGGGATGCGGTGCCGCAGGCTGGCCACGGTGTCCAAGGCGATCTCGACGCGCTTCTGGGGGACCAGACGGCCCAGCACGATGACACGCGGCGAGTGCGATCTCTCCAGCCCCTCGTCGGCCACAGCGTCAGTGCCGTTGTGGATCAGTGTGATCCGCTCGGGGTCCACGCCGAGCTGGACCAGTTCGCGCCGGGTCGAATGGCTGACCGCCACATAGTTCGAGCGCCGGTAGGCGGCTGGGGCCACCGAGGACTCCAGCCACCATCCGAGGCGCGCCGTGCGGGGCCCGAAGACGAGGGGCCACTGTTCGCGGTGCACGTGGTGCACGAGGTTCACGACAGGGGTACTGGTGACAAGGGGTGAGAGATACGGCACGCCGTTCTGGACGTCGACAACGACATCGTGTTGGGTCTGACTGCGCCCGAGGACGGCGATCGGATAGATCGAGTAGTGCCCGCCCCGGCGCACGTACCGGACTCCGGCGATCGTCTCGTCGGGCAAGGCGCCGGGGTAGGCGGCCGTGCGAAACGTCACCCCGTGGCCCCGGGCCGCCAGGCCCTCGGCCACCGTGACAAGGTACTTCTCGGCACCGCCGGCTTCCGGGTGGTTGAGGTCGCGCCAGTTGAGCAGCAGGACTCGCAGAGACATTCGTCCTCGAAGGGCTGGGTGACGGAGGCGTTCGGTGCCGCATGGTTACCATTCCCGAGTGCGTTCCGAGCAAGGGCGAAGGTACCTCACCGGCCTTCGTCGGGGGAGGCTGCCGGTGCTCCACCGCAGAGATGGTTCTTGGTGACCTCGCCAGTTCGCGACCGCAGCTGGATTCAGGCGTTCGCCGGTCTTCTCGTGGTGTGGAGCGTGGCATGGTCGGTGACTCCCGGCCGGATCTCGGAGGACACGAAGAACGACCTCTACGTCGACCCGTGGGGTTTCCTCGGGCGCGCGCTGCACCTGTGGGACCCCCAGGTGACCTGGGGCGGCTTGCAGAACCAGGCGTTCGGCTACCTGTTCCCCATGGGCCCCTTCTTCGGGATCGGCTCGGAGGTGCTGCCGATGTGGGTCGTGCAGCGCCTGTGGTGGATGGCCCTGCTCACCGCTGGCTTCGCGGCGATGATGGCACTCCTGCGAGCGTTCGGCGTTGCTGGCTCTGGGGTGCGCGTCATCGCCTCGCTGGCCTACGTCCTCGCGCCGCGCGTGATCAGCACCATTGGCGGACTTTCATCGGAGGCGCAGCCTCAGCTGCTCGCGCCGGCGATTCTCCTTCCCCTCGTCCTCGTCGAGCGGGGCAGGGTGGGAGCACGCAAGGGTGCCGCTCTCAGCGGGGTCGCCCTCCTCTGCTGTGGGGGAGTGAACGCCACCGCCACCGCGTTCGCGGTCCTCCCCGCCGCGATCTGGTTGGTGACCCGTCGCTCCTGGTGGAGACGACCGGTGACCTGGGTGTGGGGAGCGTGTGTCCTGGCCGCCACGAGCTGGTGGCTCGTGCCACTGGTCGTCATGGGTCGCTACTCGCCTCCCTTCCTCGAATGGATCGAGAACGCACAGACGGTGACGGCCCAGATCACCCTGCTCGATGTCTTCCGCGGAACGACTCACTGGCTCGGCCATCTGGTCACGTCGGGCGGTGTCTGGTGGCCAGCAGGTTTCGAGCTGGTGTCGAGTCGGGCAAGCATCGTGGCCACGACCTGCGTGATGGCCCTGGGTCTGGCGGGTTTCCTGGTTCGCGGCCTTCCGCACCGAGCCTTCCTGCTGACCTGTCTCGCCCTTGGGGTGCTGTTCATCTCGTTGCCCCACCAAGGACCGTTCGACTCCCCGCTGGCGCATCCGGTACAGCAGGCCCTCGATGGGCCCCTTGCACCGCTTCGCAACGTTCACAAGGCTGATCTGCTCATCCGGCTGCCGCTCGCGGTGGGGCTGGCCCACCTGCTCAGGAGGCTCGCCGTCTGGCGACCTCGCCGGGCGTGGCTCGGGGGGGCTGCGCTCACTGCAGCCACTCTGACGGTGATCGGGGCCGCGGCACCAGGGTTCAGCGGGGCCATCGCCCCACGCGGGTCCTTCGTCGAGGTGGCCGAGCCCTGGCGGGACCTCGGGCGCTGGCTCGACGGCCGCACGGACGGTCAAGCTCTCATCGTGCCCGCCTCGAGCTTCGGTGAGTACCTCTGGGGGCGGCCGATGGACGAACCCTTGCGAGCGCTGACATCAACCCCGTATGCCGTGCGGGATGCCGTGCCGCTCGCGCCCGCCGGGACGGTTCGGCTGCTCGACGAGGTCGAGACGCGGCTGCAGACCGGCCGGCCTCTCGGCGGGGCGGACTCCATGCTGCGGGCCGCGGGCGTTCGATACCTAGTCGTCCGCAATGACCTCGCCGCCTGGGAAGCAGGGCAGCCACCAGTGGCCATTGGCCGTTCTGCCGTGGTCAACACCGCGGGGGCCTCTTTCGTCAAGGGGTTCGGTAAGACCTGGGTGGACTCCTCGGGGGAGCGGGTGTTTCCCCTGGAGGTGTATGCACTCAAGGGCCACGTGGCTACCGATCTGGAGATGTGGGCGGCCGACGACCTGGTCGGTGCCTCCGGAGCTTCAGAGGACTTGGCCCGTCTCGCGGACGCCGGCATGGGTGGTCGTCCGGTGATCTTCGACGGAGACCGCACCCTCAACCTCGAGCCCGGTTCGGATGTCGTCACGGATGGCTTCCGGGCCAGGGACCGCTGGTTCGGTGCTCCACGAGGACAGGACGTGACGAACACCCTCGACGAGCACGACGCGCTGACCTCGGCGGACTACCTGCCCTGGCCCGGGGTCGAGCACCGGTCCGTGGTGACGTACACCGGCATACGGGATGTGCGTGCGTCGTCGTCAATCGCCCAGGACTTTGGAGTCGCGGGACTCCAGCCGGCCCACCGGGCGTTCGCGGCACTGGACGGCAATCCCCGTACCTCGTGGGCAGCGGCATTCGACGATGACCCCACCTTGACCATCGAGCTGGAGAAACCCACCGAGCTGCGGCGCATGAGCGTTCAGGCCTACGTCGACAGGGTGCGGTTCGGCAAGGGACTTGGCATCCCGACCGAGCTCACCGTGTCGACGGATGCCGGCTCACTGGACGTGCGGCTCTCGACGACCGAACGGCCGACGACCATCGAGCTTCCCGCTGGCCTGACGAGCCAGGTCACCATCCACATCCGCCGCACGACTGCTGGCAAGCCCGCCACCGTGGTCACGGGGCTGGCCGAGGTCCGCCTGCCCGGGATCAGTCCGGTCGAGGCGGTGAGGACGCCGAGCACGGTGTCGGGATCAGCCCAGACTGCCGTGCTGGGGGCAGGGCTGCCCGGAACGGATGGGTGTGCCCTGTTCGCGCGGCACTTCACCTGCTACTCGGGTCTCCTCGTGGATCCCGAGTCCACGGGTGCGATGGTGCGCACGATAGAAGGACTGGCGACCGGCGACCGGGTCATCACCGGGACCCTGGCGGTTGACCCCCTCGCCGTGCCCCAAGAGCTCCTGACTGTTCCAGGGGTGGAGGTGACGACCAGCAGCCTGCGCGGGTACGCCCCCTCAGCACTTCCACAGTCGATCATCGACTCGGATCCCCGGACTGCGTGGAGCCCCGCTCCGGACGACTCCTCACCCTCGGTCACGATAAGACTCGATCAGCCCACAGCGATCCAGGGTCTACGTCTGCAGACGCGAGGAGACTGGGCCAAGAAGGAAGCGCCCGCCGTCGTGGTGGACATCGACGGGTCCGAGCTGACTCGAAGGCTGCCGGAGCACGGGGTCCTCAGCCTTCCACCGAGGACCGGACGGCACATATCGATCACGTTCGTCTCGGTTCCCGGACGGGGTCGGCCTGGCGTGGGAGCGCTCGAGCTCGAGGAGCTCGAGATCGTCGGTCACCCCTTCGCGCCGCCCGTGGACACGGTCAGCAGTGGCTGCGGTGAAGGTCCGCGAGTCACGGTGGACGGCCAGTTCGTGCCGACCGCCGCAGAGGGTCGGCGTGACGCGCTGTTCGGCATCGGCGCGTTCACCTGGCGCACCTGCGAGCCGGTCAGGGTGGCCGCTGCCAGCTCGCACACGCTGACCGTCGACTCGTGGCGCGGTCTCGCACCCCGCAGCGCCGTGCTGGCACCGGAGCGCGACGCCACCGCCGCTCACTCTCAGGTGGTGTCGCACCGGCGACCCACCCCGACCCGGCTCACCGCAGATCTGTCCTCCGGAGCCCTGCGCGTCCTCGTCATGGGTGAGAACGCCAACCCTGGGTGGCAGGCGACCCTGGGGGGCTCGCGCCTCGCGGCGCAGGTGGTCGATGGGCGGAGGCAGGGTTTCGTCGTGCCCACTGGCGCCGCCGGTCGGCTCACCATCGAGTTCGCTCCCGATCGTGCGTATCGATGGGGGCTGGGAGCCGGGAGCGTTATGGCGGCACTGGTCGTGCTGCTCGCCGTGTGGCCTGACCGGGCCACGCGGCGCCGAGTGGCTCGCGGTGCCAAGAGGTACGGCGCCGTACCGGTGCTCACGGCCACGGCCACGGCCACGGCCACGGTCGTGTGGTGTGCCCTGATCGCTGGGCCAGCCGGAGTTGCCGTCGGGGTGGCGATGGTCATCGTCAGCCACTTGGGACGCCACCGACGACTGTGGCTCGTCTCCTCAGTGCTGAGTCTCACCCTTGCAGCCGCGGTCATCCAGTCCTGGGTAGCGCCCGGCCGCGTCGGGAGCTCAGCGGTCGAGGCGTCGGTCAGGCTGTTGGTGCTGGCGGCGCTCGCGATCGCGCTGGCGACCCAGGAAGCGCCCGACGAGCGCTGACGCTGGAACTTCGAGCCACTGGTGGCTCATGACCGCGAGGAGCAGGGTCGTCGGCAGGCCCACGGCCAAGAGGGGCACCACACCTCCAGAGAACAAGGCGACGCCGGTGACGGCATACAGAGCCGTGAAGACCGGCAAGTGCCACAGGAAGACCCCGTAGCTCACCCGTCCCAGCCACCGCACTGTTGCATGGGACAGTGCGGCGCGATAGGCGCTCGCACCGCCGTGGGTCAGCGGGAGCAAGAGGGCAAAGGACACCAGGGTGCACAGCGCCGTTCTGCCGATGAGCTCGCTGGCGGACGCGGTGTCGACCGTCAGTGCTCCCGCGATGGTGGTGGTGCCCAGCAGGTAGGCAGCCCCCGCGACGGCGAGGCACATGACGGAATCTGCCCCCCAGGCCTCGAGCCGTCGTGAAACCGAGGACGTGGGGACAGAGAGGGCCTCGGCACAGATCATGCCGGCGAGGAACTGGGGCGCGCGGGCATGGAGCCACATGTGGAACTGGAGGTCCTCACCGAAGACCTCCCCTGCCCCCAGACCCGCAAACAGGGTCGTGACGAGTGCGGTGACGACCAGAACAACGAGCGGGAGCGCGGGGTGTCGTCGGCGAAGCGGTCGAAGCGCGATGACGACGAGCGGTAGCACCGCATAGAAGGAGATCTCGGTGGCCAGGCTCCACGACTGGCCGAACGCGGAGATCCACGCATCGGAGACGTAGATCTGGAGCAGTGCTGCGTGGAGCACCCAGTCGCGCCATGGCGGGTTGGCGAAGACGACGACGGCAGCCAGCGCCACCCAGTAGGCAGGAAGGACCCTGGCGGCTCGGCGCAAGCCGTAGCCCAGGACATCAAGGCTCCCCTTCGCGTCCTTGGACACCAGGCCACGATGCAGGAGGAAACCCGACAGCGCGAAGAAGATCCCGACCCCGAAGTCACCCCGGGCCCAGAGACGCCCGATCAAGCCGCCCGTGGCACCGAACCCGGTGAGGAAAGCAGCGTGGGTGAGCACCACGAGTCCCGCGGCGACAGCGCGAAGACCGTCCAGAGCCGGGTTGAGGGTCAGGGGAACTGCGTGGTTCCGCAACCCCGTCGTCATGCTCATGTGCGCACCCTATGGGAGAGGACCGCGCCCACCGTTCCCAGAACCCGAAGCCCCGCTGTACCGACTGGTAGGGTCTCGTCAACTCGATCCGTGCTCCACTTGAGACAAAGGTGTCCCGCACATGCGCAGAATCATCGGTCTGGTCCTCATGGGCCTCGCCGGCTTCCTCGTCACCGCCGCAGTGCTGGCCCTGGTCTACGTTCCGGGCCAGGTGAAGAAGACCCCGCTGGATACGGACTCGAACACGCGACTCTCGGGGACTGCCGCGGTTCTCCCGACGGGTGGCAGCGCTCCCGTGAAGGCATTGAGCCACACCGTCGCCGACGGCAAGAAGTCGGACGGCAAGGTCGTCGTGTTCGACACCTTCACCTGCCTGATCACGGACCCCAACGGGAACGCGCCCGACTGCGTCGACGACTCCAACACCGGTGAGGGAACCAGGCTCGTCACTGCGTCCACCGACCGCTTCGCGACCGATCGCAAGACCGCGCTCGCGGTCAACGACGAGAAGTACATCGGGGACGCGAAGCCGCATGAGGGCCTCGTCAACAAGTTCCCGTTCGGTGTCGAGAAGAAGACCTACCCCTTCTGGGACGGGGTCATCGGTCGCGCGAATGACGCGGAGTTCCAAGGGGAGGAGAAGGTCAACGGCTGGAACACCTACAAGTTCGTCACCACGGTGACCGACGAGCCCGCGGAGATCGCTTCAGGCATCCAGGGCACGTACTCCTCGACCAAGACGATGTACATCGACCCGCGCACCGGTGCCATCCAGAAGCAGACGGAGCAGCAGGTGCGCAAGACCGACAACGGCACCACGGTCCTGGACCTGGACTTCGGCTTCACCGACGAGACCATCGCGGCAAACATCAAGGACGCCAAGGCCAACGACTCCAAGCTCGGACTCGTCGACAAGCTGCCACTCATCGCTGGACTGCTTGGGCTCCTGAGCGCTGTCGCCGGCTTCTTCCTGTGGAACAGCGCCCGTCGTGACGGTGAGGATGACGCGAGGCGCGACGCCTACGACGGCAACGGCGACGGCGACTTTGACCGCGCCAACTCCAACCTCGACGTCTTCGGCGACCGCGAGCGCGTGGATGACGGGGCCACGCGCAGCAACATCGACCTGCGAAAGTCCTGACGTGCGCGTCGTCGTCACCGGCGGCGCGGGCTTCCTGGGATCGCACCTCTGCGAGGCGTTGGTCGGACGGGGTGACGAGGTCGTGTGCCTCGACAACTTCCTCACCGGCGCGCCCGCCAACGTGTCCCATCTCGTCGAGGAGCCGGGCTTCAAGCTGATCCGCTCCGACGTGACGGACTTCGTCCATGTCGGCGGCAAGGTGGACCTCGTCCTCCACTTCGCCAGCCCGGCGTCGCCGATCGACTACCTCAAGCTGCCGATCGAGACGCTCAAAGTGGGATCGATCGGGACCCTTCATGCCCTGGGCCTGGCCCGCGACAAGAGTGCTCGGATCGTCCTGGCCTCGACGTCCGAGGTGTACGGCGATCCTCACGTCCACCCTCAGCCGGAGACCTACTGGGGTCACGTGAACCCGGTCGGTCCTCGCGGCGTCTACGACGAGGCCAAGCGCTTTGCCGAGGCGCTGACGCTGGCCTACCGCAACACCCACGCGGTCGACACGGGGATCGTGCGCATCTTCAACACGTTCGGTCCGAGGATGCGACCCAACGACGGGCGCGCCATCCCCAACTTCATCCGTCAGTCCCTGGCCGGCGAGCCGGTGACGGTGGCGGGGGACGGGTCCCAGACCCGGTCCATCTGCTACGTCGACGACCTCGTCGACGCGATCCTCAGCATGGCCGACGGAGAGCACCAGGGTCCGATCAACATCGGCAACCCCCACGAGATCTCGATGCTCGACCTCGCACGCAAGGTCATCGATCTGACGGGGTCAGCCTCACGTGTCGCACACATCGAGCGACCCGTGGACGACCCCACCGTGCGCCAGCCGGACACCACGCTGGCCCGACAGGTGCTGGGCTGGGAGCCCAAGGTCGAGATCGACGAGGGACTGGCCCGCACCATCGCGTGGTTCCGCGAGGTGCATCCCTGGTCACCCGCCTGACGGTCGGCGGCAGACGAAGATCGCCGTCCCCGGGATGATCGCGCCGCGCGTCGGCGACCAGCCTCCCCAGGTCGCGGTGTTGTCCAGCGGCCACTCAGGCTCGACCACGTCCTCCACGACGAGTCCGGCCGCGACGATCTCGCGGATCCGGTCGCCCATCGTCCGGTGGTGCTCCACGTAGGTGGCCCGCCCCGACTCGTCGGACTCGACATACGGCGTGCGGTCGAAGTAGCTGAGCCGCGCCGTGAGCCCGGCCTCGCTGGGGTCGTCGGGGAAGGCCCATCGGATCGGGTGGGTCGTCGAGAAGACGAAGCGCCCACCGGGGCGCAGCACCCGGGCCATCTCCACCATGACGGCAGCGCTGTCGGCGACGAACGGCACGACGCCGTATGCCGTGAAGACCGTGTCGAACGACGCGTCACCAAAGGGGAGCGCGAGGCCGTCGCACTGGACCAGCGGGGGAGCGATGCCGGTGCGCGAGCTGACCTGCGACCCGACGCGCAGCATCCCCGCCGACAGGTCCGTGGCCACGACCGTGGCACCGGTGTGCCGGACCAGCCAGCGGGCACACTGGCCGGCCCCCGCACCGATCTCGAGGATGCGCTGACCAGCACCCGCCCCCAGCAGCCCGAGCGTCTCCTCGGTCCACCCCTCCGGTCCCCAGACGAACTCCTCGTCACCCAGGAAGGACCCGTGCTCGGCGTAGTACTCCGCGGCCTCGCCGTCCCACCAGGAGCGGTTCGCGGCGGCGGTCTCGCCACCCTCGGAGGGGCGCCGACCGACGTCGCCGCTCACCGGCATACCCCGCTTTGACCCTGCACGGACGACCTCGGTAAGGTGATCGTGCAAACGCGTGTGTCGACGCATGCCCCGCGGGGCCTGCGAGCACGTCGGGTGCACTCAGCACCAACCCACTTCATCCATCTGTCCACATCGGAGTTCCTACTACATGACTGCCAGCACGGTCGACACGACCGCCCCTCAGATTGCCATCAACGACATCGGCTCTGAGGAAGAACTTCTCGCCGCCATCGACGCGACGATCAAGCACTTCAACGATGGCGACATCGTCGAAGGCATCATCGTCAAGGTGGACCGCGACGAGGTCCTGCTCGACATCGGCTACAAGACCGAGGGTGTCATCCCCTCGCGCGAGCTGTCCATCAAGCACGACATCGACCCCAACGAGGTCGTCAAGGTCGGCGACGAGGTCGAGGCCCTCGTCCTCCAGAAGGAGGACAAGGAAGGCCGTCTCATCCTGTCCAAGAAGCGGGCTCAGTACGAGCGCGCCTGGGGCACCATCGAGAAGGTCAAGGAAGAGGACGGCGTCGTCACCGGCACCGTCATCGAGGTCGTCAAGGGTGGGCTCATCCTCGACATCGGCCTGCGCGGCTTCCTCCCCGCCTCCCTCGTCGAGATGCGTCGTGTCCGCGACCTCCAGCCCTACGTCGGCAAGGAGATCGAGGCCAAGATCATCGAGCTCGACAAGAACCGCAACAACGTGGTCCTGTCGCGCCGTGCCTGGCTCGAGCAGACGCAGTCCGAGGTGCGCACGACGTTCCTCAAGGAGCTCCAGAAGGGCCAGGTCCGTTCGGGCGTCGTGTCCTCCATCGTCAACTTCGGCGCGTTCGTGGACCTCGGCGGCGTCGACGGTCTCGTCCACGTCTCCGAGCTGTCCTGGAAGCACATCGACCACCCGTCCGAGGTCGTCGAGGTCGGCGACGAGGTCACCGTCGAGGTGCTCGACGTCGACATGGACCGCGAGCGTGTCTCCCTGTCGCTGAAGGCGACGCAGGAGGACCCGTGGCAGCACTTCGCCCGCACGCACGCCATCGGTCAGGTCGTGCCCGGCAAGGTCACCAAGCTCGTCCCGTTCGGCTCGTTCGTGCGCGTCGAGGACGGCATCGAGGGCCTGGTCCACATCTCCGAGCTGGCCGAGCGCCACGTGGAGCTCCCGGAGCAGGTCGTCACCGTCGGCGCCGACATCTTCGTCAAGGTCATCGACATCGACCTCGAGCGTCGCCGCATCTCGCTCTCCCTCAAGCAGGCGAACGAGGACGGCGCGGGCCAGGTCGAGTTCGACCCGACCCTCTACGGCATGGCTGCGGAGTACGACGAGGCCGGTGCCTACAAGTACCCCGAGGGCTTCGACTCCGAGACCAACGAGTGGCTCGAGGGCTTCGAGAAGCAGCGTGAGGTCTGGGAGAAGCAGTACGCCGAGGCACACGCCCGCTGGGAGGCGCACCGCGCGCAGGTCGAGGAGGCCGCCAAGGCCGACGCCGAGGCCGCTGCCGGTGGCGACACCGCCACGTCCTACAGCAGCGACTCGTCCACCGCGTCGTCCGCCTCCGACGACGACGAGAGCACGGACTCGCGTCCGGCCGCTCCCGCCGCCGCCGAGGGCACCCTCGCCTCCGACGAGGCCCTCGCCGCACTGCGCGAGAAGCTCACCGGAAACTGAGCGGGACGGCATACGCCCGTATGCCGTGACGCACGTCCGAAGGCCCGGTTCCCCTTGCGGGGAGCCGGGCCTTCGGCCTGTCCGCCCCCGCCGTGCCACAGTGGGGGCATGGCACGCACCGTCGCGACGAACACCACTGTCGACCTCGAGACCCTGCTCGACTTCCTGCGCCCCCGACACCACCTGGTGCTCACGACGAGCCGGCGAGACGGCCGGCCACAGACCTCGCCGGTGACCGGTGGGGTGGACGAGCAGGGCCGCATCGTCATCTCGACCTATCCGGAGCGGGCCAAGGTGGCGAACGCTCGTCGCGACCCGCAGGTCAGCGTCCTGGCACTGTCCGACGACTTCGACGGGCCCTGGGTGCAGGTCGACGGGGAGTGCGAGGTGATCGACATGCCCGAGGCTGCCGAGGCGCTGGTGGACTACTACCGCTGCATCTCGGGGGAGCACCCCGACTGGGACGAGTACCGGCAGGCCATGCGTGAGCAGGGCAAGTCACTGCTCCGCATCACGCCGACGCACTGGGGGCCGATCGCCACCGGCGGCTTCCCGGCGCGGTTGGCCTAGCGCCGGGACAGGGCGGTGACGAGCGTGCGCAGCGTCGGGTGCTCGATCTCCGCGCCGGTCGCCCAGTAGGCCGGGCGCAGGTAGGAGCTGCCCGCGTCCCCGTTCACGACGCCGTCCTCGCAGCCCCAGTAGCGGCCACCGCCAAGGCGCACCATGAAGGCACCGGCGGCCACGTCCCAGGAGTTGGTGTGCAGGTCGAACGTCGCGTCGGCCCGTCCGGTCGCCACGTGGGCCAGGCCCAGCGCCCCACTGCCGAGGGTGCGCACGGCTCCGTAGGCCCGCACCAGGGCCCCACTCGCCGTCAGGGCATCGTCGGCGTTGGCTTCGAGGTCGAGGTCCCGCGGGAAGGTGGAGACGACCAGGCTGTCGATCTCGCGCTCCACGCGCCGAGGGCCGGCTGCCGTGCCGTTGACCGTCACACCGGTGAGGTCGGCGGCGAACACCTCACCCAGGGCCGGTGCGGCAATGACGCCGGCAACGACCTCGCCGTCGACGGTGGCGGCGATGGAGACGCACCAGAAGGCCAGCCCGTGGCTGAAGTTCACCGTCCCGTCGATGGGGTCGACGTGCCAGACGACCCGCCCGCTCCCGGAGTGTCCGCCCTCCTCGCCGATGATGACGCTGTCCGGGACGGCCTGGGTGAGACCCTCGCGGATGAGGCGCTCGGAGGCCAGGTCGTGCTCGGTGACGAGGTCATGGGGTCCGCCCTTGTGCTCGACGGACATCGGCCGCCGGAACGCGTCCATGAGGTAGGCCGAGCTGCCCTCGGCGACCTGCTCCGCCACCGTCCGCAGCTGCACGGACTCCTCGACCGAGCAGGGCCGGCTCGTCACGGCTGGTCGCCCTCCACGGGCATGAGCCAGGCACGTCCCGCCTCGAAGCCGACGTCGAGGAAGTCGCCGGGGGAGAACGTCTCGTGGGCGTGCGGGTCGGCGACGGACACCACGAGGTTGCCGGCCTCGGTCTCGATGTCGTACTCGATCGACTGGCCGTAGAACATCGACGACAGGACCCGTCCCACGGCTCCCCCCACGGCACGTCCCCGCGTCGGCGTGAGGCGCACGGACTCCGGACGCACCATGAGCGTCACGGAGCTGCGGGCGTCCACCGCGGCGTGCCTGGGCACGGTCCACCGCTGGCCGAGGACGCTCACGTCCGCACCGGTTGCGGTGACGTCGTGGACGTCGACGTCGAGGAAGTTGGCACGACCGATGAAGTCGGCCACGAACACCGATGCCGGGTGGCGATAGATCTCCTCGGGTGTGTCGACCTGCTCGATGACGCCGACGTTCATGACGACGATCCGGTCGGACATCGTCATGGCCTCGTCCTGGTCGTGCGTGACGAAGATCGTGGTGATGCCGAGCCGCCGCTGCAGCCGACGGATCTCCCCGCGCATCTGCACCCGCAGCTTGGCGTCGAGGTTGGACAGCGGCTCGTCGAAGAGCAGGACCTTGGGACGCATGACGAGCGCGCGAGCCAGGGCCACGCGCTGCTGCTGGCCACCCGACATCTGGTGGGGCGCCCGGTCGCGGTAGGGCCCGAGGTTCATCGAGGTCAGTGCCGTCTCGACCTCCTCGGTCACCCGTGCCGACGGGAGCTTGCGCAGCTTGAGCCCGTAGGCGACGTTGTTGAAGACGCTGAGGTGGGGGAAGAGGGCGTAGGACTGGAAGACCATCGCCATGGGCCGCTTGTTGGGCGCGACCTTGTTGATGAGGTCGTCGTCGAGCCGGATCTCTCCCTCGGTGGGGGTCTCGAAGCCGGCGATCATCCGCAGGGTCGTGGTCTTGCCGCACCCCGACGGGCCGAGGAGGGTGATGAACTCGCCCGGCTCGATGTCGAGGTCCACGTCCTTGACCGCTGGGCTGGCGCTCTTGTCGTCTCCGTAGACCTTGCGCAGGGAGCGCAGGGTGACCCGGCCGGGAGTGGCCGTGGCGATGTTGCCGGCGGCCAGGTGCGTCGAGGTGTCCGACTGCGTTGTCATTGCACTCTCCGAGGTGGCGGTCATCGGCGTTGGATGCCGCGGATCGAGGGGTGGAGCATGGCGAGGTTGAGCAGTCCGATGAAGCTGAGCACGATGACGATGAGGATGGCGCAGTACGCGAAGGCGTTGCCGAAGCGCCCGGAGTCGACCTCGGACAGGATCTGGCTCGTCATGATCTTGGTCTGCGGCGTGGTGATGAACACGATCGGCGAGAGCGTGGTCATCGAGCGCGCGAACGCGTAGGTGAGGCCGGCGAGCAGCGCCGGCCGGATGAGCGGCAGCGTCACCGTCCTGAAGGTGGTCAGGCTGCTGGCCCCGAGGCTGGTCGCAGCCTCGTCGATGGCGGGGTTGATCTGCTGCAGGGCCGAGATGCCGGCCCGTTGTCCCGTGGGAAGTGACCTGGCGACGAACACCATGACGATCGCCATCGCACCACCGAAGGCCGCAGAACCTCCCGCGACCGCCGGGAACCACTGCCGCCCGCCGAGGATCGTCGGGGTGTTGAAGGCGATGGCGTAGCCGATGCCGATGACGGTCCCGGGGACGGACAGGCCGAGCATGCCCACGAAGTCCATGAGGCCGGACGTGCGCTTGAGCTTGCGCACCACGAGCCACGCGATGACCATGCCGAGCAGCCCTGCGATGGGGGTGGCGATGAGGGCGAGGATCGTCGTGGTGAACATCGCGTCGGACCCGATGCCGGCCAGCACGAAGCGGTAGTGGTCCAGGGTGAACTCGTTGTTGACCCCGAAGATCTTGACGAACCCGCCGAAGACGACCGTTCCGTACATGAGGATCACGAGCCCGGCCACGGCCACTGCCACGGTGAGGATCGGGATGCGCAGGACCGGTGCGGTGATGAGCTCGGGACTCCCAGCCGGCTTGCCGGTGACGCTGACGACGTTCTTGCGGTTCACCCAGTAGCGCTGGACGAGGAAGACGCTGAGGGCGGGAAGGAGCAGGACGAGCGAGTATGCCGCCCCGCCCGCGACGTTGTACTCGCCCACCACCGCGAGGTAGGCCCTCGATGCGAGCACGGTGTAGTCGCCACCGAGGACGAGGGGGTTGGCGAGGTCGGCGATGGACTCGACGAAGAGGAGCAGCACCGATCCGGCGATGCCGGGGATGAGCATCGGCAGCGTGACGGACGTGAAGATCTTGAGCTTGTTGGCCCCGAGGTTGGCGGCCGCCTCGTCGAGGCTGGGGTCCAGGCTCTCCAGCATGCCCTTGAGGTTCATGTAGGCCACGGGGAAGAACGAGAGCGTGAGGACGAAGACGAGCCCCTTGAGCCCGTAGATGTTGACGTCGAGGCCGAAAACACCGTTGCTAATCATCCCGTTGCGGCCGAAGAGCGTGATGGCTGCCGTGGCCACCGCAAAGGGTGGGGACACGATCGGCATGAGCGAGACGAGGTGCAGCATCTTCTTGCCGCGGAAGCCCAGACGCACCTGCGCGTAGGCCATGACGAAGCCCACCGCGGTCCCGAGCAGGGAGACGATGACACCGAGCTGGATGGTGTTCCAGAGGATGCGGCGGTTGACCGGGTTGCTCAGCATCGAGCTGACGATGTCCCAGCCCTCCGCCGAGAAGGCGACGGTGAGGATCCTCACGAGGGGGAGCCCCACGATGACGGCGAGGATGAGGGCGACGACGGTCACCATCACGACGAGGGTGAGGTCGCGTCCGGAGCGGCGACGCGGTCGGGGCGAGGGTTCGCTCGCCCCGACCGGGTCAGCGGCTGCGGGAAGCAGCGTGGCTGTCATGGGTGACGGGTTGCCTCACTCCTTGGGAGCAGGCGCGACCTCGGCGTCGAACTTCGCGGTCAGTTCCTTCTTCTTCTGCCCGGCCTCGATCGAGTCGTAGTCGACGAGCTTGACCTGGTCGAGCTTGACCATGTCGTCGGTGACCTTGGCGTCGGGGTTGGTCGGGATCTGGAAGCTGCCGACCGTCGGGCCGATGTTCTGGTGGTCGGGGGTCAGGGTCCAGTCCAGGAACTTCTTGGCGTTCTCCGCGTTCGGTCCGCCCTTGACGAGGGAGACGGCGCCGATCTCGTAGCCCGTGCCCTCACTGGGGAAGGTGTTCTCGAGCATGTCGAAGCCCTCCTTCTGGTACTTCACGCAGTCGTGGCTGAAGATCACGCCGACCGCGACCTCACCCCGCCCTGCCATCTGCCCCGGCGCGGAGCCGCTCTTGGAGTACTGGAGCACGTTGTTGTGCAGCTTGCCGAGGTAGTCGAAGGTCTTGTCCACGTCCATGTCATTGAGGACCATCTGGGTCCAGACGGCGGTGTAGGACGTGCCCGACGTCGACGGGTGCGCGATCGCGACCTGCTTCTTGAGCTTGGCGTCGAGCAGGTCCGCCCAGGACTTCGGTGTGCTGGCGCCGACCTTGTCGAGCTGGTCCTTGTTGGAGCAGAAGCCGAGGACACCGACGTAGGTGCCGGTCCACTTGCCGTCCTTGTCCTTGTACTTGTCCGGGATGGCGGCGGCGTTGGGGGACACGTAGGGCTCGATCAGCCCGGCGTCGAAGGCGGCGACGTGCCCGTCCGACGGACCGCCGTAGAGCACGTCGAACTCGGGCTTCGACTTCGCGGCGTCGAGACGGGCGACGCCCTCTCCGGAGCTCATCCGGACGTAGGAGGTCTTGATGCCGGAGGCCTTGGTGAAGGCGGCCGCCATCGCCTGGCACTGCTCCTCCTGGGGCGTGCAGGCGACGACCACCTCACCGGTGCCCTTGGTCGACCCGCCGTCGGAGCTGCTGGCTGCGGGCGTGGAGGTGTCGGGGTCCTCGACGGCGCACGCTGCGAGGAGTGTGGTGAGCCCGAGGGGCACCGCGAGGAGGATGGCGGAGGTGCGAGAACGACGCATGGCGGTTGACTCCTTTGTCAATGGCCGACCGTGACGCTTACGGCCTGCTGCGCGCCCGACACTAGGGCGCGGCGACGGTGGGCAGGTCACGAAACGGGTCTCAGTCGGTCACGGTCCTGTGACCGTCGGTCCGTCGGACCTCGTGGGTGGCACGTAGCGGTAGCCGACCCCGCGCACGCTCTGGATGCAGCCCCTGGCCACCGGGTCCACCGCCTCGAGCTTGAGCCGCAGCCGGTAGACCGCGGTCTTGAGCAGCTCCCGACCGCCCAGCGGCTGCGCGTCCCCCCACGCGAGGAGCAGCAGCTGCCGGAAGGGCAGGTCCTCGTCGGGGTGGGTGACGAGGGCAGCCAGCAGCCGGTACTCCTGCGACGTCAGGTCGACCCGCTTGCCCCTGACGTAGGCCGTGGCCGCCTGCAGGTCGAGGGTCACCGGCCCGGCCTCGGCGAGGGCCCCGCGGCTCAGGGGCGATCGACGGACCAGGCCCGCCGCGCGCAGCGCCAGCTCGCGGGGGTGGAAGGGCTTCGCGACGTAGTCGGAGGCGCCGGCCTCGAGACCAGCGATCCGCTGCGACGTCTCACCGAGGGCGGTGAGCAGGATGACCGGCATCGGCCTGGTCGAGGTGATCCGTCGGCAGAGCTCGATGCCCGACATGCCCGGGAGCATGACGTCCAGGACGACGAGGTCGAGCTGCTGGTCCCTGACGAGGGGCCAGGCCTGCTCGGCCGAGCCGGCGGACAGGGCCGTGAAGCCCTGGGTCTCGAGCGCGAAGGTGATGATCTCGCGCATGGCGGGCTCGTCCTCGACGACGAGCACCCGCCACTGGTCGCCACTCATGCGTCCACCCTGCCCTCTCGAGCGGGGAAGGTCACGAGCATCGTGGTGCCGTGCTGGGCGATGGTGTCGACGAGGATCCGGCCGCCGTGGAGCTCGGCGATGTGCGCCGAGATGTAGAGGCCGAGACCCGTCCCCTCACCGACCGGTGCGCTGCTCGAGAACCGGGCGAACAGACGGGACCGCTCCTCCTCGTTCATCCCTCGACCCTGGTCGCTGATGGAGATGATGACGTTGCCCTCGGCCGTGTGGCCGCGCACCACCACCTCGTTCTCGGGCGAGTCGTCGTGACGCAGGGCGTTGGCCACGAGGTTGCTCACCAGCTGCTGGATGAGCTGCGGGTCGAGGTGCACCCGGGTGGGTGGGCCCGGAGCGTCGAGGGCGATCGCCCGGTGGTGGTGCACCTGCCGCAGCTCACGCACGATCGAGCGCAGGTAGGCGCGCAGCTCCACCTCGCGCAGCTGGACCTCGAAGAGCCCGGCCTCGATCCGCGCATGGGTGAGCAGGTCCTCCGCGAGGGCGATGACGTGCTCGGCACTGCCGGAGATCGTGTCGACGAACTTCGCCTGGGTCGTCGTCAGGGGTCCGGGGCTCTCCTCGGCGAGGAGGTCGGCGGAGCCCTTGATGAGGGCCAGGGGAGTGCGCACCTCGTGGCTGAGCACGGAGACCTGGTCCGCGCGGCGCAGCGCGAGCTCCTGCAGCCGCGCGATCTCGCGCGAGCTGGTCCGCAGCCGGCGGCGCAGACGGCGCACCCACCACGCGAGGAGCGCGATCACGAGCGCCATCACGAGGAGCCCCACCGACAGGGCCGGAGTCATGGGGCCGACCCTACGCAACTCCCCGGTACCTTGGCCCCATGTTGCGTGTGGGCCTCACCGGCGGAATCGGTTCCGGCAAGTCGACGGTCGCCCGCCTCCTTGCCGATCTCGGTGCCGTGGTCGTCGACGCTGACGCTGTTGCCCGAGAGGTCGTCGAACCGGGTATGCCGGCCCTCACGGCCATCCGGAAGCGTTTCGGGAACGCTGTGTTCGGCTCGGACGGAGCGCTCGACCGTCCGGCCCTGGGTCGGGTCGTCTTCGCTGACCCGGGTGCCCTGGCCGACCTCGAGGGCATCACCCACCCCGCGATCTGGAGGCGCACCGCCGAGCTCCGCGAGGCCGTGCCCGCCGAGACGATCCTCGTGCACGACATGCCCCTCATCGTCGAGAAGGCGATGGGGGCCGACTACCACCTGGTGGTCGTCGTCGGGGTGGAGGCAGGGGAGCGGCTCGACCGGCTCGTCCGCGACCGCGGCATGACGCCCGAGGACGCGCAGGCCCGCATCGACGCGCAGGCCGACGACAGCGCCCGTCGGGCAGCGGCGGACGTGTGGCTCGACAACAACGGCACCCCCGCGCAGCTCGAGGTGGAGGTTCGCAGACTCTGGGCCGAGCGGCTGCAACCGTTCAACGAGAACCTGATTCACGGCATACGGGCTCGTCGTCCCGACGCACTCACGCTCAGTGAGCCCAAGGAGGAGTGGCCGGCCGAGGGCGCCCGGCTTGTGGCGCGCATCGCGAAGGCGTTGGGAGACAGGGCGCTCGCGGTCGACCACATCGGCTCCACGTCGGTGCCGGGGCTCGTTGCCAAGGACGTCATCGACATCCAGGTGGGGGTGGGCTCCCTCGAGGAGGCTGATGCGCCAGCGTTCGTGGAAGCGTTGCAGCACAGCGGCTTCCCGCGGGTGGACGGTCCCGCCGCGGACCACGGCAAGGACGGCACGGCGTGGCACAAGAGGTTCCACGGCAGTGCCGACCCCTGCCGTGTCACCCATGTCCACGTGCGGGAGGTCGACGGCCCGGGCTACCGCTGGGCGCTCACCTTCCGCGACTGGCTGCAGGCAGACAGTGGTGCGCGGGACGAGTACGCGGCGCTCAAGCTGGACCTGCTCGCGAAGGGGCTCTCGACGCACGACTATGCGGACGCCAAGGAGCCGTGGTTCGACTCCGTGCACGACAGGGTCATGGAGTTCGGCGACGCTCACTCGCCGGGGTAGCGCACCCCCACCTGCGCGCGGACCTCGTCGAGGACCTCCATGATGCGCAGGGTCTCGGCGGCCGGGAGGAGGGCGCTCTCGGTGAGCCCGGCATCGACGCAGCGTGCCGCCTCGCAGAACTCGAAGTGCAGTCCGTGGGTGCGGTCCTCGGGCTCCCAGGAGATGTCGGTCCCGGCGTCCCGGGAGACGAAGCGCACGCGCGAGGGGGCGTACCAGCTGCTGTGCGGGTCGTCGGGGTCGCCGAGCTCGAGGCGGCCGGCGGTGCCGTTGATGCTCGCGGTGGTCGGCGTGCGCGAGGTCATCGTGGCGTGCAGCAGGCCGCGGCCACCCGTCGCGCCGGTCACGAGGATCGTCTCCTCGGCGTCCACGCCCTCGGCGGCGAGGCGGCCGGTGGCCGTGACGGACTCGATGCCGCCCAGCGCGAACGAGGCGAACGAGGTCGGGTAGATCCCGAGGTCGAGCAGCGCGCCGCCGGCGAGGGCAGGGTCGGACAGGCGCTGCGGACCGTTGGGGTAGAGGGGCTGACCGTGGTCGGCGAAGACGTTCTCGACCTTCCCGAGCAGACCGTCCTCGAGGCACTGGCGCACGACGTCGATGCCGGGCAGGAAGCGGGTCCACATGGCCTCCATGGCGAGCAGGCCCTTGTCCTTCGCGGTGTCGAGGATCTCGCGGGTCTCGCTCGCGTTGCGCGCGAACGCCTTCTCGACGAGGACGTGCTTGCCGGCTTCGAGGGCCAGCAGCGCCTGCGCGTGGTGCTCGGAGTGGGGGGTGGCGACGTAGACGATGTCGACCTCGGGGTCGTTCACGAGCTCCTCATAGGACCCGTATGCGGTGTGCACGCCGAAGTCGTCAGCGAAACCCTGCGCTCGACCCAGGTCCCGCGACGCCACGGCTTGGATGACCTGGTCGGTCTCGGCGCGTAGCGCCGTGGCGCTCTCCCGGGCGATGTAGCCGGGGCCGAGGACGCCCCAGCGCAGGGTGGGAGCGGTGCGCGGGTCAGGGGTGCGAGGTGCGGGGAGCGTGACGGTCACCGGTCCATCCTCGCACTGTCAGTGGCACGGCATACCGTGGTCGTATGCGTCCCACCACTGACTTGAAGCGCACCGTCGCCCCGTTCCAGGTCGTGTCCGAGTTCCAGCCCGCCGGTGACCAGCCGACGGCGATTAAGGACCTGACCGAGCGGATCAACGCGGGCCAGCAGAACGTCGTGCTCCTCGGCGCCACCGGCACCGGCAAGTCGGCGACGACGGCATGGCTCGTGGAGCAGGTGCAGCGGCCGACCCTGGTCATGGCCCCCAACAAGACCCTCGCCGCCCAGCTGGCCAACGAGTTCCGGGAGCTGCTGCCCAACAACGCGGTCGAGTACTTCGTGAGCTACTACGACTACTTCCAGCCCGAGGCCTACGTGCCGCAGACCGACACCTACATCGAGAAGGACAGCTCGATCAACGACGAGGTCGAGCGGCTGCGGCACTCGGCGACCAACTCGCTGCTCACCCGCCGCGACGTCATCGTCGTGGCGTCCGTGTCGTGCATCTACGGTCTCGGCACCCCGCAGGAGTACGTCGACAAGATGGTGCAGCTGCGGGTCGGCGACGAGCTCGACCGCGACGACCTGCTGCGGCGGTTCGTGCAGATGCAGTACACCCGCAACGACCTGGCGTTCACGCGCGGGACCTTCCGCGTGCGCGGCGACACCGTCGAGATCATCCCGATGTACGAAGAGCTCGCGGTGCGCATCGAGTTCTTCGGCGACGAGGTCGACAAGATCTACACCCTGCACCCCCTCACCGGCGAGATCGTGCGTGAGGAGACCGAGATGTACGTCTTCCCGGCCTCCCACTACATCGCCGGCCCGGACCGCATGGAGCGCGCCATCGCGGGGATCGAGCACGAGCTCGAGGAGCAGCTGCGGACGTTCGAGAGCCAGGGCAAGATGCTCGAGGCCCAGCGGCTGCGCATGCGCACGACCTACGACATCGAGATGATGCGCCAGGTGGGCTCCTGCTCGGGCATCGAGAACTACTCGATGCACCTCGACGGTCGCACCGCCGGCTCCGCGCCCAACTGCCTGCTCGACTACTTCCCCGAGGACTTCCTGCTCGTCCTCGACGAGTCGCACGTGACGGTGCCGCAGATCGGCGCGATGTACGAAGGCGACGCCTCCCGCAAGCGCACCCTCGTGGACCACGGCTTCCGGCTGCCGTCGGCGATGGACAACCGCCCACTCAAGTGGGAGGAGTTCCTCGAGCGCATCGGCCAGACCGTCTACCTGTCGGCGACGCCGGGCAACTACGAGATGGCGCAGGCCGACGGCGTCGTGGAGCAGATCATCCGGCCGACCGGGCTCATCGACCCCGAGATCGTCCTCAAGCCGACCAAGGGCCAGATCGACGACCTCCTCCACGAGATCAACGTGCGGGCGCAGCGCAACGAGCGCGTGCTCGTCACGACCCTCACCAAGAAGATGGCCGAGGACCTCACCGACTACCTCCTCGACAAGGGGGTGCGCGTGCGCTACCTCCACTCCGACATCGACACCCTGCGCCGCGTGGAGCTGCTGCGCGAGCTGCGCATGGGCGAGTACGACGTCCTCGTCGGGATCAACCTCCTGCGCGAGGGCCTCGACCTGCCCGAGGTCTCGCTGGTGTCGATCCTCGACGCCGACAAGGAGGGCTTCCTTCGGTCGGCCCGCTCGCTCATCCAGACCATCGGCCGAGCAGCCCGCAACGTCTCGGGCCAGGTGCACATGTATGCCGACAAGGTCACGCCGTCGATGCAGGAGGCCGTCGACGAGACGAGCCGGCGGCGCGAGAAGCAGATCGCCTACAACCTCGAGAAGGGTGTCGACCCCCAGCCCCTCCGCAAGAAGATCGCCGACATCACCGACCTGCTCGAGCGCGAGGACGCCGACACCGAGGAGCTGCTCGGTTCCGGACGCGCGCGCTCACGGGGCAAGAGCGACGGTGGTCGGGGCGGGCGTGGTGCCCTGGTGGCCGACCAAGCCACGGCGGGCACGAACCGGCACTCCGACATGGCGGCCGGTGACCTCGCCAACCTCATCCAGGAGCTCACGACCCAGATGCACCAGGCGGCGGCGGACCTCCACTTCGAGCTGGCCGCACGCCTGCGCGACGAGCTGGGTGACCTCAAGAAGGAGCTGCGCCAGCTCCACGAAGCCACGCGATGACGACCCGCCTGACGCACGACGAGGTCGCGGCCCACGCCCTCGCCAAGCCGGGGGCGTGGGCCGATCAGCCGTGGGAGGGTGACGACGTCGCCAAGGTCGGTGACAAGATCTTCGCCTTCCTCGGTGGGGCGGGAGTCGGCGTCAAGCTCGGGTCGCGGTCCGAGGCCGACGAGTGGATCGCCGAGTTCCCCGGAGACGCCTCGGTCATGGCCTACATCGGTCGCCATGGCTGGAACACCCTTCGCCTGAGTGGTGCGATCCCCGACGAGGCCATCCGCGAGGCGGTCGACACGTCCTACGACCTCGTCGTCGCCAAGCTGCCCCGGGCTCAGCGGCCGGCGAGCTCGTCGAGCAGCTCGAGCTGACGCGTCCACACGCTGGAGTCCACGTCGATGACGGTGAAGTGGTCGCCGTCCACCTCGACGGCTGACGCGTCGGCACCCGCACGCGTGGCTGCCGCGACGTAGTCCGCCGACTGGCTCGGCGGGACGATGTCGTCGCTCCGGCCGTGGATGCAGCGCACGGGGACGTCCAGCGGGAGCTGCTGCATCGGGTCGTAGGCGCTGTCCGAGGCCGTGGGCGCATGGCCCAGGAACCTCTCGACCGCTCCGTCACCGAGCCCTGCCTGATGGGCGGCGCGCAGGTCGAGGACCCCGGCCTGCGAGAGGGCGCCGGTGACGCGGACCGTGGCGTCGTGCCATCTCTCCTGGTGCTGCCTGCCTGCAGCCCAGACGGCGAGGTGGCCACCGGCCGAATGGCCGAGTGCGAGCACCGTGGTGGTGTCCAGCCCGTCGACGGTGCTGAGGCGGTCGATCGCCGCACTGACGTCGTCACAGGTCTGCGGGGTGCCGCCACCGTTGCCGACCCGGCGGTACTCGATGTTCCACGCCGTCCACCCGCGTTCCACGAGGGAACGCGCCAGGGGTCGACCCAGCTCCAGGTCGTACTCCGCCTTCCAGAAGCCGCCGTGGATGACGACGACGACCCCCTTGCTGGCCCCGTCCGGTCGGCTGAGCTCGCCGAACTGGCTCTCGTCGTCGCCATACGTGATCCGCACCGGGCCATCTCCATCAGTCGTCGCATCGGGCGCTGGTACCTCACACGCCGCGAGGGGGAGAGCAGCAGCCGCCGCGATCACCAACCTCCGAGTAGGCACGCCCGAAGCGTAAGCGGAGCGCGGCCCAGCAGGAGCGCGTAAGTGTCTGTTCGCCGCTGGCTGGGCCTGGCGGGAGCGCAAAGTGCGCTCAGCGCGCGGAGCGCGGATGGGACTGCGGCGAACCGACACTTACGTGCGACAACGCAAAGGTGAGCGGACGGCATACGGGCGCTCGAGTTGTCTCGATTCACCTCACGTGCGAAGCCGTGAGCGACTCGGGGGCGGAGGGCGGGCCCACTCCGATGGTCAGAATTCACCTCACGTGCGAAGCCGTGAGCGACTCSGGGGCGGAGGGCGGGCCCACTGCGATGGTCAGAATTCACCTCACGTGCGAAGCCGTGAGCGACTCCGGGGCGGAGGGCGGGCCCACTCCGATGGTCAGAATTCACCTCACGTGCGAAGCCGTGAGAGAATTCGGACCAGCGGAGGGGAGTATCCCCAGCGCGGCTACCTCGTCATCACGGCGGCACATCGCCCGGGGAGTCGGTCCGTCCCACTCGGGCGGGAGAGACCTCCGGGCCATGTCCCCAACCTCGGAAGGTTGCCCGCGTGCATTCCGCCTCCACCCTGACCAGCCTGTCCACTGCGACCGAGTCGATGAACGTCGCCACCTGGCAGTGGTTCCTCACCCTCGGCATCGCTGCCGCTGTCCTCATTTTCGACGTCGTGATGATCGCCCGGAACCCACACCGGCCCTCGACCAAGGAGCTCAGCGTCACGCTGTCCTTCTATGTCGGTGCCGCAGTCCTCTTCGGGATCTGGGTGTGGCTCAGCCACGGGAGCCAGCTCGCGGGTGAGTTCTATGCCGGCTGGCTGACCGAGTACTCACTCTCGGTCGACAACCTCTTCATCTTCCTGCTGATCATGGCGAAGTTCGCCGTGCCCGAGAAGTTCCAGCAGGTGGCCCTCATGTGGGGCATCATCATCGCGATCGTGCTGCGCGGCATCTTCATCTGGCTGGGCGCCGCCGCGATCAACAACTTCTCGTGGGTGTTCTACATCTTCGGCGCGTTCCTCATCTACACCGCGGTCAAGCTCGCGACCGAGGGTGAGAGCGACGACGAGGAGTTCGAGGAAAACCGCTTCATGAAGTGGGTCGAGCGGACGCTGCCGTCCACCACGGAGTGGAGCGGCAGGCTCTTCGCCAAGGAGAACGCCAAGCGGGTCGTCACCCCGTTGTTCATCGTGGTCCTCGCCCTGGGCACCACCGACCTGCTCTTCGCCCTGGACTCCATCCCGGCGATCTACGGGCTCACCAAGGAGCCCTACCTCGTCCTCACGGCCAACCTGTTCGCCCTCATGGGCCTGCGACAGCTCTACTTCCTGCTCGGCGGACTGCTGCAGAAGCTCGTCTACCTCAGCCTGGGCCTGGCCGTGCTGCTCGCCTTCATCGGCGTCAAGCTCATCCTCCACGCCCTCCACGAGAACGAGCTGCCCTTCATCAACGGTGGCGAGCACTTCAAGGTCTGGGACATCCCGATCGCCGTCTCCCTCGGTGCGATCGTCGTCATCCTCGGCGTCACCACGGTGGCGAGCCTGTGGAAGTCGCGTCGCGACGCGAAGGCGGAGCTCAGCAGTTGACCGGCGCACCCGGCATACCGGTCGCCACTGCGTTCAGGACCTCCTCGGAACTCCCATTCCGGCATCGGCCTCGCCGGAGAGGCGTAGTTTCCGAGGATGGTCCGGTCCAGCATCTCGACATGCCTGGTCCTGGGTGCTCTGACGGCGCTCACAGGATGTAGTCCCGACCCGCCACCGCGACCTCCCACCACGGTGACGACGACGGTGACCGCAACCGCAACCGCCAGCTCGAGTGCCGCTCCGACCACACACCAGTTCCCACCGAAGCCGCCCTCGAAGGCGAAGACGGTCACGCTGCACAGCTTCGTCACCCCCAGCGGGAACATCCGGTGCACCGATGAGGTGGGTGGCCTCCTCTCCTGCCTGGTGGACAAGACCGACTTCCCGACCCCGGAAAGGCCCCGGGACTGCGCCGAGGACTGGGCCGAAGGCGAGATCTCGTTCTCCCCGCCGAGGACAACGCTCGGTTCATGTCGGGGAGACCCGCCACCCGCCGCCCTGCACCCCGATGCCCCGACGTTCGAGTACGGAACCGTGAACCAGCTGAAGGGTGGAGTTCGGTGCCTCAGTGAGGAGCAGGGGCTGACCTGCTGGACGCCCGGGACGGGACACGGCTTCTTCGTCAGCAGGTCGGTCTTCGCCGTCTTCTGAGGCTACTCACTCCCAGCTCGACACCGCCTAGGACCCGGTCGCCTCGGCGGGGTCCTGGCGTGCGCTCACCCCGAGCACGATCGCGGAGGCGAGCACGACGAGGGCCATACCGACGAGCTGCAGGGTGCTCAGGCTCTGGCGCAGCACGAGGAAACCGGCAAGCGCGGCAACCGCCGGCTCGAGCGAGAGCAGGATCCCGAACACCTTCGCCGCGAGGGTGCGCAGGGCGACGAGCTCCAAGGAGTAGGGGAGGACCGAGGAGAGGACCGCGATGCCGAGCCCCTCGAGGAGGACGGTCCGGTCCCACTCCGGCGCCGAGCCGGCTCCGAGGGGGAGGACGACGAGCGACGCGACGCACAGGGCGATGGCAAGTCCCTGCAGCTGGGGAAAGGCCGCACCCGTGCGTCGGGAGAACACGATGTATGCCGCCCAGCACGCTCCGGTGAGGAGCCCAAGACCCAGCCCACGCCACTCCAGCTCGGCGAACGGCACCTCGAACGCCCGGGACACGAGGACGACCCCGGCGCCGGCGCAGAGCACGGCGATGGCATCACGCGGCCTGCGGGAGAGGACGGCCGCGAGGGTGAGCGGACCGATGAACTCGACGGTGACGGCCACGCCGATCGGCAGGTGGGCCAGCGAGCTGTAGAAGAAGAAGTTCATCGCGCCGAGGATGAGTCCGAAGGTCAGCACGGTGCGCACCGCGGCCCGTGAGTGCCCGCGCAGGGTGGGGCGGGCGACGACGAGCATGACGGCGGCAGCGAAGAGCAGTCGCAGCAGCACGGACCCGCCGGCTCCGATCCGGGGGATGAGCAGGGCGGCGAGAGTGGCTCCGAACTGGACCGAGACGATGCCGCCGAGGACGAGGAGCGGGGCCGGGACAGTCGAGGCTCGGGGCACGCGCGTCAGCGTAGCTCGACGGGCAGGAGCTCCTCGGGCAGGTTCTGGTAGCTCACCGGACGGAGGAACCGAGCGATGGCGAGAGTGCCGACAGAGGTCGTCGCCGGGGCTGAGGTCGCTGGGAACGGGCCGCCGTGGACCATCGCGGTCGCCACCTCGACCCCGGTGGGCCACCCGCCCCAGAGGACGCGGCCGGCCCGGTCCTCGAGGACCGGGAGCACGCGCTGGGCAGCGTCGTGGTCCTGGACGGTCCCGTGGACCGTTGCCGTGAGCTGGCCCTCGATGCCGGCCAGGACGTCGACGAGCTCCTCGACTGAGGGGTAGCGCACGACGAGCCCCGCCGGTCCGAAGACCTCCGCGGACAGGCCCTGCTCGCGGCGGAAGACGTCGAGGTCGGTCGTGACGAGGGTCGGGGTCGCCGTGGCGTCGGTGACCTCTCCGGCCGCCACGACCTCGACGCCCTCGACGGCTCGCCAGGCCTGGACTCCCTGCGCGCAGGCCTGCGCGATGGCAGGGGTGAGCATGACCTGGGCCGGGGACTGCGCGAGCTCGGCGGCCGAGGCGTCGACGAAGGCGTCGCCGTCATCCCCTGTCGGGACGAAGACGAGGCCGGGGTTCGTGCAGTACTGGCCGGCCTCCTTGACGAGCGAGCCGGCGAACTCCCGGGCGAGCGCGCCCGGGTCGGCGAGCGCACCGGGTAGGACGACGACCGGGTTGACCGACGACATCTCGGCATAGACGGGAATGGGCACCTCGCGGCGCTGACCGGCCTCGACGAGTGCGAGGCCGCCCCCGCGGGAGCCGGTGAAGCCGACCGCGCGGATCCGCGGGTCCACGACGAGTGCCTGGCCGACCTCGGCGCCGCCGTGGAGCATCGAGAAGACACCCTCCGGCATGCCGGTGCGCTCGGCGGCGCGCTGGACCGCGCCGGCGACGAGCTCGGAGACGCCGGGGTGCGCGGGGTGGGCCTTGACGACGACCGGGCAGCCGGCCGCCAGCGCGGATGCGGTGTCGCCGCCGGCGACCGAGAAGGCCAGGGGGAAGTTGCTCGCGCCGAACACAGCCACCGGGCCGACGGGCACGTGGGTGAGGCGTAGGTCCGGACGCGGCAGCGGCTGGCGGTCGGGAAGGGCGGTGTCGTGGCGGCGGCCGAGGTAGTCGCCGTCGCGCACGACGCTGGCGAAGAGCCGGAGCTGGTTCACCGTGCGGCCGCGCTCCCCGGCCGCGCGTCCCTGCGGCAGTGCGGTCTCGGCAACCACACGCTCGGTGAGCACGTCGCCGAGGGCGTCGATCTCGTCCGCGATCGCCTCGAGGAAGCTCGCGCGCTGCTCGCGGGGGACGGCGCGGTAGGCCGGTGCCGCCTCGGCGGCGGCCCGGCAGGCCACCTCGACCTGCTCCGGACCGGACTCGTGGAAGTCCCCGGGCAGGGACTGCCCCGTGGCCGGGTTCACGGCGTGCAGGGCCGGGCCGGTGCCGGGGCTCCACTGGCCGCGGATGAGGGTCGCTCCGGTGACATTCATGACAGGCTCCATGGGGTCGCGAGGTCCGAGAACGCCATGATGCTAACAGTGCCATGTAACATTGCACTATGCGTGGAGCGGACCGATGAGGGTCGTCGTCGTCGGAGCCGGCATCATCGGGGCCTGCGTGGCCCGGGCCGCCGTCGTCGCCGGCTGCGAGGTGGTCGTGCTCGATCGCGACCAGGTGGGCTCAGGCACGACGAGCCGGGGCGAGGGCAACGTCCTCGTCTCCGACAAGCCGCCGGGGCCAGAGCTCGACCTCGCCCTCGCGAGCCGTCGTCGCTGGCAGGACCTCGGCGACGAGCTCGGACGCGATGCCCTGGAGCTCGAGTCCAAGGGGGGACTCGTCGTCGCCACCTCCCAGGCCGCGCTCGAGCCGCTGTCCCGCCTGGCCGCAGCCCAGCGCGAGGTGGGCGTCGAGGTGGAGGCCGTCACTGACCCCACGCACGTGGAGCCGTTCCTCACGCCAGAGGCAGCCGGCGCCCAGTGGTACCCGCAGGACGCCCAGGTGCAACCGGTTCTCGCCGCAGCCGCCGTGCTCGCCGACGCCCGCCGCCGGGGAGTGCAGTACCGCCCGGGGACGGAGGTCGCGGCCGCCCGAACCGGACAGGACGGCCGCCTCAGGGGCGTCGTGACGACCTCCGGCGAGGTCATCGCGGCAGACGCCGTGGTGAACTGCGCCGGGACCTGGGGTGGCGTGGTGGGTCGCCGCCTCGGCGGCGAGGTGCCGGTGCTCCCACGCAAGGGCTTCGTCCTCGTCACCGAGCCGCTGCCTCCGTCTGTGCGGCACAAGGTCTACTCCGCGGACTACGTCGCCAACGTCGCGGCGTCCACCGAGGGCCTCGAGACGTCCTGCGTGGTCGAGGGCACGAGAGGCGGGACCATCCTCATCGGGGCGAGCCGCGAACGGGTCGGCTTCGACCGCTCGATGAGCCCCCTGACCGTGCAGCGCCTTGCCGCCCAGGCGGTGGCGCTCTTCCCGTTCCTCGCCGGTGTCCAGCTTCTGCGGGTCTATCGCGGCTTCCGGCCCTACTGCCCCGACCACCTTCCTGTCATCGGCCCCGACCCGCGCGTCGCGGGCCTGTTTCACGCGTGCGGGCACGAGGGAGCGGGCATCGGCTTGGCGCCGGCGACGGGAGACCTCGTCGCCGCGCACCTCACCGGTCTCGACCCGATGCTCGTCGCGGGCGTCGACCCGGCACCCTTCCTGCCCGAGCGCCTGCTGCGCATCCCCGAGGAGACTTCGTGAGCACGAGCACCTTCAGGTTCGACGGGACCGACATCGCGTTCGTCCCGGGACAGAGCGTCGGCGCCGCCCTGGTCGCGGCCGGCCGGCCGTCGTGGCGGACCACCCGACACGAAGGCTCACCCCGCGGTCTGTTCTGCGGGATCGGCGTCTGCTTCGACTGTCTGGTCACCGTCGACGGCTTCCCCAACGAGCGCGCCTGCCTCGTCCTCGCCGAGGCCGGCCAGCAGGTGAGCACCCAGGAGGGGAGCGGACATGACCGCTGAGGACCGTCGCGCGCACACCCGCGCGCACACCCGCGCGGACCTCCTCGTCGCCGGGGGCGGCCCCGCTGGGCTCACCGCCGCGGCGACCGCCGCTTCGGGCGGCCTCTCGGTCGTCCTCGTCGACTCCGGGCACGCCCTGGGTGGGCAGTACTGGCGCCATCCCCCGGCTGGTGCGCAGATGAGCGGAACCGACGGATTCCACCATGACCTCACGGCATACCGCTCGCTGGTCGACACGATCTCGGGACACGCTGAAACCGGGCTGGTCGACCTGCGTCTGGGGCACCACGCGTGGACGGTGCGCCGGGACGAGGACGGGATCGAGCTCCACGTCGTCGACCGGCGCCGTCCCGGTGCGGACCGCGCGGTCGTCCTCAGGGGCCGCCGGCTGCTCGTCGCCTCCGGCGCGTACGACCGGCAGCTGCCGTTCCCGGGCTGGGACCTGCCCGGGGTCTACACCGCGGGTGCCCTCCAGGCTCTGCTCAAGGGCGGTGGTGTCGCCGCCGGCCGCCGCGTCCTTGTCGCCGGCACCGGCCCGTTCCTGCTGCCTGTCGCTGTCGGCCTGGCCGACGCCGGGGTGCGGGTCGTCGGCGTCCACGAGGCGAACGACCCCCGGCGCTGGCTCCGCCACGCCAGGGCGGTGGCCGCCCTGCCCGGCAAGGCCGTCGAGGGGGTGGAGTATGCCGCGGCCCTGCTGCGCCACCGCATCCCGGTCCGGGTGCGGTCGACCGTGGTCGCAGCGCACGGCCGCGAACGGGTGGAGGCCGTCACCGTCGCCCGGCTCGACCGCGACGGCAGGCTGATCGAGGGGACACAGCAGCGCATCGCCGTCGACGCGGTCGGTGTCGGCTGGGGCTTCACGCCCCAGCTGGAACTCGCCGTGTCCCTCGGCTGTGAGCTGATCGGCTCCGAGGACGGCAACGCGGTCGTCGACGTAGATGCCTGGCAGCGCACCTCCGTGCCGGGTGTCCTCGCGGCGGGCGAGACCACCGGGATCGGTGGGGCGCTGCTCGCCGGGCTCGAGGGCCGGCTTGCCGCTGAAGGACTGCTGCGCGAGGTGGGCTGCGGCGCGCCGTCGGTGCGCCTGCGGCCGGTCCGCCGAGCTGTGGCGCGCCAGCGCGCCTTCTCGCGGGCGATGCGTGAGGCCCACCCCGTCCCCGCGGGCTGGCCCGCGTGGCTCGACGACGAGACGACGATCTGCCGCTGCGAGGAGGTTCGTCACCGCGTCGTGCGCGAGGCCGTGGCGTCGGGCGCGAGCGACGGGCGGCAGGTCAAGCAGCTGACCCGGACCGGCATGGGCTGGTGCCAGGGGCGGATCTGCGGCTTCGCCGTCGAGTGCCTGGCCCGTGGCGAGGTACCGGGGGTGGCCGCGCCCGCCCCTGCCAGCGAACGGCTCGTCGCTGCCCCGCTGACCCTGGGCGCACTGGCCCGTCTCCCGAGTCATGAGGTCGAATGACCACCATGTGAGATGCAGTGCAATGTAATATTGCACTGAGTCGCCGATGCGCTCTACCGTCATCCCGGACAACAACGACGTTCATCCGGCCGAGGAGGCCCTCATGTCCCAGCCCGAGTCCCGCAAGCCCTGGCACGGAGTGCTCGTCGCGACGAGCCTGCAGTTCACCGACGACCTCGAGATCGACTACGCGGCCTACGGCGAGAACGTCGCGTGGCTCGCCGAGCAGGGCCTGCACGGCGTGGCTCCGAACGGGTCGCTGGGGGAGTACCAGACGCTCACGGTCGAGGAGCGCGACAAGGTCGTCGAGACGGCCGTGGCCAACGCGCCCGAGGGCTTCACGGTCATGCCGGGTGTCGGTGCCTACGGCGGCCGTGAGTCCCGTCGCCACGCCCAGTTCGCCAAGGACGCCGGGTGCCAGGCGGTCATGGCACTCCCGCCGAACGCCTACCGCACCGACGAGCGGGCGATCCTCGAGCACTTCGAGCTCATCGCCTCCGTCGGACTGCCCGTGACGGCATACAACAACCCGATCGACACCAAGACCGACCTCACGCCGCAGATCCTCGCAAAGCTGCACTCGGAGGGCTTCGTCGTGGGCGTCAAGGAGTTCAGCGGTGACGTCCGCCGCTGCTACGAGATCTCCGAGCTCGCACCGGGCCTCGACCTCATGATCGGCACCGACGACACGGTGCTCGAGGTCGCGATCGCCGGAGCCAAGGGCTGGGTCGCGGGCTACCCGCAGGTCTTCCCGCAGGCGACTCTCGCGCTCTACGAGGCCGCGCTCGCCGGGGACCTCGCGACCGCCGTGCCGCTCTACCGCCAGCTCCACTCGGTGCTGCGCTGGGACTCCAAGACCGAGTTCATCCAGGCGATCAAGCTCGGCCAGGACATGATCGGCCGCAACGGCGGCGGATGCCGTCCCCCGCGGCAGCCGCTCACGGCCGAGCAGGAGGCCACGGTCCGCGAGGCGACGCAGGCGCTCATCGACGCCGGAGTGAAGTGAGCCGATGCGTTCGAGCGTCGTCTACCACGCTGTCGACTCCCACACCGAGGGGATGCCCACCCGGGTGATCACCGGAGGGGTCGGGGTCCTGCCGGGCGCGACGATGTTCGAGCGCCGGGAGCGGTTCGTCGCCGAGCGGGACCACGTCCGGACCCTGCTCATGCGCGAGCCGCGCGGCCACTCCGCGATGAGCGGGGCGATCCTCCAGCCGCCGACCCGACCCGACGCCGACGTCGGTGTCCTCTACATCGAGGTCTCGGGCTGCCTGCCGATGTGTGGCCACGGCACCATGGGCGTCGCGACGGTGCTCGTCGAGACCGGCATGGTGGAGGTGACCGAGCCGGAGACGGTGATCCGGCTCGACACCCCCGCCGGGCTCGTCACCGCCCGGGTCGCGGTGCGCGACGGGCACGCCGAGTCGGTCAGCCTCGAGAACGTCCCGTCCTACTCTCACGCACTCGATCAGGTCGTCGACGTACCCGGCTTCGGTGAGGTGCGCTACGACATCGCCTACGGCGGGAACTTCTACGCCTTCGTCTCCCTCGACGACCTCGGGATCCCGTTCGAGCGGGCGCAGGGCCAGCGGATGCTCGATGCCGGCCTCGCCGTCATGGACGCCATCAACGAGCAGAACCCGGTGGCTCACCCCGAGAACCCGGCGATCAACGTGTGCCACCACGTCTACCTCGAGGCGCCGGGCTCGACGGCGCAGCACTCGAGGCACGCGATGGCCATCCACCCCGGCTGGTTCGACCGGTCCCCGTGCGGGACCGGCACGAGCGCCCGGATGGCCCAGCTCCACGCGCGAGGGCTGCTCGCAGCCGGCGAGGACTTCGTCAACGAGTCCTTCATCGGATCCCGCTTCGTCGGCCGTATCCTCGGCGACACCACGGTCGGCGACCTCCCGGGCATCCTTCCGGAGGTGACCGGCCGGGCCTGGATCACGGGCACGGCGCAGTACCTCCTCGACCCCACCGATCCCTACCCCGCCGGGTTCGTCGTCTGACGCAACCGGCCCAAGCCCTCAACCCAGGTTGGGAACTGTCACACAGCGTCGTGGGACTTCCGTGGATGACACGGCGCGGCGGCACGACCGGTCCGGACAGCAGTCCGGGCCGACACGACGGCCGGTCACCGGCCAGGAAGCGGGACGTACACCATGAGCACACCACACCGCCGTGCGGCCGTCGGCGCCGCCGCACTCTCTCTCGCCCTGGCCCTCGGTGCCTGCGGCGGCGGCCTCAAGGAGGGCTCGTCCTCGAACGACTCCGGCGAGGACGCCAAGGGCGACATCAAGCTCGGCATGCTCACGCCGCTGAGCGGCAGCTCGGCCGCGATCGGGCCCTACATGAAGAACGGCGCCCAGCTCGCGGTCGACGAGATCAACGCCGCGGGTGGTGTCGACGGGCGCAAGCTGGCGCTGACCGTCGAGGACGAGGCCTGTGACCCGAAGACGGCCGCGGCAGGTGCCGCCAAGCTCGTCACCGCCGGGATCAACGTCTCCGTCGGGGGCTACTGCTCCTCGGCCACCCTGCCGACACTGAGCATCTTCGGCAAGGCCGACATCCCCATGCTCATCCCGGCGGCGAACTCCGCCGACCTCCTGAAGTCGAAGCTCAAGAACGTCTTCCTCGTCAACGGCACCGGGATCCAGCAGTCCCAGGCGGCGAGCGACTTCATCAAGAGCAAGGGCTCGAAGGCCGTCGCGCTCCTCGACGACAACACGTCCTACTCCAAGGACATCACCACCCGCACCGCCGACAACCTCAAGAACGCCGGCGTCGCGGTCGCCAACAAGCAGTCGGTCACGGCCGGCGAGTCCGACTACTCGGGCGCGGTCACCGCGGTGATGCGCGCGAAGGCCGACTTCGTCTACTGGACCGGCTACTACCAGGAGGGCGGCCTGCTCATCAAGCAGCTCCGCAGCGCCGGCTACAAGGGCGACATCATGGTCGCCGACGGAGCCGTCGACAAGAAGCTGGTCGAGATCGCTGGTCAGGCCAACGCCCAGGGCACGTACGCCACGATGACGCAGACGCCGGCAACGATCCCCGGTGGCGACGCGTGGATCGCGAAGTACAAGAAGGCCTTCGGCAGCGACCCCGGTCCGTACTCGCCGCAGGCCTATGACGCCGTCCGCATCGCCGCCGAGGCGGTCAAGGAGGCCAAGGGCTCGACCAAGGGTGAGGACCTCATCACCGCGCTCGAGGGCATCGACGGCTTCCAGATCTTCTCCGGCAAGCTGAAGTTCACGCCCGAGCACACGCTGAGCGAGGGTGGCTTCGACATCCTCGTCGTCAAGGGCGACGATTTCGCGCTCAACTCCTGAGGCTGTTCTCCTCCGCGCTCGGTCCCGAGCGCAGGGACGGCGGCGCCGCGTCCTCGTGACGAGGCGCCGCCGCCCCGCCCCCTGACCCACCCTCGACGGAAGGAGCGAGATGGACTACGTGCTGCAGCTCATCCTCAACGGGCTGTTCGTCGGAACGTTCTATGCACTTGTCGCCCTCGGCTACTCGATGGTCTACGGCATCATCAAGCTGCTCAACTTCGCCCATGGCGACATCTACATGCTCGGGGGCTTCGTCGGGTTCACCCTCCTCACCGTGGGATCTGGCGCCCTCGCCGGCGGCGGCGGCATCATCGCCCTCGTGGTCGTCATGGCCTTGGCCATGGTCGCGACCGGGCTCGTCGGCCTCGTCCTCGAGCGCGTGGCCTACCGCCCGCTGCGCAGCGCCCCGCGACTGTCGGTCCTCATCACCGCCGTCGGCGCCAGCTTCGCGCTCGAGTACGGCGTCGCGGTCGGCTACGGCCCCAACCCACGCGCCTACCCGGTCACCGTGGGCGGCGGCGCCGTCCACCTCCTCGGTGCACGGATCACGTATGCCCAGCTCGTGATGATGGCCATCGCCGTCATCCTGATGTTCGGTCTCGACACCCTCGTGCGCCGGACCCGGTCGGGGCGCGCCATGCGGGCGATCTCCCAGGACCCCCGCGCCTGCCTGCTCATGGGCGTCAACGTCGACCAGGTCATCTCCCGAACGTTCTTCATCGGCTCGGCCCTCGCCGGCGCCGCCGGGGTCATGGCGGGTGCGTACTACGGGAAGATCGACTTCCTCATGGGCTTCATCATCGGCCTCAAGGCGTTCACCGCGGCCGTCATCGGCGGCATCGGCAACATCCGGGGAGCGGTGCTCGGCGCCATCGTCCTCGGCCTGCTCGAGTCCTTCGGGACGGCGTGGCTGGGCAGCCAGTGGCGCGACGTCTTCGCCTTCGCCTTCCTCATCCTCTTCCTCACCGTCAGGCCCACAGGTCTCCTCGGCGAGCGTGTCACGGAGCGTGTGTGATGACCGATCCCTCCCTGCCGCGTGACCCCGCGGGAACCCAGCTGCCCCCGGAGGAGAGCAGCGCCTACGTCCGAGCCGTGGAGACGAAGCAGCCGGCCAACGTCGCTCCGGCCGGCACGGGCCTGACGCCCGCGGCGAAGGGGCACGGCCCCACCTCCGCCTCCCGCGTGGTGTCGAGCCCCTGGTTCGCCGTGGCCATCGTCGTGCTCGCGATCGCGTTGCCCTTCATCGACTCGGGTGCCTACACGCTGCGGATCGCGACGGATGCGTTGATCTTCGTCATGCTCGCCGTCGGTCTCAACGTCGTCGTCGGCTACTGCGGGCTGCTCGACCTCGGGTATGCCGCGTTCTTCGCCATCGGTGCCTACACCGCGGGCCTGCTCTCGACGACGTTCGGCTGGCCGATCATCGCCACGATTCCCGCGGTCGTGGTCATGGCGGTCGTCGGTGGCCTCGTCATCGGCGCCCCGACGCTGCGGCTCCGCAGCGACTACCTCGCCATCGTCACCCTCGGCTTCGGTGAGATCATCCGGATCACCGCCAACAACCTCGACATCACCGGCGGACCCAACGGGCTCTTCGGGATCCCGGACTTCGGTGACTTCGGCTACCGCAGCGACGTGACGATCTACTGGTTCACCGCAGTCGTCGTCTCGCTGGCCGTCATCGCCTCCTCACGCCTCGGCCGCGGCCGGCTCGGCCGCGCCTGGCGCTTCGTCCGCGAGGACGAGGACGCAGCCGAGGCCATGGGTATCCACACGTACAAGGTGAAGTTCGCGGCATACGTCACGGGTGCGATCTTCGGTGGGCTGGCAGGAGTTCTCTTCGCCGTCCACCAGACCGCGATCTCACCACCGAGCTTCAACTTCCTCTGGTCCGCGCTCATTCTCATGGCGGTCGTCCTCGGCGGGATGGGCTCGACGCCAGGAGTCGTCGTCGGCGCCCTCGTCATCTCGCTGCTGCCCGAGCTGCTGCGTGGTGCCGAGAACTGGCGCTACCTCGTCTTCGGTGTCCTGCTCATCGTGGTCATGATCTTCCGCCCTCAAGGCATCTGGCCGCACACACCGTCCGAACCGGCGAGCGCCGCCCGCCGCGAGCCCGACCCCCAACCGGAGGTGACCGCGTGAACGCCGTCCTCGAGTGCCGTGACCTCGCCGTCGCCTTCGGAGGCGTGCGTGCCGTCGACGGGCTGAGCTTCGACGTGCACGAGGGCGAGGTGCTCTCCGTCATCGGGCCCAACGGTGCCGGCAAGACGAGCGCGTTCAACTGCATCACCGGCTTCTACAAGCCGACATCCGGCTCGGTCTCGTTCCGGGGTGCAGACATCACCGGCGGTCGGCCCGCGAACATCGCCGCCGCCGGGATCGCCCGGACGTTCCAGAACCTCCGGCTCTTCGGGGACCTCACCGTCCTCGACAACGTGCGCGCCGGGATGCACGTCCGGTTGCGACAGAACGCCTTCGACGCCATCCTCCGCACGCCGCGCTACCGCCGCTCGGAGCAGGTCGCGACCGACGAGTCGCACCGCTGGCTCGACTTCGTCGGCGTCCGGTCCGACCGGACGACGCAGGTGCGCAACCTGCCCTACGGCGAGCAGCGCCGGGTGGAGATCGCGCGGGCGCTCGCCCGCGAGCCGCAGATGCTGCTCCTCGACGAGCCGGCCGCCGGCCTCAACCACGGCGAGAAGGAGGAGCTGCTCGCGCTTCTGCGCCGGATCAGCGACCTCGGGACCGCCGTCGTCCTCATCGAGCACGACATGGGCCTCGTCATGGAGGTGTCCCAGCGGATCGTCGTCATCAGCTACGGCAAGGCCATCGCCGAGGGCACACCGGCGCAGATCCGCACCGACCCCGCCGTCATCGAGGCCTATCTCGGCGCCGAGGACGCGGAAGCCCGCAGCGAGGCCGAGCAGATCGCGGCGGAGCAGGCCGAAGAGCTGCGCGCCCACGAGAACCGGGCACGCTCCAGCGCACAGGAGGAGGGACGATGACCAACGTCCTCGAGGTGGACGCCGTCGACGTCGCCTACGGCAAGGTCCAGGCGCTCACCGGGGTGAGCCTCACCGTCGGTGAGGGCGAGGTCGTCTCGCTCCTGGGCAACAACGGCGCGGGCAAGTCGACGACGGTGTCGACGATCTCAGGCCTCGTGCGTCCGCAGCAGGGGACGGTGACGGCCTTCGGGCGCGACATCACCCGGGCGACGCCGTGGTCCATCGTCGAGCAAGGGCTCATCCACGTGCCCGAGGGGCGCCGGATCTTCTCGCGACTCACCGTCCACGAGAACCTCCTCCTCGGTGGCTACACGATCAAGGACAACTCCCTCATCGAGTCCCGGGTGCGTGAGGTCTACGACCTCCTGCCGCGCCTGGCCGACCGACGAGCGCAGCAGGGTGGCACCCTCTCCGGTGGCGAGCAGCAGATGCTCGCGATCGGGCGGGCGATGATCGCCGGGCCCCGCCTCATCATGCTCGACGAGCCGACGATGGGCCTGGCTCCGCTCGTCGTGGCCCAGGTCATGGAGACCATCGCCGCGATCAACAGCGCCGGCGCCTCCGTGCTGCTCATCGAGCAGAACGCACGCGCGGCCCTCAAGGTCGCCCACCGCGGCTACGTCCTCGACTCCGGACGGGTCACCCTGACCGGCACTGCAGCCGAGCTGGCCCGTGACCCGCAGGTCGTCGAGGCCTACCTCGGCAAATGAGCACCGCCGACATCGAGACCTACCGCACGGTCGACTACCACACCGGTGGCGAGCCCTTCCGCATCGTCGCGGACGGGCTGCCGCCGCTGACGGGAGACACGGTCGCCGACCGCAGGGCGTTCGCCATCGACGACGCGCAGAGCCAGCGGATCCGGGCGATCCTGTGCAGCGAGCCCCGCGGCCATGCCGACATGTACGGCGGGTTCATCACCCCTCCGGACGACGACGGCGCCGACCTCGGGGTGCTCTTCTGGCACAAGGACGGGTTCTCCACCGCGTGCGGACACGGGACGATCGCGCTCGGTGTCTGGGCGGTCGACACAGGTCTCGTCGAACGGCTCGAGGACGGCGAGACCGACGTCGTCATCGACGTCCCGTCCGGGCGAGTGCGCGCCCGGGTGCGCTTCCAGGCCGGTGAGGTGGCAGACGTCACCTTCGTCAGCGTGCCGTCATGGGTGCATGCCCGCGGTGTGGACGTCGTCACCTCACGCGGGCCGGTCACCGTCGACATCGCCTTCGGCGGTGCGATGTATGCCGTCCTGGCGGCTTCCGACGTCGGGCTCGAGGTCCGTCCACAGGACGTCACCGGCCTCATCGCCGTCGGTCGCGAGATCCGTGACGCGCTCAACGCCGCCGGGGCTGCCCAGCACCCGGATGACGAACGACTCTCCGGTGTCTACGGCACGATCTTCACCGGGCCGGGCGACTCGGGCGACCCACTCCACCAGCGCAACTGCACCGTCTTCGCCGACGGTGAGGTGGACCGGTCGCCGTGCGGGTCGGGGACGGCGGCCCGGGTCGCGCTCCTGGCCGCCTCCGGGAAGCTCGCCGACGGGCAGGTGCTGCGACACGAGTCCGTCGTGGGTTCGGTCTTTCTGGCCCGTGTGGTCGATCATGGTGTCGACAAGGGGCGGGCCGCCGTCATGGCGGAGGTGACGGGGACGGCATACCGCACCGGTGCGAGCGAGTTCACCGTCGACGTCCGTGACCCGATGACCCCCGGCTTCGTGCTTCGCTGAGCATGCCGGAACGAGAGGACGACCCCATGGCGGCGGCACCTGGACCTGGCCGGTCCTCATCCGACCTCGCCCACCTCGACCTGCCGAGCTATGAGGACCAGTCCAGCCTGCGTGCCCAGGTGGGGGACGCGCTGCGGGCCCAGCTCGTGTCGGGACGGATGCGTCCCGGTGTCGTCTACTCCGCGCCGAAGCTCGCCGCGCAGTTCGGCGTGTCCGCGACCCCGGTGCGTGAGGCGATGCTCGACCTCGTCTCCGAGGGCATGGTCGAGGTGGTGCGCAACAAGGGGTTCCGCGTGACCGAGCTGTCCGACGCCGAGCTCGACTCGATGGCCGAGCTGCGCCTCCTCATCGAGGTTCCGGTCATGGGGCTTGTCGCCGAGGCGTGCGACAGCCGGCTCGCTCCCGAGGTCGAGACCCTACGACCGTTGGCGGAGACCATCCGCGTGGCGGCGGCCGAGGGCGACCTCGTCCGCTACATCGAGGCCGACACGGAGTTCCACCTGCGCTTCCTCGGGCTGCACGGCAACGACCACGTCGTCCAGGTCGTCCGCTACCTCCGCTCGCGCTCGCGCCTCTACGGGCTCGAGGAGCTCGCGGGCACCGGCCTCATGCTGACGCTGTGCGACGAGCACCAGGACATGGTCGATGCGGCACTCACGGGTGACGGCGACCGGATGCGCGCCGTCGTCGCCAGGCACATCGGTCATGTCCGTTCGGTCTGGGCCGGACGGACAGAGCACTGATGCCGCCGCTCGTCCTCACCGACGAGGAACAGGACCTGCTCACGGGGGGTGCCGGCCAAGGCGTGGCCATGGCGATGCGCGTCGTCACGGCCCTCGCCCGAGTGAGGGGCGCCGACCGTCTCGTCGAGGTCTCCGGCGCGCACGTCGACTCCTGCCTCTACCACGGCCGCGCCGGGCTCGACTTTGCCCGACGGCTGCTCGACCTCGGCGCGGCGGTGCGGGTTCCGACGACGCTCAACGTCGGCTCGCTCGACCTCCTGCATCCCGGCACCGTGCACGAGGACGCGTCGCACCCGGGTGTCCTCACCGGGGGCCGCGAGCTCATGGACGTGTATGCCGCCCTCGGGGCCCGTGCCACGTGGACGTGTGCGCCCTACCAGGTGGGCGCGCGGCCGGGACTGGGCGAGCACGTGGCCTGGGCCGAGTCGAACGCCATCGTCTTCGCGAACTCGGTGCTCGGGGCGCGCACGGACCGCTACGGCGACTTCCTCGACATCAGTGCTGCCGTCACCGGCCGGGCACCGCTGGCGGGACTGCACCTCGACGCCGAACGGCTGGGCAGCGTGGTCATCGACCTGTCGGCCGTGTCCCCGACCCGGCTCCACGAGGAGATGTGGTGGGGCGTCCTCGGACATCTCGTCGGTGAGGTCGCCGCGGGCGGTGTCCCGGTCCTCGTCGGGGCGGGTGAGAACGCCGGGGAGGACGCACTCAAGGCGCTCGGTGCCGCCGCGGCATCGTCGGGCTCGGTGGGGATGTTCCATGTCGTGGGGCGTACGCCCGAGGCGCCGGACCTGGCCTCGTGCAGTCGTGCCGGCTCCCCGGTGACCGTCGTCACCGACGCCGACCTGGACGTGGTGCGGCGACGGCTCACCACGGCGCAGGGCACCCGCCTCGAGGCGGTGAGCCTCGGCACGCCACACGCGTCGCTGGGCGAGATCCAGCGGCTGGCCGCGGTCCTCGCGTCAGCCGGTGGGGCAGTCCACCCGGGCGTCGACGCGGTGGTCTCCACGTCCCGGGGCGTCCTCGCCCTCGCGCGGGAGGCAGGGCTCGCCGCCACTGTCGAGGCCGGCGGGTTCCGGTTCGTCGTCGACACGTGCACCTACGTCACCCCGGTGCTGGCCCCGACGGTCCGTGTCGCCATGACGACCTCGGGCAAGTGGGCGCACTACGCGCCGGGCAACATCGGTGTCGACGTCGTCCTCGGCACGGTGGGGGAGTGCGTGACCTCGGCGGTGGCGGGGAGGGTCGTCCTCGATGGGTGAGCTCGTGCTCGCCGCGACGGCGCTGACGCGCGGGCGGGTGACCGGTGAGGTCCTTCGCTCGGCGGTCCCGATCTCGTTCTGGGGAGGGGTCGGAACAGACGGGGTCGTCGTGGACGCCCACCACCCACTGCGGGGCCGTTCACTCAGTGGCAGGGTGCTCGCCATGGTGAGCGGACGCGGGTCGAGCAGCTCGTCCTCAGTGATCGCCGAGCTCCTGCGCACCGGGCAGGGGCCGTGTGCCATCGTGCTCGCGCACCCGGATCCGATCATCGCGTTGGGCGCCATCGTCGCCGACGAGCTGTACGCCATCGCGACTCCGGTGGTCGTCGTGCCCGAGGCAGACCTCGTGCTCCTCACCGGAACCGTCACAGTGACGAGCAACCCCGACGCCGGAACAGCCACGGTCACCCGCGTGAGCAGCAGCTGAGCGGGGCTGCTACCAGCCGCGCTCGCGCCACTCCGTGAGATGAGGTCGCTCGGCGCCGAGGGTCGTGTCGCCGCCGTGGCCCGGGTAGACCCACGTCTCGTCGTCGAACTCGTCGAAGACGCGGGTGGTGACGTCCTCGATGAGGTCGTCGAAGCTCTGGCCCGGGTTCTTGGTGTTGCCAACCCCACCCGGGAAGAGCGAGTCGCCGGTGAAGAGGTGGGTGTGGCCAGCCGGGTCGGCATAGGCCAGCGCCACGGAGCCCGGCGTGTGACCGCGCAGGTGGAGCACGTCGAGCCGGCACCGGCCGACGGTGATGGTGTCGCCTTGGGCCAGGCGCACCTCGGGGCGCGTCGGCAGGGCGTCGGCATCGTCGGCCCCGGCGTAGGTCCGGGGCTGGAACGCTTCGACCAGGTCGGGCAGGGCGCGCACGTGGTCCCAGTGCTGGTGCGTGGTGACGAGGTGCTCGAGGCTTCCCGTCCCCTCGGCCACGAGCTCGCGCAGCCGTGGGGAGTCGTCGGCGGCGTCGATGAGGAGCTGCTCGCCGGTGCCCCGGCACGTGAGGAGGTAGGTGTTGTTGGACATCTCGGACACGGCAGCCTTGCGGATGACGAGGTGCTCCAGCTCGCGCACCTGGGTGGGGCCGCCGGGGGAGACGTCGCCGGTGTAGCCGCCCATCGTCACAGCCCCGCCGTGAGCTCGGGGATGGTCTCGCCCCGCACACCGCTCTGGTCCTGGCGGGCCAACCAGCGCAGGATGCCGGCGCGCGAGCCGGTGACGTCGGAGTCACCCTCTCCGATCGACCAGACGTCGCCCTCGTCGCTGCGGATCGTCATCGACGGGGGTGTCGGCGCGCCCTGCTGGCGCTTGAGCTCGTTCTCGATGAAGAGGACCTGGAGGTCGCCCTCGAGGTCGTCGAAGTCGAAGCCGGTGTCCAGGTCGACGTGGTGGTAGACGACCTCTCGCAGCCGCATGAACGGGAGCATGCCGCCCTTGAACGTCGGCCCGCCGGGGGTTCGCTCGAGGACGATGTCCCGGTGCTCGGCGGTGAGCCGACCCAGCTCGGGCGCCAATGCCACAGCGGTCTCCGCGATGTCGGCGACGACCTCGGCGGGTGCTCGGCCGACTCCCTCGTCGATCTCGGCGTTGCGACGCTCGGGCGTGGCATACATGGTCTCCCCGGTGCCGTCGACGGCCGCGGCAACCAGCCGGCACAGCGCCTCAGCGTTGCGCGCGACGTGGTTGAGCACGTGGTCCCGGGTCCACCCTTCGCACAGGCTGGGAGCGTCGAGGTCCTCGCACGTCCGGGCGTCGGCGACGAGCCGGGTCGTGTGGTGGTCGATGGCGGTGAGGAGGTCGGTCATCCGGTCACGCTATCGCCGAGGACTCACCCTGCTGGCCGGGGTTCGTCGAACCCTCGGCAGCAGCGGCCAGCGCGTGGGCCGCGCCGATGAGCGTGAGGTGGGAGAACGCCTGGGGGAAGTTCCCCATCTGGCGCTTCGCGTGGGGGTCGTACTCCTCGGCGATGAGGCCGACGTCGTTGAGCAGGCCCACAAGGCGCTCCATGAGCTCGTTCCCCTTGTCGAGCTGGCCCGTCACGGCATACGCACTCACGAGCCACCAGGAGCAGGCGAGGAACGGGTGCTCGTCGCCGGAGAGGCCGTCCACTCCCGTCTGGGTGCGGTAGCGCATGAGGAAGCCGTCGCGCAGCAGGTCCTTCTCGATCGCCGCGATGGTCCCCTGCACGCGCGGGTCGTCGGGCGGGAGGAAGCCGACGAGCGGGATGAGCAGGAGCGAGGCGTCGACCTCGTCGGTCTCGTAGTGCTGGGTGAACGTGTTCCTGTCGCTGTCAAAGCCCTTGGCGCACACCTCGTCGTGGACCATCTGCCGCAGCTCGCGCCACCGGTCGACGGGCCCGTCGACGCCATGCTGCTCGACCGCCTTGATCGCCCGGTCGAAGGCGGCCCAGACCATGACCCGCGAGTGGGTGAAGTGACGCATCGGCCCGCGTATCTCCCACAGGCCGTGGTCGGGCTCGTCCCAGTGCTTGGCGAGGTTGTTGACGAGGGCCGCCTGCACCCGCCATGCCTGCTTCGAGCCCTTCAGCCCGGCCTCGCGAGCCTCGTGCAAGGCGATCATGACCTCCCCGAGGACGTCCGTCTGCCTCTGGTCCACCGCTCCGTTGCCGATGCGGACGGGCCGGGAGTCGGCGTAGCCGGGAAGGTGGTCCAGCTCTCGCTCGGGCAGGTCGCGGCCGCCGTCCACGGCATACATGATCTGCAGGTCCTCCGGGTCGCCGGCGACGGCACGCACCAGCCAGTCCCGCCACGGCTCGGCCGCACCGACGAAGCCGGAACGGATGAGGGACTCCAGGGTGAGGGACGCGTCGCGCAGCCAGCAGTAGCGGTAGTCCCAGTTGCGCTCCCCGCCGAGGTCCTCGGGAAGGCTCGTGGTGGCCGCGGCGACGATGCCACCGCGCTTGGTGTCCGTGAGTAGGCGCAGCACGAGCAGGGAGCGCACGACGGCCTCGCGGTGCGGACCCTCGTAGGTGCACCCGCTGACCCACTCCTCGGAGGTCTCGATGGTCGACTGGATGCGACCGGTGATGTCGAGGGCGTCGGGGACCTTCTGCCAGGAGGGGAACCACGTCATCGAGAAGTCGTAGTGCTCACCCTCCTTGACCTCGAACACGTCACGGTGGCGGCTCTCCTCGGGCTTGGGGAGCCGCGTGCCTCGCAGGACGAGCAGGTCCGGACCGGCGATGGCACTGATGAGCTCGCCCTCGTCGCTGTCGTCCGTGGAGTGCGACACCCACGGCACGATCGAGCCATAGCCGAAGCGCACGACCCACTCGTGCTCCATCTCCACGGTCCCCGAGACACCCTCGACCCGGCGCAGGATGTCTGCCCTCCCGTCGCCGAGGGGCAGGAGGTCGATGACCTTGACCGTCCCGGTGTCGGTCTCGTGGATCGTCTCGAGCACGAACGAGTGGCCGTGGTAGGACCTCGTCGTGCGTGACTTCCCGCTCGGGCGCAGCAGCCATCGGCCGTTGTCCGGCGTGCCGAGCAGCGCGGCGAAGCAGCTGGGGGAGTCGAACCGGGGGAGACACAGCCAGTCGATCGACCCGTCCCGGCTGACCAGTGCAGCCGTCTCCGTGTCGCCGATGACCGCGTAGTCCTCTATGGGAGTGACCATGACGACACTGTATGCCGGGCGCGGCGGCTCAGTGGAGACGCGAGCGGACCAACGAGCCGGAACCGTCGGCGCTCGTGGTGACCACCCAGAGCTCGTCGCCGTGCCGGAGCGCCGAGACAGGTGTGCCCTGTGGTCCGTCACCGACCGACCAGCTCGAGCCGCTGCGCCTGACGATGGTGCTGCCCCCGCCTGAGGGGACCACCACGACGACGTCCTCGCCGACGAGGACGGGCGGCAGTGCCGCTGTGTTCTCGGGCAGGACGATCTCGGGTATGCCGGCCGGCTGGCTGACGGTGTCCTTGTCAGCCACCCACAGGCTGAACCTGCCTCCTGCCGTTCCGGAGACGAGGCACCGCTGCCCTGCGCAGGTGGCGCCCTGTGCCTCGGCGGGGGCGGTGTCGTTGGTGGCCGTCCCGTAGGGCAGTCCGGTCCGTGTCCAGGGACCGTTCTGCCCCGGGGAGGTCCAGATCGCGGGCTCGACCCGCACGGAGCCCGGCTCGAGGTGGGTGACCGAGCCGGACAGGACGACGCCTTGACCCCGTGAGGCGATGGACGTCGCGCTGACGACCTCCTGCGCCGTGCTGCCCAAGGGAGTGTCCGTCGACCTGTGGCGCGTCCAGCGCTCGGCGCTGCGGGTCCACACGGCGATGTCGAGACCGGTGCGCTGGCTCTGCCAGGCGCCCAGAATGACCGGTGACGCACCGGCATACGCCATGCCTGCGAGGTCTCCCGCCCCATAGCTGCCGAACACCCCGAAGGGCTGCTCCTGCTCGGCGACACCGTCCTCGGTCCCGCTCCAGGTGGTCCATCGGTAGTTGCCGTGGGCACCACCGCGGGCCCCGGCGATGGCGTCGACCCTGCCGTCGCGGGTGACGACCTGGAACCACAGGCCCTCGAAGGCGTAGGGCGATCGTGGGGTGAGTGGCACGTCGGTGAGCGTCCCGGAGGGGCCGACCGACAGCAGGCGTGCGTGGGGTCGGCCCGGGCCGTGGGCGCCGACGAGGAGGCGGGAGCCGTCGGTGGCCAGGGTGACCGGGGTGATGCCTCCAGGGAGGGTGACTTCCTGCCAGGCGAGCTCCAGCGTGGCGGCGGGCGCGACGGGGCGGACGGGCGTCGTGCAGGCAGCCGCGAGCAGGGCGGACGCCAGGAGGAGGACGAGGAAGCGCGGCCGGACGCTCACATCCGTCACTCTAGGCCCCAGGACCCTCACGAAATGGGGGCTGTCGGTGGTGGCACCTAGCATGGTGGACGTGACTTCTGCTGTGACCCCAACGCCCGCCCGCCGCTCCGGGAGCGCCACCCACGACCACCTCATCGTGCGTGGCGCGCGCGAGCACAACCTCAAGGACGTCTCGGTCGAGCTGCCGCGCGACTCCCTCGTCGTCTTCACGGGCCTGTCCGGCTCGGGCAAGTCGTCCCTGGCGTTCGACACGATCTTCGCGGAGGGCCAGCGTCGCTACGTCGAGTCACTGTCTGCCTACGCCCGGCAGTTCCTCGGGCAGATGGACAAGCCCGACGTCGACTTCATCGAGGGCCTGTCCCCGGCGGTCTCGATCGACCAGAAGTCGACGAACCGCAACCCGCGCTCGACCGTGGGCACCATCACCGAGGTCTACGACTACCTCCGCCTGCTCTTCGCACGGGCGGGGCGTCCGCACTGCCCGACGTGTGGCGAGCCCATCACCCGGCAGAGCCCCCAGCAGATCGTCGACCAGCTCCTCCAGCTGCCCGAGGGGACCCGCTTCCAGGTGCTCGCTCCGGTCGTGCGCGCACGCAAGGGTGAGTACGTCGACCTGTTCGCCGAGCTGCAGTCCAAGGGCTTCGCGCGTGCTCGGGTGGACGGTGCCGTCGTGTCGCTCACCGAGCCCCCGGTCCTCGAGAAGCAGGTCAAGCACACGATCGACGTCGTCGTCGACCGGCTCGTCGCCAAGGGTGGGGACTCCTCCTCGAAGCGCCGCCTCACGGACTCGGTCGAGACGGCGCTCGGCCTCGCCGGTGGCGTCGTGCTCATCGAGTTCGTCGACGTGCCCGAGGACGCGGAGCCGGGCGAGGGCATGCCGCGCGAGCGGCGCTACTCCGAGAAGATGGCCTGCCCCAACAACCACCCGCTGGCCATCGACGAGGTCGAGCCGCGGTCCTTCTCGTTCAACTCACCGTTCGGTGCCTGCCCCGTCTGCACCGGCATCGGCACCGAGCTCGAGGTCGACCCTGAGCTCGTCGTGCCCAACGACGACCTGTCGCTGGCCGAGGGCGCGATTGCTCCCTGGGCCTCGGGCAGTGGGGCGTCCGAGTACTTCCAGCGCGTCCTGGGCGCTCTCGCCGAGGAGCTGAAGTTCAGCACCGACGTGCCTTGGCGAGCCCTTCCCGAGCGGGCCAGGCAGGCCCTGCTGCACGGTCGCAACCACAAGGTCCACGTCAAGTACCGCAACCGGTTCGGACGCGAGCGGTCCTACACCACCGGCTTCGAGGGTGCGATCCCGTTCGTCAAGCGCCGCCACGCCGAGACCGACTCCGAGTGGAGCCGTGAGCGCTATGAGGGCTACATGCGCGAGGTGCCCTGCCCGGCCTGTCGCGGGAGCCGGCTCAAGCCCGAGTCCCTCGCCGTGCTCATCGGCGGCAAGAGCATCGCCGATGTCTGCGCCCTGCCGATCTCGGACTCCGCCGACTTCCTCGAGCAGGTCGACTTCACGGTGCGTGAGGCACAGATCGCCGAGCGCGTCATCAAGGAGATCAACGCCCGGCTCGGGTTCCTGCTCGACGTCGGCCTCGACTACCTCAGCCTCGACCGGCCGGCAGGCACCCTGTCCGGTGGTGAGGCGCAGCGGATCCGCCTCGCCACCCAGATCGGGTCCGGCCTCGTCGGCGTCCTCTACGTCCTCGACGAGCCGAGCATCGGGCTGCACCAGCGCGACAACCACCGGCTCATCGAGACGCTGACCCGGCTGCGCGACCTCGGCAACACCCTCATCGTCGTCGAGCACGACGAGGACACCATCGCCATGGCCGACTGGGTCGTCGACATCGGACCGGGCGCCGGCGAGCACGGCGGAGACGTCGTCCACTCGGGCACTGTGGCGGACCTGCTGACCCACGAGACGTCGATCACCGGCAAGTACCTGTCGGGGCGGGCCGAGATCCCGCTGCCCGAGGTGCGTCGTCCCCAGGAGCGTGGGCGTGAGCTCACGGTCATCGGCGCGCGCGAGCACAACCTGCACGACGTGACGGCGAGCTTCCCGCTCGGCAACCTCGTCGCGGTCACCGGAGTGTCGGGCTCGGGCAAGTCCACCCTCGTCAACGACATCCTCTACCACGTGCTCGCCAACAAGCTCAACGGCGCCAGGCACGTCCCGGGTCGGCACAAGTCGGTCACCGGACTCGAGCACCTCGACAAGGTCGTCCACGTCGACCAGGGCCCGATCGGCCGGACTCCGCGCTCGAACCCAGCGACCTACACCGGGGTCTTCGATGCGATCCGCAAGCTGTTCGCCACCACGACCGAGGCCAAGATCCGCGGCTACCAGCCGGGGCGGTTCTCGTTCAACGTCAAGGGCGGTCGCTGTGACGCCTGCTCGGGCGACGGCACCATCAAGATCGAGATGAACTTCCTGCCGGACGTCTACGTCCCGTGCGAGGTCTGCCACGGGGCCCGCTACAACCGCGAGACGCTCGAGGTGCACTTCAAGGGCAAGACCATCGCCGACGTGCTCGACATGCCGATCGAGGAGGCTGCGGAGTTCTTCGCCGCCGTCCCGGCGATCGCCCGTCACATGAACACGCTCACCGAGGTGGGGCTCGGCTACGTCCGCCTCGGGCAGCCGGCGCCGACGCTCTCAGGTGGTGAGGCGCAGCGCGTCAAGCTGGCAACCGAGCTCCAGAAGCGGTCGACCGGGCGGACGGTCTACGTCCTCGACGAGCCCACCACCGGGCTGCACTTCGAGGACATCCGCAAGCTGCTCGGTGTGCTTCAGGGGCTCGTCGACAAGGGCAACACGGTCATCGTCATCGAGCACAACCTCGACGTCATCAAGAGTGCGGACTACATCGTCGACCTCGGACCCGAGGGCGGCAACAAGGGTGGGTCCGTCGTGGTGACGGGCACGCCCGAGGAGGTCGCGACCCACCCCGAGAGCCACACGGGCCGCTTCCTCGCGCCGGTCCTGGCCAAGACGGCTCGCACACCGACGAGGGGCAAGAGCCCGAAGTCTGGCGTGAAGACGTCAGCCGCCGCCACGACCTCCGCTGCCGCCAAGCCTGTGAAGGCCAAGGCGACGACGACCGCGGCGACGAAGTCAGCCAAGCCCTCGAAGGCGACGGCCAAGCGCACGGCTGCGGCCCGATCGGCGACGAGCTCAGCCACGTCGGCCACGGCCAGGACGACCTCGTCTGTCACGAAGGCGTCCGCAAAGGGTGCAGGCAAGGGCAGGGCGACGTCCTCCGCGCTCGGTGCCTCCAAGGCCAAGGCGACTCCCCGCAAAACAGCCTGACGGTCGTGGTACAGCGCAGCTCGCGGGAGGCCGCGAGCTGCGCTGCCCCGTCGGCCCCAGATGCCCTGTGTCGCAGCGGTTCTGGGCCATGCCGGGGACCCGTTGTCAGTGGTCGTCGGTAGGTTGATGGGTATGGACGAGATCGCGATCCGGGATGGGGTACCTGCAGCGCAGGCGGCCTCCCGTGCGTCGCGATCCCCAGAGTCCGGTGACGCCCCCTCGGCCGCAGATGTCCTGTGCCTCAACGGGTTCGGCTTGCTGCGACGGCTCGTTGTCAGTGGTCGCCGATAGGTTGAGGGTATGGACGAGATCGCGATCCGGGACGGGGTACCTGCAGCGCAGGTGGCCTCCTTGGTGTCGTGGTTGGCGTCGGTGGAACCCGAGGGTGTGAGCGAGCGGCAGCGTTTGGAGGCGGTGGCGGCGTTGGAGGCACTCAAGGGTGCTGCTGCGGCTGCGCAGGCCCGGTTGACGGCGGCTGCGGTGGTGGACCGTAAGGCTTTGGGGGAGGACTCGCGCAGCGTGCGCGCGGAGGTCGCGCTGGCGCGGCGGTGCTCCCCGACGGTGGCCGACCAGCACGTGGGGGTGGCGAAGACGCTGGTGTCGGAGATGCCGCAGACGATGGGCGCGCTCACGCGKGGGGAGATCAGTGAGCGTCGGGCGATGATCCTGGTGCGSGAGACCGCGTGCCTGAGTGTGGAGCACCGGCGCGAGGTGGACCGACGGTTGGCGTCGAAGCTGGCGATGATGGGTGACAAGGCGTTGGCGGGGGCGGCACGGCGTGCGGGTGCTNAGCACTCAAGGGTGCTGCTGCGGCTGCGCAGGCCCGGTTGACGGCGGCTGCGGTGGTGGACCGTAAGGCTTTGGGGGAGGACTCGCGCAGCGTGCGCGCGGAAGTGGCTCTCGCGCGGCGGTGCTCCCCGACGGTGGCCGACCAGCACGTAGGGGTGGCGAAGGCGCTGGTGTCGGAGATGCCGGAGACGATGGGCGCGCTCACGCGGGGGGAGATCAGTGAGCGTCGGGCGATGATCCTGGTGCGGGAGACCGCGTGCCTGAGCCGGGAGCACCGGGGTGAGGTGGACCGGCGCCTGGCGTCGAAGCTGGCGATGATGGGCGACAAGGCGCTAGCCGGGGCGGCACGGCGAGCCGGTGCCGCACTGGACGCCGAAAGCCTTGCCGAGCGCAACCGACGAGCAGTGGCAAGCCGGCGGATGAGTGTGCGTCCGGCGGCGGATGGGATGGCGTGGTTGTCGATCCTGGGCCCGGTCAAGAACATCATCGGAGCCCACGTCGCCCTCACAGCGGAGGAGAAGCGCCGCCACGTCCTCGACCCCGACCTCCCCGCCAAGGAGTGGGAGGCGGCCGCCGCGGCGGCGCGGGCCGACACCCGGAGCAAGGGTGCGTGGCTCGCGGACCGGGCCTTGGAGCTGCTCAGCGGCAGGGCGAAGGACCAACCGCAACCGGTGGAAGTGAACCTGGGGATGACCGACCGGGTGCTCCTTCCGGCCGCGTTCGGTGGCAAGGCGCCGGCCGATGACGTCGCGGTCATCCCCGGCTGGGGTGTCATCCCCGGTGCCGAGGCCCGTGCCCACATCGCCGCGCTTTTGGATCGCGCCGGGGACCGCGCCAGTGATGCCGCCGCTGACAATGGCAGCGGCCGCGACGCTGACGGCGCCAGCGACGCAGCGGCGTTCGTGTGGTTGCGGCGCCTGTTCACCGACCCGTCCGGGCGCAACCTCGTGGCCCTGGACTCGGTGCGTCGCCGGTTCGAGGGTGGGTTACGGCGCTTCCTCGAGCTGCGTGACCCGACCTGCCGCGTGCCGTGGTGTGACGCCCCCGCGACACAGTCCGACCACACCCGCTCCCACGCCGAGGGCGGCGCCACGGACGCCAGCAACGGGCAAGGGCTGTGCCAACGACACAACCTCATCAAGGAGCTCGACGGGTGGCACGTGCGGGTGCAGTCCACCGGCCTCGACGGCACCGGTGCACACGGCATACGACTCCAGAGCCCGACCGGGCGCAGCCACGACTCGACCGCACCACCGATCCTGGGTGAGGGCTGGTCCGAGCCGGCTCGGTGCGACGAACCCGCGCCCGGAAGCGACGCCGACATCGGCTATGGCCTCGGGCTCACGCAGGAGCAGGAGCGGTTCGCCGAACAGTTCGGCGACTGGCTCGACCACGCCCACGAGGGCCACTACTGGGCCGCTGCGTGAGGCTGGACGCCCGCCGAGAACGCTGATGGTCCGCTGCCCGAGGGGCAACGGACCATCAGCCAGGTCCCGCGGACAGCGCGGGACGCGGGTGCCTCAGTCCTCGCCGAGGTAGGCCTTGCGCACGTCGTCGCTGGTGAGGAGCTCGGACCCCGTGCCCGAGAGCACGATCCTACCGACCTCGAGCACGTAGCCCTTCGTGGCCCGCTTCAGAGCCGCCTGGGCGTTCTGCTCGACCAGCAGGATCGTCGTGCCCTGTTCCTGCAGCGTGGTCACGGTCGACATGACCGTCTTCATCATGAGCGGTGACAGACCCATCGAGGGCTCGTCGAGCATGAGCAGCTTGGGCCGGCTCATCATCGCGCGGCCCATGGCCAGCATCTGCTGCTCCCCGCCGGAGAAGGTCCCAGCTGCCTGCGCCCTGCGTTCGCCGAGGATCGGGAAGAGGTCGTAGGCCGCCTGCAGGTCCTTCTTGACCTCGTGGTCGCGTCGAGAGAAGGCGCCGAGCAGGAGGTTCTGCTCCACCGACAGCCGCGGGAAGATCCGCCGGCCTTCGGGCGAGTGCGCCAGCCCCAGCGTCACGATCTCGTGAGCCGGGGTCTCGTCGATGCGCTTGCCCTGGAAGCGGATGGACCCGCTCGCGGCTCGCAGCAGGCCCGAGATGGTCCGCAGCGTGGTCGTCTTGCCGGCACCGTTGGTGCCGATGAGGGTCACGACCTCACCCTCGTCGACGCTGAAGCTGATGCCCTTGACGGCCTTGATCTTGCCGTAGGCGACGACGAGATCCTTGACCTCGAGCATGGGGCTCACTGCTTCTCCTCCGTCGGGTCCGTCACCGTGTCGGCGGGCGGCGTCCGGACCTCGGTGGCACCACCAGCGACAACGTCGTCGTCGTCATCGTCGTCGTCGCCACCGATGTAGGCCTCGATGACGCGAGGGTCGGACTGGACCTCACCGGGAGTGCCCTGCACGAGCACCTCGCCCCGCACGAGGCAGAGCACGCGGTCGCACAGGTTGAAGATGAACCGCATGTCGTGCTCGATGACCACGACCGCGAGCCCGCTGTCGCGGATGCGGAAGATCAGGTCACTTGCCTGCTTGGTCTCCTGCGGGTTCATGCCGGCCGTCGGCTCGTCCAGGAGGATGAGCTTGGGGTCGGTCGCGAGAGCGCGGGCGATCTCGAGCCGGCGCTGGTCGCCGTAGGGCATGTTGCGCGCAAGGCTCTCGGCGGAGTCACCGAGCCCGACGAAGTCGAGCAGCTCCTGGGCACGTGCACGAGTGGCTTCCTCCTCGCGACGGAACTTCGGGCCGCGCAGGATCGACGTCAATGCCAGCGAGCTGGTGCGGCAGTAACGCCCCACCATGACGTTCTCCAGCGCCGTCATGTTGGCGAAGAGCCGGATGTTCTGGAACGTGCGCGCCATGCCCGCGATGACCACAGCCCGAGGCTTCGGGGGGATCACCTGACCGCTCAGGGTCACTTGGCCCTCGGTCGGCTTGTAGAGACCGGTGAGGCAGTTGAAGAACGTCGTCTTGCCGGCCCCGTTTGGGCCGATGAGGCCGACGATCTCGCCCTCGTTGACCGTCATGTCGACGTCCTTGACGGCCGTGAGACCGCCGAAGCGCATCGTCACACCACGCGCCTCGAGGATCGGTGCGCCGACGGTGTGGGGCTGGCGTGCTGGGGGAGTCTCCGTGACCGTCATGCCTTGGCCTCCGCTTCCTCGAGGTGGACTTCTTCCAGTCGTTCTGCGAGACCCTCGTCTTCCTCGTGGAACTCGAGCTTGCGACGCTGGCTCGCGATGATGCCCTCCGGGCGGTAGCGCATCATCAGGACGAGCACGAGCCCGAAGATCATGAGGCGGTAGTCCGCGATGAAGCGCAGCTTCTCCGGAAGCAGCTTGAGGATCGTCGCCCCGACGAGGACACCGGCAACGGTGCCCATGCCGCCGAGGACGATGGCTGCGAGGAGGAAGGCCGACTCGAGGAAGATGTACTGGTCGGGCGTGACCGAGACGTCGTGGTGAGCCTTGACCGTGCCCGCCATGCCGGCCAGGAAGGCACCACCGGCGAAGGCGAACAGCTTGAGGCCGAAGACGTTGACGCCCATGGCCTCCGCAGCCTTCTCGTCCTCACGGATGGCGACCCAACCACGGCCGATGCGGCTGTCGTTGAGGCGGCTGAACACGAGGATGATGAACGCCGCGAGGACCAGCAGGAGGAAGTAGTAGTTCGCGAACCTGCCGAGGGTGATTCCGAGGATGGTGTGCGGTTGACCGAAGTCGAACGAGCCGATCGCGAGGTCGGGGATGGCCGGTATGCCGTTGGGGCCGTTGGTGAGGTCGGGCCCGTTGTTGCCGTCGAGGTTGCCCATGGTGAACCGGAAGATCTCACCGAAGGCCAACGTCACGATGGCGAGGTAGTCACCCGAGACCCGCAGCGTCGGCGAACCGATGATGAGACCGAGACAGGCCGAGAACAGGGCTCCGACGACGACGACGATGATGAACGGCGGCTTCCAGCCGATCGTGGCGAACGCCGACGTCGACAGCGTCGCGCCGACATAGGCGCCGGCGCCGAGGAAGGCGATGTAGCCCAGGTCGAGCAGGCCCGCCAGGCCGACGACGATGTTGAGGCCGAGGGCGGTCGCCGCGAAGATCAGCACCTGGGTCGCGATCGACATGTTCTCGTCCGACCCGCCCTGGGTGAATGGGAAGAGGAACGCAACGGTGAAGGCGCCGAGCATGAGCACCGGCCGGTTCTTCTGGGCGATGAGCCCGACCCACGTGAACACTCCGGCCCTCGTCAGGCCCAGCGCCACCGTGGCCACGAAGATCAGGAACAGCGAGAAGCTGGGACCGTCTCCGATGCCGAGGGCGTAGGCCGCGCCGAAGAGGAGCAGGGCCATGAGCACGATGATCGTGAGGATCTCGAGCCACGACGAGGTCTTGGCGAAGAGCGGGTCGCGGTGCTGGCGGGAGACGAGCATGAGCCCCGACGCGGCCAGGACGAGCGCTCCGAGCAGCGAGATCCAGCCGCCGGGGTTGACGTTGATCAGCCCGCCGGACTGGACCGAGATGACGGCGACGACGATCACCATGTAGATGACGGCGCCGAGCCCGAGAGCCCGCACGGCGCCCGCAGTGTCGAGCCACTCACCGAGGCGGTGCAGCGGGCCACGGTGGGCGAGCAGGAACAACAGCGCCACCAGGCCCAGGGCGATCATGCAGATCTGGACGCCGCCCGGGTAGAAGTTGATCGAGAGGTCGCCGAGGACGTCGCCGGTGTAGCTCCACGAGAGGAACGTGCCGGCCACGAGGAGCGCGACGCCGGCGAGCCCGAGCGGCCAGGCCGCGGAGCTGCCGCGACCGGGCATGCGATCGAGCAGGGAGACCTTGACGAGCTCGTCGTCGTGGGAGTGGTCGTGCGCGAGGTCAGCAGTCGAGGTGCTCATGCGCGGTCCACCACCCGGGCGCCGAGGAGGCCTTGTGGTCTGAAGACGAGCACGAGAATGAGGAGCACGAACGCCCACACGTCCTTCCATGCCGACCCGCCGAACTGGCCGGGGATGAACTGGGTGGCCATCGACTCGGCGATGCCGAGGGTCAGGCCGCCGACGATGGCACCCTGGATGTTGCCGATGCCGCCGAGGACGGCAGCAGTGAAGGCCTTGAGCCCCGCGAGGAAGCCCATGCGGAAGTCGATGTTGGAGTTGAGCAGGCCCTGCGCGACACCGCCGACGGCGGCGAGTGCCGCGCCGAGGGCGAACGCGATGACGATGATCCGGTTGACGTTGATGCCCATGAGCTGCGCGGTGTCGGGATCCTCGGACACCGCCTGCATGCCCTGGCCCATCCGGGTCCGGTTGACGAAGAACCAGAGCAGGACGGCCGACAGCAGCAGCGAGCCGACGGTGAAGACGGCCGCCCGCTGGATGTTGAGGCCGCCGATCTTGAGGGCCGCGCCGGTGACGACGTCGATCTCGGGGAAGCTGAGCTTGCTCTTGGCGCCGGGGTAGAAGAGGCGCACGGCCTCCTGGAGGAAGACCGAGATGCCGATGGCGGTGATGAGGGGCGCGAGCCGGGGAGCGTTGCGCAGCGGCCGGTAGGCGATGCGCTCCATGACGACGGCGGTGACGACCGAGACGATCACGGCGCCGATCACCATGATCGGCAGCACCCACAGGCCGGTCTGGCCCTTGAAGAGGACGCTCCACGTGGCCAGGGCTCCGAAGGCCCCGATCATGAAGACTTCGCCGTGGGCGAAGTTGATGAGCTGGACGATGCCGTAGACGACGGTGTAGCCGACGGCGATCAGCGCGTACAGCGACCCGAGGGTCAAGCCGTTCACGATCTGTTGCAGGAACTCGGTCATCGCAGAACCGGCACCTTCCTGTATTGGGGGCTGGCACATTCAAGCAGGGACGGGCACAAGCCCGCCCCTGCTCGAATGAACGACATCAGCGTGTCGAGGTCAGTCCGTTCAGCTCACGTTCGCGGACTTGACGCTGACCCACTTGCCACCCTCGACCTTGTAGCCGGTGATGACCTTGACCAGCGTGTCGCCGTACTCGTCGAAGGAGACCTTGCCGGTGACACCGTCGAAGGAGACCTTGCCGACAGCGTCGACGGTGGGCTGACGGGCGCTCTTGGCGTCCTTGGCGTCCTTGAGTGAGACCTTGAGGGCCTCGATGATGGCGTTCGCCGCGTCGTAGGAGTAGCCGCCGTAGGCCGCGGACGGCTCGGAGTACTTGGCGGTCTCGTAGTCGGCGAGGAACTTCTTGCCGGCCTCGCTGTTCTCGGTCGGCTCACCGACGGAGGTGGCGAGGTCGCCGTTCGAGGTGGAACCGGCGAGCTCGATGAACTTGGGGTCGAAGATGCCGTCACCGCCCATGAGCGGGACGTTGAGGCCACCGGCCTTCATCTGCTTGGAGAGAGGTCCACCCTGAGGGTACTCGCCACCGTAGTAGACCGCGCCCGGCTTGGACGGGGCGACCTTGGAGACGACCGGGGCGTAGTTGGACTCGTCCGGGTTGATCGTCTCGGCAGCCACCACCTTCCCGCCGGCGGCCTTGTAGGCGTCGGTGAAGTACTTGACCAGGCCCTGGCCGTAGGTCTTCTTGTCGTGGATGGTCGCAACCGTCTTGATGCCCTGGTCGATGAGGAACTGGGCCGCGAACCCGCCCTGTGCGATGTCGGTGGTGCAGGTGCGGAAGTACGTCTTGTAGGGACGCGCGGGCGCGCTCGGGTCGGCGCCGCGGGTCAGCGACGGACCGGTGTTGGCCGGCGAGATCTGCACGATGTTGGCAGCGGAGAAGACCGGCTGCGTCTGCTGGCTGACGCTCGAGTTGAGGTTGCCGACGACGCCGACGACCTTGTCGTCGCCCGCGAGCTTGGTGGCACCGTTCTTGCCGACGTCGGCCTTGCCCTCGTCGTCCACGGCCTCGACCTCAAGGGTCCAGCCCGGGATGGTCTTGTTGTCGTTGGCCTGCTTGACGGCCAGCTCGACGGAGTGCTGGATGCCCTTGCCGAGGGCGGACAGGTCACCCGAGAGAGGGGCGATGACGCCGATCTTGGCGACCTTGGCGTTGCCGCCGGTGTCTCCACTGTTGGTGTCACCCGAGTTGTCGCCGCGGGATCCACACCCGGCGAGGGCGATTGAGGCCACCAGCAGCGATGCACCCATGGTCATGACGGAACGCTGAGCCACGTTTCCTCCTGAAACTATTTCTCCTGCGGCGATCGGCCGAGGAGCTCGCAACGGGTGTGCGAGCACCCGAACAATGCCACGGGTTGGTGGAATCCTGCGGCTCTTCCGCAATTCTGTGCCGAGTCGTTATCAAGGGCTGTTTCGCACAGAAATCTCTGGGATTGCGCTCAGGTCAGCCTCATTCCAGATGTGCATAATCAGCCGCATGGACACGCACCCAGACCTGCAGCCCGACCCCGAGGACACCGCGACGTCGCCGCGCACCTGCTGTGGACGCCGTGACGCGATGCGGGCCGTCGGACTGGTCGCGGTGGCGGGAGCTGCACTGACCGCCTGTGGCAGCGACACCGGCCAGTCGGCCAAGGAGGCGGCGTCGGGCGCGGTCAGTGCCGTCAAGGACCTCGCGAAGGCGGCCGACATCCCGGTCGGTGGCGGCAAGATCTTCGACTCCGCCAAGGTCGTCGTCACGCAGCCCACCGCCGGCGACTTCAAGGCGTTCTCCGCCGTGTGCACCCACCAGGGCTGCCTCGTGTCGAGCGTCAAGGACGGCACGATCAACTGCGACTGCCACGGCAGCCGGTTCGACATCGCGACTGGTGACGTGAAGAGCGGCCCGGCCACCTCCGGACTGCCGTCGAAGTCCGTGACCGTGGGAGCCGACGGCATCAGCATCACCTGAGCGGACGGCATACGCCCGTATGCCGTGCAGTCCCGTCGGTGCCGCAGCCTAGGGTTGAGCCGTGGCTCATCCGTCGACCTACCGTCCCCGGCCGGGAGAGATCCCGACCGACCCGGGTGTCTACCGGTTCCGCGACAAGGACGGCCGCGTCATCTATGTGGGCAAGGCGAAGTCGCTGCGTCCACGCCTGTCCTCCTACTTCCAGGACGTGGGGCTGCTCCACCCGCGCACGGCCTCGATGGTCATGTCCGGCGCGAGCGTCGAGTGGACCGTGGTCTCCACCGAGGTCGAGGCGCTCCAGCTCGAGTACTCGTGGATCAAGGAGTTCGACCCGCGCTTCAACGTCAAGTACCGCGACGACAAGTCCTATCCCTACCTCGCGGTGACGATGGGGGAGGAGTTCCCCCGCGCGCAGGTGATGCGTGGTGCCAAGCGCAAGGGGACGCGCTACTTCGGGCCCTACGCCCACGCGTGGGCCATCCGCGAGACGCTCGACCAGGCCCTGCGGGTCTTCCCCATGCGCACCTGCTCCGCAGGCGTGTTCAAGAGGGCGAGCCAGGTGGGGCGCCCGTGCCTGCTCGGCTACATCGACAAGTGCTCGGCCCCGTGCGTGGAGCGGGTCGACGCCGACGAGCACCGCCAGATCGCCGAGGACTTCTGCGACTTCATGGCGGGGGAGAGCTCGAAGTTCGTCAAGCGGCTCGAGCGACAGATGCGCGACGCCTCGGACGCGCTCGAGTTCGAGCAGGCGGCCCGGCTGCGCGACGACATCGGAGCGCTCCAGCGGGTCCTGGAGAAGTCGGCCGTCGTCTTCGGTGACGGGACCGACGCCGACGTCTTCGCCCTGTCCGACGACGAGCTCGAGGTGGCCGTGCAGGTCTTCCACGTCCGCGGCGGACGGATCCGGGGGCAACGGGGGTGGGTCGCCGAGAAGGAGTTCGAGACCGTTCCCGAGGTCGTGGGGCACCTCCTCCAGCAGCTCTACGGCGGGGAGGAGGGCGAGTCCGTCCCCCGCGAGGTGCTCGTCCCCGTGCTGCCCGAGGACGCCGGGACCCTGGGCGAGTGGCTGTCGGAGCGCCGGGGCAGCAGGGTGGATCTCCGGGTTCCGCAGCGCGGTGACAAGAGAACCCTCATGGAGACCGTCGAGCGCAACGCCACGCAGAGCCTGGCGCGCCACAAGGTGGCCCGCGCGGGCGACCTCACGGCCCGGTCGCAGGCGCTCCAGCAGCTCCAGGAGTTCCTCGAGCTCGACGAGTCGCCGCTGCGCATCGAGTGCTACGACATCAGCCACGTCCAGGGCACGCAGGTCGTCGGCTCGATGGTCGTCTTCGAGGACGGGCTGGCGCGCAAGGGGGAGTACCGCCGGTTCATCGTGCGCGGACAGCAGGACGAGGAAGAGGGAGGGACCGCGGCTCCCATCGACGACACGGCTGCGATGCACGAGGTGCTCACCCGCCGCTTCCGCCGCTACCTCAAGGACCGCGACGAGCCACAGGGGCTCGACCAGGAGACCGGCCGGCCGACGCGCTTCGCGTACCCGCCGCAGCTCGTCGTCGTCGACGGTGGGCTGCCCCAGGTCAACGCGGCGGCGCGCGCCATCGAGGACCTCGGCATCGTCGACGTGGCCATCGTGGGACTGGCCAAGCGCCTCGAGGAGGTGTGGGTTCCGGGGCAGGACTTCCCGGTCATCCTTCCTCGCACCAGCGAGGGCCTCTACCTCCTGCAGCGACTGCGCGACGAGGCCCACCGCTTCGCCATCACCTTCCACCGGCAACGCCGGAGCAAGGCGATGACGAACTCCGCACTGGACGGCATACCGGGTCTGGGGGACGTCAAGCGCAAGGCGCTGCTGCGGCACTTCGGGTCGGTCAAGCGCATCCGGGCCGCGAGCCTCGACGAACTGGGTGAGGTCAGCGGAATCGGCCCTAGGCTGGCAGGCACCATCCAGCGCGAGCTGACTGGCGCCGCCGAAGCAGCACCCACGGTCAACCTGATGACCGGCGAGATCATCGACGACGAGAGGGGCAGCGATGCCTGAAGGTCCCGTCCCTGAGGCTCCCCGGAGCTCGACGCCCAGCGGCGCGGACTTCGTCATCGTCACCGGCATGAGCGGTGCCGGCCGCACGACCACGGCCAACGTCATGGAGGACCAGGGCTGGTACGTCGTCGACAACCTGCCGCCGCAGCTCCTCGTGTCCATGGCCGAGCTCGGCAACCAGGCGCGCAGCGAGGGCCGCGACATCAGGATCGCCGCGGTGGTCGACGTGCGCAGCCAGCACTTCTTCACGGAGTTCGAGGGCGCCGTCCAGCACCTGCATGCCACCGGCTGGACTCCCCAGCTGCTCTTCCTCGACGCCACCGACGAGGCGCTGGTGCGGCGGTTCGAGTCGGTGCGACGGCCCCACCCGCTGCAGGGCGACGGTCGCTTGCTCGACGGGATCCAGCACGAGCGCGAGATCCTGCGCGACCTGAGGTCGCGGGCCGAGATCGTCGTCGACACCTCCGGGCTCAACGTCCACCAGCTGTCGCGCAAGATCGCCCCACTCTTCGGCACCGACGCCGGCCCGTCGCTCCGACTGGCGCTCCTCTCCTTCGGCTTCAAGTACGGCGTGCCCCTGGACGCGGACTTCGTCTTCGACATGCGGTTCCTGCCCAACCCCTTCTGGGTACCCGAGCTCCGCCCGCTCGACGGGCGCGACCCCGAGGTCTCGGGCTTCGTGCTCACGCAGGACGGGGCGGGGGAGTTCCTCGACCGGGTCGTCGACCTCATGCAGCCCGTCATCAGGGGCTACCACTCGGAGGGGCGGCGCTACGTGACCCTCGCGATCGGGTGCACCGGCGGCAAGCACCGGTCCGTCGCCATGGCCGAGGCGCTCGCCGAGCGGCTGCGCACCGACCGCACCGAGACCTTCCTCGTCCACCGCGACCTGGGACGCGAGTGAGCGGCCCCGTCGTCGCCGCTCTCGGCGGTGGGCACGGGCTCGCTGCCTCGCTCGCGGCGCTGCGCTTCGTCACCGACGAGATCACGGCGATCGTCACCGTGGCCGACAACGGCGGGTCGTCGGGCCGGTTGCGCGGTGAGTTCGGGGTCCTGCCACCGGGTGACCTGCGCATGGCGCTCTCGGCGCTCTGTGAGGAGACGGAGTGGGGGCACACCTGGCGTGACGTCCTGCAGCACCGCTTCCAGGGCACCGGTCCGCTCGGCGGTCACGCCCTGGGCAACCTGCTCATCGTCGCCCTCTGGGAGCTGCACGAGGACCCGGTGGCCGGACTCGAGCTCGTCGGCCGCCTCCTCAACGCCCGGGGCCGCGTCCTGCCCATGGCCGCGGTGCCGCTCGACATCGAGGCCGACGTGGTGGGCGCCAACCCGGCCGAGCCCGACGAGGTCTCGCTCGTGCGCGGCCAGGCCCAGGTCGCGACGACCCGCGGCAAGGTCCGCGACCTGCGGCTCGTCCCGGCCGACCCACCGGCCTATCCGGAGTCCATCGCGGCCATCCGGGCCGCGGACTGGGTGATCCTCGGGCCGGGCTCCTGGTTCACCTCCGTCATGCCCCACCTGCTGGTGCCCGACCTCGCCGATGCCCTCGCGGTCACCCGCGCCCGCAGGCTGCTGGTGCTCAACCTCGAGATGGTGACCAACGAGACGGCCGGGTTCCGGGCCATCCACCACCTCGAGTCGTTCGCGGCGCACGCGCCGCGGGTGCGGCTCGACGCCGTCCTCGCGGACCCGTCGGTCGTCGACGACGAGGCCGAGCTGGCGGCCGCCTGCCGGGCCCTCGGGGCGCAGCTGCACCTGCACCGCGTGGCCGTCTCGACCTCTCCGACGCACCACGACCGGCTGCGCCTGGCCGCTGCCCTGCAGGACGTCCTTGCCTCGGGACGCCGCCCCTGATGGCGCGTGGCAGGATGACCGGCATGGCTATGACGGCGAAGGTGAAGGACGAACTCAGCCGCCACGAGGTGACCAAGCCCTGCTGCCGCAAGTCGGAGGTGGCGGCGACGCTGCGGTTCGCGGGGGGACTGCACATCATCGGGGGACGCATCGTCGTCGAGGCTGAGCTCGACACGGCAAACGCCGCGCGACGGCTGCGCCGCGAGATCCACGAGCTCTACGGGCAGACGCCCGAGGTGCTCGTGCTGGCGGCCGGCGGACTGCGCAAGGGCAGCCGCTATGTCGTGAGGGTCGTACAGGACGGCGAGGCGCTGGCCCGGCAGACCGGGCTCATCGACGGTCGGGGCCGCCCGGTGCGTGGTCTGCCTCCGAAGGTGGTCTCGGGCTCGGTGTGCGATGCCGAGGCCGCGTGGCGCGGTGCCTTCATCGCGCACGGGTCGCTCACCGAGCCGGGCCGGTCCTCCGCGCTCGAGCTGACCTGCCCCGGTCCCGAGGCGGCACTGGCCCTCGTCGGCGCCGCACGGCGGCTCGGCATCTCGGCCAAGGCGCGCGAGGTCCGTGGCATCGACCGCGTCGTCATCCGCGACGGTGACGCCATCGGCGCCATGCTCACCCGTCTGGGCGCGCACGACGCCGTCCTGGCGTGGGAGGAGCGTCGCATGCGCCGCGAGGTGCGTGCCACCGCCAACCGGCTCGCAAACTTCGACGACGCCAACCTGCGGCGGTCGGCCCGGGCGGCAGTCGCAGCGGGCTCGCGCGTCGGCCGTGCCCTTGAGATCCTCGGCGAGGACATCCCGGACCACCTGCGCGAGGCCGGCCAGCTCCGGCTCCAGCACAAGCAGGCCTCGCTCGAGGAGCTCGGTCAGCTGGCCCAGCCGGCCATGACCAAGGACGCCGTCGCCGGACGCATCCGCAGACTGCTCGCCATGGCCGACAAGCGCGCCGAGGACATGGGCATCCCCGGCACTGAAGCAGACCTCACGCCCGACATGCTCGATTCCTAGGAGTGGTGACCATGCAGTCCACGTCCCTGTCCTCGCTCGTCGAGGCCGGCCTCGAGGCTGCCCGTGGCGCCTCGAGCGGCCGCTCCTCCGTGACCATCCAGGGAGGGCACGACCGCGCCCTGCGCGAGACGGTGATCGCCCTGGTCAGCGGGCGCGAGCTGTCCGAGCACGAGAGCCCCGGCGAGGCCACCCTCCAGGTGCTCACCGGACGGGTGCGCCTGACCAGTGGCCCCGAGCTCTGGGACGGCGGCACCGGCGACCACGTGATCATCCCTCCCGCACGACACACCCTGTCCGCACTGGAGGACGCCGTGGTCCTGCTGACGGTGGTCAAGCCACTCGGCTGACGGGTTACCCGCCCGTACCCCGGACCGGGCCGAGGCGGGGCCAGGGCGCGGCACTAGGGTTGTGGGACGTACCCCGGTGACGTGGGCGACACCCACGCACCCTCCCTCCCGGAAGGCAGACCGCTCGTGACTGTCCGCGTTGGCATCAATGGCTTTGGCCGCATCGGCCGCAACTTCTACCGCGCCGTGGTCGCATCCGGCGCCGACATCGAGATCGTCGCCGTCAACGACCTCACCGACAACGCCACGCTCGCCCACCTGCTCAAGTACGACTCGATCCTCGGCCGCTTCGAGGGTGACGTCACCTCGACCGACACCGACATCACCGCGAACGGCAAGACGTTCAAGGTCTTCGCCGAGCGCGACCCCGGCAACCTCAAGTGGGGCGACCTGGGCGCAGACGTCGTCATCGAGTCCACCGGTTTCTTCACCGACGCCAACCAGGCCAAGGTCCACGTCGACAACGGCGCCAAGAAGGTCATCATCTCGGCCCCGGCCAAGAACGAGGACGTCACCATCGTCATGGGCGTCAACGACGGCGAGTACGACCCCGCGACGCACACCATCATCTCCAACGCGTCGTGCACGACGAACTGCCTCGCGCCGATGGCCAAGGTCCTCAACGACGAGTTCGGCATCGTCAAGGGCCTCATGACGACCATCCACGCCTACACCGGCGACCAGAACCTGCACGACGGACCCCACAAGGACCTGCGTCGCGCCCGCGCCGCCGCCCTCAACATCGTGCCGACCACGACCGGCGCCGCCAAGGCCGTGGCCCTCGTCCTGCCCGAGCTCAAGGGCAAGCTCGACGGCTACGCCCTGCGCGTCCCGGTCCCCACCGGCTCGGCCACCGACCTCACCTTCGAGGCGGGTCGCGAGACCACGGTCGAGGAGGTCAACGCGGCGGTCAAGAAGGCCGCGGAGGGTCCGCTCAAGGGCATCCTCGTTTACACCGAGGACCAGATCGTCTCCAAGGACATCGAGACCGACCCGGCCTCGTGCATCTTCGACGCCGGCCTGACCAAGGTCATCGGCAACCAGGTCAAGGTCGTGGGCTGGTACGACAACGAGTGGGGCTACTCCAACCGCCTCGCGGACCTCGTCACGCTCGTCGGCGCCTCCCTCTGACGAGCGCCGGCATGAAGTCGATCGCCGATCTCGGCGACCTGCAGGGCAAGCGCGTCCTCGTCCGGTCCGACCTCAACGTGCCGCTCGAGGGTTCGTCGATCACCGATGACGGACGCATCCGCGCGTCGGTGCCGACGATCCAGGCCCTGTCCGAGGCGGGCGCACGCGTCATCGTGTGCGCCCACCTCGGTCGGCCCAAGGGCACCCCGGAGGACAAGTACTCGCTGGCACCGGTCGCGGCACGCCTCGGCGAGCTGCTCGGCAGGGACGTGACGTTCGCCACCGACACCGTCGGTGAGAGCGCACAGTCCGCAGTCGAGGCTGCACAGGACGGCGACGTCGTGCTGCTCGAGAACCTGCGCTTCAACGCGGGGGAGACCGCGAAGTCGGCGGATGCGCGGGCCGGGTTCGCAGGCCAGCTCGCCTCTCTCGCAGATGTTTTCGTCTCGGACGGCTTTGGTGTCGTGCACCGCGAGCAGGCGTCGGTCTTCGACGTCGCCCGCCTCCTCCCATCCGCCGTCGGTGGTCTCGTCGAGACCGAGGTCGGCGTGCTCCGTCGCCTGACGACCGACCCCGAACGCCCGTATGCCGTGGTGCTGGGCGGCGCGAAGGTGTCGGACAAGCTCGCGGTCATCGACAACCTCATCCAGACCGCCGACCGCCTCCTCGTCGGGGGCGGGATGGTCTTCACCTTCCTCAAGGCGCAGGGCCACGAGGTCGGCAAGAGCCTGCTCGAGGCCGACCAGGTCGACGTGGTCAAGGGGTACCTCGACCAGGCCAAGGAGCGTGGCGTCGAGATCGTCCTGCCCGTGGACGTCGTCGCGGCGACCGAGTTCTCGGCCGAGGCCGACCACGAGGTGGTCGGGATCGACGCCATCCCCGCCGACCGCATGGGGCTCGACATCGGGCCGAAGTCGGCCGAGCTGTTCGCCGACAGGCTCGCCGACTGCCGCACGGTCTTCTGGAACGGACCCATGGGCGCGTTCGAGATGGCGCCCTACGCCGCGGGCACCAAGGTACTCGCCACGGCGCTGGCCGACATCACCACCGACGGTGCCCTCACCGTCGTCGGTGGTGGCGACTCAGCGGCCGCGGTGCGCCAGCTCGGGTTCTCCGACGACCAGTTCGGACACATCTCCACCGGCGGCGGTGCCAGCCTCGAGTACCTCGAGGGCAAGGACCTCCCCGGCCTCACCGTCCTCGAAGAAAGCTGACCCCTTCCATGTCCTCTGCCGCCACGTCCTCCCAGCGCGTCCCGCTCATGGCGGGCAATTGGAAGATGAACCTCGACCACCTCCAGGCCACCCACCTCGTCCAGAAGCTGGACTGGACGTTGCAGGACGCCAAGCACGACCACGGAGCCGTCGAGGTCGCGGTGCTTCCGCCCTTCACGGACCTGCGCAGCGTGCAGACCCTCGTCGACGGGGACCGGCTCCACCTCAAGTACGGCGCGCAGGACCTGTCGCAGCACAAGAGCGGTGCCTACACCGGCGAGATCAGTGGCGCCTTCCTCGCCAAGCTCGGCTGCACCTATGTCGCGGTCGGGCACAGCGAGCGGCGCGAGTACCACGGTGAGACCGACGAGATCGTCAACGCCAAGGTCCTCGCGGCCTACGAGCACGGCCTCACGCCGATCTTCTGTGTCGGTGAGGGACTGGAGGTGCGTCAGGCGGGCACCCACGTCGAGCACGTCCTCGCCCAGGTGCGCGCCGGCCTCGAGGGCCTGCCGGCCGACAAGGCCTCGAGCATCGTCATCGCCTACGAGCCCGTGTGGGCCATCGGCACCGGCGAGGTCGCGACGCCCGAGGACGCGCAGGAGGTGTGCGCCGCCATCCGCACGGCCCTCGCCGAGCTCTACTCCGGCGACCTGGCCGACCGCGTGCGGATCCTCTACGGAGGGTCGGTGAAGTCCGGCAACGTCGCCGCGATCATGGCGCAGGACGACGTCGACGGTGCGCTCGTCGGTGGGGCCTCGATCGACCCCGCGGAGTTCGCCGCGATCTGCCGCTACCGCGACCACCTCAGGACGAGCTGATCCGGCAGGTATCCTGTAGCGGCGCCCCATCGGGTGCCACTGAACGTCACTACTGAAGGAGCACCGTGGAAGCGGTCAAAATCGGCCTCCAGGTCCTCTTGGTCCTGGGAGGGCTCTTCCTCACCCTCCTCATCCTGCTGCACAAGGGCAAGGGTGGTGGCCTGTCCGACATGTTCGGCGGCGGGATGTCCACCTCCCTCGGAGGCTCCTCGGTCGCCGAGCGCAACCTCGACCGCATCACCTACGCGGTCGCCATCGTGTGGTTCGTGTGCGTGGTCGGGCTCGGCGTCCTCGACCGCTTCGCCAGCTGAAGGTTCCTGTCGTTTCCTGATCCGAGAGAAGGCTGATGTCGATGGCTGGTGGCAACGCGATTCGCGGGAGCCGTGTCGGTGCGGGACCGATGGGAGAGGCCGAGCGCGGCGACGCGGCCCCCCGGGTTCACGTCTCCTTCTGGTGCTCCAACGGTCACGAGACCCGACCGAGCTTCTCCCAGGAGGCCGACCTCGAGGTCCCCGAGACCTGGGACTGCCCCCGGTGCGGCTTCACTGCCGGACAGGACAAGGACAACCCCCCGGCCCAGACCAAGGTCGAGCCCTACAAGACCCACCTCGCCTACGTCAAGGAGCGCCGTTCCGACAAGGACGGCGAGGCGATCCTCGACGAGGCGCTGGGCTCGCTGCGCGAACGCGGGCTCATCCAGTAAAGCTGGACTCGAGGTGCTCCGCGGCCTCCGCGTCGACCAGCCAGAGCGTGCGCTCCTCGCCCTTGACCTGTGCCGCCGAGCTGACCTGCGGCCCCGCACCGGCGACGCCGTTGGCCACGGCCTTGGCCTTGTCGGAGCCGGCCACGATGAACCACACCTCGCGCGAACGGCGCAGCGCCTCGAAGGTCAGGCTGACCCGGTCCGGGGGCGGCTTGGGGGAGTCGTGCACGGCCACCGCGATGGCGCCAGTGCTCAGCTGGGCCGGGTGCCCGGGGAACAGCGAGGCGATGTGCCCGTCCGGGCCCACACCGAGGATCATCACGTCGAAGGCACCCGCGTCCGCCGCGCGCACCGCTTCTCCGTATGCCGTTGCACTGGACTCCGCACTCTGCGACTCGTCCGGGCCGGGAACCCGGTGGACCCGCGTCTGGTCGAGGGGCAGCGAGGCGAGGCCGGCCCCATCGTTCTGGACGTCGTTGCGGTCCTGGTCCCCGGCGGGCAGGTAGCGCTCGTCACCCCACCACAGCTCCACCCGTGACCAGTCCACGGCCGACCTGGCCGGGAGCGCGGCCATGGACGCCCACAGGTCCGAGCCCAGCGACCCACCGGTCAGCGAGATGTGGACGACGTCCTGCTGCGACTGGGCGTCGGCGATGGCCGTGAGGAGCCGGGCGGCGATGGCGTCGCTCAGCTGCTGCTTCCCGGGGTGCACGATCACGTCGACATCGCGCACCTGGCTGAGGTCGTTGGCTCCGGTCATGGCTGTGCTCCTGTCAGGATGACTTCTTCGTGCGCTCGGCGCGCACCTCGTCGAGCCTGCGCGCCGAAGCCTTCTTGACCTGGTCCGCGTCGTCGACGTTCTCGGGCATCGGTGCCTCGACCATGGCGTCGCTGGCGTTGACCTTGGCCTCGCGCCGCAGCCTGGCAGCGTCCTCGCGGGACTCGGCCACGGACGGTGTGATGCCGGCGCGCTGCGCCTCCGTGGAGGTGCGTCGACTGAACCTCACGTCCGGGAGACCCAGGCGCAGGGCATCCTCGTAGACCTCGTCGGGGTCGAGCCGGCGCAGCTCGTCCGCCAGGCACTCCGCGTCGCTGCGTGGTGGCAGGGCGATGGTGCGCTCGGGCTGGTCCGGCTGCGACAACGTGGCCGTCGTGCCGTCCTGGGGTCGGACGAGGTCGAGCGGTCCGCTGGGCCGCTCGAGCCGGACACTGATGACGCCCGTGCCGGCCCGTGACGGCACGAGGGTGGTCGGGCACGCCAGCCGCTTCGCGAGCCAGCCGGCGAGCAGCTTGCCCGACGGCGAGTCGGACGCGGCCGTCACGGTCGCGGAGTGCACCGGCTCGAAGGGAGCCTGGTCCAATGCTGCGGTGAGCAGCGCGCGCCACAGGGTGATGCGCGACCACGCGAGGTCGGTGTCACCCGGGCTGTAGTGGGCCGCGAGCCGCGTCAGGGGCGCCTTCGACGCACCGGCCGAACGGGAGACGTCGGTGATCCGGCGCTGGGCCATCTCCCCGATGGGGTCCTCCGCAGGGGACTTGGGTGCCTCGTCCGGCCACCAGGCCACGATGGGCGCGTCCGCGAGCAGGAGCGGCGTGACGACGGCGCGGCCGTGCGATGCCAGGGGGCCGAACAACCGCAGCACGACGACCTCGCTCGCGCCGGCGTCACCGCCGATGCGGATCTGGCCGTCGAGCCGGGCGGTGCCGCGGCGGTTGGCGATGACCACCACGATGATCCGGCAGGGGTGCTGGCGGCTGGCGTCGTTGGCGGTCTCGATGGCTGCGTCGGCGTCGTTCTCGTCCACGACGACGACGAGGGTGAGCACCCGCGTCAGGGCCATCGACCCGGTCTCGGAGCGCAGCCGCACCAGCCTCTTGGAGATGTTGGCGGTGGTCGTGCTGGGCAGGTCGACGATCACGGGAGCCTCCATTCACGGCCGTCACGGCGCATGAGCTCGTCGGCACTGTCGGGACCCCAGGTGCCGGAGGTGTACTGGTCGATTCCGTCGTTGGTCCTGGACCAGAACTCCTCGATGGGGTCGAGGATCTCCCAGGAGAGCTCGACCTCCTCGTGCCGCGGGAAGAGCGGCGGCTCACCGAGGAGCACGTCGAGGATGAGCCGTTCGTAGGCCTCCGGGGAGCTCTCGGTGAAGGCACGTCCGTAGCCGAAGTCCATCGTCACGTCGCGCACCTCCATCTGCGCACCGGGGACCTTGGCGCCGAAGCGCATCGTCACACCCTCGTCCGGCTGCACGCGGATCACCACGGCGTTCTGGCCCAGCTCCTCGGTCGCGGTGTCGTTGAAGGGCAGGTGCGGAGCCTTCTTGAACACGACGGCGATCTCGGTGACGCGCTTGCCGAGACGCTTGCCCGTCCGCAGGTAGAACGGGACACCCGCCCAGCGGCGGGTGTCGATCTCGAGCTTCACCGCGGCATACGTCTCGGTCGTGGAACCGTTGGCGACGCCGTCCTCCTCGAGGTAGCCGGCGACCTCCTCACCGCCCTGCCAGCCGCGGGCGTACTGGCCGCGCGCGGTGCCCTTGGCCAGGTCCTTGGGCAGGCGGACGGCGGAGAGGACCTTCTCCTTCTCGCTGCGCAGGTAGTCCGCGGCGAAGGAGACCGGCTCCTCCATCGCGGTGAGCGCGAGCAGCTGCAGCAGGTGGTTCTGGATGACGTCGCGAGCGGCACCGATGCCGTCGTAGTAGCCGGCCCGCCCGCCGATCCCGATGTCCTCGGCCATGGTGATCTGGACGTGGTCGACGTAGTGGCTGTTCCAGACCGGCTCGAACATCTGGTTGGCGAACCGCAGCGCCAGGAGGTTCTGGACGGTCTCCTTGCCCAGGTAGTGGTCGATGCGGAACACCGAGTCAGGGGGGAAGACCTCCTCGACGATCGCGTTGAGCTCACGCGCGCTCTGCAGGTCGTGCCCGAACGGCTTCTCGATGACGACCCGTCGCCAGGCGTCGCCCGGCGGCGTGGACAGGCCCGAGCGCTTCAGCTGCTCGCAGACGGTGGCGAAGAACGAGGGTGGGATGGACAGGTAGAACGCGTGGTTGCCACCCGTCCCGCGCTGCTCGTCGAGGTCTCGCACCGTCTCCGCGAGGAGGTCGAAGGCCTTGGGGTCGTCGAACGTGCCCGGGACGAACCGGAACCCCTCGCTCAGCGCGCGCCAGACGTCCTCGCGGAACGGCGTGCGCGAGCGCTGCTTGACCGACTCGTACACGATCTTGCCGAAGTCCTGGTCGGCCCAGTCGCGTCGCGCGAACCCGATGAGCGAGAAGCCCGGGGGGAGCAGGCCGCGGTTGGCGAGGTCGTAGATCGCCGGCATGAGCTTCTTGGTGGCCAGGTCACCCGTCACACCGAACAGCACGAGGCTGCACGGTCCGGCGATGCGGGGGAGCCTCTTGTCGCGTGGGTCCCGCAGGGGGTTGTGGGTGGCAGAGATGCGCGCCGGACTCATCAGGCTCCTGGTGTGGTGAGGGCCGACCGCACCTGGCTCAGCCCGCGCCCGTGCTGGGTGAGGTGGAGGCGGAGGACGGGGCGACCGTGCTCGGCGAGCACCTGGGCGTCACCGCCGGACTGCGCCGCGATGAACTGCCCGAAGGTGAACTCGCGACCGGGGACGGCGAGGTCCTCCTCGGGGTCGGCGGTGATCTGGATGAAGACCCCGTTGGCCGGTCCACCCTTGTGGTACTGACCAGTGGAGTGCAGGAACCGCGGGCCCCAGCCGAAGGTCACGGGCCGACCGGTGACGTCGAACAGGGTGCGTGCGACGTGCTCGAGGTCGGCGTCCTCCTCACGGTCGAGGTAGGCCATGACGGCGACGTAGCCGCTCTTGTCGTCGAGCTGACCGAGCAGGGCCGCCACCGCGGCGGGCAGGGTCGCTGCGTCGCCGAGCCAGTCGCCCCCGAGCGCACGCACCTCGACGGCGCCGTCGACGAATGCCGGCTCCTCCGCGGTTGCGCCGGCCTGGTCGAGCAGGCCACGAGCGGCCTTCTTGGCGCTCTCGACGTCGGGCTGGTCGAAGGGGTTGATGCCCAGGAGTCGACCCGCGACCGCGGTGGCGACCTCCCACAGGAGCATCTGTGCACCGAGCGTCCCCGCAACGGTGATGATCGAGCCGGATTCCCCGAGGTTGGCCTCCGGGACGTCATCTCCCGGTCCTGGCTGCTCGGCGGCGATCGAGTCCGGGTGCCGGGGCAGGCCGTGCGAGTCCACGGTGAGGTCGGCCTCGTTGTCGTGCTCGTCGGTGGAGGACACGAGCCGCACGATGTTGGCGTCGGCGTAGGTGTGCTCGGGGGCCTCGCCATCGGCGACGACGGGCAGGATGCCCGTGCCTCCCTTGCCGGTGGACTCGGCGAGGAGCTGCTCGGCCCACGCACCGAAGCCGACGTTCTCGGTGCCGGCGTCGACGAGGACGAGCTTGTCGCGCAGCGGGTCGGTGCCACCGATCGCGGCGCCCAGCTGGAGAGCCGGGTTGGCCTCACCGTCGTCGGCGAGCAGGTCGGCCACGGCCTCGGCGTCGTCGAGCAGGGCCCCGATGTCGGCGCCGGCCAGTCCGGAGGGCACGAGCCCGAAGGCGGTGAGCGCGGAGTAGCGGCCACCCACGTCGGGGTCGGCGTTGATCACGCGGAAGCCGGCCGTGCGGGCCTCGCTGTCGAGGGGGCTACCGGGGTCGGTGACCACGATGATGCGACGCGTGGCGTCGATGCCGGCGTCGGTGAAGGCCTGCTCGAACGCCCGACGCTGCGAGTCGGTCTCGACCGTGGAGCCCGACTTGGACGACACGACGACCGCCGTCCTGTCGAGGTGGGTGGTGACGGCACGCCGCACCACGTCAGGGGAGGACGAGTCGAGCACGACGATGTCGACCCCGGCGGTGGCGCAGATGACCTCCGGCGCGAGGGAGGAGCCGCCCATGCCGCACAGGACGATGCGTGACACACCGTCGCCGTGCAGCTCCTCGCGCAGCGCGGCGATCTCGCCGAGCAGCGGACGGGAGGTGCGGGGGAGGTTCACCCAGGAGAGGCGCTTGCTGGCCTCCTCCTGCGCCGCCTCGCCCCAGAGGGTCGCGTCCTGCGCGAAGATCTTGCTCGCGACGCGGTCCTTGACCAGCTCTGGTACGTGGGCGGAGATGGCGTCCGCGGCGGCTCCGCGAGCCGTGACCTCGAGGCTGCTCACTGAGCGGCCTTGTCGAGCTCGGCCCGCACCCCGTCGAGCAGCTCGTTCCAGGACTTGTCGAACTTGTCGACTCCCTCCTTCTCGAGCAGGGCCGTGACCTCGGAGTAGGAGATCCCGAGGCGCTCGAGCGCGTCGAGCACCTCGCTCGACTCCTCGTAGGTGCCCTCGATCGTGTTGCCGGTGACCTCGCCGTGGTCCATCACCGCGTCGAGCGTCTTCTCGGGCATCGTGTTGACGGTCCCCGGGGCGACCAGCTCGGTGACGTACATGGTGTCGGGGTATGCCGGGTCCTTGACGCCCGTGGACGCCCACAGCGGACGCTGTGGCTTGGCTCCGTCGGCCTCGAGGTTCTTCCAGCGCGGAGTGGAGAAGACCTCTTCGTAGGCCTGGTACGCCAGTCGGGCGTTGGCGATTCCCGCCTTGCCCTTGAGGCTCTGCGCGGTCGCGGCGTGCTCGCCCTCGATGGCGTCGAGTCGCTTGTCGATCTCGGAGTCGACGCGCGAGACGAAGAACGAGGCCACCGACTGCAACGTGCTGATGTCCTTGCCCGCCTCGCGTGCCTGCTCGAGTCCGGTGAGGAAGGAGTTCATCACGGCGCGGTAGCGGTCGAGGCTGAAGATCAGGGTGACGTTGACCGAGATGCCCTCTGCGAGAACCTTGGTGATCGCCGGCAGGCCGTCGACGGTCGCCGGGATCTTCACGAGGACGTTGGGGCGGTCGACGAGCTCCCGCAGCTCCTTGGCCTGGGCAACCGTCTTCTCGGTGTCGTGGGCGTGGCCGGGATCCACCTCGATCGAGACCCGGCCGTCGAGACCGTTGGTGGCCTTGAAGACCGGCATCATGACGTCGCAGGCGTCGCGCACGTCCTGGGTCGTCATCGCGGTGACGGAGTCCTCGAGGCTCGTCTTGTCCGCGGCGAGCTTGGCCACCTGGGCGCTGTAGCTCTCACCGTCGGACAGGGCCACCTGGAAGATCGACGGGTTCGTCGTCACGCCGACGACGCCCTTGGTGTCCATGACCTCCTGGAGGTTGCCCGAGGTGAGCCGCTCACGGCTCAGGTCGTCGAGCCAGATGGAGACGCCGTTGTCGGCGAGGGCCTGTAGTGCGGAGTTGTCAGTCATGCGAACTCACTTCCCAGCCTTGGCCGCGCTCTTGCGGGCAGGCTTCTTGGTGGTGGGGACGTCGGTCCCGGTGTCGTTGCGGCTGCGGGGTGCGGTGACGGTGGCGGGGGCCACGCCGGTGCCCACGCGGGCCGCCTTGAGCGAGTCCTTGGCGGCCTTGACCACCGCTTCGGGGGTGAAGCCGAACTCGGTGAAGAGGGTCTTCGCGTCGGCCGAGGCACCGAAGTGCTCGATGCTGATGCAGCGGCCGGCGTCGCCGACGATCTCGCGCCAGCCCTGGGCCACTCCGGCCTCGACGCTGACGCGGGCCCGCACGTCGGGCGGCAGCACCTTGTCCTGGTAGGCCTTGGTCTGGGCGTTGAACCACTCCCGGCAGGGCATGGACACGACCCGGGTGCTCACGCCGGACTTCTCGAGGGCCAGTCGCGCGTCGAGCGCCACCGAGACCTCGGAACCGGTCGCCACGAGGATGACGTCGGGCCGGCCCTTGCCGTCGGCGCCGCCGTCGATGAGGACGTAGCCGCCCTTGGCCACGTTGCTCGCCTTGGCGTGCGTCGACCGGTCGACCGTCGGGAGCGCCTGCCGGCTGAGGGCCAGCGCCGCCGTGGAGCGGTTGTGGAGGATCGCGGACCAGGCGGCGGCCGTCTCGTTGGCGTCGGCCGGACGCACGACGTCGAGCCCTGGCATGGCACGCAGCGACGCGAGGTGCTCGATCGGCTGGTGCGTCGGACCGTCCTCGCCCAGACCGATGGAGTCGTGGGTCCAGACATAGGTCACGGGGAGCTGCTGGATGGCCGCCAGGCGCACCGCTGGACGCATGTAGTCGGAGAACACGAGGAAGGTGCCGCCGTAGGGAAGGGTCAGCCCCTCCAGGGCGATGCCGTTGAGGATCATGCCCATCGCGTTCTCGCGAATGCCGAAGTGCAGGGTGCGGCCGTATGGGCCACCCTTCCACGCGTCGGTCTGCTTCGACTTCGGGATGAACGAGGGCTCACCCTCCATCGTCGTGTTGTTGGACTCGGCGAGGTCTGCGGAGCCACCCCACAGCTCGGGCATGATCGGCGCGAGGGCGGTGAGGACCTTGCCGGAAGCGGCCCGGGTCGCGATGCCCTTCTCGTCCGCCGGGAACGTCGGCAGCGCTGCGTCGAGCCCCTCGGGGAGCTGGGTGGCCACGAGCCGGTCGAGGAGGGTGGCGGCGTCCTTGTTCTGGCGGCGCCAGACCGCGTAGGCCTTGTTCCACTCCTTGTGGGCGGCCTTGCCCCGGGCCTTGACCTTGCGCGCGTGGGCGAGGACGGCCCTGTCGACCTCGAAGGTCTTCTTGGGGTCGAAGCCCAGGAGCGTCTTGAGGTCGGCGACCTCTTCCTCACCGAGGGCGGAGCCGTGGGACTTGCCCGTGCCCTTCTTGGTCGGGCTGGGCCAGGCGATGACGGTGTGCAGCCGCACGAGCGTCGGCCTGGAGGACTTCTTGCTCTTCTCCAGAGCAACCAGGAGGGCGTCCACGTCCTCGACGTAGTTGCTGGTCCCGGCCGGGTCGTCGGTCTTGCGCCAGTCGACGTCCGCGACCTCCCAGCCGTAGGCCTCGTAGCGCTTGGCCACGTCCTCCGAGAAGGAGATGTCGGTGTCGTCCTCGATGGAGATCGAGTTGGCGTCGTAGATGACGGTGAGGTTGCCGAGCTCCTGGTGGCCGGCGAGGGAGCTGGCCTCGGAGGACACGCCCTCCATGAGGTCGCCGTCGGAGGCGATGACCCAGATGTGGTGGTCGAACGGGCTCTGGCCGGGCTTGGCGTCGGGGTCGAGCAGGCCACGCTGGCGCCGCTGGGCCATGGCCATGCCGACGGCGGAGGCCATGCCGGAGCCCAGCGGCCCGGTGGTGATCTCGACGCCCTTGGTGTGGTGCACCTCCGGGTGGCCCGGGGTGAGGGACCCCCAGGTGCGCAGCGCCTTGAGGTCCGAGAGCTCGAGGCCGTAGCCCGAGAGGTAGAGCTGGATGTACTGGGTCAGGCTGGTGTGGCCGCACGAGAGGACGAACCGGTCACGACCCAGCCACGTGGGGTCGGACGGGTCGTGCCTCATGACGTTCTGGAAGAGCAGGTAGGCCGCGGGGGCCAGGCTCATGGCCGTACCGGGGTGGCCGTTGCCGACCTTCTGCACCGCGTCGGCGGCGAGGACGCGCACCGTGTCGACGGCTCTCACGTCGAGGTCGTTCCACTTCGCGCGTCGCGCCGTGGGACGGGCCAGGGCGGTGGAACGAGCGGGGGTCGCGGTCGAGGTGCGGCGGCGGGTGGTGGCCCTGCCTGCCTTCGTCGGGGTGGTGGTCACGTGGAGCCTCTCTGACGTCGAGCGGAAGGTGATGCAGGTCAAGCCGTTGAACCCACCCTAGACCGCAGCCAACCGGTGGGAGGGACTCCGTCCCGCCCGGTTAGACTCGTGGTGACTTCACCGTCCCACCGCATCGTGATCTACCCCGAAGGACGCCGTGGCCACCGCCCCGATCAGCACCACCTCGACGGCTCTGCCGACGACCGGTTGGAAGCGATCGGTGGGCAACTATGTCGCTCTGACCAAGCCGCGCATCATCGAGCTGCTGCTCGTGACAACGGTTCCGGTGATGTTCCTCGCCGAGCGCGGCGTCCCGAACCTGTGGCTCGTCGTGGCCACCCTCATCGGGGGCACCCTCAGTGCGGGGGCGGCCAACACCTTCAACTGTGTCTACGACCGCGACATCGACGCGCTCATGGATCGCACACGCAGCCGCCCGATGGTGACCGGCGAGATCAGCCCACGGGCCGGTCTGCTCTTCGGTGCGGCCCTGACCATCGTGTCGACCGCGTGGTTCGTCGCGTTCGTCAACGTCGCGTCCGCCCTGCTGTCGCTCGGCGCCATTGCCCTGTATGCCGTGCTCTACACGATGGTTCTCAAGCGCCGCACTCCGCAGAACATCGTCTGGGGGGGTGTCGCGGGGTGCATGCCCACGCTCATCGGCTGGTCGGCGGTGACCGGCACGGTGCAGTGGCCGGCCGCCATCCTCTTCCTCGTCATCTTCTTCTGGACCCCGCCGCACTACTGGCCGTTGTCGATGGCGTTCAAGGACGACTACGCCAACGCCCACGTCCCGATGCTTCCGGTGGAGCGCGGTGCCAAGGCCGTCGCCCGCCAGATCGTCGCCTACAGCTGGGTCATGGTCGCCGTCTCGCTGGCCCTGGTGCCGGTCGCCGACATGGGGTGGATCTACCTCGTGGCCGCTGTCGTCAGCGGTGCCGTCTTCATCGGCGAGGCCCACCGGCTCCTGCACCTCGCCAGGACGGGTGCCGCCACCAAGGTGCTCAAGCCGATGCGCCTCTTCCACTTCTCGATCACCTACGTGACGCTGCTCTTCCTGGCGGTCGCGATCGACCCGCTGGTCCACTTCACCATCGGCTGAGCCGGCAGGTCGCGCCCGCGCGCATAGGGACCCACGAACACGGCCAACGAGCCGAGCGCGTGGACCACGGTCATGAGGATGATGGTCTCGCGCACCCCGATCCACGTCCCGAGCCCACCGGCGAGCAGGGCGGCCAGCGGCATCGTCCCGAAGTTGAGCACGGACGACGTCGCCATCGTGCGCCCCAGGAGCTCGGCCGGCGTGTAGCGGACCCGGAACGACGCCCGCACCACGTTCGCGCCCACGACGCCCAGGCCCACGAAGAACGAGCCGAGGACGACCAGGGCGGCCCCGGCGCCCGGCTGGGCGAGACCGATGAGCACCGCGGGTGGTCCGCCGAGGACCTGGAGCCATCGCAGCGCGCCGGCGGTGCCGAGCCATCGCGTGGTGCGCGTGGCCAGGGTGGCGCCGAGGAGGCCGCCGACCGAGCCGCCCGCCATGACGAAGCCGACGGTGCCCGGCGCCAGGCCGATGTACCGGACCATGAAGAGCACGAGCAGCGCGCCATAGCCGGTGAGCGCGAAGTTCCCGACGCTGCCGAGCAGGGTCATGAAGCGCAGGTAGGGGTCGCTCGCCACGATGGCCACGCCCTCGCGCACCTGGACCAGCAACGGCTGGCTCTCGGTTCGAGCCGGCGGCGGCCCGAGCTCCGCGGGCCGCATCCGAGCCAGGCAGACCCACGAGGCGAGATAGCTCACGACATCGATCGCGACGGCATACGCGCCAGAGAAGACGTGCACGAGAAGGCCACCCACGCCCGGTCCGCCGACCTGCATCGCCGACTCGGTGCCGTAGATGCGCGAGTTGGCGCGTTCCAGGTCGTCACCGGGGATGACGCGCGGGACGAATGCGGCGTATGCCGTGCGGAAGAAGACCGACGAGCAGCCCAGTGCCAGCGCGGTGGCGACGAGGTGGGGGAGGGTGAGCACATCCAGGACCCAGGCGACCGGAACGCTGGCGACCGCGGCCGCGGCGACGAGGTCGGCACGCATCATGACCCGGCGGGGGTCCGAGCGGTCGACCCACGCTCCGGCGACGAGGCCGAGGAGCAGCCAGGGAAGCCAGATGGCGCCCGTGAGCAGCCCCATCCAGAACGGTCCGGCGTGGAACTGGGTCACCGCCAGAAGCGGGAAGATCACGGTCGTCGTCATCGAGCCCAGGACGCTGATGCCCTCGCCGGCCCAGAGGAGCCGGAAATTGCGGTTGCGTCCCAGCGGAGGAGGTGCGGCCATGGCCTGCGCCGTCGACGCGGGCGCGGTCATGGCTGGGCGGGAAAGCCACGTGAGAAGACGAAGACCGACTCACGCTCCACCCCGTCATCCGGGACCTCACGCCGGCTCCACCGCATGAGGATCTCGATCAGCTCGTCCGCGACCTCGCGCAGCTCGGTGGGGGACAGGTGCATCCAGTTCTGCGTGGCGAAGGCTGCATCGTCCCACTCCGGGACCGTCGCAGCGTTGGCGTTCCACTCCTGGACCCGCTCGAACTGGCGCTGCACGGTGAGCGCCTCCGCGGCATACGCCGCTGTGACGGCGGCCGTGTCCGACGCGAAGTCGGCGCGAGACCACCGCGTGCCGGGGTCGACGAGGCGCCACCACCTCTCGCGACGGTCCCTGGCGAGCTCGGGCGCCTCCTGCACCAGGCCGGCCTCGCTCAGCACCTTGAGGTGGTGGCTCGCCGAGCCGACGGCCTGCCCGGTTCGGGCCGCCAGCCCGGAGGCGGTGGAGGGCCCGTCGACCGTGAGGGCATCCATCATGCGCGAGCGGAACGGGTTCGCCATGGCCGACAGGGCCTTGGCGTCGGTGATCGTGCGGACACCGTCCGAGGGCCGTTCTCTGGACGTCATGTCCGGAACGATAAACCCACAAGAACGCTTGTGCAACTACTCTTGTGCAATCCTCCTCAGTGCGACGACGCCGTTGGTGAGCACCACGACGAGCGCAGCAGCGCCGAGCATGTGCGTCAGCACGAGCACCTCGGGCAGGTCGGTGAGGTACTGCGTGTAGCCGATCACTCCCTGGGCGAGGGTCACGTAGAGGACGACCCGCCACGCCGAGCTCACCGACGCCGGCGCGGACGAGAGGCGGGTCGCGAGCCACACCGCGACCACGAGCCCGACGAAGAGCATCACCGCGTCGGCGTGAAGCCACGAGATCGTGCGGGGGTCGAAGCCGAACCGGGCCGGGGTGTCGGCATCCCCGGAGTGTGGGCCGGACCCGGTGACGACCGTGCCGAGGGTGAGCACGACCGCGCCCAGTCCGCAGGTCACGAAGGCCACCCGGCGGACCAGGTCGTGGACCAGCGGCGTGGGGCGCCCTTCTCGCTCGTTGCGTGCGAACCAGAGGTAGGACGCGGCCGCGACGAGGCAGGCGGAGACGAGGAAGTGGGCGGCCACCGTGGCGGGGTGCAGACCCAGGCGAACGGTCAGTCCGCCGAGGAGCGCTTGGACGAGGACGCCGACCAGAACCACGACGGCCGCGATCTTGAGGCGCCGCACGGGGGCCCACTTCCAGACCGCGGCGACGGCGAGAACGGCAAGGACTCCGAGGACACCGGTCAGGGTGCGGTTGCCGAACTCGATGATCTTGTGGAACCCCTCGGCCTGCTCCCGGACCGGGACGTAGGAGCCCGGCACGCACTGCGGCCAGGTGGGGCAACCGAGGCCGCTGCCGGTGAGGCGGACGAGGCCGCCCGAGACGATGATCCCGACCTGGGCCACGAGGTTCGCCAACAGGATGCGCGAGTAGTTCGCGGAGGACGGCATTCTCACCCCCGCAGGGTAGGTGACCAGCATGCGAGCCCACCCACTGGCTCCTGCCGCCTGGTGACTCTGCTCAGTCCGACCAGTGGAACCACCGGGCGGCGGCGCTGCCGGCCACTCCGGTCCACACGAGGAGCACGAGCCACTGGGCGAGGGGCCACTGTCCGTGGACCAGGGCAGCGCGCAGGCCATCGCCCAGGGCGCCCGAGGGGAGCAGGCCGGCAATGCTCGCCAGGGCTCCGGGAAGCCGGTCGGTCGGCAGGAGAATCCCCAGACCCAGCAGCAGCACCCAGGCCAGGTTGGCCAGCGCGAGGACGGCTTCGGCCCGCACCGTGCCCGCCAGCAGCATGGCGAGGGACAGGAAGGCGGCGGCCCCGAGCGCGACCGTCACCAGCGCGGGCACCAGACCCGAGGGCTCCGGGTGCCACCCGAAGCAGGCCGCGAGCAGGCCCAGCAGGAGGAGCTGCACGCCGACCACCAGCGCGACGGCGCCCAGCTTGCCGGCGATGAGGCCTTCGCGGCCCAGCGGGGTGGCGCCGAGGAAGCGCAGCACGCCGTGGCGGCGGTCGAAGCCCGTGGCGATCGCCTGACCGGTGAAGGCTGTCGACACCACGGCGAGGGCCAGGACGCCGGCGGTCGCGAGGTCGATGCGGCGTCCTGCGCCGAGCTCGGGGGAGTCGGAGAGCGTGAGCCCCACCAGTGCGAGCGCAGGGAGGACGATGGCCACGAGGAGCTGCTCGCCGTGCCGCAGGGTCGTCGCCGTCTCGAACCGGGCCTGGGCGAGCCACCGGCTCGTGCGCGACGCGGGAGCCGCCACTTCGCTCGGCGAGGTGCTCATCGCCGGACCCCCCGCGTGAGCGAGAAGTAGCGCTCCTCGAGGGAGCGGCCGTCGCACACCTCGGCGAGGGAGCCCTCGGCCACGACACGCCCCAGGTTCATGATGACGACGTGGTCGGCGAGGCGCTCGGCCTCCTCGAAGGAGTGTGTCGTCACGACGACCGCTGCGGACTGCGCCGTCTCACGCACGAGGTCCCACACCTCGAGTCGTGCGTGCGGGTCGAGTCCCGCGGTCGGCTCGTCGAGGAACGCGACCTCGGGGCGACCGACCAGCGCCGCTGCGAGTGCGACACGCTGCCGTTCTCCGCCGGACAGCCGACGGACCGAGCGGTCACCGACCCGCTCGAGGTCGAGTCGGGTCATCAGCGTGGTGACATCGGCGGGGAACCGGTGGAGGCGGGCGACGTGGCGCAGCAGGCGCCGCGCCGTCGTGGAGACGGGCAGTCCGCCGTCCTGGAGCATCACGCCGATGCGCGCCCGGTGCTCGGCCGGGGCGCGCCACGGGTCGACGCCGAGAACCCTGGCGGTGCCGGCCGTGGGCCGTTGCAGCCCCTCGAGGCACTCCATCGTCGTCGTCTTCCCGGCACCGTTGGGACCGAGGACTGCCGTCACTGCGCCAGACTGTGCGGACCACGAGGCGTCGTCGACGGCCCGCACGGCGCCGACATCACGGCGCAGACCGACGACCTCGACTGCAGACACGGCGCACATCCTAGGCTGGCCCCCACTCGACCCAAGGAGTCCCATGGTCACCATCGACCGCGAGGCTGCCCCGGCCACCGCCGTAGCAGCCGTCCCCGCCCTCGTGGCGGCCCTCGCCGGCAGGCGGGGAGCGGCCCTGACCCTCGCTGTGCTGCCGGCAGCCGTGGCGCTGTTCTTCCGCGACCCCGACCGCACCTCGGACCGCGACCCGCTCGACGCCGACACCGTCGTGTCACCTGCCGACGGCAAGGTCATGTATGCCGGCCCGGGCCAGGAGGGCGTCGCACCCGAGGGGGAGTGGCAGCAGGTGAGCATCTTCCTGTCGGCCTTTGACGTCCACATCAACCGCGCGCCCTACGGCGGCCGGCTGCGCGAGGTGACCTACCGGCCCGGCAGGTGGCTCGCGGCATACAAGCACGAGAGCGCGCACCTCAACGAGCGCACCGACCTCGTGATCGAGCGTGAGGTGCCCGGCGGCACCCGTGTCGTCCACTTCCGCCAGATCGTCGGGCTCATGGCGCGCCGCGTGGTCACGCGCGTCGCCGTGGGTGAGGAGCTCACCACCGGTCAGCGCATCGGCCTCATGAAGTTCGGCTCGCGCATGGACGTCTTCGTCCCGCCGGAGGCCGACCTCCTCGTCCGGTCGGGCCAGCGCGTGGTCGCCGGCGAGACCGTCATCGCACGATGGCCGTCCCAGAGCGACGCGACGTGAGCGAGGACGTGGGCCGTCGGCGACGCTTCGACCGCTGGCGGCTCATCTCGCCGACCGGCGCCGAGGTCGTGTCGCTGCGCCAGCTGAGCAAGCGCGAACGGCTGCGGGTCACCGCGCCGACGTTCTTCACCATCGTCAACATGATGAGCGGCCTGTCGTCCGTGCTGCTCGCGTTCCGCGGGGAGTTCACCTTCGCCGCGGTCCTCATCGCCGTCTCGATTCTCATGGACATCGCCGACGGCGGGGTGGCGCGACTCGTCGGGGCCACCTCGCCCTTCGGCCTGCAGATGGACTCGCTCGCCGACCTCATCGCCTTCGGCTTCGCGCCGGCGATCCTCGTGCACACGTGGGCCCTGCCGGACTACCCCATCCTGTCCTGGCTGGCAGCCTTCTTCTGGCTGGGCTGCGCGGCCTTCCGGCTGGCGCGCTTCAACGTCACCATCGACCCCACGGCCGACAAGCGGTACTTCGTCGGCCTGCCGAGCCCGGCGGCGGCCGCCGTCGTCATGGCGACGATCTTCGCCCTCAACCAGCCCGAGGCGGGCGGCTACGACACCTCGCTGGTCGTGCCGGTCATCGTGAGCTTCGTGCCCGCGGTGCTCATGGTCACCTCCATCCGGTTCCGGTCCTTCCGCAACCTGCTCTCGCCGCAAGGTCGCACGGGCTGGATCACCACCACACTGGCAGCGCTGGCGATCATCGCCGGCCTGGTGATCGAGCCCGGCCTCACCGGGTTGGTCATCGCCTACGGCTACATCCTCCAGGCCCCCCTCGGTGTCCTCACCGCGCCGGTGCGAGAGCGTCTCTTCGGCACCGACGCGGTGGCGCCCCGGCGCGAGCGGATGCCGTCGGTCTTCCTTCCCGACACGGACGAGGGCGACGACGGCGCCCAGAGCTGAGCGTTAAGGGTCACCTTTGTTTCCCAAGGGTTGCCTAATTACGTAACATGGGTGTTGTGAATATCCCGGCCAGCACCGTGGTGCCTCTGGTTCTCGAGTCGCGCACGCGCGACCGGATCCTGCAGGCCATCGGTGAGCTCGGCCCGGTGACCGCGACCGCGCTGGCTGACGAGCTGGGCCTGACCGTGCCCGCCGTGCGCCGCCACCTCGAGAACCTCACCGAGTCCGGGCTCATCGACGAGCGCGTCGTGGCCCTGGCCAGCCGTGGCCGTGGACGCCCGGCCCGGTCGTTCGTCCTCAGTGACGACGGCCACCAGGCGCTCGAGTCCGACTACGACCACCTCGCGACCGAGGCCCTGCGGTTCCTGGCCAGCGAGGCCGGTCCCGAAGCCGTCCGCCGCTTCGCCGAGTCCCGCATCGGGGTGCTCGAACAGCGGTATGCCGCGGAGCTCGCTGGGGCTGGCCCCGAGCCTGCCGCTCGGGTCGAGACCCTCGTGGCCGCGCTGACCCGCGACGGTTTCGCGGCGTCGGCACGCCCCATGGGTGAGCCCAGCGCAACGGGAGGCAGTGCACCGACCGGGCTCTCCGGCATACAGCTGTGTCAGGGTCACTGCCCCGTCCAGCACGCCGCACGGGAATTTCCTCAGTTCTGTGACGCTGAAACGGACGCGTTCTCGCGCCTCCTCGGCGTGCACGTCCAACGACTCGCAACACTCGCGCACGGAGATCACGTGTGCACCACGTTCGTCCCCACAACAGAAGGGTCCACGCGATGAGCACCATCGAGGAACTCAACCCAGGTCTGAAGGACCTCGGCCGCTACGACTTCGGATGGGCGGACAGCGACGCTGCCGGCACCAACGCCCGGCGCGGGCTCAACGAGGACGTCGTCCTCGACATCTCGCGGCGCAAGAGTGAGCCGCAGTGGATGGAGGACCTGCGCCTGAAGTCGCTGCGCCTGTTCGGCAAGAAGCCGATGCCGACCTGGGGGAGCGACCTCACCGGCATCGACTTCCAGAACATCAAGTACTTCGTGAAGTCCACCGAGAAGCAGGCCACCTCCTGGGAGGACCTGCCCGAGGACATCAAGAACACCTACGACCGCCTCGGCATCCCCGAGGCCGAGAAGCAGCGCCTCGTCGCCGGCGTCGCTGCCCAATACGAGTCCGAGGTCGTCTACCACCAGATCCGCGAGGACCTGGAGGAGAAGGGCGTCATCTTCGTCGACACCGACACGGGCCTGCGCGAGCACGAGGACCTCTTCCGCGAGTACTTCGCATCCGTCATCCCCGCCGGTGACAACAAGTTCGCCTCCCTCAACACCGCCGTGTGGTCCGGTGGCTCGTTCATCTACGTCCCCCCCGGCGTCCACGTCGACATCCCGCTCCAGGCCTACTTCCGGATCAACACCGAGAACATGGGCCAGTTCGAGCGGACGCTGATCATCGCCGACGAGGGATCCTCGGTGCACTACGTGGAGGGTTGCACAGCGCCGATCTACCAGTCCGACTCGCTGCACTCGGCGGTCGTCGAGATCATCGTCAAGAAGAACGCCCGCGTGCGCTACACGACGATCCAGAACTGGTCCAACAACGTCTACAACCTCGTCACCAAGCGCGCGACCTGCGCCGAGGGCGCAACGATGGAGTGGATCGACGGCAACATCGGCTCCAAGGTCACGATGAAGTACCCCGCCGTCTTCCTCATGGGCGAGCACGCCAGGGGCGAGACGCTCTCCGTCGCCTTCGCGGGCGAGGGCCAGCACCAGGACGCCGGCTCCAAGATGGTCCACGCGGCTCCCAACACCTCGTCGACCATCGTGTCGAAGTCGGTCGCCCGTGGCGGTGGCCGCACGTCCTACCGCGGTCTCGTGCAGATTCTGGAGGGCGCGCACGGCTCGAAGTCGAGCGTCGTCTGTGACGCCCTGCTCGTCGACACCATCAGCCGCTCCGACACCTACCCCTACGTCGACATCCGCGAGGACGACGTGACGATGGGCCACGAGGCCACGGTCTCCAAGGTGTCCGAGGACCAGATGTTCTACCTCATGTCCCGAGGCATGTCCGAGACCGAGGCCATGGCCATGATCGTGCGCGGCTTCGTCGAGCCGATCGCCAAGGAGCTGCCCATGGAGTACGCCCTCGAGCTGAACCGCCTCATCGAGCTTCAGATGGAAGGAGCCGTCGGTTAAATGAGCCTTCTGGCCCAGAAGAACACGACCGACGGACCCGTTCTCGTCGGTGCCCACACGGACTCCGCCGAGGCGTTCGTGCCCGACCAGTCGCGTGCCGAGCGCACGACCTCGTATGCCGTCGCGGACTTCCCCGTCCCGTCCGGTCGCGAGGAGGACTGGCGCTTCACCCCCGTCGACCGCCTTCGGGCGCTCTTCGCCGAGGCGGACGGGACCCCGCTGCGCCGCGACGAGTCGCTGCCCGACGGAGTGACCGTCTCATCGATCTCTCGCGAGGAGTGGCAGGGCAGCGGTGCGCCGAAGCCGGCCGACCGTGCTGCGGTCATCGCTGCCGCCCGAGCTGCGTCGATCTCCGTCCTGGACATCCCGGCCGAGACCGAGCTCACCGAGCCCGTGCGCCTCGTCCTCACGGGCGACGGCGTGCTGTCCCACGGCCACACCGTCATCCGGGTCGGCAACTTCGCCAAGGCGACGATCGTGCTGCGCCACGAGGGCGACGCCCAGTACTCCGAGCTGCTCTCGGTCGTCGTCGGTGACGGCGCGGACGTCACCGTCGTCACGGTCCAGGAGTGGGCCGACACCGCCCTGCACCTGGGCCAGCACGACGTCGTCGTCGGCCGCGACGCCACGGTGCGCCACATCGCGGTCACGCTCGGCGGCGGCATCGTGCGGCTCAACACCAACGCCTCGTATGCCGGACCCGGCGGTTCGTTCGAAGCGCTCGGCGTCTACTTCGCCGACGCCGGCCAGCACCAGGAGCACCGTCTCTTCGTCGACCACGAGGCGCCGCACTGCCGCTCCAACGTCGAGTACAAGGGCGCCCTCCAGGGCGACAGCGCCCACACGGTCTGGGTCGGAGACGTCCTCATCCGTGCGTCCGCGGAGGGCACCGACACCTACGAGCTCAACCGCAACCTCATCCTGACCGATGGCGCCCGCGCCGACTCGGTGCCCAACCTCGAGATCGAGACCGGCGAGATCGCCGGTGCCGGGCACGCCTCTGCGACAGGCCGTTTCGACGACCAGCAGCTCTTCTACCTGCAGGCTCGTGGCATCGACGAGGACACCGCGCGACGCCTGGTCGTCCGTGGGTTCTTTGCCGCCATCGTCGGACGCATCGGCGTGCCGGAGATCGAGGAGCACCTGATGGAGGCCATCGACCGAGAGCTGGAGGCGACGGCGTGAGTGAGACCGTCCCGTCCGCGACCACAGGGTCCTTCGTCCGGGTCTGCTCGCTCGACGAGCTCCCGACCGTGGGCGCCGCTGCGGCCGAGGTCGACGGCCGGATCATCTCGATCATCCGCACCGCGGACGGCGAGGTCCACGCCATCGACGACACCTGCACCCACGCCAACGTCTCGCTCTCCGAGGGCGAGATCGACGGCTGCACCCTCGAGTGCTGGCTCCACGGCTCACGCTTCGACATCCGCACCGGCGAGCCGTCCGGGCCCCCGGCGACCGTGCCGGTCGCCGTCCACCACGTCAAGATCGAGGGCGACGAGGTCTTCGTCGCCCTGAAGACCCAGGGAGATTCCACCTCATGAGCACCGCGAACCACACACTGGTCATCAAGGACCTCCACGTCACCGTGGACACCGACCAGGGCACCAAGGAGATCCTGCGTGGCGTCACGCTGACCATCAACTCCGGTGAGACGCACGCGATCATGGGCCCCAACGGCTCGGGCAAGTCGACGCTGGCGTACTCCATCGCCGGCCACCCCAAGTACACCGTCACCGGTGGCACCGTCACCCTCGACGGCGAGGACGTCCTCGCGATGAGTGTCGACGAGCGCGCCCGCGCCGGGCTCTTCCTTGCGATGCAGTACCCCGTCGAGGTCCCCGGCGTCACGGTGAGCAACTTCCTGCGCACCGCCAAGACCGCCATCGACGGCGAGGCGCCCAAGCTGCGCATGTGGGTCAAGGAGCTCAAGCAGTCGATGAGCGACCTCAAGATGGACCCGGCCGTGTCCGAGCGCGGGGTCAACGAGGGTTTCTCCGGTGGCGAGAAGAAGCGCCACGAGATCCTCCAGATGGAGCTGCTCAAGCCCAAGATGGCCATCCTCGACGAGACCGACTCCGGCCTCGACGTCGACGCCCTGCGCATCGTGTCCGAGGGCGTCAACCGCGCCAAGGAGACCACGGGCGCCGGTGTGCTGCTGATCACGCACTACACGCGGATCCTGCGCTACATCCAGCCCGACTTCGTCCACGTCTTCGTCGACGGCAGGATCGCCGAGCAGGGTGGCTCCGAGCTCGCCGACCGCCTCGAGGCCGAGGGCTACGACCGCTTCCAGACCGCCGCTCCTGCGTCCGTCACCTCCGCCTGAGCAAGGAGTCCCATGACTGAGCCGTCGAGCACGCCGTTCACCGACGAGGAGGTGGCCCGGATCCGGGCCGACTTCCCGATCCTCACGCGCACCGTGCGTGACGGTGCGCCGCTGGTCTACCTCGACTCGGGTGCCACGTCGCACAAGCCGGTCCAGGTCCTCGACGCCGAGCGGAACTTCTACGAGCGCCTGAACTCCGCACCACACCGCGGAGCCCACGCGCTCTCCGAAGAGGCGACCGCGGCATACGAGGGTGCGCGCGAGCGCATTGCCGGCTTCATCGGTGCGCAGGCCCAGGACGTCGTCTTCACCAAGAACGCGACGGAGGCGCTCAACCTCGTCGCCTACGCGTTCTCGAACTCGCCGCACCCGGGCATCCCGGGCAGCGAGCGGTTCGCGCTTCGTGAGGGTGACGAGGTCCTCGTCACCGAGATGGAGCACCACGCCAACCTCGTGCCGTGGCAGGAGCTCTGCCGCCGCACGGGTGCGACCCTGCGCTGGATCCCGGTGACCGACGGTGGCCGGCTCGACCTGAGCACCCTCGACGAGCTCCTCACCGAGAGCACCAAGGTCGTCGCGGTCGTCCACGCGTCCAACGTCCTCGGCACGGTCAACCCGCTCGACGAGATCGTCACCCGCGCCCACGACGTCGGCGCGCTCGTCGTCCTCGACGCCTGCCAGTCCGTGCCGCACACGGCCATCGACGTCGCCGAGCTCGGCGCGGACTTCGTGGCATTTTCAGGCCACAAGATGTTCGGCCCGAGCGGCATCGGCGTGCTCTGGGGTCGCAGCGAGCTCCTCGAGGCCATGCCCCCGTTCCTCACCGGCGGCTCGATGATCGAGACGGTCCGCATGGAGGGCAGCACCTACGCCCCGCCACCCCAGCGGTTCGAGGCCGGCGTGCCCATGACGGCGCAGGCGATCGGTCTGGCCGCCGCCGTGGACTACATCGAGGAGCTGGGCATCGAGCGCATCCATGCGCATGAGCTCGCCCTCGTCGAGCGGCTCCTCGCCGGTCTGGCGACGCGCCCCTGGGTGACCGTGGTCGGTCCCACCGACCTCGAGAGCAGGGGCGGCACGGTCGCCTTCGTCGTCGACGGGGTCCACGCCCACGACGTCGGCCAGATCCTCGACAACGCCGGCGTGGCCGTGCGCGTCGGGCACCACTGCGCCTGGCCGCTCCACCGCCGCTTCAAGGTGGCGGCCACGACGCGAGCCAGCTTCGCGGCATACAACACGACCGCCGAGGTCGACGCGCTCCTCGAGGCGCTCGACCGTGTCCCTCAGATCTTCGGGGTGGCCAGCTGATGGACCTGTACCAGGAGCTCATCCTCGAGCACTCGAAGCGCCCGCAGCACGCGGGCTTGCGCGAGCCGTTCGAGGCCGAGGTGCACCACGTCAACCCGACCTGCGGTGACGAGGTGACCCTGCGCATCCACATCGAGGACACAGCGGAAGGTCCTGTGGTTGAGGACATCTCCTACGACGCGCTCGGCTGCTCGATCAGCATGGCCTCGACCTCGATCCTCGCCGAGGAGAGCATCGGCCGCCCGCTGAGCGAGGTCCTCACGACCTTCGAGGCGATGAAGTCGATGCTCACCTCCAAGGGCGAGGACCCCGGCGACGAGGAGGTCATCGGCGACGGTGTCGCTCTCGCCGGCGTCGGCAAGTACCCCGCACGCGTGAAGTGCGCCCTCCTGGGATGGATGGCCTTCACCGACGCGTTGCACCAGAGTGGTCGCGAGACGACCCTGTCCCAGAAGCAGTCCGAGGAAGGAACGTCATGAGTGAGACCACCAACGCACCGGTCAACGTGGCCGACGTCGAGGAGGCCATGCGCGACGTCGTCGACCCCGAGCTCGGGATCAACGTCGTCGACCTCGGCCTCGTCTACGGCATCACCGTCGACGGGCAGAACCACGCCGTCATCGACATGACCCTGACGTCCGCGGCCTGCCCGCTCACCGACGTCATCGAGGACCAGACACAGCAGTCGCTCGAGGGCCTCGTCTCGTCCTACCGCGTCAACTGGGTCTGGATGCCGCCGTGGGGTCCCGACAAGATCACCGACGACGGTCGCGACCAGCTGCGCGCCCTGGGCTTCAACATCTAGTGAGCCGACTCGTCGAGGTTGCGCCGGAGCGTTATCCCGCCTGGCGCGAGCGCTTCGACGCCGCCAATCCCGACGGACCCCAGCGGGTCGTCGGGATCTCGCGTTTCGAGCACCCGCACCTTGCCGTCGTGCTCGTCAGACGCGGCGGGTATGCCGTGGCGCACGTTGACGGGTCCACTCTCGTCGCGCACAAGGTGGGGACCCGTCACGTCCAGTCGCGCACCGCGGCGGGCGGGTGGTCGCAGCAGCGTTTTGCGCGGCGCCGGGGCAACCAGGCGGACGAGCTGGTGCGGGCTGTGACGGAACACTTCCTGCGGATCGTGCCGGCCGGCATACCCACGGGCCTTGTCGTCGGTGGGGACAGGACCTTGGTGCGCGACGTGCTCGACCCTGCCCGGATGGCCTGGCTGCGCGAGCTGCCCAGACGGGAGTTCCACGACATCGGCGACCCACGACGCGCAGTCCTCGACGAGGTCGTGCGCCGAGCGCGGGCCGTCGAGGTCCGCATCGACGACGGCCCGGGGACATGATGGGGCCATGGCGTCCTACTCGGTGAACCGCAAGGCTGTCCGTCACTGTCGTGACCTCATCACGTCCGGCGAGGTCGTGCTCGACAGCAACTGGGGTGACGTCCAGCCGGACGCCGACACCCAGAACGCCTTCCTCGACGAGCACGACTGGGACGACTACGCCTCGTGGCACCTCGGTCTCACCGACGGCGCCAACGACGAGACCAAGGCGCGCCATGCGTTCGCGTTCGGCGACTTCAGCAAGGTGCACCGCAGCGCGCTCATCGCCTCCGTCTACCGCGCGTCCGAGTGGCGCCACAAGGACGTGGAGCTCGCCGCCCACCGGCTGCTCCAGGAGCTCGACAAGAAGTATCCCGAGGGGGAGTGAGGCTTTAGGAGCGGGGCCGGCCGAGCCTGAGCTCGCGGCGGAAGCGCCAGACGAGTGCCGCCTTGCGCAGCGGTCCCCGACCGCTCGCGAGGGCGCGGAACATCTCCTCCGTCCGCTGCGCCGGGGTGACCCGCCAGGTCGCGCGGCACGGTCCGGGACCCGCGTTCCACATGGAGTGAGCCGTGCGCGGCGAGACGTCGAGCGACTCACCCACCTGAAGGACCCGGCGCTCTCCGTCGACGACGGTGGTGAGCTCTCCCTCGAGCACCTCGAAGTGCTCGTGCTGGGTTGGGTGCCAGTGGGTCGGTGGAGGGTCTCCCGGCATCCACCGGCACTCGACCTTCAGGGCCGTCGCGTCCGAGGACAGCACGGTGAGCGTCTGTTGCGGACCGAGGCGGATCGTCTCGGGTCCGGCGGGCGTACCCATGGCGTCAGCTGACCCTGTCGACGTTGAAGGTGTTGCACTTGTTGAGGTCGCCGGTCTTGTAGCCCTGGAGGAACCAGCGCTGGCGTGCCTCGGCGGAGCCGTGCGTCCAGGACTCGGGGTTGACCTGTCCCTGGGTCTTCTGTTGGATGCGGTCGTCACCGACGGCGGACGCGGCCGACAGGGCGCTCTTGATGTCGGCTTCGGTGAGCGGCTTGAGGAACGGCTTGCCGTCGGGGCCGTCGGTCGAGGACGCGTGCTTGGCCCAGACGCCGCCGAGGCAGTCGGCCATGAGCTCGATGCGCACCGCGCCGCTGTTGGCACCCTGCGGGTCCTGCTGGGCGCGCCCGAGGAGGCCGAGCTGGTCCTGCAGCGCGTGGCCGTACTCGTGGGCGACGACATACTCCTGAGCGAGGGCTCCGTTGTCGGCTCCGAACTGCTGCGTGAGGATGTCGAAGAACGAGGCGTCGATGTAGACCTTCTGGTCGAGCGGGCAGTAGAAGGGGCCCACCTGGTTGCTCGCGGTGCCGCACTTCGAGGGCGTCGACCCGGTGTAGAGGACGGTCCTGGTCTGCTGCCACTGCTTCTGGTAGCGGGGGAGCTCGGCGGCCCAGAAGGCGTTGACCGAGTTCACCGTGCCGATGACGCGGCACTGGACGTCGGCGTTGGCGTCGGCGCCCGACTTGCAGTTGCTGAAGTCCGAGCCGCTCCCGTTGGTGCCGTCGACCTGCTCCTGGCTGGAACCCGTCGTCGTTCCGCCGGTCGGGTCGCTGCCGTTGCCCATCGGGATGCCGAAGATGAGCCCGAGGATGAGCAGGATGATTCCGCCGAGGCCTCCACCGACGGCGATCCCGCCCGGGGCGCCACCCCCACCGCCCCCGGACTCCACCTGCGAGGTGTCCAGGCCGACGTCGTCGTTGAAGCTCATTCAGGGCCTCCCATGTAGCGCGTTTTCCGTGCGGAGCACGGCGCAACCTAGACTAAAGGCCACACGGCCCGCGGTGCGTCAGCGGTGCGCCTCTCCATCTCCCTCAGCCCCACCGACGAAAGACTTCCCCTGTGCTCACTGCCGCTGCCATCGAGCTGCGTGCGGGATCCCGGCTCCTCCTCGACAACGTGTCCTTCCGGGTGGCCGCCGGCGACCGGATCGGCCTCGTCGGCCGCAACGGAGCGGGCAAGACGACTCTGACCAAGGTTCTCGCCGGCGCCGGGACACCCGCCGCCGGATCGGTCCAGAGCACGGGCGAGGTCGGCTACCTGCCGCAGGACCCACGCACCGGGGACCTCCACGTCACCGGTCGCGACCGGATCCTGTCCGCTCGCGGCCTCGACCGCATCGTGCGCGACCTGCGCGCCGCCGAGCTGGCCATGGCGGAGCAGACGGGCGAGAAGCTCGAGCAGGCCATGCGCCGCTACGGACGTCTCGAGGGCGAGTTCCATGCTGCCGGTGGCTACGCGGCGGAGTCGGAGGCCGCGTCCATCGCCTCGGCCCTCGCTCTCGAGGAGCGCCACCTCGACCAGACGCTCGCGACGCTCTCCGGTGGTCAGCGGCGTCGTATCGAGCTGTCGCGCATCCTGTTCTCCGGTGCCGAGACGTTGCTCCTCGACGAGCCGACCAACCACCTCGACGCCGACTCGATCGTCTGGCTGCGCGAGCACCTCAAGGGCTACAAGGGTGGGCTCATCGTCATCTCGCACGACGTCGACCTCCTCGGCGCCGTCGTCAACAAGGTCTTCCACCTCGACGCCAACCGCGCCGAGCTCGACATCTACAACCTCGGCTGGAAGGCCTACCTCCAGCAGCGCGAGACCGACGAGCGTCGGCGCAAGCGCGAGCGGGCCAACGCGGAGAAGAAGGCCGGGGTGCTCATGGCCCAGGCCGACAAGATGCGCGCCAAGGCCACCAAGACCGTGGCCGCCCAGAACATGGCGCGTCGCGCGGAGCGGCTGCTGTCCGGGCTCGAGACCGAGCGGGTGAGCGACCGGGTGGCCAAGCTGCGCTTCCCCGACCCCTCGCCCTGCGGCAAGACACCCTTGCGCGCCAGTGGGCTGTCCCGGTCCTACGGCTCGCTCGAGATCTTCACCGACGTCGACCTCGCGATCGACCGTGGCTCGCGCGTGGTCGTGCTGGGGCTCAACGGCGCCGGCAAGACCACCTTGCTCCGGATGCTCGCCGGCGTGGACGCCCCGGACACGGGCCAGGTCGAGCCCGGCCACGGCCTCAAGATCGGCTACTACGCGCAGGAGCACGAGAACCTCGAGGTCGACCGGTCCGTCCTCGACAACATGAAGTCGGCGGCACCGGCGCTGGGCGAGACCGATGTGCGCAAGGTCCTCGGCTCGTTCCTCTTCACCGGGGACGACGTCGACAAGCCGGCGGGGGTGCTGTCCGGTGGCGAGAAGACGCGGCTGTCGCTGGCCCTGCTCGTGGTGTCGTCGGCCAACGTCCTGCTGCTCGACGAGCCCACCAACAACCTCGACCCGGCCTCGCGCGAGGAGATCCTCGGCGCGCTCAAGACCTACAAGGGTGCCGTCGTCCTCGTCACGCACGACGAGGGTGCGGTGGATGCGCTCGAGCCCGAGCGCATCCTGCTGCTGCCCGACGGTGTCGAGGACCTGTGGGGACCTGACTACAAGGACCTGGTCAACCTCGCCTGATCGCGCTCCCTGCCGCGGCTGTCGGTCGGCGGTCGTACCGTGGGGAGCGGGTCGTGAGGTCCGTCGCGGAATCAGGGAGAGCCGGCCGCGGTTGACCTCAAGCGCACCTGAGGAAAGAGGATCTGCTCCATGGCCAAGCACATCGACACCGCGAGCACCGCACCATGAGCGTGGCCGGATGGCAGGCGATCCACAGCCTGAGCAAGGACTCCAGCGTGCGCTCCCGGGAGCTCGCCCCCGGCACGGCCCGACGGGTCCTGTCCTACGCCCGTCCGTACCGGTCGATCATCGTGTGGTTCCTCGTGCTCGTCGTCGTCGACGCGTTGCTCATCGTGGCCACGCCGCTGCTCTTCAAGAGCCTCATCGATGACGGCATCTATCCCAAGGACTCCGGCGTGGTCGTGCGGCTGTCCTTGCTTGTTGCGGCGATCGCCATCCTCAGCGCGCTCGTCACCCTGGTCTCGCGCTGGCTCTCCTCGCGCATCGGCGAGGGCCTCATCGTCGACCTGCGCACGCAGGTGTTCGGGCACGTGATGCGCCAGCCCGTCGCCTTCTTCACCCGGGCCCAGACCGGTGCTCTCGTGTCACGCCTCAACAACGACGTCATCGGCGCCCAGCAGGCCTTCACGTCAGTGCTCTCGAGCGTCGTGAGCAACGCGGTCTCGCTCGCCCTCATCATCGGGGTCATGCTGCTGCTGTCGTGGCAGCTCACCCTGGCATCCCTCGTGCTCGTACCGTTGTTCCTCATCCCGGCCCGCGCCATGGGTGGTCGCCTGGCGGCACTGGCGCACGACCAGATGGGACTCAACGCCGAGCTGGGCACGCGCATGACCGAGCGCTTCAACGTCGCAGGTGCCCTCCTCGTCAAGATCTACGGCAACCCCGAGGTGGAGGACCGGCAGTACGCACAGCGGGCAGAGAGCGTGCGTGACATCGGCGTGCGGATCGCGGTCAACCGGTCGGTCTTCTTCGTCGGCCTCACCCTGGTGGCCTCGCTGGCCACGGCCCTGGTCTACGGCTTCGGTGGTGTCATGGCCGTGGACGGCTCCCTGAGCGTCGGCACGTTGCTGGCCCTCACGGCGTTGCTGGCGAGGCTCTACGGGCCGCTGACGACCATGTCCAACGCCCGTGTGGACGTCATGACGGCTCTGGTCTCCTTCGAGCGGGTCTTCGAGATCCTCGATCTCAGGCCGCTCGTGGCGGAGGCCCCTGACGCCACACCGGTCCCGGCGGGGCCGGTCCGCCTCGACCTCGACCACGTCCGGTTCGCCTACCCGGCCGCCGGCGAGGTCTCCCTGCGCTCCCTCGAGTCGGAGGCCAGCGGTGACCGCGAGCCCGGCTCGGAGGTGCTCGACGACCTCGACGCCACCATCGAGCCGGGGCAGCTCGTGGCGCTCGTGGGCCCGAGCGGTGCCGGCAAGTCGACCCTCAGCGCTCTCGTCGCCCGGCTGTACGACCCGACGAGCGGCGCCGTCCGCATCAACGGTGCCGACCTGCGCAGCGTGACCCTGGAGTCGCTGCGCGACACCGTCAGCGTGGTCACCCAGGAGGCGCACCTCTTCCACGACACGATCCGGGCCAACCTCCTGTATGCCGCGCCGGCGGCCACCGAGGCGCAGATCGAGGCCGCTCTGCGAGCGGCCCGGGTGTGGGACCTCGTCACCCGCCTGCCCGCCGGCCTCGACACCGTGGTGGGGGACCGAGGGCACCGGCTCAGCGGTGGCGAGAAGCAGCGCCTGGCCATCGCGCGACTGCTGCTCAAGGGTCCGCGGCTCGTCGTGCTCGACGAGGCGACGGCGCACCTCGACAGCGAGAGCGAGGTCGCGGTTCAACGCGCGCTCGACGCCGCGCTCGAGGGGCGCACGGCGCTCGTGATCGCGCACCGGCTGTCCACCGTCCGGCACGCCGACCTCATCCTCGTGCTCGAGGACGGTCGGATCGTCGAGCGGGGCACCCACGTCGAGCTGCTCGCCCGCGGCGGCCTCTACGGCCAGCTCTACACAACCCAGTTCGCTGACGACACGACGGCCTCCACGCCCGGCGTGTAGTTACTCCGGGTGATCTTCGTCTCATCCAGCCGAACGGTTCGGCGAAACCTTTGAGGCAACTCTCGGGCATCTCGCCACTTCTCTGCGTGCCGGCACGAAGCATTCCTGGTGGGAGACGCGCGACCTGCGCTTTCACGGGGACATTTCGGAGGGACACGATTCATGGCACGCATCACGACACGTCGACTGACCAGCACGGCCGTCGGACTCACCCTGATCGGCGGTCTGGGGGTGGCAATGGCAGGAGCGGCGCAGGCAGACGAGGCAGAGCACGTCACGATCTGCCACATGACCGGCTCGGACAAGCCCTACGTCGTCATCTCGCCTTCCTCCTCCGGCGTCTGGAATGGGCACATCGACCACCAGGACAAGGGTGACGTCATCCCACCGTTCACGTACACCGCTGAGGGCTCTGACGAGGCCAGAAGCTTCGACGGACAGAACTGGGACGACAACTGGAAGGTCGACGACATGGGCGTTGCCCTTGAGGACGTCGACCCGTCCATGTGTGGCGCTGCCGAGACCACCCCTCCCGGTGAGACCACCCCTCCGGCCGTGACCACGCCTCCCGTCGTGACGACGCCTCCCGTCGTGATGACGCCCCCGGTGACCGGTCCTGTCGTCGAGACCGACCTCGTCGCCCCTGCCGGGCCCAACCTCCCGCTCGTCGGTGGCGGAGCCGCACTCCTCCTCGCTGGTGCCGGCGCAACCCTGGTCGTTGCTCGTCGCCGGGGCAGCCACTTCTGATGCTTCGCCGCCCTCTGCTCGTCGGGGGCGTCGTCGCAATGGTCGTCGGTTCGCTCCTTCTCGCCCTCGGTCTCGACTGGGGGCGGGGAGGAGCGCCCGCGTCGGCATCGTCTGTGGCGGCCTCACCTTCCGTGACGTCCGCCTCGCCGGCGCCGACGGTGCCCTCACCGGCGCCGTCGGCGCCCTCGCCGACCAGATCTGCCACGGTCACGCCTTCGCCACCCACCAGCGCGACGCCGAAGCGCACTCTGGCTCCTGGGCGCCCGACCGCGACCGCGCCGAAGGCGAAGGCGAAGCAGCCCACCGCCCACGTTCGTCCCAGGACCACCAGGGCGAGCCCGCCGGCTCCCTCCGGACTGAGTCTGCAGGTGTCGTCGATCGGTCTCGATGTGTCGCTGTCGTCCGGCGGGGTGGACTCTTCGGGCAAGGTGAACCCACCGGCCGGTCGAGCGATGTGGCTGCGCGGCTACGGACGCGTCAAGCCGGGAAACGTCGGTACGGCCGTCGTGGCTGGTCATGTCGCGTCATCGGGCCACGGCGACGTCTTCGCCGCCCTGTCGTCGGTTCATGTCGGCAACACACTGCGGATCCGGTCGGGTGCGACCACCAGGACCTACGTCGTGAAGCGAGCCGCCGTGGTCAAGAAGGCCACCCTCACCCACGACGCCGACGTCTGGGGCCAGAACACGTCCAAGCGAAGGGTCGTGCTGATCACCTGCGACGCCGACCTGGGCTATCGCAGTGACGGTCATCGGGTCGCCAACTACGTCGTCGTCGCCGACGCCGTGTGAGGCGTCCCCGAGAGGGGTCAGCTGGCGCGGACTGAGGCTTCCCTCATCAGGTCTAGTTACTCTGAGTCATGTCCACCTGACCCTGACGACCAGGCACATGAAACCTTTGAGCCAACTGTCGGGTATTCCGCAGAATCTTCTCCTTCCGGCACCAAGCATTCCCTCTGGGGGACGCGCGACCTGCGCTTTCAACGGGGATTCTTCGGAGGGAAACAACACTTCATGCCACGCGTCACGACACGTCAGCTGACCAGCACTGCTCTCGGACTCACGCTCATCTCAGGGCTGGGGGTGGCGATGGCAGGGGCGGCGCAGGCCAAGCCCACCACGAACATCACCATCTGCCATGCGACTGGGGACGCTGACGCGTGGGTGGTGCTCACGCTGGACGAGGCCGCGATCAGCAAGCAGGGGCACGCCGTGCACCAGCAGGGCCGCGACGTCATCCCGCCGCACGAGTCCCTCGCGCAGGGGACAGGCGACGCGGTCAGCCTCGATGGACGGAACTGGGCCGGCAACTGGAAGACCGACGGGCAGGGCGCGGCCCTGGAGGAGGTCGACCCGTCGATGTGTGCTCCGGGCGAGGACACCACGCCTCCCGGTGACACCACTACCCCTGTCGACACCACGCCCCCGGGCGACACGACCACTCCTGTGGACACCACGCCTCCCGGTGACACGACCACTCCTGTGGACACCACGCCCCCGGGTGACACGACCACTTCTGTCGACACCACGCCCCCGGGTGACACGACCACTCCTGTCGACACCACGCCTCCGGCCGTGACGACGCCTCCGGCCGTGACGACGCCTGCGGTCACCGGTCCTGTCGTGGAGACCGACCTGGTCGACCCGGCGAAGCCCAATCTCCCGCTCGCCGGTGGAGGGGTCGCACTCCTGGTCATCGGTGCCGGGGCGACGCTGGCCGCTGCTCGCGGTCGCCACCGCCTCTCCTGATGCCACGCCGCCCTCTGCTCGCCGGGGGCGTCGTCGCACTCGTGGTCGGTTCACTCCTCCTCGCCCTCGGTCTCGACTGGGAGCGGGGAGGAGCGCCTGCGTCTGCCTCGTCCGTGTCGGCCACGTCCTCTGCGAGGTCCACGCCGGCCGAGGCCTTGGTGCCCGCACCCACCCGGTCGGCGTCGGGTGCGGCTCGCCCGTCCGTCAGGGCGACTGCCTCGCAGAGGTCGAGGACCCACCAGCACGCCGAGTCGGCGTCCACCGGAACCACCCCACCTCCGCCCTCCGAACCGAACCTCGCCGTGTCATCGATCGGCCTGGATGTGTCGCTGTCGTCGGGAGGGGTGGACTCGTCGGGCAAGGTGAACCCACCGGCCGGCCGGGCCATGTGGGTGCGCGGCTACGGCCGCGTCAAGCCGGGCAACGTCGGGACGGCCGTGGTGGCTGGTCACGTCGTCGCATCGGGCCGTGACGACGTCTTTGCGGACCTGCCCTCGGTGCATGTCGGCAACACAGTGCTGATCCGGGCGGGTGCGACGACCAGGACCTACGTCGTGAGGCGGGCGGCCGTGGTGACCAAGGTGGCCCTCACGCACGATGCGGACGTCTGGGGCCAGAACACGTCCAAGCGCCGGATCGTGCTGATCACCTGCGATGCCGACCTGGGCTATCGCAGCGACGGTCACCGGGTCGCGAACTACGTCGTCGTGGCTGACGCGGTCTGACGCGTCGCACCGGTGACAACTCCGAGTCAGTAGTCCTCCTCGTCCCAGATCCGGACCTTCTTGGGCTTGACCACGCGATCGGGCTGCGCCTCTCGCTGCTCGCGGCGCAGCCCGAGCCAGATGAGCAGCAGTCCCACCGGCATCGAGAACCACCACTGGAAGGCGTACGCCTGGTGAGGTCCCAGGCTGCGGTCAGGGTCGGCGAGGGCAGCCGGGCGCGCAGGCTCCGTCCCGTCGGGCAGCTTCTCGGAGGCGAGGACGACGTAGCCGTCGAGGACCTCCGTTCCCCAGGCGGCCTCGACGTCGGGCAGGCTGATGCTCGCGACCTGGCCATCCGGAAGCTTCTTGTGATCCGTGCTCTCGGCTGGGCGGACCCAACCCACCACGGTGACCTCTCCTGCGGGAGCGGGAGGGACCTCGGGCAGGACGTTGGCACCGCGGGCAGAGTTCTCGACCCACCCGCGGTCGATGATCGCCGTCGACCCGTCCTGCAGTCGCAGCGGCGCGAGGACCTCGTACCCATAGACGCTGTTGTTGGGGCGGTTGCGCACCAGGAGCTGCTGCCCGTCGTAGGAGCCGGTCGCCGAGACCTTGGTCCAGTCGTCCCGGGCACGGTCGACCGGCTGGTGGTCGAGGACACTCGCCAGTGGCACCGGCTCGGCACGGTAATGGGCGTCCAGCAGGGCATTGCGCTCGGCCTTGAACTCGTAGCGTCCCCACTGCCACTGACCGAGGTGGTACCCCACGAAGGCATACACCACGGCAAGGGCGAGGGCACCCAGCCAGCGCGGGGTGAACAGACGCCGAAGCACGCGCTTCACGCTACCCGGCATAGGCTGGGTGCATGGCCACCGCCCCGACGACTGCTCGCCTTGTGGACCGCTACGGTCGCGTCGCCCGCGACCTGCGGGTGTCCGTGACCGACCGGTGCAACCTGAGGTGTCGCTACTGCATGCCCGCCGAGGGCCTGCCGTGGCTGGCGAAGCCCGAGATGCTCACCGACGACGAGCTCGTACGTCTGGTCGGCATCTTCGTGTCACTGGGGGTGCAGCAGGTGAGGCTCACCGGAGGGGAGCCGTTGCTGCGGCGCTCACTCACGGACGTCGTGGGCAGGATCGCGGCCCTCTCGCCGCGTCCCCGGATCGCCATGACGACCAACGGCATCGGTCTCGACCGGCTCGCTGCCCCGTTGGCAGCCGCAGGTCTCGACCGGGTCAACGTCAGCCTGGACACCATCGACCCGCAGGAGTTCGCCGACCTCACTCGCCGCGACCGGCTCAAGGACGTCGAGGCCGGGCTGAAGGCCGCCCACGACGCCGGGCTGGTGCCGGTCAAGGTCAACGCCGTCGCCATGCGGGGGATCAACGACCACTCCGTGGCGGACCTGCTCGCCTGGTGCCTGGATCGAGGTTACGAGCTGCGCTTCATCGAGCAGATGCCCCTCGATGCACAGCATGGCTGGGACGCCAACACGATGATCGGTGCGGATGAGATCCGGGCCTCGCTGTCCGAGCGGTTCACCATCACCCCGCTGCCCGAGTCGGACCGGGGCAGTGCGCCGGCCGAGCGCTTCCTCGTCGACGGCGGACCGGCGACCGTCGGCATCATTGCCAGCGTCACCGCGCCGTTCTGTGGGGCGTGCGACCGCACCCGTCTCACCGCTGACGGTCAGGTGCGCAACTGTCTGTTCTCGCAGCGGGAGACCGACCTTCGCGCACCGATGCGCGAGGGCGCCAGCGACGAGGAGCTCGCCGACCTCATCACCGGCGAGATGTGGCGCAAGGCCAAGGGCCACGGCATCGGAAGCGCCGACTTCGTGCAGCCCCTGCGCCCGATGAGCGCCATCGGAGGCTAGGCGACTCAGCCCGCGTCGGCCGGAATCTCGTCCACGGGGACGGTGTCGCGCAGGAACCCCCGCAACGACAGGAAGTCGCCCAGCGTGACCCGGTGCTCGTCACAACCCAGCCACACCTTGCGGCGCTCTGGCGTGTGGAGCTTAGGGTTGTTCCACAGCAGCCCCCACTGCGCCGGCTGACGACAGGCCTTGGCGCTGCAGACCATCGAGGTCACTGCTCGGAGTTCCTGCGTCCCGGGCCGAGGCGTCGGCGATGGGGGTCGCGTGGGGTGACGGGGGAGACCCGGCCGGCCACGCGAGGGGCATGGGCATTGGCGAAGACGACGGCGATGTAGGGGAGGACCACCGCCAGCGCGACGCAGGTCCACCTGACCCAACCCTGGGTGAAGAAGGCAAGCACGAAGCACCCGGTGCGGATCCCCATCGTCACGAGGTAGTGCTTCATCCTCGCGTTGATGTCGTCGTCGGCGGTCGACCGTGCGCTGGTGACGGACTGCACCGTTGGCTCGGCCCGCCGCTTCGTGCTCACCACACCACTCTACGTCCGCCCTCCGGGTGCCCGGAACGCTCGCGGCGATGCGGGCTACCCGGCGGTAGTCCACTAGCGTCGTGCGCCATGAGCGCAGCACGCAACGTCCTTGTCACCGGGGGCAACCGGGGGATCGGCCTGGCCATCGCCCAGGCCTTCGTCGAGGGCGGCGACACGGTGGTCGTGACCAGCCGCAGCGGAGAGGCCCCGCAGGGCCTGACGGCCGTCACGTGCGACGTCACCGACACCGAGTCGGTCAACGCGGCCTTCGCCGCCGCCGAGGAGATCTTCGGTGGTCCGGTGCAGGTTCTCGTAGCGAACGCAGGCATCACCAAGGACGGGCTCCTCATGCGCATGAGCGACGAGGACTTCGACGCCGTCATCGACACCAACCTGGCTGGTGTCTTCCGCTGCGTCCGGCGTGCCAGCACCGGCATGATCAAGGCCCGCGGCGGACGGATCGTCCTCATCTCCAGCGTCGTCGGCCTCTACGGCGGACCGGGCCAGGCCAACTACGCGGCCAGCAAGGCCGGGCTCGTGGGCCTGGCCCGTTCGGTGACGCGAGAGCTCGGTGGGCGTGGCATCACCGCCAACGTCGTGGCACCGGGCTTCATCGAGACCGACATGACCGCAGCGCTCCCGGAGGACACCCAGAAGACCTACAAGGCCGGCATACCTGCTGGGCGGTTCGCTCAGCCCGGTGAGGTGGCCGCCGTCGTGCGCTTCCTCGCCTCCGAGGACGCCGGCTACGTCACGGGGGCCGTCATCCCCGTCGACGGTGGACTCGGCATGGGCCACTGAGACACGCCAACCCGGCACACCCCGCACCGAGAAGGAGAACGACACCGATGCTGCTCGAGGGCAAGAAGCTGCTCATCACGGGAGTCCTCATGGACTCCTCGATCGCCTTCCACGTCGCCAAGCTGGCGCAGGAGGAGGGCGCGGAGGTCGTGCTCACGTCCTTCGGGAGGACGATGAAGATCACGTCGACGATCGCCAAGCGACTGCCGACCACTCCGCCGGTCGTGGAGCTCGACGTGACCGACGCCGAGCACCTCGACAGTCTCGCGGAGCGTCTCGGCGAGCACGTCGACCACGTGGACGGGGTGCTCCACTCGATCGGGTTCGCGCCGCAGGGCGCCTTCAACTTCATGGAGGGGACGTTCGAGGACGTCTCGACGGCGATGCACGCGTCGGCCTACTCCCTGAAGTCGCTGGCCGTGGCGGCGTTGCCACTGATGTCATCCGGGTCCTCCGTCGTCGGGCTGACCTTCGACGCCAAGTTCGCCTGGCCGGTCTACGACTGGATGGGCGTGGCCAAGGCTGCGTTCGAGTCCACGAGCCGCTACCTGGCCCGCGACCTCGGTCCGCAGGGGATCCGCTGCAACCTCGTCGCGGCGGGACCGATCCGCACGACGGCGGCGAAGTCGATCCCTGGCTTCCAGACCTTCGAGGAGTCCTGGGACGACCGGGCACCGTTGGGGTGGGACGTCAACGACGCGGTGCCCGCTGCGAAGGCGTGCGCCGCACTGCTGTCCGACTGGTTCCCGGCGACGACCGGTGAGATCGTCCACGTCGACGGCGGCGTCCACGCGATGGGCATCTGACTCGGCGCAGCACATTAGGCTCGGCGGGTGACCAGCGACCCCCGCCTCGCCCCTGCCGTGACCGCCACCGAGGTCCGGGTCCTCGAGGGACCGAACCTCTACTTCCCCAAGCCCGCCGTCAAGGTCACGCTGGACCTGCGGGCCTACCTCGAGGCCGACCGGGAGACGGTGGCACGCATCGCACGCAGTGCGGGCCTGGGCTCGGTCCAGGCCGGGGCACCGTGCACCGAGCAGCGCCAGCGGGTTCTTGCCCGGCTGGCCGAGCGCGCCGTGCGGCAGGTGTCCCGAGCCTCGGGCACGAGTCGGCTGGGGATCCGTTCACGCCCCGGCGGTGACCTGTCCGTCGTCGTCGTGTCCTTCGTCTGGCGCCGGCGCGGACCCGCGCAGGCACTGGGGGAGTCGGTGGCTCCGGTCCTCGCGGCGTGGCTCGAGGATCGCGACGTGATCGAGGAGCAGGCCGCCGTGGTGCGCGCGGCTCCGGAGGGCCCACCACCCAGGATCGTCTCCCCGCGCATCCCCGTGGCCTCGGTCACGGGGACCAACGGCAAGACATCGACCACGCGACTGCTCGCGCACATCGCCATGACCTCCGGCAAGCACACGGCCTGGAGCTCGACCGACGGCGTGGTGGACCACGGGACGATGATCGAGCCCGGTGACTACTCGGGTCCTGCCGGCGCACGAGGAGTGCTCGGCGCACCGGGCGTCGAGATCGGCATCCTCGAGACCGCCCGCGGGGGCATGCTCCTCAAGGGCCTGGGGGTCTCGCACAACGACGTGTCGGTGGTGACCAACGTGACGGCCGACCACCTCGGCCTGCAGGGGGTCGACACCGTCGACCAGCTCGCCGAGGTCAAGGCGATCATCACCCGGGCCACCCGGCCCGGTGGCTGGACCGTCCTCAACGGTGACGACCCGCGTGTGTGGGCCATGCGCACCGGCTCGCCGGCCAAGCCCTGGGTGTTCTCACTCGACGCCAACTCACCCGCCATCCGCGAGGCCCTGGGACTGGGCGGTCGCGCGATCACCGTCCTGGACGACCACGTCACCGTCCTCACCGGCTCGGGCGTCCCCGACCGCCTGGTCTCCGTGGTCGACGTCCCGATGACGATCAGCGGACTCTCCCGTCACAACGTTGCCAACGTCCTGGCCGCCACCGCAGCCGCCCTCGCACTGGGGATCCACCGCGAGTCCGTCATCGAGGGCCTGCGCACCTTCCGCCCGGACGCCGCGCTCAACCCCGGCCGGATGAACACCTACACGGTCCCCGCGGGGCTGGGGGGTACCTGCACCGTCATCGTCGACCTCGCGCACAACGAGGCGGGGCTGGAGGCGCTCATGGACGTCGCCGAGGGGCTGCGCGAGCCCGGTTCACGTATCCACCTGGGCCTGGGCGCGGGAGGCGACCGCACCGACGAGATCCTGGAGAACCTCGGCGAGATCGCCGGGCACCGCGCCGACCACGTCGTCGCGGCTCACAAGGAGCATTACCTGCGCGGCCGGACGATGGAGGACCTCGAGGCGCACCTGCGCGTCGGCCTGCAGCGCGCGGGGGTCGCGGACGTTGCGTCGTTCCCGACGGAGATGGACGGTCTCAGGGCGCTCGTGGCGGAGGCTCATGGCGGCGACGTCGTCGCGATCATGTGCCACTCCGAGCGCGAAGCCATCTATGCCTGGCTCGCGGAGGTCGGGGGCGTGGCCGACTCGCCGCCGGACATCCGTCGCAAGGTCATCGCTGCCCGCGGGGAGCACGAGGCCGAGGACGCCATCGCCGAGCTCTGGGTCGACGAGGATGCGCAGCGGCGCATCCAGACGGCGGCCACACTGTCCGCCGCCTACCCCGGCGATGCGCGCATCGCCTACGAGTACGGCGGCACGTTCGACTCGGCGGGCCAGCCCGAGCGGGCGGTCGAGCTGTATCGCCAGGCGCTGGGCGGGGGCCTGCGCGAGCCGTTCCGTCACCGTGCGGTGATCCAGCTCGCCTCATCGCTGCGCAACCTGGGCCAGCACGAAGAAGCCGTCGAGCTGCTCGACGAGCTGGCTGTGGAGCGCCCGGAGTCGATCGGGGTCGCGGGGTTCCGTGCGCTTGCCCTGCAGTCGGCCGGACGCGCCGACGAAGCCGTCGCGACACTGCTGGCAGCCGTGGCACAGGGCAGCCTGGACGAGGACGTGATGCGCTACCGCCGTTCGCTCACGGCCTACGCCGCCGACCTGGCCCCGACGCACCTGGCCCCGAAGGGCTCCTGAGCCTCAGCCCGTGGGCTGGGGCTGCCCCGCCGCCTCCGCCTCCACCTCGGCGTCGTGCTCGGCAAGGTCCTGGTCGGTGGCCTCCTCGCCGCTCACGTGGGCCTCGGCCGACAACGTGGTCGGGTCGAGGTCGGGGTCGGCGAGGGAGTCGGCCGTGTGGGTGCCCGGCTGGGCTTGCTTGGTCATGGTCTCGAGCTCGTTCATGACCACGCCGTGCTGGTCGACGCAGACCACGACGATGTCGCCTGGGTTCGCGCGAGCCATGACGTGCCGCACCGCAGAGAGCTCATCGGTGACGATCTCGACCTGGCGGCAACGGGCGCCCTGGGCCATGGCGGCCTTGGCACCCTCGGCGACGAGACCCGCCGTCTCGGCCGGCTTGCGACCGCGCAGACGCTCGTCCTCACGCACGACGATGACGTCGAAGTGCTGGGCCGCGATCGCGCCGAGCTCGCGCATGTCCTCGTCGCGACGGTCGCCGGCCGTCGCGATGACGCCGAGGCGTGAGAGCTTGCCGAACTCCGTGGCGCCGGACTTGGCGTCGGCATAGCGCTCGACGAACTCTCCGAGGACCTTCATGCCGGGAGCGTTGTGGCAGTAGTCGACGATGACGTCGATGTTGTTGACGTTGACCTGGTTCATGCGGCCGGGGGAGAGGTAGTAGCTCGTCGAGAAGGTCCGCAGGCCCTGCCGGATCTCGTGCAGGCCCGTACCGATGGCGAACGCTGCACCAGCCGCGGCCATGGCGTTGGCGACGTTGAACATCGCCGTGCCGCCGAAGGTGGACGGGAGGAGGTGCGTCCACGCGAGCTGCATGGCCCGTCGACCGTGCCGGATGACGATCATGTCGCCCTTCTCGGACGGCTCGAGCACCACGGCGCGCCCGCCTCGGCGGCAGTGGTCGTCGACGAAGTCACGAACCGAGGAACCGGGAGGCGACATCGTGAACCACACGATGGACCCCGAGCAGCGGCGCCGCATCTTGCGCACCAACGGGTCGTCGGCGTTGAGCACGGCAAAACCGTTGCGCGGCACCGCTTCCACGATGACGGCCTTGACGTCGGCCAGCTGTTCGACGGTGTTGATGCCGCGGATGCCCAGGTGGTCGGGCGCGACGTTGGTGACGACGGCGACGTCGTTGCGGTCGTAGCCCAGGCCCTCGCGCAGGATGCCGCCCCGGGCCACCTCCATGACCGCGAAGTCGACGCGCGGGTTCTGCAGCACCATGCGCGCGGACTTGGGACCGGACGCGTCCGCCTTGAAGACGAGGCGCTCGTCCACGACGATGCCGTCGGTCGAGGTCATGCCGACCTTGCGCCCCACTCCCTTCATGATGTGGGCGATCATGCGCGACGTCGTCGTCTTGCCGTTGGTGCCGGTGACGGCGACGATCGGCACGCGCGAGGGCGAGCCCGGCGGGAAGAGCAGGTCCACGACGGGCTTGGCGATGTACTGCGGTTCCCCGATGGTGGGGTGCGTGTGCATTCGGAAGCCGGGTGCGGCGTTGACCTCGCAGATCGCACCCCCGGTCTCCCGCACGGGTGAGGCGATGTCGGGGCAGATGAAGTCGATGCCCGCGACGTCGAGCCCGACCATGCGGGCGGCCTCCTCGGCGATCTCGACGTTGTCGGGGTGGGCGTCGAAGGTGCGGTCGACCGAGATCCCTCCGGTCGACATGTTGCCGGTGAGCGCGAGCTTGACCATCGTCCCCTGCGGTGGGACGTCGTCCATCGAGAAGCCCTGGTCCCGCACGAGCGCCTCGGCGGTCCGGTCGACCTTGATCCTCGTGAGGACCTTCTCGTGGCCGACACCGCGACGTGGGTCCGCGTTCGTGATCTCGACGAGCTCCCTCACGGTGCGCTCACCGTCGCCGACGACGTGGGCGGGGACACGCTCGGCGATGGCCTGCATGCGGCCGCCGACGATGAGGCAGCGGTAGTCCTTGCCGGTGATGAACGACTCGACGATGACGTTGCCGCGGCGGGACTCCTCGCGCGCGGTCGCAAAGGCCTCGCGCACCTCGTCGTCGTTGGTGATGTCGAGGCAGACACCCCGCCCGTGGTTGCCGTCGAGCGGCTTGAGGACCACGGGGAACCCGATGCGGCGCGCGGCCGCGACAGCGTCCTCGGGCCCGCGGACGGTCTCCTGCTTGGGCACCGGCAGACCGGCCGAGCCGAGCAGCTTGGTCGTGAGGTCCTTGTCGCCCGCGATGTCCACCGCCAGGGCGCCGGTCTTGGAGGTCATCGTGGCCCGGATGCGCTGCGCGTGGACCCCCTGACCCAGCTGGACCAGGCTCGCGCTGTTGAGCCGGATGTAGGGGATGTCGCGGCTCACCGCCTCCTCGAGGATGGCAGCGGTGGAGGGCCCGAACGCGGTGCGTTCGGCCCGGCGCAGGAAGGCTTCGAGGGCAGCGTCGAAGTCGAAGCCGTCCTCGGCCTGCACGAGATGGTTGACGAGCCGGACGGCGAGCTGACCAGCGGCCAGGCCCACGCCCTCGTCGGTGTAGCCGTAGATGACGTTGTAGCGGCCCGGGTGCGTCTTGACCTGGCGGGTCTTGCCGCGGCGCTGGTCGTGGCCGGCCTCCTGCTGCAGCTGCAGGGCGACGTGCTCACTGACGTGTCCGAGCCAGGTGCCCTCGCGCATCCGCTCGATGAAGCCGCCCTTCACTCCCCGCGAGCAGGTGTGGTTCTCGAGGCCGGGCAGGAGCTCGACGAGCCGGTCGGTGAAGCCCTCGAGGAGGTCCGTGGGGTACTCCTCGAGGATGCCGAGGTCCACGGTGAGGTGGATGGCCGGGTCGTAGGACCAGATGTTGCCGCCGCGATAGATGCGCGACTCGACGATGGTGAGGTCGGGGGCGGCGGGGCCAGAGGGGGTGGGACGTTCCTCGGTCATCGGACTCCTCGGTGCTGGCAGTGGTGGTGCGGGGTGTGCCTCGGTGTCGAGCTCGAGCGGGTCACGACTTGGCCGTGGCCAGACTGACGTCGACATCCGCGTGCTGCTCGACGAACTCCACCAGCGTGGCGGCGCCGAGGTCGAAGGTCGCGCCCGCGGGGAGCGTGTGGACGACGGCGCCGGAGACGAGGAGCGGGGCTCCACGGCGTGCGTCGGGGGCGTCGGTGGTGACATCGCGGCAGTCCATGACGGTGACGCCTCCGCGACCGTGGACCGTGAAGCGGTTCCCGCCGCTCACCTCGATGGCGGTGTCCTCGTCGATGCCGATGCCGAGCAGGCTGGGCGAGGAGGCGACCACCGACATGAGCCGGCCGTAGCGGGAGCGCTGCGCGAAGTGCTGGTCGACGACGACGCCCTTGAGCAGGCCGAGCCCGGCGCTGAGCTGGCTGGCGCGCTGGACAGGCGTGATGCCTTCGTCGCCCATGGAGATCATGAACTCGCTCATGATCGAGGCACCCGCCGACGTGCCCGCGACCACGGCCCCGCGGGCGTGCGCCCGGTGAAGGGCGTCACCGAGCGGGGTGCCCGGGAAGTACTGCGACAGGCGCAGCTGCGAGCCACCACTCATGAAGATGCCGGTGGCCTCGTCGATGAGCGCGACCGCCCGCGGGTCGTGTGCCTCACGCCGGGACTGAGGGTTGACCGTGTCGAGCGCCTCCACGCCGAAGCGGCCGAACACCTCGCTGTAGGAGGCCACGACCTCGTCCTGGAACGAGGAGGCCGTCGGGATGACGACGAGCCGCGAACGCCGTCCGCCGCTGATGCGCACGAAGCGCCGCAGCAGCGCTGCACGTCCGACACGGTCCTCGGCGCCGCCGATGATGAACAGCGTCGGTGTCGTGGAGGGGTAGCGAGGCATTGGGCCAGCCTAGAGGTCTTGGGCGCGCGCGACGGCAGGCGCGGGCGTCGGTGTGCCATCGGCGTCGTCGGCCTCTTCGATCTCCTCGCGGGTGATCCCGAGGAGGTGGAGCACGGCGTCGAGGTAGGGCACGTTGACGGCGGTGTCGGCCTGCTCGCGCACCACCGGCTTGGCGTTGAAGGCGATCCCCAGTCCGGCCGTGCCGAGCATGTCGAGGTCGTTTGCCCCGTCACCGATGGCCACGGTGCGCGCCAACGGCAGGCCCGCCTCCTCGGCGAACTCGCGCAGCGCGCTGGCCTTGCCCCGCCGGTCCACGATGTCTCCGAGGACGCGCCCGGTGAGACGACCGTCCGCGACCTCGAGCCTGTTGGCCCTCGCGTGGTCGATGCCGAGCTCGTCCGCGATGGGCTGCACGACCTCGATGAACCCGCCGGACACCAGCGCCACGGTGAACCCCAGGCGCTTGAGCGTGCGCACCAGGGTGCGCGCACCCGGCGTGAGCCGGACGGCTGCACGGACCTCCTCGAGGACGGCCACGTCCAGTCCTGCGAGCGTCGCCACCCGGGCATGCAGGCTCTCGGCGAAGTCGAGCTCACCCGCCATGGCGCGTTCGGTCACCGCGGCGACCTCGGCCTCACGACCGGCGCGCCGCGCGAGGAGCTCGATGACCTCGTCCTGGATGAGGGTCGAGTCCACGTCCATGACGACGAGCCGCCGCCCGCGCCGCGCCAGCCCGGCCGGGGACACCGCGATGTCGACGTGCTCCTGTGCGGCGACGAGCGACAGCTCACGGCGCAGCGAGTCCAGGTCGGCGCCACTGACGTCGAGCTCGAGGGTGGTGACGGGGTAGCGCGAGAGCCTGCGGATGCGGTCGATGTTGGCACCGTGCTCGGCGATCGAGCTCGCCACCGCGGCGACCGCGCCGGCCCGCAGCGGGGAGCCGAGCACGACCACGGCAGCACGTCCCGTGGGCCGTTCCCGGTTGTCGCCGCGGCCCTTGGACACGCTCACCGTGAGCCCGAGCTCGGCACCCACAGCGGTGACGACCTCACGCAGGGCCTTGGCGGTGCCGCCGGGCGCGAGCAGCGCAGCGAGGGTCAGCTGGCCGCGGACGACGACCTGCTCCAGGTCGAGGACGACGGCGCCCGTGGGCGCGACGGCATCGAAGAGTGCGCTCGTCACGCCGGGACGGTCATCCCCGATGAGGGTCACGAGCAGGGTGGACGGAAGCTTGGGCACTGGCGTCGCTGAGCCCGGTTGCATGGTCACCGGCACAGGTTAGGAGTTCACCGCGTCGCGCCAGGCGAGGAGGTCACGGACCGGACCGAGGTCGAAGTCCGGGCCGCTCAGTCCAGTGGTGAACAGACGGGTGCCCACGGCATACAGGGCATCGGCCGCAGCGGCGTGGTCCGGCACGTCCTCGGGGAAGCGGCCCGGTTGGGGGCTCACCCCCGCCGAGCGTTCGATGGTCGCGGGGTCGCGGCCCAGGCGGGCACACCAGTCGTCCAGGACGGCGTGCTTGTGGGCGATCTTCTCGGCGTCACCGAAGCCGTGCCAGATGTCGGCCTGCTCCGCCACGATCCGCAAGGTCTTGCGCTCACCACCTCCACCCACGAGCACGGGGATGGGGCGCGTCGGGGCGGGGTTGAGCCGGCTGCACCGCTCCTTGACCAGTGGGAGGTCACGGTCCAGGGCGTCGAGCCGTGCCCCGGGCGTGCCGAACTCGTAGCCGTACTCGTCGTAGTCGCGCTCGAACCATCCCGAGCCGATCCCGAGGATGAGCCGGCCCTCGCCGCCGCGCGCGGAGATGTGGTCGACGGTCCTCGCCATGTCGGCCAGCAGCTGCGGGTTGCGGTAGGAGTTGCAGGTCACGAGTGCGCCGATCTCGACCCGTTCGGTGGCCTCGGCCCACGCGGCGAGCATCGTCCAGCACTCGAAGTGGGCTCCGTCGGGGTCGCCGCTCAGGGGGAAGAAGTGGTCCCAGTTGAACAGGACGTCGACGCCCATCTCCTCGAGGGCTGCGCACGTGCGCCGAATGTCCGCGTATGCCGCGTGCTCCGGCTTGACCTGAACGCCGACACGCGCTCGGCTCACGGCTCGAGCACCGTGCCCTTGCCGACGATGGTGATGCCGGACTCGGTGACGGTGAAGCCGCGGGCGCGGTCGTGCTCGGCGTCGAAGCCGACGGAGGTGTTCTCGGGCAGATGGACGTTCTTGTCGATGATGGCGCGGCGCACGCGGCAGTTGCGGCCGATGTCGACGGCGTCGAGGATCACCGAGTCGTCGACCTCGGAGTAGCTGTGCACCCGCACGTCGGGGGAGATGATCGAGGAGTTCACGCGGGCGCCACTGACGATCACGCCGGGGGAGACCATCGAGTTCAGGGCCTCGCCGAAACGACCGGACGCGCCGTGGACGAACTTCGCCGGCGGGTAGGGGCCGTAGCTCGTGAACAGCGGCCAGTCGTAGTTGTAGAGGCTGAAGATCGGGTGGATCGAGATGAGGTCCATGTGGGCGTCGAAGTAGGAGTCCAGCGTCCCGACGTCACGCCAGTAGCCCTTGTCGCGCTCGGTGCCACCGGGGATGACGTTCTTCTTGAAGTCGTAGGTGTAGGCGGCACCCTGCTTGACCAACGCCGGGACGATGTCGCCGCCCATGTCGTGGGTGCTGTCCGGGTCCTCGGAGTCGCGGGTGACGGCCTCCTGGAGGACGTCGGCGTCGAAGACGTAGTTGCCCATGGAGGCGAGGATCTCGTCGGGGGAGTCGGGCAGCCCGTCGGGGTCGGAGGGCTTCTCGAGGAACGCCTTGATCTTGGTGTGGTCGTCGGCCTGAACCTCGATGACGCCGAACTGGTCGGCCATGCCGATCGGCTGGCGGATCGCCGCGACGGTGACGCCCGCGCCGGACTCGACGTGCTGGTCCACCATCTGCGAGAAGTCCATGCGGTAGACGTGGTCGGCCCCCACCACGACGACGATGTCCGGACGCTCGTCGGTGATCGTGTTGAGGCTCTGGAAGATGGCGTCCGCGCTGCCCTGGTACCAGGACTTGTCGACACGCTGCTGCGCGGGGATCGGTGCGACGTAGTTGCCGAGCATCGTCGACATGCGCCACGTCTTCGTGACGTGCCGGTCGAGGCTGTGCGACTTGTACTGCGTCAGCACGACGATCTTGAGGTAGCCGGAGTTCACGACGTTGCTCAGGGCGAAGTCGATGAGCCGGTAGATGCCTCCGAACGGCACGGCCGGCTTGGCCCGGTCGGCGGTGAGGGGCATGAGTCGCTTGCCCTCCCCACCTGCGAGAACAATGACGAGCACCTTGGGTCCACCGCTGCGGTATGCCATGCACGCCAACCTAGTGGACGGCGCCCGCGGATGTGACTTGCGTCTCCGCCCGGCTCGACGGCGATAGGGTCGCCCTGTGCGAGTCGACATCCTCAGCAAGGAGTACCCACCCACGATCTACGGCGGGGCGGGGGTGCACGTCGCCGAGCTGACGCGGGCCCTGCGCGAGCGAGGCGACATCGACGTCCGGGTGCGGGCCTTCGGACCTCCCCGTGACGAGGAGGGGACGACCGGGTATGCCGACCTGCCGGCTCTCGAGGGCGCGAACCCTGCGCTCGTGACCATGGGAGTCGACCTGGCGATCGCGGCCGACTGCGGCGGCACGGACCTGGTGCACTCGCACACCTGGTACGCCAACTTCGCCGGCCACACGGCCTCGCTCCTCGAGGGCGTCCCGCACGTCGTCAGTGCCCACAGCCTCGAGCCGATGCGGCCGTGGAAGGCCGAGCAGCTCGGGGGCGGCTACCGACTCTCGTCCTGGATCGAGCGGACGGCCTACGAGGGTGCAGCTGCCGTCATCGCGGTGAGCGACGGCATGCGCAAGGACGTCCTGCGCAGCTATCCGACCATCGACCCGGACAAGGTCAAGGTGGTCCACAACGGCATCGACAGCGAGCTGTGGAAGCGGGTCGAGGACCCCGACACCGTGCGCCGTCACGGCGTGGACCCCGACCGGCCCGGCGTCATCTTCGTCGGCCGGATCACCCGCCAGAAGGGCCTGCCCTACCTGTTGCGGGCGGTGGCCGAGCTGCCGCCGGAGGTGCAGGTGGTCCTGCTCGCGGGCGCACCCGACACCCCCGAGATCAAGTCCGAGGTCGAGGAGCTCATCGCCGGTCTGCGCGAGACGCGGGACGGGGTGGTGTGGGTTCCCGAGATGCTGCCGCGCAACGAGGTCATCGCGCTGCTCTCGGCCGCGACGGTGTTCGTCTGTCCCTCGGTCTACGAGCCGTTGGGCATCGTCAACCTGGAGGCCATGGCGTGCGACCTGCCGGTCGTCGCGACGGCCACGGGTGGCATCCCCGAGGTCGTCGTGGACGGGGAGACCGGCTGGCTCGTGCCGATCGAGCAGGTGCAGGACGGGTCGGGCGTCCCGGTCGACCCCGACCGCTTCGTCGCCGACCTCGCGGGTGCGCTCAACGCGGCGGTGTCGGATCCCGAGCGGGCGGCGCGCTTCGGCAGGGCGGGCCGGGTTCGTGCCGTCGAGTCGTTCTCGTGGTCACGCATCGGTGACGAGACGCTGACCGTCTATCGCGAAGTCCTGCGCTGAGCCACTGCTGAGACGCCGGCGTTCGTCGCGTCGGCCAGCGTGCGCTCAGCGGCCCGGTGCAGGCCGCGCAGCAGCTCGAGACGGCGTTGTTGCGTCCAGGCGTCCGGTCCGTCCTGCGGTCCGTCCAGGCCCGCCGCCGCGGCAGCACTGATGGCGGCCGCGAAGGTGATCGCGCGCAGCACCGGTCCGGGCAGCTCGTCGGGCAGGGCCCACGTCTCCGGGCGGGGAAGGGCCTCACGTGCGGCCGTGGCGTCGAATGGGCGTCCCCCGAGGGCGTCGAGCTGCTCGGTCGTCTCCAGCACCGTCGTGGTGAGCAGGCGGGTGGACTCCCGCGGGTCGAGCGCGGCCACCCGGTGCGTGGGCACGGCCTCGCAGTCGTGCGCCGTCCAGTCCAGCCGGCTGCCGGAGTCCGCGCCGCTGGCCCCCGGCGGTCCGAAGGTCGACCACGAGGGGATGAGAAGGGCGCCGAGTCCCGGTGCCACCAGGCACTCCTCGGCCTCGACCGCTGACGCGCGGGTCTGCGGGTCGCAGGCCGGCAGGCTCGTGAGGTCGCCGCTCACCGGGAGCGCGACGAGGACGGTGCGCTCACCCAGGTCACGCCACAGCTCGAGGCCTCGTATGCCGGGTCCGACCGCATCGACGTCGGGCAGGGCGGACTCGATGGCGCTCTCGAGGCTGGCGCCCCGAGCCCACGCGGACGTCGCCCACAGGGCGATCCGAACAGAAGCGGGAAGCTCGGGCATGCCGTCATCGTAGGCACGCTCGCGTCAACTAGGGTTCCCGTCATGAGTGATGTGCTGGCGCTGGCGGGCGTGAGCGTCGTCCGTGGCGGCGCGACACTGCTCGACGAGGTCGACTGGGAGGTCGAGGAGGGGCAACGCTGGGTCATCCTCGGCCCCAACGGTGCCGGCAAGACGACGCTGCTCCAGCTGGCCTCGGGCCGCATGCACCCGACCCGCGGTGTCGCCGGGGTCCTCGGTGAGGTCCTCGGGGCGGTCGACGTCTTCGAGCTCCGCCCACGCATCGGGCTGGCCTCCGCGTCCCTGGCCGAGCGCATCCCGGGCAGCGAGCGGGTCGCCGACGTCGTGGTCACGGCGTCCTACGGCGTCGTGGGCCGGTGGCGCGAGAGCTATGACGTCCTGGACCACGCGCGCGCCGCCGAGCTGCTCGATGCCCTCGGCGCGGGTCACCTGGGCGACCGCACCTACGGCACCCTGTCCGAGGGTGAGCGGAAGCGGGTCCAGATCGCGCGGGCGCTGATGACCGACCCCGAGCTCATGCTGCTCGACGAGCCGGCCGCCGGGCTCGACCTCGGTGGCCGCGAGGACCTCGTCGCACGACTGGGCGCCATCGCGGGGGACGTGACCGCCCCGGCGCTCATCCTCGTCACGCACCACGTCGAGGAGATCCCCCCCAACTTCACCGACGTCCTGCTGCTGCGCGAGGGCCGCGTCGTCGCGCAGGGACCGATCGAGATCACCCTCACGGGCGAGAACCTCAGTGAGACGTTCGGGCTCCCACTCGAGCTCGAGCAGCGCGGGTCGCGGTATGCCGCATGGTCGCGATGACCATCCGGTGACGGACACGTTGTCGGGCATGGGATCGTTGACCTGACAGAGGCCGTCGAGGACGACGGCACGAAAGGGGAGTGTCATGGACTGGCTCACCGACAACCCGTGGGTTGCCTGGCTGGGGGTCGCGCTCATCCTGGCCGCGATCGAGGCGGCCACGGTCGACTTCGTCTTCGTCATGCTCGCCGGAGGAGCCCTCGCCGGCGGCCTCGCAGCCGGCCTGGGTGGCAACGCAGCGGTTCAGGTCGTCGTCGCGATCGCCGTGGCAGCGTTGCTGCTCTTCGTCGTGCGACCTCTCGTCAAGCGCAAGTTCACCGAGGGGGAGCTCGACAACACCATCGGGGTGGCCAGCCTGGTGGGCAGGGAGGCCCGTGTCCTCCAGACGGTCACCGACACCGACGGACGCATCAAGCTCGCGGGCGAGACCTGGTCGGCCCGGGTCGCCGAGGGCGCCGAGACGCTGCGCCCCGGCGATGACGCGCGGGTCATCGCCATCCATGGTGCGACGGCCATCGTCGCGGCCGACCGCCACTGACCAGCTCCACCCACAACGTTCGTCAACGCTCACCGAAACCAAGGGGAAATCATGGTTGAACTCATCGTCCTGGGGCTGCTGCTGCTCTTTGCCGTCATCGTCATCGTCCGCACCGTGCGGATCGTGCCGCAGCAGACCGCGCTCATCATCGAGCGCCTCGGCCGCTACCACGCGACCCTCGAGGGCGGTATCCACTTCCTCGTGCCCTTCGTGGACAAGGTGCGCGCCAACATCGACCTGCGCGAACAGGTCGTCTCGTTCCCGCCGCAGCCGGTCATCACCAGCGACAACCTCGTCGTCAGCATCGACACGGTCATCTACTACGCGGTCATCGAGCCCAAGTCCGCGGTCTACGAGATCGCGAACTTCATCCAGGGCATCGAGCAGCTCACCGTCACCACCTTGCGCAACGTCATCGGCTCGCTCGACCTCGAGCAGACCCTGACCAGCCGTGACCAGATCAACGCGCAGCTGCGCGGAGTCCTCGACGAGGCCACCGGCAAGTGGGGGATCCGCGTCAACCGCGTCGAGCTCAAGGCGATCGACCCGCCCATGTCGATCCAGGAGTCGATGGAGAAGCAGATGAAGGCCGAGCGTGAGCGTCGCGCCATCATCCTCACCGCCGAGGGCGCGAAGCAGTCCAACATCCTCACGGCCGAGGGTGAGAAGCAGAGCCAGATCCTGCGCGCGGAGGGCTCGGCCCAGGCCCGCGTCCTGGAGGCCCAGGGGCAGGCCCGCGCCATCCAGCAGGTCTTCGACGCCATCCACCGCGGGAAGCCCACCCAGAAGCTCCTCGCCTACCAGTACCTCCAGGTGCTGCCGCAGATCGCCCGCGGCGACTCCAACAAGATGTGGATCATCCCCAGCGAGCTCACCGACGCCCTCAAGGGGATCGGCGGCGCCCTGGGGCGCGGCGAGGGCGGCGGCGGCTTCGACGACAGTGACACCGAGGCCTGGGAGCCCAGCGAGGACCTGTCGACGCCGTTCGACGACACGGTGCTCGCCGACCCGGCTCAGGCACTGGCCGAGGCCCGCGGCGAGGCCGGCGAGGCCTCCCGCGAGGCCAAGGACCACGCCGCGCCTGCGGCCAGCCAGCAGCCGCCGCTGGCACCGCCCGCAGACGCCGTCCCGCCTCGCGAGAGCTGAGGTGGGCGCCGCCGAGGCAGCGCTGATCTTCGCCGCCGGTGTCGTCGCCGGCACGATCAACACGGTCGTCGGGTCGGGAACCCTCGTGACGTTCCCGACCCTGCTCTTCTTCGGGTACGCGCCCGTGATGGCCAACGTCTCCAACAGCGTCGGGCTCGTGGCCGGCGGCCTCACCGGTTCGTGGGGCTACCGGCACGAGCTCGGCGGCCTCAGGGGCACCTTGCTGCGCTGGGCGCCGATGTCGCTGCTCGGCGGCATCGTCGGGGCGGTGCTGCTGCTCAAGCTCGACCCTGCTGCCTTCCAGGCGATCGTGCCGGCCCTCATCGCGCTCGGGGTCCTGCTGGTGGCGGTCGGGCCCAGGCTGACCGCATGGTCGGCCGCTCGCCGGGGTGACGCTGCAGCCACCGCCCTCGGCGAGCACTCGGCCCGGCGTGCCGCCGTCCTGATGTTCTGCGTCTTCGCCACGGCCGTCTATGGCGGCTACTTCGGTGCGGCCCAGGGCGTCATCCTCATGGGGGTGCTCACCACGCTCACGAGCGAGTCGCTGCAGAGCCTCAACGGCATCAAGAACGTCCTGGCCACCATCGTCAACCTGGTGGCCGCCGTGACGTTCTTCCTCGTGGCCCCCGAGGAGATCAACTGGCAGATCGCCGGGCTGATCGCGGCGGGCTCGCTGCTCGGAGGGCTCATCGGTGCCCGCGTGGGTCGACGACTGCCTCCGAACGTCCTGCGCGCCGTCATCATCGTCATCGGGACGGTCGCGATCGTGCGGATGCTCTGGTTCTCGTGACCGGCGTCTAGCCTCTCCTCGTGCCCACCCGGATCACCGACCCGAGCGACGACCGCGTCCGCGACTACGTCTCCCTGACCGACGTGGCGCTGCGACGGCGCACCGAGCCCGAGCGCGGCCTCTACATCGCCGAGTCCGAGAAGGTCATCAGGCGAGCACTCGCCGCCGGCCACCGCCCGAGGTCCTACCTCATGGCCGAGCGCTGGCTCACCGACCTCGGTGACCTCGTCGCGGACGCGGAACGAGACGGCATACCCGTCTTCGTGGCCGACCACGACGTCATCGAGGGCTTCACGGGGTTCCACCTGCACCGTGGCGCCCTGGCGTCGATGCAGCGACCCGACCTGCGACCGGTGGACGAGGTCGTCGCGGACGCTCGGCGCGTCCTCGTCATCGAGGACGTCGTCGACCACACCAACGTGGGTGCGATCTTCCGGAGTGCGGCCGGCCTCGGGGTGGGCGCGGTCCTCGTGACTCCTCGCTGCGCCGACCCGCTCTACCGGCGTGCGATCAGGGTGTCCATGGGCACCGTGTTCCAGGTGCCGTGGACGCGCATCGACCCCTGGCCGGCGGGCATGGACCTGTTGCGGGAGAACGGGTTCCGTGTGGCAGCCCTCGCGCTGTCGGAGGGCGCAGTGAGCCTGGACGCCTTGGCCGCCGACCCGCCGGAGCGCCTGGCGCTCGTGCTCGGCACCGAGGGGGACGGCCTCAGCCGGCGCACGGTCCAGGGTGCCGACGTCGTCGTCACGATCCCGATGGCCGGGGGAGTGGACTCGCTCAACGTCGCCGCGGCGGGCGCGGTGGCCGCCTGGGCCCTGCGCCCCCGCTGACCTGCAGTTCCCGCTGGCGCATGTCGTTCTCGCTCGTGCATGGCGCTGCAACGGCATGCCTCAGCGACAACGACATGCACGGTGCCGACGGAAGGGTGACGTCAGAGACCTACGCGACTGTTCATCATCAACGGACCAGTCGCTCCAGCAGCGCCTGCAGCTCCGACTCCGGATCCTCCGCCGTCCCGCCATGGACACCGGAGGGCTGGATGACCGTGCTGCGCGGAGCGCTGAGCCAGCCGAAGCGCTTGCCGGGGGTCGCCAGGCGCGGACGCCCACCACCGTCGGTGCCCGCGCACACGTCGTCGACGACGGCGAGCGAGGCGGTCACGGCCTCGATGTCCAGGTCGGGTGCGAAGGCCCGCAGCCGGTCGGTGTCGACGTGGCAGGCCGCTCGCAGGAAGCCGGCCGACTGGGAGAAGAGCACGACGCCGACGTTGAGGCACTCACCGCGGTCGACGCGCGGGACGCACCTGAGGACGACGTACTGGTAGGGGTGGCTCATGACGCGGCCTCCCACCAGGCGCTGGCGTTCTCGAGGCGCCGAGTGAGGTGCTCGACGTAGGCGTGGCGCACGGCCTCTGTGTCCTCGAGGCCGGGTGCCGGCTCGAGCCACTCGTCGGGCACGAGGGCCACCACCTCGGTCAGCACCTCCGGCGTGAGGACGGCGGTGGCACGGTCGTGGGCAGCGGCGAGGTCCCCGGCGACGTCACCGAGCACGTGCTCGGAGGAGTCGAACGGCTGGGACGCGAAACGCGACGCATCAGGCCCCCGCGACGGCCACGAGTGGTGGAACCAGATGGCCGCCCCGTGGTCGATCGCCCACACCTTGCGGTGCCAGACGAGGAGGTTGGGGTTGGACCACGTGCGGTCGACGTTGGCCGTGAACGCGTCGAGCCAGACGATGTCGGCGGCCTCGTGCGGACTGGGCGGCCGCGAGCCGTCGTAGCCGAAGGACCCGGGGAGGAAGTCCACAGCGAGGTTGTCTCCCGGGCTGGCGTTGAGCAGGTCCTGGACCTCTTCGTCGGCCTCGTAGCGCGCGATGGCAGTAGGCATGTCGATGACGGCCATCTCGGGGATACGGATGCCGAGCCGCCGGGCGAGCTCCCCGACGATGACCTCGGCGACGAGGACCTTGAGCCCCTGTCCGGCTCCACGGAACTTCACGACGTAGGTGCCGTCGTCGGACGCCTCGACGATCCCGGGCAGCGACCCGCCCTCGCGCAGGGGCGTGACGAACCTCGTCGCGGTGATGTGGGGGAGCACGGTCACAGGCTACGTGAGGGGCTAGGGTCGGGGCGGACGTCGACCCGAGGAGATGCATGAGCACCACGCAAGGGCGGCTGCTCGGCGGCCGCTACCGACTGGGTGCACCGTTGGGGCGGGGCGGCATGGCCGTCGTCTGGCGGGCCGAGGACGAGATGCTCGGTCGTGAGGTGGCCGTCAAGACGCTCGACCTCACCGGGCCGGACAGTGACAACGCCGGCGAACGCTTCCGCCGCGAGGCACGCGCCACCGCGATGCTCAACCATCCGCACATCGTCACCGTCTATGACACGGGCGTCGAGGACCAGACCGCCTTCCTCGTCATGGAGCTGCTGCCCGGACCCACGCTCGGTGAGGAGGTGCGCGACTCCGGCCCGCTGCCCGTCGACGAGGTGCGCACCATCGGCTATGAGGTGGCCGGCGCGCTGCAGGCAGCGCACGACGCCGGCATCGTGCACCGCGACATCAAGCCGGCCAACATCTCGTATGCCGCCGACGGCACCGTGAAGGTCCTCGACTTCGGCATCACCCAGATCGTCGACGAGGCGCTGGGGCACCACCAGCTGACGATGACGGACACGATCGTCGGCACGGCCGAGTACCTCGCGCCCGAGCAGGCGACCGGGCAGCGGGTCGACGCCAGGGCCGACCTCTACGCCCTCGGCTGCGTGCTCACCACCCTGCTCACCGGCAAGCCGCCCTTCACCGCAAACACCCCGGTCGCGATCCTGATGAAGCACGCCCACGACGTCCCGGCGGACGTGCGCGGCGCAAGGCCGGAGACGCCTGCGGACCTCGCCGCCCTCGTCGCTGCGCTGCTCGCCAAGGACCCCGTTGACCGACCACAGTCGGGGCGGGAGGTTGCCGACCTGCTGCGCTCGCACCGTGCACCGGCCCTGACCGAGGTGCTGCCCGCCGCGGCTGTGGCGACCCCGCCCACTGCAGTGGCACCCCGACCGGACGAGTGGCAGGGGCCGGCATACGAGACGTCTGAACCGGTGCGGGAGCCGCGCCGCTCGCGTGCCTGGCTCTGGCTGCTCCTTCTCGGGGCAGCCCTGGCTGCTGCGGGGATATACCTCGCCCTGCAGGACCGTGACGGCACGCCGGACACGCCGGCGAACACCCCGGTGGACACGCCGACCTCGCAGGTCTCGCAGTCACCCTCCGACACCCCTGCGCCCCAGCCCTCCACACCGGCACCGAGGCCCTCGACACCGAAATCCACCACCACGGTGACCGAGCAGACAACACCCACGACGAGCCCGACTGCGGCGTCGACTCCGCCCGACACGGCCCAGCCGGTCACCGACGCCAGCGCGGCCCTGGGGGATGCCGTCAAGAGCCTCTCGCCGGACGACCTCAGCCCCGACGTCGCCAAGACCGTCCAGGCGCTGCTGCGGGACGTCGACAAGGACGTACGCAAGGGCGACGCACAGGGGGTCAGGTCGAAGGTGGACGACATCGAGTCCGAGCTCACGAAGGCCGCGGAGGAGGAGAAGCTGTCCGGGCCCGGCCGGGCTCAGCTCGATGGTCCGCTCGCCGATCTCCAGGACGCGGCCGCCGCCTTCACCGCCTGACCCAGCCACCGCGGGGCACCCCACACAGGAGGCAGCCCGACCTCGGCGGGGGCCTGGCGGCCACCAGTTCCTGAGACAGGTCAGGGGACGATGAGGGCGACCGCAGCCACCCCGCTTGCGACGAGGACCGCCACGTCGAACCGGGCCTGGCTGATCCGTGCGATGGTCCAGTAGCCCAGAAGTCCACCCCCGAGCACGGCGGGTGCGAGGAGGACGGCCCTCTGAGCGTCAGCCCAGCTCATCAGGCCGAGAGCGATGGAGAAGGGAAGCTTCGTGATGTTGATGATGAGGAAGAACCATGCGTTGGTCCCGACGAACCGGCGTTTGTCGATCCCGGACGCCGAGAGGTAAAGGGCCATGACAGCGCCGGCCGCGTTGGCCGTCATCGTGGCAAAGCCCGAGGCCGTTCCTGCGGACCATGCCGCAGCGGGTCGGTGGTGGGCGGACGACACGGTGGCCCCCACACGTGTCCTGACCCACACCTGCAGAATGACCAGGATCAGAAGGACGACACCGATCGAGCGCCGCAGCACGGTGTCGTCGACGCTCCGCAGGAACAGGGCGCCCAGGACCAGCCCCGGAATCACGGCAGGCAGGAGGCGGCGGATGAGGGCCCAGTCGGCATCCCGCCGGTAGTGCCAGCACGCGACGACGTCGCCGACCAGGAGGACGGCGAGGATCGCCGCCGTGGACTCCTTGGTCGGCATGATGCTCGCAAAGATTGCGACTGCGACGACCGCAAGACCACCGAGGGCGGTCTTGCTGAACCCGATGATGAACGCGGCCAGCACCATCAGCCCCACGACCAGCACCCCGCACACCCCTTGTCCTGTCACGATATGTGGATTCGAGGTCCCATCATGTGGCCGCCAACCTTTCCCGCGCCACGGTGGCGCGCCGGTGCGGCCATGGACGCGTACCACGGGCCCCAAGCACCCTGGTGAAGAACTACGACGTGCTTCCTGAGCAACTGGTCGAGGATGCGACCATCGACCGGGAGGAGCGGTCGTCATGCCGAGCAGCCCAAGGATCACGGCGGGTATCACAGAAGGGTCAGACGAGCGGCAACAAGAAGCGCCCCGAGCTCCTGACCTGCAGGAACTCGGGGCGCACTCTGTGTCCGAGGGGGGACTTGAACCCCCACCCTCTATACGAGGACTAGCACCTCAAGCTAGCGCGTCTGCCATTTCCGCCACCCGGACGAGGTGGCTGCAAGGCCTCGCGAAGCGGTGCCTGCAACGTGCCGGAACTTTACACGGCATACCGGTCCATCGAGAAATCGGTCCCCGGCTCACGGGGAACGGGGCTCCGGCACCCGCTCCGTGAACCGAATGACCCGTCGGTCCAGGCGCCTCATGTCCTCGGTGTCGACCGTGTGGTCCGCGCTGATCCGCATCCCCAGCTGCTTGTCAGGAACTCCGCGCGCCAGCAGACCGCGCACGGCGCGGGCTGCGGCTTCCGCGTCGCCGTCCAGGGTTGCGAGCATCGGGTGGCTTCGCCCCCGGTGGTGTACGAGGACCTGGGCGCCACCGGCGAAGTTCGCGCGCCACGGAGCGGGGGTGAGGACGAAGGGCGTCCCGTCCAGCTCGCGCCAGATCACGGGGACCCGGTAGTCGCGACCGGTGCGTCGGCCAGTGAACTGCAGCAGTGCCAAACCTGCGGCTCCGCGGCCCAGTGGAGTGCGGAGCGCCCAGCGCAGCGTCGGGTTCAGCAACCGCAGCAGTGTCGGCGGCGGCAGCACATCGACGACAGGAGCACTCATGGCTGGCTCGGCAGCGCCACGACCTCTGCCACGGCAGCGTTGACATCACCAGCACCTGGGTCGACCGGCTCGAGGTAGAACCGTGCCCAGCCGATGCGCTCGTGACCGACACCGAAGATGACGACCCCACGCATCAGGTGCAGGCTTCCGTCGGACCGTGTGCCGCGCATCTCCCACTCCGACCACACGTCACTGCCAGTGACCGACGTGCGGAGCACCTCAGCGCAGAGGTCGGGCATCTCCTCGAACATCGTGCGCCAGTTGGCCCGGACCTGGGCCCTTCCCGCAAACCCTCGAGCCGGGTGGACCGGTGTCTCGTTGCGGTAGTCCTCGGAGAAGCAGTCGACGAGGGTGTCGAGGTCGTGCGCCACGACGGAGGCGCAGAGCCGGGAGATGAGCTGCTCGCCCATGTCCATCACCTGGATTCGTTCAAAACGGCTAGAATGAATTCAGTATGAACGTCCATGACACCGGGGTCAATGCCTCGCGACGATACGACGCGACCCGCCGTCGCGAGCGTTCCGATGCCCGCAGGGAAGCCACGCTCGACGTCGCTGAGCGTCTGTTCCTGCGTGACGGCTACGGACCCACGACGGTGGCATCGATCGCGCGCGAGGCGCAGGTCTCGCCGGCCACGGTCTACAAGTGCTACGAGGGCAAGGTCGGTCTCCTGCGTGCCCTGTGTCAGCGAGCGCTGCGGGGTTCCGGCGTGACCCCGGCCGAGGAACGCTCGGACGCCCTGCACGCCGGTGGCAGCGTGGTCGAGGTTCTCGAAGGCTGGCAGCAGCTCGTCGTCGAGGTGGCACCGCGCATCCTGCCCTTGCTCATCGTGCTCAACGACGCCGCAGCCGCCCACCCAGATGCCCGCGAGCTGCGCGACGAGGTGGCGGGACAGCGGCTCGCAAGGATGGCGGACAACGCCCGCGCGCTTGCTGACGCCCAGCACCTTGCCGCGCACGTGTCCGTGGAGGAGGCACGGGACGTTCTCTGGCTCGCCACGTCGCCGGAGACCTACGACCTGCTGGTCCGACAACGCGGCTGGTCGATCGAGAGGTACAGCTCCCAGGTGACCCGCATGGTGCGGTCCTTGCTCTTGTTCGAGGAGCGGGGACGACGGGTCACCTAGTCTGGAAGGCATGACGCAGACCACGAAGAGCCGCCCCGAGGACGAGGTCGTCGGCATCTGCCAGGACCTCATCCGGATCGACACGTCCAACTACGGTGACGGCTCCGGCCCCGGGGAGCGGGTGGCGGCGGACCACGTCGCTGAGCTCTTCCGTGAGGTGGGCCTGGATCCCGAGATCGTCGAGTCCGACCCCGGTCGCGCCTCCGTCGTCGTGCGCATCCCGGGCCGCGACCGTGAGCGGGGAGCCCTGTGCATCCACGGCCACCTGGACGTCGTGCCGGCCGACGCCAAGGACTGGGAGGTCGACCCCTTCTCGGGTCTCGAGAAGGACGGGTGCATCTGGGGCCGGGGCGCCGTCGACATGAAGGACATGGACGCCATGGTCATCGCGTGCGTCCGACACATCGCCCGTGAGGGCATCGTCCCGCCCCGCGACCTCGTCATCGCGATGTTCGCCGACGAGGAGGCCGGGGGAGTCAAGGGGTCGCATTACCTCGTCGAGGCCCGCCCAGACCTGTTCGAGGGTGTCACCGAGGCGATCAGCGAGGTCGGTGGCTACAGCGTCACCGTGCCCACGGCCGACGGTGGGGAGAAGCGGGCCTACCTCTTGCAGACGGCCGAGAAGGGCATCGCCTGGATCCGCCTCACCGCCACCGGTCGCGCCGGGCACGGCTCGGTGCCCAACGACGAGAACCCCATCGCGCGACTCGCCGAGGCCATCAGCCGGCTTGCCGCCCACAAGTGGCCCCGCGAGTACATCCCGTCCGTGCGCACGCTCCTCGACGGCCTGAGCGAGCTCACCGGCGTGAGCTACTCCGACGAGGACGCCGAGGACCTCCTCGAGCACCTCGGCGGCGCCCAGGGCTTCGTCCGAGGAACGCTCCAGGACACGAGCAACGTGACGATGCTCGACGCGGGCTACAAGCACAACGTCATCCCGCAGCACGCCAGCGCCAACGTCGACTGCCGCTTCCTGCCCGGTCATGAGGACGACCTCATGCAGACCCTGAAGGACCTCGTCGGCGAGCACGTCGAGATCGAGGTCCTGCACCGGGACATTGCTCTGGACTCGCCCTTCGAGGGGCCGCTCGTGGAGGCGATGGTGGCGGCCCTCAAGGCGGAGGACCCGGAGGCGGAGGTCCTGCCCTACTGCCTGTCGGGGGGTACCGACAACAAGGCGCTCTCCCTGCTCGGGATCACCGGCTACGGCTTCGCGCCGCTGCGCCTTCCGGCCGACCTGGACTTCGCCCCGATGTTCCACGGCATCAACGAACGGGTGCCGGTCGAGTCGCTGCGCTTCGGTGCCCGCGTGCTGCAACGGCTGATCGAGACCAGCTGAGGGGTCAGGACGCGCGGCGGGCGCGGATGATCCTGCGGCGCAACCAGGTTCGCGTCACGCCACCGATGTAGATGCGGGTCCGGTGCAGCTCCCAGTGGCCGTACTCCGCGTGCTCGGTGAGCTCGCGGCGGATGTCGCCCCGGCGGGTCTCGCGTCCGAACGACAGGACCCGATACTCATATTCGACCATCGACCCATTGTGGAGCATGAGGCGCTACCGTTCTGGACTATGAGCGCCGACCCGCGAGCCGCCCTGTCCCTCCTCGTCTCCGCCTTCGAACGTCACCTCGAGTCCTGCGCCGGCCGGCGCGGTGACGACGACCCCCAGGTGGCCGCCGCCTACGACGACCTGCTCGACGCCTTCGAGACCTATGACAACGCCCTCTACGAGGCCTTCGGCGAGATGACGCCGCTGGACGTCTACACGGGTGACGACGGCGACGACGACGACGAGGATGAGGACGGCGACGGGGGTGACGAGGACCTCGACGATGACGACGACGACGACGATGGCGTCTACGCCGGCCTCGACGACGAGGACTTCGACGACGAGTCCGACCACACCGCCTCCGGCTCCGGGCCCGACGCCACCTCCGGCAGCCCGGACACGCGGGGGCGCTGAGCCACCTCGGTGCCGTTCGAGCCGGGCGCCGCGACTACGGTTGGCGCCATGCGACTTGCGGTGAACCTGGGCTACATGGGCCTGTCTTCGAGCCAGGACATGCTCACGCTCGCGGCCGAGGCCGACCGCCTCGGCTACGACTCGGCCTGGGTGGCGGAGGCCTACGGCAGCGACACGGTGAGCTTCCTTGCCTGGATCGGTGCCACCACCGAGCGGATCGGGTTGGGCGCAGCCGTCATGCAGATCCCGGCCCGCACCCCCGCCATGACGGCGATGACCGCCGCGACGCTGGACCACCTCTCCGCGGGGCGTTTCCGCCTCGGCCTCGGTGTCTCCGGACCCCAGGTCAGCGAGGGCTGGCACGGGGTGCGGTTCGGCAAGCCTCTGGGCCGCACGCGCGAGTACGTCGCGATCGTCCGTCAGGCGCTGGCGCGCCAGCGAGTCGAGTATGCCGGGGAGCACTTCACGTTGCCCCTGCCCGACGGTCCCGGCAAGGCTCTCAAGCTGACCATCGCCCCGACCCAGGAGCACCTGCCCATCTACCTGGCTGCGGTGGGACCCAAGAACCTCGAGCTCACCGGGGAGATCGCGGACGGTTGGCTCGCGATCTTCTTCTCACCCGAGCACTCCGGCGACATCATCGCCTCCATCGCGACGGGACGCCGGGCGGCGGGCAAGGGCACGGAAGACAACCCCTTGGCCGGCTTCGACATCGTGCCCACCGTGCCGGTCGTCGTCACCGAGGACGTCGAGGCGGGCGCTGCGGCGGTGGCCGCCTACTCCGCGCTCTACATCGGGGGCATGGGGTCGAGGGAGAAGAACTTCTACAACCAGCTCGCCTGCCGCATGGGCTTCGAGGCGGAGGCTGCGCGCGTCCAGGAGCTGTTCCTCGCCGGGCAGCACAGGGACGCCGCTGCGGCCGTGCCCTTCGAGTTCATCGACGCGACCGCACTTCTCGGCTCGCCCGAGCGGATCGGTGAGCGCATCGGCCGCTATGCCGAGGCCGGGGTCACCACCCTGGGTGTGTCACCCTTCGCGCCGACCATCGAGGGGCGGCTCGAGACCCTGCGTGTCATGTCCGAGCTCGTCCCGTCCACCACCGAGGAAGCCCCCACCACGTGATCCCCGCCGTCGACCTCCCAGTCGCGCTCAGCTACGTCCAGTCCGTCGTCCTCGGCATCGTCGAGGGCCTCACCGAGTACCTCCCGGTCTCGTCCACGGGCCACCTCACGATCACCGAGAAGCTCCTCGGACTGCCCGTGGACGCGGACGCGATCACGGCATACACGGCCTTGATCCAGATCGGCGCGATCCTCGCGACGTTCACCTACTTCGGCAGGAAGATCCTCCGCCTCCTCCTCGCCTGGGTGGGGGGCCTGCGCAGCGCGCCGGCACGCGAGCACCACGACTACCAGCTCGCCTGGGCCGTCATCGTCGGGTCGGTCCCGGTCGTGGTCGTCGCGCTCCTGCTCAAGGACCTCATCTCGGGTCCGTTGCGCAGCCTGTGGGTCGTGGCCGGTGCGCTCATCCTCTGGAGCGCGGTGATGTGGGTCGCCGAGCGGCGCCACGACGTCCTGGCCAAGGCGGGCGCGCAACGTGGAGAGGACGCCCTGACCATCAGGGACGGTCTCGTCATCGGGCTCGTGCAGTGCTTCTCGCTCATCCCCGGCGTCTCGCGCTCCGGGGCCACGATCTCGGCCGGCCTCATGCGCGGCATCGACCGGGTGACCTCGACCGAGCTGTCCTTCTTCCTGGCGATCCCAGCGCTCACCGGTGCCGGCATCTACGAGACGCTGGGCAACCTCGAGGGCCTGAAGACCCTCGGAGTCGGTCCGATCCTCACCGGCATCGTCGTGGCCTTCATCGTGGCCTACGCATCGATCGCGTGGCTGCTGAGGTTCGTCCAGAGCAACTCGCTCCTGTGGTTCATCGTCTACCGCGTCGTCCTCGGTGCCTTCATGTTCCTGGCGCTCGGCGCCGGCTGGATCACCGCGACCTGACGCGGAGCCCGAGCACGGTCAGAGCCACTTCACCCTCTTGAAGGTCAGGTACAGCTCCAGGCAGGCGGATGCCATGAGCGCGACCGCGACGAAGTAGCCGTAGTGCCAGTGCAGCTCGGGCATGTTGTCGAAGTTCATCCCATAGATGCCGGCGATCATCGTGGGCACCGCCGCGATGGCAACCCACGCCGAGATCTTGCGCATGTCGGAGTTCTGCTGCACCGAGATCTTGGCGAGGTTGGCGCTGAGGACATCGGTCAGCAACCGGTCGTAGGACTCGATGCGGTCGGCGACGAAGTGCAGGTGGTCGTCGACGTCACGGAACTGCAGCCGCAGCTCGTCGGACGTCACCGGGGACCGGGGGCTCGTGTGGAGCATCTGCACCGGCGTGATGAGGGGAGTGATCGCCCGTCGGAACTCGAGCACCTCGCGCTTGAGGCGATAGATCGCCTCCGAGGAGACGAGCCCGTCGGAGAAGACGGCCTCCTCGATCTCGTCCACGTCGCGGGCGACCTCGACGTCGATGCGGCGGTACTCGTCGACGACGCGGTCGATGATGGCGTGCAGCGCGGCCATCGGGCCGAGTGCCAGCTTCTCCGGCTGGTCCTCGAGCGCTTTGCGAACGCCTGCCAACGGGCTGAGCTCGCCGCGCCGGATGGTGAGCACGAAGTGCTCGCCGACGTGGACCATGAGCTCGCCGGTCTCGATGTCCGAGGTGGCCTCGATGTAGCTCAGCGTCTTGAGGACGACGAAGATGCTGTTGCCGTAGAGCTCGATCTTGGCGCGTTGGCGCCCGTTGACGGCGTCCTCGATGGCGAGGGGGTGCAGCTCGAGACCGAGCTCGCTGTCGACGAGCTCGAGCTCCTCCATCGACGGGTCCTTGAGGCCGATCCAGAGGAAGTCGGTGTGGGTGCCCTCGGCCCTCAACGCGTCGAGCTCGTCGCTGAGGTCGCCGCACGACCCCCGCTTGCCGTCCCGATACAGAGCCTTGTCGATGATCACCGGCCCATCCTTGCCTACAGTGGACGCCGTGGCTCTGCTCCTGCTCGTGCGACACGGACACTCGACCGCCAACGCCGACGCCGTCCTCGCGGGATGGTCCGAGGGGGTGGGCCTGACCGACCGCGGCCGCACCGACGTGGGCCGGCTGGCCTCCCGGCTGACCGACGCCGGCACCGACGTGGCACGCCTGGTCACGAGCCCGCTGCAGCGCTGCCGCGAGACGGCCAGCCTGCTCCTGCCCGGCGCGAGCGCCGAGGTGGTCGACGACCTGGGGGAGTGCCACTACGGCGCGTGGACGGGGCGGCCGATCGCCGAGCTCGTCTCGGAGCCGTTGTGGCGCACCGTGCAGGACGACCCCTCGACGGCGCGCTTCCCGGACAGCGAGCACTACGCCGCCGAGTCGCTGGCCGAGATGGCCGAACGCATCACCTCGACGGTCCGCCGCATCGACGCCGAGGTCGAGGCCGAGCGCGGACCGGACGCCGTGTGGGTGGCGGTGAGCCACGGTGACCCGATCAAGGCGGTCCTGGCCGACGCGATGGGAGCAGGCCTTGCCGGCCTGCAGCGGGTCCACGTGGATCCCGCGTCCGTGTCGGTCGTCCGGTGGTCGGGAGGCCGGTCGATGGTGATGGCGGTGAACTCGTCCGGGGGAGCCATCAGGACGCACCAGGGCGCAGCCAAGGATGTGCCCGCCGGCGACAACACCATCGGCGGAGGCACCGGCTAGAGTTCTTGTTGCAAACAATGAGCAACAAGCCGCACAGCCAGGAGGGTCACCGGTGCACGTTCCCGACGGGTTCCTCGACGCACCCACGTCGATGGCGACCGCCGTCGTGGCCGCGGCAGGCGTCGGCCTGGCGCTGAGCCGGGCCCGCCGTGAGCTCGACGACCGCACCGCCCCCTTGGCCGGACTGGTGGCCGTCTTCGTCTTCGCGGCGCAGCTGCTCAACTTCCCGGTGGGAGCGGGCACCTCGGGTCACCTCCTGGGTGGCACGCTCGCCGCCGTGCTCGTCGGACCGTGGACCGCGACCCTGTGCCTCACCGTCGTGCTGACCGTGCAGGCGCTGCTCTTCGCCGACGGCGGGATCACGGCGCTGGGAACCAACATCACGCTCATGGGTCTCGTGGGGGTGTGGGCCGGCTGGGCTGTCTTCACCTCCCTGCGCCGTCTGGTCCGGTCGCGAGGGCTCGCCGCGGTGCCCGCGCTCGCGGGCGTGGCGGCCTTCGCCTCCGTCCCGGTGGCCGCCCTGGCCTTCACCCTGCTGTATGCCGTGGGTGGACGTGCACCGATCCCGCTCGGGGAGCTCGTGGCTGCCATGGTGGGCTGGCACACGCTCATCGGCCTGGGTGAGGGGTTCATCACCTTCCTTGCCGTGGGCAGCATCATCGCCACGCGCCCAGACCTGGTGCACGGAGCCCGGAGCCTGGTCCATGCCAGAGCACTGGAGATCCGGACGGACGCTCGCGCATGAACCCATCGCCCCGCGTCCACGTCTCCACGAAGCGACTCGTCCTCATCGGACTCGGCGTCTGCCTGCTGCTGGCCACGGTCGTGTCGTTCTGGGCCTCGAGCCACCCGGACGGGCTCGAGTTCGTCGCCCACCGCCTCGGCTTCACCGACTCCGCCGGGCAGCACGCCAGCTCCGACTCGCCGTTCGCCGGCTACGGCACCGCCGGGGTCCACGACGCCCGGCTCTCCGGAGGGCTGGCAGGGCTCGTCGGGGTCCTCGTCGTGGCGGTTCTCGCCTTCGGCCTGATGCACCTGCTTCGCCGTCGCGGCCCCCGCGACGACGCCTGAGGTGGGAGCCGGCCTCGGGTCGCACCTCCACATCGAGGGTGACTCGCTCGTGCACCGTCTGCCGGCGCACGTCAAGCTCGTCGCGCTGGTGAGCTTCATCCTGCTGGTGGTGGCGCTGCCTCGTGAGGCACACCTGGCGCGGGTCGCCATGCTCCTGACCGCCCTCGCCGTCGTGGGCCTCACCCGGGTCCGGTGGCGCCACGTCCTCGCCCGACTCGTCGTCGAGACGCCGTTCGTGGTCTTTGCGCTCGTCCTGCCGTTCGTGGCGACCGGCCCGACCCGCGAGGTGGGTCCGTTCACGGTGTCGCACGATGGTGTGGCGGCGAGCATCGTGCTGCTGCTCACGGCGACCACGAGCTGCCTCATGGCGATCGCGTTCGCGACGACCACGTCGAGCCGCGACCTCGTGCGGGCGCTGCAGCACCTCCACGTCCCGGACCGCCTCGTGCAGATCCTGGCGTTCATGGTGCGATACCTCGGTGTCGTCGGATCGCAGTCGCAGCGCATGAAGGTCGCTCGCGAGTCCCGGGGTTTCGCACCCCGGTCGCTCGGCGGCTGGCCCGTCATCGCGTCGAGCGCGGGTGCGCTCTTCATCCGCAGCTACGAGCGCGGTGAGCGGGTCCACCTCGCGATGATGTCTCGCGGCTACGACGGCCGCATGCCCGTCACCGACCCGCTCGAGGCCGACCGCCGTGACTGGGCGCGTGGCCTGGCACCGACCGTGCTCGCCCTCCTCGCCCTCGTCTGGGTCCACGCCGCATGACCACCCCGGTCCTCGACGTGCGCGGCCTGGCCTTTGCGTATCCCGACGGTCACCAGGCGCTGTTCGGTGTCGACCTCCATGTGCACCGGGGGGAGCGGGTCGCCCTGCTCGGGCCCAACGGGGCAGGCAAGACCACCCTCGTGCTCCACCTCAACGGCATCCTCGAGGCGGGTGCCGGCTCGGTCTCGGTCTCCGGGATGCCGGTCGTGCGCGAGAACCACCTCGAGGTCCGCCGCCGGGTCGGCATCGTCTTCCAGGACCCCGACGACCAGCTGTTCATGCCGACCGTGCGCGACGACGTGGCGTTCGGGCCGGCCAACCTCGGTCTGCGTGGGGAGGCTCTCGAGGCCCGGATCGCCAAGGCGCTCGAGGCCGTGGCCATGGGCGAGTTCGCCGACCGGGCTCCGCACCACCTCTCCTTCGGCCAGCGGCGCCGTGTCGCGATCGCCTCGGTCCTCGCCATGGAGCCCGAGATCCTCGTGCTCGACGAGCCGTCGTCCAACCTCGACCCCACCTCGCGGCGTGAGCTGGGCGAGCTGATCCAGTCGCTCGACGTCACCGTGCTCATGGTGACGCACGACCTGCCCTTCGCCCTCCAGCTGTGCGAGCGGTCGGTCATCCTGTCCGACGGCGTCGTCGCTGCGGACGGTCCCACCCGCGCGATCCTCGACGACGTCGGCCTCCTCCGGGCCCACCGCCTCGAGCTCCCGTGGGGCTTCACGGGTTAGTCTGCGGCCATGGCGATCAGTGACTTCGACCCGCCAGAGCGCTTTGTCGCCGGCACCGTCGGCCCGCCCGGGGGTCGCACCTTCTTCCTGCAGGCCCGGGGCGGGGGCCGGCTCGTGTCCGTGTCGATCGAGAAGGTCCAGGTGAGCATCCTCGCCGACCGCATCTCGGACCTGCTCGACACCGTCGGCGGGCCGGAGGGCTCCGACGCCGTGGCGGAGCACCATGCCGACACCGAGGCCCTCGAGACACCGATCGAGGACGAGTTCCGCGTCGACACCGTCAGCCTGGCGTGGGACGAGGACCGCAGCAGCATCGTCATCGAGTGCCACGACCGCGACCCCGAGGAGGACGAGCCGGCCGACACCGTGCGCGTGGTGCTCGACCCCACGCTGGCCCGGGCCTTCGCCCGGCGCTGCCAGGCCCTCGTCGCCGCCGGCCGACCCCCGTGTCCCTTCTGTGGTCAGGCCCTGGACCCCGAGGGCCACATCTGCCCGCGTTCCAACGGTTACAAGCGCTGAAGCGACGTGGCACATGTCGAGGCCCTCCTCGAGGGCGGTGAGGTCACGCTCCTCGGGCGGGTTCTGGAGTCGTCCAACGGGGCGGTGCTCGTGCGCGTGACCCTGGACGAGGAGTCACGGCTCGCGATCCACAAGCCCGTGGCGCTCGAGCGACCGCTGTGGGACTACCCCGACGGGACGCTCGCAGGACGGGAGCGGGCGGCCTACCTCATCAGCGAGGCGGGAGGCTTCGGCGTCGTCCCTGCCACCGTCCTGCACGAGGGCCCCTGGGGTCTGGCCGCAACCCAGGAGTGGGTCGGCGAGCCGGACGTCGCGCCGGACCTCGTGGTGGACGTCGTGTCACCGGACGAGGTGCCGCACGGGTGGCGCGAGGTCCTGCGCGGTGAGACCCCGGAGGGGGAGGAGGTCGTCGTGGCCCATGCGATGGACCCTGCCGTGCGCACCGCCGCCGTCTTCGACGCCCTCATCAACAACTCCGACCGCAAGGGCGGACACCTGCTGCGGATGAACGATGCCGTCTGGTGCGTCGACCACGGCGTGAGCCTGGGCGTGGAGCCCAAGCTGCGCACCGTGCTCTGGGGCTGGGCCGGTCAGGAGATCCCAGCGGAGGACCTCACCCGGGTTGAGCGCGTGCGTGACGCCCTGGCGGGGGAGATGTTCGCGCAACAGCTGTCCGCCCTCCTCACGGAGGACGAGGTCGCGGCGCTGGCCGACCGGGCCGAGCACCTGCTCGCCGAGCGTCGTCACCCCCTGCCCCGCCCGGGTTGGCCGGCCATCCCGTGGCCCGCCCTCTGACGGGTCCGACGTAGGCTTCGAGCGTGATCTCGTGGCCGCCTCCGTTCCTGCCCGCCATCCCCGGGGACGGAGTGGCCCTCACGCTGCACGACACCAGCTCCGGGACCCTGCGCGAGGTCGACCCCGGCCCCGTCGCGCGGCTCTATGTCTGCGGCATCACGCCGTACGACGCGACGCACCTCGGGCACGCTGCGACCTACGTCGCGTTCGACCTCGTGGGCCGCGTGCTGCGCGACAACGGGCACGAGGTGCACTACACCCAGAACGTCACCGATGTGGATGACCCCCTCCTCGAGCGCGCGGCACGCGACGGCATCGACTGGCGCGACCTCGCCGTCGCCGAGGCAGACCTCTACCGCGAGGACATGACCGCTCTGCAGGTCATCCCGCCCGACGACTATGTCGGGGTGGTGGAGGCACTGCCGACCATCGCGGACCTCGTGCGACGCACGATCGCGAGCGGGACGGCATACGAGCTGGACAACGACGATGCGCAGGGACCGGACCTCTATGTCGACCTCGCCCAGGTCCCCGGCTTCGGCGAGGTGTCGGGGTGGACGCGCGAGCAGATGCTCGCGGTCTTCGCCGACCGTGGTGGCGACCCCGACCGCCCGGGCAAGCGAGGGGCCTTCGACCCACTGCTGTGGCGCGCCGCCCGTGAGGGTGAGCCGTCATGGGAGTTCGAGGGCCTGCCGGCGGGTCGTCCGGGGTGGCACGTCGAGTGCACGGCCATCGCCCTCGACCGCCTCGGCGTCCCCATGGACATCAACGGGGGAGGGTCCGACCTCATCTTCCCGCACCACGAGATGACCGTCGCGCAGGCCCGTGCCGTCGGGGTGGAGACCTACGCCGACCTCCATGCCCACGCCGGCATGGTCGGCCTGGACGGGCACAAGATGAGCAAGTCGCGCGGCAACCTCGTGCTCGTCTCCAGGTTGCGGGAGTCGGGTGTGGACCCCATGGCGATCCGCCTCGTCCTGCTGGGACAGCACTACCGGTCGGACTGGGACTACACCCCCGACCTGCTGACCACCGCCCAGGCGCGGCTGGACCGTTGGCGCGAGGCCCTGTCGGTCAACACGGCCCCGTCCGCGGACGACACCGTCGCGGCCATCCGCTCGGCACTGGCCGACGACCTGGATGCTCCGCGTGCCCTCGGGGCCGTCGATGCCTGGGCCGACCAGACGCTGCGCTCGGGTGGCGACGATGTCTCGGCCCCCGGCGTCCTGTCCCGCACCCTCGATGCGCTGCTGGGAGTGCGGGTCTGAGCACCGTGCAGGAGCGCGGCCCCAGCCTCACTCGTCGGAGCGGCGCTTCCTGAGGTAGCGCTCGAACTCCTTGGCGATGGCGTCGCCGCTGGCCTCGGGCAGCTCGGCGGTGTCCTGCGCCTGCTCGAGCGACTCGACGTACTCGGCGACCTCGGAGTCCTCGGCGGCCAGCACGTCGAGCCCGTTCTCCCAGGCACGCGCGTCGTCGTCGAGCGAGCCGTGGTCGATGGGCCCGTCGAGGAGCTCCTCGAGCCTGGAGACCATGGCACGGGTGGCCTTGGGCGAGGGGGTGTGGTGGGCGTAGTGCGGGACGGCGGCCCACACCGAGAGCGAGCTCACCCCGACCTGGACCGCGGCGTCGGCGATCACTCCGACAATGCCCGTGGGGCCCTCGTAGGTGCTCGCCTCGATGTCGTGGCGGTGCCTCGTGTCCTCGTTGTCCGAGCTCACGGTGACCTGGATCGGTCGGGTGTGCGCCACGTCGGCGAGCAGGGCGCCGAGGGTGATGACGGTGGTCACGTCGGCGGCCTGGGCCAGCTCCATGAGCTCGATGGCGAACGTGCGCCAGCGGAACGAGGGCTCCACGCCCTGCACCAGCACGACGTCGCGCCCGATGGAGGTGTTGGTGGCCACGAGGATGCGCGTCGTGCGCCAGCTGATCCGGCGCTGACCCCCCTCGCTGAGCACGCGGGGGCGGTTGACCTGGAAGTCGTAGTAGTCCTCGGGATCGAGCGCCGCGACCGGCTCCGCATCCCAGAGCTGGGCCAGGTGCTCGATGACGCCGCTGGCTGCTTCGCCGGCGTCGTTCCAGCCCTCGAAGGCCGCGATCATCACGGCATTCTCCAGCTCGGGCAGGTCGTCGAGCTCGATCAACGTGTCCTCCTCGTGGGTAGCACTCCACCCTATTCGTAGACTCCTCGCATGACGTTGCCTGCCGCGGTTCTCTGGGACATGGATGGAACCCTGGTCGACACCGAGCCCTACTGGATCTCGGCCGAGCATGCCATCGTCGAGGAGCACGGAGGCGTGTGGTCGGAGGAGTACGCGCACCAGCTCGTCGGCAACGACCTCATGGTGAGCGCCGAGTTCATCCGGGACAACTCACCGATCAGCTGGGAGCCGGAGCGCATCATCGACGAGCTCCTCGTGCGCGTCACGGCCCAGGTGCGCGAGCACGTGCCGTGGCGCCCGGGTGCGCGCGAGCTGCTCGCCGCCCTCGTCGAGGCAGGGGTGCCCAACGTCCTCGTCACGATGTCGTGGCGGTCGCTCGCCATGGCGGTCGTCGAGGCCCTGCCCGAGGGGACGTTCGCCGCGCTCGTCACCGGCGACGAGGTGGAGCACGGCAAGCCTCACCCCGAGCCCTACCACGCCGCCGCCCGCCTGGTCGGGGTGAAGGCCAGCGACTGCATCGCCATCGAGGACTCACCGACCGGTGTGCGCTCGGCCGTGGCCGCAGGCGTGCCGACCATCGCGGTCCCGCACGTCGTCCCCGTGCCCATCACCCGAGGGGCCGTCCAGCTGCCGAGCCTGCGCGGCCTGACCCCGCAGGACCTCGTGTCAGTCGTCGCCGACGAGCGCCTCACCGGTGACGCTCGGGTCGAGGACGAGGCGCCCCGCGTCAACGGGTAGGGGCGGGGGAGTGCCGCCCCACTCGGGGCAGAGCTCCTTGAAGTCGCACCAGTCGCACAGCCTGGACACGCGCGGCCGCCAGTCCCCCGTCTCGCTGGCCCGCACGATGGCCTGCCACACGGCCTGCACGTTGCGCTCGAGGCCCAGCAGGTCGTGCTCGTCGGGCTCGTATCTCACGATCTCGCCGTTGCCGAGGTAGACCAGCTGGAGCAGCTTGGGGATGACTCCGCGCTGGCGCCAGAGCACGAGCGCATAGAACTTCATCTGGAACAGCGCCTTGCCCTCGAACGCCTCGCGCGGTGAGCGACCGGTCTTGTAGTCGACCACGCGCATGGCGCCGTCGGGCGCGATGTCGAGCCGGTCGACGTAGCCGCGCAGGGTGAGGCCGTCCACCTCGGTCTCGACGTAGAGCTCTCGCTCTGCGGGCTCGAGCCACTGGGGGTTCTCGAGGGTGAACCACCGCTCGACCAGCGTTGCCGCGTCCTTGAACCAGCCGTCCTGCGTCAGGCTCTCATCGTCCTCGATCATCGTCGCGAGCTCGGGACGCTCCTGCACGAGGCTGGCCCAACGCGGCTGGAGCAGGGCGAGGGCGGCCTCGGGCGTGCGCTCGGCGGCCGGCAGCTCGAAGAGGTGCTCGAGGACCTCGTGCACCAGGGTCCCGCGAGCGGCCGCCGGCGAGGGCGGCCCGTCGAGCTTGTCGATGGTCCGGAAGCGGAACAGCAGGGGGCACTGCTTGAAGTCCGCTGCGCGGCTCGGAGACAGTGCGGGAGTCATGGACGACACCGTATGCCGTGCCGCCGACACCGCCCGCACCTCACCCCTGCGCGCCCCTTGCGTCTGCGGATGTGGTGGCCAGAGGGACCACATCCGCGGACGCAGCGGTCTTGACGGGGGCGGACGCCGAGCGCATGGCACCGCGAAGTCGCCACGCGGCATACACGGCCAGCATGCTGATGCCCAGGTGAAGGCCGAGGAAGCCGTTCGTGAGCCCGGCGCCCAGCAGCGCTCCGGCCACGAGCGGCCCCAGCGCCGAGAACGTCGTCTGCAGGGCCGCGAACGTGCCGAGGGTCTGGCCGACCATCCCACGCGGCGCGAGGGAGGCGGTGAGGGGGCTGAGGACGGGGCTGTACATCGTCTCCCCGACCGCGAAGATGCCGTACGTCGTGACGAACAGCGCGGAGGCGACGCCCGGCGCCAGCTGCGCCGTCGACAGCACCAGCCACGAGAGCACCCAGATCCCGCCGACGGCCATCAGGAGTGTCGGCGCACTGCGGCGCGCCGTCAGTCTCACGACGATGACCTGCAGCACCACGATGACGATCGCGTTGACGGCGGCGGCGGAGCCGATGGCGGCAGTGTCGACGTCCAGGACGGTGATCCCGTATGCCGGCAGCCCCGACTCGAACTGGGCATAGAACCCCAGGGCAAGCGTCACGGTGACCACGGCGGTCCACCGCAGGGCCGGCGTGGCGAAGACTGCTGCCAGCGAACCGCGCACGCTCGGTCGCGCGTCCACGTCGGCATCGCTGCCCGCGTGGAGGTCCGCGCCCCACCCGGCCAGAGCAATGATCAATGAGGAGATCGTGAATCCGGCTGCGGCAGTGAGGAACCCGATGTCCAGGCCGTCGACGTCCTTGAGGTTCACCAGCTGCCCGGCGACGTAGGCACCGGCCGCCATGCCAAGGGCCTCGCCCGTGAACTTGTAGGCGAAGATGCGGCGACGGTCGCTGCCGTCGACCCAGCGCAGCACGAGGACCTGCTTGGCCGGCACGGCTGCGGTCAGGCCCAGCCCGAAGACGAACATCCCGACGAGGAAGCTCGTCGAGGAGTCGGCCAGCACCAGGGCACCGACGCCGAGCGCGCCGAGCAGCTGGGAGAGCACGGCCACGGTCACCGGGTTGAAGCGGTCGCTGAGGCGGCCGGCCACCGGGGCGGCAACGAGGGCGCCGACGGAGAACAGGGACGAGGCCGCAGCGGCGACGAACGCACCCCAGCCGCGCGAGTCCGCGGCATACGCGTACTGGAAGGGCAGGACCGCTCCCCAGCCAAGCATGCCGAGGGACGAGGCGAGGACGAGCAGCTTGGCGCGCATGGCGGATTCCACCCTTCGGGTGCAGACGAGGAGGGGCCCGGCCTGCCGAGCCCCGCAAGAGGCCGGCTTCGATGCCGAATAGTTCGATCTCGAATGTTCGAGATCGAAAGGTTAGCATTCGAACAACGCATGAGAGAATCGGGTTATGCCCCCACGCCGCAGGTCCGTCGCCCAGAGGCACCGTGATGCCGTGGCGGCCTACGTCGCCGCCGGCGGCGAGGAGTCGGTCCAGCGGGTCATCACGGCGCTCTACGGCGTGACCAAGAAGCTGGACCAGTGGTACGCGCGCCAGCTGGCGGACCTCGACCTCACGCAGGGGGAGTGGGCGGTGGTCGCTGCGCTCGCGTTGGCTGGTGACGCCTGCCTGACCCCGAGCCAGCTCGCCGAGCACACCAGCGTGGCTCCCTCATCGATGACGCACCGGCTCGACAAGATGACCGAGCGCGGGCTGGTCCAGCGCCACCCGGACCCGGACAACCGCACCCGCACACTGGTGTCGCTGACGGCGGACGGGCGCGAGCTCTTCACCGAGTCGATCCGGGAGTCCGACGTGGTCGAGAGCGACGTGCTGCGGGGGCTGGACGTGGACGAGCGCACCGAGCTCGCCCGCCTGCTCGAGGCCGTCATCGCCCGGCTGGACGACGGCGAGGACTGAGCGCGACCGGCTCTGGGGCGTCAGTCCTCCGGCTGGTAGCCCAGGTTGGGCCCGAGCCAGCGCTCCGCCTCCGCGAGGGTCCAGCCCTTGCGCTGCGCGTAGTCCTCGACCTGGTCGCGACCGAGCCGTCCGACGACGAAGTACTGGCTCTGCGGGTGCCCGAAGTACCAGCCGCTGACGGCGGCGCCCGGCTGCATCGCCATCGACTCGGTGAGCTCGATGCCCGCGCGCTCGGTGGCACCCAGCAGCCGGAACAACGTCTCCTTCTCGGTGTGGTCCGGGCAGGCGGGGTATCCCGGAGCGGGGCGGATGCCGGCGTACTTCTCGGCGATGAGGTCCTCGTTGCTCAGGTGCTCCTCTCTCGCGTGCCCCCAGAACTCGCGCCGGACACGCTCGTGCAGGCGCTCGGCGAAGGCCTCTGCCAGCCTGTCGGCCAGGGCCTCGAGCAGGATCGCGGAGTAGTCGTCGAGATCCTCCTTGAACGCCATGATGCGGTCGTGGGCCCCCAGCCCCGCGGTCACTGCGAACGCACCCACGAAGTCGCGCAGCTCGCTCTCCTTGGGGGCGACGAAGTCGGAGAGGCAGCGGTTGGGCACGCCCTCGCGGTGCTGCCCCTGCTGGCGCAGCCCGTGCAGGGTCGTGAGCACCGTGGTGCGGGACTCGTCGGCGTAGACCTCGATGTCGTCACCGACGGCGTTGGCGGGGAAGAGGCCGATGACACCGTTGGCGGTGAGCCATTTCTCCTCGATGACCTTGTCCAGCATCGTATTGGCGTCCTCGAACAGCTTGCGTGCCGTCTCGCCCGTCGCCGGGTTGGACAGGATGTCGGGGTAGCGGCCCTTCATCTCCCACGCCTGGAAGAAGGGCGTCCAGTCGATGTAGCGACGCAGCTCCTCGATGGGGTAGCCGAGCAGCTCCTTGGTGAACTGCGCCGCCGCCCGGTGCCACTTCGTGTCGGGCGAGCCCGACCACACGTCCTTGCTCTGCTGGGCGAGCAGGTGCGGTCTCACCGGCCGGTATGCCGTCCAGTCGATGGGCGTGCGCGCCTTGCGTGCCGCGTCGATCGAGACCAGGGGGCGTTCGGTCGCCTTGGCCGCGTGCCTGGCCCGCATCGAGTCGTAGTCGGCCTTGACCGTCTCGAGGAAGGGTCCGCGCTGGGCGTCGGAGAGCAGCTGGCTGGCCACCGGCACCGAGCGGGAGGCGTCCTTGACCCAGACGACGGGACCGCCGTACTGACCGTCGACCTTGACCGCCGTGTGGGCCCGGGAGGTGGTGGCGCCACCGATGAGGAGCGGGATGGTGAAGCCCTGGCGCTCCATCTCGCCGGCCACGCGCACCATCTCGTCCAGGGAGGGGGTGATGAGCCCGGAGAGGCCGATCATGTCGGCGCCCCTCTCCTTGGCCGTGTCCAAGATCTTCTGGGCGGGCACCATGACGCCGAGGTCGATGACGTCGTAGTTGTTGCACTGGAGCACGACCCCGACGATGTTCTTGCCGATGTCGTGCACGTCGCCCTTGACCGTCGCCATGACGATGAGGCCCTTGCTCTGCTGGGTGGAGACGCCGGTACGTTCTTTCTCGGCCTCGATGTAGGGGACGAGGTGCGCGACGGCCTTCTTCATCACGCGGGCCGACTTCACGACCTGGGGCAGGAACATCTTGCCGGCACCGAACAGGTCACCGACGACGTTCATGCCGTCCATGAGCGGTCCCTCGATGACCTCGATCGGCTGACCGCCGTCGATCTCGATCTCCTGGCGCAGCTCCTCGGTGTCGTCGACGACGTGGTCGTCGATGCCCTTGACGAGCGAGTGCGTGATGCGTTCGCGCACCGGCAGTGCGCGCCACTCGGACTGCGTGACCTCGGGGGCGGCCTCGCCGGTGTTGTTGAAGCGGTCGGCGATCTCGAGCAGGCGCTCCGTGGAGTCCGCGCGCCGGTTGAGGATGACGTCCTCGATGCGATCGCGCAGGTCCGGGTCGACCTCGTCGAGCACGACGAGGGCTCCGGCGTTGACGATGCCCATGTCCATGCCCGCCTGGATGGCGTTGAACAGGAAGACGGCGTGGATCGCCTCGCGCACGGGGTTGTTGCCCCGGAACGAGAAGGAGACGTTGGAGACGCCGCCGGAGACGAGCGTGCCCGGGAGGTTCTCCTTGATCCACCGGGTCGCCTCGATGAAGTCGGTGCCGTAGGCCGCATGCTCCTCGATACCGGTCGCGACCGCGAAGATGTTGGGGTCGAAGATGATGTCGTGCGGGTCCATGCCGACCTCCTGCGTGAGCAGGTCGTAGGCGCGCTGGCAGATCTGCTTGCGCCGCTCGAGGTTGTCGGCCTGGCCGTCCTCGTCGAAGGCCATGACGACGACGGCCGCGCCGTACTTGCGGCAGAGCCGCGCCTGGGCGAGGAAGGGCTCGACGCCCTCCTTCATGGAGATCGAGTTGACGATCGGCTTGCCCTGCGAGCACTTCAGGCCGGTCTCGATGACCTCCCACTTGCTCGAGTCGATCATCAGGGGGACCCGGCAGATGTCGGGCTCGCTGGCGACGAGCTTGACGAAGCGGTCCATCGCGGCGACGCCGTCGATCATCCCCTCGTCCATGTTGATGTCGATGATCTGGGCCCCGGCCTCGACCTGCTGACGGGCCACGGACAGCGCGGCCGGGTAGTCCTCCTCCTTGATGAGGCGGCGGAAGCGGGCCGAACCGGTGATGTTGGTGCGCTCGCCCACATTGACGAACAGGGAGCTCTCGTCGATGGTCAGCGGCTCCAGACCGCTGAGACGCAACGCTCCCGGGACCTCGGCCGGCACCCGGGGGACGCCCTGCGCCGCGACGGCGGCGATGGCCTCGATGTGCTCGGGGGTGGTCCCGCAGCAGCCACCGAGGACGTTGACCAGCCCGCTCGTGGCGAACTCGCCCACGACCGACGCCATCTGGTCGGGGGTCTCGTCGTACTCGCCGAACGCGTTGGGCAGACCGGCGTTGGGGTAGGCCGAGACGAAGCAGTCGGCGATGCGGGACAGCTCGGCGATGTAGGGGCGCAGCTCGTCCGCGCCCAGGGCGCAGTTCAGTCCCACGACGAGCGGCCGGGCATGGCGCACCGAGTTCCAGAACGCCTCGGTCACCTGGCCGGACAGGGTGCGGCCCGAGGCGTCGGTGATGGTCCCCGAGATGATGACCGGCCAGCGACGCCCCAGCTCCTCGAAGAGCGTCTCGATGGCGAAGATCGCGGCCTTGGCGTTGAGGGTGTCGAAGATCGTCTCGACGATGAGCCCGTCGGCGCCGCCGTCGACCAGCCCGCGGGCCTGCTCGAGGTAGGCCTCGACGAGCGTGTCGAAGCTGATGTTCCGGGCACCGGGGTCGTTGACGTCCGGAGAGATCGACGCGGTGCGCGTCGTGGGCCCCAGGGCCCCCATGACCCAGCGCGGCCGGCCGGTCGCGGCCGCGACGTCGTCGCAGGCAGTGCGAGCCAGGCGGGCCGCCTCACGGTTCATCTCGTAGGCGAGGTCGGCCATGTCGTAGTCGCCCAGGGAGATGCGCTGCGCGTTGAACGTGTTGGTCTCGACGAGGTCGGCACCGGCCTCCAGGTAGGCGCGGTGGATCCCCTCGATCACCGACGGGTTGGTCAGGCTGAGGAGGTCGTTGTTGCCCTGCAGGTCGCTGGGCCAGTCCGCGAACCGGTGCCCACGGAAGTCCTCCTCGGAGAGCCCTTCCCGCTGGATCATCGTGCCCATCGCGCCATCGAGGACCAGGACGCGCTCGGTGAGCGCGGCCGTCAGCTCGGCGGTCGCGTCGGGCCGGTGGTCGACGGCGTCGACGGTGTCGACAGCGGATGACGTCGGGGTGGAGGAGTTCACCCGGCCCAGTATGCCGCCGGGGCTTGTAGGGTTCCCGCGTGGCCGCAGCGAATGAGACACCGTCCTCCAAGGGCCTCGTCGTGGCCCGTGTCGGCGGTGTCCCGGTGCAGATCGGGGCGAGCTGGCTCCTGCTCGCCGCCGTCATCATCTTTCTCGTCGTGTCGGGGGAGTCCGACCAGGGCGCGCGTGCCTACGTCCTCGGACTCGCCTTCGCCCTCTCGCTCCTGGTGTCGGTGCTCGTCCACGAGGGCGCCCACGCCGTCACCGCACGGGCGGTCGGCCTGCCCGTCCACAGAGTGGTGGCGGACCTGTGGGGTGGGCACACGGCATACGACCCTCGTCTGTCCACCCCGGGCAAGGCCGCGCTCATCGCGGTGGTCGGACCCGTCGCCAACCTCGTGCTCGCCGCGCTGGCGGGAGTCGGCACGCTCCTCGTCTCCGCGGACGGGCTTCCGGGCCGGGTGCTGTTCGCCATGGCGTTCGTCAACCTCCTGCTGGGGGGCTTCAACCTCCTTCCCGGACTGCCGCTCGACGGCGGCCAGCTCGTCGACGCCCTCGTCTGGAAGCTCACGGGGCGCCGTGAGAAGGGACTCATCGCCGCCGGCTGGACCGGTCGCCTCGTCACGCTCGGGGTCGTGCTGTGGTTCGTCGTGCGGCCGCTGCTCTCGGGCGGGTCGCCCTCGATCACCTCGGTGCTGTGGATGGGCCTCATCGCGATGTTCATGTGGCAGGGGGCGACCGCGGCGATCCGCATGGGGCAGGCGCGCCAGATGCTCGGCCGCGGGACCGTCGCCCAGGTGGCGCGTCCGGTGCCCGTCCTGCGTGGGAGCGACGTCCTCGAGGCCGCCGTCTCGACCGGGGGCCTGGCCGTCGTCGTGGACGACAGCGGCCGTCCGACGGCGATGGTGCTTCCCGAGGACGCTGCCACCGTCCCGCGCGAACGATGGGTCACGACACCCGTGTCGGCCCTCGCGCGCGTGCAGGACGAGCACTGGCTCGCGCACACACGGCGGGAGGACGACCTCACGGCCGTCGTCGCCGCGATCCAGGAGTCCGGCAGCCCCGTGGTCGTCGCCGTGCAGGACGGCAGGGTGCTCGGGCTGGTCACCGTCGCCGCGGTCAATGCGGCGATCGGTGCGAACTAGACTTCCGCCTCATGACTGCGACCGGTGCCGACCTTCGACGTGGACCCTTTGCCGAAGGTGAGCGGGTGCAGCTCACGGACTCCAAGGGTCGGCTGCACACCATCACCCTCGCGCCGGGCAAGCAGTTCCACACGCACCGCGGCTACCTGCAGCACGACGACCTCATCGGCTCGCCCGACGGTTCGACCGTCACCAACACCGCGGGCTTCCAGTACCTCGCACTACGACCCCTGCTCTCCGACTACGTCATGTCGATGCCGCGTGGCGCCGCCGTGGTCTATCCCAAGGACGCCGGACAGATCGTGACGTTCGCGGACATCTTCCCCGGCGCCGTCGTCGTCGAGGCCGGTGTCGGCTCGGGGGCGCTCTCGATGTCGCTGCTGCGCGCGGTGGGGGAGAGCGGGCGGCTGCACTCCTTCGAGCGCCGCGAGGACTTCGCCGAGATCGCCAAGGCCAATGCACGGACCTGGTTCGGCGCCGACCACCCCGCGTGGACCGTCACGGTCGGCGACCTCGTCGAGGCCCTGCCTCAGCAGGTGGAAACGGGGACCGTCGACCGCGTGGTCCTCGACATGCTCGCGCCGTGGGAGTGCCTGGACGTCGTGGGGGAGGCGCTGGCCCCCGGCGGCGTGCTCATCTGCTACGTCGCCACGGCCACCCAGCTGTCCAAGGTTGCCGAGGCGATGCGCGACGCCGGGTCGTGGACCGAGCCGTCCGCGTGGGAGTCGCTCGTACGCGGCTGGCACCTCGAGGGCCTGGCCGTCCGCCCCCAGCACCGCATGCACGGGCACACCGGCTTCCTCATCACCTCGCGCCGCCTGGCACCGGGGGTCACCCCGCCGGTGCGCAAGCGCCGGCCGGGCAAGGGCTATGAGGGCCTGGAGGACTCCGAGGGCCGACCGGCCGAGGTGATGCCCGGCTCCAACGCCGAGGAGTGGACCCCCGAGGCGATCGGTGAACGCATTCCGTCCGACAAGCGAGTCAGGAAGGTCCGGCGCAGCGTCACGGGTTAGCGTTGAGGGGTCAGCCCAGCGAAGGAGGCCCCGATGACCGAGTTCACTCCGTCCGAGCGCGAAGCCGTGCGACGCCTCGAGGGCACAGTCACCGACCTGCGCTCGCAGGTCAACACCGTCTCCGCCCAGAACGAGCGCCTCGTCCGGACGCTGCGCGACGCCCGCGACCAGATCATCACCCTCAAGAGCGAGGTCGACCGCCTGGGCCAGCCGCCGTCCGGCTACGGCGTCGTCGTCGAGACGTTCGAGGACAAGACGGTCGACGTCCTCACCGGCGGACGCAAGATGCACGTCGCGGTGAGTCCGACGATCGAGGCCGGCGAGATCGAGATCGGCCGCGAGGTCATGCTCAACGAGGCCATGAACGTCGTGGCCGTCCACGGCTTCGAACGGGCCGGCGAGATCGTGCTCCTCAAGGAGATCCTCGACGACGACCGCGTGCTCGTCCTCTCGCGCGGGGACGAGGAGCGCGTATGCCGTGTCGCCGCCTCCCTGAAGTCCGGCACCCTCCGCGTCGGTGACGCCCTCCTGCTCGAGTCGCGCAGTGCGTTCGTCTACGAGCAGATCCCCCGGGCGGAGGTGGCCGACCTCGTCCTCGAGGAGGTGCCGGACATCGCCTACGACGACATCGGCGGGCTCGGCAGCCAGATCGAGCTCATCCGCGACGCCGTCGAGCTGCCCTACCTCCACCCCGACCTCTTCACCGAGCACCACCTCAAGGCCCCCAAGGGCGTGCTCCTCTACGGTCCGCCCGGCTGTGGCAAGACGATGATCGCCAAGGCCGTCGCTGCCTCCCTGTCGCGCAAGATCGCCGAGAAGCAGGGGCGCGAGCCGGGCAAGAGCTACTTCCTCAACATCAAGGGACCTGAGCTGCTCAACAAGTACGTCGGCGAGACCGAGCGCCACATCCGGCTCATCTTCCAGCGGGCTCGCGAGAAGTCCTCCGAGGGGTTCCCGGTCGTGGTGTTCTTCGACGAGATGGAGAGCCTGTTCCGCACCCGCGGCTCCGGGGTGTCCAGCGACGTCGAGACGACGATCGTCCCCCAGCTCCTCAGCGAGATCGACGGTGTCGAGGGGCTCGAGAACGTCATCGTCATCGGTGCCAGCAACCGCGAGGACATGATCGACCCCGCGATCCTGCGACCGGGCCGCCTCGACGTCAAGATCAAGATCGAGCGCCCGGACGCGCAGGCCTCGACCGAGATCTTCAGCAAGTACCTCACCGCCGACCTGCCGCTGCACGCCGACGACCTCGCGGTCAACGGCGGCTCACCGGAGGCCACGGTCGAGGCGATGATCGAGGCGGTCGTCACGCGCATGTATGCCGAGGACGACGAGAACGAGTTCCTCGAGGTGACCTACGCCGGTGGTGACAAGGAGGTCCTGTACTTCAAGGACTTCAACAGCGGCGCCATGATCCAGAACATCGTGGACCGGGCCAAGAAGATGGCGATCAAGGACCTGCTCACGACGGGGCAGCGCGGCCTGCGCGTCGAGCACCTGCTGCACAGCTGCGTCGACGAGTTCAAGGAGAACGAGGACCTGCCCAACACGACCAACCCCGACGACTGGGCGCGGATCTCGGGCAAGAAGGGTGAGCGGATCGTCTACATCCGCACGCTCATCAAGACCAAGGAGGGCAGCGAGCCCGGCCGCTCCATCTCCACCATCGCCAACACCGGCCAATACCTCTGACCCCCCACTGATTGCCCGTTTGGCCAGTGGGCCAGTTGCACTGATTGCCCGTTTGGCCAGTCCCCACGCACGACTTATTGCCCGTTCGGCCAGTGCCAGCGCGCCACTGATTGCCCGTTCGGCCAGTGGGGCAGTCGCACTGATTGCCCGTTCGGCCAGTGGGGCAGTCGCACTGATTGCCCGTTCGGCCAGTGCCAGCGCGCCACTGATTGCCCGTTCGGCCAGTGCCAGCGCGCCACTGATTGCCCGTTCGGCGAGTTCCGTATGCCGTGCCCGCACCACTGATTGCCCGTTCGGAACGTGCAGGCTCACCAGACCTTGCGCTCGAACTCCTTGGCGAGTTGTCGGCGCCAAGCAGCCAACTCAGCCTCGACGAGGCACTCGTCAAGTGGGTGGTTGCAGCACGAGCAGCGGAAGACCGCTGTCACCGTGCGGCGTGGAAGACCGAACACCCGGCTCTGGAAGCGCGAGTGGATGAGGGACCCCTCGATCGCCTCATGGGGACCCCACCGCACGAACTCCAGACCAAGGCGGGTAAGTCCCTCCTCGCGCGCTCGCTCCCGATGGAGTGCCTGCCGCACTGACTCTTCATCGGTCCCGCGCAGAAGGTACTTCTGGATTCCATCGGCCTCGCCGACCAGTCCGAGCTCGGGCCACAGCAGGTCCGGCCGGCCCACGAACTCACCGTCGGGTGTGAGCACGTTGACCTGAGGTATGCCGGTGGGCAGTCCCCAGCCCGCCATGGACCACGCGGAGGCAGACTCCAACCAGTTCTCGCGGCGGCCGTCAGCAAGCAGGAGCACATCGTTGGACCTGGCCACGTGCGGCCACCTTCGCTGATGCCGACGCATGTCAAAGAGTTCCTCGAGGCAGGTCTGGCCAGCTCGAAGCGCCCCGTCCGCGATGGCCAAGGCATCGCGGGCATGCACCTCACGACAACAGTCGATCACTACCCGTGGTGCGACGAAACCGGGGACGCCGTAGCGGATCACGATGTGCTCGGGAGGAGTGGCGCCGCGATGGAATCGACACCACGAACTGCTCCTGCTCGTCCGCACGTCGTCCAGAACCGTCATACTCACGTGCGCAGGTGGATGCGTGGGCCGGGGTAGATCGAGGAGCTCGGCCTGGCTCGTGTGGCTGACCACTGCGTCCGGATACAGACGTCCTGCGGCGCAGATCATGAGCCGGTGTCGATCCGAGGGTGAGGCAGCCTCCCAAGGTTCGCGTACGGCATACAGGCCTCGAGCGGGCGACACGAGGAAGGTCATGGTCCGGGCGTGCTTGACCGTGGAGCGAGGTATTGCCGCTGCAGCGTAATCGGGAAGAGCGAAAGGTTGTGGCAGTCGGCTGAGTGCCTGGGCGGTGGTCGGATCCATGAATGGGACCCTGGAGCCAGCACATCCGGCGCGGTAGGTACGACGAGCAATCTGTGGACAGCGCTCCACCGCGATGGCGCCTGTGGAAACTGTCCAACTGGGCAATCAGTGCAACCGGGGCACTGGCCAAACGGGCAATCAGTCGGCCTCCCGCACTGGCCGAACGGGCAATCAGTGCAACCGGGGCACTGGCCAAACGGGCAATCAGTCGGCCTCCCGCACTGGCCGAACGGGCAATCAGTGGGAGATGGCGGAGGCGAGGAGGCGCCAGCCGAGCATCGTTGCCGCGGTGAAGAGCGTGGCGACGACGATGAACGACGGAGCCGTGCCGGTCGCGGCGAGACGGCGGAAGAGCATCCCGATGATCACCGTGGCCGCGACGACGATGGCGCCGAACTGCCACGTACGCGGCGCGGCGTCGAGCGTCAGCGAGGCGACGAGGTAGCCCGCCGCCGTACCGCAGAGGAAGGGCGCAGCGGTCTCCAGGACGCCACCCAGCGTGATCCCGTGGGCGTGCGAGCGTCGTCCGACGAGGGCGAAGACGAGGACGGCGAGCAGGTCGAGCAGGGGAGCGATGAGTCGGCTCATCCGGAGTCAGCCACCGACCTTGTCGAACAGCGACCCCTGCGGCGGGGCGTGCGTCGGGTCGACCCCGTCGAAGAGGATGCTCACCGACTCGCCTTGGTGGATACGGGTGATCGCCTCGGCAAACAGGCCCGAGACGGTGCGCACCTGGAGCTCGGGCCAGCCGGCGGGCGCGGGGACGGTGTCGGTGGTGACGATCTGGCTCACCATCGGGTGCCCGCGCAGCCGCTCGACGGCCTTGCCCGAGAACAGCCCGTGGGTGCAGGCCACCGCGGCCTCGGTCACCCCGAAGTCCCGCAGCCGGTCGAGGAGCTCGAGGATCGAACCGCCTGTGGCGATCTCGTCGTCGAGCACGATGGCGCGCTTGCCCTTGACGTCACCGACGATCGAGTCGATGACGACCTTGTCGTCGCTCTGGCGCTGCTTGCTGCCGGCAGCGACGGGCAGGCCGAGCAGGCGCGAGAACTGGGTCGCCTCCTTGGCGTTGCCCAGGTCGGGGGAGATGACCACCGAGTTCGACAGGTCGGTGCCGCGGAAGTGGTCGGCGAGAACCCCGAGAGCGGTGAGGTGGTCGACCGGGACCGAGAAGAAGCCGTGCACCTGGGGCGCGTGCAGGTTCATGGTCAGCACCCGGTGGGCGCCGGCGGTCGAGATGAGGTCGGCGACGAGGCGGCCACCGAGCGAGATGCGCGACGCGTCCTTCTTGTCCGAGCGCGCGTAGGCGTAGTGCGGGATGACCGCGGTGATCTGGGCGGCCGACGCCCCCCGGGCCGCGTCGATCATCAGCAGCAGCTCCATGAGGTGCTCCTGTGTCGGCGGCACGAGCGGCTGGATGATGTAGACGTCGCGCTGTCGGCAGTTGGCGAGCAGCTGGGCCTGGAGGCAGTCGTTGCTGAAGCGCTTGATCTCGCTGCGCGACAGGGGAACCCCGAGCTGGTCACAGATCCGCGCTGCGAGAGTCGGGTGGGCACTGCCGGAGAAGACCACGATCTCGCGCATGGGTCGACCCTAGGCCAGAGCGCTGGTGAGGTGACGACGCAGTTCGCTGACGAGCTCCCACCGCTGCTGCGCCCCAGCCGCGGCAGCCCCCGGGAAGCTGGCGAATCCGTGCGGCACCCGCAGATAGTTCGTATGCCGGGTGCTCACCCCCGCGGCCCGCAGCGCCTCGGCGTAGCGGGCACCGTCGTCGCGGATGGGGTCGAGGTCCGCGGTCTGGATGAGCGCCGGTGGAAGGCCGGCCAAGGTCCCGAACAACGGCGAGAGCAGCGGGTCCCGCAGGTCCTGACCCGCGGCATACAGGTCTCGAAAGGCCAGGATCGAGGACTTGGTGAGAATGGGCGCGTTGGCGTGCTCGTCGATGGACGGCGACTGCATCGTGAGGTCGGTCGCCGGATAGATGAGGGCCTGGTGGCGGATCCAGTCCGAGCCGCCGGAGGCCACGACCTGGGCCACGACCGCGGCGAGGTTGGCGCCGGCGGAGTCACCGCACACGGCGAGGTTGTGCGCATCGGCGCGCAGGACGTCGGACTGGGCCGCCACCCAGGTCGTGGCGTCGACGGCGTCGAGCGCTGCGGTCGGCGCGGGGTGCTCCGGGGCGAGCCGGTAGTCGACGCTCACTACGACGGCACCCACCTGCGCCGCGAGGTGCGTGCACAGCGGGTCGTAGTTGACGACGTTGCCGAGGGCCCAGCCGCCGCCGTGGAGGTAGACGATGACCGGCACGTCGTCCTGCGCGTCACGGATGGCGCGCGGGCGGTAGATGCGCAGCGGGATCTCGTAGCCGTCGCGGGCCGGGGCAGTGCCGAACGTGATGCCCACCGCGGGGTCGGCCACCCCGGTGACCCAGGAGTACGGGGGCCGCGCCGGGTAGGTCGCCGCGCGCGCCTCGTGGCGCTCAGCCTCGCCCATCCGCTCGACCGGCACACGCAGGCGGTCGATGACGGCCACGGTCGCGGTGGTGAGCGGGGACATCCCACGGTAGGAGCGCATGCCGGGAGTATGACCGAGCATGGTTGGCTTGCTCCATGTTGGTCGACGTCATCCTCCAGAGGCAGTCGTGACGGTCAAGCGGGTCATGGGGATCGAGACCGAGTACGGCATCTCCGTCCCAGGGTCGCCCACCGCCAACCCCATGGTGCTGTCCGGTGACGTCGTCACGACGTATGCCGCGAGCCGGGGGATCCGCCCCGCGCAGGCTTCGTGGGACTACGCCGACGAGACCCCCCTGCACGACGCCCGAGGCTTCGACATGGGCCGGGGCACCGCGCACCCGAGCCAGCTCACCGACGTCGAGGACCCGACGATGGCCAACGTCGTGCTCACCAACGGGGCCCGGCTCTACGTCGACCACGCCCACCCGGAGTACTCCTCGCCGGAGGTGACGAACCCGCGTGACGCCGTCGTCTGGGACAAGGCCGGCGAGCTCGTGATGCGGGAGGCCGTGCAGCGCCTGGCCACGGTTCCGCCGGGGGTCAACCTCTACAAGAACAACACCGACGGCAAGGGCGCGTCCTACGGCACGCACGAGAACTACCTCATGTCCCGTCGCACGCCGTTCGCGCGGATCATCTCCCAGCTCACCCCGTTCTTCGTCGTCCGCCAGGTGATGTGCGGGTCCGGGCGGGTGGGGATCGGGGTGGACTCCCGGACCCCGGGCTACCAGCTCGCCCAACGCAGCGACTTCTTCGAGACCGAGGTCGGGCTCGAGACCACGCTCAAGCGCCCGATCATCAACACCCGCGACGAGCCGCACGCGGTGGCGGACCTCTATCGACGGCTGCACGTGATCCTCGGGGACGCCAACCACTGCGACGTCGCCAACCTCGTCAAGATGGGCTCGACCTCGCTCGTCCTGGCGATGATCGAGGACGACGCCTTCACCGCCGACCTCAGCGTCCGCTCGCCCGTGCGGACCCTGCAGGCCGTGAGCCACGACCCCACGCTGACGTCCACCATCGAGCTCACCGACGGGCGCTCGATCCGCCCGGTCGAGCTGCTGCGGACGTTCCACGAGCTGGCGAGTGCCTACGTCGAGGACAAGTGGGGGAGCGACGTCGATGCGCAGACCGTCGAGGTCCTGCACTGGTGGGACACCGTCCTCACCGCCCTCGAAGGTGACCCGATGGACGCTCGCCGGTGGGTCGACTGGGTCGCCAAGCTCTCGGTCCTGGAGGGCTACCGGGGACGGGACTCCCTCGGGTGGGGCGACCCACGGCTCAAGGCCATCGACATCCAGTGGTCCGACGTGCGTGCCGACCGTGGCCTGGCCCACCGGCTGGCTGCCACCGGGCGTGTCGAGGTCCTCGTCCCCGAGGCCGAGGCGGTTGCCGCGATGGACGCCGCCCCCGAGGACACCCGAGCCTGGTTCCGTGGGGCCTGCCTGCGCAAGTTCCCGCAGTCGGTCGTCGCGGCGTCGTGGGACTCGCTCATCGTCGAGGTGCCGGGGGAGCGTTCGCTCCAGCGCATCCCGCTGCTCGAGCCGCTGCGTGGCACCAAGGACGCCGTGGGCGACCTCGTGGACGCAGCGTCCGACATCCGGTCCCTCCTCGAGTCGCTGGCCGTGGCGGACAGGGCCGCGGACTAGGCTCGGGTTGGAGGCACCCTGACGGTGCCCGAGGCGACACGAGGAGGACCCATGGCAGGCCAGGAGCAGATCAAGCCGGGGCGCCGGGACAACGGTCCGGACGAGGGTGGCGAGCCCGCAGCCGCCGCTCCCGTCGTCCAGGGCGCCGACACCGAGATCGACGACATCCTCGACGAGATCGACGGCGTCCTCGAGACCAACGCCGAGGAGTTCGTGCGCGGCTTCGTCCAGAAGGGCGGCCAGTGACTCCCGTGTCCGACGGCGGCGGCCTCCCCGCGGCCTACCTGCGCACGGGGTCGGCGTCCTTCACCGACTTCCTCGCCGAGCACGAGCCCAGCCTCATCCCCTCGCGCCGTGGCCTGCCCCCCGGCGCCACGATCGACGCGCCTCACGGCACGACCATCGTCACCTTGGCCTATGACGGCGGTGTCCTCATGGCCGGCGACCGGCGCGCGACGATGGGCAACCTCATCGCCAACCGCGACATGGAGAAGGTCTTCGCGACCGACGAGTTCTCCGTGGTCGGCATCGCCGGCACGGCCGGTCTGGCGATCGAGCTCGTGCGGCTCTTCCAGGTCGAGCTCGAGCACTACGAGAAGATCGAGGGCACGCTGATGTCCCTCGAGGGCAAGGCCAACCGGCTGGCCTCGATGATCCGCGGCAACCTCGGCATGGCCATGCAGGGCCTGAGCGTGGTGCCGATCTTCGCCGGCTACGACCACCACGAGTACACCGGCCGGATCTTCTCCTACGACGTGACCGGCGGCTGCTACGAGGAGCACGACCACCACAGCGTCGGCTCCGGGTCGCTGTTCGCCCGCGGTGCCCTCAAGAAGCTCTACCGCCCCGGCATGTCCGCGGACGAGGCGGTCCGTACTGCCGTCGAGGCCCTGTGGGACGCGGCCGACGACGACTCGGCGACCGGTGGGCCCGACCTGGGCCGCCGCATCTGGCCGACCGTGGCGCTCGTCAGTGTCGAGGGCGCGCGGTTCGTGCCCGACGACAGCGTCGCGCCCGTTGTCGAGGCGATCGTCAGCGAGCGCCGGGGCAATCCCGGCGGCCGACGTGCGGGAGGTGCCTCATGACCGCCGGGATGCCGTTCTACGTCTCGCCCGAGCAGCTGATGAAGGACCGGGCCGACTTCGCCCGCAAGGGCATCGCGCGCGGCCGCTCGGTCGTCGTCCTCGGCTACGACCACGGGATCGCCTTCGTCGCCGAGAACCGCTCGCGCAGCCTGCACAAGATCGGTGAGATCTACGACAGGATCGCGTTCGCCGCCGTCGGCAAGTACAACGAGTTCGAGAACCTGAGGGTTGCCGGAGTCCGGTATGCGGACCTGCGCGGCTACTCCTACGACCGCAGCGACGTGACCGCTCGCGGTCTGGCCAACGCCTACGCGCAGACCCTCGGCACGGTCTTCACCCAGGAGTCCAAGCCCTACGAGGTCGAGATCGTCGTCGCCGAGGTCGGCCAGGACGACCAGGACGACCAGGTCTACCGCCTCACCTACGACGGGTCCGTCGCCGACGAGCACGGCCTCGTGGCCATGGGCGGCGCCTCGGACCAGATCGAGGAGCGCCTCACCGAGCAGTGGCAGACCGGGCTGACCCTCGCCCAAGCCCTACGGCTCGCTGTCGCCGGTCTCGCCCACGACCCCGCAGGCGGCCCCGACCGAGTGCTGGGGCCGGACGCGCTCGAGGTGGCCGTCCTCGACCGCACCCGCTCACGACGGACCTTCCGGCGGATCAACGGTGACCTGCTCGGGCAGCTGCTGTCCGAGGAGGACCCGGTCGACGATGCACCGGCCCTCGACCACGAGACCCCGCGGCAAGCGGCGACCAACCCGCAGACCCAGCGGCACGGCGACGAACCCACGCCCGACTCCGACTAGGCCACCGCTACCCGCGCCCTCGGCGCACGGCCTCCTTGGGCACAGCCGTGCGCGCTCAGTCGCCTGCGAGCTCCGCGCGCCCCGTTCCCGGTCGAGGTGACCCCCTCCGTGCGAGCGCGCTCCGCTCTCCGGGCGAACGCACGCACGACCATGCGCCACGGAGTCCTGGGTTGAGGCGGTCAGCCTGTCGGGAGCTTGGCCGTCAGCCAGGCCACGGTCTTGGCCCAGGCCTCCTGGGAGGCGCCGTGGTGGTGGAACATCGGCGAGGGGTTGTCGAACGCGTGGCCCGCGCCGGGATGGGTCACGAAGGTGACGTCGTCATGGCCGTCGGTGACCGCTCGCTCGATGTCGCGCACCGTGTCGATCGGGATGTAGGTGTCGTCCTCGCCGAAGTGGTGCAGGCTCGGTGAGGTCACGTCGGGAGCGAGCCCGAGCAGCGAGGGGATCGCTGACCCGTAGTAGCTGACCAGGACGTCCGGCTTCGGATCGGCCACTGCCGCAACGTTGAACGCCAAGCCACCGCCGAGGCAGAAGCCGAGCGCCCCCACACCGCCGGAGATGGCGGGATGGGCGCGCAGGGCGTCGAGGGCTGCGACACCGTCCTTGACGGCCCGCTCCCAGTCGAGCTTCTCGAGCGTCCCCATCGCCTGGGGCAGTCCGGCACCGCCCTCCTCGAGAACCGGGTCGCCGAGGTGACCGTAGAAGTGGGGGACCAGGACGACGTAGCCGAGGTCGGCCAGGTCCTGGGCGCGTGAGCGGATGTAGTCGGTGACGCCGAAGATCTCCTGGAACAGCACGAGACCCGGCCCGGAGCCGGAGTCGGGCAGCAGCAGGTCGGCAGGGATGTCGAGCTCGATGGAGTCAGCCATGCGGACAACGTAGCCGTGTGCTCCCACGAAAGGGGGGCACACGGCATACGGGCAGGTGTCTCCGTCAGGCGCCGGGTGCTGCGGCGTAGCGGAGGTAGGGCGTGACCTCTTCGACGTCGCCGAACGTGGCGCGGGCATCCTCGGTGGAGATGGTCGGAGCGACGATGATGCGCTCGCCGACCTTCCAGTCGGCCGGAGTGGAGAACGGGCCGGAGTCGTTGACCTGCAGGGCGTCGAGCGCGCGCAGGACCTCGTCGAAGTTGCGTCCGGCGCTCTTGGGATAGACGAGGGACAGGCGCACCTTGCCCTTCGGGTCGATGAGGAAGACCGAGCGCACGCTCGAGGTGTCGCCCTCCCCGGGGTGGATCATGTCGTAGAGCTCGGCGACCCTGCGGTCCTTGTCGGCGACGATCGGGTAGGTCACGGCCGCTCCGCCGACCTCCTCGATGTCCTTCTTCCACGCGTGGTGGTCCTCGACCGCGTCGACCGAGACGGCGAGCACCTTGGTGTCACGCTTGGCCCACTCGTCCTTGAGCGCCGCGACGCGACCGAGCTCGGTCGTGCAGACGGGGGTGAAGTCGGCCGGGTGGCTGAAGAGGACGGCCCAGCCGTCGCCCTTCCACTCGTGGAAGCTGATCTCACCCTCGGTGCTCTCAGCGGTGAAGTCCGGGGCGTGGTCGCCGAGCCGCAGCGTGGCCATCGGGAGTCCTCTCATCGGTAACACGACGTTGGTAGGAACCAAACATGCCGTTAAGTTCCAAAGGGTGACACCGTCGTTTCGGATGCTGGACGCGCGGCCCCGCGGCGCGGTCGAGATCGGGCATGCCGCGACTAGGGTGACGTCATGGACCGACGGATCTTCGGGATCGAGAACGAGTACGGCATCACCGCCTCGTCCGAGGGCCAGCGCACGCTCACCCCCGACGAGGTCGCCCGATACCTGTTCCGCAAGGTCGTGGCCTGGGGGCGCTCCAGCAACGTCTTCCTCGCCAACGGGTCCCGCCTCTACCTCGACGTCGGCAGCCACCCCGAGTACGCGACGGCCGAGTGCGACTCGCTGCGCCAGCTCGTCGCGCACGACCGGGCGGGGGAGCGGGTCGTCGAGGGACTCGTGGCCGACGCCGAGGCGCGACTGCGTGAGGACGGGGTGCGCGGCGAGATCTACGTGTTCAAGAACAACACGGACTCGGCCGGCAACTCCTACGGCTGCCACGAGAACTACCTCGTCGGCCGCGGCGGCGACTTCCAAGCGTTCTCGGACAAGCTGCTCCCGTTCCTCATCAGCCGCCAGCTCATCTGCGGCGCAGGCAAGCTCGTGCGCACGTCCAAGGGCGTGGAGTTTGCCGTGAGCCAGCGTGCGGACCACATCTGGGAGGGCGTGTCGTCGGCGACGACGCGCAGCCGCCCGATCATCAACACCCGGGACGAGCCGCACGCCGACGCCGAGCACTACCGGCGGCTGCACGTGATCGTCGGGGACTCCAACATGAGCGAGACCACGACGCTGCTCAAGGTCGGCTCGTGCGACCTCGTGCTGCGGATGATCGAGGACGAGGTGGTCATGCGCGACCTCACCCTCGAGAACCCCATCCGTGCCATCCGCGAGATCAGCCACGACATGACCGGCCGCAAGCTCGTGCGGCTGGCCAACGGTCGTGAGCTCAGTGCGCTCGACCTGCAGCGCGAGTACCTCACCGCCGCAGCGGCATACGTCGAGCGGGCGGGCACCAGCGACCCCGACCACAAGACCGTGCTCGACCTGTGGGAGCGCACGCTCGACGCGGTCGAAACGGGCAACCACTCGCTCGTGGACACCGAGATCGACTGGATGATCAAGCACAGGCTGCTCGACGACTACGCGACCCGGCACGGCCTGGACCTCGACTCCCCACGACTGGCGCAGATCGACCTCGCCTACCACGACATCAACCGTCGACGAGGCCTCTTCTACCTCCTGCAGGCCCGCGGCCGGGCAGCACGGGCCGTGACCGACCCCGAGATCTTCGAGGCCAAGGTCAAGCCACCACCGACGACACGGGCCAAGCTGCGCGGTGACTTCATCCGTGCAGCCCAGGACCACCGCCGCGACTTCACCGTCGACTGGGTCCACCTCAAGCTCAACGACCAGGCCCAGCGCACGGTGCTCTGCAAGGACCCTTTCCGCAACGAGGACCCCCGGGTCGAGCGCCTCATCGCCGGCATGTGACGTTGAGGAACCTGTCAGGTTCTGTGGTTATGGTGGGCGCAATCCCCCCAACGCTCGATCTGAGGTAACACCTGTGTCCCGCCCCCGTTTCACACCCCTTGCCGCGGCCCTCGTCGCAGGCTCCATCGCCCTCGTCGGCTGTGGCAGCGGCACCTCCGCCGACACCACAAAGGCCGACAACGGCCCGCTGGCGTCGGTCAAGGTCGAGGGGAGCGACCCGGCCAAGGAGCCCACGGTGACGCTGGGCACGACGCCCCTCAAGCTGACCGGTGAGACCAAGCGGGTCATCACGCAGGGCGAGGGCACCGCGGCGGGTGCCAACGACATGCTCTCCGTCAAGGCGCAGATCATCAACGGCACCGACGGCAAGGTGGCCACCAGCACCTGGAAGGAAGAGCAGCCCCTGGGCATCGACCTCACCTCCCAGAACATGCTGCCCCTGTTCAAGAACCAGCTGCCCGGCACGAAGCCCGGCGCCCGCCTGCTCATCGCCGCCCCCACCTCTGACGTCTACGGACCGCAGGGCAACACCCAGCTCGGGCTCAAGGCCGAGGACCCCATCCTCTTCGCCGTCGACGTCGTCGACGTGGTCGCTCCGCTCAAGGAGGCCTCCGGCACGGCCGTGGCACCCAAGCCGGGACTGCCGACGGTCACGATGAACCCCGGCAAGGCCGCGACGATCACCATGCCCAAGACGGCGCCGCCCAAGAAGCTGGTCAACCAGCCCCTCATCAGCGGCAAGGGTGACAAGGTCACCAAGGGGCAGTCGGTCCGCGTCGCCTACACGGGCGCCAAGTGGGCCGACGGCAAGGTCTTCGACTCCAACCCGGCCGGCTATGCCACCCCCATCGGCGTCGGCGCAGTCGTGCCCGGTTGGGACAAGGCCATCGTCGGCCAGACCGTCGGCAGCCGACTCCTGCTCGTCGTCCCGCCGGCCGAAGGCTACGGCCCCCAGGGCAACGGTGACATCAAGGGAACCGACACCATGGTCTTCGTCGTCGACATCCTCGGCGCCGTCTGACCATCCGCCAACCGCGAAAGGACCCTCCATGGGTTTTGACCCGAAGACCACCAAGCCTGAGATCGACTTCCCGGGGGACGACGCTCCCACCGAGCTCGTCGTCGAGGACATCACCGTCGGAGACGGCGCCGAGGCCACCGTCGGCTCGACGATCTCCGCGCACTACGTCGGTGTCGCCCACTCGACCGGCGAGGAGTTCGACGCGTCCTGGAACCGCGGGGAGCCCCTGTCCTTCCGCCTCGGCGTCGGCCAGGTCATCCGCGGCTGGGACGACGGCATCGTCGGCATGAAGGAGGGCGGCCGTCGTCGCCTCCTCATCCCGTCCGGCCTCGCCTACGGTGAGCGTGGTGCCGGAGGCGCCATCAAGCCCGGCGAGAGCCTGATCTTCGTGGTGGACCTCGTCAGCGTCCGCTGACCCGTTCCGCAGCGCACACGCCCGCCACGGCGCTGACGACGAACGCGGCGACGTCCTCGTCGAGGCCACGCCCCATCGTCGACAGCTTCACCGGCGACTGGCGGAGCGCGTCCAGCACGCCCTTCGTGCCGACCTCGACCACGTCGAGGTCGGCACGGCTGTGCTCGGCCAGGTCCGCAGCCTGACGGCGGACCAGCGCCGCCAGCTCACCGCCCCCTTCCAGCACCGGCACGATGGCGGGGGAGAGCAGAGCCCGTCCGTATGCCGTGGTGCTGTGGTGGGAGATCCCGCGGTGCCGCGGACGTGGGTCAGCTCCCGAGACGCGAAGGGCCGCGATGCTCGTGCCGCCCAGGACGTGGGTCGCGTGCAGCGCCTCGGCGGCAGCGACGCCCGAGTAGCCCCACCTGGTGCCCGTGCCGACGTTGCCCGGTCCCTGGATGACCACGGTGACATCCGCGCCCACGACGTGGCGAGCGGCGAGCAGGCCGCTGTGGACGGACACGGCCTCGTGGTCGCCCCCGAACGCCTGGCCGACCGTCAGCGTCGCCTGGAGCCAGCCGGCTTCCTTGAGCCCGGCCACCGCCCGCGAGAAGGCCAGCGGCAGCGCACCGCCGTCGGTCATGACGTAGGCCACCCGGGCGTCGGGCCTGGCCAGGCGCACGCCCGCGATGATGGCCGGCAGGGCCGAGTGCAGGTCCGCGACGACCACCGGCATGGCCTCGAGGGAGTCGGCGTCGAGGAGGACGTCGTGGTGGATGCTGTCCTGCTCGTCGACCGCCAGGAACATCTGCTGCTGCGGCGTGTAGCGCGCCTTGACGATGTGCCCGGGGGAGTCGGGGGCGTCCTCGGGGAGCCGGTCGGGCAGGGCGACGACGAACGCGAGACCGCCCGTGCCCAGCCCCTTGAGCAGGGCCGAGGCGTTGAGGACCACCCGGTCCCCGGGCTCCGGCCGCCCCACCATGCCCGTGTAGGCGAGGGCACGCACCTCCTCACCGGTGCTGTCGGGCGAAGCCAGCCTCACGGCATACTCCACCGCTCCGGGCCACTCCCGCATCTCTTCGACGACCACGCCCTCGCGCCACTGCATCACGAGGTGCAGGGTATCGAGTAGCGTCGGACACATGAGCGCAGCGACGGGGCCGGCCGCCAAGACGGAGCGCCTGCTCAACCTCGTGCTCGTGCTCCTCTACACCCGTCGACCCCTGTCCAAGGCACAGATCCGGGCGCTGGTGCCGCAGTACGGCGAGACGGCGTCGACCGAGTCCTTCGACCGGATGTTCGAGCGCGACAAGGACGAGCTGCGCGGTCTCGGGGTGCCCCTGGCCACCGAGGAGATCGACCACTTCCACGAGGACGAGCCGGGCTACCGCATCCACCAGCGGGACTACGCGCTGCCCGACATCGAGTTCGAGACCGACGAGCTGGCTGTCCTCGGGCTGGCGAGCCGGAGCTGGGCGCAGGCCTCGATGGCGGGGCCGGCGGCGCAGGCGCTGCGCAAGCTGCGCGCGGCCGGGGTCGAGCGCGACGAGGGGGCCCTCATCGGCATCGAGCCGCGGCTGCGCACCACCGAGCCCGCGTTCGAGGCGGTCAAGGACGCGGTGCTGAGCCGCACTCCCATCACGTTCAGCTATCGCCGCCCCGAGGGCACGCAGGCCCGCACGCGCAGGGTCCAGCCGTGGTCACTCGTGCAGTGGCACGGTCGCTGGTACCTCGCGGGCTACGACCTCGACCGTGAGGACACCCGGGTCTTCCGGCTGTCGAGGGTCGACGGTGCCGTGCGCACTGCTGGGCGTCCGGGGTCCTTCGAGGTCCCGGCCGACCACGAGGCCCGCATCATGGTCGAGCGGTCAGCGCCTGCGGGTGAGGCACGGCCCGCGACGCTGCTGGTGCGCCCCGGAGCCGCCCACAGCCTGCGCCGGCGTGCCACGAGCACCACCGAGACCGACAGCGGCTGGTCGCAGCTGGGCATCGAGTTCCAGGACGTCGACGGGTTCGCCGCCGAGGTCGCCGGCCATGCCGACGACGTCCGCGTGCTCGAGCCTGCCGAGCTCCTCGAGCGCGTCCACACCCAGCTGCGGGCCGTGCTCGCCGCCCACGAGGCAGGATCCTGATGGCTACCGAGACCGCGACGAGCCGGCTCACGCGGCTGCTCACGATGGTGCCGTGGCTGGTCAACCGCCAGGGCATCGAGCTCGAGGAGGCCGCGCGCGGGCTGGACGTCTCCGTCGAGCAGCTCGAGTCCGACCTCAACCTGCTCTTCCTCTGCGGCTACGGCCAGATGCCCGACGAGCTCATCGAGGCCGACTGGGAGGAGGGCCGGGTCTTCGTCGGCAACGCCGACACGATCTCGCGCCCCTTGAGGCTCGGGGTGGACGAGGCGGTGACCCTCATCGTCGGGCTGCGGACGCTCCTGGACGTCCCCGGCCTCACCGAGCGTGACGCCATCGAGCGAGCGCTGGCGAAGCTGGAGGCGGCGGCCGGGACGTCCGCCGAGCCAGCGGCGCGGGTGTCGGTCGAGCTCACGGCCGAGCGCGTCGACGACGCGATCCTGGCCCGGGCGCGTGAGGGAGTCGAGCAGCGGCGACGGCTCCACCTGACCTACCACGTCCCCGGCCGCGACGAGTCGACCGAGCGTGACGTCGACCCCATGCGCGTCATCGCCTCGGACGGTCACTGGTACCTCGAGGGCTACTGCCACCGCGCCGAGGGCGTGCGTGTCTTCCGGCTCGACCGCGTCGAGGACCTCGGGGTCCTGGACGCGGACGGGACCCCGCCCGACGGGATTTCTCCTCGCGAGCTGGGCGAGAGCATCTTCAGCCCGGCTGCGGATGACCTCGTCGTCACCATCCGGCTGCTGCCCGGAGCGCTCTGGGTGAGCGACTACTACCCGGTCGAGTCCACCTCCGACGACTCCGACGGTTCGCGCACGATCACGCTGCGCACGGCCGACACGGCGTGGCTCGAGCGGCTCGTGCTGCGTCTTGCTGGACACGTCGTCGTGCTCGACCCGCCGGACCTCGTGGACCGCATCGCGGCGCGCGCTCGGGCAGCGCTGGGTTCACAGGCCCACGACGTAGACTGACCGCAGACTCCACATCGGAAGAAGGCACACCTCCATGCGCAACATCGGCGCCCCCGAGATCATCGTCATCGCTGTCCTGCTCATCGTCATCTTCGGTTGGAAGCGACTGCCCGACGCGGCCCGCAGCCTCGGTCGTTCGGCCCGTGTCTTCAAGTCCGAGGTCGACGAGATGAAGAACGACGGCAAGGACAGGAAGCCCGAGACCGTCCAGGGTGAGACGGTGCGTCGCGAGACCGATGCCTCGGCCCCCCAGCCGACGTCGCCCATCTCCGAGGACGCCCCGCGCACGGACAACCAGCCGGGACCCACCTCCGGCACCACGGTCTGACCCAGCCCTCTCGATGCCCCGAGTTGCGAGACCCGGTCGCCCCCACCTGCCCCGACGGCGTGAGCGGGACCCCGAGGGCAGGATGTCGCTCGGCGACCACCTGCGCGAGTTCCGGCGACGGGTCCTCATTGCGGCCGTGACGGTGCTGGTTGCCGCGATCGCAGCGGGGCTCAACTACGAGCGCATCTTCGACTTCCTCGCGGAGCCGTTCAACGACTACAAGCGCAGCAACCCCCAGAGCACGATCAGCCTGAACTTCGGTGAGGCGACGTCGGCCTTCTCGAACCTCATCACGTTGTCGATCTTCGTCGGGGTCCTGGCGGCAAGCCCCGTGTGGCTCTACCAGCTCTGGGCGTTCATCGTTCCCGGGCTGACCAAGAAGGAGAAGCGGATCTCGCTGGCGTTCATCGCCGCGACCGTTCCGCTGTTCCTCGGCGGGTGCTGGCTCGGCTACATCGTGCTGCCGCAGTCGCTCCAGCTCCTCTACGGGTTCTCACCGTCGGGCACGTCCAACATCCAGCAGGTGTCGGACTACTTCGCGTTCGTCACCCGCTTCATCCTCGTCTTCGGCGGAGGCTTCCTCTTCCCGGTCTTCCTCGTGGCCTTCAACGCCGTCGGCATCCTCCCGGCGGAGAAGATGATCAAGGCCTGGCGTGTGGCGGTCGTCCTGATCTTCGTCTTCGCCGCGGTGGCCACCCCCACGGCGGACCCGATGACGATGTTCCTGCTGGCGCTCCCCCTGATGGCGCTCTACTTCATGGCCTACGGCGTTGCCCGACTGATCGACCGACGACGGGAGAAGGCTCGTCCCGACTGGCTCGACGCGTCGGACGACGAGGCATCGGCCCTGTGAGCCAGCTGCGTCACGAGCGCATCGGGTTGGTCATCAACCCCACGGCAGGCAAGAACACCGGTGCGCGCATCGGGCGCGAGGCCGCCTTGCTCCTCGCTGCGGCGGGTCACGAGATCGTCGACCTCTCCGCCATGGACGGCGCCCACGCCACCGCGCGCGCCCGCGCGGCCATCGCCGACCACGCCGTGGACTGCATCGTCGTCGCGGGGGGTGACGGCATGGTCCACCTCGGCGTCAACCTCGTCGCGGGCACCGACCTGCCGCTCGGGATCATCGCGGCGGGTACGGGCAACGACAACGCGCGCGAGCTCGGCCTCGCCGTGCGTGACGCCGCGAAGGCCGTCGAACGGATCACGCGTGGTGCCACCCGACGCATCGACGCGGTCCGGCTGGTCACCACCCACGGCGAGGCGCGCTGGTTCGTCGGTGTCCTCGCCGCCGGCTTCGACGCCGTCGTCAACGAGCGCGCCAACGCGTGGAGGTGGCCCAAGGGACAGATGCGCTACAACCTCGCGATCGCCCGTGAGCTCGGCGTCTTCAGGCCCATTCCCTACGTCGTCGAGGTGGACGGCGTCCGCCACGAGACCAGGGCGATGCTCGTCGCGGTCGCCAACGGACCGGCATACGGGGGTGGCATGAAGGTCGTCCCGAGCGCCGAGTTCGACGACGGCATGCTCGACGTCCTCATCCTCCACGAGGTCTCGATCCCGACGCTGCTGCGGGTCTTCCCCAAGGTCTTCCAGGGGGCACACGTCGACCATCCCGCCGTCGAGATTCTCCGCGGACGCCAGGTCCGCCTCGAGGCCAGGGGCATCGTCTCCTATGCCGATGGTGAGCGGTTCGAGCCCCTGCCACTCGAGTGCGAGGTCGTCCCGGGCGCGGTCACCGTCCTGACGTAGCCTGAGCGACATGAGCGGCTCAGCGACGGAGACGGGGCCCCATCTTGCGGCCTTCACGGCCCTGCAGAACTTCCCGCTCGACCCGTTCCAGGTGCAGGGGTGCGAGGCGGTCGAGGCCGGTCAGGGTGTGCTCGTGGCGGCCCCCACGGGGGCAGGCAAGACGATCGTCGGCGAGTTCGCCGTGCACCTCGCCCTCGCGACCGGACGCAAGGCCTTCTACACCACGCCCATCAAGGCGCTGTCGAACCAGAAGTACCACGACCTCGTGGCCGCCCACGGCCCCGACAAGGTCGGCCTGCTCACGGGTGACTCGTCCATCAACGGTGAGGCACCCGTCGTCGTCATGACGACCGAGGTGCTGCGCAACATGGTGTATGCCGGGTCGTCCACCCTGCAGGGACTGGGCTTCGTGGTCATGGACGAGGTGCACTACCTCGCCGACCGCTTCCGCGGCGCGGTGTGGGAGGAGGTCATCATCCACCTGCCCGAGTCGGTGCAGGTCATCTCGTTGTCGGCCACCGTGAGCAACGCCGAGGAGTTCGGCGACTGGCTCGCCGAGGTTCGTGGCAACCACGCTGTCGTCGTCTCGGAGCACCGACCGGTGCCGCTGTGGCAACACATGCTCGTGGGCAGCTCGATGTTCGACCTGTTCGCCGACGAGACGTCCGAGCCTCGGGAGGACGGGTCTGTGGCACAGGTCAGTCCCGAGCTCATCCAGGCCATCCGTGGCGCCGAGCAGCAGCGGGCCGACGGGTGGGTCCGGGGGAGCACGCGGGACCTGCCCCGTGGGCGGGCCGGTGGACGGAGCTCCGGCCGGGAGCCGGGGCGAGAGCGCGGCCGCGGTCCGGGACCGCAGCGTTCGTTCACCCGGGGGAGCCGGCCCGGTGGCGGCGCGACCCGTGCCGAGGTCATCGCGCAGCTCGACCGCGACGGACTCCTGCCGGCGATCACGTTCATCTTCAGCCGCATGGGCTGCGAGGGTGCCGTGGGGCAGCTGCTCGCCTCCGACACCCGGCTCATCCCGCAGCGCGAGGGTGAGCGCATCCGGCGCCACGTCGAGGAGCGCATGGGCTCGCTCGCCGACGAGGACCTCGGCATCCTGGGCTACTACGACTTCGTCGAGGCGCTCTCGCGAGGCTTCGCGTGCCACCACGCCGGGATGCTTCCGCTCTTCCGGGAGATCGTCGAGGAGCTGTTCACTGCCGGTCGCATCCGTGCGGTGTTCGCGACCGAGACCCTGGCCCTGGGCATCAACATGCCGGCGCGCACGGTGGTGCTCGAGAAGCTCGTGAAGTTCAACGGCGAGACGCACGCCGACATCACCCCTGCCGAGTACACCCAGCTCACCGGCCGGGCCGGCCGGCGTGGGATCGACATCGAGGGCCACGCGGTCGTGCAGTGGAGCCGAGGACTCGACCCGATCGCCGTCGGAGGGCTGGCCTCGACCCGGACCTACCCGTTGCGATCGAGCTTCCGCCCGACCTACAACATGGCCGTCAACCTCGTGGCACAGGTGGGGCGCCAGGTGGCGCGCGACATCCTCGAGACGTCGTTCGCCCAGTTCCAGGCCGACCGGGCCGTCGTCGGGCTGGCGACCAAGGTGCGGCGCAACGACGAGGCGCTCGAGGGATATGCCGAGTCGATGCACTGCGACCTCGGAGACTTCCGCGAGTACGCCGACCTGCGTCGCGCCATCGCGGATGCCGAGAAGGACGGTGTCCGCAAGCGCTCCGCCGGTCGCAAGGCGCAGGCTGCGGTGAGCCTGGAGAAGCTGCGGGTGGGGGACATCATCAAGGTGCCGGCAGGCCGGCGTTCGGGCTGGGCCGTGGTGGTGCAGACCGCGAAGACCGGCAAGGGATCCCCGAGCGGGCCGGGTGTCGTGACCGAGGAGCGGCAGTTCCGGCGGTTGACCCTCGTGGACGTTCCTGAGCCAGTCGAGGCCGCTGCCTCCATCACGGTGCCCAAGCACTTCAACCCCAAGTCACCCAAGGCCCGGCGCGACCTCGCGACGACCATGAGGATCGCCGTTCCCCACGACGTCACGGCCAAGCCGTCCGCGGAGAGGGAGGAGCAGGTCGAGGAGAACGACCGCATCGCCTTCCTGCGCGCGGAGCTGCGCGCCCACCCGTGCCACCAGTGTCCCGACCGTGAGACCCATGCCCGGTGGGCCGAGCGCTGGTACCGCCTGCGTCGCGAGACGGCTGGCCTCAAGCGCAAGGTCGAGGGCCGCACCAACTCCGTCGCCCGCACGTTCGACCGTATCTGCATCGTGCTGACCCAGCTCGGCTACCTCGAGGACGACATCGTCACCGAGCGCGGTGAACGCCTGCGCAGGCTCTACACCGAGCGGGACCTGCTCGCCGCCGAGTGCCTGCGCCGCGACGTGTGGAAGCGCCTCGACGCACCTGGCCTCGCTGCCTGTGTGTCCACGCTGGTCCACGAGCCCCGGCACGAGCAGGCCGACCCCTCACCGCGGATGCCCAACGACGAGGTCGCCGCAGCGGTCACCGAGATGCAGCGGCGATGGAGCCAGCTCGACGACCTCGAGGCCCAGCACGGTCTCGAGACCACAGAGGTCCCCGACGGGGGGATGGCGTGGATGGTCCACCGCTGGGCCAGCGGCGAGCGCCTGGACGCGGTCCTGCGCGGGCACGACATGGCCGCCGGCGACTTCGTCCGCCGGTGCAAGCAGATCGTCGACCTGCTCGGGCAGATCGCGGATGCGGCTCCCGACTCCGAGCTGCGGCGCACGGCCCGCAAGGCCATCGACGGAGTGCGTCGGGGGGTCGTCTCCGCCGACCGCCTCGACTGACCTCGACTTCCCCGCCTGAAGTGGCTTTCTCTCACTCCGCCTGACAAGCGCGGTCAAGCGAACAGAGAGCAACCCACTTGAGGCGGGGAAGTTGGTGCGCGTCAGGGGATCTGGAGCGCGGCCAGGACGCGGTTGATCGGGTTGGTGATGCCGTAGGTCGAGGCGAGCTCGCTCAGCAGCCTCGTGTCGGCAACGGCGGTGGGCAGTGCCACGTCGACGTCCGCGACCGGTGCGTCACGCACCACGCGGACCACCTGCGGGGCCACGTCGAGGTATGCCGCGGCGGCCTCCAGGTTGGCCCGTCGCGCACCCTTGATGCTCGGGTGTCCGCTCTCGACCGCCTCCCGCAGGCCGGCCAGCGACCCATGTGCCGCGATGAGCTGGGCCGCGGTCTTGTCGCCGATCCCCTTGACCCCCGGGAGGCCGTCGCTGGTGTCACCGCGCAGGATCGACATGTCGAGGTAGGCCTCACCGTTGGGCACGGCGTACTTGTCGCGAAGGTAGGTCTCGGTGCCCTGGTCGGGCTCTCGCACACCGCCCTTGCCGGTGTAGAGCACCCGCACGCAGTGGGTGTCGTCGATGAGCTGCAGCAGGTCGCGGTCGCCGGTGACGACGTCGATGGCCATGCGCCCTCGGTAGCGCTCGACCATGGTGCCGATGACGTCGTCGGCCTCGTAGCCATCGGCTCCCAGACGGGCGATGCCCAAGGCCGAGAGGGCGTCCACGATCAGGGGAACCTGAGGAGCGAGGTCGTCGGGCACCTCCTCGGCCGCGGTGTCGGCCGACGCAGGATGCGCCTGGTCGGGGGCGTCTCCGGCCGCGGGAGCGGACGCCGACCCAGCCGGTTCGCCCACCCGGTGCGCCTTGTAGCTCGGGATGAGGTCGACCCGGAACTGGGGCCTCCAGTCGTTGTCCCAGCAGGCCACGAGGTGCGTGGGACGGTGCGCGTTCACGAGGGTGGCGATCATGTCGAGGAAGCCGCGCAGGGCGTTCGTCGGGTGCTCGTCCGCGGACGAGCGCTGGTCCGGCACACCGTAGAAGGCCCTGAAGTACAGCGAGGCGGAGTCGAGGAGCAGCAGGCGTTCCGTCGTCATGGCGGCCAGCCTAGTTGTGAGCCTCACGGGCATCCGTGCACCCTGTGACTACTGTGGGCGACGTGGAGGACCTTGACCGCAAGATCGTGGACCAGCTCTCGACGGACGGCCGCATGAGCTACACCGACCTCGGGCGCGTGCTCGGCATGTCCACGTCCGCCGTGCACCAGCGCGTGCGCCGCCTCGAGAAGCGTGGGGTCATCAAGGGCTACACCGCCAGGGTCGACCACGCCGCCATCGGTGTCGCCATGACGGCGTTCATCTCGATCACCCCCCTCGACCCCGCGGCCCCGGACGACATCCCCGACCATCTCCGGGACATCCCAGCCATCGAGGAGTGCCACTCGGTGGCCGGCGACATGAACTACATCCTCAAGGTACGCGTGGCCACGCCGCTCGAGCTGGAGCTGCTGCTCGCCCGCATCCGGGCCGCTGCCAACGTGTCGACCAAGACGACGGTCGTCCTCTCCACGCCCTGGGAGTAGCCAGCCAGGCCCTGTGGAAAAGCTCGCGGCCGGTGCGGCCGATGGCGGCACCATGACGCCATGACCTTCGACGACCTGCCCCAGAACTTCCGCGACCTCTCCCTCGACGACCCCGTCCTGCGCTCCGACGCCATCGACCTCTTCGTCAGCCTGGCCGACCGAGAGGCCGGCTCCTTCACCATCGTCCTGCTCGATGACGGGCACCGAGTCCTGCAGCCTGTTGTCATCTCCGAGCTGGGAGAGGCCGAGCCCGCCGAAGTCGTCGCCTCACTGCGACGCGTCCTGTCCGAGCTGGACACTGGTGGCATCGTGGCCGCGCTGGGTCGCGACGGTTCGCCGCTCTTCAGTGACAGGGACCGGACCTTCCACCAACTGACGGTCGATCTCTGCCGCGACCTGGGCCTCGACCTGCTTGGCTTCTACCTGGCGGCCCCGGCGACGGTTCGCGAGATGCCGGACCACCTGCGGATGGCCTCCTAACGGGCGATGGCTGCGGTGATCGCCCCGGTGACGGCCACCAAGTCTGCCGGGGTGAGCTCGAGGTCGAGCCCCCGGCGGCCACCTGACACAAGCACCGTCGCGTGCCCAAAGGCGGAGGAGTCCACGACCGTCGGCAGCGCGCGCTTCTGGCCGATGGGCGAGATCCCACCGACGACGTAGCCCGAGCTGCGCTCTGCTGCAACGGGATCCGCCATGGCGACCTTCTTCACGCCGAGCGCGGACGCCATCGCCTTCAGGTCGAGGGTGTGGTCCACGGGCACGACACCGACAGCGAGTCCCGTGCCGGTGTCGACCAGGAGGGTCTTGAACACGCGCGCCGGCTCGACCCCGAGAGCCTGCGCGGCCTCCAGGCCGAACGACTCAGCCGCAGGGTCGTGCTCGTAGGCGCGGACGGCATACGGGACCTTGGCTCGCGTCAGCGCAACGGTCGCCGGGGTAGCCACCGAGCCACCGCGGTCCTTGTGTGCCATGAACGCGAGAGTATGCCGTCGGTCACCGCGTGTGGTCAGGTCAGGTCGCGCGCCGAGGCGTCACGGCTCGCGCTCGCGCCGGCGAGTGCCGCGGCGTGGACCTGCTCGACGTCGGTGTTGGTGCTCCACCACTGCTGGCCCGCCTCGGGCAGGGTGTAGATCGGGTCGTAGTAGACGTACTCACGCGACAGCGCCTGCTCGTCCGAGCCCTCGATGGAGGTGCGGTAGTTCTTGCGCCAGAACGACATCCCCTTGTCGCGGTCGTAGGTGTCGACCTGGTGCACCCAGCGCTTGCCGACGAACGGCACGTCGCACACGATGCGGGGCGTCGCGAAGCCGGGGAGGTATCCCATGATCGAGTGCTGCAGGTGCTGCGCCTCGTGCAGCGCCAGGCGCCAGTGCTCGGAGAACGGGATCATGTCGCACATGTAGAAGTAGTAGGGCGTGATCATCGCCTCGTCCTGCAGGGCGAAGCAGAGGTCGAGCAGGTCGGTGCTCGTGTCGTTGATGCCCCGCATGAGGACGCCCTGGTTGCGAACGTCGCGCACGCCCGCCTCGAGCATCGCCTTCGAGGCCTGCGCGACGAGCGGCGTGACGGACTGGGCGTGGTTGACGTGGGTGTGGATCGCGAGCGACACACCGCGCGAGCGGGCCAGTGCCGACACCCGCGCCACGCCCTCGACGACGTCGGGCTGCAGCCAGTGCTGCGGCAGCCCCATGAGCGCCTTGGTCGCCAGCCTGATGTCGCGGATGTTGTCGATGCGCAGGAGCTTGTCGAGGAAGCCCTCGAGGTTCTTCCACGGCATGTTGGCGACATCGCCTCCGGAGACGACGACGTCGCGCACCTGGGGGGTCTTCTGCAGGTAGTCGAGCATCGCCGCATGACGGTCGACCGGCTTGCCGGCGAGCTTGAGCTTGACGACCTGGGCCGTGGAGTTGCCCACGAGGTCCATGCGGGTGCAGTGCCCGCAGTACTGCGGGCAGGTCGGCAGCATCTCGGCGAGCACCTTGGTGGGATAGCGGTGGGTCAGGCCCTCGACCGCCCACATGTCGTGCTCGTGCAGGCTGTCGCGCGCGGCGAAGGGGTGCGAGGGCCAGTCGGTGCGACGGTCGCTGAACACGGGGAGCATGTAGCGACGCACCGGGTCGGCGAGGAAGGCCTGCGTGAAGTCGGCACCGGCCGCGGGCAGCGAACCGTCGGCCCACGACATCTCGCTGACCATCGTGTTGAGCATCTGCGGCGGCACGAGCATCGACATCGTGGCCCGCTCGACCTGGTCGCGCTCGAGGTCCTCGTAGAACGCGTCGGTGAGCAGGTCGCCCATGAGCTCACGCAGCTGTGCGACGGTCTTGATGCAGTGGGCGCGCTGCCACTGGGCGCTGGCCCACTCGTCCGTGGTGACCGATCGCCACCCCGGGAAGCGTGTCCAGTCCGGCTCGACGAGCTCCCGTTGCCGGTAGACGTAAGGCTGCTCGATGTTCGTCGTCATGCATGCGAGGATACGGACAGATGACGTGTTCGTCACATCCCTACCGCAATATTTGTTGCAGCGTGTCGCAAGACAGGAGAAATTGCGTGGCCATGCCGCGAACGACGCCCCCCGCCGGACCCTCCTCACCGCTGGGGGTCCACCGCGTGCTCGAGCCAGCGGGAGCCTCGCTGCCGCAGGCCGCCCGGGTCCTGGACGCCAGCCCCCAGATCTGGCCCGACGAGGTGCGCATCGACATCGAGACGCTCAACCTCGACGCCGCGTCCTACCGCCAGCTCCACGACAAGCACGAGGGCGACGGTGCGGCCATCCGCGCGGAGGTCCTGCAGATCGTGGGCGAGCGCGGCAAGATGCAGAACCCCGTCACGGGCAGTGGCGGGATGCTCATCGGCACCGTCGCGGAGGTCGGCCCGACGTCCACCCTGGGCCTGGCGGCGGGTGACCGCGTGGCCACCCTCGTCTCGCTGTCCCTCACACCGCTTGCGATCACCGACGGCCTCGAGGGCTGGGACGGGTCGGGGGAGCGGGTCCCCGCCCGGGGACACGCCATCCTCTTCGGCCGCTCCATCGCCGCGAAGCTGCCCGAGGACCTCGCACCCGAGCTGGCACTCATGGTCATGGACGTCTGCGGCGCACCTGCACTCGTGGCCCGGACCGTGCGTGCGTATGCCGCCCGCCTGCCTTTCGACGCCGCCATCGGTTCCGTGGGCGGTCCGTCCGTCGTCGTGCTCGGGGGAGCGGGCAAGTCCGGGTCGTTGTCGCTGGCCGCGGCCGCCGACGCGGGGGCGACCCGTCGCGTCGCGGTCGTGCGTGACGAGGCCGAGGCGTCGCTCCTCGAGGGCACCGGACTCGCGACCCGCGTCCTCATCGCCGATGCGCGCAACCCGATCGGTCTCTCCGAGGCCGTCGCCACCGCCGGCGGGCCGGCCGACCTCACCGTCGTCTGCGTCGACGTCACCGGCTGCGAGCAGCCGGCGATCCTGGCGACCGCCGAGGGCGGCACCGTCATCTTCTTCTCGATGGCCACGAACTTCGCGGCGGCGGCGCTCGGGGCCGAGGGGCTGGCCGCCGACGTGACCATGCTGGTCGGCAACGGCTACGTCCCCGGCCACGCGGCATACGCGCTCGAGCTCCTGCGCGGCAACGCCGCGGTCCGCGAGCTCTTCGAGGGCCGTCTCACCCACCACGGGTAGGCGACTGGCACCTCACTGTGGAAGTGGGGACCAACGTCCTCTGGCGGAGCACCCGTGCACCGTGATGGCATGAACTCATGACGGAGAGCACGACTGCGCCCTATTCCGCCCACGAGCTGGAGCTCGACCTCAGGTGGTGGGCTGCAGCCAACTACCTGACCGTCGGACAGATCTACCTGCGCGAGAACGCGCTCCTGCAGGAGACACTCGCCATCGAGCACATCAAGCCGCGGCTGCTCGGTCACTGGGGGACGAGCCCGGGTCTGTCGATGATCTATGCGCTGGTCAACCGGCGCATCCGCCAGACCAACTGGCACTGGCTCTATGTCACCGGGCCCGGTCACGGGGGACCTGCCCTCGTCGCCGCTGCCTGGCTCGAGGGCACCTACAGCGAGATCTATCCCGCGGTGGGAGACGACGCGGCCGGTGTGCGCGCCTTGTTCCGCCAGTTCTCCACCCCCGGTGGGGTGCCCAGCCACGTCAGCGTGCAGACCCCGGGAAGCATCCACGAGGGCGGGGAGCTCGGCTACGCGCTCGCCCATGCCGCTGGGGCGGCCTTCGACAACCCCGACCTCGTCGTCGCCTGCGTCGTGGGTGACGGAGAGGCAGAGACCGGCCCGCTCTGCGCGTCGTGGCGGCTGCCCTTCTTCCTCAACCCCCGACGCGACGGCGCCGTGCTCCCGATCGTGCACCTCAACGGCTACAAGATCGCGGGACCCACGGTTCTCGGGCGCACCGACGACGCAGAGGTCGAGGCCTACCTGCGCAGCCAGGGCTGGGACCCGGTCACGGTGAGCGGTGACGACCCGGAACAGGTCTTCCCCGCGCTGCACGACGCGCTGGCCCGGGCACACGAGCGGATCCGCCACATCCAGAACTTGGCCCGGCAGGGGCAGGGTGCGCCGTCCGACGACGGGGGAGCAGGAACCCTGTGGCCGGCGATCATCCTGCGCACGCCCAAGGGGTGGACCAGCCCCAAGGTCGTCGACGGGGTCCAGGTCGAGGGGACCAACCTCGCCCACCAGGTGCCGCTCGCCGGGCTGGCCGACAACCCCGAGCACGTGCGGATGCTCGAGGACTGGCTGCGCAGCTACCGGCCCGAGGAGCTCTTCGACGCGCAGGGGCGCCTCGTGCCCGAGCTGAGGGAGCTGGCTCCCACAGGGGACCTGAGGATGTCCGCCACGCCCCACGCCAACGGAGGACGGCTGCGCAGCGACCTGCCGATGCCCGACACGACGGCGTACGAGGTTGCCGTCGCCCCCACAGGCCGTGGGCGCGAGCTCGTGGAGAACACGGTCACCACCGGGCAGCTCATGCGTGACCTCTACGCGGCCACGACGACGCCGGACGGGGGAGGCACGTTCCGGCTGTTCAGCCCGGACGAGACCGCCAGCAACCGGCTCCAGGCGGTCTTCGAGGTGACCGATCGGTGCTTCATGGGTCCGCTGCTCGACACCGACCGCTCCCTCGGACCCGACGGCCGGGTCATGGAGGTGCTCAGCGAGCACCTGTGCCAGGGCTGGCTCGAGGGCTACACCCTGACCGGGCGACACGGGGTCTTCGCGACCTACGAGGCGTTCGCCATGGTCTCGGCCTCGATGGCCATCCAGCACACCAAGTGGCTGCAGCACGCCAACACCCTGCCGTGGCGGGAACCGGTCGCGTCGCTCAACCTGCTGCTCACGAGCACGTGCTGGCGCAATGACCACAACGGCTTCTCCCACCAGGGCCCCGGGCTCATCGACAGCCTCATTCCCCTCTCCCCGGAGGTCGTGCGCGTGTGGTTCCCCCCGGACGCCAACACGACCCTGAGCATGATGGATCACTGCCTGCGCAGCACCGACCACGTCAACCTCATCGTCGTCGACAAGCAGAAGCACCTGCAGTACCTCTCGCTCGAGGAGGCGAACCGGCACTGCGCTGCCGGGGCGGGCGTCTGGGACTGGGCAAGCACTGCGGGTCAGGACGAACAGCCCGACATCGTGCTGGCCTGCGCCGGTGACGTCCCCACCCAGGAGGCCCTGGCTGCTGCCGAGCTCCTCGCCGAGCACACTCCGGAGCTCAAGGTGCGCTTCGTCAACGTGGTCGACCTCATGGCGCTCCTGCCGGAGGCCGACCACCCCCACGGCTTCTCGGACACCCAGTTCGACGACCTGTTCACCGCGGACCGTCACGTCGTCTTCGCGTTCCACGGCTACCCACGAGCCGTGCACCAGCTCATCCACGGACGCACCGCTCCCGGAAGGTTCCACGTGCGTGGCTTCAGCGAGCAGGGCACGACGACCACTCCCTTCGACATGGTCGTCCTCAACCGGATGAGCCGGTTCCACCTGGCCAAGGAGGTGCTTCGCCGAGCCGGACGCCGAGTCGCCGGCTGGCAGGCGCTCGACGACCTCTGCGACCGTCGGCTGGCCGAGCACGCCACCTACATCCGCGAGCACCTCGAGGACATGCCGGATGTCGCACAGTGGACGTGGGCTGGGCTCCCCACGACCGGGACGGCGTAGTTTCCACCCATGCCGAGCAACCTCTACCTCGCCGGAACCGAGGCGCGATCGGGCAAGTCCGCCGTGGCCGTCGGGCTCCTCCACCGCCTGGGAAGGACCGTCGGCCGGGTCGGGGTCTTCCGCCCGGTCGTGCGCTCGGGTGAGTCCGACGCCCTGCTCGAGACGTTGCTGAGCCAGCTGCCCGCCACGCCGCTGTCCGTCGGCGACGCGTGCGGCGTCACCTACGAGGACATGCACGCCAACCCCGAGCACGCGATGGGCCTCATCGTCGACCGGTTCCACGAGGTGGCACACGGACACGACATGGTCCTCGTGGTGGGCTCGGACTTCAGCGACGTCGCGGCCCCGACCGAGTTCGTCGTCAACGCTCGGATCGCGGCCAACCTCGGGTCCCGCATGATTCTCGTGGTGCCGGCCCTCGACCGGCAGCCCGAGGACATCGTCACCTCTGCCGAGATCTCGGTCAGTGCAGCGCGTGAGCACCATGCCCACGTGGCCGGCGTGCTCGCGAACCAGGTGCCCGTGGACCGCCTGGCGGCGACCCGGGCCCGGCTCGCCGAGTGCTTCCCCTCGCTCGCCGCCCAGGCGCTTCCGGAGACCCCGGTCCTGCGCGCTCCGACGGTGAGGGACCTCGTCGCGGCGTGTGACGGCCGGCTCGTCCACGGCGACCCCGACCTCCTGGACCGGGAGAGCATGGGCCTCGTCGTCGCGGCCATGACGATGCCGCACGTCCTGGACCGGCTCATCGAGGGAGGTGTGGTCATCGCGCCCGGCGACCGCGAGGACGTGGTGCTCGGGGCGATCCTGGCCCACCGGTCGAGCACCTTCCCGAGCCTGTCCGGAATCGTGCTCAACGGAGGCTTCGATCTCGCCCCGCAGATCCAGCGGCTCATCGAGGGACTCGACATCCGGCTTCCGGTGGTCGCGACCGCAGGCGGCACCATGGCGACCGCCTCGCTCCTCGGCGCGGCACGGGGACGGATCACGCTCGACGCGACCCGCAAGATCGACGCGGCGGTGTCCATGGTCGACGCCGCCCTCGATGCGAAGACCTGGCCCGACCTCCCGGAGATGCCCGCCGGCGCGCCGGTCACGCCCCTGATGTTCGAGCACCTGCTTGCCGAGCGCGCCCGCAGCGCGCAGGCCCACATCGTCCTGCCGGAGGGCACCGAGCCCCGGATCCTGCAGGCCGCGGCCATCGTTCGCGAACGCGACCTCGCACGGGTGACGCTGCTCGGTGCGCCCGACGACGTGCGCGCCGCTGCGGCCGCCGCCGACGTCGACCTCGGTGACGCCCACATCGTGGACCCGCTCACGAGTGCGATGCGCGAGCGGTTCGCGACCGAGTACGCACAGCTGCGGGCGCACAAGGGCGTGACCCACGACCAGGCCTTCGACATCGTCGCGGACGGCGCCTACTTCGCGACGATGATGGTCCAGGACGGGCTGGCCGACGGGATGGTCTCGGGGTCCATCACGACGACGGCGCACACCATCCGTCCAGCCCTGGAGATCGTGCGGACGACGCCGGACGTCTCCATCGTCTCGAGCGTCTTCCTCATGTGCCTGGCCGACCGCGTCCTCGTCTACGGCGACTGTGCGGTCAACCCCGACCCCACGGCCGCGCAGCTCGCGGACATCGCCATCAGCTCTGCCGCGACCGCCCTGCAGTTCGGCATCGAGCCGCGGGTCGCGATGCTGTCCTACTCCACGGGGGGCTCCGGGAGCGGCGCCGACGTCGACAAGGTCCGGGAGGCGACCGCGCTGGTGCGCCAGCGTGCCCCGGAGCTGCTCATCGAGGGACCCATCCAGTACGACGCCGCGGTGGATCCCCACGTGGCGAGGACCAAGCTCAAGGACAGCCCCGTCGCGGGACGGGCCACGGTGCTCGTCTTCCCCGACCTCAACACCGGCAACAACACCTACAAGGCCGTCCAGCGCAGCGCCTCGGCCGTGGCCATCGGCCCCGTGCTCCAAGGTCTGCGGCGGCCCATCAACGACCTCTCCAGGGGAGCGCTCGTGCGAGACATCGTCAACACCATCGCCATCACTGCGATCCAGGCACGAGCCTGATGGCGCGATCCCGCATCGTCCTCGTCGTCAACGCAGGGTCGTCATCGCTGAAGTACCAGGTGCTCGACGCCGCCTCGGGAGGGACCGCGGCCTCCGGGATCGTCGAGCGGATCGGCGGACCGGGACGCCTGAGGCACACCTCGAACGGGCAGCGCCACGAGCGGCAGGTCACCTGTCACGACCACACCGAGGCGCTCGACGCAGCCCGGGCCGCGCTGCGCGAGCACGGGCCGGACCTCGACGAGCTCGACCTCTTCGCGGTCGGCCACCGGGTGGTGCACGGAGGCCCGAGCTTCAGGGAGCCGGTGATCATCGACGACGCTGTCGTGAGTGCGATCGAGGAGCTCATCCCACTCGCCCCGCTGCACAACCCGGGCAACCTCGAAGGCATCCGTGGGGCGCTGTCGCGGTTCCCGGACACCCCTCAGGTGGCCGTGTTCGACACCGCGTTCCACCAGACCCTGCCTGCGGCAGCCCACACGTATGCCGTGCCCGCACCGTGGCGCGAGGACCACAGGGTCCGCCGCTATGGCTTCCACGGCACGTCGCACCGTTATGTCTCCCGTCGAACGGCCGAGCTGGTCGGGCGGGAGCCGGGCGCCTGCAACGTCATCGTCCTCCACCTCGGCAACGGGGCAAGCGCCTGCGCAGTGCTTGGCGGCGAGAGCGTCGACACCTCGATGGGTCTCTCACCGCTCGAGGGCCTCGTCATGGGCACCCGCTCGGGCGACGTCGACCCGGCCCTCGGCGCCTACCTCCAGCGGGTCGCGGGACTGGACGGGACGGCATACGAGACCGCACTCAACAAGGAGAGCGGGCTCCTGGGGCTGGCCGGCGTCTCGGACCTGCGGGAGGTCGAGTCCCGGCGTGCCGACGGCGATGCCGACGCGGCCCTCGCGGTCGACGTGATGGCCCACCGGCTGCGGAAGTACATCGGCGCGTATGCCGTGGTGCTGGGTCGCGTCGACGCGCTCGCCTTCACGGGAGGCATCGGCGAGAACAGCAGCCTCGTGCGGGCCGAGGTGCTGAGCGGGCTCGGCGTCCTGGGCGTTGAGCTCGACACAGGTGCCAATGACGAGGGGGAGCCCGAAAGGCGTGTCACCACCGACGGGAGCCGGATTCCCGCGTGGGTCGTCCCGACCAACGAGGAGCTGGAGATCGCCCGCGCCTGCCTCGACCTTGTGGGAGATCGGACTATCCGGTAGCGGCCCAGCCACGTCCTGGGCGTCGTCGTCTCCTCCCTTGACGACGCAGGCGTCAACAGCAACCGCTGGTGACGGCCAAGCGCCCCAAGGAGCAGGATTTCCGGCCCAGCGTGGCCTGTGCCGCAAGTCCTCCCCCTCGCTGCTAGATTTGCCGCGTGTCTTCGCGTACCCCACCCCTGCTCGAGCTCGACCGAGCCGACGTCCGTCGCGCCCGCACGCTGGCCCGCAAGGTCGGCAAGCCGGTCGTCGACATCGCCAGCCGCCACACGACCGTCTCGGTCGAGCGCGCCACGCTGCGGCTCGCGGGACTGTCCGGTGCCGACCACGAGCGGGTGCCGTGGGTCAACCACCTCGTGGACGCCGTCCGTGAGGGCGTCGGCCTGGAGCACGGAGTCACGCAGCCGGTGTGGGACGCCCTACGACGGGGTGCGGCCCCCGACCTGCTCACGCTGGCCCAGATGGCGAGCAGCCGTTCCGTCGACTTCCGCCTGCCCGAGGGCAAGGACGCCACGGCGGCAGCCAAGCAGTCCCGGCAGGCGGTGGCACACGGCATACGGACGATCGACCGCCAGCGTGCTGCACGCGAACGGCTCGTCAAGCGTCACGGTGACCCGGAGCAGCGGCCCTGGATCTATCTCATCGTCGCCACCGGTGACATCTACGAGGACATCCCGCAGGCCCAGGCCGCCGCTCGCGAGGGCGCCGACGTCATCGCCGTCATCCGTTCCACGGGGCAGAGCCTGCTCGACTACGTGCCCGAGGGTGCGACCCGCGAGGGCTACGCGGGGACCTACGCCACCCAGGAGAACTTCCGGCTCATGCGGGCCGCGCTCGACGAGACGAGCAAGGAGGTCGGGCGCTACATCCGCCTGACCAACTACGCGTCCGGGCTGTGCATGCCCGAGATCGCGGCGCTCGCGGGCATGGAGCGCCTCGACATGATGCTCAACGACTCCATGTACGGCATCCTCTTCCGCGACATCAACCCCATCCGCACGTTCGTGGACCAGCGCTTCAGCCGCCAGGTGCACGCGCGCGCCGGAATCATCATCAACACCGGCGAGGACAACTACCTCACGACGAGCGACGCCGTCGAGGCCGCCCACACCGTCACCGTGAGCCAGCTGCTCAACGAGTACTTCGCCAAGGAGGCCGGGCTCGAGGACTGGCAGCTCGGGCTGGGCCACGCGTTCGAGATCAACCCCGACCTCAAGGACAGCTTCCGGATGGAGCTCTCCCACGCGCTGCTCGCCCGCACCCTGTTCCCGGACGCGCCGCTGAAGTGGATGCCGCCCACCAAGCACATGACCGGTGACGTCTTCCGGGGCAACCTGCTCGACGGGTTCTTCAACCTCGTCGGCGCCCTCACCGGGCAGGGCATCCTCCTCGTCGGCATGATGACCGAGGCCGTCGTGACCCCGTGGATCTCCGACCGCGACATCGCCCTGCAGAACGTCCGCTACGTCCTCAACGCGGCCGGCGGCCTCACCGAGGACTTCCACCCGCCCCGCGACGGCTTCATCCAGACCCGCGCCCGTCAGGTCCTCGGCGAGGCGATCGACCTGCTCCAGCAGATCACCGACGAGCCCGGCAGGGCACCGCTGCTCGAGGCGATCGCCGACGGCACGTTCGGCGAGATGAAGCGGCCCGCGACGGCCGGCAAGGGCCTCGACGGCGTCGTCGAGCGCGCCGACGGCTACGACAACCCCGCGACCACCCTCCTCGAGACAGGGGCGACCCGATGAGCGCTGTGACCAGCGACGAGAGCGGCGTCACCGAGCTTCCCTCGGTTCTCCGGCCCTATGGCGACCAGACCGGCGACGGCATGGTGCAGGTGTCGTTCACCCTGCCCATGCCCAACGGCAAGCGCGCCGAGGGCGCCGCCCTCCAGCTCGCCAGCAGGATGGGCATCGAACCGGCGCTCGTCGTCCATGCCAAGGCGATCGGTGAGGGGTTCACCTTCTTCGTCGTCTACGGGCCGGTGAAGCACCTCGTCGAGCCCGGGCTCGTCGAGGTGGTCGAGCGCGAGTTTCCCCTGCTCTCGGGCAAGGAGATCAACACCGCGATCAAACGCCACCTGCGTCGCAAGCTCGTCGTCGTCGGGGCCTGCATCGGCACCGACGCCCACACCGTCGGCATCGACGCGATCCTCAACATCAAGGGCTTCGCGGGGGAGAAGGGGCTGGAGTACCACCGCGAGGTCAAGGTCGTGAACCTCGGCGCGCAGGTGCTCATCCCCGAGCTCGTCGAGCGCGCCCGCGAGGAGAAGGCAGACGCCGTCCTCGTCAGCCAGGTCGTCACCCAGCGAGACGCCCACATCTCCAACACGACGGCGATGTCGGCGGCCTTCCGCGAGGCGTTCCCCGCGGGCAAGGTTCCGCTGCTCGTCGTCGGCGGACCGCGCTTCGAGGAAGGGTCCGCCGGGTCGCTCGGTGTGGACCGGATCTTCGGCCGGGGCACGACGCCCGGCGAGGTCGCGAGCTACCTCGTGCACGCACTCGTGCCGCAGGCTTCGGTGTCCCGTCAGAGCAAGGGAGCATGAGCACCATGACCGCAACTGTCGGCACGACGGTCACCCACCGTCGCTACGTGCCCTACAGCCACGCGCACTACGCGGGCAACCTCGTCGACGGCGCCTACTCCTTGGCCGCCTTCGGTGACGTCGCCACCGAGATGTGCATCGTCACCGACGGCGACGAGGGCCTGTTCGCGTCCTACAGCGACGTGCAGTTCCTCGCGCCCGTGCGCGCCGGCGACTGCATCGAGATCGAGGCGACGCTGGTCCGGGTCGGCACCCGCAGCCGTGAGATGGAGTTCGCGGTGCGCGTCGTGGCCCGCGGCAACCCCGAGCGGGGCGAGTCCGCGGCCGACGTCCTCGAGCCCGCCGTCGTGGCGACGACGGCGCGTGGCGTCGTGGTGGTGCCTGCGCGCTGAGGTCGGTGACCTACGGTGTCTGCGTGCCACCGAAGACTCCGTATGCCGTGCGCCTCCTCGGTGCGCTCCTCAGTGGGCTCCTGCTGTGGCTGGCCTTCCCCGAGCACAACCTGTGGTGGCTCGCGCCGGTGGCCGTGGGCCTGCTCGGCGCGGTGACGATCGACGTCGGCGGCCGTCGAGGGTTCGTGCTCGGTCTCGTCGCAGGATGGGCGTTCTTCGTGCCCGTGCTGTCATGGACCGGCATCTATGTCGGCCGCCTGCCGTGGTTCGCGCTCGCGACCCTCGAGGCGCTCTACTTCGGGGTCATGTGCGCCGTCGTCGGCTTCGTGGGTCAGCGACTCCGCGCGCGCTGGGGCGACCTGGCGTATGCCGTCATCCCCCTGGCGTGGGTCGGCCAGGAGCTCGCTCGGGGCACGACGCCGTTCGGCGGCTTCCCGTGGGCACGGCTGGCCTTCAGCCAGGCCGACAGCCCGCTCGCCAACGTCGCCCAGTGGCTCGGCGCTCCCGGAGTCACCTTCGCCGTCGCACTGGTGGGTACCGAGCTGCTCCTGGCGGCTCTCGCGCTGCGGGACAGCTGGCGCTTCGCCGTGCTGCAGCTCGGGCTGACCGTCGGTTTCGTCGCCCTCGTGGGGCTGCTGCTCGTCCCACCCGTCGACGGCCGGAAGGTCACGGTCGGGATGGTGCAGGGCAATGTCCCGCACCCCGGGCTGGACTTCAACGCCGAGCGTCGCGCCGTCCTCGACAACCACGTCCGGGGAACCGAGCTGCTGGCGCAGAAGATCAAGGGCGGCGCGGGGGAGGGGCTCGGGCAACCGCTGAGCCTGGTCGTCTGGCCCGAGAACGCCTCGGACATCGACCCCATCCGCAACGCCGATGCCGCCGCACAGGTGCAGCGCGCGGTGAGCGCCGTCGGAGTGCCGATCATCGTCGGCGCCGTCCTGCAGGAGCCGGAGCCCGAGGTCTCCAACGTCTCGCTGTTCTACCGCCCCGGGGGAGGTGAGCCCGAGCGCTACGTCAAGAACCATCCCGTGCCGTTCGCCGAGTACATCCCCTACCGCTCCTTCTTCCGCAACTTCAGCGACAAGGTCGACCTGGTGACCAAGGACTTCGCCAAGGGCACCGAGCTCGGTGCGTTCGACGTCCGTGCACCGTCGGGCAGCTACTGGGCCCTGCCGACGATCTGCTTCGAGGTTGCCTACGACGGCCTCATGCGGAACTCGGTGAACCAGCCCGGCAAGGACGCGAGCCTGCTCCTGGTCCAGACCAACAACGCGACGTTCGGCTACACCGCGGAGTCCGAGCAGCAGTTCGCCATCTCCCGGATCCGCGCCATCGAGCACGGGCGCTCGGTCGCCCACGTGTCGACGGTCGGGGTCTCGGGGTTCATCGCCCCGGACGGCTCGGTGACGGGTAAGACCGGGCTGTTCACGGCCGAGCAGCGGATCGGGTCGGTGACCATCCGCACGGCCAAGACGGTCGCCGACCGGCTCGGGCCGTGGCCAGAGTGGCTCGCCGGTGGAATCCTCCTGGCGATGCTCGGATTCGCCGTGGTGGTGGGCCGAGAGGTTAGGGTCGGACGACCTGTTTCGGCTGCACCGACGAAGGACCATGGTGACTGAGCGTCCGCCCCTCGACCGCGTTGTCGTCCTCATCCCGACCTACAACGAGCGCGAGAACCTGCCCACCATCGTCGAGCGACTGCGTCGTGCCGTCCCCGAGGTGGACGTGTGCGTCCTCGACGACAACTCTCCCGACGGCACCGGCGCGCTGGCGGACGAGCTGGCCGAGGCAGACGACCAGGTCCACGTCCTGCACCGGGCGGGCAAGGAAGGTCTCGGGGCGGCATACCTGCATGGTTTCGCGTGGGCACTCGAGCAGGGCTACGACGCGCTCGTCGAGATGGACGCCGACGGCTCGCACCGGCCCGAGGACCTGCGCCGCCTGCTGCGAGCGGCCGAGGAGGCCGACGTCGTCATCGGTTCTCGGTGGGTCAAGGGAGGTGAGGTCGTCAACTGGCCGACGCACCGCAAGGTCCTCAGCGTCGGCGGCAACATCTACACCCGGCTCGTGCTCGGCATGCACGTCAACGACGCGACCGCCGGCTACCGCGTCTACCGCTCGGCGGTGCTCAGGCAGCTCGACCTCGCCACGGTCGAGTCCGCGGGCTACTGCTTCCAGGTGGACCTCACGCGGCGTGCGGTGCTGGCAGGGCTCGTCGTCGTCGAGGTGCCCATCACCTTCGTGGAGCGCGAGCACGGCGAGTCCAAGATGGACCAGAGCATCGTGCGCGAGTCGCTGAGCCGCATCACCGGCTGGGGCATTAAGCGCCGCACCGAGCAGGTGAAGGAACGGCTGACCGGCCGCACTCGTTGGCACACGTTGTGACCACCCCGATCGGCTCCACCCCCTACGCGCGGCGACGCAAGCGGCCGCGCTGGCTGACCTACGTGCTCGTGGGGCTCGTCCTCGCCCCCATCATCGAGATCGCGGTCCTCATCGCCGTCGGCAGGACGATCGGCCTCGGATGGACCCTGGCCGCCTGGCTCCTGCTCACGCTGCTCGGCACGTGGCTCATGCGCCGTGAGGGCTCACGCACCTGGAAGGCCCTGCGCGAGGCCTCGCGGACCGGCCGCATGCCCAGCCGCGAGATCGCCGACGGGGTGCTCATCCTCATCGGCGGAGCATTCCTGCTGCTGCCCGGCTTCGTCAGCGACGTCATCGGACTCTTCTTCGTCCTGCCCTTCACCCGCGGCCTCGCCCGTCGCCTCCTCGAGGCCTTCGTCACGAGCCGGGTGCTGGTGCGCATGCCCTTCCCGGGCCCGGACGGCCCGTCGAACCCCGGAGCCCAGGGCACCATCCGCGGCGAAGTCATCGACTGATTGCCCGTTGGGCGCAGCCCAACGGGCAATCAGTCGATGCGGTGGCTGGGGTGGGCCGAAATGCACGTATGCCGTGTGCCCTTGGTGGGCACACGGCATACGGCGTCTGTGGGGGAGACCCTCAGGCGGACTTCTTCTTGCCCGGCTTCTCACCGCGCGAGGCGCGCAGGAGGGTGAGGCGCTCCTCGAGGAGCTCCTCGAGCTCGGGGATGGAACGACGCTCGAGGAGCATGTCCCAGTGCGTGCGAGCCGGCTTGACGGGCTTGGCCTCGGGCTCGGGGCCACCGCCCTGGAGCTTGGCCTCCTCGCCGCAGCGGCACTCCCAGACTGCCGGGATCTCGGCCTCGATCGAGAACGGAAGCTCGATCCGGTGGCCCTGGGGGCACAGGTAGGTCGTGATCTGACGCTCGCTCGGGACGACGTTCTCGTCCGTCTCCATGCTGAGGGCGCCGAGTCGGCTGCCGCGCAGGCTGCGTTCTGCCATGGGGTGTCTCCCAACGAATTCGTGGATCCCGACGGGTGGGTGCTGGCGCCGGGTGTCACAGATGGAACGGTTGAACATCGACCGTTGTTCCGAGAACAGCGATGGCCTCGACGCTGCCCGTTCAGGGCGCGGGTCCCCCTGTGACTGGAATCACGCCCTTGAGGCGCGACATATCAGTCTAGCGGACTCAGACCACTGCTGGCACATCGTTGCCGGCCTCGAGGATGCCCCGGCGCATGTCGACCTTGGCGAGGAGGATCCCGCCGACCACGAAGAAGATCATCAGGGCGAGGATCGCCGGGCGGTAGGAGTCGGTGAGCTGGTGGACCACACCGAAGATCACCGCACCGAACCAGCTGGTCCCGCGCTCGAGGGCCTGGTAGAGGCTGAAGAACTCGGCCTCGCGGTCGCGGGGGACCAGTTGCGAGTACATCGAGCGGCTCAGCGCCTGGGTGCCACCCATGACGAGCCCGATGCCCACGCCCAGGGCGAAGAGGGCCGCCACGGCCTTCTCGGGGACGAAGAACGCGGCGACGATGACGAGCAGCCACAGGACGATCCCACCGAGCACGGTGCGCCAAGCGCCGAGGCTGCCGGCGACCTGTCCGAAGAGCAGCGCTCCACCGAACGCGACGAACTGCACCATGAGGAACAACGTGAGCATCGTGGTCTCGGAGAACCCCAGCTCGGCGGTGCCGTAGAGGCTCGACTGGCCGATGACGGTCTGGATGCCGTCGTTGAAGAACATGTAGGCGACGAGGAAGAGGAGCGTCTGTCGCAGCGACAGCAGGTGCCTGAAGGTGTCCTTGAGCTGTCGCACGCTGCCGCCGACGACCCCTGCCTTGGCCGCCACCGCGGGTCGTTCGACGCCACGCAGCTGCCACATCCCCAGGACGGGGATGAGGGTGAAGAGCCCCCACCACAGGCCGGCCATGAGCATGCTGATGCGCACCGCCTGTCCGGTGCCACCGAAGGTGTCCTTGTTGCTGAGCATGAGGAAGTTCACCGCGAGCAGGAGCCCACCTCCGAGGTAGCCCAGGGCCCACCCGCGCGACGACACCTTGTCCCGGTCGTCGGGCGTGGCAATGCGCACGAGGATGGCGTCGTAAACCACGAGCGAGGCGCCGAGCGCGATGCTCGCGACCATGAGGAGCACGACACCGAGCTGCCAGTTGGTGCCCTTGACGAAGAACATGAGGGACGCCGCCGTGGCACCGATCGCTGCGAAGAGCCCCATCAGGCGCGCCGGCCGCTTGGTCCGGTCGGCGATGGCGCCGACGAAGATCAGCAGGACAGCGCCGACGAAGGTGGACAGGCCCACCGTGTAGGGATGGAGCGAACCCGGGTCGATCGGGACGCCGAGGACGTTGAGGTCGGTCGTGCAGTCCGCCCCGTCAGCCAGCCCGGGGCACGCCGCCTCCGTCGCGATCGAGGTCAGGTAGGGACCGAACAGGACCGTGGCGGTGGTCGTGACGAAGGCGGAGTTCGCCCAGTCGTACCAGTACCAAGGGCGTTGGAAACGGGCGTTGGCGCTGTAGTCCTCGGTGACCTGGGTGGCCGACTGCGTCGTCATGTGCCGAACTGTGACACACCGGGCGGGGGAAGCGCGCGAGTATGTCTACTCAGCCCACGTACTCCCAGTGCCAGGGCTCGGGGGTGGCACCCGAGGGGGAGGCCCAGCTCGGGTGGAACCAGCCGTAGAGCGGTGCGTTCTGCTTCATCCAGAGGTGGGCCGGCGAGCCGAAGTTGTTGATGCCGCCACACAGGTCCAGCGCCATCCCGAGGCCGTGACGGCTCGTGCCGGGCCGTGCGGCGAAGCGTCCGCGCTTGGCCTTGGTGGAGTACTGGTCGGGAAGCGAACGGTAGGAGTCCGTGACGCAGATCGGGCTGCCGGTCTGGCGGGCGTAGGCCTGGCTCATGGCGTTGAAGGCGGCCGCGGCACGGGGAGAGAGCATCTCGCCGGAGGCCTGCCACAGCGGACAGAGGGCCGCCGCAGGGAACATGCCGTTGGGGTAGGAGCCCGAGGCCGTGCTGCAGGGCTTGCCGACGCCGGCTGCGGCGATCGGGGCACCGAGGACCTTCTGCAGCTTGACGTAGGCGGCCTTGGCCTCCGGCGTCTGGATGCCCACGAGGTAGGCCGCGACCGGACCCGCCTTGGCGACATCCTGGGCCTGTGTCTTCTGCAGGGCGGCCAGCTTGGTCTTCTGCTTCTCGACGAGGACATCGAGCGCCGCCTTCTCCCGCACGATCTTGGCGGCGGCGTCCGTCGCGACCTTCTGGGCGGCGTCGCGGCTCGCCGTGAGCTCACGCTGCCGGGCGGTCAGGGCGCGGACCTCCTCGAGGGCGCGCACTCGTTGGTCAGTGAGGTAGGACAGGTCACCGAGCGGGTCGCCGACCTCGGCCTCCTCGGCGCGCATCGCGTCGAGCATGGAGAGCATCTCGCCACCGGTGCCGCCCTCGGAGTAGGCCTGGAAGGCCCACTCGCGCACGATGGCGCGTGCCCGGTCGAGCCGCGCCTGGAGCACCTCGAGCTCGATCTTGGCCTGCGCCGCGGACGCCGTGGCCGCAGTCTCGGCCGCTCGTGCCTCGGTCAGCGACTCCAACAGCGCGTTGGACTGGGTGGACAGGCCCTGCAGCTCCTTGAGGGCGACGGACAGGACGGTGTTGGAGGCAGTGATCTGTGCCCAGATCTGGTTCGCGGAGTCGATCTGCGCGGCCAGGTCCGTCGTGGTCAGCAGCTGGTCGGGGTCGAAGGATCGCGGTCCATCGTTGGACTGTCCGGGTGGCGGCGGCTGCCAGGGAAGGCGAGGAGTCGGCCTGGGCGCAGGTGCCGTCGTCATCCAGGGTCGCGTGGCCGGCGCCGTGGTGCTGCTCGCGGGTGGGGTCGTCGTTCCCGGGGGAGTCGTGGTCGGGCGGGTCGCGGGGGATGGCGTCGTGGTGGGTGACGGCGTCGCCGTGGCGGTCGGACTGGGGGTGGGCGTCGGAGTCAGCTGCGGCACCAGCACCGAGGTGGGGTCGGGCGTGGGCGTCGTCGGCAGGACCGTCTCGGCGGAGGCGACGCCGACGGACAGGACAGCGGCCACCGCGGAAGCGGTCAGAACGGCCGCGCACTGCGACAGTCGTCTCCGTTGCATGGTCGGTGTCACTCTCCGGGCGCTTCGACGAGCTGCCCCTGCGGACCGGGCTGAACCCGGCGGTCTCTGCCCCAAAGACTAGATGAGGGCCAGAGGCCTGTCAGCCGTTCTCGCTGACTCCCATCGCCTTGGTGACAGCCTTCGCGAGGACCGCGTGTCCGGCGTCGTTGGGGTTGGTCCCGTCGGCCACCATGAGCCCGGGCTTGTCGACCAGGGGCTGGTCGGTGTCGAGGAAGCTCACCTTCGCCTCACCGGCTGCCTGCTTGACACTGGACGTCTGCGCGCTCAACGAGTCGGGCACCGGTCGCAGGTCCCACCAGGGGTTGACGACATAGATCTTGGCGTCGGGCAGGGCCTTCTTCAGTGCTGTGAGGGTGTCGGAGACGGCCTGCGAGAAGTCCTTGGGCGCAAGGCCCGAGTCGTTGCCACCACCGGTGACGATGACGGTGGACGGGTCGGCCTTGACGGCCTGCGCGACGATGCCCTCGAAGTTGGGACACGCCTTGTCACCGCACGAGCCCTCGGGGCCCTTGCGCAGGTAACCGGTGCGGGCGTGACCGAGGTTGACCTCCTTGAGACCGAGGTCGGCCGCGACGATGGCGGTCCAGCGCTTCGCGGGTGCACTGGCGCTCTTGCCCTCGGTCATGGAGTCGCCCAGGAACACGACCGGTCCACTCGAGGTCGAGGGAGAAGGGGAGGGCGACACCGTGCCCGTCGACGGCGCGGACACGGTGGCCGACGGCCCTGCGGCCGCAGAGTCGGGCCCACGGGTGCGCAGCGAGAAGCCGACGAGGATCAGGGTGAGGACCAGAAGCCCCGCGAGGGCCCCGTTCCCGAAGCGGTCGTTCATAGCGTGCAGTGTTCCACGAGACCTCGCGCAGCTCGGGGAGGCCACAGGCTGTCCGCTCGCACGTCCGGAGCGTCGTCCACAGGCGTGCGATCGAGGCAACGTTGTCCACAGATCGCCGTCCGGGGCTGGCAGCGCCCCCTGTGCACGTCGCACGCTGACACCTGACATCGGTGCCGCGTTGCGGCGGAAGCAGGGGAGTGGAGCATGGCGACGAGGACCGCGGAGAAGTCCGACGACGAGATGGAGCCGGTCAACAGCGTGGAGCTGTCCGGCCGGGTGAGTGGTGAGCCGGAGGTCCGGGTGCTCCCCAGCGGCGACGACCTGGTGACCCTGCGCCTGGTCGTCGCCCGACCGGCCGGTGGGCCGGTCGACACGATCGACCTGGCTTGCTGGTCCAAGGCTTCCCGTCGCTCTGCCACACGCCTGAGCGACGGCGACCACGTCCACGTCACGGGCTCCCTGCGCCGCCGGTTCTTCCGGACCGCTGGGGGCGCGGCGAGCCGCTACGAGGTGGAGGTGACGAAGCTGGCCCGGCGTCGGGTCAGTGCGTCAGCTTGAGACCGACCACGCCCGCGACGATCATCGCGACGAGGAGGAGGCGCAGCGCGGAGGCCGGCTCCTGCCCCGTCAGCATCGCGTAGACCACGGTGAGCGAGGCACCGATGCCCACCCACACGGCATACGCCGTCCCGACCGGAAGGTCGCGCATCGCGAAGGCGAGGCCGCCCATGCTCAGGGCGAGAGCCACACCGAAGGTGATGCTCGGCGACAACCGGGTGAAGCCCTCGGAGCGACCGAGCGCGGTGGCCCACACCGCTTCGAGGACTCCGGACAGGACGAGGACGATCCACGACATGACGACTGTCTCCCTGGGCCGTCTTGTCGCGTTCCGGGTACGGCGCCCCTCGTCCGGGAGCCCCAGTCCGGGCTCTCGAGCCAAGGTCCCACACGCCGGTGCCGGGGGCAAACCCGCGTCAGCCGGGGGAGTGGCGCTCTGTCGGGTGTCCGACCCACGGAGGAAGATCGGTCCCGTGGGTGACGATGCGACGCGTGAGGCCCGGCTGCGGGACCTCGCCCTGCTGCGCCGGGTGCGTGACCGCATGGACCGGGAGTTCGCCCTGCCGCTCAACGTCGAGGCGCTGGCCCAGGACGTCCACATGTCCTCGGGCCACCTCAGTCGCTCGTTCAGGGCCGCCTATGGCGAGTCGCCCTACAGCTACCTCATGACGCGACGGATCGAGCGGGCGATGGCCTTGCTGCGCCGAGGCGACCTCAGTGTCACCGACGTGTGCTTCACGGTCGGCTTCTCGTCGCTCGGCACGTTCAGCACGAGGTTCAGCGAGCTGGTCGGGATGTCACCGATCGGCTACCGCCAGAGGGTCGAGCGGTCCGATGGCGAGCTGCCGTCCTGCGTCACCAAGGCCGTCACCAGACCGGTCAGGAATCGAGAAGCGGCACCCCACCCTCGCGACTAGCGTCGACGACATGGACATCGCCATCTCCCACAGCTTCCTGCCCCATACCGATCCCGAGGCCTCGCTGGCCTTCTATCGCGACACGCTCGGTTTCGACGTCCTCGCCGACGTCGGCCGGGGAACGATGCGCTGGATCACGGTCGCCCCGGCGGGCAGCCGCCAGCCCTCGATCGTCCTCAGCCCGCCGGCCGCCGACCCGGGCATCACGGACGAGGAGCGCAACACCATCACCGAGATGATGGCCAAGGGCACCTTCGCCACCATCGTGCTGTCGACACCGAACCTCGAGGAGGCCTTCGACCGGGTCCAGGCCAGCGGGGCCGAGGTGACCCAGGAGCCCACCGACCAGCCGTGGGGAGTGCGTGACTGCGCCTTCCGCGACCCTGCCGGCAACCACGTGAGGATCAACCAGGCGTCGTGAGCACCAGGAGCCGCTGACCATGATCCTGCCGACGGTGCGCGACCCGCGCCTCATCACGGTCCGCCGCGGTGGCACGCTCAGCGATGCCGACCACCGGCTGCTCGCGCTGTGGGCCGCTTCCTGCGCCGAGCACGTCCTGCACCACTTCGAGTCGAGCCGACCCGACGACTCCAGACCACGCGACGCCATCGCGGCCATCCGGGCCTGGACACGCGGTGACCTCGCCATGATGCCGACACGCGCGTCCGGCGGGCATGCCATGGGTGCCGCGCGCGAGCTGCACGGTGCAGCCCGTCATGCCGCGTATGCCGCTGGGCAGGCTGCCGTTGTCGCTCACGTCGCCGAGCACGACCTGGGCGCTGCGGCCTATGCGATCAAGGCCGCACGCGCCGCGGCTGCGGACGACGAGACCGATGCGGCCGGTCGGCTCGAGTGCCGGTGGCAACGCGACCGGCTGCCCGACGCGGTTCGCGCGCTCGTCCTGGAGGACCAGGAGCGACGCAACGACCTCTGCTGGAACGTCTTCCAGTAGACGAGCACACGAATGCGTCACACGTCGCTGAACCCCGCGTTGGGTGGGCGGCATGGCCTGCTGAGGACACCAACGCAAACCGCCGATAATCAACATTATGTCAAGTAGGGCGGATCAGGCAGCGACGACGGCCTTCCCAACACGACGTGCGACCTCCCCCGCCGGTCCACCGAGTCAGGCCGAGGCGAGACGTTCGGACGGTGACGTCATGAGGCCGGGCGCCGGCTCGTCGAACCCGAGCCGCCGGTAGAAGGCCGCTGCGCCCAGGTTGTCGGTTCCCACCCCGAGGTGCACGCCGGGCACGCCCCGACTGACGAGCTCTCCGCCCAGGGTGTGCAGCAGCAGGCGTCCCAGGCCGCGGCCCTGCGCCTCAGGAAGCAGGTCGACGTGCAGGTGGGCCGGGAACGCATCCAGGTCCGCAAGAGCGACCATGCGCTCCGGTTGCGTGCCGCCGGTGAACAGCCAGGCCTCGTCCTCGTCTGCGGCGACCGGACCGTGACGGACGACGAACTCCTCGACCCATTCCCGGCGCCACCAGTCGGCGAAGGCCGCCGTGTCGGCGACCGCGATGACGTAGCCGACGGGCCCCTGGCCCTCGTCCACAACCCACGCGAGGCGGTCCGGGTAGCGCATATAGGGCTCGAGATAGACATCGGGGATGAGCCCGTCGTCGGACCAGCGACCGGTCGCATCTCGGCCGCTGTCCCCCGTGAGCACGCAGACCCGCCGCATCGCCCCCAGGTCCTCGATGCTCGCTTGCCGGATCATCGCTCCACCCGAGCCAGGAGCTCACCGTGGACGACGACGAACCACGCATCGGGTGAGGCACCCCATCGCTGCCATCCGGTGGCCATGCGTGCCACGTCGTGCGCGCTGACACCCTGCTCCCCGGCCTGCTGCGCGAACGTCGCGCCACCGACTCGCGCCGCCTGGCTGTCCCCCCACCACCTGCACGCCTCGTCGTCCGCGTAGGTCCACACGCTCGTCGAGAGCTGGACCTCACCCAGTCCGGCCTCACGGGCCCAGGCCCGCACGTGCCGGGCCGCGTCCGGTTCAGCACCGTTGGCCCTGGCCACACGGCGGTAGAGCGTGCGCCACTCCCCCAGCTCCGGCACCTCGGGATACCAGGCCATCGCGCCGTAGTCGGCGTCGCGCGCCGCGACCCACCCGCCGGGACGACAGACGCGGGACATCTCCTTCAGGGCGCGAACCGGGTCGCTGAGGTGCTGGAGCACCTGGTGCCCATGGACGACGTCGAACGAGTCGTCGTCATAGGGCAGGTCCAGCACGTCAGCGATCTCGAACCGGGTCGTGGTGTCGCCCCGGCGCATCGCCTCTGCTCGGGCCGCCACGAGAGGTTGCTCCACCGGTTCGACTCCCACGACCTGACCCGGGGCCAGTCGCTCGGCCAGGTCCACAGTGATCGTCCCCGGCCCGCAACCGACGTCGAGGAGGCGCATGCCGGGCTCGAGGACGGCAAGCAGGTAGGCGCACGAGTTCTCCGCCGAACGGCGGGCATGGGATGCAAGGACAGCGCCCTCATGCCCATGGGTGTAGCGAACAGGCCTCTGCCCCAACGGTTCTGTCACTGCAGCCCCTGGTGCGCCGCCCAGAGCTCACTGGCACGAGTGGCGGCAGCGTCGATGAGGCCGGCAAGCTCCGGTCGGTCGGGAACCCGGAACGAGGTGTAGCCCCCACGCCCACCGGCGACGAGCCGCCCGTAGGCCTTGGCCGCGACGTGACCGTCGGGCAGCAAGCGCACGTTGAGGGTCAGGAGGACGAACTCCTCATCGCGCCGGGTGTCCGTCCACTGCAACTCCTCGGGGATCGTGACGTTGATGGCGAGCGCACTCACATCCACCGCGTTGCGATCCATGGGGTCTGCTGGTCCCTCGCTCTGGGTTGTGCTCACGCGTCTGTCCCTTCCTTGGCGAGCGCCCTGGCAATCATGCGACGCCCCTGCGCCTCGAAGTCGGCGTCGCCCACCTGATGAGCCCACACCGCCGTCCCGATCGCCTCAGGGACCAGCTGCTGCTGCCACTGCCTGCACGCTCTCGGGTCCGAGCCGTAGCCCGCGACGGACAGGGTCTCCGTCACGGGATGGGACAGGGCGCGCCCTCGCAGCACGGGCGGATGTAGCCACATCCGTCGCAGCGCTCGTGCGAGGTCTCCCAACGCATGAGCTGGCCGCAGTTGGGGCACGGTTCGGTCAGGTCGGCCATATCGTGCACCCTATGACTTGCGCCGTCGCTCCTCTGGGACCTGACACGCCGCTGGAGTGTGAGGACATTCGCCGTCGTCCCGACCCGGGCACGTGACGAGCGGGCTCGCCGACGAGCTCGGCTACCACCACAGCACGGGAGGCCGAACCCACCGAGCCATCCGTTGGCTGGGCGGCACCCGAGCCGGGGCCTGGACATTCGCGCACACCCTGCGTCACGCCGACGCGGTCGTTGGACGACTCACCCGCGGACGCCACAGCGCACCGAGCATCTGCACAGGCCTGGCGGTGCTCACCCTGACCACGATGGGACGCAGGTCAGGAATGCAGCGCACGACCCACCTCATCGCCACTCCACGGGGGAACGCCCTCGGCCTACTCGGAACAAACTTCGGCCAGCACGCAACGCCGGCGTGGGCACGCAACCTCGAGTCGCACCCTCACGCCACCGTGACCTACCGCGGTGTCACGCGAGAGGTCCTGGCGCGACCGGCGACGTCCGCCGAGGCCGAGGCAGTCTTTGCCGAGGCAGCAACCTTCTACCCCGGCTATCGCAGCTACCGACGGAGGGTGTGCGACAGTCGTCAGATCCGGGTCTTCATGCTCGAGAGCGCAACAGGACCACACGACGCTCAGAACAGTTGAGTCCCAAGCGAACTCACATGCTCAGCCGGATCTCCATCCCCACCGTCACGGTGTCACCCAGCTGCACGGACTCCGCGCGGCGAACCTTGTCCTTGAGCGGCACGACGTAGCCACCGTCCTTCGGCCACAGCGAGGTCGTCCATGAGGTTCGACCGATGCGCAGGCTCACCGGAACCATTCCCCACCCATAGCTCACGAGCTCCGCGGCCTCGCGCACCTCGTCGCACAGGTCCTCGGGAACGGACACGAAGTGGTACGGCGCCGGTCCACGCCACTCCCACACCTCGCCGGTGAACTCGAAAGTGACGCTGTCCATGCCGGTCAACCTAACCCCGCGCGGGCACGAGGCAGGGTGAGTCGCCGACGGACTCTTGACGCGGCATACCAACTCTTGACCTGTGGGGAACCCGCCGTTGACCACGACGCTCCTACGGTGGACAACGCTGCGGCAGCGAGGGTCAGGGAGTCTTTTCGCTCCACCGCAGCCACCCTGCTTCCTTTCCTCCGGAGCAGGGCGTCGTCACCCCCATCGGTCCAGGGGCCCAGGCACCGGTGGGGGTGACGACGGCCGGGGCCCGTCAGGTGGTCGCCAACAGGTGGGCACGCTCGTGCCCGATCACGGTGAAGCCCTCCCGCAACAGCACGGGCAAGGACTGGGTACGCCGGGCCTTGGTCACCGCGGTGTGGCAGCGGGCGGTCGAGGCAAGGTCGAGCCGGGCGGCGAGCATCGCGGCATACACGCCTCGTCGTCGCGCCTGGGACAGGACGGCCGCACCCACGAGCGCCGCCACGCCGTGCTCGAGACCGACGCGGGCCCGCCCGACAGGCACGCCGTCGAGCCAGCCGATGACCCAGGCGGCCGACGCGCGCTCCAGGTCGTCGAGGACCTCGGCGAGCAGCTCGGCGCGGTCGGCCGGCTCTGGGTCGTCAAAGACGCCGACTCCGATGTCGACCATGGCGTCGAGACCGGCGGCGTCCTCGAGCAGCGTCACGCGCACGCCCGGCGCGATCACCGGAAGCCGCCCGTCGACCGCTCGGGCCAGACACACCTGGTCCTCGACGGTCGTGGCCCCCGCCGCGAGGACGAGCTCCTCGAGCCCCACCGGGCTCGAGTCGTCCCGGAACCACCACTGCGCGCTGCGCGCACCCGCGTCACGAAGGTGTGCCGTGAGCTCGCCGAAGAGCTCAGCCGGCTCACGTTGCGAACGGGTCCAGTGCACGACGAACGCCCGCTCGGGCTCGGGCGGGTAGTGCGTGATGAGCGCGTCCTCGTGGCCGAGCGTCACGTAGCCGCGTCCCGGCACCACACCGTGACGGGTGATCGCCTGCAGCACCACGTCCGGGAACGGCGGCACCTCAGGCACGCCGGAGGGGCCTCATGCCTCGAAACGGGACGGGTCGCCGGCACCCACCCGCAGCACCTCGGCGCCGTCCCCGGACAGGTCGATGACGGTCGTGGGCTCGGTGCCGCACTCCCCCGAGTCGATGACGACGTCGACGACGTGGTCGAGCTCCTCCTTGACCTGCCACCCGTCCGTCATCGGCTCGCTCTCGCCGGGGAGGATGAGGGTGGAGGTGAGCATCGGCTCGCCCAGCTCCGCGAGGAGCGCCCGCACGACCGGGTGCTCGGGGATGCGCACGCCCACGGTCTTCTTCTTGGGGTGGAGCAGCTTGCGGGGCACCTCAGCGGTGGCGGGAAGGATGAACGTGTAGGAGCCGGGCGTGGCCGCCTTGACCGCCCGGAAGACCGAGTTGTCGACGTGGACGAAGTGGCCGAGCTGGGCGAAGTCCGCGCAGACCAGCGTGTAGTGGTGCTTGTCGTCGAGCCGTCGGATGTCGCGGATCCGGTCCTTGGCTGCCTGGTTGCCCATCGCCGCGCCCAAGGCGTAGCCGGAGTCGGTCGGGTAGGCGATCAGCCCACCGTCACGCAGGGTGTCGACCGCCTGCTTGATCGCGCGCGGCTGCGGGTCGACCGGGTGGACGTCGAGGTAACGGGCCATGGCTCAGTCCTCGCGCATGGTGATGGGAGTGCCGAGCTGGACGGTGCGCGAGACCGTGCAGAGCCGGTCGTGCGACTGCGCGATGGCGCGCGGCAGCATCTCGCGCGCCCTGTCGCCCTCGGGTCCCTCCGGGAAACGCAGCCGGAAGGTCACCTCGAGGTCCTGCATGTGGTTGCCCTTGACCGCGTCCTTGGCCTTCTCGCCGGCGCCCGTGACGGTGAACTCGACGGGCTCGGCCCGCTTGCTCGTGATGAAGTCGACGTCGACGGCGCTGCAGCCGGCGATGGCGGTGAGCAGGAGCTCGACGGGCGTGAAGTCGTCGGTCTCCCCGGAGCCGATGTGGATCGTCCCGCCGCGCGCGTTGGTCACGTCGAACTCGCCGTGGGAGGTGCGGTTCAGGGTGACCGAGCGGTGACCGGGGCCGGTGCCGCCGGTCTCGGGTTCGGGCGTCGTCCGTGCGGCCTGGTCGGTCATGGGCTGCTCCACTTCTCGGCGAGGGAACGCACGACCTTGATGTCGCGCGCGGTCAGGGCGGTGCCGGCGAGGCGTTCGAGCCGGGCGCCGGCGAGGCGGGCGGTGTGGTAGTCACCGGCGATCTCGAGCAGGATGTCCCGTCCCACGGGGACGCAACGTTCGGGAGTGTCCGCGTATGCCGTGAGGGCGGCCTGCGCAGACGTGCTCACCTCGCCCTTGGCGAACACCACGTAGCGGCGAGCGTCGGCATCGATCAGTGGGGCGGTCGCCTCCACCTCCTCGAGGAGGCTTTGCAGCTCGGACGGCGAGCGGACGATCGTCGGGACGTCGAACCCACGCCACTGATGCAGCAGGTCCTCCACCGCGGCCTCGACCTTGGCCGCCGAGCGCATCGACGTGGTGAGGGCGATGTTGCCGGTCTGGATGTGGGTCTGCACGTCGGTGAAGCCCGCCTCGGCGAGCCGTTCGCGCAGCTCGGCCATCGGCACCTTGTGGTGGGCACCGAGGTTGACGGCTCGAAGGAAGGCCAGGTGGCGCGGCATACGGCCGATCCTGCCAGAGCCCCGGTGGGACCCGGCCGCGCGGCTGTCACGAGGTGGCCAAGGGTGTGCATCTGCTGCCACAGTGAGGAGCATGACTGGCGCACCCCCTGTCCCCAAGGGCCGCATCGTCCTCGTCCGCCACGGCAAGACCGAGTGGAGCGAGTCCGGTCAGCACACCGGTACCACCGACCTGCCGCTCCTGGAGCAGGGCGAGGCGGACGCCGCCACCCTCGCCCCACGGCTGGCCGACTTCGACTTCGGGCTGGTGCTCTCCTCTCCGCTGCAGCGGTCACTCCGGACCGCGGAGATCGCCGGGTTCCCCTCCCCCGAGGTCGACCCCAACCTCGTCGAGTGGGACTACGGCGCCTACGAGGGGCGCACCACCAAGGACATCCGGGCCGAGCTCGGCTACGACTGGACTGTCTTCGAGGACGGTGTCGTCCCTGGCGCCAGTCCCGGTGAGACGGTCGAGGAGGTGGCTGCTCGGGCTTCGCGGGTGCTGCTGCGGGCCGCCCCGGTCGTGGCCAGCCGGGATGTCCTGCTCTTCGGACACGGACATGCCCTGCGCATCCTCGCGACGGTGTTCCTGCGCGAGCAGCCGCGCGGTGCGGCCAAGCTCCTGCTGGATGCGGGGTCCGTCAGCGTCCTCGAGTACGAGCGTGAGCAGCCCGCGATCCGGCTGTGGAACAGCCTGGGCTGACCGCTCCGGGGCGCACGCGGCATACACGAAGTGGTTCGCGAACCACACCCACTCTCGGAAACCGGATCGTTCGGGTCCACGAGCGGCAACGTGGTTCGCGAACCGCACTGGGCAGGAGGCCTCAGGGCAGCGGCCAGGTGTGCACGGGCTCGTTGGTCCCCATGTGCTCGGCATAGAGCTCGAGCATCTGGTGCAGCGCCTGACGCCGGTCCGAGCCTCGCTCCTCGAAGCGGCGCACCGCGTCGGTCTGCCACGTGGCTCCGTTGACTCCAGCCTGGCTGCGCGCCTCGATGATGCCGAGGAAGCGGTCGCGCACCGCCTGCGAGACACCCCAGTCCTCCAGGCCCTGGTGGGCGAGCGGGAGCAGGTGGCGCAGCACGAGCTCGTCGACGCCGACCTCGCCGAAGCCGGGCCAGTACAGCCGCGCATCCATGCCGTCACGGGCGCCGCGGTGGAAGTTCTCCTCGCACGCCGCGAAGCTCATCTTGGTCCACACGGGCCGGTCCGTGGTCGCGAGCTGACGCACGACCCCGTAGTAGAAGGCGGCGTTGGCCAGGGTGTCGGCAATCGTCGGGCCAGCGGGGAGGACGCGGTTCTCGACCCGCAGGTGGGGCCGCCCGTTGACGATGTCGTAGATCGGACGGTTCCAGCGGTAGACCGTGCCGTTGTGCAGCCGCAGCTCGCTGAGCTCTGGTGCCTCGCCCGCCTCGAGCTTGGCCATCGGGTCCTCGTCGGTCGTCTCCGCGAGCAGCGCCGGGAAGTAGCGGGAGTTCTCCTCGAAGAGGTCGAAGATCGAGGTGATCCACCGCTCCCCGAAGAAGACCCGGGGCCGCACTCCCTGGTTCTTGAGCTCGATCGGGCGCGTGTCCGTCGCCTGCTTGAACAGCTCGATGCGGGTCTCGGCGTGCAGCCGCTGGCCGAAGAAGAACGGCGAGTTCGCGGCGAGTGCCACCTGCACCGGCGACACGGCCTGGGCCGCGTTCCAGTGGTCGGCGAAGTCGGACGGCTGGACCTGCAGGTGGAGCTGCACACTCGTGCACGCGGACTCGGGGGCGATCGAGCTGCAGTAGGTCGCCACCCGCTCGCCCTGGGGCCCGCTGATGTCGAGGTAGATGTCCTCCCCGCGGGCGACGAAGATCGAGTCGTTGAGGGCGGTGTAGCGGTTGTTGTCGCTGATCCACTCCCCCTCGTAGTGCTCGGGCATGATCGTGGGCAGGATGCCGATCGCGACGAGGCGTGAGCCGACCTCACGTGCCTTGGCATCGGCGGCGTTGAGCGACTCGCGCAGGTCGCTCTCGAGCTCGAGCGCGGAGTCCCCCGGGAGGGGGCGTGGCAACACATTGAGCTCGATGTTGTACTGCGCGAGCTCTGTCTGGTAGCCCGGGTCGGCGATGGCTTGCAGGACCTCGGCGTTGGCGAAGTGCGGGTCGTAGTCGGCGTTGACGAGGTTGAGCTCGATCTCCAGGCCGGTCAGCGGACGGTCGAACTCGAAGGAGTGCTGGCTGAGCATGCGCTCGAACACGTCGAGGTTCTGGCGGACCTTCTCGCGGTAGCGCTGGCGCTCCTCGCGCGTGTAGCTCTGCGCACTGACCTCAGCACCCACGCCCTTCACCTCACGATCTCGTTGGTCCTGCGTGATCTGGAACGGCCCACTCAACCATCATCCGAGCACAGCGGGCGAGGGGAACGTGGCCGAATCCGCGTTTCGGTCATGGGGTGTGTCGGTGCCGCGACCTAGCCTTCGAGATGTGCGCATGATCCACACCTCCGACTGGCACCTGGGGCGGGCGTTCCACCAGGTGGGGCTGCAGCACGCCCAGTCGGCCTTCCTGGACCAGCTGGTCGAGGTGGTGAGATCTGAGTCCGTGGACGCGGTGCTTGTCTCCGGCGACATCTACGACCGGGCGCTGCCCGCTCCCGAGACCGTGCAGCTGCTCTCCGAGGCCGTCGAGAGGCTCATCGACGCCGGTGCGACCGTGGTGCTGTCCAGCGGCAACCACGACTCGGCCATCCGGCTCGGCTTCGCCTCGCGGCTGCTCGAGCGCTCCGGCCTGCACATCCGCACCGACATCGGCGACATCGGTCGCCCCGTGGTCGTGGGTGACGTCGCCATCCACCCCCTCCCCTATCTCGAGCCCTCCCTCGCTGCCGGGCCGCTGGGCACGAGCGAGCGCACCCACGCCGGTGCGCTGCGTGCCGCGATGGCACGGGTGCGAGCATCGCTGGACTCGGGTTCGCACCGCCGCTCGGTGGTGATGGCCCATGCCTTCGTCACCGGCGGCGCCACGAGCGACTCCGAGCGCGACATTGCCGTCGGCGGCGTGGCAGCAGTGCCGCCCGACGTCTTCGCGGGCGTCGACTACGCCGCCCTGGGGCACCTGCACGGCCGCCAGCAGGTGTCCGGGACGGTGCGCTACTCCGGCTCCCCCGTCGCCATGTCGTTCAGCGAGGCCTCCCACACCAAGGGTTCCTGGCTCGTCGACCTCTCGGGCGACACCCCCGTCGCTGACTTCGTCGCCGCCCCGGTCGAGCGACCGCTGATGCTGCTGCGCGGCACCCTCGACGAGCTGCTCGCAGACCGCCGGCACACAGCGGCGGAGTCTGCCTGGTGCCAGGTCACCCTGACCGACCCGATCCGTCCCCTCGGGGCCATGGAGCGCCTGCGGGTCCGCTTCCCGCACACCCTGGACCTGAGCTTCGCACCCTCCGGTTCGGTCACCACCATGAGTGCGTATGCCGCATCCCTCACCGAGCGCTCGGACCTCGACGTCTGCTGCGACTTCCTCGCCCACGTGCGGGGCGGGCACGGCGCCGATGAGGCCGAGCGCGTGCTGTTGGCCCAGGCCGTCGAGGGCGCGCGGCTGGGTCGTTCGGCCCGTGACGGTGAGGGTGGCACGTCCAACCGGGTGTCGGGGGCGGCGTGAGGATCCACCAGCTCAGCGCCACGGCGTTCGGGCCGTTCCCCGACGAGGTCACCGTCGACTTCGACGAGCTGACCTCTGCGGGGCTGTTCCTCATCCACGGTCCCACCGGCGCCGGCAAGACGAGCCTGCTCGACGCCATCTGTTTCGCACTGTTCGCCGACGTGCCGGGGCTGCGCGACAAGCGCGGCATCGTCAGTGACCACGCTGCCCCGACGGCGACCCCGTCCGTGCAGCTCGAGTTCACCTGTGGCACACGGCGGTTCCTGGTCCGCCGCTCCCCTGCCCACCTGCGGGCCAAGAAGCGCGGCACCGGCACCATCGAGACGCCAGCAACCGTCGCGCTCTCCGAGCTGCGAGGTGACTCCTGGTCGGTGGTGTCGACCCGCAACGACGAGACCGCCGAGGTCCTCCACGACGTCCTCGGGCTGGGCAAGGAGCAGTTCTCCAAGGTGGCGATGCTCCCGCAGGGTGAGTTCGCGGCCTTCCTCACCGCCAAGGACGACGACCGCCGCGCCCTGCTCGAGAAGCTCTTCGACATCACCCGGTTCGCCGACGTCGAGCAATGGCTGGTCGACCAGCGACGGATGAGCGAGGCGACCGTGAGCAGCCTTCGCAGCGGCATCGACACCGACCTCGCTCGGCTCGCGGACGTCGTGGCTGCCTCGGGTCTCGGCGGTCACGCGACTGCGCCGGAGGGCGAGTCCCACAGCTCGGGCGACGAGGGCTCAGGGCACGAGGATCGGTTGCTCCACGGGCAAGCCGCGCTGGATCCGAGCTCGCCCGAGGCCATTCGAGCCATGCTCGAGGCGACGGCTGACGACCTCGACGTGCTCGTCTCCGAGGCGATGGTGGCCCTCGACGCCGCCGTCGCCTCAGAAGGTGCTGCGGCCGCCGCAGCCGAGGACGCACGCTCTCTGCTCGCCCTGCGCCAGCGGGCACGGGTCGCCCGCAGCACCCTGGGCGAGCTCGACCGTGCCGAGGCCGACATCAGCACCGCCCGGGCCACCCACGACGCCGCCAGCCGTGCCGCCTCGGTGCGCGGGCACGTCGCGGCGATCGCCCGCGAGGCGTCCGAGGTCGAGCGCGGCTGCGATGCAGTGGACGCGGCAGCGGCGCGCGTCCGGGCGTCGGTCGCCCAGGCCACGGACCCGGCGGCACTGGTCGAGCAGCTGCAGCAGCACGACGACACCCTGCGCGAGCTCGTCCGCCTCGAGGCTGCTCGGGCGCAGCGGGCACGACAGGCGCAGGAGGACCAGGACGCGATCACGTCGGCGTCAACCGTGCTCGCCACCGCTGACGGCGACCGAGCCTCCACCCTCGAACGGGTGGCCGCCGCCGAGGCTGCCGTCGCCGACGCCCTGGAGGCCGACGCCTCACTCGCCGGGGTCGAGCGCTCCGCCGACGCAGCGCGCAGCCAGCTCCAGCTGGCTCGGCGGGTGGTCACCGACGAGGCCGCCCTGGCCCGTCTCGTGACAGACGCCGCCGACGCAAGGTCCGCCGCCCAGGATGCCCGCGACCACGAGCAGGACCTCGTCGCCCGACGCCTCTCCCAGATGGCTGCCGAGCTGGCCGAGGGCCTCGTCGACGGGGAGTCATGCCCGGTCTGTGGTGCACACGAGCACCCCTCGCCGGCCCTCTCGGGCGACCGGGTCAGCGGCCACGAGCTCGAGGACGCCCGTCTCACCCACGCGGCACTGGCCCAGGCGCACCAGCAGTGCGAGACGGTCGCGGCCAGCGCCCGTGCGCTCCTGCACGAGGCCCTGCAGGTCCTCGAGGTCCGCTCCGCTGGGGATCTCGACCTCGCCAAGCTCGAGGACGAGGCGCGGGCCGCGACCGACCACCTGTTGGCGGTGCGAGCCCGGGCCTTCCGTCGCAAGTTCGCGGACGAGGCACTGGCATCGGCGCGCGCCGAGCTCGAGCAGCTCGACCGGGCGGTCGTGCAGGCCCAGGAGTCCCTCGCCCGCGCCTCCGCCCTGGCCGAGCAGGCCCGCACGGCCGAGGCGGCCGACCTGGCGAGGGTCACCGACCTGCTCGACTCCCACTCGTCCTGTCCGTGTGCCGCTCGCAGCACCGGCACCTCGGCCGGTGACCTCTCGCGGTCGCACGAGCAGCTCACCGCGGCGGTGCGGTCCTGGCACGACGCCCAGTGCCGCCTCGACGACAGCTCCAGCCGCCACCGACTCGCCGTCGACGCCGGTGAGGCCGCTGCCACCGAGGCAGGGTTCGCCACGCTCGACGAGGCCTCGGCCGCCCTCATCGCACCGGCGGCGCTCGATCGGCTGCGCGACCGCCTGCACGACCACGACCGCGCGCGCGCCTCGATGAACGCGGTCCTCGAGGACGCCGAGGTCATCGCCGCAGAGTCGGGCCCCGAACCCGACGTGGAGGCACTGACCACCGCGGCTGCGCAGGCCCGGGCGGCTCTCCTCACGGCCCAGTCCGCCCAGACCGAGGCCAGCGGCGCCCGCCGGGCCTTCGCGGCGGTGCGCACGAGCCTGGTCGCGGGGCTCGACGCCGCCGGACCTGCGCTCACCCATCACCACCGCATCAAGGAGCTGGCTGACACCTTCAGCGGTGGCGGACTCAACAACAGCCTGCGGATGAGGCTGACCTCGTTCGTGCTGGCCGCCCGGCTCGACACCGTCGCCCGCCTGGCCAACGAGCGGCTGAGCGTCATGGGCGAGGGCCGCTACAGCCTCGAGCACAGCGATCGCCTGGCTGCCCGCGGAGCGCGCAGCGGTCTCGGCCTGCGCGTGCTCGACCAGTGGACCGGCGTGAGCCGCGAGACCTCGACCCTGTCCGGCGGAGAGGCCTTCATGGCGTCACTGGCCCTTGCGCTCGGCCTCGCCGACGCCGTGCGCGAGGAAGCCGGTGGCTTCGACCTCGGCACCCTGTTCGTCGACGAGGGCTTCGGCACCCTTGACGACGAGAGCCTCGAACAGGTCATCTCCGTGCTCGACTCCCTGCGCGAGGGCGGCCGCGCCGTCGGCGTCGTGTCCCACGTCGCCGAGCTGCGCAGCCGCATCACGAGCCAGCTCGTCGTCCGCAAGACCGCCGGCGGCAGCACGGTTGCCGTCTCCACCCCAGGGGTCGAGAGCGCCGCCTGACGTCGACGGGCCGCGTCAGTCCTCGAAGGCCTCCGGCGGAGGGCACGAGCACACGAGGTGGCGGTCGCCATAGGCACCGTCGATGCGTCGCACCGGCGGCCAGTACTTCGCCAGCGGGTCGACGCCCTGCGGGAAGGCGGCCTCCTGGCGGCTGTAGTCGACCTCCCAGTCGCCGGCCAGCGAGAGCGCGGTGTGCGGCGCGCCGCGCAGGACGCTCGTCGCGGCGTTGCCCGCGGCACCGACCGCGTCGATCTCGGCACGGATCGCGATCATGGCGTCGCAGAAGCGGTCGAGCTCGAGCTTGTCCTCGCTCTCGGTGGGCTCGACCATGAGCGTGCCCGCCACCGGGAACGACATCGTCGGCGCGTGGAAGCCGTAGTCGATGAGGCGCTTGGCGATGTCGTCGACGCTCACACCCGTCTCCTTGCTGAGCGGACGGACGTCGAGGATGCACTCGTGGGCGACGAGGCCGCCCTCACCCGAGTAGAGCACCGGGTAGTGGTCCCGCAGGCGGGCGGCGACGTAGTTCGCGTTCAGGACAGCGACCTCTGTCGCGCGACGCAGGCCCGAGGCGCCCATGAGGCGCACATAGGCCCAGGAGATCGGCAGGATCCCGGCCGAGCCGTAGGGGGCTGCTGACACCGGCCCGACGCCGGTCTCGGGACCGGCCTCGGTGTCCAGCGGGTGGTTGGGCAGGAACGGTGCGAGGTGCTCACGGCACGCGACCGGCCCGACGCCCGGGCCACCACCGCCGTGCGGGATGCAGAACGTCTTGTGGAGGTTGAGGTGGGACACGTCGGCACCGAAACGGCCCGGCTTCGCCAGACCCACCAGCGCGTTGAGGTTCGCCCCGTCCACGTAGACCTGTCCACCGGCGTCGTGCACCATGGCGCACAGGTCGGTGATGGTGTCCTCGAAGACACCGTGCGTCGACGGGTAGGTCACCATGATCGCCGCGAGGTCGTCACGGTGCTGCTCGACCTTGGCCTTGAGGTCGTCCATGTCGACGTTGCCGGTGATCGTGTCGGTCTTGACGACCACGACCTTCATGCCGGCCATGACGGCGCTGGCCGCGTTGGTGCCGTGCGCGCTGGCGGGGATCAGGCAGATGTTGCGCTCGGCATCGCCGCGCGAGCGGTGGTAGGCCGCGATGGCGAGGAGCCCGGCGAACTCACCCTGGGACCCCGCGTTGGGCTGGAGCGAGACCGCGTCGTAGCCGGTGATGTCGCACAGCCACTGCTCGAGCTCGCCCACGAGGTGGCGGATGCCCTCGGTCTGGTCCAGCGGCGCGAACGGGTGGAGGTCGGCGAACTCGGGCCACGTGATCGCGAGCATCTCGGTCGTGGCGTTGAGCTTCATGGTGCACGAGCCGAGCGGGATCATGCCGCGGTCGAGCGCGAAGTCACGGTCGGACAGGCGGCGCAGGTAGCGCAGCATCGCGGTCTCGCTGTGGTGGCTGGTGAAGACCGGGTGGGTGAGGTAGTCGGACGTGCGCACGAGCGCCGCGTCCCAGGCCGGCTCGGTGACCTCGACGTTCGAGGGTGCCTCGACGCCGAAGGCGCGGGCGACCTTGGCGAGGTCCTCGAGGTCGGTCGTCTCGTCGACCGACAGGATCACCGTGTCGGCGTCGTGCCGCCAGACGTTGACCTTCTCGGCGACCGCGGCCGCGGCGACCTCGTCGGCCCGGCCCGGCACCCGGATCGACAACGTGTCGAAGCGGTCGCCTTCCGCGACCTCCAAGCCACCCTGGCGCAGGGCCTGCGCGAGGGAGCCCGCGTGCGCCTGGATGCGCAACGCGATGGCGCGCAGTCCACGGGGGCCGTGGTAGACGGCATACATGCTGGCCATGACGGCCAGGAGGACCTGGGCGGTGCAGATGTTGGACGTGGCCTTCTCACGGCGGATGTGCTGCTCGCGCGTCTGCAGCGCCAGGCGGTAGGCCGGTGCACCGGTCACGTCGACCGAGACGCCGACGAGGCGGCCCGGCAGCGTGCGCTCCAGACCCGCACGCACGGACATGTAGCCGGCGTGGGGGCCACCGAAGCCCATGGGCACGCCGAGTCGCTGGCTGGTGCCGACCGCGATGTCGGCACCCCACTCCCCCGGCGCCGTGGCCAGGGTGAGCGCCATGAGGTCGGCTGCGGCGGTCACGAGCGCGCCGGCCTCGTGGGCGGCGTCGGCAAGAGACCGGTGGTTGCGGAGGCGGCCGTGGAGGTCGGGGTACTGGACCAGGACACCGAAGACGTCACGGCCACCGGTGGCGGAGGAGAGCTCGTCGCGCGAGGTGACCTCGGAGAGGTCGGCGACGACGATCTCGATCCCGAGAGGGCGGGCGCGGGTCTGCATCACGGCCAGCGTCTGCGGGAAGATCGCCTCGTCGACGAGGAGCACGGCGGCCTCGGGGGCCTTGCTCGAGCGGCGCATCAGGGTCATCGCCTCCGCGGCAGCCGTGGCCTCGTCGAGCAGTGAGGCACCAGCGGTGCTGAGGGCGGTGAGGTCGGAGACGACCGTCTGGAAGTTGAGCAGGGCCTCGAGCCGCCCCTGCGAGATCTCGGGCTGGTACGGCGTGTAGGCCGTGTACCAGGCGGGGTTCTCGAGGACGTTGCGCTGGATGACGGCGGGGGTGACCGTGCCGTAGTAGCCCAGCCCGATCATCGAGGTGAGGACCTGGTTGCGGGAGGCAAGCCCGCGCAGCTCCTTGACAACGGCGCGCTCGGACTCCGCGGGCACGATGCTCATGGACTCGGTGGCACGGATCGCGGCCGGAACCGCCGTCGTGGTGAGGTCGTCCAGGCTGGAGCGACCGATCGCCGCGAGCATCTCGGCGACGTCTGCGTCGCTCGGGCCGATGTGTCGCTCGGCGAAGGCGGGCAGGTCACTGGTGTGGATCGAGGTTTCAGTCATGAGGGATGAGGCTCCTGGCGCACGGACGGGCACGGGCCTCCCCTTCTGTCGCGGCGTGGGGCCGTTCCAGAGATGCCTGATCCGTGCGGTCCTTTGCGCCTGAGAGGTTCCGGGGAGTTTGCCCCTTCGGCGCCCCGGCTCCATCACGGACCGAGGACTCTCCCGCACGGTGTTTGCGGCAGGCTCAGGGTAACAAACAGCGCGTGCCCCACGGGGCACGCGCTGAAGGGGTGGGACGCGGAAGGGGTCAGGCGAGCCGGGCGGCCCGACGGGCACTGAGCTCGTCGTCGGGGTGGGCTGCCGGCACCTCGTCCGACGCGCGCTCGCTGGGGAGGTGGGACAGGTCGCCCTCGACCTCGCGCCAGACCTTGCCGACGGCGATGCCGAAGACACCCTGCCCGCCCTGCAGGAGGTCGATGACCTCCTCGTTGGAGGTGCACTCGTAGACGGAGGCACCGTCGCTCATGAGGGTGATCTGGGCCAGGTCGTCGACACCGCGGTCGCGCAGGACCTGCACGGCTCCACGGATCTGCTGCAGCGAGACACCGGTGTCGAGCAGGCGCTTGACGATCTTGAGAGCCAGGATGTCGCGGAAACCATAGAGACGCTGTGAGCCGGAACCGGCGGCACCACGCACCGACGGCTCGACGAGCGACGTGCGGGCCCAGTAGTCGAGCTGGCGGTAGGTGATGCCCGCCGCCTTGCACGCGGTCGGACCGCGGTAGCCGGTCTCCTCGTCGAACTCGGGCAGGTCGTCCGTGAACAGCAGGCCCTGGGCCGCGACGGGCACGTGCGCCCTGGGGTGTTCTTCGATGGCGTTCACGCCAACCTCCTGCTGTGACACGAGCGATGTAACTACATGGACGTCGTTCTCTGGGGCTGACGCTAGGGGTCGCGGAACCCGGGGTCAACTACCAGTCGACCCTGACCTCATGCGTGTCGTGAGCAACATGAGTAACAGTAACTCTCAACTTGACGGTTTGTCTCTCGTGTCGAAGTCGTCCGCAGACACCTGGTCGAGGAACTCCTTGAACTTCTCGACCTCGTTCTCCTCCTGCTCCTCCTCGGCCATCGCCACCCCGGCCTCGTCGAGCAGCACCTCGGTGGTGACGATGTCGACGCCGAAGCGCAGTGCGAGGGCGATGGCGTCCGAGGAGCGGGCGTCCACGCTCTGTCCTCCCCGGGCGTTGCCCCCGTCGATGTCCAGCTCGGCGTGGAAGACCCCCTCCTCGAGCTTGGTGATCCGCACCCTCGTGAGGGTGTGCCCGAGCTCGTCGAGGACGTTCTTGATGAGGTCGTGGGTCAGCGGCCTGGGCGGGACGACCCCCTGCTGCGCGTAGGCGATGGCGGCCGCCTCCGCGGCGCCCACCCAGATGGGCAGGTAACGGCTGCCGTCCCGCTCCCGGAGCAGCACGATGGGTTGATTCGTCGGCATCTCGACGCGGACACCGAGGACGTCCAGTGGCTTCACCGTTCCACCGTACGTCGTCAGGGTCGGGCCAGACCACCCTTGACCAGTGCGGCGTGCAGCTGCAGGCACAACCGGGCCACCGCTGCCTCGTCCTTGGCCCGGCCGGCCGGGCGGCGCGTGCTCATGGCCTGCTCCACGAGCCCGACCTCACGGTCGGCCGCCGTGCGGAACGGGCGCAGGTGCCGTGCCTCGATCCCGTATGCCGCGAGGCCGGCCGCCGCATGCGCTGCCTGGAGGTCGGCACCGGTGAAGTGGCCGTCGGGGTCGGACCGAAGGACACCGAAGCCCTCGAGCGAGGTGATGGTCGCGAGGTCGAGCCCGGTGGAGGAGGACAGCTCGTCGCGGGTCAGGCGGACCTCGCGTCCGGCGACGAGGCTGGCCTCGTCGGGGACGTCCGGGTCGACCTCGGGACCGGGAGGCCTCGGACGCGCGTCGGCGTCGAGGGCGGGCTCGAGGCCCCGGTCGAGCGCGTCGAGGGCGTCGCGGATGACCTTGAGCGGCCAGAACCGGTCGCGCTGGGCGCGCAGCACGTAGCGAAGCCGGTCGACGTCGGACGCCGAGTAGGTCCGGTAGCCCGCCGGTGTCCGGCTCGGCTCCACGAGCCCCTCGACCTCGAGGAAGCGGATCTTGGAGATGCTGACCTCGGGGAACTCCTCACGCAGGGCGTCGAGGACCTTGCCGATGGTCAGCGGCCGCTCAGGCCTGCTTGGCGGCATAGAAGACGAGGCGGTACTTGCCGATCTGCACCTCGTCGCCGGTGCGCAGCAAGGACTCGTCGATGCGCTCCCGGTTGACGTAGGTCCCGTTGAGCGAGCCGACGTCCTTGACGACGAACTGGCCCTGAACGCGCTCGAAGGTTGCGTGCTGGCGAGAGACCGTGACGTCGTCGAGGAAGATGCCGCTCTCGGGGTGACGTCCCGACGAGACGACGTCGTCGTCGAGCAGGAACCTGGCGCCCGTGTTGGGGCCACGCAGGACGACGAGCAGGGCCGTGCCGGGGCGAAGTGCCTCGACGGTGGCCTGGTCGGCACGGGTGAGGACGTGCTCGCTCTCGTGGACGACCTCGGACTGCTCGAGCCCGGGCACCGCCTGGAAGCGCATCGTCGTCGACGACTCCGGCTCGGGCGCGGGGGTCTCGCGACTCTCGTCACTCATCTGTGCGGCTCCTTGTCTGTGGCGCTCATGACGCCGGTTCTCCACGGCTGCTCGTCTGGAGCACTCACCCTAGATGACCGCTCGAGGGATGAACAGGAGAAGTGCTGTGCAACGCCGCCGAATCAGCCGAGCTGCTGCTGGTAGGCCTCGACGTCGAGGAGCCCGTCGACCGCTGCGGGGTCACTGAGGCGCAGCTCGTACATCCAGCCCTCTCCGTAGGGGTCGGAGTTGACGAGCTCGGGCGAGGCGTCGAGCGCGGCGTTGACGGCGACGATCTCGCCCGCGACCGGGGCGTAGAGGTCGCTGACCGACTTGGTCGACTCGACCTCACCGCACGCGTCACCCACGGCGACGGAGTCGCCCACGGCGGGAAGGCTGACGTAGACGACGTCGCCGAGTGCGTCCTGGGCGAAGGAGGTGATGCCGATGCGCACGCTGCCGTCCTCGTTCGAGCGCACCCACTCGTGCTCGGCGGTGTAGCGCAGGTCGCTCGGGTACTCGAGGTCGCTCATCGTTGGGCTCCTTCAGGTTCGGTTCAGGACGTGGTCGGACTGGGAACGGGTCGAGCGTACTGAGGCTCGGAAACGGTCTGCAATGCGGACACCGTCACGGTGTCCTTGGCCTGGACGTCGGCCTGCCCACCCACGCTGCGGACGGAGTTCGTGACTCCCCCGGGGATCTCCATCGCCGAGGCGAGCGTCGAGCCGTCACCGATGGCCGTCACGACGTAGGGCGCCGTGACCTTCTTGCCGGAGATGGCGATCCCACCATCCTTGTCGGCGAAGTAGGTGTTGGCCACCACGCGGACGCCGTTGATCTGGACGGCCTCGGCTCCGGCGTCCCGCAGCTCCTGCAGCGCGTCGAGCAGTAGAGGGGCGGTGACGCCGTCCTCGGGGTCGCGGATCGTGAGCACGATGCCCGGCCCGCGGGCCGGCACCGTGCCGGCCAGGATGGCGAGCGAGTCGAGACGCTGCTGCGCGGCCTTCTGGGCCTCGGCGAGGCTGGTGGTGTCGCTCTTGAGCCGGTCGCGTGAGGACCTCAGGGTCTGGATCTCGTCGGCCAGCCGGTTGCCGTCCTGGTCGACGGTGTCGAGGATGCGGATGAGCTCGTCCCCACGCAGGTTCTCCAGCCCCTCGATCGAGGTCTGGTGCACCTGGGCGGCGATGGCGAAGCCAAGGCCGAGGGCCAGCAGCGTGGCCAGGACGTTGGCCTTCGTCGGGCGCGGACGGCCCGCACGGCCCAGCCGGTGCCAGGCGGTGCCGGACCTCGGCGACGGCGTCGGCGGAGGTGTGCTGGAACTCATGGCCGGGGGCTCACGCGTTGAAGAGGTGCCGGCGGATGGAGGCGACGTTGGAGAAGATGCGGACGCCGAGCACGACGACGACGCCGGTCGAGAGCTGGCTACCCACGCCGAGCTGGTCGCCGAGGAAGACGATGAAGGCCGCGACCACGACGTTGGACAGGAACGAGATCACGAAGACCTTGTCGTTGAAGATCCCGTCGAGCACCGCCCGCACCGCACCGAAGACCGCGTCGAGGGCGGCGATGACGGCGATGGGCAGGTAGGGCTGCAGCCACACGGGCACCTCGGGCTGCATGAGCACGCCTGCGACGATGCCGATGACCAGGCCCAGCGCGGGGATCACGGGGACTCTCCTTCGGACGGCGGCGTGGATGCGCCCTCGACCTTATCCGCGACCGTGGCTGCCCTGGTACCGAGCGTCGCCGACGCCGGAATCGTGATCTCCCGGCTGACCTTGGTCTCGACACGGATGCCGAACGAGCTCTTGAGGGTCGACAGGTAGGTGCCGCCGTTGCCATCGGCGAACGTGGCCGGCATGGAGCCCGGGTCGCCGATGGCGCTGATGACGTAGGGCCGCTTGAGCGGTCGGTAGTCGACGAGGATCGCCTCCCCGGCGAAGCGGATGGAGGCGGTGGAGGTCAGCCGCTGGCCGTTGACGGCCACGGCTTCGGCACCGGCCTCCCAAAGGCTGTTGGTGAGGATCTGCAGGTCGCGGGCGATGACCTTGCCGTCGGTCGAGGCCGCCTCCGCGCGGGGGTCGCTGTTGGTCCCGCCCTCATCGGTGGTCGGGGCATCGTCGACGGTCACGACGAAGCCCGGTCCACGCACGGGCACGGCACCGGCGACGAGTGAGAGGCGCTCGACGTCCTGGGCCAGCGACTCACTCACGTCGCGCAGGGTCTCGGCGTCGAGGGCCGCGATCTCGGAGCGCAGCGCCCCGGCCTGCGCTGCTCGCGTGTCGACGATCTTCTGCTGGCTCTCGATGCGCTGGATGAGGCTGGCCTTGGTGCGTTGCCTGGTCGTCTCTCCCCCGCGCAGCTGGATGGCGGCGATCCCCACGAGCACGCCGATGACGACCGCGAACACGATGAGCGCCGGCGACCGCAGGCCGGTGGCGCGTGGCAGCCCCGCCTCCTCGCGCCGCTCGGCGGCCGCGGCGTAGCCGGGGTCGAGCGGTCGCTCCAGCATGGAGGTGATGAGGGTCATCGAGGCGTCCGGCCGGCGCTGCGGGGACGGCGCCTGCGGAGTCGGTGCCTGCGGGATCGGTGCCTGCGGGGTGCCTGGTTGCGGACTCACGGGGCACCGCGGCGAGCGATGAGCTGCCGCAGCTGCACGGCATACAGGACTCCGGCGACCCAGTACAGGACGGTGCCCCACCACGCGAAGCCCCACCCGACCGGCCGCGCGAACGACGCGAGCCAGCCGTCGCCGTCGGCCATGAGCAGGGCCGGGAACGAGTACAGGAGGTTGAAGGTCGCGGCCTTGCCGATGAAGTGCACGGGCAGGCCCACCCAGCCGTAGCGCTTCGCGATGAGCACCACGACGGCCATGAACGCCTCACGGGCGAAGAGCACCGCCACCAGCCACCAGGGGATGATGTCGCGCCACGCGAGCCCGACGAGGGTGGTGACGATGTAGAGGCGGTCCGCGATGGGGTCGAGCAGCTGGCCGACCCGCGAGACCAACCCGTAGTGGCGGGCGATCTTGCCGTCGAGGTAGTCGGTGACACCGGACGCCATGAGGATGACGAGGGCGATGGCGTCGTGCCGGGTGGCGATGGCCCAGATGAACGCCGGGACGCCGAGCAGTCGCAGCGCGGACAGGACGTTGGGGAGGGTGAGGATGCGCTCCATCGGGGCGCTGTCGGTTCCCCGAACGCTCTCACCGGCAGTCATGCCCGCAGCCTATGTGTTCCTGTCTAGAGTCGGCCCATGACTCCCCGCATCCTCGCCGGCGACGCCTCGACCTGGCGCGCGCGCCGCACCGGTGTGAAGTGGGGCCTGTACGACGACGACGTGCTGCCCCTGTGGGTGGCGGAGATGGACGCGGCACCGTGCGAGCCCGTCGTCGAGGCGGTCACTGCCGCGCTGCGCCGCGGGGACACCGGCTACCCGCTCGGCCGGGACTTCGTGGCGGCGGCCGTGGCGTATGCCGGCCACACCTGGTCCTGGGCGATCGACACCTCCCGCATCTCTCCCGTCGCGGACGTCATGATCGGCCTCAGTGAGATCCTGCGACGGGCCACCTCGCCGGGCGGGCCCGTCGTCGTGTCCTCCCCGGTCTACAACGCGTTCTTCGACTTCGTCGACATGACCGGGCGCCGGATCGTCGACGCTCCCCTGTCCCCCGGCGGGCGGCTCGACCTGGGGGCCCTGGACCGCACGTTCGGCGAGCTGGCAGCAGGCGGCGAGCGGACGGCATACCTGCTGTGCAACCCCCAGAACCCCACTGGCACGGTGCACACGAGGGATGAGCTCACCGGCCTGGCCGAGGTCGCCAACCGTCACCGGGTGCTGGTCGTCTCGGACGAGATCCACGCACCGATCGTCCACGACGGGGTGTTCACGCCCTTCCTGACGGTGCCCGGAGGCGAGCGTGCGGTGAGCCTGTTCGCTGCCTCCAAGGCGTGGAACCTCGCCGGGCTGCGGTCCGCCGTCGTGGTCCTCGGCGCAGAGGCACCCAGCGAGGTGACCCTCCACGAGGTGCACAGCCACGGTGCGAGCCACCTCGGGCAGGTGGCCGCCGTCGCCGCCTGGACTCACGGGCGCGCGTGGCTGGGCCAGGTCATCGAGGAGGTCGGCGCCAACCGCGAGCTGCTCGCTCGCCTGCTCTCGCAGCACCTCCCGGACATCGGGTATGCCGTGCCCGCCTCCACCTACCTGGCATGGCTCGACTGCCGCGCGCTCGACTGGGGCGAGGACCCGGCTGTGGTGCTGCGCGAGCGCGGGCGCGTGGCGTTCTCGTCGGGGCCGTCGTTCGGGCAGACCGGTCGCGGCTTTGTCAGGGTCAACCTGGCCACGTCCCCGGAGATCCTCACCGAGGCCGTCGAACGCATGGCCACCGTCGCATGAACCAGGACGTGAGGCGCTGGCTGCTCTCGTCGACGGAGCGCGACAACCCCCACACCCGCGTCGACGACGCCCATCCCGGTGCGCAGGCCTGGTCCACCGGCAACGTCGTGAGACCGCTGGTCGACGGCGCCGACTACTTCGCCGAGCTCCACCGCGTGCTCGAGGCCACGACAGAGGGTGACCTCGTGCTCTTCGCCGGCTGGCAGGTCGACGGCGACGAGCGCCTCACCGACGACCCCTCCAGCGCCGTCCTGACCGTCCTCGACCGAGCCGAGAACCGGCGGGTCCAGGTGCGGGGGCTGGTCTGGCGCTCGCACACCGACCAGATCGACTTCGCGGCGGAGGAGAACCGCGAGGTCGCCGAGGCGCTCGCGGACGAGGACGACGAGCACGCCGAGGTGCTGCTGGACATGCGTGTCCGTCGCAGCGGCGCACACCACCAGAAGTTCGTGGTCGTCCGCCACCGTGACGACCCCAGCCGCGATGTCGCGTTCGTGGGCGGCATCGACCTGGCCTCCTCGCGGCGCGACTCCTCCTCGCACCACGGTGACCCGCAACCGGACCCACTGGCGGCGGACTACGGGCCTCGTCCGGCGTGGCACGACGTGCACTGCGCCATCAGCGGGCCGGCGGTCGCCGACGTCGAGACCGTGTTCCGTGAGAGGTGGGAGGACCCCAGCCCGCTGACACCGGCGTTGCACTCGCGCCTGCGCGACAAGCTGAGCAAGGTTCGCGACACCCCGACGCCGCTGCCACCGCAGAACCCTCCACCTCCGCCCGTGAAGGATGGGGCCCACGTCGTCCAGCTGCTCCGCACCTATCCACACCTGCGCCGGGGACGGGCCTACCCCTTCGCGCCGTCAGGTGAGCGCTCCATCGCCCGGGCCCACCGCAAGGCCGTCGCCCAGGCCCGCGACCTCATCTACGTCGAGGACCAGTACCTCTGGTCCTCGAGCATCACCGCCGCCTTCGCGGACGCACTCGCTGCCAACCCCCGTCTCCACATGGTGGCGGTGCTCCCCCACCGGCCCGACGTCGAGGGCGTGGGCGAGCGGATGCAGTGGGAGGGACGGCAGCAGGCCATCGAGCAGCTCACGGCAGCCGCACCGGGTCGTTTCGCGGCCTACGGCATCGAGAACACCACGGGATGGCCGATCTACGTGCACGCCAAGGTCGTGGTCGTCGACGACTGGTACGCCACCATCGGCTCGGACAACGTCAACCGCCGGTCCTGGACGCACGACTCCGAGCTGGCCGCCCTCGTCATCGAGGACGCCGGGCTGGACCACTCGCCCTATGCGCGCTCATTGCGGCTGCGCCTGGCAGCTGAGCACCTGGGCCGTCCACTGTCCGGTGGGGCGCACGAGCGCGCGATGGCCGACTGCGTGTCCGGTCCGGCGATGTTCGAGGCGTTCGCGGCGTGCGCTTCGGCCCTGCAGTCCTGGCACGAGGGCGGCATGCTCGGTCCACGCCCGACAGGCCGGCTGCGACCGCTCGCCGCTCCGTCGATGAGGCCGTGGCGTCGCCGCGGTCTCGAGGTGCCGCAGCGGCTGCTCGGTGACCCCGACGGGCGCCCGCGACAGCTGCGCTCCCGACAGGAGTTCTGAGGTTCCCGGCGCACGTCCCCGGTCCTGCGGAACGCGTCACCCGTGACGCCCTTGGCAGGACCGAGGACCGATTCGGCCGGGGCGACACCCATGGGATATGGTTTCGTTCGCTTGAGCGGCAACGCGAGAGCAAGCCACGGGCTGTGGCGCAGCTTGGTAGCGCACTTGACTGGGGGTCAAGGGGTCGCAGGTTCAAATCCTGTCAGCCCGACCACATGATGTCGCAGGACATCGGCAAGAACCCCGGACCCTCGAGAGGGTTCGGGGTTTCGTGATCTCGGGACAGTCGACGCGACCGGCTCCTACAGTTGACGCACCCGACCTCCGGGAGCGCCTGTGTACGTCTCGATCCGCAACCTGCCGCTCGGCCGGCGCTCCAGCGTGCGGACCGACCCGCGGGCCCGGCGGGCCGCCCCCCGGGTGGTGGTCCTGCTCGGCCTGACCAGTCTCCTCACCGACGTCTCCTCCGAGATGCTCACGGCGGTGCTCCCGGTCTTCCTCGTCCTGCAGCTGGGGCTCTCCCCCGCCCAGTTCGGGCTCGTCGACGGGCTCTACCGAGGAGTCTCGGTCGTCTCGAGGCTCGGCGCCGGGGTGGTGTCCGACCGGCTGGGCCGACCCAAGCTCGTGGCCTCCGCTGGGTACGCGCTCTCGGCCGTGACCCGACCCCTGTTGCTCGTCGCCTCGACGGCGGTCGGCGTGGCGGGGCTCATCTCCGTCGACCGCGTCGGCAAGGGGATCCGCACCTCTCCGCGCGACGCGATGATCGCCGCTGCCTCCCACCCCGAGGACCTGGGCTGGAACTTCGGTGTCCATCGCGCCCTGGACACCATCGGCGCGATGATCGGCCCGCTCATGGCGTTCGGCATCCTTCTCCTGTTGCCGGGGGACTACGACGCGGTCTTCGTCGTCAGCACGGCCTTCGCGTTCCTCGGGCTGGCCGTCCTCGTCCTCCTGGTCCCGGCGCGGAACCCGGTCGAGAGTGCAGCGGTGCCGCTCGTGGCCGCGCCGCCGCGGCTCACCGGGGCCGACCTGCGTGCCCTCCTTCAGCTGCGCCCCTTCGTACGTCGGGTCGGGCTCGCCGGCCTGCTCACCGTCTTCACCGTCAGCGACGCCTTCGTCTTCCTCGCCCTGCTCGACCGCGACGAGGACCTGGCGCGGGTGTTTCCCCTGCTCGCGGTCGGACTGGCGCTGGCCTACACGGTGTTCGCGCTGCCTGTCGGGCGGCTTGCCGACCGATGGGGGCGCATGCGCGTCTACCTCGCCGGGCACGTGGCCCTGCTCGCTGTGTATGCCGTGGTCGTCGGGCCCCTGGGGACGGTCTCCACGGTCGTGCTCGCACTCCTCCTCCTGGGGCTCTACTACGCCGCGACCGACGGAGTGCTGGCCGCCGCCGTCTCGTCGACGCTGCCCGAGGTGTCCCGGGCCTCGGGACTCTCACTGGCTGCCACCGTGGTGGCCTTCGCGGGATTCGTGTCGTCCCTGGGCTTCGGCATCCTCTCGGGCCGGCTCGGCGCGAACCCGGCCTACCTCCTCATGGGTGGTGGCCTGGCCCTGGCCCTGGGCGTCGCCGCGAGGGCCGTGTGGCGCACCTCGACCTCGGTGGCCGGCTGATGACGGCCACTCGGGTCCGGCTCGTCACCTTCGTGGTGGTGGCCGTGCTGACGATGGGCGGGGCACTCGGCTACCTCCTCCTGGCCGCACGCGGCGCGTCGACCGTCAAGGCGCCGACGTCCGCCACGTCGCCGTCCGCCGCGCCGGACACTCGCGGGGACTACATCGCCTTCCGGCGGACCGTGGCCGACCAGGGCTACGGCACCGTCGGCACGGTTCCCCTCGCAGACCCCGGCGCGACGCCCTCCCGTTCCGACCTCCAGTGCGAGCGGGTGCACATGAGCCGTCGCGGCGGGATCTGCCTGCAGGTCGACCGGTCGGCGGTGACGACTGCACGCGTCCTGCTGCTGGGCCCGGACCTGTCGGTGCGCTACAGCCTGGCGACTCCTGGGATCCCCAACCGCGCACGTGTGTCCCCGGATGGCCGGTGGGCGGCCACCACCACCTTCGTCGTCGGCCACTCGTACTCGCAGGGCGGGTTCTCGACCCAGACCGAGATCTACGACATGGAGTCCGGCACCTCGCTCGGCAACGTCGAGAAGTTCTCGTTCACCCGCCACGCTCGCCCCTTCCACGCGAAGGACATCAACGTCTGGGGGGTCACCTTCGCCCCAGGAGGCACCTCCTTCTACGCCACCGTGATGACCGGCTCCACCCGTCACCTCGCGAAGGGCGACATCAGGGACCGCACCCTCGCCCTGCTCGACGTGGCGGCCGAATGCCCCTCCCTGTCACCCTCGGGCAAGCTGCTCGCCTACAAGAGTGCGACCGGCCCCACGACGTGGGAGGTCAAGGTCCGCACGCTCGCCGACGGTAGGGAGCGCGTGGTGCAGTCTCCCCGCAGCGTGGACGACCAGATCGAGTGGCTGGACGAGGGCCACGTCATGTTCGGGCTGGCGCCGGTCGGCGGCGGAGCGACCTCGGACGTGTGGGTGTCCCCGTCCGATGGCTCGGGCCCGGCAGAGGTGCTCATCCCCGGCGCGTGGTCACCTGCGGTGGTGCGCTGAGTGGCTACCCGAACCGGCGGAGCCTCGACGCCACCCCAGCGCCCACCGAGCGCAAGGGCCGGCGACGAAGCGCCTCAGCGGCGAGAGCGCTTCTCGCGAACCCGCACGGAGACCTCGATGGGCGTGCCCTCGAAGCCGAACTCCTCACGCAGGCGGCGCTCGACGAAGCGGCGGTAGCCCGCCTCGATGAAGCCGGAGGCGAAGAGGACGAAGCGCGGCGGCCGCGTCGACGCCTGGGTGGCGAAGAGGATGCGGGGCTGCTTGCCACCGCGCACCGGGTGCGGGTGACCGGCGACGATCTCGCCGAGGAACGCGTTGAGGCGGCCGGTGGGGACGCGGTAGTCCCAGGACTCGAGCGCCGTCTCGAGGGCAGGCACCAGGCGGTCCATGTGACGCCCGGTCGCGGCGGAGACGTTGACGCGCGGAGCCCACGGGATCTGCACGAGCTCACGCTCGATCTCGCGCTCGAGGTAGCGACGTCGCTCCTCATCGGTGAGGTCCCACTTGTTGTAGGCCACGACCAGTGCGCGGCCGGCGTCGACCACCTGCTGGATGACCCGGATGTCCTGCTCGGTGATCGCCTCGGAGGCGTCGACGAGCACGACGGCCACCTCGGCCTTCTCGAGTGCGGTCTGCGTGCGCAGCGAGGCGTAGAAGTCGGCGCCGCGGGTCTGGTGGACGCGACGACGGATGCCTGCGGTGTCGACGAAGCGCCACGTCTTGCCGCCCAGCTCGATGAACTCGTCGACGGGGTCACGCGTGGTGCCGGCCACGTCGTCGACCACGACGCGCTCGGATCCGGCGAGCTTGTTGAGCATCGAGGACTTGCCCACGTTGGGTCGACCGAGCAGCGCCACGCGACGCGGCCCGCCGCGCTGGTAGGCACTGACCGCGGACGTGTCCGGCAGGACGTCGAGGATGGCGTCGAGGACGTCACCGCTCCCCCGGCCGTGCAGCGCCGACACGGGCCAGGGCTGGCCCAGCCCAAGGTTCCACAGGGCGGCGGCGTCCGCCTCGGTGCGCTGGTCGTCGACCTTGTTGGCCACGAGGATGACGGGCTTGCCCGAACGGCGCAGCAGCTTGACGACACTGGCGTCGTCGTCGGTGGCACCCACGACGGCGTCGACGACGAAGAGGACGGCGTCCGCGAGCTCGACCGCGATCTCGGCCTGCTCCGCGACCCGCAGGTGGATGCCCTTGGCGTCGACGGACCAGCCCCCGGTGTCGACGAGGGTGAAGCGGGTCCCGGTCCACTCGGCGTCGTAGGCGACGCGGTCACGCGTCACGCCGGGCACGTCCTCGACCACCGCCTCGCGGCGACCGATGATGCGGTTGACCAGCGTCGACTTGCCCACGTTGGGCCGGCCCACGACGGCGACGACCGGCACGGCACCCTCGAACGCGTCGTCGTCGATGGCGTTGTCGCCACGGTCGACGAGTGCGAGGTCCTCCTCGCTGAGCTCGAAGTCGTCCAGGCCGGCACGCAGGGCGTGCGTGACGGACTCGTCCAGCGCCCCATCGTCAGCCACGGTCTCGTCGGTGTCGGGGGTGTTCATGCCATCCATTCTCCCTCAGGTCACCGCATGCTCGGTCCCGGAGGCCAGCGGGCGCGGCCACCGGCAGCGCGCCAGCCGGTATGCCGTCCGCCCTTGGTCACCGAATGTCGGGCTGCGCGTGTCCCGCGACGGAGGCGACGACGGCCAGCACCGCCTCGACGCTCTCGTCGAAGTCGAGGTCCGAGGTGTCGACGGTGACGACCCCGTCGGCCGCCACGGTGAACTGCGAGACGGCGGAGTCGTCGCGGTCGCGACGCAGGACCTGGTCACGGGTCGCCGCGATGGCTGCCTCGTCGGCGCTGCCGTGGACCTCGGCCGACCGTCGACGCAGGCGCGCCTCCTCGCTGGCGGTGAGCAGGAGTCGCACGAGGGCGTCGGGCGCGACGACCGTGGTGATGTCGCGTCCCTCCGCCACGACACCGCCGGTCTGCGCCGCGATGGCGGCCATCCGGTCGCGCTGGGCCTGCTGGAGGATCGGGCGGACACCGGTGTTGGTGGCCACCTTGGAGACCTCGGAGCTGATGGCGGTCGTGCGGATGTCGTCGGTCACGTCGGTGCCACCGACGACGACCCGCTGGTCCTGCGGGTCGGTCGACAGCTCGAGCGGCATGCCCTGTGCCGCAGCGACGACCGCGGTCTGGTCCGTGAGCTCGACGCCCTGGTCCAGGCACCACCACGTGAGCGCGCGGTACATCGCACCGGTGTCGAGGTATCCCACGCCGAGGCGTCCCGCGACGGCCTTGGAGACACTGGACTTGCCCGACCCCGAGGGCCCGTCGATGGCGATGGTGAGGGGTGCGGGGGCGCTCGTCATGGCGGACAGCCTAGGTGGTCGGCGAAGCGACCTCAGCCGTGCAGACGCCAACCCCGCTGCTCCAGCCCGTCGGAGAGCGCGGCTGCCGCTGCGGGCACGACGTCGATCTCGGCGAGACCGAACGCCTGGCCCAGTCCGTGGTCGAGGTGGAACTCCTCGATGTTGGTCCCGGTGGAGCCGACGTCGGCGAACAGCCGCCCGAGCTGGCCCGGCTCGTCCGGGATGAGCACCCGGACGGTCGCGTATGCCGTGGGTGCCGCTCCGTGCTTGCCGGGGATGCGTGCGTGGCCGGCGTTGCCTGCCGCGATGGCCCGGGCCAGCGTCCCGCGCGCGCCCGGTGCGTCGTCATCGGCACCGAGCGCCTCGAGGGCCTCGATGACCCCGTCGAGGTCGCCGGCGAGCGAGACAAGGACCTCGCGCACTGCCGTGGCATTGCCCGACAGGATCTGGGTCCACAGGTGGGGGTCGCTGGCCGCGATGCGGGTGACGTCACGGATCCCCTGCCCGGACAGGGCGACCGAGGACTCTGCGAGGTGCTCCAGGCGCGCCGCGACGAGGCTGGCCATGAGCTGGGGCACGTGCGACACCGAGGCGACGGCCGCGTCGTGCTCGACCGGTTCAAGCGTGAGGACCTCGGCGCCGACGGACCGGGCGACCTCCGCGACGAGGGCGCGCGCGTCGGCGCCGGTCTCCGGGGTGGGCGTGAGGACCCACGCCCGTCCGTGGAAGAGGTCGTGCCGCCCTGCGACGGCGCCGCTGCGCTCGCGACCGGCCATCGGGTGCGAGCCGCAGAAGCGGGTCAGGTCGGCTCCGCGAGAACGCAGGCCGTCGATGACGAGCCCCTTGACCGAGGCGACGTCGGTGACGACCGCTGCCGGCCAGCGCTCCAGGGCCGCGGCGACACACGCCGCGGTGACGTCCGGCGGGGTGGCGACCACCACGAGGTCAGGTTCGGCGGCCGTGGAGGTCTGACCGGCGCCGAGGTCCCGGGCCAGCGCAGCGTTGGTGCTCGACAGGTCCTCGAGCGTCACCGTGCCACCGGAGCGTGTCAGCGCCAGCCCCAGGCTGGTCCCGATCAACCCGGTGCCGATGATGTGCACGCCGGCCGGCACCCGGCGCTCGGTCACATCCCCGCCGCGGTGTGGAGGTCGCCGACCTCACCCTTGGTGAGGCGGCGGAACTTGCCGGGCTTGGTGTCGCCGAGCCGGATCGGTCCGATCTGGGTGCGCACCAGTGAGAGGACCGGGAAGCCTGCCTCGGCGAGCATGCGGCGAACGATGTGCTTGCGCCCCTCGTGCAGGACCACCTCGACGATCGCCTTGCCGGGCTGGTGGTCGACGACGCGGAACGAGTCGACCTTGACCGGACCGTCCTCGAGCTCGATGCCCTCGCGCAGCCTCTTGCCGAGGTCGCGCGGGACCGGTCCGCGAATCTGCGCGAGGTAGGTCTTGAGCACGCCGTACTTGGGGTGCTGCAGACGGTGGGCGAGGTCGCCGTCATTGGTCAGCAGCAGCAGTCCCTCGGTGTCGGAGTCGAGTCGCCCGACGTGGAAGAGGCGCTCCTTGCGGTCGCCGAAGTAGTCGCCGATGTCGATGCGCCCGAGGTCGTCGTTCATCGAGGTGACGACGTTGAGCGGCTTGTTGAAGGCGAGGTAGACCCGGGTCTCGTCGAGCGTGACCCGCACGCCGTCCACGTGGACGACCTGCTCGGCATTGATGCGCACCCCGAGCTCGGTGACGACCTGTCCGTCGACTTCCACCCGGCCCTCGGTGATCATCTGCTCGCAGACCCGGCGTGAGCCCACGCCGGCAGAGGCGAGGAGCTTCTGGAGGCGGATGCCGTCGGGGTCGTGCACGTCGACCTTGGCCTGCTTGGGCCGGTTGGGCAGGCCCGTGGGCTGGCTCTTCTTGGTCGTGCCCACGCCGCGCGCGCGACCGGCCCCACCTGCACCGGGACGTCCGCCCGAGGCGGGTCCGCGTCCACTGCTGCTGCCGGACTTCTTCGCGGGTCCGCCGCGTCGGTTCTGCGGCGGGGTCATGCCCGGCCGCTCTCTGCGATCTCGTCGAGCATGTCGACCTCCGGAAGGTAGGGAGCCAGGGCTGGTAGGTCATCGAGCGTCTGCAGGCCGAGCCGCTCGAGGAAGTAGGACGTGGTGCCGTAGAAGGTGGCGGTCGACTCCTCGTCGGTGCCGACCTCCTCGATCAGGCCGCGAGTGAGCAGGGTCCGGACGACGCCGTCGACGTTGACACCGCGCACCGCCGAGACCCGCGCTCGGGACACCGGCTGCCGGTAGGCGATGACGGCCAGGGTCTCGAGGGAGGCCTGGGTGAGCTTGGCCTGCTGCCCCGCGAGGATGAACTTGCTGACGACCGGTGCGTAGTCGGACCGGCTGTAGATGCGCCAGCCACCACCGACCTGCCGCAGGGTGAAGCCCCGCTGCTGCGCGGCATACCCCTCCTCGAGCTCGGCCAGGGCGCTCTCGACGTCCGGGACCGGGATCTCCAGGGCGGAGGCGATCTCGAGCTCGGTCACGGGCTCGTCGACCACCATGAGGACGGCCTCGATCGCGCTGCGCAGGCCCCCCGGGTAGTCGTTGACGTCGAAGGCCAGCTGGTCCTGCGGAACCTCCGGCGCGATGCCCTCGTCGGCCCCGTCAGCAGGCCCCAGCTCCGGGTCGGCGGTCTCGGTCACGGGTGTCTCACTCATGGTCAGCCTCTCGCTGATCGGTGGGGGAAGCGCTCTCGTCGAACTCGTCGACGACCTCGATGTCACCCTCCATCGGCCCGGTCCAGCGGACGGTGAGCTCGCCGAGGGCCTCGGCCTGCTCGAAGCTGATGGAGGACTCACGGAACAGCTCGAGCAGGGCGAGGAAGCGGGCGACGATGACCAACGTGCTGTCGGCGTCACGCACCAGGCTGCGGAAGGACGATACGCCCTCGCGGCGCAGCCGCTCGCCGATGATGCTCGCCTGCTCGCGCACGCTCACGGCGGGTGCGTGCAGGTGGCCGAGCCCGACGGTGTCGGGGACCTTGGGGGTGAGCGCGGCGGCCGCGATCATGGCCAGCTGGTCGGGGGTGATCGTCATGACGAGCTCGGGCAGCAGCTTGGCGAACTGCGGCTCGATGGTGGCCTGCCGCGCTGTCATCCGCCCTGCGGACGCCATGCGCTCGTCGAAGGTGCGGGCGATGTCCTTGAAGGCGCGGTACTGGAGCAGGCGTGCAAAGAGCAGGTCGCGCGCCTCGATGAGCGCGAGGTCGTCCTCGTCCTCGGGGCCCGCCTGCGGGAGCAGCCGGGCAGCCTTGATGTCGAGCAGCGTCGCGGCGACGAGGAGGAACTCCGAGGCCTGCGACAGGTCCCAGACATCACCGCCCTTGGCCTGCTCGGCCTTGATGTGCGAGATGAACTCGTCGGTCACCTTGGCCAGGGCGATCTCGGTGATGTCCAGCTTGTGCTTGGAGATGAGACCGAGGAGGAGGTCGAACGGCCCGGAGTACACGTCGAGGTGGACCTCGAAGGCCGTCGTGGCTGCCCGGCGGGTGAGAACTCCGCCGGGGGCCTCGGTCATGGTGTCAGGCTGCTCCGCCACGACTGATGAGCTCTCTGGCCAGCTGCCGGTAGGCACTCGCGCCCTTGTGGGTCGAGTCGTAGGTCGTGATCGGCTCGGCCGCGAGGGACGCGTCCGGGAACTTCACCGTGCGGCTGATGACCGTGTGGAAGACGCGGTCGCCGAAGTGCTCGACGACGCTCGCCACGACCTCCTTGGAGTGCAGGGTGCGGCTGTCGTACATCGTCGCCAAAATGCCGTCGACCTCGAGGCGCGGGTTGAGGCGGTCGGTGATCTTCTCGATCGTCTCGATGAGCAGGGCGACGCCGCGCATCGCGAAGAACTCGCATTCAAGCGGGATGAGCACGCCGTGCGCAGCCGTGAGGGCGTTGACCGTCAGCAGGCCAAGCGAGGGCTGGCAGTCGATGAGGATGACGTCGTAGTCGTCGAGCACCGGCCGCAGCACCCGGGCCAGGATCTGCTCGCGCGCCACCTCTCCGACGAGCTGGACCTCCGCAGCCGACAGGTCGATGTTCGCGGGGATGACGTCGAGGTTCGCGACCTTGGTCTTCTGGATGACGTCACGCACGTCGTGGCCGCGCTCGGTGATGAGGTTGTAGACGGTGACGTCGAGCTGGTGGGCGGGGATGCCGAGGCCCACCGACAGTGCGCCCTGCGGGTCGAAGTCGACGAGCAGGACCCGTCGGCCGTACTCGGCCAGCGTCGCGCCGAGGTTGATCGTCGTCGTGGTCTTGCCGACGCCACCCTTCTGGTTGCACATCGCGATGACGCGGGCCGGGCCGTGGCTGGCCAGCGGCGCCGGCTCGGGGAAAACGGGCATGGGACGGCCGGTCGGGCCCATCTGGCCACGTCCGGCGTCCTCGGTCCCGGGCAGGTGACCGTCGTGGCTCGCGGTGCTGGCGATCTCTTCCACCCCAGGGGTCTCATCCATTTCGGTCACCACGGCCTCGATGTTCGACGAATACATCTCTCTCCCGGAACTGGCGTGCAGGCGGTCAGCGTCCCGCTGATCGGCACGACACTATCAGCGGGCGCGGGGGTGACTTTGTGCGTAGACCTCGCGCAGCTGCTGCACCGTGACGAGCGTGTAGACCTGCGTCGTCGTCACGGACGCGTGTCCCAGCAGCTCCTGGACGACGCGCACGTCGGCACCGCCCTCGAGCAGGTGGGTCGCGAACGAGTGCCGCAGGGTGTGCGGTGACAGGTGCCCGGAGAGGTCGGCTCGGCTCGCCGCGGCCCGCAGGATGGACCAGGCACTCTGGCGCGAGAGCCGCGAGCCCCGTTGGTTGAGGAAGATCGCGGGTGTCCCCCTGCCCTTCGTCGAGAAGGTGCCACGCCCACGGACGAGGTATGCCGTGAGCGCCGCCTTGGCGTACGACCCCAGTGGCACGAGCCGCTGCTTGCCCCCCTTGCCCTCGAGGCGCACCACTGCCGCGTCCAGGTCGACGTCGTCGATGTCGAGTCCGACGGCCTCGGAGATCCGGGCACCCGTGCCGTAGAGCAGCTCGAGAAGCGCCTTGTCCCGCAGGGAGGCGGGGGTGTCGCCGACCGCCGCCGCGTCGAGCAGTCGCTCGACCTCGCTGACGCTGATCGCCTTGGGCAGCCTGGACGGCGGAGGTGGCGGACTGACCGCCGCCGCAGGGTCGGCGTCGACCTCGCCCTCGAGTACGAGGAACTTGTGCAGCCCGCGCACCGAGACCAGGGTGCGCGCGGCAGAGTTCGCCGCCAGTGGCGGGTGCTCGTCGTCGCCCTCGCGCAGCCGTGCGAGGAACTCGCTGACGTGCTGTTCGCTCACCTTGGCGGGATCGTCGATCCCGGTCACGGCGAGGTATGCCGTCCAGCGCGCCAGGTCGCGCCGGTAGGCCGTGAGCGTGTTGGCCGACAGGCCTCGCTCGACGTCGAGATGGGTCAGCCACGACCGCACCGAGCGCTCGACCGCGTTCAGGCCAACACCTCGGCGAGCTCCCGGTGCTCCAGGCCGTGGGCCTGCGCGACCGGGGCGTAGACGACCTCACCGGCGTGGGTGTTGAGGCCCTCCGCCAGCGCGGGGTCGCCACGCAGGGCCTGCTGCCAGCCCTGGTTGGCGAGGCGGACGGCATACGGCAGGGTGGCGTTGGTGAGGGCCCATGTCGAGGTGTTGGGCACGGAGCCGGGCATGTTGGCCACGCAGTAGAACGTCGACTCGTGGACCCGGTAGGTCGGGTCCGCGTGGGTCGTCGCATGGGTGTCCTCGAAGCAGCCGCCCTGGTCGACGGCGATGTCCACGAGGACCGATCCCGGCTTCATCGCGGCGACCATGTCGTTGGTGACGAGCCTGGGAGCCCTGGCGCCGGGGATGAGGACCGCACCGATGACCATGTCGGCCTCGAGCACCTGCTGCCGGACGGCGAGGGTGGAGCTGGCGAGCTGCTTGATCCTGTTCTGCCAGCGCCAGAAGACCATGCGCAGCTTGTCGAGGTCGGTGTCGAGCACGGTCACGTCGGCGCCCATGCCGAGCGCGATGTTGGCCGCGTTCTGCCCGGCCACTCCCCCGCCGAGCACCACCACCTTGGCGCTGGCCACCCCGCCGACGCCACCCATGAGGACCCCGCGGCCGCCGTTGGCCATCATCAGCGAGTGCGCTCCCACCTGGGGGGCCAGGCAGCCGGCGACCTCGGACATCGGGTAGAGCAGCGGCAGGAGCCCGTTGGGCAGCCGCACGGTCTCGTAGGCGATGGCCGTCGTCCCCGCCCTGACGAGCTCTCGAGTGAGTCCCCCCTCGGCAGCGAGGTGGAGGTAGGTGAAGAGCGTGAGGTCCTCTCGCAGCCGGTGGTACTCCTCCTGCACGGGTTCCTTGACCTTCATCACCATCTCGGCCTGGGCCCAGACGTCGTCGGCATCGTCGAGGATGCGGGCACCCTGCGCGACGTAGTCGTCGTCGGTGATGGAGGACCCGAGCCCGGCACCCGCCTGGATGAGGACCTCGTGCTCGTGCTTGACGAGCTCGTGCACCCCCACGGGGGTGATGCCGACGCGGTACTCGTTGTTCTTGACCTCGGTGGGAATCCCGATGCGCACCTGAGCACTCCTTTGTCCTGAGGCTGCGGTGGGTGTGCCGCGATGCGAGTCTAGGACGCGTGAAGCTCTATGCAGACCTGCCCGGACGCCGTCTCTGCCAGATCCTCGCCGACGTCGGCGTGCTCGCCTGGGTCGCCCTGTGGGCGTGGGTCGGTCACCGGGTCCACGACGTGACGATGGCCCTCGCGGAGCCGGGCCGACAGCTCCAGGACGCCGGGGCCGGCTTCCGCGAGAAGCTCAACGCGGCGGGCGACGGTGTCGACAACCTCCCCGTGCTCGACGACCGCGTCGCCGGGCCGTTCCGGTCCGCGGCGGGAGCCGGCACCGACATCGAGAAGGCCGGGACCGACCTCGTGAGCGCCGTGGAGCGGTTCGCCCTCCTCATCGGGTGGACGACCGCGCTCGTCCCGATCGTCATCGTCGTCCTCGTCTGGGCCTTCGCCCGCGGGCGGTTCGTGCGACGCGCTTCCGCCGCCCAGCACTTCATCGACGCCGACGAGGACCTCGACCTGTTTGCCCTGCGGGCCATGACCAACCAGCCGATGGCTGTACTGGCCAAGGTGTCGTCGGACCCCAGCGGCGCCTGGCGACGGGGCGACCGGGACACGATCACGGCGCTGGCGCTGCTCGAGCTCAAGGACTCTGGACTGCTGCCACCACGGACGGCCTGAGGTCCTGCGTCGGCGGTGTCCACGACGCCGGATCGGCGTCCACCTGCTCGCCGCTGCGGAGGTCCTTGACCTGGTGGGCGACGTCGCCGTCGCCGGGGAACCAGACGAAGGGAATCCCGCGGCGGTCGGCATACCGGATCTGCTTGCCGAACTTCGCGGCACTGGGCGCGACCTCGCAGGCGATGCCGCGGGAGCGCAGAGCCTGCGCCACCGCGGACGAGCTCCGACGCGACTGCTCCTCGACGACGGCGACGAGCACGGCAGCCGGCGTGGCGCGCGACGCGGTGACAAGACCCTTGCCGAGCAGGAGGCCGAGCAGCCTCGAGACGCCGATCGAGATCCCGACACCCGGGTAGGTCGTCTTCCCGTCGCTCGCGAGGGCGTCGTAGCGCCCACCCGAGCAGAACGACCCCCACGACTCGTAGCCCTCGAGCTGGGTCTCGTAGACCGTGCCGGTGTAGTAGTCGAGCCCGCGGGCGATCTTGAGGTCGGCGACCATCGCTCCCGGAGCGTTGTCAAGACCGCTCTGGATGACCGCAGCCAGTGCCTCGAGGCCCTCGTCGAGGGTGGGGTGCTCGACCCCCAGTGCACGCACCTGGTCGACGAACGACAGGTCCTCGGAGCGAATCGCTGCCAGCGCCAGGCACTGGTCGGCCTGCGCGGGGGTGCGACCGCCCTCCACGAGGAGGTCCCTGACCTTGGCGGGACCGATCTTGTCGAGCTTGTCGACGACGCGCAGCGTGCCGGCGATGTCGTCGATGCCGATGCCCTCGTAGAAGCCCTGGGGGATCTTGCGGTTGTTGACCTGGATCGTCATCCGACCCACCGGGAGCTTGCTGAAGATCTCGGCCATCACCAAGGGCATCTCGGCCTCGAAGTGGGGGCTCAGCTCTCCCACGTCGACGACGTCGATGTCGGCCTGGGTGAACTCGCGGTAGCGACCCTCCTGGGGCCGCTCCCCCCGCCACACCTTCTGGATCTGGTAGCGGCGGTACGGGAAGGTCAACCTGCCCGCGTTCTCGAGGACGAACCGGGCGAAGGGCACGGTGAGGTCGAAGTGCAGGCCCAGCCCTGGTTCGGCTCGACTCCCGGTCTCGGCATTCTGGTCGGCGAGGCGGGTGACCGCGTAGATCTCCTTGTCGGCGTCGCCGCCCTTGCCGACGAGTCGGTCGACCGGCTCGACGGCGCGCGTCTCGAGCGAGGTGAACCCGTGCAGCTCGAACGTCTCGCGGATGACGTCGAGGAAGTGCTGCTCGACGATCCGCTCGGAGGGGAGGTACTCGGGGAAGCCGCTGAGCCTGGTGACCTTCACGCGTTCAATCCTTGCAGGTAGGGGTTGGTGCTCCGCTCACGGCGCATGCTCGTGGCAGCGCCGTGACCGGGCAGGACCAGCGTCGAGTCGGGCAGGGGCAGCACGACCTCCCTGAGGGAACGCTGCATCGCCTTCTGGCTCCCGCCCGGCAGGTCGGTCCGGCCGATGGAGCCGGCGAAGAGCACATCACCGGTGACCATCGTGCGGTCGAGCTCCTCGGGCGCACGCACGCCCTCCGGGAGCCGCTCGAGGCCGAACATCACTGAGCCCTCGGTGTGACCGGGCGCGTGCAGCACCTCGAGGTCGAGGCCGGCCAGGGTGAGGGTCTCTCGGTCGACCACCTCGACGACGGTGCTCGGCTCGGTCCACGTGGCCTTGCGGCCGAACTGCTGCTCGAGCATGCCGACCAGCCCCTGGTCGAGGCCGCTGATGGGGTCGACGAGCCGGTAGCGGTCCTCCGAGTGGATGTATGCCGCCGCGTCCGCCCCGCAGACCGGCGTCACCGAGAAGACGTGGTCGATGTGCCCGTGCGTGAGCAGGACCGCTGCCGGCTTGAGCCGGTGCTCGGTGAGGACCTCACGCAGCGTCTCCTCGACCCCGATGCCCGGGTCGACGACCAGGCACTCCTCCCCCTCGCCCGTGGCGAGGACGTAGCAGTTGGTCCCGAAGGCCGCGGCAGGGAAGGCGATGGTCAACACGCCGCCCAACCCTAGTCGGGTGCGCGAACGGCATACGCCGTCCTTAGACTCTCCCGCGTGACGAAGAAGCAGGAACGGGACCGGGCCCGCCGCCGCTGGGAGAAGCAGCAGGCGGCAGCGGCCGCCAACGCGGACAGGCGCGGGCGCACCACGCGCATCGTGGCCATCGCGGCGACGGTCGCGATCGTCGTGGCGCTCGTGGGCGGGCTCGCCCTCTCGCTGCGGCCCGACAAGCCTGCGAAGCCGCAGCAGACCGCTGCCGGGTGCGCGCAACCGCCACAGCCGCTGGGTACCTCGGCCAAGCTGGAGCTGCCCGACAAGGCGCTGGCCAAGGGGGAGACGTGGACGGCCACCCTGACCACGAACTGCGGGGACATCGTTCTCGACCTCGACGGCGCCAAGGCGCCCCAGGCGGTCTCGTCCTTCATCCAGCTGGCGCGCGCCGACTACTGGATCAACTCCCCCTGCCACCGTCTCGGGGTCGGCGAGGGCTTCAAGCTGCTCCAGTGCGGTGACCCGACCGGCGCCGGCGACGGCTCGCCCGGCTACGGGTTCGGTGTCGAGAACGCCCCGAAGGACGGCAGCTACAAGCGCGGCCAGGTCGCCATGGCGCGCACCTCGGACCCCAAGGCCGGCAACGGTGGCCAGTTCTTCATCATCAACGGCGACACGAGCCTTCCGGACCCAGATGGATACACGGTCTTCGGCACGGTGACCAAGGGTTTGGATATCGTCGACAAGATCGCTGCAGCGGGCGTCCAGCCCGGCGGCGAGTCGGAGACCATCGGTGCCCCCGTGGCACCCATCAGCATCCTTCGGGTTGCAGTGACTGAGAAGAAGGCATAGCCGTGAGCGACGAGACGACGAGCAACATCCCCGTGGACGAGCCCGCGGAGGTCCAGGCCGAGGCGCCTCCGGTCGAGGATTCGGCGACGCCCGCTCCTGAGGTCGAGACGCCTGCCGCTCCGGCACCCGAAGCCCAGGCTCCGGTGGCTCCCACCCCCGCGCCGAAGCCGGCCATCCCCTCACCGGCAGCCCTCGCGTCCAAGATGGCCGCCCGCCCCACCCCTGCAGCAGTGGCGCCGGTCGTGCACGCCCGCTCCGACTCAGCCCAGTTCGGCCGCGTCGACGACGAGGGCCACGTCTTCGTCACGGTGGGCGACGAGGAGCGCGAGGTCGGCTCCTACCCCAACGCCACCCCGGACGAGGCCCTGCAGTACTTCGCCCGGAAGTACGACGAGCTCGCCGCCTCGGCCGACCTCCTCGTGCAGCGTCTGGCCAACCCCGACGTCCAGGCCAAGGAGGTGGCCGACGGCCTGAGCACCCTCAAGGAGCACATCGCCGACGCCCACGTCGTCGGTGACCTCGCCGCCCTCGACGCCACCGTCGCCGGCATCGAGTCCAGCCTGGCGAGCAAGCGCGAGGCCGAGCAGGCCGTCCGTGCCCAGGCCCGTGCGGCCGCCGTAATCGAGCGCGAGGCCATCGTGGCCGAGGCCGAGCAGATCGCCGGCCAGCACCCTGACCAGACGCAGTGGAAGCAGAGCGGCGAGCGGATGCGCACCCTGCTCGACCAGTGGAAGCAGCACCAGCGCTCGGGCACCAAGCTCGACAAGCCGACCGAGAACTCGCTGTGGCAGCGTTTCAGCCACGCCCGCAACCACTTCGACAAGGGGCGCCGCACCTACTTCGCGCAGCTCGACTCCACCCGGGCCGACGCCAAGTCGACCAAGGAGTCGCTCGTCAAGGAGGCCGAAACCCTCTCCACCAGCAAGGACTGGGGCCCTACGGCCCGGGCCTTCAAGAACCTCATGGACCAGTGGCGCCAGGCCGGACGCGCCTCCCGCAGCGAGGACGACGCCCTCTGGGAGAGGTTCAAGGCCGCCCAGGACTCGTTCTTCAACGCCAAGGACGAGGTCTCCGCCGCCGAGGAGGAGGAGTTCCGGGCCAACCTCGCGGTCAAGGAGGAGCTGCTCAAGGAGGCCGAGCAGATCCTGCCCGTGACCGACCTCGAGAAGGCCAAGGCCCAGCTGCGCACCGTCCAGGACAAGTGGGACGCCGCAGGCAAGGTGCCGCGCGCCGACATCGACCGCACCGAGAAGGCGTTCCGCCGCATCGAGACGGCCGTGCGCGAGCAGGACGAGAAGAAGTGGAAGTCCTCCAACCCCGAGGTTGCCGCCCGCGCCAACTCCATGGTGACCCAGCTGCGCAGCTCCATCGAGCAGATCGAGGCCGACCTCGCCAAGGCGACCGCCTCGGGCAACGACAGGAAGGCCAAGGACCTCACCGCCAAGCTCGAGTCGCAGCAGGTGTGGCTCAAGCAGGCCGAGGCCGCCGGCGACGAGTTCGGCGCCTGACCCACTCATCCCTGAGCGCCCGTCCTGTCGCCCCTTGCGCGGTGGGGTGGGCGCTCAGTCGTCCCCTGCCCTGCGCGCGCCGGTTCCGGTGTCACGGAGCCGTTTCCTGTTGGCGCGCTCCGGTCAGGGGCCGAACGCACCCACCCCACCGCACCACGGGTCTCAGTTCTGGGTGATGCGATAGGCGTCGAACACGCCCGCGATGCCGCGCACGCTGCGGATGACGTGGTCGAGGTGGCTCGGGTCACCCATCTCGAAGGTGAACTTCAGGCCGGCCACGCGGTCGCGTGAGGTGTGCACCGACGCACTGAGGATGTTCACGCCGCTCTCGGAGAGCACCCGCGTGACGTCGGACAGGAGCGCAGAACGGTCAAGGGCTTCGACGGCCAGCTGCACGAGGAAGATGCTGTTGGAGGTCGGCGCCCACTCGACCTCGATGATCTTGTCGTCCTGGCTCAGCAGGGACGAGGCGTTGGTGCAGTCCCGGCGGTGCACCGAGACGCCCGCCCCACGCGTGACGAACCCGATGATGTCGTCGCCCGGCACGGGGGTGCAGCAGCGGGCAAGCTTGACCCACACGTCGGAGGTGCCCTTGACGACCACACCTGGGTCACCGGCACGACGCCGGCGGTTGGAGACCGGCCGTGGCATCGTGACCTCGGCGAGGTCGTCGCTGGACTCCTCGCCACCCTGCGCGGCCACCAGACGGGCCACGACGTGCTGGGCGCTGACGTGGCCCTCGCCGATCGCGGCATACAGTCCGTCGATCCCGCTGAGCCGCAGCTCCTCGGCGACACCGGTGAGCGACTCGACCGAGGACAACCGGGCGACCGGCATGTTGCGCTTGCGCATCGCCTTGGCGAGCGACTCCTTGCCGTTGTCGATCATCTCCTCACGCCGCTCGAGGGTGAACCAGTGACGGATCTTGTTGCGGGCGCGAGCGGACTTGACGAAGGACAGCCAGTCACGCGAGGGGCCTGCCCCGTCGGCCTTGGACGTCAGGACCTCGACGGTGTCCCCGTTGTCGAGGCGTGACTCCAGCGGGACCAGGCGCCCGTTGACCTTGGCACCGATGGTGCGGTGACCGACCTCGGTGTGCACGGCATACGCGAAGTCGACGGGAGTCGAGTTGGCCGGCAGCCCGACGAGCTGTCCCTTGGGGGTGAAGACGTAGACCTCGCTGGCGTTGATCTCGAAGCGCAGGGACTCGAGGAACTCCCCCGGGTCGGCGGTCTCCTTCTGCCAGTCGAGGAGCTGTCGCAGCCACGCCATGTCGTTGGCGCCAGTGTTGCTCGTCGACGGGGTCTGCGGCCCGCCCGGCTTCTCCTTGTACTTCCAGTGGGCCGCCACGCCGTACTCGGCCCGGCGGTGCATGGTGTGTGTGCGGATCTGGATCTCGACCGGCTTGCCCTCGGGCCCGATGACGGTCGTGTGCAGCGACTGGTACATGTTGAACTTGGGCGTGGCGATGTAGTCCTTGAAGCGGCCCGGTACCGGGGTCCACCGCGCGTGCATCGCGCCGAGTGCGGCATAGCAGTCGCGCACGGTGTCGACGAGCACCCGCACGGCCACGAGGTCGTAGATGTCCTCGAAGTCGCGACCGCCGACGATCATCTTCTGGTAGACGGAGTAGTAGTGCTTCGGGCGCCCGGTCACCGTCGCCTTGAGCTTGGCCGCGCGCAGGTCCGCCTCGACGCTGGCGCGCACCGTGGCGAGGTACTCCTCACGCGCTGGCGCCCGGTCGGCGACCAGCCGCACGATCTCGTCGTAGACCTTGGGATAGAGGGTCTGGAACGACAGGTCCTCGAGCTCCCACTTGATCGTGTTCATGCCGAGCCGGTGGGCCAGCGGCGCATAGATCTCGAGCGTCTCGCGGGCCTTGCGCTGCGCGGACTCCTTGGAGACGTAGCGCCAGGTGCGGGCGTTGTGCAGCCGGTCGGCCAGCTTGATGACGAGCACGCGGATGTCGCGCGCCATGGCGACGACCATCTTGCGCACGGTCTCGGCCTGCGCCGCCTGGCCGTAGGTCACCTTGTCGAGCTTGGTGACGCCGTCGACGAGCATCGCGATCTCGGCGCCGAAGTCCTTCTCGAGCTGCGGCAGCCGGTAGTCGGTGTCCTCCACCGTGTCGTGCAGGAGCGCGGCGGCGAGCGTCGGCGGCGTCATGCCGAGCTCGGCGAGGATCGTGGTGACGGCGAGCGGATGGGTGATGTAGGCGTCACCGCTCTTGCGCATCTGGCCCTCGTGGGCGCGCTCGGCGACGTCGTAGGCCCGCTCGATGACGGACACGTCGGCCTTGGGGTGCGTGCGCCGGACCGTGGTCAGCAGCGGTTCGAGGACGGGGTGGGCAGAGGGCCGGACGCCACCGAAGCGGGCGATCCGCGCACGCGCCCGGGCGCGCTGTGAGCCCGAGGCCCCGCTGCGCACCGGAATCGGCGTGGTTTCCTCTGGCATGGACGGAGTCTAGTTGTCCTCCGTGGCGCCGACGACATGCAGGGCGTGCACTGCGCGCTCCCCCAGCGCCGCCCGTCCGCCGAGGAACGCCAGCTCCACGATCGTCTCGAACCCGACCACCTCGGCCCCGCAGTCGACGAGCAGGTCCCAGGCGGCGACAGCGGTGCCACCCGTGGCGAGCACGTCATCGACGAGCAGGACCCTCTCCCCCTGCGAGACGGCGTCGGCGTGGACCTCGATCGTCGAGGTGCCGTACTCGAGGTCGTAGCTGCGCCGCACCGTGTCACCGGGAAGCTTGCCCGCCTTGCGCACCGGGATGAACCCGACACCGAGCTCGTGGGCCAGTGCGGCTCCGATGATGAAGCCACGTGCCTCGACACCCGCGACGGCGTCGACCGGCTGCGCCGCTCCCGTATGCCGTGACGCCAGCTCGCGGATCACCGCACCGAACGCTGCACCGTCCGCGAGCAGCGGGGTGATGTCCTTGAAGACGACACCGGGCTTGGGGAAGTCGGGGACGTCCCGAAGCCCACTCGCGACGACGTCGCTGATGCTCACGGGTGCCTACTTGCGGCGCGACTTGGGGGCGCGCTTGGGCTGGTTGCGCGGGCCCGCCTGGGCGTACTTGTGCACCTGGCGCCCGGTGACGGTCGCGGCCTCCTCCTCGTGGGCCATCGGCGTCTCTGCTCCGCGCACCACGCCCTCGTGGTTCCCCACCGGACGCTGGTCGATGGCGGTGCTGCCCGAACCGACCCCGGCCGGGACGGCGACGGCAGCGGCCTCCTTGGCGCGCTTGGCCTGTGACCGCGCCGCCCGCTTCTCGAGGTCCACGACCGCGTCGTCCTTGCTGCGCAGGCTGACGAGGAGCGGCGTCGCGAGGAAGATCGAGGAGTAGGCGCCGATGACGATGCCGACGAAGAGCACCAGTGCGAGGTCAAGGAGCGTGCCCGGACCGAGGAAGATCGCGCCCACGACCAGCACCGCGAGGATCGGCAGGATGCCGATGACCGTGGTGTTGATGGAGCGGACCATGGTCTGGTTCACCGCAAGGTTTGCTGCCTGCGCGAAGCTGAGGCGCCCGTTGGCAAAGGCGTCGTTCGTGTTCTCGCGCACCTTGTCGAAGACGACGACGGTGTCGTAGATCGAGTATCCGAGGACGGTGAGGAAGCCGATCATCGTGGCCGGGGAGACCTCGAAGCCGGTGAACGAGTAGATGCCGACCGTGATGACGAGGTCGTGCGCCAGGGCCAGCAGTGCCGCCGCGGCCATCTTCCAGTTGCGGAAGTAGATCGCGAGCACGACGCCCACGAGCACGAGGAAGATGATCAGGGCCCGAAGTGCCTGCTTGGTGACCGAGTCACCCCAGGACGGACCGATGAAGGTGGAGCTGACCTTGTCGGTGCTCACCTCGAACGCCTTGGCGAGCTCTCCGGCAACCCGGGCGCTCTCGGCGTCGTTGAGACGCTCGGTCTGCACCCGGACGGTGTTGGCGCCGAGCTTGGACACGCGCACGCCTTGGGTGTCATTGGCAGCGCCGAGGGTGTCCCGCGCCTTGAACTCGTAGTCGCTCGGGAGCGACGTGCTGGTGACGCGGAACTCCGAGCCTCCGCTGAACTCGAGGCCGAGGTTGAGCTTGTTGATGCCCAGGCCCGCGATGGCGATCGCCATGAGGACGAGCGAGACGATGTAGAAGGTCTTGCGCTTGGGCACCACCGGGACGGCGCGCCGCCCGGTGTAGAGGTCGTTTCCGAGGTCCGAGAACTTCACGACGCACTCCCTTCGCCGCCCGCGAGGCGGGGCGGGTTCGTCGTGAACCGGCCACGGCCGGCATACGAGGTCTTCTTCACGGCTCCGAGCTTGTCCGGGTCGAGACCCGACATGGGATGCCCGCCGTGGAAGAACGGCCGGCGTGCAAGGAGCGTGACGAGCGGGTGGGTGAAGAAGAAGACGATGAGGATGTCCAGCAGGGTCGTCAGGCCGAGGGTGAACGCGAACCCGCGCACACTGGAGCTGGCGAGGACGTAGAGGACGATGGCGGCGAGGAAGTTGACGCCGTCGGCGATGAGGATCGTCCGCTTGGCGCGGTTCCAGCCGGTGGCGACGGCGCTCTCGAGCGAGCGCCCCTCTCGCAGCTCGTCACGGATGCGTTCGAAGTAGACGATGAACGAGTCCGCGGTGAAGCCGATCGCGACGATGAGGCCCGTGACGCCGGCCATGTCGAGCCGGTAGTTGTGGGACCAGCCGAGGATCGTGATCGCGAGGTAGGTCAACGCACCCGCGGCGACGATCGACGCAATGGTGACGAACCCGAGGAGGCGGTACTGCAGGAGCGAGTAGATCGTCACGAGCAGCAGGCCGACGAGGCCGGCGATGAAGCCGTACTTGAGCTGCTCGCTGCCCAGGGTGGGGCTGATCTGCTCACGGGTCTGCAGGTCGAACGAGATGGGCAGCGCACCGAACTTCAGCTGCTGCGCGAGGTCACGCGCTTCGGTGATGGTGAAGCCACCGGTGATGCTCGCCTTGCCGTTGGGAATGGCCTCGTTGAAGGACGGAGCGACGATGACGCGGGAGTCCAGCGTCGCGGCGAGCTGGTTCTGCGGCGGCTGCAGGCCGACCATCTTGCGGGAGACGTCGGCGTACTGCTTGGTGCCCTCACTGTTGAGGCTGAGCTGGATCTCGACCTGCGAGGTCTGCTGCCCCTGCGGGGTGGTCTGGTAGCCGGCGCTGGCGTCGGAGATCTTGTCACCAGAGACGACGACCGGGCCCAGGATGTACTTGGCGGCGCCGTCGGCGTCACACGTGACCATCGGCTTGTTCTCGTCGTCGACGATGCCCTCGAGTGCGCCGTCCTTGCTGCAGTCCAGGGCCGTGAACTGCGCGGTGAGCTCCGGCGTGATCTGGTCGAGGCTGTAGGGGTCGCCCTTGGCCTGCCCGGCGCCGGAGGTGCTCGCACTGGCGCTGGGGCTGGGGCTCGGTGACGCAGCGGCGGTGGGCGAGGTGGACGTCGATGCGGACGGGGACGGGGACGCCTCCGTGGTGAGCGCCTGCGGGATCGCGGACTTGTTGGTCGGCGACGGGCTGGCCGGATTGGCAGCAGGGACACTGGCAGTCGGGGACGGGCTCGGCGACGCGGAACCGCTCGGGCCCGGGGTGGGCGAGCCGCTCGGCGTGGCCGACGGGCTCGGTTGCGGCGACCCGGCCGCGATCGCGAGGACCGGGCGGAACTGCAGCTGCGACGAACGCCGGATGGCGTCCTCCTGCTGCTTGGTCGGGGTGCCGGGCATGCTGACCACGATGTTGCGGCCGCCCTGGGTGGTGACCTCTGCCCCGGCGACACCACCGGCGTCCACGCGCTGGACGATGATGTCGCGCGCCTGGGTGATCTGGTCGGGCGAGACCGTCGCCCCGCCCGTGACCCGCGGCGCGAGGATGAGCTGGGTGCCACCCTCGAGGTCCAGTCCGAGCTTGGGCGCATAGCTGCCGTTGCTGAACTGGTTGGCGCCGAACAGCAGCGCGATGAGGGCGATCGCCAGCGCGGCCATGCCGGCCAGGGCACGGCGCGCAAAAGTCGCGTGACTCATCTGCGCCATGTCAGCTGGCCTCAGGGGTCGTGTCGGGGGTGTTGACAGACGTGCCCGGGCCGCTCTCGGTCCCGGGCTGCCGCAGTCCCACGGCGCGACGGTCGACGCGCACCTGGACGCCCGGCGCGATCTCGAGCGTCACGGCGACGTCGTCGAGCGCGAGGATCGTGCCGTAGAGACCGGAGGTCAGGACCACCTCGTCACCGACGGCGAGGGCAGCCTGGAACTCCTGCACCTGACGGCCACGCTTGCGCTGGCTGAGGAACAGGAACGCCAGCAGGGCAAGGGGCAGGGCGAGCACAAGGAGATTGCCGACGCCGGCACCGGAATTCATGAAGAGTCCTTCGAGTCTGGATCAGAGCGCCCGCCACACTGCTGGGCACGTCAATGGCCCGGGCAACGCCGGGCCGGGCCAGCATAGGTGACGGGTTCACCCTCGACCAACGCGCGACACCCGGGAGTCGTGCCCGGGCAGGTCTCGTCTCAGTCACGTTCTCGCGTGCGTCCCCGATCAGCCGCCGAGCCGGCCCGGGCCCTCGTGAAGCGGAAGCGGGTCCTGGGTCGCGAGGTCCCGCGGTGGTGGCAGCCCGAGGTGGGACCATGCCTTGGCCGAGGCAGCCCGGCCGCGTGGGGTGCGGACCATGAAGCCCTCACGCACGAGGTAGGGCTCGGCCACGGTCTCCACCGTGTCGCTCTCCTCCCCCACCGCGATGGCCAGGGTTGACAGCCCGACGGGACCGCCGCCGAAGCGCCGGCAGAGGGCGTCGAGCACCGCCCGGTCCAACCGGTCCAGGCCGGCGTCGTCGACGTCGAAGAGCCGCAACGCCTGGTGCGCCGCCTCGAGGTCGACGTGCCCGGATCCGTGGACCTGCGCCCAGTCGCGCACCCGGCGCAGCAACCTGTTGGCGATGCGGGGTGTGCCTCGCGACCGTCCGGCGATCTCGGAGATGCCGGCCTCCTCGGTATCCACGCCGAGCAGCCCGGCGGAGCGCCGAAGGATGGTCGTCAGGTCGTGGGCGTCGTAGTAGTCGAGGTGTCCGGTGAACCCGAACCGGTCGCGCAGCGGTGCGGGCAGCAAACCCGAGCGCGTCGTTGCGCCCACGACGGTGAACGGCGACAGCTCCAACGGGATGGCCGTCGCGCCGGGGCCCTTGCCGACGATGACATCGACCCGGAAGTCCTCCATGGCGAGGTAGAGCATCTCCTCGGCAGCGCGCGACATGCGGTGGATCTCGTCGAGGAAGAGCACCTCGCCCTCGTCGAGGGAGGACAGCACGGCGGCGAGGTCGCCGGCGTGCTGGATCGCCGGGCCGGAGGTGATGCGGATCGGACGCTCGAGCTCGGCCGCGACGATGAGCGCCAGCGTCGTCTTGCCCAGCCCGGGAGGACCGGAAAGCAGGATGTGGTCGGGCACGCTGCCGCGTCGTCGCGCCGCCTCGAGCACGAGGCCCAGCTGGTCACGCACCCGCGCCTGGCCCGGAAACTCGGCCAGCCGCTTGGGGCGCAGGGCTGCTTCGACGACCCGCTCGTCGTCGCTGTCGGCTCCCGCGTCGACGATGCGTGCCGTCGCGTCGAGCGACCCGTCTGAGTAGCGCTCGCCCCGACGGCCGTCGCGGTGCACGTCCTGACCGTCGGCCTCGCTCGCCTCGACGATGTCGGACCGAAAGCCCTTCGCGCTCCCGCCCGGGTCACCGGCGCTCGTGTCTGTCGGCTTCATCGGCAGCGACGTCACCGGCCCAGCTCGCGCAGGGCCATCCGCAACAGTGCTGCCACCGAGGCCTCCGGGTCGGCAGCCCCCGACACCGAGGTCACGGCGTCGGTCGCCTGCTTGGCCGACCATCCCAGCCCCACGAGCGCCTCTGCCACCTGGTCGCGCTTGGCGTCACCGAGGGACGCGGCCGACGGGGTGACGTCGGCACCCGGCGAGCCGGACGGCATACCCACCTTGTCCTTGAGCTCGAGGACAAGACGCTCCGCGCTCTTCTTGCCCACCCCCGGAATCTTGGTGAGCGTCGCGAGGTCGCCGGCGCGCAGCGCCGCGCTGACCTCGTCGGGCGTGAGCACGGACAGCATGGCCAGCGCCAGGCGCGGACCCACCCCCGACACCGTCTGCACCGTCTCGAACATGTCGCGCTCCGAGTCCGAGCCGAAGCCGAAGAGGGTCAACGAGTCCTCGCGCACCACGAGCGTCGTCGAGACGGTGACGTCCTGACCCGTCCGCAGCTCACCCGCCGTGCGCGGGGTCGTGTGGACGAGCATCCCCACGCCACCGACGGCGACGACGACCCGGTCGAGGCCGACTTGCGCGACAGTGCCGGACAACGAGGCGATCATCGGGTTCCTGCCTTGGCGAGGGCCTCGAGGCGGGCGGTCGCGGCGCCGCGCCAGAGGTGGCAGATCGCCAGCGCGAGTGCGTCGGCCGCATCGGCCGGCTTGGGCGGCGAGCTGAGCTTGAGGATCCGCGTGACCATGGCCGTCACCTGGGGCTTGTCGGCACGACCGCTGCCGGTCACCGACGCCTTGACCTCGGTGGGCGTGTGGAACACGACGGGTATGCCGCGCTTGCCCGCCGTGAGCAGGGCGATCGCCGTGGCGTGTGCGGTGTTCATGACCTGGGTGACGTTGGTGTCGGCGAAGACCCGCTCCACCGCCATGACGTCCGGGGTGAACCGGTCCAGCCAGCCGTCGAGCTCACGCTCGAGGAAGATCAGGCGCTGCGAGGGCTCGGCGTCCGAGGGGGTGCGCACCACGCCGACGGCGACCATCGTCGCCCGGCCCGCGCGGCCATCGACCACGCCGAGACCGCACCGGGTGAGCCCGGGGTCCATGCCGAGAACGCGCACGCGCGCCGCCTTCCGTGAGATCCGAACACGTGTTCGGTGCCACGCTACACAGCGTGTCGGAGGGCGACGCGCAGCAACACGCGGGTCAGTCGTCGCCGTCGAGCTGGGCGAGGACGTCGTCGGGGATGTCACCGTTGGCGAACACGTCCTGCACGTCGTCGGAGTCCTCGAGGGCGTCGATGACGCGGATCATCTTCTTCGCCCCGTCGAGGTCGAGCTCGATCTGCAGGTTGGGGACCCACGACGCCTCGGCCGAGTCGTAGTCGATGCCGGCGTCCTGGACGGCCTTGCGCACGGCCACGAAGTCGCTCGCCTCGGAGACGACCTCGTAGGCCTCACCCAGGTCGTTGACCTCATCGGCGCCGGCCTCGAGCACGACCTCCAGGATGCTGTCCTCGGTCAGCTCCTTGCCGCCCTGCTCCTTCGGGACGACGACGACGCCCTTGCGGTCGAAGACGTACGCGACCGAGCCGGGGTCGCCGAGCTGACCACCGTTGCGGGTCAGCGCGGTGCGGACCTCGGCGGCGGCACGGTTGCGGTTGTCGGTGAGGCACTCGATGAGGATCGCGACACCGCCGGGCGCGTAGCCCTCGTAGGTGATCGTCTCCCAGTCGGAGCCACCCGCCGTCGCCCCGGAGCCACGCTTGACCGCGTTGTCGATGTTGTTGTTGGGCACCGAGCTCTTCTTGGCCTTCTGGACCGCGTCGTAGAGCGTCGGGTTGCCGGTGATGTCGCCACCACCCGTGCGCGCCGCCACCTCGATGTTCTTGATCAGCTTGGCGAAGAGCTTGCTGCGCTTGGCGTCGACGACGGCCTTCTTGTGCTTCGTCGTCGCCCATTTGGAGTGGCCGGACAAGGTGTCTCCTCGTGCTGTCGAACGTGCGGGACTCGCGGACGATCCTAAGCCGTATGCCGTGTGGTCCCGTTCTCGGCAATGGGTCGTGGCGTTGGGCGACGGGTCAGGCCCGGCGCACGATGTCGGCGAAGAAGGCGTGGATCCGGTGGTCGCCGGTGACCTCGGGGTGGAAGCTCGTCGCGAGGACGTTGCCCTGCCGGACGGCCACCGGGTGCTGCCCTCCCCCGACGTCGACCGACGCGAGCACCTGGACGTCGTCGCCGACATCCTCGACCCAGGGCGCCCTGATGAAGACGGCGCGCACCGGCTCGGGACCGAGCTCACGGATGCGCAGGTCCTCCTCGAAGGAGTCGACCTGGCGCCCGAACGCGTTGCGGCGCACCGTGATGTCCAGACCACCGAGGGTCTGCTGCTCCCGGTGCCCATCGAGGATCCGGTCGGCCAGCATGATCATCCCTGCGCACGACCCGTAGGCGGGCAGCCCGTCGCGCAGCCGCTCGACGAGGGGGTCGAAGAGGTCGAAGATCCGCACGAGCTTGTCCATCGTCGTCGACTCGCCCCCGGGGATGACGAGGCCGTCGACCGCCGCGAGCTCCCCCGGGCGACGGACGGCGACGGCACGGGCGCCGGCGAGCTCGAGGGCGTGCACGTGCTCGCGCACGTCGCCCTGGACGGCGAGGACTCCGATGGTGGGCTGGGCGGTCACGCCCGGAATCGTACGTCCGGTCCGCCACCGCCCGCCCCGGTGCCCGCCCTAGGGTGGACGCATGATGACACCGCACCCCGGAGACGACACGTCAGCAGACGCCCGCGAGGCCAAGGTCGAGTCCCTGCAGGCGGTGGTGGACCGCGTCGTCTCGTGGCAGGAGGGCGCCACCGAGGGCACCGTGCGCGAGGAGCTCGACAAGGCGCTGCACGAGGCCGGCCTCGACCTCGACGAGCCCACGCGCGAGCGGATCGCCGAGCACGTTCACGAGGGCGGCGAGCACATCGACGTCCGCAGCTTCCTCTCCTAGGAGCCGACGACCACGGGCGACGGTGTGGGCGCCTACCGTTTCCCCGTGCCCATCACCATTCGCCCCCGGCGACCCGAGGACCTGCCCGCCCTCGTCGGCCTGCTCGGCGCGCAGCAGCCCGAGACGTCCTACCCCCAGCGGTGGCCGCTCCCCTACCCGGCCGAGGAGTTTCTCGTCCGCCCCGGCGAGCTCGCGGCCTGGGTCGCCATCGAGGGCCACGACGGCGAGGATGGCGAGGACGAGCAGGACCGTCAGGTCGCCGGCCACGTCTCCGTCACCGACCTCACCGCTGGTCGGATGGCGTCCGAGTGGGTCGAGGCGACCGGACTGCCCGTTCAGGGCCTGGCCGAGGTGTCCGTGCTCTTCGTGGCACGGGCACGCCACGGGCGCGGGATCGGTGGTCTCCTGCTGGACACGGCTCTGGCCGAGATCCGGCGCCGCGACCTGACCCCGATGCTCGACGTGGTCGGCGACGACACCGACGCCGGCCGTTTCTACCGCCGCAGAGGCTGGCGGACCGTGGGGACGGCTCGGCCACCGTGGCTGCCCGACCACCGTCCGGACCTGGCCTTCATGCTTCTGGAGTCTGAGGCACTCGACCGCTGAGTGCGGGCGGAGGACGCCGGAGATGGTCGGCGGCTCCATGCCGCCGACCATCCCCGGGCCTACCTCAGGTGCCTGACCCGCTCACCAGACCCACACGTCGTCGAACCACATCGTCGTGCTGGCCGGCAGGGTCGCTGGTGCCTTGACCGTGAGCACCATGCGAGAGGCTCCGGCAGGTGCGGCCAGGGTCCCGGTGATCTTGCTCACGGACCCGTCGATCTTGCTGACCGAGGTACCGATCTTGCTCACCGCGGAGTCGATCTTGCTGACGACCAGGTCGACCGAGGCGATCTTGCTGACCACCTTGCCCGAGCTGTCGAGGAACGTCGCCGTGATCGACGGTGTCGCGCCGGCTGCGGACATCGCCAGCGAGTAGGTGGAGCCCGCCGTCACACCCAGGGGAGTGCTTGCCCAGCTGCCGCCCGTGAGCCCACCAGTGGTGCCGACCGCCGAGGTGCCGTCGGTCGCGTGCGCCCCAGAGGTGTCGTACGGTGCCGTTCCGCTGGACGACCAGCCGTCGGGTGCCGTCCCACTGGTCGTGGTCTCGTAGGACCCGTTGGTCACGAGGTTGCCCCTGATCTTCACCGCCCTGCTGAGCTCGTTGTCGGTCTCGCTGGACTCCTTGACGGCGTTGCTCGGGTCGACGACGGCCTTGAGCACACGGTCACCCTGGACCCGCTTGGTGTCCCACACCTTCGTCACCGTGACACTCCCGCCTGCGGCGACGTCGACCGGGGCAGTTGTCCCGAGCGAGGTGGCGCCGTCGAACAGCTCCACCACGACTCCGCTGGCGGCGGCACTGCCGGGGTTGGCCACGGCCACCGAGACAGTCGTCTGCTTCCGCTCCGGCTGGGACGCCGTGAGATCGGTTGGCCGCAGGTTCGCCACGGCGTCCGGGCGACCGTCACCCTGCGGGTTGACCGTGAAGTAGAACACCTGACCGGCTTCGAGCAGCTTCGGCGCCGAGGTGTTGGCTGCCGTCTGCGGAACCCCGCGGGCCGCGAGCGCGGCGTTGCGGGCGGCATATTCGGAGTGCAGGTAGTCACCCTTGCGGAACAGCTCGCCCGCCTGGGTCCGCCACTGCTTCATCCGGGAGAAGTCCGAGCTCCACGCTGCCGACGGAGTGGTGCGGCCCGCGGCGGACTCGTCGGTCAGCCGGGTGCGCAGCGCGTCCTGCGCCCCGATGAGGTACTCGGCGGTGTGCCCGCGCTGCAGCTGGTCCTGGTCCTCGACCTCGTAGGGGCGGTAGGACATGGCGTACGTCGTCGGCGCTGCGGAGACGTCGTACATCCAACCGAGTCCCTGCCAGTAGCACTCCCACTGGCCTTCCTTGGCGTCACCCTTCGGGCACCGGTCGACGCCGTACGAACCGTCGTGCGGGTGGCTGAGGCCGAGGTTGTGCGCGGCCTCGTGCTCGATGGTGTAGCTGAAGCCGCCGCCACTGTCCTGCGTCGGCAGCGAGGTGTCGGTCATCGAGCGCTTCGACCCGGGGGCGTCGCCGGGCTGCACACCCGGGTAGTGCGACGAACTCGACTTGAAGCGGTCGTTGACGTTGTTCATGACGCCCCACGCCTCACCGTCCGCCGTACCCACGGCGATGCCGCCGACGATCGCGGGCAGGGCCCAGGTGAACGCCTTCTCGAAGACGACGTTGATGGCCGGGATGGTGTTGACTCCCTCGACATGGTCGGCGATGCCGTCCGGGTGGGCGTCGATGAAGTCGCGGAAGGACTCGTGCGAGACCGCTCCGTCATAGCCGGGGCCGATGCCCGACCCTGTCGCCTTGGCCTTCTCGAGGGCCTCCTGCACGGCCGTGAGGTCGACGGTCTTGTCGCCATAGGTCGCGTGCTCATGGGTCCCGTCGTGCAGCGGCTCCGGGACCTGCGTCGCCCCGTCCTTGGTCTGGACGTGGTGCGCGGGGGCCGGCAGGTCCTCGTACTTGGGAGAGGTGTCCAGGGTCTCACCGGTGGGCTGGTTGTTCGTCGGGTCGTAGAGGGGAATCGACTCGTCCTTGCGTCCCACCCAGCGTGCGTACGGCGTCGCCGAGGAGAGCCAGCGCAGGGTGTCGTCCTGCTGCCTGCCGCCCGAGACGTCCCCGATCTTGTAGAGCTTGTCCATGTTCGTCCACCAGGTGCCGTAGTACGGCGCATTGGTGAGCTGGCCGTTGACCCACTGGGGGCGCGAGTAGAAGTCGGTCCAGTTGGACACCGCGAGCCAGTAGGTGTCGCCGCGCGGGATGGGCCGGTAGAGGAACCCCGCGGTCGAGCGGAAGAACAGTCCGTACGCCACGTCCCTGGCCAGGCGGGGCATCAGCCGGCAGGGGGTGCTGTTGTTGTAGGGCAGGTCCATGCCCGCGATCGGCGTGCCGTCGGTGGCACAGCTGTCGCCCTGCTGTCGCCACAGCGGGTCGGAGGCGTACTGCCACACAGGTGGGTCGCCGTGCGGGTAGTCGCTGGACATGCCCAGGCCCTTGCCTGCCCAGGTCGCGGCCTCGTAGTCGTTGGGCGCCGCGCCGAGGTCGACGAAGTGGAAGCGGTAGCGACCTCCCCAGGTACGGGCGTAGTCGACGCCGTCCCAGTCACCGGTGTCCGGGTCGGTGATCCGCCACGAGCCACCGTCCTTGACGGACTTGGGGATGATCGCACCGTCGACGACCTTGTCGGTCCCGTAGGTGTGGTACGCGTTGGGCCGGAAGAAGTCCTTGGCGTAGGCCGGGGTGAAGGTGTCGAGGAACAGGTACGACGACCCCTGGTTCGGGCCCTGGGGCATCCGGTCGAGGTTGAGGCCGTTCTTGTCGTAGTAGGGGTCGTGGTACGCGCCCTGGTCGGGGTTGACGACCGAGGGGCTCGAACAGGCACCCGTCTCGAGGTTGGTGAAAGCGCAGGCCCACTTCGCGTCGTGACGGGAGCTGAAGATCCAGTCCTCCACCGCGTAGGCGTCGACGAGGTCGGTCTTCGTCGGGTCGGTGACCTTGTATGCCGGGTCGCCGCCCTTCGCGAGGAGACGGTGCTGGCCGAACGTTGCGTCGTACTTCACCTGGTTCGCGGTGCGCGCGCTCCCTGCTCCTGCGTGGTAGGTCTGCGCGGGCGCCGTCGCCGTCTTCGCGACCTGGAAGAGAGCCTTGGCGTACTCGTCGGTGGCCGCGAGGACGTTGATCTTGTAGTTGTAGGTGATGCCCTCGAAGTAGGGCGTCCCGTCGAACTGGTCCTTGTTCCAGTTCAGCAGGCTCGCGCCCACCTGGGTCGTCTCACCGGAGGCCGTGGTCTTGGTGGCAACCGTCGGCCGGTACTTCTCCGGGGTCCACTGCTTGAGCTCGGCGACCTCCGCGGCACTGGGGCGCCGACCGACGAACACGATGTTGAGGGGGTAGTCGACGACGAGCTCGTCCTCGACCGCACTCCGATCCTCGGGGTACTTCATCCCGGTCGGCACCGCGGACGAGGTCAGGGTGCCGGTCCCGGTGTAGCTCGAGCCGGCGGCGGCGTAGGGCACCACCCGCACGGTGTAGGACCCGGGTGCGAGCGCTCCGAGGTCGACCGACTCGCTCGTCGTGCTTCCGGCAGCGCTCGACCCGATCTGCCGACCCGAGGCGTCGTCCACGTAGAGGTCGTAGTCGTCGGACGACGACGCCCAGCGGATGGCGATCTCGACCCCACCCTCGTGGCTGCCCCAGTAGTCGGCCGGGACGTCGAGCTTGAGGGAATGGGTGTCGCACGTGGTACTCGTGCACGTCTCGGGGGTGAGGACGGCGCCGCTGTAGGGACCGCCCGTCCACGTGACGGTGCTCTTGTCTCCGCTGGCCGGTGGACCCAGGGTCGTCGTCCCTGGTGTCGAGGCTGAGGCCGAGCCGGTCGCGGCCGGGCCGGCGATCACGACTGCTGCGGCGGCGAGGGCCGTGGCCCTGCTGGTGATGGAACGCATGGGACAACCTCCACTGACGTGGCGCGCCGGGGTGTGCTCGCCCGGGTCAAGCAAACGCCCTGACGGATCGTCGCCGAACGTGCAAGAACTACCTATATTCTCGTCACGTGGCCGGTCAGACCCTCAGGAACCAGCGCCGGCAGTCGACTCCCGACACCCGGCGACGGGTGTCGTCGCGCTCCGCGCTCGCATCGTTCGCGCGCTCGGTCTCACCGGCCCTCGCGCCGATCCTGCGCGAGGCAGAGGCCCTGGGCCTACGTGGTGACACGAGGGCGGGACTGGACCTCCTCATGACGACCGCGGCGAGTCTGCCGCCCTCGTCCCCGGACGACGACTGCGTCGCCATCGGGGAGCTGGCCGTGGTCGTGAGCGCCTGGGGCAGCGAGCTGATCGATGCCCATCCCTTCCTCGAGTCGCTGGCCGAGCGCGTCGAGGCGCCGAATGCCCGAGGAGCCCTGCTCTTCACCCGGGGACGCGCGGGGACGGCTGCCGAGACACCCGAGATCCTGCAGCGAGCTCTGGCCGAGTTCCGGCTGGCCGGCGACATCCGCGGGCAGGCCGTCACCCTCGGGGAGCTGTGCTGGCCGCGGGAGGACGGGCTGAGCGGTGACTACCGCGTGACGGTGGGGCGCGAGGGCCTGGCTCTCGCACGACGCACGGGTGACACGTGGGCGGTTGCCTTCTGCGCAGGACGGCTGGCCGGCTGTGAGACCTACCTCGACCGCCCCGAGGCTCTCGAGCACTGGCGAGAGGCGGCCGAGGCGCTCCCCTCGAGCCCAGATGCCGCCACCGCCGAGATCGCCAGCCTCAACCAGTTCAACTGGGCACACACGGCATACGGCCACGGCGCGTACGCCCTGGCGTCGCGGGTCGCGCGCGAAGGCAAGCTCCTGGCCCACGGAGCGACCTGGGCACGCAAGTTCGCAGCGGTGGAGGCGCTGGTCCAGTGGCGCACCGGCGACCTCGACGCCGCGGTCGCGTCGGCGAGGGTGGCGCGGTCGGGACGTCCGCACATGGCGACGGGGATGGGGGGCATCGTGCTGGCGGCCGTGGCCCTCGAACGCGAGGGCCGCCCGGACCCCAGGATCCTCGATGAGTCCCTCAGACACATCGAGTTCGACGAGCAGATGCTGTGGCTGGGCCTGACGGTCCGGGCCACCCAACGCGTCGCCAGGCAGGAGCCGTTCCCGCTGCGCGACCTCGGACAGTCGCTGGACCAGGCGCGGGGCATGGGCGTCCGGTTCGGGTGGGAGGACCTCGTCCTCGTCCTCGCACAGCACGACCCCACCGAGGCCCGCGAGGTCCTCCGGACCATGGGTGACCTCTGGCCGGTCAACCCCCGGGGGGCCGCCGTACGCCTCGCCGTCGACGGACTGGTCTCCGGCGCGCAGGGCTACGACCTGCTGCTCGAGGCGGCCGAGCGTTTTGCCGCCCTTCCGGAACCGGTGACGGTGGGTCAGCTCCTGCACGCCGCCGCCGGTGTGGCACCCGACGCGCTCACCGGCAACCAGCTGCGCCGCAGGGCCCTCGAGCTCTTCCAGACCCACGGCGCAGAGCGCTCCCTGGCCGCCGTCCTGCGCGACCGCAGCCTGCACCGGGGCCGTGACCTGCCGATGGTCCCATCGAGCCAGCGGCTGGTCTCCACGGCCGGGTTGACGGCCCGCGAGCGAGAGGTCGCCACGTTGGCGGCCCAGGGACTCACCGCGCAGGAGATCGCGGACCATCTCCACATCTCCATCGGCACCGCCCGCAACCATGTGCTGCGGGTCCGCGACAAGTTCGGGGGCGTGCCGAAGCGCAAGCTCGCCCAGATCCTCGCCGGCGACGCCTGATGCAGGCCACGCCCGACGCCACTCCTCCGGATGAGAGAGTCGACCCATGAGCGAGCCCGCACGCGTGGACCCGGTTCCCGCCCTGTCCGACAAGGCCCGAAGTCTCGACATCGAGCACCGCGCGACCGACCGGCGCGATGCTTTCGTCCTGCCCGAGGGCGTCATCTACCTCGACGGCAACTCGCTGGGTGCCCTGTCCGTGGCCGCGCGGGAGGCCGCCTCTGACGCCGTGACGCGCCAGTGGGGCGAGCAGCTCATCACCGCCTGGAACGAGTCCGCCTGGTGGACCGCGCCGGAGCGGGTGGGCGACCGCATCGCCGGGCTCGTGGGTGCGCCCGCAGGCTCGGTCGTCGTCGGCGACTCGACGACGGTCAGCCTCTACAAAGCGGTGCATGCCGCCGCTCGGCTGCGCCCGGGCCGCACCGTCGTCCTCACGGATCCGGACTCCTTCCCCACCGACGTGCACGTCACCCGCGGCGTCTGCGACCAGCTGGGGCTGACCCTCGAGCTCGTCGCCCCCGACGACGCCGTGATCCGGTTGGAGGGTTCGGACGACGTTGTCCTCGCTTCCTACTCGCACGTGGACTACCGCACCGGGGCGCTCTGGGACCTCGCCGCGATCACGGCGGCGGCGCACACCGCGGGCGCACTCGCGTGCTGGGACCTGTGCCACTCCGCCGGAGTCGTCGAGGTGGGACTGGCCGACGGGGGTGCGGACTTCGCTGTGGGCTGCGGCTACAAGTACCTCAGCGGCGGGCCCGGCGCCCCGGCGTTCCTCTTCGTCGCGCCGGAGCACCTCGCCGGCTTCACCAACCCGATCCTGGGCTGGAACGGGCACGCGACTCCCTTCGCCATGTCGCCCGACCACGTCCCCGCCGAGGGCATCACCCGCGCCCGGGTCGGCACTCCCCCGGTGCTCGGGATCGCCACACTCGAAGGTGCGCTCACGGCATACGACGGTCTGGAGGTCGTCGACGTCAGGCGACGTTCGCTCTCGCTCACTGGATTCTTCGTCGAGTGCCTCGACGTGCTCGGCGTCGACCTCCCCGTGGTCACCCCGCGCAGTGAGGCGCGGGGCTCCCAGGTCAGCCTGCGTCACCCCGATGCGTATGCCGTGGTGCAGGCTCTCATCGCACGCGGAGTCATCGGGGACTTCCGCGAGAGCGACATCGTGCGGCTCGGCTTCGCGCCGCTCTACCTGTCGCACGAGGATGCGTTGGCCGCCGCCATCCACCTCCACGCGGTCGTCACGGGGCGCGAGTTCGAACGTGACGAGTTCCGCTCGCGCGCGACAGTGACCTGACGAGGGACAATGGCTCAGATGGAACGCATGGTCGCCGTGCAGGAGGTGCGCTGATGGGACGGGTCACCGCACGGCACAAGGTCGTCCGCATCGACCTGGATGGGGATGCCTCGCGCTCCATCGACACGGTCGCCTGCGAGGAGCCGCTGGAGATCCGGGTCAATGGCGAGACCTTCACGGTGACGATGCGCACCCCTGGCCAGGACGTGGACCTCGCGCACGGACTGCTGCGGGCCGAGGGTGTCATCGCGCGCAGGGAGGACGTCGTGTCGGCGCGCTTCTGCTCCGACCTCGACAGCCTCAACGTCGTGAACTTCGAGGTGCCCGCAGGCGGTGCGGGGCGTGCTGTGACGTCCACCCGCAACCTCGCCTCCCTCGGGGGCTGCGGGCTGTGCGGCACCACCGCGGTGGAGGCCATCGAGGCGGTCGTGACTCACCGGCCGCCCGAGGTGCTCTGGGAGGCAGACCGGATCGCGGCATCCCTGGGCGAGCTGCACTCACGACAGGCCGTGTTCGCCAAGACCGGTGGGGTGCACGGAGCAGGTCTCGTGCCCGTGGGTGGCAGCAGCCTGGCGATCGTCCGTGAGGACATCGGACGCCACAACGCCGTCGACAAGGTGCTGGGCTCGGCCCTCGTCACGGGTGTCGAGACCTCCGGTGGGCTGCTCGTCGTGTCGAGCCGAGCCAGCTTCGAGATCGTGCAGAAGGCCGCCGTGTCGGGCATCGCGGTGCTCGCCTGCGTCTCCGCGCCGTCGTCGCTGGCGATCGAGGCCGCGGACCGGCTCGGGGTGACGCTGGTGGCCTTTGCCCGCGGCCGCCGGATGAACGCCTACACGCACAGCCACCGCATCCCCCACTGACCTGCGCCAGTCGCCGGGCGCCCTTATGGCTCTACGCCGGTGGCCACGTTCTGCGCCGGTCGCGTCATCGGCGCAGAACGTGGTGACCGCCGGTCGCATGCGGACGCCGGTCACCACGATGACCGCCGGTCGCGGCGCCGACGCCGAGGTGCGAACGTGGGTCCGCCTCCTCAGGTGGTTCGGTCGGTCACCAACCGCGCTCGGAGAGGCGGTGGGGCTCGGGGATCTCGTCCACGTTGATGCCGACCATGGCCTCACCCAGGCCGCGCGAGACCTTGGCGATGACGTCGGGGTCGTCGAAGAAGGTGGTCGCCTTGACGATGGCCTCGGCGCGCTGCTCCGGGTTGCCCGACTTGAAGATGCCGGAGCCCACGAAGACACCCTCGGCGCCGAGCTGCATCATCATCGCGGCGTCGGCCGGGGTGGCGATGCCACCGGCGGTGAAGAGCACGACGGGCAGCTTGCCTGCCTGCGCGACCTCCTTGACGAGCTCGAACGGGGCCTGCAGCTCCTTGGCGGCGACATAGAGCTCGTCCTCGGGCAGGCCCTGGAGCCTGCGGAGCTGCTGGCGGATCTGGCGCATGTGCGTGGTGGCGTTGGAGACGTCACCCGTGCCGGCCTCACCCTTGGAGCGGATCATCGCGGCGCCCTCGGTGATGCGGCGCAGCGCCTCGCCGAGGTTGGTCGCGCCGCAGACGAAGGGCACGGTGAAGTTCCACTTGTCGATGTGGTTGGCGTAGTCGGCGGGGGTGAGGACCTCGGACTCGTCGATGTAGTCGACGCCGAGCGACTGGAGCACCTGGGCCTCGACGAAGTGGCCGATGCGTGCCTTGGCCATGACCGGGATCGAGACGGCCTCGATGATGCCGTCGATCATGTCGGGGTCGGACATGCGCGAGACGCCGCCCTGGGCGCGGATGTCGGCGGGAACCCGCTCGAGCGCCATGACGGCCACGGCGCCGGCGTCCTCGGCGATCTTGGCCTGCTCGGCGTTGACGACGTCCATGATGACCCCGCCCTTGAGCATCTCGGCCATGCCGCGCTTCACCCGGGTCGTTCCGGTGTTGGTGGTGGACTCGGGCGTGGCGGGGGCGGTGGTGTCACTCATACACGCAAGTCTAGGGCCGCCTCAGTCCACCACTGCAGGGGGAAGGTCGTCGTCGAAGTCCACCCGCTGCGGCAGGGCCGCGTGACCGGCGAGACGGAACAGCCGAACCACCTTCTTCGCGCGCACCCGCCGGACCTCGCGGACGGCATCGTTGTGGAAGCGACGGGCGAGCTGCACCCTCAGCGCGCTCGCCTCGACCCGCGACAGGCTCTCTGCCCCTGCGCTCCCGACCTCGAGCCGCAGACCCTGGACGGTCTCGTCCGAGAGCACGGCGCGCAGCGTCTCGGTGAGGTCGGTCTCCGTGCCCTCACGACCGGCGAACGTCTGCCCGTCGAGCGGGTCGTGGCTCAGCGGGTGGTGCGTGTGCCGGTCCAGCGCCTCGCTCGCGGCATCGGCGAGGAGCAGTGCGGTTGCGGGGTCGACCCCACCGCTCGTGGCGAGCTCCAGCGTTGCCTCTGCGCGGCGCACGAGCTGGGCATCGAGCGCGGAGACCGCACCCTCGACCTTGGCATGGAGCCGGTCGAGGCGTGAGGCCGAGTAGGAGAGGTACCAGGAGAGAGCCAGGAGGACGAGCGCGATGATCGTGGCGACCTGCAGGACATCCATCAGACCTCACCTCTCGAGGGCCAGCGCAGCCGGCCGAGCAGTCCCGCCCGCAGCGCCGGCTCGACCGGCGAGTGGTCGGCACCCTCGATCACGGTCTCGTAGACCGCCATGACCCGCTCGGCCACGACGCCCCAGTCGAAGGAGCGCGCCCGCTTCAGTCCCAGGTCACGCAGCCGGGCGCGCTCCTGTGGTGAGCCGAGGAGGTCGAGTGCGGCGGCGGCAAGGGCCGCACCGTCCCCGACCGGGAACGTGCGCCCCGCCGGGCTCGGACCGAGGACGGCTGTGAATGCCTCCAGGTCGCTGGAGAGCACGGGTGCACCGGAGGCCATGGCCTCGACGAGGACGATCCCGAAGCTCTCACCACCGGTGTGCGGCGCGACATAGAGGTCGGCGGACCGCAGGAGCGCGACCTTGTCGTCCTCGGAGACCGACCCCAGGAACTCGGTGGCCGCGCGCACGCGCGGGTCCAGCGCGGACGAGATCTCCTCGACCTCACCCGGCCCGGCCACGACGAGCCGCGCTCCGGGCACCGCGTCGAGGATCGCGGGCATCGCCGCGACCATCACCGCCAGGCCCTTGCGCGGCTCGTCGATGCGGCCGAGGAAGGCAAGGGTGGGTCGCTCCGGGGTCCCGCTCCAGCGGGTCAGCGCGCCGTCAGGGGCAAACCGCCTGGTGTCCACGCCGTTGGGGATGATGTAGGCGTCGCCGCCCAGGTGTCGCACCACCGTCCGCCGGGCCTCTTCAGAGACCGCGATCCGCGCCCGGATCTTCTCGGTGGACGACCGCAGCAACGGGTTGGCGGCGTGCATGGCGCGCGAGCGCAGGTTGGACGTGTGAAAGGTCGCGACGACGGGCTCGGACGAGGCCCACAGGGCCATGAGCGAGGCGCTGGGCGTCACGGGCTCGTGGAGGTGCAGCACGTCGAACTCCCCCTCCTCGAGCCAGCGGCTCACCCGTGAGGAGGTCACCGGACCGAAGGTCAGTCTGGCGACGGACCCGTTGTAGCGCACCGGGACGGCGCGCCCGCACGACGTGACGTATGCCGGCAGCTCGGCAGTGAGCTCGTCGACCGGTGCGAGGACGCCCACCTCGTGCCCCTGGGCGAGGAAGAACTCCGCGAGGTCCCTGACGTGGAACTGCACGCCACCGGGGACATCGAACGCGTAGGGACAGACGAGCCCGATCCTCATGACGCGCCCGCCCGGGCAAGGCGGTCGGCGTCGAGGTCCTTGGTGAAGACGGGCTGGAGCATGTGCCAGTCGGCCGTGTGCTCACGCACCGCGCCCGAGAGGGCGTCGGCGCAGGACTGCGTCATCGCCGACACCTTGGCGCGCGTCGTGCCCGACGCCGGCACGGGCACGGGGTCGTGGAAGGTGATGACGATTCCCCAGCTCCCGCCGTCGCGGGGTTCGTGCCGGATCGACACCGGGAACAGGGGACGGCGCTCGGTCAGGGCGAGGGCCGCCGGGCCGGCCGCCATCCGGGCCGGCTCACCGCAGAAGTCGACCTCGACACCGTCACGGGACAGGTCCCGGTCCGAGAGCAGCGGGATGAGCCCGGGCCGGCGCGCGGCCTGGCGCAGCAGCGGGAAGGGCGGCGGGCCCCCGGTGAGGGGGTGGATCGTCATGCCGAGACCGGTGCGGAACTCGAGGAACTCAGTGAACACCTCCTCGGGCTTGAGCCGCTCAGCCACCGTGGTGACGGGCCCGAGGTGCACGGCGCCCCACGCACCGGCGAGGTCCCAGTTGCCGAGATGCCCCAGGAAGCAGACGAGCGACCCGCCCTCGGCGAGAATCTCGCGCACCGGTGCGTCTCCCTCGGCGCGCACCCGCAGGGCGAGCTCGTCAGGAGTCAGGACGGGCAGGCGGAAGGCCTCGCAGTAGTAGCGCATGTAGGCCCGCATGCCCTCGTGCACCAGGGCGTCGAGCCCGGCGTCGTCGAGCTCGGGACGCACGGTCGCGTAGTTGGACCGCATCCGCGCACCGCCGCCCCGGGCGACGGTGAGGTCCGCGATGCGGTCGAACAGGACGTAGGCGGCCCGCTCGGGCATGCGCCGGATGAACGACCACCCCAACCGGAAGCCGGCCACCGTGACCGCGTCGGTGGCGCGGGAGACGAGTCCTGACGGCACGGGGCTCACGCGACGTCGAGGGCCTGTCGGCGCACCTCGAGCATCCGCTGCACCACGGTGACGAAGCTTGCCAGGGCCAACAGTGCGAGGACGACGGTGAGGAAGACCTCGGGGAGGAACCAGCCGACCAGCCCGGTGGTCACCAGGACGGCGACGAGGCGCTCCGCACGCTCGGCGATCCCGACGTTCGCCGTCATGCCCAGGCCCTCGGCGCGCGCCTTGGCGTACGAGACCACCATCCCGAGGATGAGGCAGGCCAGCGCGAGGGCGGCCATGATGCCGGGGCGGACCTGGAGGCTGCTGCCCGGACGAAGGCTCTCACCCCCGGCGAAGAAGAGGACGAGGCCACCGAAGACGGAGGCGTCGGCCACGCGGTCGAGTGTCGAGTCGAGGTAGGCACCCCACAGGCTCGAGCGGCCCGAGCGGCGCGCCATGATGCCGTCGACGGTGTCCGAGAAGACGAAGGCCGTGATGACCAGGGTGCCCACCAGGAACTCCCCCCGCGGGTAGAACAGCAGCGCCCCCAGGCTGACGCCGAGGGTGCCCACGATCGTCACGACGTCAGGGCTCACCCCGAGGCGCAGCAAGAGGGATGCCAGCGGGGTGAAGAGCTTGGTGAAGAACGGGCGCGCGTACTTGTTGAGCATGGTTCGGTCAGCCTAGTGGGCCGACCTCACGCTTCCCGCCAGGCGGCGGCCAGGCGGCGGCGCGCGTCCTCCAGCAGCACGGGAAGGGCTTTGGTCTGGCCGATGACGGGCAGGAAGTTCATGTCTCCGGCCCACCGGGGCACGATGTGCTGGTGCAGGTGGGCGGCCACACCGGCACCTGCGACCTCTCCCTGGTTCATCCCGATGTTGTAGCCCTGGGGGCCCGAGGACTTCTGCAGCGCGCCGATCGCGTCCTTGGTGAGGGCCGTGAACTCCGCGGTCTCCTCGTCGGTGAGGTCGACGTAGAGCGACACGTGCCGGTAGGGACACACAAGGACGTGCCCCGGGTTGTAGGGGAACAGGTTCATCACGACGTAGCAGTGCTCGCCCCGGTGGACGATGAGCCCCTCCTCGTCGTCGCGGCCGGGCGCTGCACAGAACGGGCACCCGTCGCCGGCGTCCTGCGAGGGCCGCTCCCCGGTGATGTAGGCCATCCGGTGCGGGGTCCAGAGTCGGTCGAACCCGTCCGGCACCCCCGCGAAGTCCTCGGCGGCGGTCGTCGGAACGTCACTCATGCCCACGATCCTAGACAGCACGCGCTGGCCTCACGTCGTGTCGGTCCGCCACTCCATGAGGCCGGCCGACGGAGCAGTGAACCCGGCACGCTCGTAGAGACCGCGCGCCTGCGGGGCTGCGTGGAGCTGGATCCTCGAGACGTCGTGGGCGGCAGCCCACTGCCGCAGTGCCTCAATCAGCTGCGTGCCGAGGCCCGCTCCCCGAGCATCGGGGGTGACGAAGAGCAGCGACACGTGCAGCCACCGGGACCGGGGGCGTCGAGAGCTGGGCAGCTTGGTGACGACCGCAGCCGTGACCAGCCCGAGGGGGCGGCCGTCGGCCGCCACGGCGACGAAGGTCACGCGGTCCTGGTCGGCCAACCACGCCTGCGCGTAGCGGTCGAGGAAGCCCGGCTCGATGCTGGCGCCGCACTCACGGTCGTCCTGGATCGTGAGTGCGGCGCAGGCCAGCGCGTCCCGCGGCTCCGCGAGACGGATGACGGTGCCACCGGCCGGCATCGAGGTGCCTCTCAGACCTGTGCGCGCGTCTCGATGGCGGTGAGGACCTCGGCGATGGCGTCCTCGATCGGCACGCCGTTCTTCTGCGACCCGTCGCGGTAGCGGAAGGAGACGGCGTTGTTGCTGCGGTCCTCCTCACCGGCAATGAGGGCGAACGGCACCTTGGACTTGCTCGCGTTGCGGATCTTCTTGGGGAAGCGGTCGTCGCTGTCGTCGAGCTCGACCCGGATGCCCTTGGCCTTCATCTGCGACAGGACGCCCCAGAGGTAGTCGTTGTACTCGTCGGCGACGGGCAGTCCGAGAACCTGGACGGGGCTGAGCCACACCGGGAACGCTCCGGCGTAGTGCTCCACGAGGACACCGATGAACCGCTCGATCGAGCCGAACTTCGCCGAGTGGATCATCACCGGCTGCTGGCGGGACCCGTCAGCAGCCTGGTACTCGAGGGCAAAACGCTCGGGTGAGGGCTGGTTGAAGTCGTACTGGATCGTGCTCATCTGCCAGGTGCGGCCGATCGCGTCGCGAGCCTGCACCGAGACCTTGGGTCCGTAGTAGGCCGCTCCACCGGGGTCGGGCACGAGCTCGAGCCCGGTCTCAGAGCACACCTCCTCGAGCACGCGGGTCGCCTCGGCCCAGTCCTCGTCGGAACCGATGAACTTCTCGCTCTTCTCACCCTCCTCGTCACGGGTGGACAGCTCGAGGTAGAAGTCGTCGAGCCCGAAGTCACGCAGCAGGCCGAGGACGAACGCGAGCAGGTGCCGGATCTCGTCGGGCGCCTGCTCCTTGGTGACGTAGGAGTGGCTGTCGTCCTGGGCGAAGCCGCGCACTCGGGTCAACCCGTGGATGACACCGGACTTCTCGTGCCGGTAGACGTGACCGAACTCGAAGAGCCGCAGCGGCAGCTCTCGGTAGGAACGCTGCCTCGAGCGGTAGATGAGGTTGTGCATCGGGCAGTTCATCGCCTTGAGGCGGTAGTCCATGCCGTCGACGTCCAGCGGCGGGAACATGCCCTCGCCGTAGTAGGGCAGGTGCCCGGAGGTGTGGAACAGCCCCTCCTTGGCGATGTGCGGGGTCCCGACGTACTCGAAGCCCTCCTCGATGTGCCGATGGCGGACGTAGTCCTCCATCTCCCGCTTGATGACCCCGCCCTTGGGGTGGAACACGGGCAGCCCCGAGCCGATCTCGTCCGGGAAGGAGTAGAGGTCGAGCTCGCGACCGAGCTTGCGGTGGTCGCGCTTCTCGGCCTCGGCGAGGCGGTCGAGGTACGCCTTGAGGTCGTCCTTGGTCGGCCACGCGGTGCCGTAGATGCGCTGCAGCTGCGGGTTCTTCTCGGAGCCGCGCCAGTAGGCGGCGGCGCTGCGCATGACCTTGAAGGCGTTGCCGAGCACCTTGGTGGTGGGCACGTGTGGACCGCGACAGAGGTCGCCCCAAGCCCGCTCGCCGTCGCGTCGCACGTTGTCATAGATCGTGAGCTGCGCTCCGCCGACCTCGACATCGGCTCCCTCGGCGGCCTCACCGGCCGAGCCGCCCTTGAGGCCGATGAGCTCGCACTTGTACGGCTCGTCGGCGAGCTCGACGAGCGCGTCGGCGTCGCTGACCTCCCGCCGCACGAAGGCCTGGCCCTCGTTGACGATCTTCTGCATGGCCTTCTCGAGGGCCTTGAGGTCGTCGGGCTGGAAGGGCTCGGCCACGTCGAAGTCGTAGTAGAAGCCGTCGCGGATCGGCGGGCCGATGCCGAGCTTGGCGTCGGGGTGCATCTGTTGCACGGCTTGCGCAAGAACGTGAGCAGCGCTGTGCCGCAGGACATCCAGGCCGTCCTGCTCCTGGGCCGTCACCGGCTCGACGACGTCGCCGTCGCTCAGCACATGCGCGAGGTCGCGCAGCTCGCCGTTGACGCGCGCCACGAGGACGGCGCGGTCGTCGCCGAACAGGTCGGCCGCTGTCGTGTCCCCGTCCACCGATCGCTCGTCTCCGGCGACGTGGACGGTGATCTGCGAAGACACAGCGGCTTCTCCTGGGGTGACGAGCGCAAGGTATGCCGGGTGCGGACGTCCCGACGCGGCATACCGATGCTATCTGTCCTGTTTCCCGCCTCGCGCGCGCCTTTTGAGGTGCGGCCCTCCCTCAGTCCGCGGTCGCGTCCGTCGGAGGCATCACCGCGTCGTCGGCGCGCAGGCGGAGCTCGTCGACCAGGCGTCGGCAGTCGTGCAGGAGCGCGCCGTGCACCGGCCAGGCCCGTGGGTCGTCCAGCGGTGACTCGTGCAGCACCGTCGCAAGGTCGTCGAGCTGCTGCAGGGCCCCCTCCAGGCGGGACCCGACGGAGCGGTGGGCGCCCTCGTCCGGCCAGCCGAAGTCGTCGAAGGCTCCCGAGACCTCGCGCAGCACGTTGGCCACGCCTCCGAGGAACTCACGGCTCGGGCGGGTGCCGTGGTCGGGGTCGTCGAGGTTGTCCCTCAGTGTGCGGGTGAGGCCGCCCACGTGCCACGTGACGCGTCGCAGCCCCTCGACGGTCTCGCGGTAGCCGTCCCAGGCCGGGTCGAGGCGACGGATCCGGCCCCTGGGGTTGAGGCGTTGGCTCTCGCGGCCGAGCTCGATCTGGTCGAAGACCCCCGGGGCGTCGTCGTGGAGGGCGTCCGCATAGCGGTACCACTGCCGGACCGAGTCCACGTTCCAGTCGCCACGCAGCCCGTCGGCGATCTGGTCCACAAGTCCACGCACGCGGCGGGTGTAGTCGCGGACCTGCTCGCGGGGCCCCTGCACGTGCAGCGGTGCCATGACGAGCACGTTGACGGCGATGCCGACGACGGCACCGATGAGCGTCTCGAGCATGGTGAGGGCGGTGAAGTCGGTGTCGGTGCCACCGGCGGTGAGCAGGGACAGCAGCGCCATGGAGGGCACCTGGATGCCGCTGTCCCCCAGGTGTGGCCATCGACCGATGACCAGGGCGCACACGAGGACCAGCAGCATGCTCCACCAGCTCACGCCCAGGGTCGTGCCGACGAGCCACGCGAGGGCCATCCCCAGCCCGATGCCGATGACCCGTCGGACGCTCTGGCCCAGGGAGCGCACGATGGTGCGGTCGACGACGAGCAGCGCCGCGAGCGGTGCGTAGAAGGGCGTCGGGCTGTCCATGAAGCGGGTGGTGATGACCCAGGCGATGACGGTGGCCACAGCGGCCTTGACGACGAGGAGCGCCTCGTCGAGCGAGGGACGGCGCATGATGGTGACTGTAGACCCGCCTGCGTGGAGAACCGGCCGTCACCTGGAAATGGGGAGGCGCCGGGGCAGGGTCCGGTCGTACGGTCGGGGCGTGGACCTCCGCATCGCCAGCCTCGCCGACCGCCCGGACCTCGAACCGCTGCTCCGGGAGTTCGACGACCCGTGGCCCGAGTTCATGAAGTGGGACCCCGTGAGCGACCAGTACTACTCACGGGCTGCCACGACCTTCGCCGCGTGGACGCTCGTCGCCTGGGACGCCGGTGACCCCGGTCGCCTCGTCGCCAAGTCGCACTCGATCCCGTTCGCCATGGGAGAGGACCTGGGGCGGACGGAGCTCCCGAACGACGGTTGGGACGGTGTCATCACGTGGGCCTGGTACGACGAGGTTGCCGGTCGCGAGCCGACCCACGTGTCCGCGCTCGAGGTCGCGATCCGGCCGGACCTGCAGGGCACCGGTCTGGCGTCGGTCATGCTGGAGGCCAAGCGGCAGAACGCTGCTCGCCACGGCTTCACCGACCTCGTCGCGCCCGTGCGTCCCAGTCGCAAGCACCTCCACCCACACCTGCCGATGCCCGACTACGTAGCGAGGCTGAGGGAGGACGGGCTGCCCGAGGACCCCTGGCTCCGGCTGCACGTGCGCATCGGTGCCGAGGTGGTCAAGGTCTGCCCCCGGGCCATGACGATCTCCGGCACCCTCGAGGAGTGGCGCGGCTGGACGGGGCTGCCGTTCGACCGGTCCGGCGACGTCGAGGTGCCTTTCGCCCTCAACCCCGTGCACGTCAGCGTGGAGCACGACCATGCCGTCTACGTCGAGCCCGGGGTGTGGGTGCACCACCGGATGTGACCCGCGCGTGCCGCGGACGGGCGCGTTAGCGTGGCGCCATGACCTCACTCCCCTTCGGCAGCTGGCCCTCTCCCCTGTCCCCCGACGCCATGACTGCCGCGACCCGGATGCTGGACGAGGTCCGGGTCGACGGACCCGACACCTACTGGCTGGAGTCCCGGCCCTGGGAGGGCGGCCGCGTCGTCCTGGTCCGTCACGTCGGTGGCACCGGGGCCGTCGAGGACGTGGTCGGCGACGAGGTCAACGTCCGGTCGCGAGTCCACGAGTACGGCGGCGGCGCGTATGCCGTCCGGTCCGGGACCGTCGTCATCACCACGATGCCCGACCTGCGGGTGCACGTCGTCTCGGCGGACGGCTCGCTGCGCGCAATCACGCCCGAAGGAGGCTTCCGCTACGGAGGGCTCGTGCTCGGCGACGGCTTCGTCCTCGCCGTGCGAGAGGAGCACTCGGGTGCTGCAGAGGCGGGAAACACCTTGGTGCGGCTCTCGCTCGACGGCGACAACGCGGACGGGGGCGCCGTGCTGTGGGAGGGCACGGACTTCGTCGGTCGACCCGCCCTGTCTGCCGATGGCACCGAGGTGGCGGTGGTGACCTGGGACCACCCCAACATGCCTTGGGACACCACGACTCTGCGCCGAGCAGCACTGGTGGACCACGGACCTCTCGAGTGGTCGGTCGTCGAGGGGCGAGCCGACGTGTCCGTGGGTCAGCCCACGTTCGGCCCCGACGGTTCCCTCTGGTTCGTCTCCGACGAGTCGGGCTGGTGGAACCTCACGTGCGACAGCGGTGCCGGGCCTGCACCCGTGCACCCGATGGAGGCCGACGTCATGCAGCCCCAGTGGGTCCTGGGCATGAGTGACTTCGCCCTCCTGGAGGACGGCCGCGTGCTCGTGCACTGGTGGGCCGACGGGGTGGGCCGTCTCGGCATGCTCGACCGTGGGTCGGGCGAGCTGGTGGACGTGCCGCTCGAGGGAGTGCAGTTCGACCAGCTCCAGTCCGTCGGCGACGAGGTCGTCGTGCGGGTGGGCACCCTCTCGCAGCTCCCGTCGGTCGTGCGCGGGCCGGCGGAGGGTCCGTTCACGACGCTCCGGCGCAGCCGCGACGAGGGTCTCGACCCGGCATACGCCAGCACGGCGCAGCCGTGGACCTGGACCAACACGGGTGGCGACGACGTTCACGGGATCTTCCTGGCACCCACACACCCGGAGGTGACCGGGCCCGAGGGTGAGCTGCCGCCGCTGCTGGTGTTCGTGCACGGCGGTCCGACGAGCCGCACGGAGGCGGGGCTGCAGCTCGCTCGCGCGTTCTGGACGACGCGTGGCTTCGCGGTCCTCGACGTCAACTACTCGGGCAGCACCGGGCACGGTCGGGCCTACCGCGACCGGCTCCTCGGGCAGTGGGGCGTCATCGACATCGACGACGTCGTGACGGGCGCCCGCTCGCTGGCCGATGCCGGCTTCGTCGATGGCAACCGGCTCGCCATTCGCGGTGGGAGCGCCGGCGGCTACACCGTCCTGCGGGCGCTCACCAGCAGTGACGCCTTCGCCGCGGGCACGAGCCTGTTCGGGATCGCGGACCTCGAGGCGATGACGACGGACACGCACAAGTTCGAGTCGCGCTACCTCGACCGGATGGTCGGTCCCTACCCGGAGGCCAAGGACGTCTATGTCGAGCGCTCCCCCATCCACCACCTCGACTCGTTGGGCGGTGCCGTGCTGCTCCTGCAGGGTGGGATCGACGAGGTCGTGCCTCCCGCGCAGGCCGAGGTGATGGCTGCGGGGATGCGTGCCGCCGGCGAGGAGGTCGAGCTCGTGATCTATCCCGACGAGGGTCATGGCTTCCGGGCTGCAGCGACCATCCAGGACGCCCTGTCACGCGAGCTCGCCTTCTACGGGCGGGTCCTCGGCTTCACCCCCTGCCCCGACACCCCCACGGACAACTGACCCGCCCCCGCCCCCGCCAACGGCGTGTCGCGGACTTTTCTCACCAATTCCCTCGAAAAGTCCGCGACGCGCCGTTGCCGAACCTCACCTCAGCGCGCTGCGTCCAGGGTCAGGACGAGGTGCTCAGTCTCGGGCTTGCGGGTTGCGCGCAGTCCCGCCACGACGGGCGACTGCGTGCGGTCCACGACGAAGTCCACCTTGCCCGGCAGCAGGACCGGTTTCTTGAACCACACGTGGGACGTGCTGGGACCGTTGACGCTGCGCCCGAGCGCCCCGAGGGTACGGGCGTAGGTCCACATGCCGTGGGCGATGGCCTTGGGGAAGCCCATCGCCCTCGCCGTGAGGGCGTGCCGGTGGATCGGGTTCACGTCGCCGGAGACCGCGGCGTACTGCCGGCCCAGGTCGCCCGGCAACGACCACTGGGCCGCGGCCACACCCTGGGGCATGGACGGAGCCTGCGCGCCACGCTCCGCATCGGGGTTGCCCCTGCCCCGTGCGAGGTAGGTCGAGCGGCCGCTCCACACGGGCTCGCCGTCGACGATGGCCTCGGTGACGAGGTCGACCTGGCGGCCCTTGGGGTGCTCACGCAGGTTCTCGGCGTGGACGGCGATGTCGAGGACGTCGTCGCTCGTGAGGGAGCGCCGCACCGTGATGGTGTTCTCGACGTGGACGAGCCCCATGAGCGGCAACGGGAACGCCTTGCGCGCCATGAGCTCGGCCTGCAGCGGGAAGCCCAGGATGTGTGGATAGGTGTGCGGCAGGACGTCATCGACCCCGAACCCACACAGGCGCTGGTAGTCCATGAGGTGCTGGCGGTCGACTTTGTGCCCTGCCAGGACCAGCTCACTCGTGGGCAGGGTGGACCCGGACTTCTTGCCGGCGACGGCTGCGCGCACGAAGACCTTGGCCAAGGACGGTGCCGTGCTGAACGTCTCCTGCTGGGGCATCAGGCCCCCAGGAGCATCTGGCCGCACACACGCACGACGTTGCCGGTGACCGCCCGGTTGGCGTCCCAGGCGAAGTAGCCGATGGTCTCGGCGACGTCGACGGGCAGGCCACCCTGCTGCAGGGAGTTGGTCAGGCGACCGATCTCGCGGGTGGCGAAGGGCACCTTGGCCGTCATCTCCGTCTCGATGAACCCGGGGGCGACGGCGTTGACGGTGATCCCCTTGTCGCGCACTGCCTGCTCAGCGGCGAGCGACTGCGTCATCCCGATGACACCGGCCTTGGAGGCGGCGTAGTTGGTCTGGCCCCGGTTGCCCGCGATGCCCGCGATGGAGGACACGTTGACGATGTGGCCGCCGTCCTTGATGGCCGGGATGAGCGCCTCGTTCATGCGCAGGATCGACAGGAGGTTGACCTGGAGGACGGAGTCCCAGCGGTCGGCCTCGGTGTTGGCCAGCAGCTTGTCGCGGGTGATCCCCGCGTTGTGCACGACGATGTCGAAGCCACCGTGACGCGCCGTGGCGTGCTCGACGATCTTGGCGCCCGCGTCAGGCGCGGTGACGTCGACCTGCAGGGCCGACCCGCCCAGACGGTTGGCCACCTCGGCGAGCGGGCCACCGGCCGCGGGTACGTCGACGGCGACGATCGTGGCTCCGTCACGCGCCAGGGTCTCGGCGATCGCCGCTCCGATGCCGCGGGCGGCACCGGAGACGACCGCGACCTTGCCGGCGAGCGGCTGGTCCCAGTCCGCCGGCGCGACGATGTCGGCCACCGGCTGCGCGACGTGGAACACCTGCGCCGAGACGTAGGCCGAGCGTCCTGAGAGCAGGAAGCGCACCGTGGCGTCCACACCGGCGTCGGCGCCCTCGGCGACGAGGATGGTGTTGGCGGTGCCGCCGCCCCGCATCTCCTTGCCGATGGAGCGCACGATGCCCTCGACCGCGCGGCGCGCGGCGGCCTGGGGAACCGACGTGGCCGACTCGGGCGGACGACCGACGACGATGATGCGGCCGGTGGGCGCGAGCGTCTTGAGTGCCGGGCCCACGACACCGCGCAGGGTCTCGAGGTCGGCCGGCGTGTCGATGGCGGTGAGGTCGAGCACGACCGCAGCCACGGAGGTCGAGGGCTGCGATGCGACCTGCACGCCGGCCTCGGCCAGCAGGTGACGCACGCGGTCGGCCACCGGAGCGTCGCCGTGACCCGCGACGAGCACCTCTCCGGGGACGAGCGAGGCGCCCAGCCTGTGCCGGCGCAGCCGCGCCGGGCGTGGCAGGCCAAGGGTGGTGGCGAGCTGCTTGCCGACGCCTCCGCTGACGAACTGCCCGTAGTTGAAGGCCATGGCTCAGGCTCCTTCGAGGATCGCGACGACGCCCTGCCCACCGGCAGCGCAGATGGAGATCAGGCCGCGGCTGCCCGCACCCTTCTCGTGCAGCATCTTGGCCAACGAGGCGACGATGCGCCCACCGGTGGCGGCGAAGGGGTGGCCCGCGGCGAGCGAGGAACCGTTGACGTTGAGCTTGGAACGGTCGATGGATCCCAGCGGCTTCTCGAGCCCGAGGCGGTCCCGGCAGAAGTCTTCGTCCTCCCACGCCTTCAGCGTCGAGAGCACGGTCGACGCGAACGCCTCGTGGATCTCGTAGTAGTCGAAGTCCTGCAGCGAGAGGCCCTGGCGAGCGAGCAGGCGCGGCACGGCATACGCGGGAGCCATGAGCAGCCCCTCGTCGCCGTGCACGTAGTCCACGGCCGCAGCCTCACCGTCGACGAAGAAGGCCTGCACCGGCAGGTTGTGCTCGGCGGCCCACTCCTCGCTCGACAGGAGGACGGCGGAGGCGCCGTCGGACAGCGGCGTCGAGTTGCCGGCCGTCATCGTCGCGCCCTCGCCCTTGCCGAAGACCGGCTTGAGCCTGCCGAGCTTCTCGACGGTCGAGTCCGCCCGCAGGTTCTGGTCTCGGGCGAGGCCGAGGTAGGACGTCATGAGGTCGTCGAAGAAACCGCGGTCGTATGCCGCGGCAAGGTTCTGGTGGCTCGCTGCGGCGAGCTCGTCCTGGGCCTCGCGGGTGATCCCCCACTTCTTGGCGGTGATGGCCATGTGCTCACCCATCGACAGGCCCGTGCGCGGCTCGGTGTTGGCGGGGGTGGCGATGCCGATGTCGCCGGGGCGAATGGCGAGGGCCGCCTTGGCCATGTCGAGCGTGGTCTTGCCGCGGTTGATCTTGAGGAGCTTGCGACGGAGCTTCTCCGACACCATGATCGGGGCGTCGGAGGCCGTGTCGACACCACCGGCGATGCCGGACTCGATCTGGCCGAGCTTGATCTTGTTGGAGACGAGGATCGCGTTCTCGAGACCTGTCCCACAGGCCTGCTGGACGTCGTAGGCGGAGGTGTGCGGGTCGAGGCTCGACCCGAGCACCGCTTCGCGCGTGAGGTTGAAGTCGCGGCTGTGCTTGATCACGGCGCCGCCGACGACCTCTCCGAGGCGCTCGCCGGCGATGCCGGTGCGCGCGACCAGGCCCTCGAGGGCTGCCGTGAACATGTCCTGGTTCGAGGCGTTCGCGTAGGGCCCGAACTGGCGAGCGAAGGGGATGCGGTTGCCGCCGAGGATGGCGGCGCGGCGGGGACTGGCTGGTGTCACCGTGTGCTCCTGAGGTCTGTCGAGAGGTGGACGAGGCGGTCACGTGGGACGCGACACATATCCGGTACTGACGGTAGCAGGTACCCGTGTTCACCTGCTACGGTCCGATCTGTGAGCAGCACCACGAGCCCGCAGGGCGACGACGCCGTCGACGGGCGCAGCAGCCGCTGGGACGAGCACCGGACGCAGCGTCGCCGGGAGCTCGTCGAGGCCACGCTGCGCGCGATCCGCAGCCGGGGCGCCGGAGTCGGGATGGACGACATCGCCAGCTCGGCAGGCACCTCGAAGACGGTCTTCTACCGCCACTTCACCGACCGCGCCGGTCTCTATGGTGCTGTGGCCGAGCGCGTCAACACCAACATCCTGCGGGACATCACCCGAGCGGTGGGCGACGTCTCCACCTTCACGGGTCCCGTCGCCGAGCCCTCGGCCCCCCCGCCCCGGGACCTGCTCGCAGCCGCCGTCGACGCCTACCTCGCCCTCGTCGAGCACGACCCCGAGGTCTACCGCTTCATCGTGGCCGCCCCGCTGGTCCCGCCCTCCGAACGCACGGAGACGATCGACCTCGCCTCCGCGGTGAGCCAGTCGGTGGCCGTCCAGATCGGTGCGCTCATCGCGGCGGCCCTCACCAGCGCCGGACGCAGCACCGACCCCGCGCTCACCTGGGGACACGCGGTCGTCGGCATGGCCCGTGCCGCCGGCGACGCCTGGCTTCGTGCCGGGGCGGCTGACTCCGGCACGTCGCGTGAGACGCTCAAGGAGCACCTCACGGAGTTCATCTGGGGCGGACTGTCGTCGGCGTGGCCGATCGCGGACGCCACACCCGACAAGGAGTGACTGTGGACGACCTTGCCCGTGCCCTGACCGAGATCCTCGACGGACGGTGGGGCGACGTGCGCGCCGCCCTGCGCACCCACGAGGACCTCGAGCGCTTCGCCCCGCCCAGCGAGCCGCTGACCCAGGAGGAGTACCGGGCCCACACCACCGCCCAGCTCATGACCCTCACGAGGGAGAAGTTCGCTCCGGACGGCCTGACCAAGGGCATGGGCGGGACCGGCAACTTCGGCGCCTCGGTCACGGCGTTCGAGATGCTCGGCCACACCGACCTCTCTCTCCTGGTCAAGGCCGGCGTCCAGTTCGGGCTCTTCGGTGGAGCGATCGCCAACCTGGGCACGCAACGCCACCACACGGCATACCTGCCCGGAATGCTCGACGGCACCATCCTCGGCTGCTTCGCGATGACCGAGACGGGTCACGGCTCCAACGTGCAGCACCTCGAGACCACCGCCACCCACGACCCCTCGACCGACGAGCTGGTCATCAACTCCCCCACTCCCGGCGCACAGAAGAACTACATCGGCAACGCCGCGCGGGACGGACGGATGGCCGCGGTCTTCGCGCAGCTGGTCACCGCCGACGGCGAGGGACACGGCGTCCACTGCGTCCTCGTGCCGATCCGGGACTCGAGCGGCCGCCCCGTCGACGGTGTCACGATCGGTGACTGCGGCGCCAAGGGTGGGCTGCCCGGTGTCGACAACGGCACGCTCGAGTTCGACCAGGTGCGCGTCCCACGGTGGAACCTGCTCGGCCGCTACGGCGACATCGACGCCCGGGGCAGCTACACCTCCCCCATCGACAGCTCGTCGCGGCGCTTCTTCACGATGCTCGGCACGCTGGTGCGCGGACGCGTCTCGGTCGCCGGTGGGGCAGGTGCCGCCACCCGGTCCGCGCTCACACTGGCGACTCGATATGCCCTGCACAGAAGGCAGTTCGCGGCTCCCGTCGGTGACGAGGAGCTGACGCTGATGAGCTATCGAGCGCACCAGCGCAAGCTGCTGCCGGCGATCGCCAAGAGCTATGCCCTCATGCTCGCCCAGAACGAGCTCGTCGAGATGATGCACGAGGTCGCCGGCCACGAGGGCGACGCACCGGAGGAGTCGCAGCGCGAGCTGGAGGCCAGGGCCGCCGGCATCAAGGCCGTGGCCACCCGGCACGCCACGGACACAATCCAGATGTGCCGTGAGGCGTGTGGTGGTGCCGGCTACATGGCCGAGAACAGGCTCACGACCCTCAAGGAGGACACCGACGTCTTCACCACCTTCGAGGGGGACAACACCGTCTTGCTGCAGCTGGTCGCCAAGGGCCTGCTGACCGAGTTCCAGGAGACGTTCGAGGACAACTCCCCCTTGGCGATGATCGCGTTCGCCTCACGCTTCACCGCCTCGTCCATCCTGGAGAAGACCCCGGCAGCGGGACTCATCGCGCGGCTGAAGTCCCGGGCGCCGAGCGAGGACACGGACGAGGGCGAGCTGCACCGTGGTCGCCAGCTCTCCCTCTTCGTCGATCGCGAGAAGCACCTGCTCGAGGGGGTCGCCCTGCGGCTCGCCAAGGCGGCCAAGGCAGAACCCGCTGACACGTTCCGGATCTTCAACAACGCCCAGGACCACCTGCTGGCCGCCGCAGAGGCCCACGTCGACCGCGTACTGCTCGAGGCGCTCGGCTCGGCGTGCGAGGAGTGCGAGGACGGGCCCGCCAAAGCGCTCCTCGACCAGGTCACCGACCTCTTCGCGCTCTCGACGATCGAGCGCCACCGCGGCTGGTACCTCGAGCACGGCCGGCTCACGCCGTCGGGGTCCAAGGCCGTCATCCGCAGCGTCGGAGTCCTGTGCAAGGACCTCGCACCGCACGCCCGCACCCTCGTCGACGCGTTCGCGATCCCCGACGCGTGGTTGGGCGCCCCCGGACTCCTCGAACCACTGCCGAGCACGGCTGCACCCTCGGCATGAACGACATTCCTCCCAGCCGCTGGGCCCTGAGCGGCGGGGCAGCTCACGGCTACGGGCCCCGCTTCGCAGCCCTCGTCGCCAGCGGCGAGGACGTCGACGGCGAAGCCCGGCTCGCGGATGCCCTGTCCCCCAGGGCTGCTCGCATCCTCGACGTCGGCGCCGGCATGGGCCGGGTCACGGCCGGCCTGCGCGCCCGTGGCCACGACGTCATCGGCATCGAACCGGATGCGACGCTCGTGCTCCAGGCCGAGTCGACCTACCCGGGCATCGGACTCCTGCCGCTCGACGTCCTCGAGCTCTCGTCGGAGACGCTGGAAGCGCATGGTGCGCCCACGGCATACGACCTCGTCGTTGCCGTCGGCAACGTCTTCATCCTGCTCGCCGAGGAGACCGAGGTGCGCGCCCTCACCACGTTGCGCGCCCTGCTCAGCCCGGGGGGTCGGATGCTCATCGGTTTCCACCTGACCGCCGGACCAGGGGGCAGTCGCACCTACCCACCGGAGGAGTTCGTCCGGGACGTCGCGACCGCAGGCCTGCAGGTCGACCTGCGCGCTGGCAGCTACGAGCTCCACCCGGCGAACGCGGAGTATGCCGTGTGGCTGCTCAGCGCTGCCGACCCGGCTCAGGAGGCCGGCGGCGGCGCCTGACCGACGCTGTTGCGCATCACGTCGGAGGCATCCCAGTCGTTGGCCTGCATGGCGGCGACCACCGTGTCGTCGCGGATCCACCACGCGCGGAAGGCTCCACCGAAGTCTCCGCTCGTCTGCACGCGGTCGTAGCCGTCGGGCCCGACGTTGCCGAAGTACTCCATGCCCAGGTCGTACTGGTCGGTGAAGAAGTAGGGCAGCTTGGTGTAGGGCTCGGCCGAGCCGAGAATCGTGGCGGCCGCAGCCTTGCCCTGGCCGATGGCGTTGTCCCAGTGCTCCACCCGTATCCGCCTGCCGAGGACGGGGTGCTGCTGGTTGGCGATGTCGCCGATGGCGAGCACGTGGGGGTCCGAGGTGCGCAGGAGCTCGTCGACGAGGACACCGTTGTCGACCTCGAGCCCGGCCGCTTCCGCCAGCGCGGTGCGTGGCGTCACACCGATGCCGACGACGACGGCATCCGCCTCCGACAGGTCGTCGGCCGTCACGGGCGCCCCGAGACGCAGGTCGACGCCGTGGGCGCGGTGCAGGTCAGCGAAGGACTGGGCCACCTCCGGGCCGAGCACCGCGAGCAGCGGAAGCTCGGCACCCTCGTGGACCGTCACCGCAGAGCCGGCGTTGCGTGCTGCCGCAGCGACCTCGAGGCCGATCCACCCGCCACCGATGATGGAGATGCGCGCGCCGTCGGTCAGCGCCTCCTTGATCGCCAGCGAGTCCTCCATGGTCCGCAGGTAGTGCACGGGTCGACCCGACTCGTCGGCGAGGCGGAGCCGGCGCGGCTCCGAGCCCGTCGCGAGCACGAGCCATTCGTAGGGCTGCTCACTCGCATTGGTGACGAGGGTGCGGGCAGCGAGGTCGATGGACTGGACCTCGGTGCCGGTGCGGACCTCGACGTCGTGCTCGCGCCACCAGGCCTCGTCATGGACATAGGCGCTGTCGACCCCCTTGTCGCCGAGCAGGACCGCCTTGCTCAGCGGCGGCCGCTCGTAGGGCAGGTGCGGCTCGGCAGCGAGAATGACGATCTCCCCGTCGTCACCCCGCTCGCGCAGGGTCTGAGCGACGGTCGCGCCGGCCAGGCCTCCGCCGACGATGACGACGGTCATGCCGACCACCACGGACGCAGCGGCACCTGTGGGAGCCGTGACTGGTCGAGCCGGGCCGCCAGGACCTGGTGCAGCTGGACGACGTTCCGCTCGAAGCCGCGGCGTGAGCCGGCGAGGTAGAGACCCCAGACCCGGGCCGTGCCCTCGCCCACCTGCTCCACGCACTGGTCCCAGTTCTTGACGAGGTTGTCGCACCACCCTGCGAGGGTCATCGCGTAGTGCTCGCGCAGGTTCTCCTCGTGGAGCACCTCGAAGCCGACGTCCTGCATGGTCGTGATGATCCGGCCCGACCCGGTGAGCTCGCCGTCGGGGAAGATGTAGCGGTCGATGAAGGCTCCGGTGCTCTTGGGCCGGTTGTCGGGGCGGGTGATGCAGTGGTTGAGCACGAGGCCGCCCTCCTTGACGTGGGCCAGCATCCACCTGAAGTAGTCCGGGTAGTTCTGCACGCCGATGTGCTCGGTGATGCCGATGGAGGAGATGGCGTCGAAGCCGGTCTGGGTGACGTTGCGGTAGTCGTCGAACGACACCGAGGCCAAGTCGCCCAGCCCCTCGCGCTCGATGGCTTCCTGCGCCCACGTCGCCTGCTCCCGGGACAGCGTGACCCCGGTGGCCCGCACACCCCGCCGCGCGGCATACCGGACCATGCCGCCCCAGCCGCAGCCGATGTCGAGGAGGTGGTCCCCCGGCTTGAGCGCCAGCTTGTCGAAGACGAGGCGGTACTTGTTCTCCTGAGCGGCATCCAGCCCGCTCTCCCGGTCGGGGAAGACCGCGCAGGTGTAGGCCATGCTCGGCCCGAGCACCAGCTCGTAGAACCGGTTCGAGACGTCGTAGTGGTGGTGGATCGCCTCCCTGTCGCGGGTGAACGAGTGGCGCAGCCCCTCGGTGACGCGTCGCCACCGCGGCAACGACTCCTGGGGCGGCGGTGGTGGTGGGGTGAGGCCCCGAGGGCCGAGCACGCGCGCGAGGTCGAGGATGAGGCGGGGGTCGGGCCGACGGAAGTGCAGGCGCTCCAGGTCGACGATCACGTCGTAGGGGTCGCCCGGGTGCACGCCCTCGAGGACGAGGTCCCCGGTCGTGTAGGCGCGCGCCATGCCGAGGTCGCCCGGCGCAGTCGCGAGGTAGGAGACGGCCCGGTGGTTGGCGATGTGGACCGTGCGCGAAGCGCTGTCCGGTCCGGTCTTCGAACCGTCGTATGCCGTGATGCGCAGTGGGAGGGGCCCCTCCACCGCCGAGTCGACGAGCTCGGCAATCGTGGGGGTCTCACGGGTCGTGCTGCTCATGCGTGTCGCACCGCCTTGTCGTAGAGGTGAGGGAACCGTCCGCGGGGGTCGTAGGTGTCCTTGAGGGCGGCATACCCGTCGCCGCCGTAGAGGGCATCGAAGTCCTCCCGGGAGTAGAAGGAGTCCGAGTAGAGGGACTTGTGGCCGTCGAGCTCGGCGACGCGTCGCTCGATGGCACGGTTGGTCGCACCGGGCTGCCCGTCCCCCGTGCCGCCGGGGACGGTGGACCAGAAGCCGACGTTGACGTAGGTGCGGTGAGGCGTCAGCGGGTAGAGCCCCCACGTGGTGTCGCCGCGAAGGCGCAACGGGCACAACCAGATCGGCTCGATCGGCACCTCGTCGAGGAACCAGTCGAGGAACTCGGCGGTGTGCTCGAGAGGGAGCTCGACGTCCTGGACGACGCGCTCGCGGGGCTGGTTGCCCTTGCGGGCCTCCATGCGGTCGGAGATGCCGTGCCGCTGGTCGAGGGCGACGAGCTTCCAGTAGACGCTGGAGCGGCGCCAACGGCTCGGCCAGAGGCGGCGCAGCCGAGGGTTCTGGGCGCCGAAGGCGCGCGAGCACCAGAACCAGTCGGTGTCCCACCGCCACAGGTAGTCGTGGATGGTGAGCAGGTCGCGCTTCGCCGCCTTGTCGTCGTGCTGGAGGGAGCGGTAGAAGATCGCCTGGCCGGTGTAGTCGCTGGGTGCTTTCGGGCCCGCTGCGGGCGGCTCGTCCACCTGGCGCCCCAGGGTCAGGTAGGCCTCGTCTCGGGTGAAGACGACCCCGTCGATGTAGTCGACCTGCTCACCCTCGTGGCTGCCGGAGTCGACGACGGCATCGATGGCGGAGCACAGCGTCGCGAGGTCATGGAAGCGCAGGTGCCTCAGGGCGACGAACTTCTTCACGGGTTCGAGCTCGATGCGCAGCCTCGTCGCGTAGCCGAGCGACCCGTAGGAGTTGGGGAAGCCGTGGAACAGGTCGGAGTGCTCGTTGTCGTGTCGCGCGGTGACGATCTCGCCCGTGCCGGTGAGGATGTCCATCTCGAGAACGGACTCGTGGGGCAGTCCGCTGCGGAACGACGACGACTCGATCCCCAGTCCCGTGACTGCACCGCCGAGGGTGATGGTGCGCAGCTGCGGCACGACCAGTGGCGCGAGCCCGAGTGGCAGCGTCGCCGCGACGAGGTCCTCGTAGGTGCACATCCCGTCGACGTCTGCCGTCCGCGTGCCTGCATCCACCACGCGCACGCCCGTCAGGCGGCTCGTGTCGAGCCCCGGTGTGGAGCTGCGAGTGCGTTCACGGAACAGGTTGGACGTGCGCTTGGCCAGACGGACGCGCTCGGTCGGCGGGATGGCGGCGAAGCTGTCGAGCAGCCGTCGCTCCCCGTCGGTGCGCGTCGACACCGGGAGGGTTTGCTCCATGTTGCGCACGTTACGCCTGTGGTGACAGACCCGTCGCACCCAGTGCACCGTGTCCGAGTTCGGTGGCGGCACCGAGCTTGTGAGGGTGGAGGTGAAGGCGGGCCCAAGATCATGGTCGCCTACCAAGTGCCGGGGGTGCGCATCTCACGCGCAATGACCCGTGCCCTAGGGGACGGTCTGCGAAAGACGCTCACGACATCAAGACCCAGCGAGGTGAACCGCCCTCGGGAAGTACGCCTGTCCCCATGGTCTCGAAGAACCCGTCGTGTGCGTGGCACACGACTGCCGGCTCTCTTCTCGCAAGTGCTTGGTCCACAGCCCTTGCGCGGGCAACGATGCCCTTCTGCCTTGGAGTGATCAACGCGCCGACCCCGAATCTGGGCCGGGTACGTCATGCAAGTGGTCACATGCAAAGATGCGGCGCACCGAGTAGTAGACATCATGTAACCGCTGCAATAGAGACGGCGGGCAAAAGGGGGAAGCATCGAATGGCGAAGTCAGTACTCAACACGTGCGCGGCGACTGCCCTAGTTCTGGCTCTCAGCGCGTGCGGCGGCGCGTCGACAAAGAGCGACGAAGTGGCCACGTCGCCCTCGTCAGGGGGTAGTCAATCCACACCGTCAAAATCGGTTGCCGCTCCTAGTGACACTCCGGAGGACGATTCGTCCTTCGTGGATGGCGTTCTGACCACGCCCAAAATGAAGATCGAGATCACGAAACACACGGTGATCGGTGTCGGCAAGAAGGGCAACGAATACGGATCAAAGCCCGTCCTCGCGCTCTGGTACAAGACGACGAATCTCACTGAAGAGAAAGTGAATCCGACGGACTTCATTTTGGTGTTCACGGCGTTCCAGGACAACGACCCGAACGCGGAGAATGAACTGCAGGTCGCGGGTCTGCCGGATGACAGGTTCTTAGATTCTCAGACGGAGAACATCAAGAAGGGAGGCACTGTCGAAAACGCCGTGGCTTACGAACTTGACGACCAGACGACTCCGGTAGTTCTGGTGGCGTCAAACGATCTCGGAATGTCTGAGATCGGCAAGTCGACTTACGCCCTCAAGTAGCAAGGGTCGACCAGACCAGTTGTCCCGCTCTGGCAACCCAGTAAGGGATCCACCGCTCCCCAAGAACCACCAACTCCTGCCCCTCCGGCCCGCCGCCGGAGGGGCAGCCTGCTGTAGAAGCAAAGCTCAACATTGGTTCCCCGGTACTGGGGACACCGTGGGTGGCTCAGGGGTCACCACAAGGTGATGCATCAATCAAGCTGCCCGTGCGCGCGCACACATACGACGCCGCGGCCTTCCGGTGGACGTGAAGGGACTCGAACCCCTGACCTCTCGCGTGTGAGGCGAGCGCTCTAACCAGCTGAGCTACACGTCCGGCACCCGCTGGGAAGCGGGCGGACTGAGAATACCTGCCACCTCTCCCCCGGCGAAATCAGGGTCGCAGCACAACGATCAGCTCAGACCCGCGCGGTCGTCTGCATCCAGTTCGTGACGCCGTCGGGGAAGAACCCCGGGATGCCGGAGAAGTGGAAGGTCAGCCACAGCACCGCAGCAATGAAGGCGATGCCTACGACACCGACCAGCGCCTTGACGATGAGGTTCTGTCGCTTGACCCACTCCTCCCACTGGCGCAGGTTCTTCTTGACGAACTCCAGGACCCGTTGCGCCCGCTCGAACTCCGTGGCCCAGATCGCAAGCCCCGCGATGACGATGAGCCACCCCGGACCGGGGAACGGGATGAGCACCAGTCCCAGCGCGACGATCAGCAGCCCGAGGACGAAGACACCGACCCGGTAGATCTTGGCCGTCGTCCGGTTGGCCTTGATGCGTCGCCGCCAGGCCCAGTCGTCCTTCTCGGAGTCCTCGACGTCGGCGTCGGCGACGTCCTCACTGGCCCGTCCCGAGGGCGGGGCAGGGCTCACGGGTCGATCCCCAGGTCGGCCTCTGCGGTGCGCCACACCTCGATGGCGCGGGCGGTCACGGGGCCGGGGGCGGGCAGCTGGCGGTCGTCGACGAGGTGGACGCCCTGCACGTCGCGTGAGGAGTTGGTGATGATGACCTCGTCGGCGCTCTCCAGCACCTCGAACGGCATGGCCTCCTCGACCACCTCCAGCCCAGCCTTGCGGCACCACTCGATCGTCAGCTCGCGTGTGATGCCGGCGAGGCAGCCGCTGTCCAGCGGCGGGGTCCGCAGCACACCGTCGGTGACGACGAAGACGTTGGACGCCGTCCCCTCGCACAGCTCCCCACGCGTGTTGGCGAGCAGAGCCTCCTCGGCTCCCCGCGAGCGGGCATGGGTGACGGCGATGACGTTCTCGGCGTATGAGGTCGTCTTCAGTCCCGCTGTGGCAGCTCGCTCGTTGCGCACCCACGGGACCGTGACGACCGACGCGGATGGCGCATGGGGGGCGGAGGGAGTCGCTGCAACGATGATCGTGGCCGGGGACTCGTGCCGGTCCGAGCCCAGAGGGCCCGCACCACCGGTGACGGTGATGCGCACCCGGCCGAAGTCGACCGGCTCGCCCGCCGCCAGCACCGCGGCGACTCCCTCACGCACGCGTTCCTCGTCGACCGCCGGCAGTCCGAGCCCCGACAAGGTCCGTCCCAGCCGACGCAGGTGTCGCGTCAGCGCGAACGCCTCACCGCGCACGATCTTGCACGTCTCGAACGCCCCGTCCCCGACGGTCACACCATGGTCGAGCGCGCGCACCGACGGCGCTGCTGCATCGACGACCTGACCATCCACCCACACCGTGATCGAACTCATGGTGCAACCATCCCAGATCCCCCACGCGCGAGAGACACGAGTCGCGATGCCTTGAGCTCGGTCTCGCACAGCTCCCCGGCCGGATCGGAGCCCCACGTGATGCCCGCGCCGGTGCCGAAGCGCAGCAGACCCACTCCGGAGTCCGTCCGGTCGACCCAGAATGTGCGGATGCCCACAGCCAGCAGCGCCTCGTCGCGGTCCGCGTCGATCCACCCGATGGCGCCGCAGTACGGCCCCCGCGCGACCGGCTCGAGGTCGGCGATGGCCTGCAGCGCGGTGTGCTTCGGCGCTCCGGAGACCGACCCGGGAGGGAACGACGCATCGAGCACCCCCTGCCACGTCACCCCCTCCCGCAGCTCGCCGGAGAGGTCCGAGACCAGGTGCACGAGGCCGGGGTGCTCCTCGACGCGGCACAGGTCGTCGACACGGACGGTGCCCGGACGGCATACGTGCTGGAGGTCGTTGCGGACGAGGTCCACGATCATGACGTTCTCCGCGAAGTCCTTGGGCAGCATCTCTGCGGCAGTGGCGGCCGTTCCCTTGATGGGGCTCGACGTCACCGTGGTGCCGCGACGCGTGAGGTAGGCCTCCGGTGACGCGCAAGCGATCTCGAGCCCCGCCTCGGGGATGTCGATGGTCGCCGCATAGGGAGCCGGGTTGCCCTGTGCGAGAACGGCACCCAGCGCTCGCACGCTCACCTCACCGACCTCGCAGCTCAGGACTCGGCAGAGGTTGACCTGGTAGACCGTGCCTCGCGCGATCCGCTCGCGGATCTCGCTCACCCCCTTGAGGTATGCCGTGTCGTCAAGGCTGCGTTCCCACCTCCCGTCCACGCCGGCCCAGGTCGGGCGTGCGAGGTCCACAGCCAGGTCCGCGTCCCGGGCCACACTCGACATCCGCACCGCGGTGAGGTTCCCCTCGAACGTCAGGACCACGGCCCAGAACCCCGACGCGATCTCGTCGACGTCGTGCGTGACGGCGTCGATGCCGCTCGCCTCGATGACTCCCCCGTCCAGGGAGCTGAACCTCGCCCACGCCACGGGCCTGATCGTAGGCGCAGGACTCGTGGGCCTGTGTGAGACCGTGTGCTCGTGACCGACTCCCCCGCGCGGCGTGCACTGCGGACCATGGGAGTCCTGCGCGAGGAGGGTGGCGCCACCTGGCTGGAGCTGCGGACCTCGGGGACCGTCTCCACACCGCGGACGGTGGTCCGGTCGCTCGCGTCGTGGGAGGACAGCTTCGACCACGTGAGCCGCCTCACCGGCACGACCTCGGACGACCGTGTGCTGGTCCCCGCTCCGCCCAGCGGCTCGATGTTCGCCTTCGCCAACGCCCACGCCGCCCACGCGGGTGCCGATGTCGTGCACCTGCCCCGCTGGAGCGTGGCGCAGGCAGAGGAGGCGCTCACCACCTGCACCATCGCGCACCTCACCCCGAGCATGCTCGCCGCGCTCCTCGACCGCGATCTCGGCAGCCTGCGCACGATCGTGTGCGCCGGCGCGGCGCTGCCCGAGGTCACCCGACGGCGCGTCGCCTCGGCCGGCGTCGAGGTGGTCGACTACTACGGCGCCGCTGAGCTGAGCTTCGTCGCGATGCGGACTGGTGGTCGTGTCGAGGCCTTCCCCGAGGTCGAGCTCGAGCTGCGAGAAGGCGTCGTCTGGGCTCGCAGTCCCTGGCTGTGCGACGGCTACGCCCCGGGCCAGACCGGTCCTCTGCAACGGTGTCGTGACGGTTGGGCGACCGTCGGTGACCGCGGCCACTGGGACCGGGACACCGGGCTCGTCGTCACCGGACGGGGCGACGACGCCGTCACGTCCGGTGGCGCCACCATCCTGTGCGCTGACCTCGAGGAGGCCATCCGCTCCCTCGCAGCCGTCGGCGAGGTCGTGGTCGTCGGCACGCCCCATCCCGACCTCGGGGAGGTGGTGGAGGCGGTCGTGGTGGCACCGTCATCCCTCGACCTCGGCGAGCTGCGTTCTGCCACAGCCGCACTGGTGGCCCCGGCGCACCTCCCCCGGCGTTGGCACCGCTGGGACGAGCTCCCCCTCACCGCGGCTGGCAAGGTCGACCGGTCCGAGGTCCGACGACGCCTCGCCACGGCACGAGCCCGTGAGGCAGTCACATGACCGACCCCTCGACACCGGTCATCGTCGCCGCTCGACGAACCCCGATCGGCTCGTCGGGACACGCGCTCCGCGACGTCGGGGTCGAACGCCTTGCGGCACCCGTCCTGCGCAGCGTGTCCCATGACTCTGGTGTGGAGCAGCCGTCACAGGTCGTGCTTGGCAACTGCATGGGCCCCGGTGGCAACGTCGCTCGTGTCGCGACCCTGGCCGCCGGCTTCGACGTCACGACTCCGGCACTCACCGTCGACCTGCAGTGCGGCAGCGGTCTGGCAGCCATCACGACCGCCTGTGCCCTCATCCGCTCCGGCACCTCGCAGACCGTCTTCGCAGGAGGAGCCGAGAGCGCCAGCACTGCACCCTGGCGGATGTGGCCACCGGTCGATGGTGCTGCACCACAGCGTTACTCACGAGCACCGTTCTCCCCCGCCGACCTCGGTGACCCGGAGATGGGTGACGCCGCCGACCACGTGGCACGCCGCTGGGGCATCAGTCGTGAACGACAGGACGCGTATGCCGTCCGCTCCCATTCCCGTGCCGCCGCGGCCCAGCATGACGGCCGGTTCGACGCCGAGCTCGTCACCCTCGAGCAGCTGTCCCGCGACGAGCGGGTGCGCGCCCACCTCTCGGTCGGCACGCTGGCCCGGCTCCCGGCTGCCTTCTCACCCGGGGGCTCCGTCACCGCAGGCAATGCCTGCGGGATCAACGACGGGGCTGCTGCCGTCGCGATCGTGAGTGAGGAGCGCAGGCGGGCGGACGGCATACCGGGTCTTGCCTGTCTCGACTGGGAGACGGTTGGTGTCGACCCCAACCTGCCCGGCGTGGGGCCCGTCCCCGCCATCCGACACCTGTTGCAGCGCAACGACATCAACCTCGACGACGTCGGCGTCATCGAGATCAACGAGGCGTTCGCCGCGCAGGTCCTGGCGTGCTGCGATGAGCTCGGGCTCGACGACGAGCGGGTGTGTGTCGAGGGCGGCGCGTTGGCCCTCGGGCATCCGTGGGGTGCCTCCGGCGCGGTCCTTGCAGTGCGCCTGTTCAGCCAGATGGTCAGGTCCGACGGGCCGCGCCTCGGCTTGGCCGCGATCGCCGTGGGTGGCGGTCAGGGTGTCGCGCTCCTGGTCGAGCGCGTGGGCTGACCGGCCCGCGCGCACGCGGGGCCTAGGGCACGAGCAACGACACCTCTCGCGCGAGGGACTCGACCCTGTCCCAGTCCTTCGCGGCAAGGGCATCTGCGGGGGTCAGCCAGGAGCCACCGACGCAGACGACATTGGGCAGCGCCAGGTAGTCGCGCACGTTGCCCCTGCTGATTCCGCCGGTGGGGCAGAACTCGATGTCGGGCAACGGACCGCGCAGGGCAGCGAGGAAGCCCGGACCACCGCTCGCCTCCGCGGGGAAGAACTTGAGCACGTCCTGTCCGAGCTCCACCAGGCGCATGGCCTCGGTGATGGTGCTCGCTCCCGGCAGCACCGGCAACCCGGAGTCCACGGCCGCGGACAGCAATCCTTCAGGTGACCCGGGCAGGACGATGAAGGACGCGCCGGCTGCGACCACTGCGTCGACCATCGAGGGCGTCGTGACCGTGCCTGCACCAACGCAGATCTCCGGCACCTCAGCGGCCACGCGTTCGAGCGCAGGCAGCCCTGCGGGAGTGCGCAGGGTGATCTCCACGACCCGCACCCCGCCACGCACCAGCGCGCGCGCGAGCGGGACGGCGGCGGCCACGTCGTCGATGACGACAACCGGGATGACCGGGCTGATCCGAACGACCTCCCGGCTGCCGGCAACGCCGGTCCCCCGCAGCTCACCAGTCATGGACGGTCCCGTCCCGGAGCCGGTTGAACGGCAGGTAGGCCGGCTGGTACGGGTGCGCGGCCGCTGCTGCGAGGTCGATCTCCACGCCCAGGCCCGGCTGCTCCCCCGGGTGGAGAAGTCCGTCCTCGAAGGTCAGCGACTGCCGGAACACCTCGTTGGTCAGCGAGCCGTGGTGCATGTACTCCTGGATCCCGAAGTTGTGGATGGCGAGGTCGAGGTGCAAGGAGGCCGCCATGCCGACGGGAGAGATGTCCGTGGGGCCGTGGAGACCGGACTTCACCTGGTACTGCGCGGCGAAGTCCAGGATCTTCCTCAGCCCCGAGATCCCGCCCGTGTGGGTCACCGACGACCTCACGTAGTCGATGAGCTGCTCCCGGATCAACGTCTGGTAGTCCCACACGCTGTTGAAGACCTCTCCGATCGCCAACGGGGTGGTGGTGTGCTGTCGCACCAGCCGCAGCGCCTCCTGGTTCTCGGCAGGAGTGCAGTCCTCCAGCCAGAAGAGGTCGTAGGGCTCCAGCGACTTGCCCAGCCTGGCCGCCTGGATGGGCGTCATGCGGTGGTGGCCGTCGTGCAGCAACGGCACCTCGGCGCCGAACTCTGAGCGCACTGCCTCGAACACCGAGGGGATGTGTCGCAGGTAGGCCGCCGTGTCCCAGTCCTCCTCCACCGGGAGGGCTGTGCGCTGCGCCGGCTCGTAGTCATAGCGCTTCTCACCGGCACCGGGCTGGCTCGGCACCCCGTAGACCGCGTCTATCCCCGGCACGGAGGTCTGCACCCGGATCGAGCGGAACCCGGCCTCCTGGTGGTGGCGGATGGAGTCGAAGAGCTCCTCGAGGTCACGCCCGGAGGCATGCCCGTAGGCCATGATCCCGTCCCGGGACGCTCCTCCGAGCAGCTGGTAGAGCGGCATACCGGCCGCCTTGGCCTTGATGTCCCAGAGCGCGACGTCCACCGCGGCGATGGCCGTCATGGTCACAGGACCACGACGCCAGTACGCGGACCGGTACAGGAACTGCCACGCATCCTCGATCCGATGCGCATCGCGACCGATGAGCAGGGGGACCACGTGGTCCTGGAGATAGGACGCGACGGCGAGCTCGCGCCCGTTGAGCGTGCCGTCCCCGAGGCCCGTGATCCCCTCGTCCGTCGTGATCTGCAGGGTGACGAAGTTGCGGTCCGGGCTGGAGACGATGACGTCCGCCGCCGTGATCCTCACGCGGATCCCCCCTCGGCTGAACGCTGCTCGGTCAGGAGTCGCGAGACGCTGTCGACGAGAGCGGCCCTGAGCTCAGCCGAGTCCCGCAGGTCCGGACCGAACACCTCCTCGACGCCGAGCAGGCCGTCGACGATGCCGTCGGCCGACTCCGCCCCGGCGACGGCCGCCCGGAGCCGGTCGGCCAGTGGGTCCTCCAGCGGCAGCGTGCGACCGGAACGGTCACGTCCGGTCGCGACGAAAACCATCCAGCCAGCGAGCGTCAACCCTGCCCAATGGGGCGTCTCCCCCGCCGCGAGCCGGTCGCGGATCGTCCCCAGGAGTCGCATCGGCAGCTTCTGCGAGCCGTCCATGGCCACCTGCAGGGTGCGGTGGCGAAGCGCAGGGTTGGCGAACCGCTGCATGACCTCCTGCCCGTATGCCGTGAGGTCGAGCCCCGGGGGCTGCGTCAGGGTGGGCAGCACGTCGACGGCGATGAGCTGCCGGGCCGCGTGCTCGAGGTCTGGGTCGGCGACCGCGTCTGCAATCGACTCGTGCCCACGCAGGGCTCCGAGGTAGGCGAGCAACGAGTGGGTGCAGTTGAGGACCCGCAGCTTGGCCTGCTCGAACGGACGCACGGAGTCCACCAGGTCGGCACCCGCACGTTCCCAGCTTGGCCGGCCTGCGCGGAAGTCGTCCTCGATGACCCACTGACGGAACGGCTCGGCGACGACGAGGGCCTCATCGGTCAGTCCGAGCAGGCGCCGGGCATCCGCGCGGTCGGCGTCCGTCGTGGCCGGCACGATCCGGTCGACCATGGAGGACGGGAACGAGACGTTCGCCTCGATCCACTGGCCGAGCGGGTCGCCCTCCGCGGACGGCAGCGCCGCGCAGAAGTCCGTCACCAGCGCGCGCAGCACCTCACCGTTGTCGGTGAGGTTGTCGCAGCACAGGATGCTCAGCGGCGCGCCCGAGAGGTGGGAGCGGGCCTGGATGCCACGGACCAGCTGCCCCACCGTGCTGCGCGCCGCCCCACCTGCGCCGGTCGAGCCGGCGAGGTCGGCCTGCACCACGGGATCCGTGAGGTTGAGGCCGCCACCGAGCCCGCGGCGGTAGCCCTTCTCGGTGACGGTCAAGGTCACGACGCGCACAGCAGGCTCGGCGAAGCGCTCCATGAGCCGGTGCGTCTCCTCCGCGGCGACGATCGCCTCCCGCACCTGGCCCACGACCCGCAGGGCGGGGTCGTCCAGCCCACGCTCGAGGACGCCGTAGAGGCCGTCCTGCGGTCGCAGGTGGTCGGCGACCGTCGAGGACCGCTGGGTGACACCGCAGATGCCCCAGCCGGGCTCCTGCGCGAGGACCGCGGCGTCCTCGGTGAAGACGGCCTGGTGGGCGCGGTGGAACGCACCGATCCCCAGGTGCAGGATGCCGGTCTCGGCGGCGAGCTCCCGGGCTGGTGGCAGCTGCACCCCCGAGGGCGAGTGGGTGGCCAGGCTGTCCATCGACAACCGGGTCACAGCACCGCCCCCATCTGCCACGGCACCATCTCTTCGCCACCGAGCCCGAGCTCCTCGCTGAAGGTGCGCCGACCCGAGGCGGTGTCGAGGAGCAGGTCGTAGACCCGGCGACCCATCTCGTCGAGGGTGACGCCGGACTCGACGACGCCGGAGCAGTCGAGGTCCATGTCGCCGGCCATCCGCAGGGCCATGCTCGAGTTCGTCGCGAGCTTGACGGTGGGCACCGGTCGACTGCCGAACACCGAGCCCCGCCCGGTGGTGAAGCAGATGAGGTTGGCGCCTCCGGCAACCATGCCGGTGACGGACACGGGGTCGTAGCCCGGGGTGTCCATGAAGACGAAGCCGTCGTGCGGGATGCGCTCGGCGTAGCCCACGACGGCCGAGAGCGGGGCGTGGCCACCCTTGGCGACGGCGCCGAGCGACTTCTCGAGGATGGTGGTGATGCCACCCTCCTTGTTGCCCGGCGAGGGGTTGCCGTCGAGGGTGGTCCCCTGCGACTCGGTGTAGCGCTCCCACCAGGCGATGCGTTCGAGCAGGGCCTCACCCACCTCGCGGTCGACGGCGCGCTCGGCCAGCATCTGCTCGGCGCCGTAGACCTCGGGCGTCTCCCCCAGCACGCTCGTCCCGCCGACCGCCACGAGCAGGTCGCTGGCGACGCCGAGGGAGGGGTTGGCCGTGAGACCGGACCAGGCATCACTCCCGCCACACTGCAGTCCGAGCACGAGGTGCTCGACGCCGACCTCCTCGCGCTTGCTCCCGCGCAGGTCCGAGGCCATGCCACGCACCAGCTGCTCGCCCCTGGCAATGGCCGCCGCGGTCCCGCCAGCCTCCTGGATGGTGAACGCCTCGACGGGGATCTCCTCCGAGAGCCCGAGGTCGTCCATGAGCCCGCTGACCGCGTTGACCTCGCAGCCGAGCCCGAGCACGACGAGCGCGCCGATGTTGGGGTGCCGCGCGTAGCCTTGGAGGGTGCGCCGCAGGATGTCCCACCCCTCACCGCGGTTGGCCATGCCACACCCGGTGCCGTGGGTGAGCGCGACGACACCGTCGACACCCTCCCCGTGCAGGGCGGCGACCTCGTCCTCGGTGCGCCGCGCCACCTGGCGCGCCACGGTGGCCGAGCAGTTGACGGTGGTGAGGACACCGACGAAGTTGCGGGTCCCCACGGATCCGTCACGTCGCCGGTAGCCGTTGAACGACCGCCGCACACCAGCGAGGTCCATGCGGCTCGCTGCGACAGCACCTCCGGAGGCGAGGGTGCTCGCGCCCGCGGGCATCTCGAGGTTGTGCACGTGCACGTGCTCCCCGAGCCGGATGTCCTGCGTCGCAGCGCCGATGACGTGACCGTACTTGCGCACCAGGGTGCCCGCCGACAGGTCTCTCAGGGCGACCTTGTGACCGGCCGGTATGCCGTGTGGTGCCGTGATCGTCACGTAGTCGGGAAGCGTGAGGGCGGCTCCCGGGGCGATGGCACTGCGGCTGATGGCGACGTCGTCGCCCTCCGAGAGTCGGAGCAGCTGGTCGGTCACGGTTGGTCAGCTCCTTGCAGTGAGGCCGCCGCGCGGGCGCTGCGGGTCTCGTCGAGAGTGGGAATGTGCCCTGTGCCGCCCTGGCCCTGCACCGAGAGGGCAGCGGCCGCGACGGCCAGCCGGGCGGCCTCGGCGAGGTCGTCGCCCACGGCCAGCCGCGCCACGAGGGTGCCGGTGAGGCAGTCCCCGGCACCCGTCTGGTCGACCACGAGTGGTGCGTGCACGCCGGGGATGTGCTCGAGGGTGCCCGCGTGCCACAGCAGCACGCCGGCACTGCCGCAGGTGAGGACGACGTCGCGAGCACCCAGCGCGAGGATGCCCTGCACGGCTTCTGCTGCGCTCTGTGCGGGGAGCCCGAGCAGGTCGCCCACCTCGCCCGGCCACGAGGGCGTCACGACCTCGGCCAGAGGCGCCAGGCGCCGCAGGTGCTCGGCCGCATCTCGGGCCGACGTGAGCCGCGGGCGGAAGTTCGGGTCGTAGACGAACCGTGGCGCGATCTCGGCAGCACGGTGCACCGCCGCGGCGGCCGACGGCGAGATCGCGCACGCCACGCCGCTGCCCAGCACGACCCCGGCGCCCCGGAGCAGGTCCTCGTCGAGATCCTCGGGCGAGAGCTCCGAGCCTGCGCTGCCCTTGCGGGCATAGGCGAACTGACGCAAGCCCTCGGGGTCCGCGTGGGAGAGGTATACGCCGTGCTGTCCGCCCGTCCGGATGAGGTGCCTGGTGTCGATGCCGAGCTCGGCCACGCGTTGCACCAGGGCGTCGCCGAGCTCGTCGTCCGGGACCCGCGCGACGAGGACGGTGTGCGCACCGGCCGCCGCGGAGGCCGCTGCCGCGTTGAGCGCGTCGCCCGAGAAGGCCAGCCGCAGGCTGCCACCGTCCTTCCACGGAGAGAGGGCTGACAGCTCGACCAACACCTCGCCGAGGACGACCACGCCACCGGGACCACGCGGCATACCCGCAGGCTTGTCGGGTCCGCTCACGAGTCCTGATCCTCCTTGACCTGGGCCACCAGCTGCGTCGGGTTGACGAACCGCAGCGCCACCACGAGCAGGACCATCATCACGCTCACATAGATGACGGCCATCGAGTCGACCGACTGCTGCGCCCGGATGCCGGCGGCGTTCATCGAGTTGAACAGCGCGACGACCAGGGTGTTCGAGTCCGGGCCCGCCGTGAGGAAGGTCAGCTCGAACATGCCCACGGTGCGCACCAGCACGAGGATGCACGACGCGAGGATTCCCGGCACGAGAAGCGGCGCGAGGATGCGCGTGAAGACCGCCATCGTGCGCGCGCCCGACATGCGGGCAGCCCGCTCGATCGCGGGGTCGATCTGCTCGATGAAGGGCGTCATGGTGAGGATGACGAACGGCACGCACGGCACGAGGTTCGCGAGGATCACGCCTGAGAGGTTGCCGGCCAGGTTGAACTTGTAGAGCACCGTCGCCAGCGGGATGCCGTAGGTGATCGGCGGCATCATGATGGGCAGGAGGAAGGCCAGGTAGGCGATCTTCTTGCCCGGGAAGTCCCGTCGTGCGAGGACGTACGACGCGGGCACGCCCACGAGCACGGACAGGACGACCACCGCGACCGCGACCTGCAGGGTCACGATGATGACGTGCAGGAGGTCGAACTCGGTCCACGCCTGGCTGTACCACTGCGTGGTCCAACCCTGCGGCAGCCAGGTGCCGAACCATCGGGTGCCGAACGAGTTCACGAGAACCGAGCCCACGATGCCGACCAGGAAGATCATGAACAGGACGACGCTGCCCCAGACCGCCCAGGCGGCGGGACTGGCGACGATCCTGCGCGGGGTGCCGGTCTCGGACGTCGTGGGTGCGGGTGCCTGCAGGATGCTCATCAGCCCTTGCCTCCGGTCGAACCGACATAGAACTGGCTGCGCCACAGCAGGACGACCCCGATGATGACGATCTCGATGGCGCCCATGATCATGGCGATCGCCGACGCGAACGGGTAGTCGTACTGCTCGTACGCCGCCTGGTAGGCCGCGATCGAGATGACCCGGGTCTCCCCCGTCGGGTTGCCGACGAGGATGGCGGACGGGAACACGCTGAACGCCAGCACGAAGGTGAGGCAGAACGTCGTGGCGAGCCCCGGCGCCAGCAACGGCAGGGTGATGCGCCGGAAGCGTGCACGCCAGTCAGCGCCGAGCGTCGCGGCTGCTCGTTCCAGGCTCGGGTCGATGCCCGAGAGGTAGGACAGGATGAGCAGGAACGCGAACGGGAACCCGGTGATGACGAGGCTGAAGAAGACGCCCCAGTAGTTGTTGACCAGACGGAGCGGCTCGTCGAGGATCCCGGCCGAGATCAGGACGCGGTTGAACCACCCGGCTGGGCCCAGGAAGTTGAGCAGACCCTCGGCCGTGAGCACGGTCCCCAAGGTGATCGGGATGACGAGCAGCGTGGTGATGAGTCGCTTGCCACGAAACCGACCCCGCATCCGGTAGGCGATCGGCACGGCCGCGAGCACGTTGAACAAGGCGGCGGGAATCGCGAGCCGCAGCGTCTTCCAGATGGTGTCGCGCTGGAAGGTGTCCTCGAAGAACCGCTTGTACTCGGTGAGGGGGCCTCCGCCGTTCGTCGGCTGGAACGACAGTCCCAACCCGTAGAGGAACGGGTAGATGAACAGCCCGATGACGAAGACCATGGCAGGCACGAGGAGCAACAGCTGGCTGTCGATGCCTCGTTCGGCGAGACGGTGCCGCAGGCTCGGCGCGTTGCGTGGAGCCTGTCGGGGCGCCTGCGGGGGCGTCTCGGTGCGGACCGTCATGAGGGACCGCTCCCCGACAGTGCGGGGGCGACGTCCTTGTCCCGCGGCTCCGCGTCGGCGCCGAGGGTGGCTCGCCCGGCCAAGGGCTCGTCGCCCCGCGGGAAGGCCAGCAGGCGGACCGGGTCCACGTCGAGCGTGACCGCGTCCCCGGGAGCCAGTCGCTCGCCGGTCCTCACGTGCAGGCGTTGGCCCTCACGGGTGCGCACCTCCACGGCGAGCTCGCGGCCCTGGTACTCGACCACCTCGACGACCGCGTCGACCGACGACGAGGGTGAGCTGTGACCGCCGGCGCCTGTGCGTACCACGAGATCCTCGGGGCGCACGGCCACGACGACTGCGTCGCCGGTGCTGAGGGGCTCCACGGGTGTGGCAGCGAGCTTGAGGCCCTTGTCCTCGACGACCACCAGGTCACCGTCGGCGCCCGACACCGTGAGCTCGACCAGGTTGCGGAAGCCCATGAAGTCCGCCACGTGCCAGTTCGCGGGACGGGTGTGCAGGTCCTCGGGCGTGCCGATCTGTTGCACCTTGCCCTTGCGCAGCACGACGAGACGGTCGGCCATGGACAGGGCCTCCTCCTGGTCGTGGGTGACGTAGACCGTCGTGAGGCCCAGGCTCTGGTGGAGACGGCGGATCTCGGTCCGCATCTCCAGCCGGAGCTTGGCGTCGAGGTTGCTCAGGGGCTCGTCCATGAGCACGAGAGAGGGCTCCAGGACGACCGCTCGAGCGATGGCGACACGCTGCTGCTGCCCACCGGAGAGCTGGCCCGGCAGCTTGCCGGCATGCTCCTCCAGCTGCACCAGCCGGATCGCCTCGTCGGTGCGCTGCGCGACCTCCTGCTTGGGCAGACGTCGCATCTGCAGTCCGAAGGCGATGTTGCTGCGCACGGTCATGTGCGGGAACAGCGCGTAGTTCTGGAAGACCATGCCGAAGCCGCGGCGCTCCGGCGGGAGGGTGTCGATCCGCTTCTCGTCCTGCCAGATGCTGCCGCCCGTGAGCGGCAGCAGTCCGGCAAGGCAGTTCAGCGCGGTCGACTTGCCGCAGCCCGACGGGCCGAGCAGGGCGATGAACTCCCCTGCTCGGATCGTCAGGTCGAGGTCCTTGAGGGCGTCGGTGCCGGCGAACTGCCGGCTCACCCCGTCGAGACGGAGCTCGGAGAACGTGCTGGTCTGGGTCACTTCTTGACCTTCGAGCCGCCGATCTCACGGTCCCACTTGTCGAACGCCGCCACCATGGCCTTGTTGTCCAGAGGAACCTCCTTCGGGTTGCTCTCGATGAGAGCGTCGTACTCGGGGCGCCCGAACTTCTTGATGGCGTCCTGGCTCTTCTGCGGTGCCATGGAGATGTCGACGTCCTTCACGGCCGGGCCCGGGTAGAAGTAGCCGTCGTCGTAGGCCTTGGCCTGCTGCTCCTTGGTGAGCATGAACTGGATGAGCTGGAGGACCGCCGACTGCTGGTCGGCCGACGCACCCTTGGGCACGACGGCATAGTGCGCGTCGGTGACCCAGTGGAAGCCCTTCATCGTCGTCACCTTGGCGCTCTCCGGCACCGTGCCGAGCACGCGCGGGTTGATGTCCCACCCGGTGGTGGAGGCCACCATGTTGACCGTCCCGTTGCCCAGGTCCTTCATCGTTGCGGTCGTGCCGCTCTGGTAGGTGTCGATGTACTGGCCGAGGTCCTTGAGGTAGGCCCAGGTCTTGTCCCAGCCCTTGATCGGGTCCATGGGGTCGGTGTCGCCCAGGATGTAGGGCAGACCCATCATGAAGGTGCGGCCCGGTCCCGAGTTCGCCGGACGCGCGTACTCGAACTTGCCCGGGTTGGCCTTGGCGTAGGCAAGCAGCTCCTCGGCAGAGGTCGGCGGGTTCGCCACCTTGTCCGGCATGTACTCGAGGAGGGGGCCGGAGGGGTAGTAGGTGACGGTGACCCCGACGTTGCCCGCGAGCTCCTGCATCTTGGCGGCGGGCTCCTGGTAGGTGTCCATGTTGCTGAGGCGGTCCTTGTACTTCGGGAGCAGGTCCTGCCACAGCCCCTGCTCCGAGCCGGCCGAGAGGCCGTCCGTGCCGGTGAGCACGAGGCCGATGTCGACGCGACCAGCACCCTGCTGGGCCTTGATCTTGCCGACGAGGTCCGGCGCGGGCGCCTTGGAGTAGGTCACCTTGGAGATGACGTCCGGGTGCTGCTTGACGAAGTCGTCGATCATGCCCTGGGTGAGCTGGAGGTTGCCCGCGACGTCGAGGACGTTGAGCACCACCGCCTTCGAGGGCTTGTCGGGAGCGTCTGCACCCGCCTTCGCTGTGTCGCCACCGCTGTTGGGGGACGCGGGTGCTCCGCAGGCGCCGAGGACTCCGGCGAGGAGAGCCCCTGTGGCGAGGACGGTGGTGCGCCGAGTGATGCGCATGGGCATGTTTCCCTTCTTCAGAGCCGCGGGGTGCGGCTGCGACCGGTGGGCCGGGTCGACGTGGTGGGTGCGGGTGCGGTGGTGTGCCGCGCAAGCAGCTCGGTGGCCAGCTCCCGGGCACGAGCGACGTGAGCTGACTCCTCCGTGAGCAGTCGGAGGAGCAGGTCGACCGAGGTGCGGCCGGCCAGGTCTTTGGGGATGTCGAGCGTGGTGAGCGAGGGTTGGACCATGGCGGACATCGGGATGTTGTCGATGCCGACGACGCTCATCTCGCCCGGGACGTCGACCCCCCTGTCGCGCAGCCCGTTGAGCAGGCCGAGGGCCACGAGGTCGTTGTAGGCGACCACGGCGCTGACCCCCGAGATCACCGCGCCCTCCGCCGCGTCGGTGCCGCCGTCGAAGGTGGGCGCGAAGTGGCCGAGCTCGACAAGCTCGACGCCGTTCTGGTTCGCCGCCACGCGCAGCCCGCGCACTCGCTCGCGGTTGGACCAGCTGCTTCGTGGACCGCCCACGTACCCGACCGAACGGTGTCCTTGCGCACTCAGGTGCTCGATGATCTGCCGCATTCCGCCGACGTTGTCCACCGACACGGAGGGGATCGACCTCTCCTTGCGGTTGACGAGCACGACGGGGGCCAGGGTGGCCGCCTCCCTCAGCTCCGCCGGCTTCATGCGGGGCGAGCACAGGATGATGCCGTCGACCTGCTTGGCCAGCACGCGCACGAGCCCCAGCTCGGTGGAGGCGTCCTCGTCCGAGTCCGCGACGAAGACCTGGTAGTCGGCTTGGTGCGCCGCCAGCTGGATCCCCTTGACGACCGACGGGAAGAAGGGGTTGGCCAGGTCCGGGAGGATGAGCCCGAGGTTGCCCGTTCGCCCTGTCGACAGGCCACGGGCGGCACGGTTGGGTCGGTAGCCCAAGTGCTCGGCCACGCGTGTGACACGTCGACGGGTCTCGGGATCCACCATGTCGGGGATCGACAGCGCCCGGGAGACCGTGGAGGCGGACACGCCTGCAGCCTTGGCGACGTCACGGATGGTGACAGCCACGGGCACTCCTCATCGTCGAGATCCAGTGATTGGGGAAGAGTTTGCAAACGGTTGCAGCAAATGTCAATAGTCATCTCGCGGTGATCTTGAGTCGACATCTCGGCGCTCATGACCCTTCGATCTGAGTGCAGTACAGGCGCGTTCAGTCCTTGATTCGCGACAGTGGGGTTTCGCAATCTCTTGCGACGTCGACCCGCGCATGCAACCCTTTGCAGAACCTCGACGGTCCATCGCCACGTCGAACGGCCTGCGCCCAAAGGAGCTCGATGACCACACCTCTGTCCCTCCATGACGACCGCGCGCTGCCGGTCGACCCCACGGTGCGCGCCATCGCCCGGACCATCTTCGCGGAGGTGCGTGACCTTCCGCTGGTGTGCATGCACGGGCACGTCGAGGCGCAGACGTTCGCCGACAACGCGGCGTTCGGCGATCCCGCCCAGCTGCTCATCACCCCCGACCACTACGTCACCAGAATGCTTGTGTCACAGGGCGTCCAGCTCGAGGAGCTCGGCGTTCCGCGCGCCGACGGTGGACCAGTGGAGAGGGACCCTCGCGCCATCTGGCGACGGTTCTGCGAAGGGTGGCACCTCTTCAGGGGCACGCCATCCCGCTACTGGCTCGAGCACGAGCTCGTCGACCTCTTCGGGGTCGAGGAGCAGCCCAGCGCCGAGAGCGCGGACCGGCTCTATGACCTCGTCAGCGCCCGGATCGCCGAGGACGACTTCCGGCCCCAGCAGCTGCTCGACCGCTTCAACATCGAGCTGATCTCGACGACCGACCCGGCCACCGCCGACCTCGCCGACCACCAGCGACTCACCGACGACGGCTTGGGGAAGCGCATCATCCCCACCCTGCGCCCCGACGCGGTCGTGCACCTCGACAGCCCCAGCTGGTTGGCAGACGTTGACCGGATGGGCGTGCTGGCCGGGGTCGACACCACGGACTACGACGGCTACCTCGCAGCGCTGCGAAAGCGTCGGGAGGCCTTCATCGCCGCTGGCGGACTCGCCACGGACCACGGTCACCTCACCACCGACAGCACCCCGCTCGACGCTGACGAGGCACGCGAGCTCTACCGTCGGGCGCGAGCCGGCGAGGTGAGCCCGGAGTCCACCGCTGCGTTTGCCGGACACATGCTGCACACCCTGGCCGGCATGGCCCGGGACGACGGGCTCGTGATGCAGCTGCACCCGGGGGTCTTCCGCAACCACCACTCCGCGACGTTCGGGGCGTCGGGTCCTGATCGCGGCTTCGACATCCCGGTCTCCACCGAGTTCACCCGCGGACTGAGGCCGCTCCTCGACGACTTCGGCCGGGACCCGGGCTTCCGGATGATCCTGTTCACCGTCGACGAGACCACCTACAGCCGCGAGCTCGCACCAATAGCGGGCGCCTACCCCTCCGTGCGACTCGGTGCTCCCTGGTGGTTCCTCGACAGCCCCGACGGCATGCGCCGCTTCCGGGAGCTGGCCACGGAGACGGCGGGCTTCCACAACACCTCGGGATTCGTCGATGACACCCGCGCCTTCGCGTCGATCCCGGCACGTCACGACCTGTCCCGGCGGATCGACGCCGGCTACCTCGCCCGGCTGGTCGCCGAGCACCGGCTCCCCGAGGACGAGGCGGTGGAGACAGCCATCGACCTCGCCCACCGTCTCCCCCGCATCGCCTACGCCCGACGCACGTGATCGTGGTCCCCACGCCATGCCCGCGGCATGACGAGGTCATGGGCCGGGCAGTTTGGGTCAGGGGCCGGTCGACAGCTCGAGCTGCCTCAGGTCGGACTCGACCTCGGGCGGCAGGAGGCGACGCCGCCTGAGGGCCATCCCACTGCGCAGGACTGCGTTCGCCACACCCTTGCGTCCCGCGGCACCCCGACGGCCCTCGTGCACCACGGTCCGGGCGACCTGTCGCCATGGACGCCTCATGACGGCGGTCAGGACAGCGTTGCGCGAACTCAGCACCTGGCGCCGCCGGCGGCTCCCCTCGTCCCGGTCGGCCGATGGATGGTGGTGTGCCACAACGGACTCCACATAGCACAGGCCGCCACCGAGGGCGGCGAGGTCAGCAGCCAGCCGCTGCTCCTCACCGAAGAAGAACACCGCAGGGTCGAAGCCGCCCGCTTCCAGGAACGCCGACGTGCGCACGACCGCCCCGCACGCGAGGAAGCCCAGGATCGACGGTCCGGGTAGGTCCGGCGCGCGCCGCAGTGGTGAGCGCGCCATCGCGGCGCAGGTCGGGTCGAGTGACTCCTCGTCCCCCACGAGGAGCCGGGCTGCCAGGAGCGCCATGCGCGGATGCTCCGCGAAGAGCCGTGCCGCACGGTCGAGGGCCCCTGGCTCCCACCAGGAGTCGTCGTCGGCGAAGGCCACCAGCGGCGTGCGGGCCCGCTCCACTCCGACGTTCCTGGCGACGGCCCCCAGGTTGCGACCCAGGGCCACCACCTCGACGTGCGGGAACTCACGGCGAACCCGCTCCGGCGTGCCGTCCTGGGAGCCGTTGTCCACCAGGATGACCGGAGCCCGGTGTCGCGGCAGGGACCGCTCCAGGTCGGGCCACCGGTTGCGGGTGGCGACCACGGTCGTGACAGCTGCCATGAGCGCGGCTCCTCAGCCCGCTCCGGTGGTCCAGTGGACCGCCTTGAGCAGGGTCATCTCCCCCAGCAGGTCGGGACCGTACCCTCGTCCTCGGCCACTGCCACGTCGAGGGTCGGCGGAGCCTCGTGGCGCCCCACCGAACACCGCGTTGACCTTGACCGTGCCGACGTCCAGCTCCTCGATCGCCTGCATCGCGTGGGCCGGGTCGGACGTCAGGACCGTGGCTGCGAGGCCGAAGCTGCCGGAGTCCGCCTCACGCAGACCGTCCTCCCACGAGGCGACCACCTGCACCGGTGCGACCGGTCCGAACGTCTCCTCCCTCATCACCTGCATCTCGGACGTGCACCCGGTGAGGACCGTCGGCGAGTACCACGGTCCCTGCAGGTCGAGCCGTCGACCGCCGACCAGGGCGCGAGCTCCCTGGTCCAGCGCCTCGCTCACGTGGGCCTCGACGACGTCGAGCTGGGCCTCGTCCACGAGTCGGCACAGCGTGGTGTCCGGCGATCGAGGATCCCCGGCGTGCCACCGCTTGGCCGTCCTTCCCAGCTCGTGCAGGACGTCGTCAGCCACGGAGGCGTGCAGGTACACCCGCTCCACCGAGGTGCACAGCTGACCGGCGTTCGTGAAGGCGCCGACCGCGATCTGCTCGGCGGCCCATCGGGCGTCGACGCCGTCGTCGACGACGAGCGCGTCCTTGCCACCGTTCTCGACGACCGCTCGCGCGCCCCTGTGGGCGCAACGCCGCAGGATCTCCTGACCCGTGGTCGTGCTGCCGATGTGGGCGACGAGCCGCACTCGGTCGTCACCGACGATGCCAGCGCCCACCTCACCGTCCCCGGCCACCACCGTCATCACCCCCTCGGGCATCGCCTCGGCGATCAGGCTCGCCAGCATCAGCCCCGGTGCGAGACTTCGCTCCGAAGGCTTGTGCACCACGGTGTTTCCCGTCACCAGTGCCGCAGCCACCAGCCCGGCCGCTGCCGGATAGGGGTCGTTCCACGGGGTGAGGACGGCGACGACGCCGTGCGGCTCGGCGCGGACCCAGTCAGCCGCTCCGGGACCCCCCGCGAGCACCCTGCCCGGGACGGCGAGCCCCGCAACCGCTGCTTCCTCGAGCAGATCGGCCGCCACCACTGCGGAGGCGCGCGCCTCCTGCAGGAGACGACCGGTGGTGTCACAGAGCAGGTCAGCGAGCTCGTCCGCGCGGTCGCGCACAGACGCCGCAGCCGACCGCAGAGCGTCCGCCCTTTCGGACGGCGCGGTGCGCCGCCACCGGGCGAACGCGATGTCCGCCGCCTCGGTGGCCTCACTCGGGGCCTGGGTCTGGGTCGGGGTCTGGTTGCGGATGCTCACCCTCGAACCCTGCCCCGAGCAAGCCCTGACAAACCGTCGACGACGCTGCAGGAGGCGGCCGGCAGGCCCGCCCTGCACGCGGTTCTGAATAGAAGCGCTTCTCGGGGGTAGTGCCCAGCCATGCGAGTTCTTGGTGTCAACGCGCTGTTCCACGACCCATCGGCTGCACTGGTCGTCGACGGGCAGGTCGTGGCCGCTGCCGAGGAGGAGCGGTTCAGCCGGCGCAAGCACGGCAAGCGTCCTGTCCCCTTCTCGGCGTGGGAGCTGCCCGAGCAGGCGATGCACTGGTGCCTCGCCGAGGCGGGTCTGGCACCACAGGACCTGGACGCCGTGGGCTACTCCTTCGACCCCGCCCTGGCCAAACCCGCCCTCGACATGGGTCTCGACGACCCGTGGGACCACGTCCGGCTCACGTACGCCCAGTCGGCTCCAAAGTTCCTCGCCACCGCCCTTCCGGGCCTGGACCCGGAGCAGGTTCGGTTCGTCCCCCACCACGTCGCCCACGCCGCGTCTGCGGGCCTCGCCGCTCCGGTCGCCGGTTCACGGGACTGCAGCGTGCTCGTGCTCGACGGACGAGGAGAGCAGGCGTCCCACCTTGCCGGGGCCTACCGCGGCGGGCGGCTCACCACGTTGGCGGCCCAGGCCCTTCCGGACTCCCTCGGTCTGTTGTACGAGTCGCTCACCGAGCATCTCGGCTTCCTGCGGTCCAGCGACGAGTTCAAGGTCATGGCTCTGGCGTCCTACGGCCGGCCGGTCCACGCGGACGAGCTCCGGGCCACGATCCACCCCACCGGAGACGGCGGCTTCGCGGCACCCATCCCCGACTGGTCACAGTTCGCTCCTCGACGCCACGGTGGGGAGACCGACTGGCCGTCCCAGTACGCGGATCTCGCGGCTTCGGTGCAGCTGGTGCTGGAGGACGTCCTGGTGGACCTCGCGCGCTGGCTGCACGCAGAGACAGGAGACCGCGTCCTGTCCATGGCTGGTGGCACCGCGCTCAACTGTGTTGCCAACAGCCGCATCTGGCGCGAGACGCCGTTCGAGGAGGTCTGGGTGCAGCCTGCGGCCGGTGACGCGGGCACCTCCTTGGGAGCAGCGCTCCAGCTGTGCGCCGACGGCGGTGAGCCGGCCGCGCCGATGAGGACAGCAGCTCTGGGCCGAGGGTGGTCGGATGACGAGCTCGCCGCCTGGCTGAGGGCGGCCGCCGTGCCCTTCACCACCCCGCACGACATCGCCGACGCCGCCGCCGAGGTGCTGGCCCGCGACGGGATCCTCGCGTGGTTGGACGGGCGCAGTGAGTTCGGCCCGCGCGCCCTGGGCCAGCGCTCACTCATGGCCCACCCGGGCCGGGCCGCGAACCTCGAGCGCCTCAACGACGTCAAGGGTCGCGAGCAGTTCCGCCCGGTGGCGCCGATGGTGCTGGCCGAGCGCGCCAGCGAGATCTTCGGAAACGGTCCGATTCCCAGTCCCTACATGCTCTTCGTCCACGACGTCGCGCAGGAGTGGCGCGACCGCATCCCCGCCGTCGTCCACGTCGACGGCACGGCCCGCATCCAGACCGTCGACGCCCAGACCCATCCCCGGGTCGCCGCGCTCCTGCGAGCCTTCGAGGCCCGCACCGGCCTGCCCGTCGTCGTGAACACCAGCCTCAACACAGCCGGGCGGCCGATGGTCGACGACCCGCGCGATGCGCTGGAGCTGTGCGGGTCGGCTCCCGTGGATGCGATGGTCATGGGACCGCACCTCGTGCGGCGCTCGGCCCTGTTCGGCGGTGACCGATGAGCCCTCGTGCACCCGAAGCCGGGTATGCCGTGGTCGTGCCGACCGTGGGGCGGCCGAGTCTCGCCGTGCTCCTGCGTTCACTGGCCGAGCAGAGCGGGCCGCTCCCCGAGCAGGTCGTCGTCGTGGACGACCGCCGGGCGCCGAACGACGAGCTGACGCTGCCCGAGGAGCTCGTGTCGCGTCTTCCTGTGCGGGTGGTGGCCAGCTGTGGTCGGGGTCCAGCAGCGGCGCGCAACCTCGGATGGCAGCTGACGACCGCACCGTGGGTGGTCCTCCTCGACGACGACGTCGTGCTGCCGGAGACGTGGGCCACCGCTCTGGAGGGCGACCTCGCCGTCGGCCCGGGCGTGGGCGGCAGCCAGGGGCGCCTGCAGGTTCCGCTGCCGACGACCCGGCGCCCGACCGACTGGGAGCGGTCGACAGCCGGCCTGGAACAGGCCCTGTGGGCGACCGCCGACATGGCCTACCGCCGTGAGGCACTGCTCGCGGTCCACGGGTTCGACGAGCGCTTCCCCAGGGCGTACCGGGAGGACGCCGACCTGGCACTGAGGGTGCGAGAGGCGGGATGGGAGCTCGTGCGCGGTGCTCGCTCGACCGTGCACCCCGTGCGACCGGCCCCGGGCGACGTGAGCCTGCGGGTCCAGCGGGGCAATACCGACGACGCCCTCATGCGACGGCTCCACGGCTCCCGCTGGAGGGAGCGTGCCGGCACGGGGCGGGGCCGTCTGCCATGGCACGTCGGCACCCTCGCGCTCGGCGTGGTCGGTCTACTCGGGGGCGCCGCCTCCGTCGGTGACTCCATCGCCCGACTCGTCCCAGCACGCGGCGGGGCGGCGCTGGCGGGCAGGGCCCGGGTGGTCGCGGTGACCGGACTGGTCGGCTGGTTGGGGCTGACGGCGGACTTCGCTGGTCGCCGCATCAGGCCCGGACCGGCCGACCCGCGGGAGATCGCCCGGATGTTGTGGACCAGCGTCGCGATCCCTCCTGCAGCTGTCGCCCACCGTGCTCGGGGTTGGTGGCTCCACCGCCGGGCAGAGCCGTGGCCGCCACGACCCAAGGCCGTCCTCTTCGACCGTGACGGCACCCTGGTCCACGACGTCCCCTACAACGGCGACCCGGGAAGGGTCGCTCCGATGACGGGGGCACGTGAGTCGCTGCAACGACTGCGTTCCCACGGCATTCGCGTGGCGGTCATCAGCAACCAGTCCGGGATCGCCCGGGGCCTCGTGACGCCGGCACAGGTCGCAGCGGTCAACAGAGAGGTCGAGCAGCGGATCGGTGCCGTCGACTCCTGGCACGTCTGCCCGCACGGGCCCGAGGACGGGTGCAGCTGCCGGAAGCCGCAGCCTGGTCTCGTCCGGGCAGCGGCCCGTGCGCTGCGTGTGCGTCCCGAGGACTGTCTCGTCATCGGGGACATCGGCGCAGACCTGGTGGCCGCTCGGTCAGCGGGCGCGCGCTCCGTCCTCGTCCCCACACCGGCGACCCGGGCGGAGGAGGTTCACGCTGCACCACAGGTCGCGCCGGACCTGCCGTCAGCCATCGACCTGGTCCTGGGTGAGCGACAGGCGGTGCGGCCATGAGCAGCACGACGAGGCGACGGGTTCTCGCCGTCCGCCTGGACTCCGACGGCGACGTCCTGCTGACGGGACCTGCGCTTCGAGCGCTGGCTGCGGGCAGCAGCGCCGTGGACCTCCTCGTCTCGCCCTCCGGTGCGGCCGCGGCACGGTTGCTGCCCGGGATCGCTGACCTGCACGTCCTGGCTGCCCCATGGAGCGGCAACCCGGCACCGCCGGTCGACGCGCTGGCCCTCGCCGAAGTCCTCCAGAGCCTCACCGATCGGGAGTACGACGACGCCGTGATCTTCACGTCGTACCACCAGAGCTCCCTGCCCGCCGCTCTCCTGGCGCGTCTTGCCGGTGTGCGACAGGTCTGCGCGTTCAGCGAGGAGCACCCCGGTTCGCTGCTCGACGTGCGGGCCCGCCGGGTCCCCGGTCGTGACGACGACGGTGGTCCCGCGGGCGGGCACGAGGTGGAGGCTGCCCTCCGGTTGGCCGCCGCTGCGGGCTTCCACCTGCCGGCCGACGACGACCGACGGCTGCGAATCCGACCGGTCGCTGCCTACCGGCTGCCATCAGCACATCCCTATGTCGTCATCCATCCCCTCGCGAGTGTGGCGAGCCGGTCCATCGACCTCGCGCACGCAGCCGAGATCACGATGGCACTGCGAGAGGTCGGCTGGGAGGTCGTCGTGACGGGCACACGTGCACAGGCGCACGCCGGCCGTGCCCTGTCCGCAGCCGGGGCACACGACCTCATGGGGACCACCACGTTCGCCCGGCTCGCCGGAGTGCTCGCCGGCGCCTCCTGCGTGGTCGTCGGCAACACCGGCCCGGCGCACCTGGCCGCCGCCGTGGGCACACCTGTGGTGAGCCTCTTCTCGCCGGTGGTCCCCGTCGAGCGGTGGCGACCGTGGGGCGTCCCCCACGTCGTGCTGGGGGACCGGGCTGCGGCATGCCGTGGCACCCGGGCGACTGCATGCCCCGTCCCGGGCCACCCGTGCCTCAACGGTGTCGACCCGACAGTGGTGACGGGCGCGGTCGGCCAGCTGGCCGGCATACCCAGGGCGGTTGCTGCTGACGGGACGGCAAGGGGAGGTGTGGGATGAAGGTGCTCCTGTGGCACGTCCACGGCTCCTGGACGACGAGCTTCGTCGCGGGCGAGCACCAGTACGTGCTGCCCGTCAACGACGAGCGCGACGCGGACGGGCGCGGACGGGCGCAGTCCTGGGACTGGCCTGCGTCGGCGCGCGAGGTGGCCCTGTCGCGACTCGGTGACGAGGACATCGACGTCGTGGTCCTCCAACGGCCCCACGAGTCGCGGCTCCTCCGTGAGCTCACCGGCCTCCGGGTCGGGGTCGACGTCGCAGCGGTCTACGTCGAGCACAACGCGCCCACCGGCCACGCCGTGTCGACCCGGCACCCCGTGGCCGACTGCGAGGAGCTCGTCGGCCTGAGCGTCGTCCACGTCACCCGGTTCAACGCGATGGCGTGGGACTGCGGAGCCGCGCGCACCACGGTCGTGGAACACGGCATACCGGACCCGGGTGCGCACTACACCGGAGAGGACCCGAGCGCCGCCGTGGTGGTCAACGAGCCGGTCCGACGCTGGCGGGTGGCCGGCACCGACCTGGTGATCGACCTGGCCCGGCGTGTGCCGGTGCACGTCTACGGCATCGACACGGCGCTTCTCCAGGCCGCGAGCAGGGAGGTCGGCGGGCCCGACCTGACCGGGCGCCTGCACGACCTGCCGCAGTCGGAGCTGCACCGTGCCCTCGGCCATCACCGCCTGTACTTCCACCCCTACCGGTGGACCAGCCTGGGGCTGTCACTGCTCGAGGCGATGACTCTCGGGATGCCGGTGCTGGCGTTGTCCACGACCGAGGCGCCCTATGCCGTGCCGGCATCCGCGGGCCTGGTGAGCAACGACCTCGGCGAGCTGCGGCAGGCCGCGATGCGGTGGCTGGCAGACCCAGCCGGTGCGCGCGAGTGCGGCGTCGCCGCGAGAGAGCACGCTCTTGCCCACTACGGGCTCCCCCGGTTCCTGACCGACTGGGACAGCATCCTCAAGGAGGTAGCACGGTGAAGATCGCGATGATCTCGGAGCACGCCAGTCCACTGGCCGTCCTGGGCGGTGTGGATGCCGGCGGGCAGAACGTCCACGTCGACGCCCTGGCCCGCGGGCTCGCCCGTCGGGGCCACGTCGTCGAGGTGTTCACGAGACGGGACGACCTCCACCAGCCGGAGTGCGTGCCGCTCGCGCCGGGCGTCACGGTCGTCCACGTGCCGGTCGGCCCGGCGAGAGCCGTGCCCAAGGACGACCTGTACCCCCTGATGGACCAGTTCGCTGACTGGGTCCAGGACCACTGGAGCCGGCATGGTGACCCCGACGTGGTGCACGCGCACTTCTGGATGTCCGGACTCGCTGCCGTCCGCGCAGGACGGGCTCGAGGCGTGCCCGTGGTGCAGACCTTCCATGCCCTCGGCAGCGTCAAGCGGCGCTTCCAGGGTGCCGCCGACACCAGTCCCCCGGAGCGGCTCGCCCGCGAGCACGAGCTCGCCGCCGAGGTGGACGTGGTGGTGGCGACGTGTGCCGACGAGGTGGCCGAGCTCGCGCGCACCGGCGTCGACACGGCGCACGTGCGAGTGGTGCCGTGCGGCGTCGACACCACCCACTTCACCCCGGTGCCGGCGGCGGACGAGGCGGGGGCCGGCCCGGCGCAGCGGGCTCCCGGTCGCCAGCGACTGCTCCTCGTCGGCCGCATGGTGGAGCGCAAGGGCTTCGACGTGGCGATCCGGGCTCTGGCGGATCTCCCCGAGTCCGTCGAGCTGGTCATCGCCGGCGGTCCGGCCGCCGACCAGCTCGACGCGGAGCCGGAGGTCATGCGCCTGCGACGGGTGGCCCGTGAGGTGGGGGTCTTCGACAGGGTGAGGATGCTGGGCCAGCTCACCCACTCCGAGATGCCGTCGCTCTACCGCTCGGCCGACGTCGTCCTGGCCACGCCATGGTACGAACCCTTCGGCATCACCCCGCTCGAGGCAGCCGCCTGCGGTCGACCGGTCGTCGGCAGTGCTGTGGGAGGTCTGCTCGACAGCGTTGTCGACGGGGAGACCGGCCGGCTCGTGCCGCCGCGCGACCCGCTGGCCCTGGCCCGTGCCGTGGAGGACCTGCTGGCCGACCCTGCGACCTCTGAACGCTGGGGCACGGCCGCTCGCGCGCGCGCGGTCACGCTCTATGACTGGAGCATCGTGACGGAGAGGACCGAGCAGGCGCTGGTCGAGGCGGTGAGCCGACACGCGTCGACGGTGGGAGCCGCTCTCGCAAGGAGCGCCGCGGACGAAGACGCAACGCTGAGCTGGCTGCAGGACCACGCGGCCGAGGTCGAGGAGGGGGCCGCCTCGCTCATGGAGCAGTACGCCCTCATCCGCCAGTGGGGTGAGCAGCTGGCCACGTCGCTCGTCGGTGGCGCCCGGCTGCTCGCGGCCGGGAACGGCGGGAGCGCGGCCGAGGCCCAGCACCTGACGGCCGAGCTCGTCGGCCGCTTCCGTGGGGAGCGCCGGCCGCTGTCGGCGATCTCGCTGTGTGCCGAGAGCTCGAGCGTGACGGCGATCCTCAACGACTACGGTCCCGACGAGGTCTTCGCCCGACAGGTGGAGGCGCACGGCCGGGCGGGCGACATCCTGGTCCTGCTGTCCACGAGCGGCACGAGCAGCAACATCGTGCACGCCGCCAAGCGCGGACGCGAGCTGGGCCTGCAGGTGTGGGCGCTGACGGGGCCCGGGCCGAACCCCCTGGCGGCGCTCTCGGACCACGCTCTCACCATCTCGGCGGGGTCGACGGCGGCGGTGCAGGAGCTGCACCTCACGGCCGTCCACGCGATGTGCGCGGCACTCGACCACACCCTGCGTCGGCGCGGCGAGCTGCTCGTGCGGTCACACGCGGCGGTCAGCGCATGAGGGCGCGGCGCCGCACGGTCGTCGTGGTCGGTGACGTCGTCCTCGACCGTGACCTCGTGGGCCGGGTCGAGAGGGTGTGCCCCGACGCCCCCGTGCCGGTGGTGGACGTCGTCGCCGAGTCCTACGGTCCGGGCGCAGCGGCACTCACGGCGTTGCTGTGCGCGGGACCGGGCGTCGAGGTGACCCTGGTGGCCCCGGTGGGACGGGACTCCGCTGGCGCACTGGTTCGAGAGTCGCTGGAGCGTGGTGCCGTCCGCCTCGTGGCGCTGCAGCAGTCCGGGCCGACACGTCGCAAGACCAGGGTGCGCAGCCAGGGGCAGTCACTGCTGAGGATCGACGACGGGGGCCCGAGCGCTCCGGACGGGCCCCTCCCCCGTGAGGCTGCACGTGCCCTCGAGGAGGCCGACGTGGTCGTCGTCTCCTGCTACGGGGCAGGCACGAGCAGTCTCCCCGAGCTGCGAGAACTGCTGGCGCAGCGGGCAACCCGTGGCCCGGTGGTCTGGGACCCCCACCCGCGCGGCGCCGACCCCGTCCCCGGATGCACCCTGGTGACACCGAACCTCGCCGAGGCGCACGCTGCTTCCGGTATGCCGGGTGCTCACGGCGACGACCTGGCCCGCCATCTCGTCTCGGCCTGGTCCGCGCGCGGAGTCTGTGTGACGGCGGGTCGATCCGGCGCGTGGTTGGCGACGAGCACCGGTGAGCCGGTGCACTTCCCGACCACCGCAGTCCCGGGTGACAGCTGTGGCGCCGGGGACGCGTTCGTCGCCGCCGCGGCGACGGCCATGGCACGAGGGTGCACCACGAGCGAGTCCGTTGCCCATGCCGTGTCGGCGGCGCGCGAGTGGGTCGTCGGCGGTGGCACCTCCGGCTACCGGGATCGCGCGGCCGGTGCAGGAGCGGCCACGGGCGCGGCCGCGGGCGCGGCCGCGGCTGGCCGCATGGTGGCTGCCGGCCCGGAGAAGCCTTCTGCACTGGACGTGGCCCGACGGGTGGCGGCTCAGTCCGGCACCCTCGTGGCGACCGGCGGGTGCTTCGACATCCTCCACGCTGGCCACATCGCCTCGCTCGAGGCCGCTCGCGGGCTCGGGGACGCCCTCGTGGTGCTCCTCAACTCTGACGAGTCCGTGCGCAGGCTCAAGGGAGCCGGGCGCCCCGCGCAGAACGCAGCCGACCGGGCCCGGGTGCTCCTGGGTCTGTCGTGCGTCGACGCGGTCATGACCTTCGGCGAGCAGGGTCCGGACGCGGCCCTCGAGGTGCTGCGTCCGGACGTGTGGGTCAAGGGGGGCGACTACGAGGGCACGGAGCTGCCCGAGGCGGCACTCGTGCGCAGCTGGGGTGGACGGGTCGTCCTCATTCCCTACCAGCCGGGCTACTCGACCACGGCGATCCTGGCCGACACGGCGGACACGGACGGCACGTCCAACCGGGTCGGCGTGGGCGCCGAGCCGTGAGCCGCCGTCACCCCTGCCCGCTGCCGTCCCGAGAACGCATCACCGAAGGAGAGTCATGACCTACGACAACCGTCCCCGCGAGCTTGGCGTCACCTATGTCACGGGAGGCTCCAGTGGTCTCGGTGCGGCCCTCGTCGACGCCGTCGCCAAGGCCGGTGGCGTGCCCGCCGTGATCGATCGCGTGCCGCCACCGGACCCGAGCACGCCCCACACCGTCGTCGACCTGGCCGACAGCCAGGCTGCCGCGGCGGCCGTGTCCGAGCTCGTCTCCACGGTGGGGCCTCCCCAGGCGCTCGTCACGGCGGCCGGAACCGACGCCTGTGGTCCGCTGGACCAGGTGTCGGTGGCCGACTGGGAGAACGTGGTACGCGTCAACCTGCTGGGCACGGTCTCGGTGGTCCGGGCGTGCCTGCCGCACCTCGTGGCGGTCCACGGCACCGTGGTGACCGTCGCCTCGACCCTCGGCCTGCGTCCGGCCGGTGACGCCACGGCATACTGCGCCTCGAAGTTCGGCGTCGTCGGGTTCACGAGGGCTCTCGCCATGGAGCTGGCGGGCCGGGTGGGTGTCACGCTGCTCGTGCCGGGAGGCATGCGCACGCGGTTCTTCGACGGACGCACCGAGCAGTACCGGCCGGGTCCCGACGCCGACCTCAGCGATCCGGCCGACGTCGCCAACGCCGTCATCACTGCCCTGTGCAGCCCTCGCGGCGTCGAGCTGCGCGAGCTCGTCGTGGCCACCTCGACGGAGCCCTCCTGGCCGTGAGCGCACCCACCATCCTCGTGCTGCGCGCCCTCGGGCTGGGGGACCTCCTCACCGGGGTGCCGGCGCTCCGGGGGCTGCGTCGCGGCCATCCCGGAGCGAAGCTCGTCCTCGCTGCACCTGCGCCGCTGGCCTCATGGCTCCAGGGTCTGGGGATCGTGGACGAGGTGCTGGCGACCCGGGGGTTGGCCCCCCTCTCATGGCCGGGCGACGCACCGGACGTCGCGGTGAACCTGCACGGTTCCGGCCCCCAGAGCCATGCCGTGCTCCGGGACGTGGAGCCCGGTCGCCTTCTCGCCTTTGCCGAACCCCACGCCCGACCCGAGGAGGGCCGGCAGGCTCCGCCGTGGCCGGCGGACGTCCACGAGGTGGAGCGCTGGTGCTCGCTCGTGCGGCGAGACGGTGGCCCCTGTGACGCCGAGGACCTCAGACTTCCCACGGCCGGGCCGCGCCGGTCGCACGTGGTCCTGCACCCCGGGGCGGCCTCGGGCGCGCGTCGCTGGCCGGTCGCACGGTGGCGTGCGGTCGCCGCCTCGTTGTCATCGGCCGGGCACCGTGTGGTGGTCACCGGCACGTCCGGTGAGTCGGGCCTGTGCTCCACCGTGGCGGCGGCGCAACCCCAGGTCATCGACGCCTGCGGACGCCTTGAACTGCCCGAGCTCTCACAGCTGGTCGCCACCGCCGCTCTCGTCGTCAGCGGCGACACCGGAGTGGCCCACCTCGCCACCGCCCACGGCACGCCGTCGGTCGTGCTCTTCGGTCCCACGCCACCCGCGTTGTGGGGGCCGGCCATCGACCACGAACGCCACATCGTGATCTGGCACCCCAGCAATGGTGATCCGAGGGGCGACCCGCACGGCACGGACCTCGACCTGCGCCTGGCCCGCGTGCAGGTGGATGAGGTCGTGGATGCCGCGAGCCTGCTGCTCAGCCGGCCTCGAGCTCAACCTGCCTGAACCAGGCGACCGTCCGGTCCAGCCCCTCATGCCAGGACATCCGGGGCTGCCAGCCCAGGACCTCACGGGCCAGCGTCGTGTCCGGCCGTCGCACCTGCGGGTCGTCCACGGGGAGATCGACGAACGTGAGCTGCGAGCTCGAGCCGGTGGCGGTGATGACGTCCTCGGCGATGGACCGCACGGACATCTCATCCGGGTTGCCGAGGTTCATCGGGCCAGGGTGATTCGAGCCGGCAAAGGCCACGATCCCGGCGACGAGGTCGTCGACGTGGCAGACGGAGCGGGTCTGCGTGCCGTTGCCGGCCACCGTGAGCGGCTCCCCGAGCAGCGCTTGGCGGATGAACGTCGGGATGGCGCGGCCGTCGTGCGGTCGCATCCGTGGCCCATAGGTGTTGAAGATCCGCACGATCGCGGCGTCGACGCCCTCGCTGTTGCGGTATGCCGTCACCATCGCTTCGCCGTAGCGCTTGCCCTCGTCGTAGACCCCCCGTGGACCCACGGGGTTGACGTGACCCCAGTAGCTCTCGGGCTGCGGGTGGACCTGGGGGTCGCCATAGACCTCGGACGTCGAGGCGAGCACCAACCGTGCCCCCTTCTCCTTCGCCAGACCGAGGGCGTGCCAGGTGCCGATGGCACCCACCTTGAGGGTGTCGATGGGGAAGCGCAGGTAGTCCGAGGGCGATGCCGGTGAAGCGAAGTGCAGGACGAGGTCGACACTTCCGGGCACGTGGACGAACTCGGTGATGTCGCAGTGCACCAGGCGGAAGGAACGGTCTGTGCGCAGGTGGGCCACGTTGGCCGGCGACCCGGTGAGGAAGTTGTCCAGGCAGAGCACCTCGGCGCCCTCTGCCAGCATGGCCTCGCACAGGTGACTGCCGAGGAAGCCGGCGCCGCCGGTGACTACTACACGCACGTGACCGTCTCCTTGAGGGAATCATCGCTCTGCCCATGCCGCGTTGCTGGATCGGTACCCCCGCTCCTTCCCCCTAAACCACCGGCCTGGAAGCCACGTGCGCCAGGGCGGTTCCGAACTCGACAGCACAGGCATCCCGACCCCGCTGCCGGCCACTGGGTAATGTCAGGTGATGGAGCACGACCAGCCCGGCAACGACCGACACGAGACCGCCACCGAGCGCCTCGACCGCAACTGGGACGAGCTCCTGCAGGAGCTGCGGGTGACCCAGACCGGCGTCCAGCTCCTCGCCGGCTTCCTGTTGACCCTGCCCTTCCAGCAGCGCTTCGGCGAGATCACCCAGCAGCAGCGGGTCGCCTACCTCATCGCCCTCGGGTCGGCGATCGTCGCGACAACCCTGCTGGTCGCGCCGGTGAGTGCCCACCGGTTGCTCTTCCGCCGGCACGCCAAGGCGCAGCTGGTGGGGCTGGCGGACCTCTCCGCCCGAGCGGGCCTGGCCACCCTTGCGGTCAGCGTCGCGTCGGCGACGTTCCTGATCTTCGACGTCGTCCTGGGACGCGGAGCCGCAGTGACCGCTGCGGTCGTCGCGGTGGTCATCTTCACGGCGAACTGGCTGGTGGTCCCGCTCGTCGTCCGGGCGCACCTGGGTCGCGAGGCAGCACCGCCGAGATAGCCCACGAAGTCAGGCCCTTGGTCCCTGTGAGCGAGGCATCCGCAGCGCCACAGTGGTGTTGTCAGCCAATCCGCTGGCCACACCAAGGAGGCACTTCGATGAGCACCATCACCCACCCCCGACCCACCGCCGGAGCCACCCCGGCCACCCCCGTGGCCACGGACACGACCGGCAACAAGGTCTTCCGCTACGCGGCCGGCGCAACGCGCCTCGCGCTGGGCTGGATCTTCCTCTGGGCGTTCCTCGACAAGCTGTTCGCCCTGGGCTTCTCCACCGGCCGCGACCCCAAGACCGGTGTCGTCGACACCTTCGGCCCCCAGGCCTGGATCCACGACGGCTCCCCCACCCTGGGCTTCCTCAAGTTCGGGACCAAGGGCCCCCTCGCGGAGTTCTACCAAGGCTTCGCCGGGGCGTCGTGGGCCAACTGGCTCTTCATGCTCGGCCTCGCGGCCATCGGCACCGCCCTCATGCTCGGCGTGGCCACCCGCCTCGCGACCGGAGCCGGCGTCCTCATGCTCGTCATGATGTGGAGCGCGGTCCTGGCCCCCGAGAACAACCCCTTCATGGACGACCACATCGTCTACGCCCTGGTCCTGGTCATGCTGGCCGCAGTGGGCGCCGGCCGGTTCCTCGGTCTCGGCGGATGGTGGGAGCGTCTCACCATCGTCCAGCAGCACCCCATCCTCAAGTAGTCCTCACACCAGAGCGGCCTGCACCTTCCTCGGGAGGAGCGGGCCGCTTCGTCGTGTCCTCGAGTCAGGACCTTTGGCCCTCCCCGGTCGCCGGCCCAAGAAGCAGCATGGGGACATGGAAACGACAACATCGCACCCGTCCCCGGCCGCAGCCACGCAGGAGGGGACACGGGAGTGCTCGCACCAGGAGGCGTGGGAGCTGTTGCGCGGGGGGATCATCGGCCGTCTGGCCGTGATCCTCGAGGGAGCGCCGGACATCTTCCCCGTCAACTACGTCGTCGACCACGGGACGGTCGTCATCCGCACCAACGGCGGCACCAAGCACCAGGCGGCTCGCAACCAGGTCGTGGCCTTCGAGGTGGACGGCTACGACGTCGACGCCGGCGAGGCCTGGAGCGCCGTGCTCAAGGGCCGGGTGACCGAGATCCGGGGCGTCGACGAGGTCATCGAGGTGATGGCCCTGCCGCTCGACCCCTGGCAGGGCGGGGCCAAGCCGCACTTCCTGCGGATCACCCCCGGCACGCTCACCGCGCGGCGGTTCCGCGTCCGCGGAGGCGCGCGTCGTCCGTGACGACCTCCGACTCGCTCTCCCGCGCCCTGCGGGGTCTGGCTGCACGGCGCGACCGACCGCTGCGCGTCGTGGCGAGCGGCAACGCCGCGGTCCCCTGGGCCCTGCTCGAGCTCCTCGACGCCTCCGTGTCCCGCTACGAGCTGTTCATCCTCAACGCTCCACACGGCATACCCTTCCGTCCCGGAGTGGCGCACGTGACGCCGTTCGTCGGACCGGGGATGCGAGCCACGCCGGGACTGTCGTACCTTCCGGCACGCCTGTCGCACGTCCCGCACATGTTCACCACCCACTTCGTGCCGGACGTCGTCCTCGTCACGACCTCCGAGAAGGTTGGCGACCGATGGTCCCTGGGTGCGGAGGTCAACATCCTGCCCGCCGCGATCGCCTCCTGCCAGGCTGCTGACGGACTGGTGCTGGCCGAGTCGCGAGCCGACGTCCCATACACCTACGGGGATGGCGACCTGCTCCCCGAGGACCTCGACGGTGTCCTCGTCGCACCTCCCCACCACGGGCGGCACACCCATGCGGCCCTGCCCCCGACCGCGGAGGTCGGGCGCATCGGTGACCTCGTCGCCGCTCGGGTCCCTTCGGGCGCCACCCTGCAGCTGGGCATCGGTGCCATTCCCGACGCGGTGGTGCCGCACCTGACCCAGCGGCGCCGGCTCGGGCTGTGGAGCGAGATGATCGCCGACGGGATCCTCAGCCTGCACGAGGCCGGGGCGCTCGACCGCAACCGCGAGCTGGTGGCTTCCTTCGCCGTCGGTCGACCGGCTCTCATGTCCTGGCTGCACCTCAACCCACAGGTGCGGATGCTGCGCACGGAGACCGTGAACAACCCCGGCCGGATCGCCGCCAACCCCCGGATGACGAGCGTCAACACCGCTCTGACGGTGGACCTGTTCGACCAGGCCAACGGCAGCCACGTCGGCTCGCGCCTGCACTCCGGTCTCGGCGGTCAGTGCGACTTCGTCGTCGGTGCCATGGACTCCGCTGGCGGCCAGGCCATCATGGCGCTGCGCTCGTGGCACCCCAAGGCAGACGTGTCGACGATCGTGGGTCTGCTCGAGGGCCCGGTCACGTCGTTCCAGCACAGTGCGGTCGTCACCGAGCACGGAACCGCCGAGATCATCGGATGGGACTCACGGTCCCAGGCGAGGCACCTCATCGAGACCGCCGCCCATCCGTCGGTGCGTCGAGACCTCTGGGAGGACGCCACGGAGCTGGGGCTGGCCTGAGTGCAGGCACGATCGGACGTTCACAACCCTGTATGCCGGGTGCTTGCCGGAGCAGCATGGGTGCAGCAGACGAGATGAAGGGCTGGAGAAGCATGTTGGTGGTTGAGGTCATGACGGCGCCCGCAGTGAGCGTGCGTGCGGAGGCACCGGTCGAGGATGCGGTGGCCCTGCTCGGTGCACGACGGATCAGCGCCGTGCCGGTCGTCGATGCGGATGAACGCGTCATCGGGATCCTGTCGGAGGCCGACGTGCTGCGGCAGCCCCTGCAGGGTGACCCGCGAGCGCAGCTGCGCCCCACGGTGATCGTGGACGCACCGCAGCGCAGGGTGCGGGACGCGATGTCCCCGGACCCGACCTGCACGTCCCCACACGCGGACTGCGCCGAGGTGGCACGCACGATGGTCGCGGCCGGCTGGAAGAGCCTGCCCGTCGTCGACGACGGCGGCCGACTGGTGGGAGTGGTCAGCCGCAGTGACATCATCCGCTCGATGACACACACCGACCAGGACCTGCAGGAGGCCGTTGCACACGCGTTCGCGCAGGCCGGGCACCCGGAGTGGACCGCCAGCGTGAGCTCGGGCCACGTCACCATCGCCGCTGCGGAGGGGCCGGTTGACGCGGCCGTTGCCGTCGCAGCAACGGTCGAGGGTGTGAGGGGCGTGCGGGTCGGACGCTGAGTCGTCCTCGGGCCGGTTGCCGGGCTGGTGAGGTGCTGCCTGCCAGGACCGACGTCAGGTGCCGCTGCGGTCCTGCCGGGGCGTGGTGGTCGCGACATAGACAGCCGCCTGGGTGCGCCGCTCCATGCCCATCTTCGCCAGCACCGAGGTCACGTAGTTCTTGACGGTCTTCTCGGCCAGGAACATGGACTCGCCGATCTGCCGGTTCGTCAGGCCCTCGGCGATGTGCGTGAGGATCCGCCGCTCCTGCGGTGAGAGCTGGGCCAGTCGGGGGTCGTCGTCGGAGTGCCCCCAGTCGGCGCGCAACCTCGACACGACCTCGGCGTCGAGGAGGCTCTCGCCGGCCGCGACCCGCCGGATGGAGTTGACGAGGTCGGTGCCCCGGACATCCTTGAGGAGGTATCCGGCCGCCCCGGCCATGACGGCCGCCCTCAGGGCGTCATCGTCGTCGTAGGACGTGAGGATGAGGCCGGCGATCGACGGGTCGACGGAGCGGACGTCGCGACAGACGTCGATTCCTGAGCCATCGGGCAGGCGCGCGTCGAGGACCATGACGTCCGGGCGCAGGGCGGGGATCCGCCTCGTGGCCTCACCAGCCGTGCCCGACTCCCCCACCACCTCGATGTCGCTCTCCAGCTCGAGCAGCTCGCGCAGCCCTCGCCGCACCACCTCGTGGTCGTCCAACAGGTAGACCCGAACCATGGGACCCTCGCTCTCGTCGTCCAGCTGCTGTGCGGCCGATCCAGTACGGGCCGCGGTTCGTCAGGCAGGCTCAGCCTCGTCCACCGGCACGGTCCAGACAAGTCGGGTCCCGGCGGACTCGCCGGGTCCCAGCTCCATCGAGCCGCCACGGTGTCGTGCCCGCCGTGCGAGGTTGTCCAGACCGGATCGGCGAGTCCCCGGCCCGAGTCCCTGACCGTCGTCGACGACGCTCACCGTGACGTCGTCCCCCACCTCGACGGAGACCTGCACCGCGGTCGCGCCGGCGTGCCGTGCAGCGTTGCTCAGGCCCTCACGCAGGACGGCGAGGACATCGACGGCCACCGACTCGTCGAGGTCGTCGGTGCGGCCCGTGAGCCGCAGCTCGGGTGGGAAGCCGAGGGTGACGGAGGCATCCCTGCAGATCGCGCTGATCTCACTGGTGAGCGCGCGGGAGCCGACCTGACGGTGCAGGCCGAAGATCGTGTGCCGGATGTCCTTGATCGCGGAGTCGATGTCGTCCACGGCCCGGTCGAGCCGGTCCCGCACGGCCGGGGTGCTCGCCCGAGCGGCCGACTGCAGCGACATCCCGGTGGCGAACAGCCGCTGGATCACGTGGTCGTGCATGTCGCGGGCGATCCGGTCCCGGTCCTCGTACAGCACGGAGCGAGCGCGGTCGGTCTGGGCCGTGGCCGCTCCCAGAGAAACGGTGAGGCGGTGCGCGAACGAGGTGAGGCCCCCCACGTGCTCGAGCGACCTGTCACCCTCCAGCCAGTCCACGACGAGGACCCCCAGCGGGACGTCCCCCAGCCTGAGTGGCGCGGTGAACCTGGTCCTGCTCACGCCCTCGTCGTCAACAGTCACGGTCTGCGGCTTGCCCAACAGGGCAGCGCGCAGCCCCGGGTCGGCCACCTCCGAGCCCTCCGGATGGCCCGGGTCCGTCGAGGCCCTCACCACCAGGGCACCGTCGACGGTGCGGGCGACGAAGCACGACGTCGCAGCGGTGAGCTCGGTGACCCGCGTCGTGACCTGCTGGAGCACGGTCTGCTCGCCCACCCCGTTGAGCAGGTCGGAGGACGCCCGGTAGGCGGTGTCGATCCAGTGCTGCTGGGACCTCGTCCGGTCGTAGAGCCGGGCGTTCTCGATCGCGATGCCGGCCGCCGAGGCCAGGGCGACGAGGACGGCCTCGTCGTCGACGCTGAACTCCGGCGCGCCGCGCTTGTCGGTGAGGTAGAGGTTGCCGAAGACCTCGTCCCGGATTCGGACCGGCGCGCCGAGGAAGCTCGTCATCGGCGGGTGGTTCGGGGGGAAGCCGTAGGACTCGGGGTGGCGCGCGATCTCGGCGACGCGCTGGGGCTGCGGACTGTCGATGATGAGCCCGAGGAGGCCTCGCCCGTGGGGCAGGTCCCCGATCGCCGCTCGTTCCTCGTCGGTGACCCCGTAGGTCACGAACTCGACGAGGTCCTTGCCGCTGGGCCCGATGACCCCCAGCGCCCCGTAGGTCGCGTCGACGAGCTCGCACGCCGCGAGGACGATGCGGTGCAGGACGTCGGCCAGGTCGAGGTTCGAGCTCACCGCCACGACGGCGTCGAGCAGCGCGCTCATGCGCCCTTCGGAAGAGGGTGCGTCCACGGTGCCCACGAGCACAAATGTATGCCGTCCGCCAGGTTTGGGTGGCATCTCTCCCCGGCAGGCCGGGGAGGCCGACCCGCTCGCCGGGCACCACGGCATACGGTGCCTGTCGCGTGTCGACTAGACCGCGGCTGCGACCGGCGACCACGCGAGGGTCCGGGCGCACGGTGGCACGACCAGCACGTCGCACACGCCGGCGTCGAGAACTGCGCGTGCGACGGACCCGGCCACGAGGCCGGACAGCCGCGTCAGGCCACGCGTCCCGACGACGAGCAGGTCATCCCGTGCGCACTCCGTCGTCAGCACCGCGAGCGCGTCGCCCACACCGACCACCACCCGCGAGGACACCGCACCGGTGTGCTCGGCGTGACGCACCGCCATCCAGGTCTCGTCCCACACGTCCGGACGGGCGATGCCGCCACCGACCTCGCTCGGGCGGACGGCTCGCACGATGACGAGGTCGCGTCCGCGAACCATCGCCTCGGCCGCCGCGATGCTGATGAGCTCCTCCTCCCCTCCGCGTCCGTCCACCCCCACGACCACACGGCGCTGGCGGGGCATGCGCGGATGGGAGACGCCTCGTTCGCGGGGAACCAGGACAGGGCACCCCAGCCTGCGCACCATCGCCGGGCCGGGCGAGCTCATCGACATGGCGCGCTGCCCCTCGCTTCCCTGCGAGCCGAGGACGAGGACGGCGGCCCGGGCAGCGAGCTCAGGGAGGGCCGTTCCGTCGAGGTCGCCGACCATGTGCTCCACCGCGACCCGAGGTGCCTGCATCACCGCCCTCTCCTGCGCGAGCTGTGCCGTCTCGTGGGCTCTCCCCCATGCCGCCGCCTCCTCCTCGAGGTGACCCCGCAGGGACCTGTCGACCGGTGCGCTGTGGCTCGGCACGACCAGCAGGGTCAGGCCATGCCCCCGATCGGCCGCCAGGCGCGCGGCGACGTCCACCGCGTGGTTGCTGTGCCACGACCCGTCACACCCGACGACGACGGTGTCGCGCTGTTGACTGGTGACCACGACTGCGCTCCTGTGTGCTCGGAAGTTCTCCACACAGCCAGCGTCACCCCTGGTCGAGGGCTGGGGATGGGCCCTTGGTCCCTCATCTCGGCACCGAACGGCCACGGATGGCCGTCACGGCGCTGGCTCCGCCCAGAGCCACAGCAGCAGTCACCAACGCCGGACGACGACGCGGCGGGTCGAGCACGGCCAAGCCCACCATGGTGGCCGCGTGGAGGAGGTCGACGGCAATCTCCACGCGCTGGAGCCGGGCCGGGAAGAGCACCTGCGTCACGCCGGTGGCGACGTGGCGCGCTCCGAGGAACCGGACCGCGATCTCGTCGACCTCGCTGGGTGCGTGACCTGTCAGGCGACGCCAGACCGGTGACCCCGCGACGAGGAGGACCGTCCCCCACCCGATGCCGGCGGCTCCCACCGCGCCCATCAGGCGCCCGGTATCACCGTCGCGGGAACCGCTCACCTGCGCCGCCCCACTGCGGCGGCGATGCCGGCGGCAGCGCCGACCAGCCCGGCGGCGACGCCGAGCTGGGGATAGCGGTGTGACACCCACTGCTGCGGACTGCTGTTCTTGGCCTTGTCGTCGAACACGCCGTGCGCGCCGAAGTCGCGGCCCCCCTCACCGTCGGCCGGCTCCCACAGGTTGGCGATGTCGCTCTCGGACTTGAGCTCGGCGTTCTGCTGGGAGGCGAAGCCGGTCCTTCCCAGGTAGCGGTCCAACAGGCCCGGGGCGACCGCGTTGGCCAGCAGGGTGCCCACGGTGCTCGCCCCCACCCAGTACTCGCGCCGTCTGGGGTGGTCGGCGGCGAAGACCACCGCGCGAGCGGCGACTTCCGGCTGGTAGATGGGAGGCACGGGCTGCGGGTGCTTCGGCAGTCGGGAGAGCACCCAGGAGAACTGCGGGGTGTTGACAGCCGGCATCTGCACCATGGTCACGTGCACGTTGCTGTGCTCGTGCAGCAGCTCGCAGCGCAGCGCCTCGTGGAAGCCCTGGATCGCATGCTTGGCACCGCAGTAGGCCGTCTGCAGGGGGATCCCGCGATAGGCCAAGGCCGAGCCGACGTGCACGATCGTGCCCCGGTTGCGAGCCTTCATCCGGGGCAGCACCGCCATCGTCGCGTAGACGTAGCCGAGGTAGCTCACCTCCGTGACCCTGCGGAACTCCTCCGGCGCGATGTCGTCGAACTGGGCGAAGACCGAGGTGAACGCCACGTTGACCCAGACGTCGATCGGCCCGAGCTCCTCCTCGATGTGCTCGACGGCGGCCGCGACGGCCTGCGCATCCGAGACGTCCAGCGGCACCGTCAGGGCTCTCGCACCCAGCTCTCGGCAGTGGGCCGCCGCCGCGTCCAGCCCGGTCTGGCCGCGGGCGATCAGCGCCACTCGGTCCCCGCGACGCGCGAACTCCGTGACGGTTGCCCTCCCGATGCCTCCACTGGCCCCGGTCACTACGACGGTGCGTGACATGTCTGCTCCTTCACTGTTGTTCGCCCGCTCGGGCTGCTGGGGTGGTTCATCGGCCTGAGCCGCTGCGCTGGTCCTGTTCTGTGACGGTCACGCCCCAGCTCGCGGCAAAGGTCTCGCCGGGTTCGAGCCGAACGAGTCCGTCCCCGCTCTGCAGCGCGTTGGGTGCGCCGGTCATGGGCTCGGCGCCGAGTCCGCGGCGCCGCCGGTCGGGCGCCAGGGTGTCACCGGTGTAGATCTCCACGAAGGGGTAGGCCTCGTCCACCCACAGGCCGATTCCCCGGCCATCGCCGCGGGCGAGTCGCACCCACGCACGGCCGTCGGAGTCGCGGGTCAGGTCGGTGAAGGCGTCATCGATGGCGAGTGTGCCGATCTTCCTGCCGTGCCGGAAGTCGAAGCGTGTTCCGTCCACGGGCTCCGTGCCGGTCGGCAGCTGGCGTTGTGGGTCGGTCAGGATCCGCGTCTCTGCCTGCAGCTGCAGGATGCAGTCGTCGACCACGCCCTGCGCCGGGGAGAGATAGGGATGCTGCCCACAGGCATAGGGCGCGGCCTTGTCGCCGATGTTGGTCGCTGTGGTCGTCACTCGCAGGCCGTTGTCGTCCAAGTGGTATTCGACCCGCACGGCCAGGGTGAACGGGTAGCCCTGCAGCGGGAAGAGGGTGGTGGTCATCACCACGCGGTTGTCGAGGTGCTCGATGCAACGCCAGGACCGCCAGCGCAGGAAGCCGTGAATGGCGTTGTTCTTCTCCGGCTCGGTCAGCGCGACCTGGTGGTCCACGCCGTCGAAGTGGTAGCGGCCGTCGGCGAGCCGGTTGGGCCACGGGACCAGCGGCGCACCGTGCGCCCCGTCGCACATCTGGTCGAGGGCGTACGGCTGCAGCACCTGGTCGTCGCCGACGTCGTAGCAGCGGATGCCTCCACCGACCTCAACGATCGTCGCACGCTGGTCACCGTGCGCGATCTCGAACTGCTCCCCGGACGGAGCGTGGCTCCGGCCTGCGTGCTCCATCGGCGCTGGCTTCGCGCTGAGCCAAGGGTTGTCCCGCGTGTGACGGGCGACCTCCTGGTCGGAGGCACCCGGTCCCCGGCCCTCGAGCAGGGCGGCCCGCAGCTCGGCCACGCGCTCGGCGGACGAGCCCGCATCGGGGCTCGTGCGACGTTCGGAGTCTGCATCGTTGGTGGAGTTCACCACATCACTCTCCCACATACTCTTGCGCTGTCGCAACCGTTGCGCCTACGCTACAAATGGATGCACAGGTCGAGACGACGCTCGCCGGAACCGTCGACCACATGTGAGCAGTGTCCGCCAAAGCCGTGCCAAGGAGCAGATCTGGTGCCCGACTTCTTCCCGATGTGGGTCGTCATCACCCACTTCCTCAACCTCTTCTTCATGCTGCTGTTGTTCCGCTCGGGTTTCGAGGTGCTCTCGGCCTTCCCGAAGCTGTACTGGAACGACGACAGCTCCCCGGGCCGCGAGTGGCTACGGCTGTCGAGGACCGTCCACGGCGCAGACTCACGCAAGCCATGGTCCTCCTCGGCCGAAGAGGAGGCGTGGTCACCGCTGGTCGCGCTCCCGGGCAGGAAGAACCTGGGCCTGGGCCGGCACTGGCACTTCCTCAGCATCCAGTTCTGGATTCTCACCGGCGCGGTCTACATCGTCATGGTCGTCGTCACCGGGTACTGGCACTACCTCGTGCCCCAGCACTGGTCACTGTTTCCGGACGCCATCAGGTCGATCGGGACCTACCTCCAGTTCCAGATCCCGGCCAAGATCCCCGGCGAGGCCTTCGAACCGGCGCAGAAGCTGGCCTACTTCGTCGTCATCTTCGTCATGGCTCCACTGCAGATCGCCTCGGGTGCCGCCATGTCACCCACGGTCCTCGCCCGCTTCCCTTGGTACGGCCGGCTGTTCGGGGGCAAACAGGGCGCCCGAAGCGTGCACTTCGTGCTCATGTGCGCCTTCGCCGCCTTCACCGTCCTGCACACCGCGCTGGTCGTCGTCCACGGCTTGCCGCACGAGCTGGCCCTCATTGTGCTCGGCGACCCCGACGGCAACCGCAGGTTGGCCATCGGCCTTGGCGTGGCCGGCGTCGTGATGATTCTGACCCTCCACGTCATCATCACCTGGTTCTCGTTGCGCCACCGCCGACGTACCCAGCGCCTGCTGGGCCTCATGGTGGACCCTTTCGAACGAGCCGTGTCCCGGACCTTCACGTCCACCCAGCAGTTCGCTCCCGAGGACATCTCCCCGTACTTCCGGGTCAACGGCTTCCCACCCCCGGGGGATGACTACCGCAGGCTGGCGGAGGACAACTTCCGCGACTACCGCCTGAGCGTCGCTGGCCTCGTGGAACGCCCCCTGGAGCTCTCCCTCGGCCAGCTGCGGACACTGGGCGAGCAGTCGCAGATCACCAAGCACAACTGCATCCAGGGCTGGACGGCGGTCGCCCAGTGGGCAGGGGTGCCGCTCGCGCGACTCATGGAGGAGGTGCGCCCACGCCCCGAGGCCCGGCACGTCGTCTTCTACGCCATGGACGACAAGGGTCTGACCGAAGGCGAAGGTCGCTACGGCTACTACTACGGCACCATCCCGATCCACCTGGCGGACGACCCCCAGACCATCCTCGCGCTCGAGATGAACGGCGCGCCCCTCCCGGTGGAGCACGGAGCGCCCGTGCGCCTCAGGGTGGAGACCCAGCTCGGCTTCAAGATGGTCAAGTGGGTCACGGGCATCGAGCTCGTCGCCGACCTCACCGACATCGGCGCAGGCATGGGCGGGTGGCGCGAGGACCAGCAGTTCTATGCCCGGGGCGCAGGGATCTGACGCCGCGATCTGACGCCGCGCCGGCATCCCGGCGATCCGGTCAGCTCTGAGCGCTGGGCCTGCGCGAGCTGGCCCTGGGCCAGCCGAGCTTCCACGCCGAGTCGCCGTGCGTCTCCCCTGCCGCCTCGGCGAAGGCGAGCATCGCGTTGGCAAGCGTGCGGCGGCGTGACTGCGGCACGTCCTCGAGGATGGCGGCGATGGCGCGACGGCGACGAGTGATGAGCTCGTCGACTAGCGCCTGCCCGTCAGCGGTCAGCTCCAGGGTCAGGTTGCGCCGGTCGAGCGCCGACTCGGTGCGCGCCAACAGTCCCGCGTCGACGAGCCGGTCGCAGGCCCGGCTGGCGTTGGAGGGGTGCACCCCCATCGACTGGGCCAGGGCCCCCAGGTTCAGCCCGCCACGCGTTGCGACCAGCATGAGCACGCGCAGCTGCGGAAGCGTCACCCGGTCCCCCACCTCCGAGACCCCTTGCGCGGCAATGCCGACCAGTGCCTGCGCGGCGACCATCACCGCGTACACCTCAGCGTCCGTGCCCGCTGAACCTTCCACCCCGCCCTGCTTCGTTGCCATGCCTTCAGTATGCCGGATGGTTGCCATACCGCAAGCATCCCTCTATGCTTGCTGTTACGCAACCATTGCTCGTCGACCGTGTCGTGCCTGTGAGTTTTCAGGCCAGCACTCGGCCGCGAGGACCGAGAGGATGACAGATGGCAGCAACATCAGGTTCCGCAGCGGTGAGCGCGCCGGCTCTGCACGGCATAGACCGGATGGTCCGCAACATCGAGACCGGACGGTTCGAGCGCAGCCTGTCCGCCCTGACCGCCGTCGGCGCGGTGGTCACGGCCACGGAGATCTTCTTCGAGCACGACTCCGCCAGCTTCGGCAACAAGCTGATGTGGCTCCCGGTCGCGATGGGCCCGATCGGCGCTGCGGCCGGCATTGCCGGAGCGGTGAACCACCGGATGGCCAAGACCTTCCTTCCGATCGCGTCACTGACGATCATCGCCAACGGTCTGCAGGGCACCTACCTGCACGCCCGCGGCATCGGCCAGAAGCCCGGCGGGTGGCGCAACGCGAGGTACAACATGGAGATGGGGCCACCGTTGCTGGCACCGCTCCTCGTGACGATGGTGGGCGGCATGGGCCTGCTCGCGGCGATCCTCCGGCGCGAGAAGTGAGGCTCCCCAGGCGCGGTGCCGAGCCGGGCGCTCCACCGGCCGGGCAGCCGTGGTCCGGTCGCTTCCCCGGTTTCGACGTGCTCGACCAGAGCAGCCACTGGGACCCCGCGACCACCGGAGTGGTCCTTGCGCGTGTCGGGATGGCCCCCGACATCCGGTTCTTCACTCCCGACGAGGAGGCGGTCGCCACGGCGCTGTGCGACCAGCTCCTGGCCCAGGACGACGCCACCGAGCCGCAGGCACGGGTCGCGGTCGTCAACATGATCGACGCCCGCCTGGCGGAGCGGCAGACCGACGGATGGCGCTATGACGACATGCCCGATGACGGCCAGGCGTGGCGAGAGAGCCTTGCGTGGCTCGATGCAGACGCGAACGAGCAGTTCGGCTGCGACTTCGCGGCATGCTCCCGTGCACAGCAGGGCAGCCTGATCCACTCCGTCCAGAACCGGGGATCGGACACGTGGCACGGCCTGTGTGCCGAGCGGGTGTGGAGCCTGTGGACCCGCTACGCCTGCACTGCCTTCTACTCGCATCCCTTCGCCTGGAACGAGATGGGCTTCTCCGGCCCTGCCTACCCGCGCGGTTACAAGAATGCCGGTATCGACCGTCTGGAGCCCTTCGAGGTCCGCGATGCCAGACCAGGGGACGACCCGCTCAGGAGACGCGCATGAGCAACGTGCGCGAGCGCAACGAGTCGGCCTGGTTGCTGCCCCCTGACGGCAAGCGGGTCAACCACCAGCTGCGTCAGGACATGCGCCGGTTCGAGGACAACGACGAGGTCGACCTGCTCGTCGTCGGGTGTGGCGCCGGCGGGTCCACCATGCTTCAGCGCCTTGCCCGCGCGGGTTGGAAGGTGCTGGCGCTCGATGCCGGCCCCTTCTGGGACCCGGACACCGACTGGGTCAGCGACGAGGCGGGGTCACACCATCTCTACTGGACCGAGCCACGGGTCATCTCCGGGTCCGACCCTGTGCCTCTGGGGTCCAACAACTCCGGCCGTGGCGTCGGAGGCTCGATGGTGCACTACGCCGGCTACACGCCGCGCTTCCACCCCAGCGACTTCCGTACCCGGACGACGGATGGCGTCGGAGCGGACTGGCCCATCGACTACTCCGACGTCCAGCCCTACTACGAGGCGATCGAGGAGGAGCTGCCCGTTGCCGGTGAGAAGTGGCCGTGGGGTGACCCCCACTCCTACCCCTACCGCCCCCACCCCGTCAGCGGCAACGGCGACATCTTCCTGCGCGGTGCCGAGCGACTGGGACTCGTGGCCAAGGTCGGCCCCGTCGCCATCGTCAACGGGCGCTTCGGCAACCGGGCCCACTGCATCTATCGCGGCTTCTGCCTGCAGGGCTGCAAGGTCAACGCGAAGGCCTCACCACTGATCACCCACATCCCTGACGCCCTCGCCCACGGCGCAGAGGTCCGGTCCAACTGCATGGTCACGAGGATCGAGGTGGACGAGCGGACCGGCCGTGCCACCGGCGTGCACTACGTCCACGAGGGGGTGTCGCGGTTCCAGCGAGCCAACGTGGTGGTCGTCGCGGGCTACTCCATCGAGACGCCCCGCCTGCTCCTCAACTCCGCCGATGCCCGGTTCCCCGAGGGGCTGTGCAACGACTTCGACCAGGTGGGCCGCTACCTCATGGTGCAGGGAGCGCCACAGACGGCGGGACGGTTCGACGAGGAGGTGCGCATGTACAAGGCACCGCCACCCGAGGTCAGCACCGAGGCGTTCTACGAGACCGATCCCACCAAGCCCTACAAGCGTGGGTTCTCCATCCAGACCGTCTCTCCCCTGCCGATCACCTGGGCCGAGCACGTCACCGCGCAGGGGTACTGGGGCGCCGACCTGCGCGCCTACATGAGCGACTACGTGCACTGGTCGTGCCTGGGGGCTCTGTGCGAGTTCCTCCCCCAGCCGGACAACCGGGTCACGCTCGCCGACGAGAAGGATCGCCACGGACTACCCGTCGCGCACTTCTCGTACTCACAGTGCGACAACGACGGCGCCCTGATGCGGGCGGCCCAGGAGGTCATGGAGGACATCCTGCGGGCTGCGGGCGCGGACGAGGTGATCACCATCGACCGCTTCGCCCACCTCGTCGGCGGGGCACGGATGGCTGTCGACGAGCAGCATGGCGTCGTCGACTCGAACTGCCGAACCTTCGCCGTGCCCAACCTCTACATCACCGACGGGAGCGTGCTGCCCACCCAGGGAAGCGCCAACCCTGCCCTGACCATCATGGCCGTTGCGGCACGCGCGGCCGACCGGCTCGTCGCGGCCTCCCGTCGGGGCAAGGAGCAGCCATGAGTGACACCGTGACCGACCCGGTTGCCGGGTCGAGCATCGACAGCGTCGAGGTCAGCGCCTTCACGGTGCCGACCGATGCGCCCGAGGCGGACGGCACCATCAGCTGGGACTCCACCACCATGGTCCTGGTCCGCGCCCGTTCCGGGGACGTCGAGGGCATCGGGTGGACCTACGGCCCGACCGCGTGTGCCACCGTGGTCCGTGCCGAGCTCGCCGACCTCGTGGTGGGACGCAACGCCATGGACGTCGCCGGCTCCTTCCAGGCCATGGTCAGGTCGGTGCGCAACGCGGGTCGCGGGGGCATCGCGGGCTATGCCATCTCGGCGGTCGACGTCGCCCTGTGGGACCTCAAGGCCCGGCTGCTCGGCCTCCCGCTGCACCACCTCCTCGGCGCCGTCTCCGCCACGGTCCCGGTCTACGGAAGCGGCGGGTTCACGACCTATGACGAGCAGCAGCTGCGCCACCAGCTGGGTGACTGGGTGCTCGAACAACGGATTCCGCGGGTGAAGATCAAGATCGGGGAGTCCTGGGGAACCACGCCGGAACGCGACCTTGCGCGGATGCGACAGGCCAGGGATGTCATCGGCGAGAGCACCGAGCTGTTCGTCGACGCCAACGGCGGCTACACGCGCAAGGAAGCGATCCGGGTCATGTCCGCGGCGACCGACCTGGACGTGCACTGGTTCGAGGAACCGGTCTCCTCCGACGACCTCGCGGGCCTGCACGAGGTCCGGGACAACGTGGCCGCCGACGTCGCTGCCGGTGAGTACGGCGACGACCTCCACTACTTCCGGCGGATGTGCGCTGCCGGGGCGGTCGACTGCCTCCAGGCCGACGCCTCGCGCTGCGGCGGCATCACCGAGTTCGTCCGGGTCGCCGCCGTGGCCGCATCCTTCGGACTCGAGGTCTCGGGTCACTGCGCGCCGCACCTGCATGCCCACGTCGCCGCCGCAACGCCGAACCTGCGCCACCTCGAGTGGTTCCACGACCACGTCCGCGTCGAGTCGTTGTTCTTCGACGGCACCCTCGACCCCACGGGAGGCACCATCACCCCGGATCCCGAGACACCCGGTCACGGCCTGACCCTGCGGGTCGCCGATGCCGAACGCTACCGAGTCGCATAGCCGAGCGCACGACACAAGACGGGCGTTACGGCATACCGGCGTGGCGCACCATGGAAGAGAGCTTGCCGCACGACAACAACGCCGCTGCGGTGCTCGTGAAGGTTCGCCAGAAGGAGAAGCACCATGGCCAATGTCAGCGATTTCGTCATCCAACGGATCCGCGAGTGGGGGGTGAGCCGGGTCTTCGCCTTCCCCGGGGACGGCATCGGCGAGTTCGACGGCGCCCTCGGAGCGGCGCAGCGCGAAGGCGACGGTCTGGACTACATCCGGCCCACGCACGAGGAGATCTGTGCGCTGATGGCCACGGCCCATGCCAAGTTCACCGGAGAGGTCGGTGTCTGCGTGGCCACCTCCTCGCCGGGCGCGTTCCACATGCTCAACGGGCTGTACGACGCGAAGAGCGACAACCAGCCCGTCGTCGCCATCGTGGGCCAGCAGGCCACCAGCTCGTTGGGGACCTTCGAGCAGCAGGAGGACAACATCGAGCGCACGATGGAGGACGTCGCCGTCTACGTGCAGACGGTCGTCACTCCGCAGCAGGCCCAGGCCGTGGTCGACACGGCCTTCCGGATGGCGCGGGTGCGACTGGGCCCTGCTGTCGTCGTGCTGCCTCACGACGTGCAGGGCATGGAGATGCCGGAGCTGGAGCCGGCCAACGGCGTGTCCCGCTCCAGTGCGGTGGCACCGTCCACCTCCGTCAGCCCGGCCCAGGGCGAGATCGAGAAGGCCGCTGAGATTCTCAACGCCGGATCCAAGGTCACCTTCCTGGTCGGACACGGGTCCAACGGCGCCACGGACGAGGTTCTGGAGGCAGCCAGGCTCTGCGGTGCAGGGATCATCACCGCCTTGCGCGCCAAGCAGGTGGTTCCCTCCGACGTCCCCTTCCACACCCAGCAGCTGGGTTTGCTCGGCACGCGCGCCAGCCAGCACCAGATGGAGGGCTGCGACACGCTGGTGCTGCTGGGCACCAACTATCCGTACTCGCAGTTCCTGCCCGAGAGCGGTCAGGCGCGCGCGATCCAGGTCGACCTCAAGCCGGAGCAGATGGGCCTGCGCTACCCGACCGAGCTGAACATCTGGGGGGACGTCAAGCAGACCTTGCTCGCGCTGATCCCGCACCTCCGGGCCAAGGACGACCTGTCCTGGCAGGAGTCCGTCGCCAAGGACATGGTCGAGTGGGAGAACGAGGTGCGCGCCCAGGCGATGCTGCACTACTCCGACGGCGTCAACCCGCGCCGCGTCTTCCACGAGCTGAACCAGCGGCTGCCTGACCGGGCCATCGTCACCTGCGACGCCGGATCCACGGCGGACTGGTACGGACACCACATCCGCCTGCGCGACGGCATGATGGGTGACCTCTCGGGCAGGCTGGCGAGCATGGCGGCCGCGATGCCCTACGCGACTGCGGCGAAGTTCGCGTTCTCCGACCGCTGCGTCGTGTGCACCATCGGTGACGGGGCCTTCCAGATGCTGGGCATGAACGAGCTCATCACCGTCAAGAAGTACCTGAGCAAGTGGGAGAACCCGCAGTTCATCGTCATGGTGCTGCACAACAACGACCTGACCCAGGTCTCATGGGAGATGCGTACCGAGGACGCCAACCCCGTCTGGTCCACCTCGCAGGACGTCGAGTCCGTGGACTACGCAGGCTGGGCAGAGCTCCTCGGGTTCAAGGGCATCCGGGTCACCGACGACGACGACGTGGCCGCCGCTTGGGATGAGGCGTTCGCGCACCAGGGAGTCACGCTCATCGACGCGCACACCAGCAAGAACGTGCCGCCGTTGCCGCCCAAGATCACGGCGAAGTACGCCATGAACACCGCCAAGGCCCTGCTGCACGGCGACCCCGACGAGGCCGGTGTCATCCGCGACTCGGCCAAGGCGGTCGCCTCCGAGGGGGTCGAGCGGCTCAAGGGCAAGCTCAACATCGGCCAGCACGAGGACGAGCAGTGAGAACTTCTTGAGCAGTGAGGACTCGTGAGCAGTGAGGACTCTCAAGAAGCGCTCAGCCTTGGGCGCCTAGCGTGGGCTCTGTGGAGGCAAGCCCCGACCCCGGCATCGAACGCACCCGATCCGGACCCACTCGGCGGGTGGTGTTGGGCGCAGCCCTGACCGGTGCCTCCGGCGCCCTCGCGAGCTGCAGCCAGCCTTCCGGTCGGGCCGAGCCGACCCCAGCCTCCGCCACACCGGCCAGCGCGTCGCCGTCATCGTCGCCGTCATCGTCCGTGAACGAGACGACACCGCCACCCCCGGGAGCACCGCGCGTCGCCCTGACGTCGGGCCCGGACATCACGCACGGGCCGGCCTCAGGCCATCAGGTTGCCCTGACCTTCCACGGCCAGGGGCCCGTGCACCTGGCCGAGGAGATCATGGCGGCGTGCGCCACGGCGGAGGCGGGGATCACGGTCTTCGCGGTCGGTACTTGGTTGGTACAGAACCCGCGCATCGGCCGGCAGCTGGTGGCGGCCGGACACGAGGTCGGCAACCACACCTGGAGCCACCAGCAGATGAAGCAGCTCAGCGCGGCCCAGGCCGTCGACGAAGCCGTGCGTGGTGCTGCAGCCCTCACGGCAGCCATCGGCACCAGTGGTTGGTGGTTCCGTCCGTCCGGGACCCAGCGGAGCACTGCTGTCATCCGTGCCGCCGCGCTCGAGGCGGGCTACCACCGATGCATCTCCTACGACGTGGACCCTCAGGACTTCCTCGACCCCGGCGCACGGGCAGTGCGCCAGAGGACCCTTCAGGCAGTGAGGGGAGGTTCGATCGTCAGTCTCCACTTCGGCCACCAGGGCACGGTCGAGGCGCTTCCCCACGTTCTCGAGGGCCTGCACGCGAAAGGACTTCAGCCCGTCACGTTGTCCACTATGCTCCGGGACGCATGAGAGCAGGGTCCGGGTCCTCCCCCGCGGCAGACGCGAGCCCGTCCGTGTCGAGGCATGGTGGACGCCTCCACAGGCTCGTCCTCATCACCCTCATGGTGCTGGCGGGCGCGACAGGGTGCGCGGCCGTCAAGGAGCCCGCTCCGGCGAGGTCGACGGTTCCTGCGACCTCACCGGCTCCCAGCTCGGGGGCTTCCAGCACCAGCGGCCCGCCAGCTGGTACTGCGCTCAACGTGTATGCCGCCGCCGGTGCGGGCGACCTCAGCGAGGGCGCCCGCAGCGCGCGGCCCATGGTCTACGTCCCGAACACCCTGAGCAACACCGTGCAGCTCATCGACCCTCGCACCTACAAGGTGGTTGGACGCTTCCGCACCGGCCAGGAACCTCAGCACGTCGTCCCCTCGTGGGACCTCAAGACCTTGTGGGTCAACGCGGACCAGGGGAACAGCCTCACCCCGATCGACCCCACGACGGGCAGGGCCGAGCGACCCGTGGACGTCGCTGACCCCTACAACCTGTACTTCACCCCGGATGGCAAGCACGCCCTCGTCATGGCGGAGCGCCTGCGTCGCATCGACATCCGTGACGCCCGGCACCTGAAGCTGGAGCGTTCCCTGCCGGTCCCGTGCAGCGGGATCAACCATGCGGACTACTCCGCCGACCTCTCGATCTTGCTGGTCAGCTGCGAGTTCAGCGGCAAGCTCCTCGTCATCGACAAGGGCGTGACCAAGGTCCGCAAGGTGATCGACCTCAACGCGGTGAAGACGCCCGGTGCCACCTCGCCGCATGAGGCGATGGCCATGCCGGGAAGTCCGAAGAACGGCCTCGAGCGCGGCGCCAGCTCGATGCCCCAGGACGTCAGACTCGCCCCTGATGGCAAGCACTTCCTCGTGGCTGACATGCTGCGCAACGGTGTCTGGGTGGTCGATGCCCACGCTCTCACCGTGACGACGTTCGTCCACACCGGGCTCGGGGCGCACGGCCTCTACCCGTCACGCGACGGAGAGCGGGTGTTCGTGTCCAACCGCGACCAGGGCACGATCTCCGTGCTCGATGCCACGACCCTCACCCAGACCGGGCGCTGGACGATTCCCGGCGGCGGATCCCCTGACATGGGTGGAGTCACCACCGACGGCCGTGAGCTCTGGCTGGCCGGGCGTTATGACGCAGTCGTCTACGTGTTCGACACCACCACCGGCCGACTCCTTCACAAGATCCGCGTCGACTCGGGTCCCCACGGCCTCTGCGTCTGGCCCCAGCCCGGAAGGTTCAGCCTCGGCCACACCGGCAACATGCGCTAGTCCCACGGTCCTCGCCGGGCTTCAGTCCCGGCTCAGGGTCTCACTCGCAGACTGTCGTCGTGACCCTCGCTCCGGGACCCCGATCGGCGCGGCACGCTGAGTGGCCTCCCCCGACGCCATCACGTCGGCTGGTGGCCTCCCTCGCGCTTGGCCTGTGGGCGGTCGCGTGGACCGTCTACCTGACCCATCACGGCGGAGGTTCGTGGCACTTCTTCAGCACCGGCGGTCAGGTCCTCGCCGACCTGGACGACGGTACGAGGGCCGGACTCCATGTCTACGCCGAGCACCCGGTCCTGCAGATCGGGCCGGTGGCGTTGGGCATCGCCTGGGGGTTGGGCCAGGTCTCCGGCGGCAACGGACTGGTGGCCGCCGAGGTCACCGGCCTCCTCGCCGGCGCCCTGGTGGCGCTGCTGGGAGTCCGTCTCCACACGCGGCTGCAGCGTGCTCGAGGCGCCTCCGCTTCCCCTCACAGCGATCTGTTGGTCCTCATGGCGATCGCGTGCTTCACCCCGGTCTGGTTGTACGCCGCCATCAGCGCTGCCCACCTGGACGACATCTTGGCGCTCACCTTCTGCGTCGTCGGCGTGGTGCTCGTCGTCGAGGACCGCCCTGTGTGGGCCGGGCTCGCCCTCGCCCTCGCGACCGACTGCAAGCCCTGGGCGCTGCCCCTCGTCGTGGTGCTCCTCGCGCTTTCATCCAGGCGCGACCGGGCTACGGCCCTCGTCACCGCCGCCCTGGGGATCGCCGCAGGCTGGCTACCGTTCTTCGTCGCCGACCCCCACACGGTCCGGGCCCTGCACTACACGATCGTGAGCTCGCCATTGTCCGGACTGCACCTGTTCGACCCGGGGGCGCTGCGAACTCCCACGTGGGACCGACCGCTCCAGACGGTCCTCGGTGCCGGGCTCGCCGGTGCCGCCGTGTGGCGCAGACGTCCCACCGGCGCTGTGCTGCTGGTCATGGCGAGTCGGCTGGCTCTCGATCCCGGCGCACACCGCTACTACACGGCTGGCCTTGCTGCGGGCGCCCTCCTCTGGGACCTCACGGGCCCGCAGCACAGCTGGCCGCGATGGAGCCTCGCCGTCCTGGTGGGCCTGCACTATGCGCGCTGGGTTCCGGCGCTCAACCCGCTCCACGCCCCAGCCCTGGTGGTCTTCGCGGTTCTGGCGGTCGTCGCGGTCCTTGGTCCATCACGGGGCGCCACCCTCGTGCGAGATCAGCTGCGGCCACTCGTCGCTCGGTTCAGGGCGAGGCAGGTCACGAGGTCGTGGAACCGGCTCCCGTCGCGAACACGGCCCGACCGCCATACGTGAAACGCCGCGGCCAGGACGACTGCCCACGTCACACCTTCGACGTGACCGGGCAACCACGTGCCCGGACGAGCCTGCGGTCCCCACCTTGGCACCGTGGCCGACAGGAGTTGCCAGTTCAGGTCAGTCTGGACACGGGGACACCGAACCGTGCGAGGCGTACCAGGTCGCGCCGCCACCTCGACGTCCGGCGGGTGTCCGCAATCGCCAGAAGGATCTCGTCGACCGGCTCGCTCAGCACGGATTCCTCGATGGCTTCAGCCGGGTCATGTCGCACGGATACGGAGCCGATGACCGTGGTGCCCGCAGCCTGCTCCAGCTGAGGAACGGTCTCGAGCAGGATGCACTCGGCCTCGAAGGCGAGGTCGTGGCGTTCGGGGTGGAGCAGGTGCAGCTCCGCCCGCGCGGGGTTGAGCACGACGAGCCGGAACTGGACCTCGGGGCGGGTCGCCCGCTCGGCCACGAAGCGCAGCAGCGCAGGTGAGGGGCTGGCGGTGTCCGTCATCACCAGCACCCTCGTCCTGCGTTGCGCCACGGGTCAGAACTCGTGATGGCCCACCGCGTCCAGCTCTCGCGAGCGGATGGCGGCGCGTTCCGTGCGGTCCTTGTGGGTCACGCTGAGGTGGACCACCACAACGAGGATCGTCGAGAGGAACAGGATGCTGGTGCCCAGGGTCCCGAGGCCTGCGCCGCCCTCGTCCCGAGAGGAGGCGAGGAAGTCACCGATGTTGGCGCCGAGGGGTCGGGTGAGGATGTACGCGAGCCAGAAGCAGAGCACCGGGCCGGCGCCCAGCTTCCACGCGGCGAAGACGCCGGCGATGAGGGCGAGCGGCAACAGGACCGAGGCGCCGGCCGACCACCCGGTGAGCTCGAGCGTCCAGTCACCGACGGCCGTGCCCAGGGCAAAGGTCACCAGCACGGTGAGCCAGTAGAACGCCTCACGAGGAGTGGTGACGATGGAGTGGATCGACAAGGTCTGCTCGCGCACGTACCAGACACTGAAGACCGCTGCCAGGGCCACGGCGAAGACCGCGCTGCTCACCCAGAGCGGTATCCCGATGCCGTCGGTGAGGTTGTCGGTGAGAAGTGTCCCCACCACGCTGATCAGCACGACGGCCAGCCAGTAGACGGACGGAACGTACTGCTTCAGCCTGAACTGCACGACCAGCACCAGGACCAGGGCCAAGGAGAAGACGAGGGTGGTGTTTCCCAGCCCGAAACCCAACGTCTCGTTGACGTAGTCCGCGAAGCTCTCGCCGACGGTGGTGCAGAGGACTTTGATGACCCAGAAGTACACCGTGACCTCTGGGACCTTGTTGAGCATGGTGCGGCGTTGTTCAATGGCTTTCGTCGTCATGGGGCGCGACGATGCCAGCGCACCACTGAGCCGACCCTGAGCACGCGACGTCAGCGGACCCGGCCGGCACCCCTCAGCAACCTGGCGAGCGCCACGACGAGCAGCAGGAACAGGAGGCCGATGGGTAGCGCCACGAAGCCGTCGGTGTCGTGTCCGCGGAGGCTGGACACGAGGGGCGTGACGAGGATGGGCAGACAGGTGAGGGCCAGCCAGACCAGCTGACCTGCTGCGGTCGCGTACCCAAGCGGGCGCCTTCGGCGCAGGAGCACGCCGCTCGAGATGGCTGCCGGCAGGAAGAAAGCCAGGTCCAGCACGTGTACGGGATTCGTGGGGACGTTCCATGCGGTGGCACTGCGTGACGGTCCGCCGGACAGCAGGTCGGGCACGATCTCGGCCAACCAGAGGAGGACGAAGAAGGCGGGCACGACGATGAGGACCCAGGCGGGGCCCGGCAACCTCTGCGTGGCAAAGCGCTGCGTGACCGCGGGCCGGTCCACCGTGGCGACGACGCCGATGAGAGCGAAGATCGACAACCCGAGCACTGCGACCCAGACCAGGAACAGGGGCCCGAAGTTGATGGACAGGCTGTAGATCGCGTAGTTGTACACCGTGAAGGCCAGGACGCCCGGCAGACACAGGAGCGCCGGGAGGGAGCCCCTTCGGGCACGCAGAGCGAGCGACGCCAGCAGGGGCACCACGACGACCAGCGTCACGACGTCCTGGGCCGTGGCTGCGTCGAACAGCTCACGGGTCTCCCGCCCGTAGACCCGGTGGGCTGCGATCAGGCCCACAGCGCTTGCCACCGTCGCGAGAAGGGTCACTCCCGACGTCAGCCACGACCACGGCCGCGGCAGGGTCAGTGGCTGTGGCTGTGGCTGTGGCTGTGGCACGGCAGTGGGATCGCCCGCGACCCGCAGGGCGGACCCCGACGTCTCCAGGGTGCTGGGCACCATCGGACTGCCTGACCTGGTCCTGTCCATGGTCCAAGCGTCACGCCGCCCAGGAGGCGTCGGCAGGGCCGAAAGTCCTCACCTGCTCGGGAGAAGAAGCAGCCCCTGACCGCGGCTCGCGGTCAGGGGCTGTCTCGAACTGGTGGGCGATACTGGGTTTGAACCAGTGACCTCTTCCGTGTCAGGGAAGCGCGCTACCACTGCGCCAATCGCCCGTGAGGGGTACTACTTGAGGTGGAGACGGGATTTGAACCCGTGTAAACGGCTTTGCAGGCCGCTGCCTCGCCTCTCGGCCACTCCACCATTGAGGGGTGGCTAACCCTCCGAGCGGATGACCGGGTTCGAACCGGCGACCTCAACCTTGGCAAGGTTGCGCTCTACCAACTGAGCTACATCCGCGAATTTCACTCACGAAGTTTCCTTCTGTGCGTGCGGAGAGACAATAACTGACGCGTGACGCGAACTCCAAACCCGCCCCTGTCAGCGACCGGATCCCACCCGGATCCGGGGGATCACAAGGGTCTCCTCCTCGTTGATCGGGGTGAGCGGACGGCTCGCTGCGTCGCGGATTCCCTGCAGGTCGAGGTCGTCGTCGGAGGAACTGTCGTCGTCGTCCTCCGGGCCGTCAGGTGCCACCCGCGCGCCGCCGTCACGCGGGCCTGAGGCGCCGCTCGCGTCCGGCTGCGCCCGGACGAAGGCCGCCAGCCGGGTGCGCAGGCCGCGCTGCTCCCCCGACGGCCAGAGGTTGCGGATGGCGGCGTTGAGCGCGGCACCGATGAGCACCGCGATGGCGAGCATGTACAGCCAGATGAGCAGCACGATCGGGGCGCTGAGCGGCCCGTAGATCGATGTCCCGCCCAGCGATGCGGCGATGGAGCCACGCACCGCGAAGGAGGCCACCACCCAGATCAGCAAGGTGAGCACGGCACCGGGGATGTCCCGCGTCCAGGGGCTCCGAAGCGGCGTGGACACGTGGTACAGGCTGGTGAACGCCGCGATGACGAGCAGCGAGACCACGGGCCAGTAGAGCAACGTCAGGAAGCCCCAGCCCTGCGGCAGGAAGTCCCCGAGCAAGGTCGGTCCGATGAGCACCAACGGGATGGTCACGACCCCGACGAGCAGGGCCACGACATAGAGCGAGAAGCTCAGCGCCCGCGTCGGCACGATCCCGCGCACCCCCGACTGCCCGTACATGATCGAGACCGTGTCGACGAGCACGTTGAGGGCGCGCGACCCCGACCACAGCGAGAGGACAAAACCGACCGAGATCAGGTCGAAGCGCCCGTCCTGGAAGACGTCGTCGACGGTCGGCGCCAACGTCCTCGAGATGATGTCGTCGGTGAGGAAGCGCGAGGCGTACTGGTCGATCCCCACCCGCACGGTCTCGACGGTGTCCTCGCCGAGCCACCGCCCGACGTAGCCGACGCCGCCGAAGAGCCCCAGGACGAGTGGGGGCAGTGAGAGCAACGCGAAGAAGCCGGCCTCGGAGGCCAGCCCGGTCACCCGGTAGCGCAGGCAGATGCGGATGGTCTCGACCGTGAGGCGCGCCAGCGACTCCAGCGCGGGGAACCGCGCCAGCCATCGCCGCAGGCGTCGCTTCGCGTCTGTCACCACGTCACGCTATCGGGCGGCCCCGCCCACGAGGCCGCGGGACACGTCCGCGGACGACACGAGCCGGTCACAACTGTGGTCAGCGCGGCGAGGCGCCGGGTTAGCGTTTCGCCCGTGCAGACCCACGACGTCGTGAACCAGGTGCCGGACCTTGTCGGGCACAACCTCTTTGCCACCGATGCCGTCGCCGTCGAGGCGATGGACCGGTGGGGCCGACCCGAGGACCGGGCCGAGCTCGTGTCGCTCGGTGCGCTGGCCGGCAGCCCCGAGGCGCAGGCGTGGGCCGACGACGCCCATCGCAACCCGCCACGCCTGCTCACGCACGACCGGGTCGGGCACCGCGTGGACGAGGTGGCCTACGACCGCAGCTACCACGACCTGATGCGCACGGCCGTGGGTCACGGGCTCACGGCCGAGCCGTGGACCCGCCCCGCCGCCACCGGCGCTCACCTGCGGCGCGCCGCAGGCTTCGTCACGTGGTCGCGTGCCGAGGCGGGTCACCTGTGTCCGATCTCCATGACGTATGCCGCAGCGCCCGCCCTGCGGTCCTCTCCCACCCTCGCCGACCGCTGGCTCCCCAGGCTCGCCTCCCGGGACTACGACCCGGGGCTGAAGCCGTTCTCGGACAAGGCATCCGCGATCGCCGGCATGGGCATGACCGAGAAACAGGGCGGTTCGGACGTGCGCGCCAACGTCACCTCTGCCGTCGCGTCCCCTGGCGGCCCGATCGAGGGCGGCGAGACCTACCGCCTCACGGGTCACAAGTGGTTCTTCTCCGCGCCCATGAGCGACGTCTTCCTGGTCCTGGCGACGACGGAGGCCGGCATCACCTGCTTCCTCGTGCCCAGGGTGCTCGACGACGGCAGTCGCAACGCCCTGCGGCTGCAGCGCCTCAAGGACAAGCTCGGCAACAGGTCGAACGCCTCCTCGGAGGTCGAGTTCGAGCAGGCCTGGGCGGTGCGCGTGGGGGACGACGGCCGCGGCATACGCACCATCCTCGAGATGGTCTCCTCGACCCGTCTCGACTGCATCCTCGGCTCCTCGGCAACGATGCGCGAGGCCCTCACGCGGGCCGTGCACCATGCCCGCCACCGTTCCGCCTTCGGTGCCAAGCTCGTCGACCAGCCCCTCATGCGCAACGTCCTCGCCGACCTCGCCCTCGAGGCCGAGGCAGCCGAGCTGCTGGGGTTCCGGCTGGCCCACGCGGTCGATGCCGGCGAGAGCGAGCTGGCACGGCTCGGGGTGGCGCTGGGCAAGTTCTGGGTGTGCAAGCGCACCTCGCCGATGGTCGCCGAGGCCCTCGAGTGCCTCGGCGGCGCCGGCTACATCGAGGACAACGGCCTCGCCCGCCTCTATCGCGAGGCTCCGCTCAACTCGATCTGGGAGGGCTCGGGCAATGTCGGGGCCCTCGACGTGCTGCGCGCCATGACCCGGGAGCCGGCGAGCGTGGCAGCGCTCGACAAGGAGCTCTCGCTGGCTCGGGGGCACGACCAACGCCTGGACCGCGCGATCGACGCCGTCCCGGGGCTCGTGGCCTCCGCCGGTGCCGACGACGGCCAGTGGCAGGCCCGCCGCATCGTGGAGCACCTCGCCGTCACCCTCCAGGCCGCCCTGCTGACACAGCACGCGCCCAGCTCCGTGTCCGAGGCGTTTGTCGCCGGCCGGCTGGGGACTGGGGGCCACGGCGCCACCTTCGGCACGCTCGACAGCCTCGGGGCGGGCGAGGTCACCGAGATCCTCGACCGCGCCTTCGCCTGATCAGCTCACGGCATCGCGGCGAGCCGCTTCTTGGCGGCCTCGACGTCGAAGTCGGCCTCCGGCCACTGGGGGTCGAGCTGCTTCAGGTGCTCGAGGACCAGCTCGGTCACGGCGAGGCGTGCGTACCACTTGCGGTCGGCGGGGACGACGAACCACGGGGCCACGTCGGTCGAGCACTTCTCGATGGCCACCTGGTAGGCCTCCTGGTAGTCCGCCCAGTGCGTACGCTCGTCGAGATCTCCGGTGTTGAACTTCCAGTGCTTGTCCGGTCGGTCGAGGCGCTCGGTCAACCGCTCCTTCTGCTCGTCGCTCGAGATGTGGAGCATGACCTTGACGATCGTCGTGCCTGACTGCGCGACCTCCTTCTCGAAGGCGTTGATCTGGGCATAGCGACGTGACCACTGAGCGCGGGGCACGAGGTCGTGGACCCGCACGATGAGCACGTCCTCGTACTGCGAGCGGTCGAAGACGCCGATCTGGCCCGGCTGCGGGACTGCCTTGCGGATGCGCCAGAGGAAGGGGTGCTTGAGCTCCTCCGGTGTGGGCGCCTTGAACGACGTGATGTCCACACCCTGCGGGTCGAACGCGCCGACCACGTGACGCATGATGCCGCCCTTGCCCGACGTGTCGGTGCCTTGGATGATCAGCAGCAGCGACCGCGTGCCACCCGCCTTGGACTCGGCATAGAGCCGCTCCTGCAGCTCGGCCAAGTGGGGTGCCAGCTCGGCGAGTGCGGCCTCGCCGTCGGCCTTGTCGCCGTCGAAGCCGGGTGTGGAACGGGGGTCGAGGGAGGCGAGCTCGAAGTCGTCTCCGGCTCGCAGTGTCTCCGTGAAGGAGACCGCCTCTGCGCCCTTGCCCTTCGTGCCCTTGTCCTTGCTGCCCTTGCTGCCCTTGCTGCGCTTGCTTTCCTTGCCACTCTTCTTCGCCATTCGGGCATCCTGTCAGGCAATCCGGGGCGTGTGGGTGTCAGACTTCCGGCGTGCGACTCCTCCTCGACGGCTCCTCCCGACTGTCCCCCGTCACATCGCTCGGCGAGGACGACTTGGCGCGGCTGTATGCCTGGCCACAGGGAGGCGGGGTGCGGGCCAACTTCGTGAGCACCCTCGACGGGTCGGCCGTGGGTGGCGACGGCCGCAGCGGCTCCATCAACACCGAGGCCGATGGACGTATCTTCCACCTGCAGCGTGAGCTGGCCGACTGCGTCCTCGTCGGAGCCGGGACGGCTCGCACAGAGGGCTACCGGCGGGGGAAGCGACCGATCGTGGTGGTGAGCAACAGCGGCAACCTCCCCCAGTCGCTCGCCGAGGGAGAGGGCCATGTCATCCTCGCCACCTGCGCCTCCTCGGGCCGCTCGGAGGACGACGGCGTGTGGATCGAGGGTGACGACGCCGTCGACCTCCACGCGCTCGTGGCGCGGCTGCAGCAGTCGGGTATGCCGCGGGTGCTGGCCGAGGGGGGTCCCCACCTCTTCCACAGCCTGCTCGACGCGGGGCTCGTCGACGAGTTCGCCCTCACGCTGTCGCCACGGATCGTCGGCGGGGACCATGTGCGCGTCGTCGACGGCGACCCCCTCGGAGGGGACGGTGGTCTGCGCACCGAGATCGCCCACCTGCTCGAGGAGGACGGCTCGATCCTCGGTCTCTGGCGCGTCCTCCCCAACCCCTGACAGCCATGGCCATCCGGCGCGCCGTGCTTTTCTCACCAATTCCCCCGATATGCACACGGCGTGTCCGTGCATTTTGGGGGAATTGGTGAGAAAGGTACGCGGGTGGGCGGGTCTCAGGTGGAGGCGAGGAGCTCCAGCGCGCGGAGCCGGTTGTCGAGGCCGGGAGCAGCGTTGTTCACCATGAGCTCGTCGGCCCGGGCCAGCTCGGCAAACTGGTCGAGGTAGTCGCGTACCGACCCGACGTCCCCGACCGCGGTGTAGGTCATCATGTGGCGCGCCTGGGCGCCTACGGGTGAGTCCATCAGGGCGTCGACGGTCGCATCGTCGAGCTGGCCGGCATACGCCGGGACTCGGGAGGCGAGCGAACGCACCCGTGAGCGCAGGACGGAGGCGGCCATCGCCTCGGCGTGCTCCTGCTCGTCCGCCACGACCACGTTGAGCGCGGCGATGACGTGGGGGTTCTGGAGCTGGTCCGAGGGCCGGAACTCGCGGCGGTAGACCTCGACCGCCTGACGCAGCGCATCGGGCGCGAAGTGGCTCGCGAACGCGTAGGGCAGGCCGAAGCGCGCCGCCAGCTGGGCCCCGAACAGCGAGCTGCCCAAGATGTAGAGCGGCACCTTGGTGCCACGACCGGGGACCGCGTTGATCGTGGGCACGAGGCTCTCGTCGGACAGGTAGCCCTGGAGCTCGAGCACGTCATCCGGGAAGCGCTCGGACGCCCGCGGGTCCACCCTGAGCGCGCGGCTCGTCACCTGGTCGGTGCCCGGCGCCCGCCCCAGCCCGAGGTCAATACGTCCTGGGTGCAGCTCGGCCAGCGTGCCGAACTGTTCCGCGATGACCAGCGGTGAGTGGTTGGGCAGCATGACGCCGCCCGAACCGACGCGGATGCGCTCGGTCCGGGCCGCCACGTGCGCGAGCAGGACCGCGGTGGCCGCGGACGCGATGGAGGGCATGTTGTGGTGCTCGGCGAACCACAAGCGCTCGAACGTGCCGAGCTCGTCCGCCTTCTGCGCCAACGTCACGCTGGTCTCGAGGGCCTCGCCGATGGACTGGTCACTGCCCACCGTGGCGAGGTCGAGCAGCGAGAGCCGCGGTCCTGCCGGGGTCATGCCGGGACCGCCACGCGGGTCTCGTCGTGCGCCGGTGCCGGGACCGAGGTCTCGTCCTCATCGAGCTGGAGGCGGACATCGGCACCCCCGAACGTGTTGGAGTCGTAGGTCGCCTCGTCCAGCAACCCGTTGCGCTTGGCGACGATCGTCGGCACGAGCGCCTGGCCGGCCACGTTGGTGGCGGTGCGGATCATGTCGATGATCGGGTCGATCGCGAGGAGCAGCCCGACACCCTCGAGCGGGAGGCCGAGAGTCGACAGCGTGAGGGTGAGCATGACGATCGCGCCGGTGAGGCCCGCGGTCGCCGCGGAACCCACGATGGAGACGAAGGCGATGAGCAGGTAGTCGGTGAGGCCCAGGTCCACTCCGAACAGCTGGGCCACGGTGATGGCGGCGAGTGCGGGGTAGATCGCGGCGCAGCCGTCCATCTTGGTGGTCGCACCGATCGGCACGGCGAACGAGGCGTAGTCACGCGAGACACCCAGGTTGTGCGTCACGACCCGCTGGGTCAGCGGCAGCGTGCCGATCGAGCTGCGCGAGACGAAGGCGAACTGGATCGCCGGCCATGCTCCGGCGTAGAACTTCGCGATGCTCAGGCCGTTGGCACGAGCCACGATCGGATAGATGACGAGAAGGACGATGAAGCAGCCGATGTAGACGTCAGCAGTGAAGATCGCGAGCGGGGCGAGCAGGTCCCACCCGTAGTTGGCCACGGCCGAACCGATGAGCGCGGCCGTGCCGAGCGGTGAGAGCTTGATGACCCACCACACGAGCTTGCTGAAGACCTCGAGTGCGCTGCGCGTGAGGTTGACGAACGGCTCGGCCTTGGCGCCCACGGACAGGGCCGCGGCACCGATGGCCAGGCCGAGGACGACGAGCTGCAGGATGTTGAAGTCGGGGCTCGAGCTGAGCGCCCCGGCCTCGTCGGCCGACGTCGAGACCTCGAGGCCGAGGAAGTTGCCGGGCACGATCGAGGTGAGGAAGTCGAGCCAGCTGCCGGTGTGGCCGGGCGCCTTGCCGGCACTGGTGTCGAGCGTGGCATGCGCGCCGGGGTTCGTGATGAGACCGAGGGTGATGCCGACGACGACCGAGGCGGCGGCGGTGATGGCGAACCACACCAGCGTCTCGCCGGCGAGGCGGGCGGCGTTGGTCACCTGCCGCAGGTTGGCGATGGAGACGATGATCGCGGTGAGGACCAGCGGGACGACGATGACCTTGAGCAGCTGGACGAAGATCCCGCCGACGGTCTTGAGCGTCTCGGCAAGCCAGGTCTGCTCGAACTGCCGGGCCACGAACCCGAGGACGACGCCGACGGCGAGGCCGATGAAAACCTGCGCCCAGAAGGGCACTCCGGAACGGGTGGGCTTGGGTGGTGCGGTCGACGCGGGCGCAGCGGCGTCGGGCGTGGTGCTGGACATGACAGAGCTCCTGAAAAAGGGGTGGGACGACGGTGGAGGGGCGACGGGTCGGAGGCGGTCAGCGCCGACAGCGGTCGCTGGCGTCCAGCCTCAGGTCCACGTGCAGCCGCCGCCACAGGGCAGGGGTCGTCGTCAGGGTGCACACATCAGGCCCCAACCTCGTGCGCCGCAGGACTATTCCCCCGTGTCGGCCGTGTCCGCCGTGTCCGCCGTGTCCGCCGTGTCGCCCTGACGGGCGAACTCGGTGACGAGGCGTTCCCACCGTTCTGGGTCGGTGTTCCACTCCTTGCAGTGCCGTGCGACGCGCCACTCCTCGTAGGTCACGAGATCGGGCCGGTGCTGGGCGAGCCGACGCGAGGGTCCGACGGGGACGAACTCGTCGTCGGCCGAGTGGATGAGCAGCATCGGGTGCCGTAGCTCGTCGGCGCGCCGAACCCAGTCGGTCTGGGCCACGTCGACCGACTCGTGCACGCCGACGAGGCGCTTGCCCCAGCGTCGCCCCATCATCGTGCGGGAGAGCGCACCGACCACCTTGGGCACGCGGTGCATGCGCGCGTGGTGCTCGAGCACGTCCCCCCAGTCGATGACCGGGCCGTCGAGCACGACGCGCGTCACGAGGTCGGCCAGCGGGGAGCGGTCGAGGAACTGCAGGGTGATGGCCCCACCCATCGACCACCCGAGGAGGAGCACCTCGTCGGCGCCGGCCTCCACCGCGTGCTCCACGGCCGACTCGATGTCGCGCCATTCCGACAGGCCGAGGTTGTAGCGGCCATCGGGCCCTGCGGGAACGTCCTCGTCGTTGCGATAGGTGGGGACCATCGACGTCCACCCTGCCCGGTGCAGCGCCGCAAGAGCACGCAACGCCTCGTCGCGCACCGCCCCACGGCCGTGGACGAGCACGGCCCACCGCGAGCCCCGACCTCCGGGTGCGGGGACGACCCAGGCTGGCAGGCGGCCCAGCTCACCCTCGACCTCGACGTGTTCGGTGGGCAGCCCCAGCGCGGTGTCCGGGGTGCCGGAGTAGTAGTAGCCGTTGAAGCGCGCGCCACCGGGACGGAGCACGCCGGCGTCGACGCCGAGGACCTCGCGCTCCACGGTTCCCTCGGCGACATCTCTGCCGGTGAGGTTCCCGATCCGGACGTGACCGCGACCGCCGTCCAGCCACAGGCCGTAGCGGCCCGGCACGACCGTCTCGGCGGTGGCGGACAACAGGACCCGGTCGCCGCGCACGTCCAGGATCTCGAGGTCGTCGGGGCGCTTCCTCTCGGGGGTGAGGACTCGACGGGCGAAGTATGCCGCGGCCGCCAGCGAGCCCGCGGCGCTCGCCACCGTGGTGGTCGCACCCACGGCCACGGCGGCACGCACGACGCGGCCGGTGCCCGCGCCTGCGCACCTAGGCATCGAGGACGTCGGCGAGGTCGTACGACACGGGCTCCTCGAGCTGGGCATAGGTGCAGGACTCGGGGTCCCGGTCGGTGCGCCACCGCACGAACTGGGCGGTGTGCCGGAAGCGCACGCCCTCCATGTGGTCGTAGCGGACCTCGACGACCCGCTCGGGCCGAAGCGGCGTGAACGACAGGTCCTTGCCCGCGGCCCAGCGGGAACCGGCCGAGTTCTGTGGCGTCCGCTTGCCCTCCACCTGCTTGGCCCACGCCCACGGGTGGTCATCGAAGTCGGTCACCAGTGGCTGCAGCTCCTCGAAGAGCTCCTTGCGCCGCGCCATGGGGAAGGCGCCGATGACACCGACGCTGGCCAGGGTCCCCTCGTCGTCGTAGAGCCCGAGCAGCAGTGAGCCGATGAGGTCGTCCCCGCTCTTGTGGGTGCGGTAGCCCGCGACGACGCAGTCGGCAGTGCGCTCGTGCTTGAACTTGTGCATGGTCCGCTTGTCGGGCTCGTAGGTGCCCTCGAGGGGCTTGACCATCACCCCGTCGAGGCCGGCTCCCTCGAACTGCTCGAACCACTGCCTGGCCACCGAGGGGTCCTGGGTCGCCCGCGTCAGGTGGATCGGCGCCTCCACACCCGCGAAGGCCCGCTCGAGCTCGGCACGACGCACCGAGAACGGCTCACCCATGAGGTCGCGCTCCCCCAGAGCCAGCAGGTCGAACGCCACGAAGCTCGCGGGCGTCTCGGCAGCGAGCTTGGTGACCCGGCTGGCCGCCGGATGGATGCGCTGCTGGAGCAGGTCGAAGTCGAGCCGGTCCTCGCCGGGACGCACGAGGATGATCTCGCCGTCGACGACGCACTTGTCCGGGAAGTTGGCCAGCACCGCCTCCACGACGTCGGGGAAGTAGCGCGTCATCGGCTTCTCGTTGCGGCTGCCGATCTCGACCCGGTCCCGGGAGCGGTAGATGATCGAGCGGAAGCCGTCCCACTTGGGCTCATAGCTCACGTCCCCCTCGACGAGCTTCTTGGACGGCTTGGCGAGCATGGGGGCGATCGGCGGCACGACCGGCATACCCCACTGCTCGTGCAGGTCGGCATCGCGCTCGGCCTTGGGCTTCATGTAGTCCTCGTCGGCCCGGTCGGTGCGGCGCTTGCTCGGCTGCACGCGCGGCGGCTCCCCCGGCATCTTGGGGTAGTCCGGGGGGAAGTTCAGCTCGCCGAGGCCACGCTCGACGTCGCCGTCCCACAGGGCGAGCGCCGGGGCGACGTCGCCAACACTCTCCCCCACGGCCTCCCAGGCGTCACCGCGGTCGGCGACGATCTCCGGAACGGTGAGGACGGTGAAGTCGCCCGGCGCGATCGTGGTCAGCTCCTCCCAGGACACGGGCATCGACACCGGCGCCCCGACGAGCGGGCGCGGGCTGTAGGCGGAGGCGATCGTCCGGTCCCGGCACGCCTGGTTGAAGTCCACGAAGACGCGTTCGCCGCGCTCCTCCTTCCACCACGACGTCGTCACCAGGTCGGGGAGGCGCCGCTCCAGCTCGCGGGCGATGCCGATGACCCCGTGGCGTACGTCGAGGAACTCGTGGGTCGGCCTGATCCGCGCGAAGACGTGCACCCCCCGGTTGCCCGACGTCTTCGCCCAGCCGGTGAGCCCCAGCTCGGCAAGCAGCTCTCGCAGCGCGAGGGCGGCCTCGACGGAGTCGCCGAACGTGCGCCCGGGCTGCGGGTCGAGGTCGATGCGCAGCTCGTCCGGGTTGTCATTGTCGGCCGTGCGCACCGGCCACGGGTGGAAGGTCACGGTGTTCATCTGGACGGCCCACACGGCGGCGGCCACCTCGTCGACGACGAGCTGCGCGTGGCGCCGGCCCGACGGGTAGCGGCACGACACCGTCCGGATCCAGTCGGGCATGCCCTTGGGCGGGTTCTTCTGGTAGAACTCCTCGCCCTCGATGCCCTCGGGGAACCGTTGCAGGGTGACCGGCCGGTCACCGATCGCGCGCACGAGTGGCTCACCGACAGAGACCATGTATGCCGCGAGGTCACCCTTCGTGATCCCGTCACCCGGCCACATGAGCCGGTCAGGACTGGACACCCTGACCTCGCGGGTTCCGTCAGGGCCGTCGATCTCCATCGTCAGGGGGGACGCCATGTGCCGCAGCCTAGCCACGGGGGCCGACGCCGCGGCCCGGACGCGGGCGTCTCGAGGATGCCACCAAGACTTTGCCGAGTGCTTACCCAAGGACTACAGACAAAGTTGTGCGAACGGCATACGGTCTGGAGACTTCCTCCCCGCTCACTCCCGAAGGACTCGACCCATGTCCGCTTTCTCCCGTCGAGCGTGCGCCGTTGCCGCGGCGCCCCTCGTTGCCCTACCGCTGGCCGGGGCGACCGCCCTGCTGACGGCCGGCCCGGCTCAGGCCGTCTCCACCACCGTCGTCATCTCCGAGGTCTATGGAGGCGGCGGCAACGCCAACGCACAGTTCGCGAATGACTTCATCGAGCTCGGCAACCGGTCGTCGAGCGCGATCAGCCTCGCCGGGTGGAAGGTGCAATACTTCTCGGCCTCCGGAGGCAGCGGTGGCTCCACCACGCTGACCGGCAGCATTCCTGCAGGGAAGACCTTCCTCGTCCAAGAGGGCTCCGGAGGCGCCAACGGCTCCGCCCTGCCCGAACCGGACGCCACGGGCGGCCTGAGCATGAGCGCCGCCAACGGCCGCGTCGACCTGTACGACGCCTCTGGCGCGCTCGTGGACCGGATCGGCTTCGGTACCGCCAACCTCTTCGAGGGCCAGGCGACCAGGTCCCTCTCGAACACCACCTCGGCGGCGCGCAACGCCGCGTTTGCCGACACCGACAACAACGCCGCGGACTTCACGGTCGGCGCACCGACCCCGGCCGCGTCAGGTCAGACGGGCGGGGGCGGAACGGACCCCGAGCCCGAGCCGGCTGCCATCGCGGTCACGATCGCCGAGATCCAGGGCCGGGGCGCGACCTCCCCCATGGTCGGCACGAAGATCGTCACCAAGGGTGTCGTCACCGCGGTCTACCCCGACGGCGGCTTCAACGGCTTCTACGTGCAGACCCCGGGCACCGGCGGCGCGACCGACGCGACCCCCGGCGCCTCCGACGGAGTCTTCGTCTTCGGCAACACCTCCCCGGCAGTGGGCGACTGCGTCACCGTCACGGCGACCGTGGACGAGTACAACGGCCTCACCGAGCTCACCAAGGCCGACGTGGCCACGGCCTCTGAGTGCGCGGCTGTCACGGAGACGCCGCTGGCCACCCTCCCGGTGACCGACGCCGAGAAGGAGCAGTACGAGGGCATGCTCGTGAGGCCCCAGGGCTCCTACACGATCACGAACAACTACGACCTGAACCGGTTCGGCCAGGTCGGGCTCGCCGTCGGCGAGAAGCCGCTCTACACCGCCACGGACGTCGTCCTCCCCGGAGCCGCAGCCACGGCATACGAGGCCGAGAACGCGAAGAAGTACATCACCCTCGACGATGGGTCGAGCTGGGACTACACGCGGAACACCACGGCGCAGAATTCACCGCTGCCCTACCTGTCGCAGGCCGAGCCGATGCGCGCAGGGTCGCACGTCACCTTCGCCAAGCCCGTCATCCTCGACTACCGGTTCCAGTGGAACTACCAGCCGACCGGCCAGGTCGTCGGCCCCACCGACGCCGACGACCCGGTGGTGAGCGAGAACGACCGTGAGACCGCTCCGCCCGCCGTGGGTGGCGACATCCGGCTCGCGACGTTCAACGTCCTCAACTACTTCACCGACCTCGGTGAGACCGAGGACACCTACAAGAACTGCCCGTTCTTCGCCGACCGCGCGGGCACGCCGGTCACGACGAACTTCTGCGAGGTCCGCGGCGCCTGGACCCCCAAGGCGTTCAGCGACCAGCAGACCAAGATCACCACCGCGATCAACGGCCTCGCTGCCGACGTCGTCTCGCTCGAGGAGATCGAGAACTCGTCGGGCATCAGCTACCTCCCGGGACAGCCGCGCGACAAGGCGCTCGCCACCCTCGTGACGGCCCTCAACGCCGACGGCGGGCAGTGGGCCTACGTCCAGTCGCCGACCGTCACCCCGGCCAGCGAGGACATCATCCGCACGGCGTTCATCTACAGGAAGGACTTGATCCAGGCGCTCGATGCGTCGCAGATCCTGCTCGACCCGGCCTTCGCCAACGCCCGCTACCCGCTGGCGCAGAAGTTCAAGGCCAAGAACGCCGGTTCACCGTTCGTCGTCATCGCCAACCACTTCAAGTCCAAGGGCTCGGGCTTTGACGACGGCACCGGGCAGGGCAACTCCAACCCCTCGCGCGTTGCGCAGGCCAAGGCCGTGAGCACGTGGGCCAACACCGTGTTCGCCGACGAGGCCGTCTTCATGGTCGGTGACTTCAACGCCTACGCGATGGAGGACCCGGTACGCGAGATCGAGGCCCGCGGGTTCACCAACCTCGGCAAGACGTTCGAGCCGACGTCCGCGAGCTACCAGTTCGACGGGCGCGTCGGCTCCCTCGACCACGGCTTCGCCAACGCCAAGGCGCTCACGATGGTCACCGGCGCCGGCGTGTGGGACATCAACGCGGACGAGTCCGTCGCGATGCAGTACTCGCGTCGCAACTACAACGTGACGGACTTCTTCGCCGCCACGCCGTACTCGTCCTCGGACCACGACCCGCTGGTCATCGGCCTCGCCGTCAAGGGCCGCGGTCCGCGCTGAGGCCAGGGCTGAACCGCTGACCGACTGAGACCACGAGGCCCCCGGGAACGTTTCCGGGGGCCTCGTGGTTTCCTCTTGTCATGGAGCCCACGAACCGCACGTATGCCGTCACCAAGACCGATGAGGAGTGGAAGGCCGAGCTCAGCCCGCAGGAGTACGCCGTCCTGCGCCAGGCGGGCACGGAGGCCCCCGGGGTGGGTGAGTACACCGACACCAAGACCGAGGGCGTCTATGCCTGTCGCGCCTGTGGGTCGGAGCTGTTCACGTCGGAGACGAAGTTCGAGAGCCACTGCGGCTGGCCCTCGTTCTACAGCCCGCTCGCCGGTGACTCGGTCGAGTTCCTCGAGGACTCCTCCCTTCCCGGCCGCCCCCGGGTCGAGGTCCGCTGCGCCAGCTGCGGCAGCCACCTCGGGCACGTCTTCGAGGGTGAGGGCTACGACACCCCCACCGACCAGCGGTTCTGCATGAACAGCATCGCCATGACCCTGCGCCCCGCCGACAGCGCCACCGCCTGACCCGCCCCCCGACCCGCCCCCCGCCCCGCCCCACCCACCTCCCCTTTTACGGCTGATCACGGAAGCGGAGCGTTCAGCCCGGAACCGTTCCCGGCCGAACGCTCCACTTCCGGGCTGATCCGCCCCCCTGAGGCGGTGTGGGGCAGCGCGCGCCGGACCATGGCTGAGGCCCTGCCTGGCGTCTCCAGGTGCGACCAGGTCACCCGCACGAAGAGGTGACCGAGGGAGCGCATCTCGTCCACACGGCGCTTCTCGGCCCAGAGGACCTCACCGTCACCGTCGGCATACTTCATCTTCCCGTCGACCTCGATGATGACGTTGGTGCCCTTGACCCGGAAGTCGGCGCGTCCGACGACCTTGCCGTCGGCCCGCCGGATGACGACCTGCGACTCGACCTGTATGCCGTGTGTCACGAACTCGACGCGGGCTCGGCTTTCCGCGACGGACTCGCAGGCCGGGTCGACGAGGTCCCGCATGGCCCGCGCACGGCTCGAGCGGGGCCACGTCGCCACCCGCTCGACCGCAGCCTCGAGCTCCGCCATGGAGACCTGACCACTGTGCAGTGCGGCATCCGCGGACACGACGCCCTGGACTATCCCGTGGTCCATCGCCAGCTGCACCAACGCGTCTGCGAGCGGCACGGTCGGACCGTAGGGCGACTCAACCGACGTTGACACCCCGCCGCCCGGACGAACCCTGAACGGCTTGACCCCCACCTGGTGGGTGATCGGTCGTCGCAGCTCGGGCCGGTCGAGCCGGCAGTTCCACACGGGCACCCCGTGGGCCAGCACGGCCGTGACACCGGTCAGCTGTGCGTCCTCGTACAGAAGGTGCGCTCCACGCGCGAGAGTCAGGTGCCACGCAAGGGGACGTGTGTCGACGAGCGAGGCCACGGCATACAGGCCTCGCGTCGGGTGGAGCACGGTCCGGCCACGGACGAGCTCACGCAACCACGTGCGCGACAGGCCGAATTGATGTGCCTGGGCGGTGGTGAAGAGGCCACCCTGCTCTTGGGCGAGTGCGACGAGGTGTGGGTCGAGGTCCATGACCGTCACCGTGGGCCACCGCACCGGCGAGCGCCACAGCCCCCGCGGAGTCTGTGGATGACGTCGCAGGGGGGCGAGCCCTGTGGACAGGAGAGCGAACGACGAGCTTCAGCCGGGAAACGGAGTGTTCAGCCGCACACAGTTCCGGGCCGAACACTCCTCTTCTGTGACCAGCCGGAAAAGGTGAGGTGGGTGGGGTCAGCGCTGGGCGTTGATGAGGTCCGCAATGGAGACGCGGGGGCCGGTGAAGAACGGCACCTCTTCGCGCACGTGCATCCGCGCCCGCGACGCCCGCAGCTCGCGCATGAGGTCGACGATGCGGTGCAGCTCCTGCGCCTCGAAGGCGAGGATCCACTCGTAGTCCCCCAGCGCGAACGACGAGATCGTGTTGGCGCGCACGTCGGGGTAGTCCCGCGCCTGCTGGCCGTGCTCGCGCAGCATGTCGCGGCGCTCGGAGTCCTCCAGGAGGTACCAGTCGTAGGACCGCACGAACGGGTAGACGCACACGTAGGCGCCGGGCTCCTCGTCGGCGAGGAACGCCGGGATGTGGCTCTTGTTGAACTCGGCCGGGCGGTGCAGCGCCGCGTTGGACCAGACCGACGAGAGGTGCTCGCCGAAGTCGGTGCGCAGCAGCCGGTGGTAGGCGTCCTGGAGGTCCTCGATGCGCTCGGCGTGCCACCACACCATGAGGTCGGCGTCGCCCCGCAGCCCGGCGACGTCATAGAAGCCGCGCACCACGACGTCACCCGACTCCAGATCGGCGACGAGCTCCTCGACCTCGGCCACCATCGCCGCGCGGTCCGCGTCACCGATCCCCTCGGTGACCTCGAAGACGGACCACATCGTGTAGCGAATCGTCTCGTTGATCTCGCGCATCCGCGCGGGGGTGGGCTTCCTGGTGGCGGGTCGACCGGTCGGGGTGCTCATGCGCTCATTCTCCCGCGCCCGGTCCGGCGCTCGTCAGGTGGGTCACCGTCGCGCGGGCGGCCGCATGCGCCGAGGCGATGACGGCCGGGATTCCGATGCCCTGGTAGGCGGCACCTGCCACCTCGAGACCGGGCACCCGCGCCACTGCTTGGCCCACGCGCTCCATCCGGTCGACATGCCCCACGGTGTACTGCGCCAGTCCTCCGCCCCATCGCCGGACGTGGCTGTCAACGAGCGTGAGCGGCGGGGCACCCACCGCCTCGGCGATCTCGCGGCGCGCCAGGTCGACGAGCTCGGCGTCGTCGCGCTGCAGCGTCGCCGTCTCCCCCGCCCGTCCCACGGACGCACGCACGTATGCCGTGTCGCCACCTTCTGCAGCCAGCCACCCCCACTTGGCTGAGCTGAACGTGCTCGCCTTGATGCCGCGGTCGTCCACCGGCGGCACGAGGAAGCCGGAGCCCTCCCACGACGCGACCTCGGCCCTCGGGACGGCGAGCGTGATGACCGCCACCGAGGCCATCTCGACGTCGGCCAGCGCAGCGGCGGCATCGGGGGCGACCGCGCCGAGGAGCCGGGACGCCGGCGGCGGTGGCACCGCGACGATCACGGCGTCGAACTCCTGTCGGCGTGGCTGGGTCGTCGGGCCGCTGAGTACCGACCAGCCGCTGGCCGTCCGCTCGAGGCCGCGCACGATCGTGCGCGACTCGATCACTGCACCGCGTCCTTCGACGTCGGCCGCGAGGAGCTCGGCCAACCTGCCCACGCCACCAACGAGGCCGATGAAGGGCGGACGTGCGGTGCCGGCCTGCGGGTCGACGACCGGGGGCGCGAGCAACGACCCCCGGTCCCTGGCGATGGCCCAGACCGCAGGCATGGTGGCGCGCAGGGACAGGTCGCGGGAGTGGCCGGCATACACACCGCCGAGGAGCGGCTCCACGAGCCGTTCGACGACAGCGGCACCCAGCCGCGCACCGACGTAGTCGCCGACGCTCACGTCGTCCCCCACTTCTGGGGCGGGGGACTCGGCTCGCATGCGCGACTCCTCGTCCGCGGTGAGAAGCCGGCCGATGACCGAGTCGGCGAACGGCACGCCAATCCGGGTGCGCGGCAATGGATGCAGCTCACCGCGCGACCACACCCGGGCGGAGGTCGTCGTGGGCGTGACGATGTCTGTCGTCTCGGCGAGCTCGCCGACGAGGTCGATGGCCTCCGGTCGCACGGCCAGCATCGCCTCTGCCCCGACGTCGACGAGGTGCCCACCGATCTCCTCCCGGCGCACCTTGCCACCCACGCGGTCGGAGGCGTCGAGCATGACGACCTGCGCGTCCGGCAGGGCGACCAAGACGTCACGCGCGGCGGTGAGTCCGGCCACTCCCCCACCGATGACGGCGACGGACGGGCGGGGCTTTGGTGCGGCGTGGCTCACCTCCTCACTCTCTCACCGGCCGTCACCAACTCGTGACCCGGACCGAGGGAACCAACGCGTGGCACGGAGGAGTCTCATCACCAACAGCACCCGCCGACGCCGCGGGCCGAGCCCGAAGAAGTGGAGAGCACCATGAGCAACCAGGTTCTTCGCCCCATCGCACCGTGGCGACGCCGCATGGCGGGCAGCGCGCTCGCCGGCCTCCTCGCGATCACCGCTCTGAGCGCCTGCGGTGGTGGCGGCAGTGGCGGAAGTGGTGACTCGGGCAGCAGCGTGACGGGCTTCTCGCAGTCCGACGCGGCAGCCAAGTCCGGCCCGGAGGCACAACCCGCGGCGGGTGCCGGGGATCCCAGCGCCGTCTCGCCCGAGTCGGCCCGCGCCGGCGTCGGCCAGAAGCTCGTGCGACGCGCCAACCTCAACCTCAAGGTCGACACGTTGACCACGGCAGCGCAACGGATCCGCGCGATCGCCACCCAGCAGAGCGGGGCCGTGGTCTCCGAGGAGCTCTACACCAGCGAGCAGGGGCGCGACACCTCCGGCTCGATCACGATCAGCGTTCCCGCGTCGTCACTGGACGCGACGATCGCGCTCATCGAGAAGGTCGGCGACGTGCAGTTCCGCAACACCTCGAGCGAGGACGTGACGGGCACCTACGTCGACACCGAGGCGCGGGTGGAGTCGCTGACGGCGAGCGTCGCCCGCATGCGCGAGCTCATCAGCAAGGCGTCCACGGTGGCGGACCTCGTGGCGCTCGAGAACGAGCTGTCGAAGCGTGAGGCCGACCTCGACGCGCTCACGGCACAGCTCAACAGCCTCAAGGACCAGGTGGCCCAGTCGCCGATCGCGATCTCGCTGTCCACCAACGACTTCCAGTCGGTGAGCGCCGGTGGGTTCCTCTCCGGGCTGAAGTCCGGATGGTCGGCGTTCCTGACCTCCGTGTCGGTGCTTGTCACCGTCGTCGGCGCGGTCCTCCCGTTCGCTGTCGTGATCGGCGTGGTCGCGGTACCCGTCGTGTGGTGGCTGCGACGGCGCCGGGCCGGACGGCTGCCCCTCGTGGCACCGGCGCCCCAGACTGCGGGGCCGATGACCCCGCCCTCAGCGGGCTGAGTGCTCGTGCACGACCTCGACGATCCTCGTGAGGACGTCGGGGTCGGCGTTCGGCGGCACGCCGTGACCCAGGTTGAAGATGTGGCCCGGAGCCGCGCGGCCCTCGTCGACGATTGCACGAACGCGCTTCTCGAGAACGTCCCACGGGGCACCCAGCAGAGCCGGGTCCAGGTTGCCCTGCACGGCATACGAGTCCCCGAGTCGCGCAACGGCATCGGTGAGGGACAGGCGGTAGTCGACCCCGACGACCTCCGCCCCCGCCTCGCCCATCAGGGCGAGCAGCTCGCCGGTGCCGACGCCGAAGTGGATGCGCGGGACACCGAGGTCGGCGACCGCGGCCAGCGCTGTGGCCGAGTGCTTCTGCACGTATGCCGTGTAGTCGGCTCGCGAGAGAGCGCCCACCCAGGAGTCGAACAGCTGGACGGCGCTGGCCCCGGCCTCGACCTGGACGCGCAGGAAGGCGCCGGAGATCTGGGCGAGGCGCTCGCAGAGGTCGTTCCACAGCTGCGGGTCACCGTGCATGAGCGCCTTGGTGTGCTCGTGCGTCTTGGACGGACCGCCCTCGACGAGGTAGGACGCGAGGGTGAAGGGAGCCCCCGCGAAGCCGATGAGCGGGGTGCTGCCGAGCTCGGCGACGAGGCGCTGCACCGACTCCGTGATGTCGGGAATCGCATCCGGCGTGAGGGCGGGCAGGCGGTCGAGGTCAGTCCGCGTCCGGATCGGCTGGGCAACGACCGGGCCGGTGCCGGGCACGATGTCGAGGTCCACCCCGACGGCGGCGAGGGGGACGACGATGTCGGAGAAGAAGATCGCCGCGTCGACCTTGTGACGCCGCACCGGCTGCAGCGTGATCTCGGTGACGAGGTCCGGTGTGCGACAGGCCTCGAGCATGGCCGTGCCCTCGCGCAGCTCGCGGTACTCGGGCAGCGAGCGGCCGGCCTGCCGCATGAACCACACGGGGGTGTGCGGGACGGGCTGGCGGGTGGCGGCGAGGACGAGTGGGCTGTCAGCAATCACGCCGCTGATCCTCTCATCCCGCCAAAACACCACTGATTGCCCGTTCGGACAGTGGCACTGCACGACTGATTGCCCGTTCGGCCGGTGGCACCGCACGACTGATTGCCCGTTGGGCCGGTGGCACCGCGCCACTGATTGCCCGTTCGGCCGGTGGCACCGCACGACTGATTGCCCGTTGGGCTACCGCCCAACGGGAATCAGTGGCGCAGGGGCTGGTCCGAACTGGCCGAACGGGCAATCAGTGGAACGGGGGTGGGTCAGAGGGAGATGATCGCGGCGCCGGCCAGCGCGAAGCCGACGCCCACCTGCTGCACCAGCCGCAGCCGCTCCTTGATCAGCACCCGGGCGAGCAGGATCGTCGCGACGGGGTACAGCGACCCCAGGACGGCGGCGATGCTCACCTGACCGCGGGAGGAGGCGGTCGCGAAGAGGGCGTTGGCCAGCAGGTCGGCCGAGCCGATGAGCGCGAGCGGGACGAGGTCAGTGCGGGAGGCACCGCCCACCGAGCGCAACATGATGGCCGCGATCGCAAACAGGCTGACCGAGGTGAGCCGCATCCCCCACAGCGTCATCAGCAGCGACTCGCGCGAGCCGCGGTCGATCGAGAAGAGCGCCAGCCCGAAGCAGATCGCCGCTACCCCCGCCAGCACCACCGGACGTGGCGACACGGCCCCTGTCACCTCTGGTCCGGAGGCGAGGACGATGCCGAGGACCGCGACCGCGATGCCCACCCACACCCATGACGACGGCGTCTCACCCGAGGCGACGCCGAGCCCGACCGGCACGAGCACTCCCATGGAAGCGATGGGGGCCACGACGCCCATGGTGCCGCTCGCCAGCGCGGTGTAGAAGGCGACGAGCCCGCTGGCCCCGCAGAGGCCGGCCACGACAGCCCACGGCACCCAGGGCCCCCACTCGACCGGGTGCCCCGTCGTGACTCGCACGAGCACCACGCAGCAGAGCAGGAGGAACGCCAGTCCCTGGGTGAGGCCCACGACCGCGACGGCGGGCAGCCGCTTGGTCATGGTGCCGCCGAAGTAGTCGGACGTCCCCCACACGGCCGAGGAGGCGAGGGCGAGGAGGGAGAGCACGCCCGCAGCCTAGGGGTGCACCGGGCCGGCGAACCCTCGGCGTGGCCTCACTCCCGAAACCAGCGCACCGGCATACCCTCAGTAGGTGGCAACACGCTCCCTTCCCGGCCGCGAGTCCCCGGAGTTCACCGAGGCTCTCGAGGCCCTCCGGCACGCTCGGTTGCGCCCCGAGGTGCGCATCACCGAGGTGCCCGCCCCGCAGCGGATCGCTCCCTACGCCGTGGCGCTCACCGCGGACGTCCTCGGCGCGGCCGACGACGAGGATGAGCTGGCCTCCGGGCGTTTCGTGCTGCTCCACGACCCCTCGGCTCCCGAACCCTGGGGTGGCGAGTGGCGGGCCGTCACCTTTGCCCGCGCCGAGCTCGAGCCCGAGCTGGCCTCCGACCCGCTGCTGGGCGAAGTGGGCTGGTCCTGGCTCGTCGACGCCCTGGGCAACCGTGGCGTGAACGCCATCGCCGAGGCCGGCACCGTGACCCGCGTCGTGAGCCAGAGCTTCGCCGGACTCGCCGACCGCCCCGCGAGCGTCGAGATGGAGGTGCGCGCGTCGTGGACGCCCGTGGGTCCCGACGCCGGTCTGCACCTTCTCGCCTGGTCCGACCTGCTGTGCACCATCGCTGGGCTGCCTCCCCTGCCCGAGGGCGTCGTCGCCCTCCCCGGGCCTCGCCGCTGACATGACCGACACCACCTCCGCCTCGACCGAGGACGCAGCGATCGAAGACTCCGCGACCGAGGACGCCGCACCCGCCGCCGTCGAGGAGCCGACCCTCCCCCCGCCGACCCCGCTCAACGAGCCGGCCGACGGAACCCCCGACGTCGTCGAGACCGAGCGCGGCCTCACCGAGGCCGCCCAGGCCATCGCCGCCGGTGAGGGACCGGTCGCCGTGGACGCCGAGCGAGCCTCGGGCTACCGCTACGGCCAGCGCGCCTACCTCATCCAGGTGCGCCGCGAAGGCTCAGGCACGTGGCTCATCGACCCGATCGCCTGCCCCGACCTCACGCCCCTCAACGACGCCATCGGTCGCGCCGAGTGGATCCTGCACGCCGCCACCCAGGACCTCGCCTGCCTCGCCGAGGTCGGTCTGCGCCCCCGCCAGCTCTTCGACACCGAGCTCGGCGCCCGCCTGCTCGGGCTGCCTCGCGTGGGGCTGGCCGCCGTGGTCGAGCACTACCTCGGTCTCGCGCTGGCCAAGGAGCACTCGGCGGTCGACTGGTCGACCCGGCCGCTGCCCGAGCCGTGGCTGCGCTACGCCGCCCTCGACGTCGAGGTGCTCACCGAGCTGCGCAACCTCATGGGCGTCGACCTCGCCCGCCAACAGAAGTCCGAGTGGGCCCGCCAGGAGTTCGACGCGCTGCTCGACTGGGCGCCCACCGAGCGGGTGGACCCCTGGCGTCGCACCAGCGGGCTCAACACCATCCGCAGCCGCCGCGGCGTCGCGGTCCTGCGTGAGCTCTGGTACGCCCGCGACGACATCGCCCGCGACCGTGACACCTCGCCCGGGCGCATCCTGCCCGACGCCTCCCTCGTCGCCATCGCGACCGAGGCGCCGACATCACCGGGCGACCTCCCGAGCGGCCACCGGGCCATCACGCGCTACGGCCGCCAGTGGATGGCGGCAGTCAAGCGCGCCAACGCCATCGACGAGGCTGACCTCCCGCCCCGCACCATCCGCTCCGACGGGCCCCCGCCCGCGCGGTCCTGGGCAGACAAGGACCCCGTCGCCGCTGCCCGGCTGAACGACACGCGGGCCGAGCTCGCGACCTTCGCCGAGGAACGCTCCATCCCCCTCGAGAACGTCGTCTCCCCCGACCCGCTGCGCCGCGTCGTCTGGCGCCCGCCGGTCACACGCGACGAGGACGGTTTCATCGAGGCGCTGCGCGGCCATGGGGTGCGCCGTTGGCAGGCCGAGATCGTCGCCCCGATGCTCGTGCGGGCCTTCGAGACCCACCCCGACGCCGACTGACACCAGCGGGGCACACAGCACACGCCGGTATGCCGTCCGCACGCTGTGCGTCGACGCTCTGGCTTGCGTTATCTCATATCTGACATATTCTGGATTCCATGACTGAGTCCAGCTACCTCACCCGGATCGGCACCCTCATCAGGGACGCACGACGCCACCACGGCCTCACCCAGAGCGAGCTCGCCGACAAGCTCGGCACCAGCCAGAGCGCCGTCGCGCGCATCGAGCAGGGCCGTCAGAACCTCAGCCTCGAGATGCTCGCCCGCGTCGGCGAGACCCTCGGCAGCGAGTTCGTCTCCCTCGGCCACAGCGGCCCCCAGCACCTGCGGATCGTCGGCGGCGCCAAGCTGTCCGGCTCGATCCCCGTCAAGACCTCCAAGAACGCGGCCGTCGGCCTGCTCTGCGCCGCCCTGCTCAACAAGGGCCGCACCACCTTGCGCAACCTGGCCCGCATCGAGGAGGTCAACCGGATCATCGAGGTGCTCACCTCGATGGGTGTCAAGGTGCGCTGGCTCCCCGACAGCAGCGACCTCGAGATCATCCCGCCGGCCACGCTCGACCTCGACTCGATCGACATCGCGGCTGCTCGGCGCACCCGCACCGTGATCATGTTCCTCGGCCCACTGCTGCACCAGTTCGACACGTTCTCGCTCCCCTACGCCGGCGGCTGCGACCTCGGCACGCGCACCGTCGAGCCGCACCTCGCCACCCTCAAGTCGTTCGGCCTGGACGTCGCGGCCACCCACGGCTCCTACGAGGCCAAGGTCGACAAGACGACGCGCCCCGAGAAGCCCATCGTCCTCACGGAGCGTGGCGACACCGTCACCGAGAACGTCCTCTTCGCCGCTGCCCTGCACCCGGGAACGACCGTCATCCGCAACGCGTCCTCGAACTACATGGTCCAGGACGTCTGCTTCTTCCTCGAGCGCCTCGGCGTCCAGATCGAGGGCATCGGCACGACGACCCTCACCGTCACCGGGTGCGAGAGCATCGACATCGACGTCGACTACTCCCCCAGCGAGGACCCGATCGAGGCCATGAGCCTCATCGCCGCCGCCGTCGTCACCGAGTCCTCGATCACCATCGAGCGCGCCCCGATCGAGTTCCTCGAGATCGAGCTCGCCACCCTCGAGGGCATGGGTCTGCAGTACGAGATTACCGAGGAGTACCTCGCCAAGAACGGCCACACGCGCCTCGCCGACATCACGATCCTCCCGAGCAGGCTCACGGCCCCGATCGACAAGATCGCGCCGATGCCCTTCCCCGGCCTCAACATCGACAACCTGCCGTTCTTCGCGCTCATCGCCGCGTGCGCCGAGGGCACGACGATGATCCATGACTGGGTCTACGAGAACCGCGCCATCTATCTCACCGAGCTGACCAAGGTCGGAGCCCAGGTGCAGCTGCTCGACCCGCACCGCGTGATGATCACCGGCAAGACGCCCAAGTGGCGCCCGGCCGAGGTCATGTGCCCGCCGGCACTGCGACCCGGTGTGGTCGTGCTGCTCGCGATGCTCGCCGCCAACGGCACCTCCGTGCTGCGCAACGTCTATGTCATCAACCGCGGCTACGAGGACCTCGCCGAGCGGCTCAACGCTCTCGGCGCCACCATCGAGATCTTCCGCGACATCTGAGCATTGGTGACCGACTGGAGCGACCTGCGCCGCTGGCCCGACGTCGAGGCCTCCAACCTCCAGGCCTGGGACGCCAGTGACTCGCTGATCCTCGACGAGGCCGGGGAGCTGCCGGACGATGTCGTCGTCATCGGCGACCGCCACGGTGCCCTGACCCTCGGAGCTCTCGAGGCAGGGGCATCGCGGGTGCGCGTGCACCAGGACGGCATCCTCGGTGAGCGCGCGCTGCTCGCGAATGCCGCCCGCCGGGGGCTCGAACCATCCGGTATGCCGTTCGCCCACCACCCGCTCGACGCGTCACTTGTCGACGGGGCGCGACTCGTGCTGCTCCAGCTGCCCCGATCGCTGGACGAGCTCGACGAGATCGCCCAGCTGGTCGCCGCACATGCCCACCCCGAGGTTCGGGTCGTCGCCGGAGGCCGCGTCAAGCACATGTCACGCTCGATGAACGACGTTCTTGCACAGTCGTTCTCACACGTCCAGGCGAGTCTGGCCAAGCAGAAGTCACGGGTCCTCCACGCGGCCCAGCCGCGCGGTGGGATCACGTCGACATGGCCGCACGAGCAGCGGCACGACGACGTGGGCCTCACCATCGCGGCGCACGGCGGGGTCTTCGCCGGCTCAGGCATCGACATCGGCACCCGGCTCCTGCTCGACCACATCCCCAACATGCGGGCCGCCGAGCAGGCCATCGACCTCGCCTCGGGCAACGGCGTCGTCGCTGCGGCCCTCGCCCTCGCCCGCCCCGACCTGCGGGTCCTTGCCACCGACCAGTCAGCCGCAGCCGTCGCCTCGACCAAGGCAACAGCCGCAGCCAACGGCGTGAGCGACCGCATCGACGTCGTGCGCGCCGACGGGCTCGAGACCGTCGACACTGCGACGGCCCAGCTCGTCGTGCTCAACCCGCCCTTCCACGTCGGTGCCGCAGTCCACACCGGCCTGGCCGAACGCCTCTTCGCCGACGCTGCGCGCGCACTGGAACCCGGCGGCGAACTCTGGGTCGTGTGGAACACCCCCCTGAACTACCGCCCGATCCTCGACAAGCTCATCGGCTCCACCAAACAAGTCCAACGCACGACCAAGTTCACCGTCACCAGCAGCCGCAAGCGCACCTGACGAGGGGCAGGAAGCGGGAGGCGGTCCGTCAGAGCACGCGTGTGTCGATTCGCCGCTGGCTGGGCCTGGCGGGAGCCGTGAGCGCGCCCAGCGCGCGAGCGGCGGATGGAACTGCGGCGAATCGATGCACGTGTGCGACGCGTCCTGCGGGCGACGACCAGCAAGAGAGGACTCAGTGAGCGGTCCACCCACCATCCATCGTGAACGACGAGCCGGTGATGGAGTTCGACGAGGGGCCGCACAGGAAGGCGACGAGGTCCGCGACCTCGGGTGGCTCAATGAGCCGTTTGATGGCGACCGGGGTCAGCATCACCTTCTCGAGGACGTCGGACTCCGCTATGCCGTGGGCGTGCGCCTGGTCGGCGATCTGCTTCTCCACCAGCGGAGTTCGCACATAGGCCGGGTTGATGCAGTTGCTCGTCACGCCCTTGTCGCCGGCCTCGAGGGCGACGACCTTGCTCAGCCCCTCGAGCCCGTGCTTGGCCGAGACATAGGCCGACTTGAACTCGCTGGCCCGTAGGCCGTGCACGGACGAGACGTTGACCACGCGACCCCACCCGGCGGCATACATGTGGGGAAGGCAGGCACGCACGAGCCGGAACGGCGAGAGCAGCATGATCCGGTGGATGCGTTCGAACTGCTCCACGGGGAAGTCCTGGACCGGCGCGACGTGCTGGATGCCCGCGTTGTTGACGAGGATGTCGACGTCCCTGGGCAGGGAGGCATGGGCGTCGAGGTCCGACAGGTCCATCACCCAGGGAGTCACACGCTCGGCACCCAAGCGCTCGACCAGCGTGGCCAGCGCATCGCCGTCGATGTCGACAGCGTGGACGTGCGCACCCTCTGCCGCCAGGCGGTCGACGACAGCGGCTCCGATCCCGCTGGCGGCCCCCGTCACCAGCGCGGTACGGCCCTCAAGCATTGCGCCCACCCCGGCTGCGAAGTCGGGTCACGAGGTCGGCGACCGTGCCCCAGATGCCCTTGCGGAAGAGCAGGACGATGAGGATGAAGATCGACCCGGTGATGATGCCGATGCCCTCGAAGCCCGAGGACGCGAGCTGGTCCTCCAGCAGCACGACGACCGCGGCGCCGAGCGGACCACCCCACAGGGTGCCGATGCCGCCGAGGACGGTGATGAGGACGACCTTCCCCGAGGTCTGCCAGGCGAGCTCCTGCAGCGAGGCGAACCCGTGGCTCACCGAGAAGACTCCCCCGGCGAGGCCGGCGATACCGGCGGAGATCACGAAGACCATGATCTTGTAGCGCTCGACGTCGTAGCCGAGCGCCCGGGCGCGAGCAGGGTTGTCGCGGATCGCGAGGAGGACCCGGCCGAAGGGCGAGGACACGGTCCGCCACGCGATGAAGGCCCCGAGCAGGATGAGCGGCAGTGCGGCGTAGTAGAAGTAGAACGAGTCGGTCTCCACCTGGTCGATCCCGAAGAAGGTCTTGGGGATGCCCTGGAGTCCGTTCTCACCGCCGGTGATGGCGCTGGCCTGGTTGGCGATGAAGTAGAGCATCTGCGCGAAGGCGAGAGTCACCATGGCGAAGTAGATGCCAGTCCGGCGCACCGCCAGATACCCCGTGGGGACGGCGATCACCATGGCGGCCACCGCTCCACCGAGGACCGCGACGTAGAACGGCACGCCGGCTTGGGTCGCGATGTAGCCGGTGGTGTAGGCGGACATGCCCCAGAAGGCGGCGTGGCCGAAGCTCAGCAGCCCGGTGAAGCCCAGGAGGAGGTCCACCGAGATGGCGAACAGGCCCCAGGCGAGGATGTCCATCGCCACCGGCGGGTAGATGTACCACGGCAGGGCGAGGACGACGAGGAGGGCGAGCAGCAGGAGGCCGGCGCGGAGGAACGGGTTGACCCGGCGCTCCGGGCCGGATGAGGCTGCCGTCTGGACGCGCGCGGTGTCCGTGAGCTGGGCGCTCATGCGGCTTCCTCCCTTCCGAAGAGTCCGGCCGGGCGGATGAGAACGACCGCAGCCATGAGAACGAAGATGAGGACCTGGGACAGCTGCCCGTAGTAGCCCTGGCCGTAGGCCTCCACGAGGCCCACGAGGAACCCGGCGACGACCGCGCCGAGGATCGACCCGAGGCCGCCGATGACGACGATCGCGAACAGGATGATGATGAAGTTGGTCCCCATGTCGGCGTTGATCGCGCGGTAGGGGGCCGCCAGCACACCGGACAGTCCGGCCAGCGCGATCCCGAAGCCGAAGACCGGCGTCACCCAGCGGGCGACGTTGATGCCGAGGGCGCGGGAGCGCTCCGGGTCCTCCGTGGCCGCCCGGACGATCATGCCGACGCGGGTCTTGGTGAGGATCATCCACACGGCGAGGCAGACGAGGACCGCGAACGCCGCAGCAAACATCTGGTAGACCGAGAGGTCGACGGAGCCGAACGAGACGCGACCGGTCAGGCCTGCCGGCACCTCGTACTTGAGCGACGAGACGCCGAACTGGCGCTTCATGATGTCGACGGTGAGCAGCGTGAGCCCGAAGGTCAGCAGGAAGTTGTAGAGCGGGTCGAGCTTGAGCAGCCACTGCACGAGCAGCCGTTCGACGAGGACACCGATGACGAACATGATCACGGGGACGATCACGAGCGCGGGCCAGAAGCCCAGGCCGAAGTGCTGCAGGAGCAGGGCGGAGATCATCGCGCCGAGCATGTAGCAGGCACCGTGGCTGAAGTTCACCACGCCGAGCACGCCGAAGATCACCGCCAGCCCGAGCGCTGCGAGCGCGTAGAACCCTCCGGCCGCGAGGCCTTGAAGGGTGTACTGCAGGAACTGGGTCACCGGTCGTCCCTCTCTCGTTTCGTTCGGTGGCTCACCCGGTCCCGTATGCCGTCCGCCCAGGGCGCGCGGACGGCATACGGTCGGGTTGTGGGTCGCCGACGGACTACCCCGTCGGCGACGAGGTCACATCGTGCAGGTGCCGCTCGGGGCTGCGTAGGCGTTGGCGGCCGGGATCGTCTTGACGATCTTTTCGTAGTCCCAGTCCTCCTTGACCTCTGCCTTGCTCTTGACCTCTGCCAGGTAGACGTCGTGGGTGACGTTGTGGTCGGCCGCCCGGACCTCGCCGTTGCGCAGGAAGACGTCGTTGATCTTCTTGCCCTCGAGCTCCTTGACGACGGCGTCGGCGTCATCGGTGCCGGCCGCCTGGATCGCCTCGAGGTAGTTGAGCGCTGCGGAGTAGTTGCCCGCGTGCGCGAAGCTCGGGCGGGTCTGGGTCTTCTCCTGGAAGCGGTCGGCCCACTTGCGGTTCTGGTCGTCGAAGTTCCAGTACCAGGCGTCGGTGAACTGGGTGCCCTGGAACTGGTCGACACCCAGGGAGTGGATGTCGGTGATGAACATCAGCCCAACGGCCAGCTGCGTCTTGCCCTGCAGCCCGGCCTGGTTGAACTGCTTGACGAAGTTCACGAGGTCGCCACCGGCGGCCATGATGCCCATGACGTCGGGCTTGCTCGACTCCGCCTTGGTGATGAACGTCGCGAAGTTGTCGTTGGGGAACGGCGTCGCGATCGACTGCTGCACCTTGCCGTCGGCCTTCTCGACGGCCGCCGTGAACGACTTGTTCATGTCCTGGCCGAAGGCGTAGTCCGGGTAGACGATCGACCAGTTCTTGCCGCCGCCCTCCACGATGCCCCCGGCCGTACCTGCCGCCAGCATGGCGGTGTCGTAGGCCCAGTGGAACGTGTACTTGTTGCACTGTGCGCCGGTCAGGGCCGTCGTGCCGGCACCGATGTTGATGTAGACCTTCTTCTTCGCCTTGGCCTGGGTGGCGACGGCGAGACCCGCGGAGGACGTGGGCACGTCGAGGATGATGTCGGCCTTGTCGCGGTCGTACATCTCCTGCGCCTTGGAGTTGGCGATGTCCGGCTTGTTCTGGTGGTCGGCCATGACGATCTCGATCTTCTTGGCCACCGCCTTGTCGCCGTACTTGGCCTTGTAGTCGTCGATGGCCATCTGGATGGCGACCTTCGAGTTGGGGCCGGACAGGTCCTTGTAGACGCCGGACTGGTCGTTGAGCAGCCCCAGGACGACCTTGTCGTCGCTGATCTTGCCGCCGTCGGACGACGGTCCTCCGCCGGCGGAGCTGCCGCACGCGCTGAGAACGAGCCCTGAGCTGGCGACCAAGGCCGCCAGGCTGATCATCTTGGTGTGTCGCATGTCCCCTCCTGGGGTGTGTATGCCGTGCCCGGCGGATCGATGTTCCGGTGAAGTGTTCGTGTGGTCGTGCGTGCTGGGAAGTGCTTCTTGGGGGTGCTGCTTCGGGGACGTGGCCAGGGATGCGGTCACATGCCGAGGTGCTCGAGCAGGTCCGTTGTGCGGGTCTGGAACTCGGCGTTGTCGAGGCTCTCGACGACCTCGCCCTGGGCGAGGAGGTTGTGGCGGTCGGCGACCGTCGACGCGAACTTCACGTTCTGCTCGACGAGCAGGACGGCGACACCCTGCGCCTTGATGTCGCGGATGATCTGGCCGATCTGGTTGACGATGACCGGCGCCAGGCCCTCACTGGGTTCGTCGAGGAGCAGCAGGCGTGAGCCGGCGCGCAGCGGACGAGCCATGGCGAGCATCTGCTGTTCTCCGCCGGACAGCTTGGTCCCGGGGAAGTCGCGTCGCTCGTGCAGCACCGGGAACTGCTCGTAGATCTGCTCCAGGCTCCATGCCGCAGCCTTGTCGACGACCGGCGGGAGGGCGAGGTTCTCGGCGACCGTGAGGGTGGCATAGATGCCGCGGTCGTCGGGCACCCAACCGAGACCGAGGCGAGCCCGCTTGTCCGCGGACTTCCCGTCCAGGCTGGTTCCGTCCAGCGTCACGGATCCCCGAGTTCCCTTGTGCAGGCCCATGATCGAGCGCAGCAGGGTGGTCTTGCCGGCTCCGTTGCGACCGACGAGGGTGACGACCTCGCCGGCGGCGACGTCGAGCGAGACATCGCGCAGGGCCTGCGCCTCACCGTAGAACGCCGACAGAGAGTCGACCGTGAGCAGTGCGTCACTCATGCGTGTCTCCGGTCTCTCCGAGGTATGCCGTGATGACCTTCTCGTCCTTCCTCACCTCGTCGTACGTGCCCTCCGCGAGGACCTCACCCGACTGCAGGACCGTCACCCGGTCGGCGAGTGAGCCGACGACGTGCATGTTGTGGTCGACGAAGACGACCGAGCGGCCATCGGAGACCTGCTTGACGAGGTCGATGGTGCGGTCGACGTCCTCCAGGCCCATGCCGGCCGTGGGCTCGTCGAGCAGCAGCAGCTCGGGGTCGTTGGCGATGGCCAGGGCGATCTCGAGGGCCCGCTTCTGTCCGTAGGCCAGCGACCCTGCGGTGACGCCCGCACGGTCGGCCAGGCCGACCTGTGACAGCAGCTCCATGGCGCGGGCCTTGAACTGGCCGAGCCGCTTGCGCGAGCTCCAGAACCGGTAGCCCAGTCCCGTGGGTGAGGCCAGGGCGAGCTCGAGGTGCTCGATGAGCGTCATCTGCTCGAAGAGGCTCGTGATCTGGAACGAGCGCGCCACCCCCAGGTGCGCGATCTGCTCCGGCTGCTGGCCCGCGATGTCCTTGCCGCGCAGGAGGATCTGTCCCGATGTCGGGGTGAGGAACCCGGTGAGCAGGTTGAAGAGCGTGGTCTTGCCGGCCCCGTTGGGTCCGACGAGTGCATGGACCGTTCCCTGCGCCACGTCGAGGTTCACGGCGTTGACGGCGGTGAACCCCCGGAAGTCCTTGGTCAGGTCGACGGTTCGCAGGGCGGACGTCGCCGCTGCCGCCGACGCGGACGCGGATTGCGTCGTCGATGGGCTAGGGCTCACCAGCACCTCCTCGTGCTCCGCGGTGCAGGACATCTGCACGCGGTGAAGCCTCACCATAGGACGAGCCCTGCGAGGCCCACATGGTGTGGTGCCCCATGGTCTGGTTGCGCTCATGGTGCGCAAGGACATGCCCCCCGCGCTGTGCGCGCCTAGGATCGGCCTCATGCACGATGACGTGGACGCGGGTACCCGCCTGCTCGAGCTGCTCGCCTCCGGCGCGTCGGCCGCCGATCTCGCCGCGCTCGACGTCGACCCCCATGCTCGCGACCTGGCCATCCGGATCAGTGGTGCTTTCGACGTGCAGCGTCGGCGCGAGCAGCAGCTGGCGGCGCTCGTCGACACCGCCGGCGAGCTGGCCTCCATGAGCGACCCGTCGGTCGTGCTCGACGCGATCGTCCGACGCGCCCGGGCGCTCATGGGCACGGACGTCGCCTACCTCACCCTGTTCGACCACGACCGCGGCGACACCTACATGCGGGCGACCGCCGGCTCGGTCTCTGCCCAGTTCCAGGTCGTCCGCCTCGCCTTCGGAGCGGGGCTCGGTGGGCTGGTCGCGCAGTCGCACAAGCCCTACTGGACGGCCGACTACTTCGCCGACGCGCGCTTCCGGCACACCCACCTGATCGACGGAGCCGTGGGTGACGAGGGCCTCGTCGCGATCTGTGGCACTCCCCTCATCGTCAAGGACGAGTTCGTCGGGGTGCTGTTCGCGTCCAACCGCACGCCTCGCCCGTTCACCCACGACGAGGTGGCGCTCCTGGGCTCGCTCGCCGCCCTGGCGGCCGTCACCATCGTGCAGGTGCGTGCGGTGGAGGAGTCGTCGCGCACGCTGGCCGCGCTCTCCGAGGCCACAGAGCGCGCCAGCCAGTACGCCGCCGGTATCGAACGCGCCGCCGCGGCGCACGACCGCTTCGCAGAGATCGTCCTCGAGGGCGGTGGTGTCGACGACCTCACCGAGGCTCTCATCCAGCTCCTCGGCGGATGGGCCCTGCTGTTGGACCCCGACGGTGCGCCGCGGAGCATCGCCGGCGAGGCGCCGCCCACCGGCGACAGGTTGCTCGAGCTCCAGAGGCGCGTCGAGGGCGGCGTCGACGGCAGGCGCCTCTCCCGCATCGGCGACGCCTGGGTCATCGGCATCGCCGCTGCCGGCGAGCCGATCGGGTGCCTCGTCATCGGGGACGTCTCGGCGATGGACGACTCCGACGAGCGGACCGTCGAGCGGGCGGCCGTGGTCACCGCCCTGGTCCTCCTCGGCGAACGCAACCGCGCGGAGGCACGCCAGCAGCAGCGCACCGACCTCGTCTCCGGGCTGGTGAGCGGACACGCCGACCTCGGACTCCTCCTGCCCGCCGCGCGCTCGCTCGGGCTCGACCTGCGTGAGCCCACCTGCCTGCTCGCCGTCGTCGGCGCCGACACGGCCACACCCCGCTCGCTGGTGCTCGCCGTCAACGCCGCACTCGGTGGACAGGGTCTCGTCGGAGAGGTGGAGGGCCATGTGGTCGCGCTGGTCCCCGGAGGTGAAGCCGGTTCTGCCGCAGGCGATCTGGCGCATCGACTCTCTCGGAGTCACTGCGTGACGGTCGGGGCAGCGGGACCGGTGAGCGAGGTCAGGGGCACGCTCGGTGCCGACCTCCAGGCGGCCCACACCGAGGCCATCCGGACAGCTGAGGCGCTGGTGGCACTGGGCCGCAAGGGAGACGGCGCGGCCGCAGCAGACCTGGGATTCGCGGGCCTCATCGTGGGCACCAAACCCGAGGTGACGGCATACGTGCAGTCGGTCCTCGGACCGCTGGACGACTACGACGGCGCGCGGGGCACCGACCTCGTCGGGACGCTCGAGGCCTACTTCCTCGCCGGGTCGAGTCCGCGGCACGCGGCGACAAGGCTGCACGTCCACACCAACACGGTCGCCCAGCGGCTCGAACGGATCACGCGGCTCGTCGGCGACGGCTGGCAGTCACCCGAGCGTGCGCTCGAGCTGCAGCTCGCGCTGCGCCTGCGTCACCTCATCGCGAGCTGACGATCCACCGCGTCGGCGAGGCGCGTGATGGCCGACGCCTCGAGGATCACCGAGTAGTGGTTCGTGTCCGGGACCCGCGTCGTGCGCAGGGCGGTGGGTAGCTGCAATGCGCGCAGACGGCTCTCGTCGTACAGACCCTGCGGCTCGTCGAGCAGCCCTCGCTCGGCCCACAGCAGCTCGGTGTCGACGCCCTGCTCGACCGCCCGCTGCACCGCCGCAAGGGTGTCGGGGTCCGCCAGCACGTCGCGCCCGTCGGCTCGGACCGCTTCGAGCACACAGCTCGAGCGCCAGCCCTCACCGGACTGGACGAGGTCGTGGTCGAGGTAGTGGCGCAGCCACGGCCCCACGGGTCCGGCGAGCAGGGGGCCGACGGCCGGATGGCGTCGCCAGAACGCGAGGTGGTCGGCCGGTGAGTCGAACACCATCGACAGCCGCGTCATCGCCGGACCGATGACGGCAGCCAGGGCTGCGTCGACGTCCTGGCCCGAGGGCGCAGGGAAGCCGAGGCCCCCGTCGACAAGTACCAGCCCGCGGTATCGGCCGGGGTCCTTGGCCGCGGCGGAGGCGGCGACGAAGGCGCCCATCGAGTGCCCGACGAGGACCGGGTGGCCTCCGAAGGCCGAGACGATGGCGGAGGTGTCCGCGGCGTGGGCGCTGATCCCCCACGGCCCGGGCACGTCGCGGCTGGCCGCTCTCCCCCGCAGGTCGGGTGCGAGCACCCGGATGCCGTCCACTCCATGGCGTCGGACGAGCTCGTCCGCGAGGACCTGCCAGGCCAGCCCGTTGGCCGTGATGCCGTGCAGGGCGAGGACGACCGGCACGTCGGAACGGGTTGCCCCGGGGGTGAGGTCGTGCACCGCCAGGGTGCCGGTGTCCACCTCCACGGTGAAGGCCGGTTCAACTCTCACTGGCACACCTCACCTCCGGGCCGCTGGATGCTGCCCCAGGCGAGCACCGTATGCCGCCCGCCCACCTCCGCTCATGGGCTCTCGCCCCACATCCGGACGCGTGAGGTGTGTCTTGGTCTCCGCCCGCGCGACAGTCCGAGATGGCTAGCTGCGGTTGGCCGCCACCCACGCGTCGATGGCTTCGAGCACGGTGTCCGTGACGCTGTGCTTCGGGACGAAGCCCAACAGGTCGTGCGCCTTCTCCATGGAGAACAGCGGGGCGCGGCCGATGTGGTCGAGAGTGAGATCGGCGTTCTCTCGGCCCAGGCGGGAAGCGAACTCGCTCCACGGCACGAACTCCAGCTTCGGCTCGTGGCCGAAGTGGCGGGCGACCAGCTCGGCGTATCCGCGCAGGGTGAGCGCCTGGGTGCAGACGCTGTTGAAGCTCTGGCCGACGGCTCTGTCGGGCTGGTCGAGGCACGCGAGATGGAGGTCTGCGACGTCCTCCGCGTGCACGTGGTGGATGGTCTCTCCACCACGGTCAGGCAGCAGGCACGAACCGTCGGCTCGGAGGGCATCGATGACAGCGGGGTCGAGGTTGCCCGCCGGACCGATGGGCAACCACCCCGGTCCGCTGATGTGGCCGGGATGCACCACTGTGGCGCGCACGCGGTCCTGGCTCATGAGGTGTCGCTCGATCGCGAGCTTGTTGATGCCGTACTCGCCGTACGGGTGCTTGGGAGCATCCTCGGTGGTGGGGACGACCGTGCTTGCGCCGTAGGACCAGACGGACCCCGTGGAGATGAGGTGCTGGCCGTCCAGTGCCTCGGTCAGCTGGTGCGCCTGCGCCGGCGTGAAGCACATCAGGTCCAGCACCGCTTCGGGCTTCAGATCTGCGATTGTCGTGCCGAAAGCGCCGTCGGCCTCGGCGGCCTCGCGGTCGCACGGCACCATATGCACGTGGTTCCACGCCCCGTCGTCACGATAGGGGCGGCGCATGCCGCGGCTGATCACGGTCACGTCGTGCCCGTCCCGTACCAGCGCGGGGACGAGGTGCGTGCCGATGTGTCCAGTGCCTCCGATGACGACCACTCGCATCCCTGGAGCCTATGAGTCCACGGTCGGCAGAGGGAGGTGAAAAGGGGGTCGAATCCACCGCGCGACGACCGACCAGCCACACGCCCTAGCCATGGTCGGGCAACCCGAGAGCGGCATGGCTTGTCGTGTACTCACCGATGGGCGCTGGACCATTGAAAGCCGCGTCACACCGCCCATATTGACGCGAGGCAACAGGCTATGCACCGAATACAGCAATGGCCCGGGTGCGATCGAGCGCGACCCTTGACCCCCACCGGGCAGAGTCCAGAACGCATCGGCGCGCCTGCGTACGATGCCGGCGCCCATGTGCTACAGAGGAGGATGGCTGGACCGGCCCCCTGGTGCGGTGGGACGTGTCGACCTGGTGTCAGTGCCGCCACCTAAATTCAAATCCGCATCTCAGGGGCGTCTGGGCTGACGTGACGCGGACGTGGCCGCACGAGCTGAACGGGGAGAACGACTTGCTATACCGCCGACCAAAAGCGCTGGCACCACCCGGTCCACCGCACTATGCGGTGCCGGCGCACGTGCCCGCCAACTTGGTCCCGGTAGGTGACGAACTTGCCAGGCTCGAGGAAAGCGCACGGTGGTCATCCCAGACACAGTTCGAGGCGGCCAAGGCGTGGCAGCGGTGGAACTTCCGCCTCGGCGTTCCCGCCAGCGTCTTCGGCCTCTTCAGCGGCGGTGCCGCCTTCCTCGACTCGTTCCCCCGATGGGTAGTCGGGACCGGTGCGCTCGTGGGCGCCGCCCTGGCCGGCATCATGACCGTCCTCGCCGCTGAACGACGCGCGCAGCGGGGCAAGACGTGCGCGAACACCTTCCATGACATTCAGGACGATGCACGTCGTCTGCTGCTCATCGACCTCGCCACACTGACCCCGGACGAGGCCCGAACCCAGCTGACCTCGCTGACCGACCGGTACTCCGAGACTCGTCACGCGGCCGATGCCCCGAACCGGCGTGCGTACAACCGAGCGTCGAAGAATATTCGCGAAGGCGGACAGCAGTTCGCCGTCGACACGACCAACCACAATCGCCAGGCCCGGCCCACGAAGCCAGGGCACCCAGATACTGACTCACCCAAGGACGCCTGACATGGCCGAGCTCGCCACTTCCTTCGCCACCGCACAGTCGAACGTTGAACCGAGCGACGACGACTGGGACAACGCCCCTGAGGCGCACGACGCCATCAACAAGGTCCTCGCCGCCGACGAGACCCTGAAAGGCTGGGGTATCAACCCGATCCTTATCGGGTCCTACGGTCGCCGCGTCTCCATCCGACGCGTGTACGACATCGACATGTTCTGCCGCCTGGACGACTACCCGGAAGGTGTCAGCGCGCAGGACGTCCTCGACCAGGTGTACGCCGTTCTGGTGGCCGAGTACCACAAGGACGCGGTGACCCTTGAAGATCGCTCCGTCACCGTGCTCGTCCCCGACGCGGATGGCCTGTACGTCGACGTCGTCCCAGCCCGCAAGTCGGGAACCGTGTGGGAGATTCCCACTGACGACGGCGATTGGGTCGTCACCAACCCAGTCGTGATGTCCGAGTTGAAGGAGGCGAAGAACGCCAACTTCGACGAGATGTACGTCCCGTGCGTGAAGCTGCTGCGGCAGGCGCGGCGCAACCTCCTCGGTACCGCCAAGCCCGGTGGCTTCGCCGTGGAGATGGCGCTGTACACCGCGTGCGATGAGGCACAGGTCAACCCCTCTGCATCGATGGCCGAGCTGTTCACAACGGCCCTGGAGGGGGTCGCCGACGTATTCCGCCGCATGGCGGACGAAGGGTTTGCCATCCCCGACCCGTCCATGCCAGGCGAAGAAATGACGTTCGACCCCGACGCAGACTTCGACACCGCCCGGGACAAGTTCACCACCGCCGCCGCGGACGCCCGCGAAGCGTATGCAATGGACGAGGATCAGGCAGGCAAGGCCGCGCTGCTCCTGCAGGGAATCCTCGGCAGCAACGACGACTTCGAAAACGTGTTTCCGATGCCGTCCGGGTACGACGACGACGGCAACAGGACGACGTCGGACCGCAGCGCAGGTTCCCGCAGCGCGACCGCAGGCACTCTGCGCTTTGGCTGACCCAGAGACCACCACCACAGACGCTGGGACCGACGACGGCGCCGCGACGAGCGATGCGGCGGACGCGGCCCTCGCCCGCTGGTGCGAGTTCGTCGCGGCCAGGCGAGAGGCGTTCCTCAACGGGCTTGTACAGCGGGGTCTTCGCCTCGTCGAGGACCGCTCGGACGGCCCCACCAGCAACGCCACCCTGCGAAACCCCCGCATCACCGTCACCATCGTCGACGGGTTCCCGTACACGCCCCCCAAGGTCCGCGCCAACGAGTTTGTAACCCGCTCGTGGCACCGTGAAAGCGACGGACACCTGTGCCTGTACGCCCCGCACGACCACAACGGTCAGCCCTGGCTCGACCCGGCGAAGTTCATGGCACGCGTCGACGAATGGTTCAGCAAGAATGACGCCGACTGGCCCGACGACCCCCCAGCCCTGGACCTTGAGGCCTACATGAACCTGCCCGTCGAAGGCCGGTTCGTTCTGTACCACGACCTCAGCGAGCACCTCGACAGCTACATCCAGATGCGCCTCGACCGCAACCTCATCCACATCGACAGTGCGGGACATGTGCCAAAGAAGAGTCGCAAGGGACTGCTCAGCGGGTATGTGACCGACATCGGTGACGTGGACACGCCGCCAGCCGACTGGAACGACCTGGTCGCGTCCACCTCGGCCCCGACCAAGATCCGCACCGCGATGCAGCGCGACCGTCTCGACGTCCTCCTCGTGCAGTACCATCGCGGCACCCATACCGGTGTCCTAGCCATCACGTTCAAGCCGACCGAGCCCGGCGGCCCCCCACGCCCACACCTGGCGTTCTCCGGCGCCACCGACGACGCCGCCATGCGGCTCCGGTCCGGCGCAACCGCCAACTCCTTGGAGGACAAACACGTCTACATCGTCGGCGTCGGCGCCCTCGGCTCACACATCGCAGACGGACTCTCCCGCGCAGGCATTGGCCACCTCACCGTGCGGGACCACGACATTTACAAGCCTGGCAACGCCACCCGGCACCTGGTCACCACCACCGCGCTCGCCGGGACGTTCAAGGCCACGGCTGTCAAAGCCGTCCTCGACACCCGCCCGTACAACCGTGCCAACGTCACCAGCTCCATCGACCCCCTCACCAGCCCGGTCGAAGCTGCCACTCTCCTGCTCAGCGACGCCCTTCTCGTCGACGCCACCGCCGACGACTCCGTTACCTGTCTATTCGAGGAGGCCGCCACCGAGCTCGGGCGCCGCTTCGTCACCACCTGCGTACAGAACGAAGGCCGCACCCTGCGCGTAGACATCGTGCCCCCGCTCGACGGGGCGGCGCCTCAGCCCGCGACCACACTGCAGCCCCCACGGGCCCCGGAGGTATTCGAAGCCGGATGTGGCGTCCCAATCTCTCCCACAGCGCCACACGCTGTTACCGAGGCGGCCGCCATCGCAGTACGGCACATCATCGGTCTCCTCACCGACCGCCCGCTGGACACCGCCGGAGAATTGCGCGAACTTCCATGACCACCGGCCACGAACCCGGGCACGCGAACCCGGGGCCACAGGTGCTGCTGAGCGCCCAAGCCCGCGACGCGCTCCGCGCAGCCGGACGCGCATCCCGCACCCGAGAACGCGGCGGCATCCTCGTCGGGTACATGGAGGGCCGCACCATTGTCGTCGAGGACGCCCTCACCGTGCCGGATCCGCGCGCCAACCGCACCGCGTACGTGCGGAGACCGGGCCCAGCCAAAGAAGTCCTAGACAACTACCTACGCCACACGGACGCGCTGGCCGGCTACGTCGGCGAATGGCACACGCACCCGGAACCGGCACAACCCAGCCCCATGGACCACGCGGCCATGCGCGCTATGACCCGACGAAACCAATACCCCGTCGCCATGGTGGTGGCCGCCCTCCGGCCCGGCGGCACCGTGCAGTTCCACGCTCTGCTTGGCCAGCCTGACACGTGGCCACACCGCCTAGCGGGAAACCACATCTCCGTGCCCGTGACTCACACGTGAGTCCACTCCCATACCCGAACTGAGCCTTGTAACGATGGCTGCGTGCTTCCGCCGCGAGTCGCCGACTACCCGTCAGCCGTTTCGACTGATGCACGTTACGTTCTCCGGTCCTACGCTGGCTGGATGCTCGACCTGGCCGCTATCGACGTTGACGAGATCGCCAACGCTCTGGCAGATCAGACCGACTACGAGTATCGATGGTTGATCGACCCGATAACGGGCGAGGTCGCTTTCTGGACCAGTGACCTGGGCATCGATGGTGAGAACCCGATCGAGCTCGACGAGCTGGACCTGATCGTGATCGATCCCCTCCCGCCTCACGTCTGGTACCAGGACATGGTCGACTTTGCCGACGGCATCAGCGACCGCGGGGCAGGGGAGCGCCTGCGCCGCTCACTGGAGGGCAAGGGCGCCTTCCGGCGCTTCAAGAATGCGCTGTACCAGGGACACCCTGAGTTGGTCTCGGCCTGGCACACCCTGCGGGATGCCAGAGCACGGGTCCGGGCCGTCCAGTGGCTGGCAGACCAAGGGCTTATCGACGAAGACGCCGCCCAAGGGTTCCAGCGAAACCACCCCGAACCCACCCTGCCGTGAGGCCGAGCAACACGGAGTCCGGCCTGATCCGCGTCGTTCTACCTGCTGGCGACTCGAACGATCCGACGCTGAGGTCTCGAGACACGAAGTCGGCACCCCGCGGCACTAGGAATCGCACGAGGCGCATCGCGGCAAATGAGTGCGTTCGCTGCGTTGCTAACGCGGCCTGACGGCATCATCAACCCGTGAGAGTCTTGATGCGCGTCGCCGCAGCGGCCTTGGTTGGGTTCTTGGTCGGCTGCTCGGGCAACGATGCATCCCAC
>NZ_LMSA01000004.1 GCF_001427985.1 Knoellia sp. Soil729
TTGCCGCCCCACATCGTGCCGATCCAGTTGAAGAACTTCACCCCGGTCGGCACCGCGATGAGCATCGTCATGATCGCGAAGAACGGCAGCAGCACCTGACCCGTGCCGTACATGTGGTGGGCCCACACCGAGACCGAGAGCGCTGCGATGGCGATGGTGGCGTAGACGAGGGTCTTGTAGCCGAAGAYCGGCTTGCGCGAGAACACCGGGAGGATCTCGGAGATGATCCCGAAGAACGGCAACGCGATGACGTAGACCTCGGGGTGCCCGAAGAACCAGAAGACGTGCTGCCAGAGCATCACGCCACCGCTGTCGGGGTCGAAGATGTGCGCCCCGAACCGGCGGTCGGCACCGAGGGCGAAGAGCGCCGCGGCGAGGGCCGGGAAGATGAGGAGCACGAGGATCGAGGTGATGAGCACGGTCCACGTGAAGATCGGCATCCGGAACATCGTCATGCCGGGGGCACGCATCGTCAGGATCGTGGTGATGANGAGCACGAGGATCGAGGTGATGAGCACGGTCCACGTGAAGATCGGCATCCGGAACATCGTCATGCCGGGGGCACGCATCGTCAGGATCGTGGTGATGAAGTTGACCGACCCSAGGATGGTGCCGAAGCCCGCGAGGGCCAGGCCGAACACCCACAGGTTGCCACCCATGCCGGGGCTGTACGAGGTGTCCGACAACGGCGTGTAGGCGAACCACCCGAACGCGGCCGCGCCACCCGGGGTGAGGAACCCCCCGGCGGCGATGAGGCCACCGAAGAGGTAGAGCCAGTAGGCGAACATGTTGAGCCGCGGGAACGACACGTCCGGCGCGCCGATCTGCAGCGGCATGAGCGCGTTGGCGAACGCCGCGAACAACGGGGTCGCGAACAGCAGCAGCATGATCGTGCCGTGCATCGTGAAGAGCTCGTTGAACTGCTGCGGGTTGTCGACGACCTGCATGCCCGGCTCGAACAGCTCGGCGCGGATGATCAGCGCCATCACGCCGCCCATGAGGAACCAGGCGAAGGAGGTGATGAAGTAGAGGTTGCCGATGACCTTGTGGTCGGTCGTGGTGATCCACTTGACGACAGTGGCACCCGGGGAGACCCGCGGGTTGGCGCGAGCGGCGGTGCGCTCACGCAGCATCGTGGTGCTGGATTCGGTGGCGGCACTCATCTCGTCAGTTCCTCAGTTCCTTGGGCAACAGCTGGTCCTCACCTGGGACGAGGCCCGACCCGTCACGGTTGAGGTCGGTGCCCAGCAGTCCGGTCTGGCCACGCGACTTGAGGTCGGCGACGTGCGCATCGAAGTCCGCGCGCGAGACGACCTTGACGTTGAACAACATTGCTGAGTGGTAGGCACCGCACAGCTCCGCACACTTGCCCTTGAAGGTGCCTTCCTCGGTCGGGACGACCTGGAACTTGTTGACCTTGCCGGGGAGGACGTCGAGCTTCTGCAGGAACTGCGGCACCCAGAAGGAGTGGATGACGTCACGAGCCGTGAGCACGAACTCGACGCGCTCGTTGACCGGCAGGTAGAGGGTGGGGATGGTCTCCTCGGCCCCCGGCTTGCCGGTGAGGATCGCCTGGGTGCCCGCCTCGTGGACGTTGTCCTCGATGTAGTTGAAGTCCCAGGACCACTGCTTGCCGACGACGTTGACCGTCACCGCAGGGTCCTGCTTGGTGTCCAGCAGCGCCGACTGGTCACGGGCGGTGTAGAAGAAGAACACCGCGATCATGAAGATCGGCACGATCGTGTAGAGGATCTCGAGCGGCACGTTGTAGCGCAGCTGCACCGGGAGCTCGTTGTCGTCACGGCGCCGGCGGTAGGCCACGATGCACCACAGGATGAGCCCCCACACGAGGATGCCCACGAGGAGCAGGGCAATCCACGCGCCGACCCAGAGGTCGCGCACGCGGTGGGCGTGGTCGGTGACGCCCCTGGGCAGGAACCCGTCCTTGGCATCACCCAGCTCGCAGCCGCTGAGGGCCGCCATCGCCATCACGGCCACGGCAGCCCAGATGGCCATGCTGCGGCCGCGTGAGCGAGGGGTGAAATGGTCGTGCTGAGGCACCGTGGCACCTTCCTGCGTCGTCTGCTGGAACACGGACAAACACTAGTGCATGAGGCGGAACTTCTCTGGGACGGGTCGCGTTACGGTGCAGGCGTGCTGGACGCCACCCGCAGCCCCCTGCATCCCTCCGCGCGAGAGACCCTGCTCGCGGCCCTCGAGGCGGGCTGGGCCGACCCCCGGCGCCTCCACCGTGAGGGTCGCCGGGCGCGCCACCTCCTCGACCGGGCACGCGAGAGCCTGGCCGCGTCGCTGGGCGCCCGACCCGACGAGATGTCCTTCCACCCCAGTGGCGCGCACGCCCTGAGGACCGGCCTCGCGGGCCTGCGACACGCCCGCCGGCGCGTGGGCACGCGGGTGCTCACGTCGGCCGTGGACCAGGCCGTCCTCCTGAACGAGGCGCACGACGCCGATGCCGGCTTCCGTCCGCTGTCCGTCGACCGCCTGGGCCGCCTCGCCCCCGAGACCCTTCGGCTCGCCGTGGCGCAGGGTCCCCCGGTGGCGGCGGTCGCGCTCCAGCAGGCCAACGGTGAGGTCGGCACTTCCCAGCCCGTGGAGGACCTCTTCTCCGTATGCCGTGAGGCTCGCCTCCCGCTGCTGGTCGACGGCACCGCCTCGCTGGGCCGGGTGGACCCGCCGGGCACCTACGACGTCCTCGTCGGGGACGCCTCCACCGTGGCCGGACCGCCACTGGGTGTCCTCGTCGTACGCACCGGCACCCGCTTCGACCTCCCGGACCCGCGATGGGAGCCCGAGCACGGCCGCGAGCCGGCCGACCCCTGGGTGCCGGTGGCGCTCGCCGCCGCGGAGGCCTGGCAGCAGGCCGTCCACGTCCGTCCCGACGAGTCGACGTCGGCCAGGGCCCTGGTCGACCGCATCCGCGGCGCCGCGGCCGCCGTCCCGGACGTCGACGTCGTCGGCGACCCGGTCGACCGGCTCCCCCATGTCGTCACCTTCAGCGCGCTCTATGTCGACGGAGAGAGCATCGTCGACGCCCTCGACCGCAGGGGCATCGTCGTGGCGTCGGGCTCGGCCTGCACCTCGAGCCGTCTGGAGCCGAGCCACGTCCTGGCAGCGATGGGGTCCCTCACGCACGGCAACGTCCGGGTCACCCTCCCCCTGGAGTCGGTCTCGCCGCGACGCGCCGAGGACGTCGAGGCCCTGTGCCGCGAGCTCCCGGGCGTGGTTGCCGAGCTGCGTTCCCGGCTCGGGGTGGGTGACCTGTGAGCACCGAGCCCGAGCCCGACCTGGACGCCCGCGGCCTCAAATGCCCCCTGCCCGTCATCAGGCTCGCGCGCCTGGCGCGCGAGCTGCCTTCCGGCACAACGCTGCTCGCTCTCGCGGACGACCCTGCAGCCGAGGCCGACATCCCCGCCTGGGCCCGCATGCGCGGCCACACCGTGACGCTGGAGCAGCGAGGTGGGCACACGGCATACGTGGTCGTCCTGGGGTGAGGTCTCAGCCGAAGCGGACGTGGGGCGCCTCCAGCGCCTCACCGAGCGCGGAGAGGTAGCGCTCGCGCGGCCACTGCGCGACGCCGAGCCTTTCGAGGTGCTCGGTGGCCCACTGGACGTCGATGAGACGGCGAGGGTCGCCGTCTGCGTGGAAGAGGTCGACGAGCGCGGCGAGGGCCACCTTGGACGCGTCGCGCTCGGAGTGGAACATCGACTCACCCGCGAAGAGGCCACCGACGGCCACGCCGTAGAGCCCACCGACGAGGGATCCGTCGCGCCACGCCTCGACGCTGTGGGCCCAGCCGAGGCGGTGCAGCTCGCCGTAGGCCGCACGGATCTCGTCGGTGATCCAGCGTCCATGGCGGTCCGGGTCCGCGCAGCGCTCCATGACCTGCGCAAAGGCCGTGTCGACGTGAATCTCGAAGTGCGCCCGGGACTTGGTGAGGGAGCGGCGCTCCCGGAAGGCACCGGGGGCGAGGACGCCACGTGGCTCCGGCGACCACCAGCCCAGTGGCCGGGCGCCGTCCTCGCCCAGGCCCATGGGGAACAGGCCGGCCCGGTAGGCCGCGAGGAGAGTGCCGGGCGCGAGGTCGGCCCCGGCCGCGACGAGGTCCTCGTCGTCGGTCGGGCGCAGCTGGCCCAGGGCCCAGTCGCTCGGCGGCGGCTCCACCGGCGGGTAGGGGACGCGTGCGTCGCTCACGGGCGTGCGGTCAGCGCGTGGCGCAGGTGATGTGCGGCTCGACGTCGGCGGCGCAGTCGTCCCCGTAGGACTGGGCGAGCCGCTCGAGGAAGGACGTCTTGTCGAGGATGTACTCCTGCGTCCCGACGGTCTCGAGGACGTAGGTCGCGAGCAGCGACCCGATCTCGGCGCAGCGCCGGTATTCGAGGCCGGCGGACAGGCCCGTGAGGAAGCCCGCCCGGAAGGCGTCGCCCACCCCCGTGGGGTCTGCGCGGTGGGCCTCGCCGGCGATGGGCACCTCGATGGGGTCCTCGCCGCGGGTCATGATGACCGCGCCGTGCCTGCCCTTGGTGATGACGCGGGTCGTCACCTGGTTCGCGATGTCTGAGGCACTCCACCCGGTCTTGCTCTCGGTGAGGTGGGCCTCGTACTCGTTGGTGAAGAGGAAGTCCGCGCCCTCGATGAGCTTGCGGATGAAGGGACCGTCGGCGAAGGCGAGCTGCTGCGAGGGGTCGGCGACGAACGTGAGTCCCCTCGTGCGGCACTCGTCGGTGTGGCGCAGCATCGCCTCGGGGTCGTTGGCTCCGACGAGCACCAGGTCCAGGCCCCGCTCCGCGATCGGACCGATCTCGATGAGGCGGGCCTCGCTCATCGCCCCCGCGTAGAACGTCGCCATCTGGGCCATGTCGTGGTCGGTGGTGCACACGAAGCGGGCCGTGTGCTTGCTCGTGGAGATGAGGACGTTGTCGCAGTTCACCCCGTGGCGGGTGAGCCAGCTGCGGTAGTCGGCGAAGTCCTCCCCGGCCGCGCCCACGAGGAGGGGGTGCTGGCCCAGAGCCGCCATGCCGAAGCAGATGTTGCCCGCCACTCCCCCTCGGCGGATCTCGAGGGTGTCGGCGAGGAAGCTCACCGAGATCTTGTCGAGCTGCTCGACGACGAGGGAGTCGGCGAAGCGGCCCTGGAAGGTCATGAGGTGGTCGGTCGCGATGGACCCGGTGACTGCGATGCGCACCACGGCAACCTACCCCGGAAGCGCACCATGCCCGCCCTCCGCCCGCTGAGGACTGCTACTTGACAATGTCGAGTACTGGGCGAGACAGTGGAGTGTGCCCGCCCACGACCCGCAGATGCTCAAGGGAGTCCTGTCACTCCTCCTCCTCAGCGTGCTCTCGAGCGGGGAGAACTACGGCTACGGGCTCGTCACCCAGCTGCGGACCGCAGGCTTCGAGGGACTCGCCGAGGGCACGGTCTACCCGGGCCTCACCCGGCTCGAGGCCGCTGGGCTCCTGGAGTCGCGCCTCGTGCGCAGCGATGCCGGGCCGGCCCGCAAGTACTACCGGCTCACGACGACAGGGCGCGCCGAGCTATCGGCGCGCCGCACCGCCTGGGAGGACCTCGTCCACTCCGTGCAGACGGCGACCGCCGCCTCACTCACCACAGGGGAGACAGCATGAACCTCATCGACCGCCTCCGGATCGAGACCGCCATCCTCAAGTACGACTTCTGGCTCGAGATGCGCGGCGTGCGCGGGCGGCGGCGGCGTGACCTGCGTCGCGAGCTGCGGGCCAACCTCACCGAGGCCGGTGCCGACGTCGGCACCACTGCGGCCCTGTTCGGCATCGGCTCTCCCAAGGAGCTGGCGTATGCCGCGACCGAGAGCGACCCGTCGCGTCCCCGGTGGTCCCAGGGAGCCCTGTGGGCGTCGGCCACGCTCGCCGTGCTCGTGGTGTGGCTCCTCGTCACGAGCCTGAACATCGTCCGGACGATCGAGGCCGCGGGCGTGACCCAACCCGTGGACGTGAGCCCGTTCCCGTGGTTCGGGACGACGTTCTCGGCTCAGTCCTCCCCCGGCGTCCTCGAGGCGAGCATCTCGCCGTTGTGGCAGCTGCTCGCCGGTCCGCTGCTGGTGTTCCTGCTCGTCGCCCAGCCGTGGCGGCTCCTGCGACGCTCGATTCGCCGCTTCCCTCTCGCTGCGTCGCAGAAACGGCGAATCGAGCGGGAACCGGGGAGGTGAGCGGACGGCATACGCCAAGGGCCCCTCACCGCAGTGGTGAGGGGCCCTTCGGCGGCAGCGGTGGCTCAGAACACCGGCACGCCATTCCTGACGAGCCGCCAGTTCTCGACGTGGAAGCTCGGAGGATCGATGGTCCCCGCCGCCGAGGCATAGGCCACGATCGCCTCACGGATCGCGACCTGTGCGTTGTAGACGACGGGCGCCGTCGCGATGTGCGGGAACCCACCGCCACCGGACTGCCGGTAGTTGTTCACGGCGACGACGAACTTCTGGTCCGCAGCCACCGGCACTCCGTCATACGACAGTCCGGTGATGCGCGAGCCCACCGGCTGCGAGATGTCGACCGAGTAGTCAACGCCTGACATCTGGTCGTAGTTGTAGTCGGGAACACCCTGGAAGTTCGTCCAGGCCGCAGGGTCCACCGGAGCGGTGGGTGACACCTGCGTGAAGTACTTCGCGGAGTACTCGAGGAAGTCCTTGATCTCGGCGCCCGTGAGCACCGACGCCATGAGCGTGTTGTCGTAGATGTAGAGCCCCGCGACGTCCCTGATGGTGACCGGGCCCGCCGGGAAGCTCGCGGCGCGGTTGAAGGGCGCAGCGATCGAGATCACGGGCAGTGACGCCTCGGGCGTGCCAGCGACGGCGGCGGAGACCGTCGCCACCTGCACCTCGTTGACGTAGTCGAGGATGGCGGTGTCCTTCCAGCAGGCCTCGGCTGCCGACATCGCCTCCGTGGAGGTGGCCACGGGGTTGTTCATGTACTTCACGACCGCGGCGTGCTGCTCCCGCACGATGTCGACGAAGGCAGGGTCGTCCACGACGGTGTTGGTGTTCACGGTCACCGCGCGACTCTGCGCGACCTGCCAGGAACCGCGCACGAACTCCAGCTGCAGGTCGAACACGCTCACGCGCTGACCCCAGTTCTTCGGCTCGCTCATGATGACCTGCTTGCCGGTCCTGAGGTTCTTCACGAAGCGCTGCGGAACGTCGATGTGAGCGTGTCCGAAGAGGATGGCGTCGATGCCGGGCACCTGCTCGGCGACGAGCGCAGCCGCGTTCTCGACGGGCAGGTCTCCCCCGTACGAAGACGTGCCGCTGTCACCGGAGTGGGCGCTCACGACCACGACATCAGCGCCCTCACGGCGCATCACGGGCACCCAACGCGCTGCCGCTTCGACGAGGCCCTGCACCTCGACCTTGCCCGAGACGTTGGCCTTGTCCCAGATGACGACACCGGGGTTGGTGAGGCCGAGCACGCCGACCCGGATCGGCGGGCGTCCCTTCACCTTCATGGTCGTCATCGTGTAGGGACGGAACCGCGGCACCTTGGTGCCTGCGTGGACAGCGTTCGCCGCGAGCACCGGCGCATCCATCTGCTCGATCCAGTGGTCCAGGAAGTCGAGGCCGTAGTTGAACTCGTGGTTGCCGAGGGCGACGGCGTCGTAGCCGAGGGCATTCATCTGTGCGGCCATCGGGTGGATGGCTCCCGTGTCGGTCGTCGGCTCGACCGTCGCGTAGTAGAACCCGAGCGGTGTGCCCTGGATCGTGTCGCCGGCATCGAAGAGCAGGGTGTGCTCACGCCCACGGTCCGCGCGGATCTGGTTGACGACGCTCGCGACACGGGCGAGACCGACCGTGTTGCCCGCACTGTCGCTGTAGGTCGCGTCCTTGTAGTAGTCCCAGTTGACGACGTTCGCGTGCAGGTCAGAGGTGCCCATGACGGTGATGGTCACGGACCCGTCGCGCGGGGCCGCGGACGCCTGTCCCGGCCAGCCGACGGCGGCGAGGGCGCTCGCGGCGGTGGCGCCGAGCATGACGCCACGGCGAGAGATGGTGGAGGGGCGCTCGGCCTCGTCGGGCACGGCGCAGGAACACCAGCGCGGGGTGGGCTGGGACAGGTGGTGATGGGTGTCGGTCATGGAACGCAATGCGACCACACCTGGACCGCCGCGACAAGAGCACGTGGCGAGTCACTTCCGCGTCGCCGGCATACGCCGAGGGCCCCTCACCGCGACGGTGAGGGGCCCTTCGACGCGCAGGCCGGTGTCGGCTCAGCCGAAGCTGTCGCCGCAGGCGCAGGAGCTGCCGGCGTTGGGGTTGTCGATGGTGAAGCCCTGCTTCTCGATGGTGTCGGAGAAGTCGATGGTCGCGCCCTCGAGGTAGGGCCCGCTCATGCGGTCGACGACAACCTCGACACCGTCGAAGTCGCGGACCAGGTCACCGTCGAGCGAACGCTCGTCGAAGTACAGCTGGTAGATGAGGCCGGAGCAGCCGCCGGGCTGGACTCCGACGCGCAGCCGAAGGTCGTCACGACCCTCCTGCGCGAGAAGGGACCGAACCTTGCCGGCCGCGAGGTCGGTGAGGAGGACGCCGTGGGCCGGGGCCTCGGCGGTGGTCTCGGTCGCGGGTGCCTGGGTGTCGAGCTCGCTCATGGGTGACTCCTGGAATGCGTCGGGGCTCGGGATGGTCTGGTTGTCGTGCATCAGGTCGCAACCGGTGTGGGACGCGATCTGTTCCCGAACGTCTCCAGCGTACGTCGCGTTCGCCGGATCACCGAGCCGGGGACCAAGTTCTGGCCACTCGGGCCGCTCGGGAGCGCAGGGTCCCCACCGGGTCGAGCATGGCCGCGTCCACCTGCTCGGCCGTCTCCGCGACGGCGTAGGTGCCACTGATCCCCAGGCCCATCGTCTCGCGCCGGCCGACCATGACCTGCCCGGCGAGCACGACGCTGGGCAGCCCGGCCTCGAGCGCGGCCACCGCCACCCCCGACGCGACCTTGCCCTGCAGGCTCTGCCAGTCGAACTTGCCCTCACCGGTGACCACGAGGTCGCATCCCCGCACGACGTCGCGGAATCCGACGGCGTCGAGAACGAGCTCGACCCCGCTGACCCGCCGACCGCCCAGCAGGTACAGGGCGTAGCCGAGACCTCCCGCCGCACCCGCGCCCGGCTCCCGGTCGAGACGACGCGGCGCCCCGGTGAGCAGGTCCAAGGGCTCGGGGAGCGTGCGGGCGACGATCTCGGTGAACCGGCCGAGCGCACTCTCGAGCTCTTGGGCGACCTCGGGCGTGGCGCCCTTCTGCGGGCCGAAGACCGCGCTCGCGCCCTTGAAGCCCAGGAGCGGGTTCTCGACGTCGGTGGCGATGACCAGGTCGACCCCCGCGAGCTCCTCGCGCACGGCCAACAGCTCTGACAAGGCGTCGTCGGGCGCGCTGGCGAGGGCCCGGCCGCCACGGGCGAGGTGTTCTGGGGGGCCTGCGCCGAGGGCGGCGAGGAGACCGGCTCCGCCGTCGTTGGTCCCGCTCCCCCCGAGTCCGACGACGATGCGTTTCGGCTTCTCGGCGAGGGCGGCGCGCAGCAGCTCGCCGACGCCCCACGTGCTCGTGAAGGCGGGGTTGCGCTCGTCCGCGCCAAGCAGGTGCAGACCTGCGGCCTGCGCGGACTCGATGTATGCCGTCCGCTCCCCCTGCGCGCCCACGAAGAGGATCGCTGCCGGCACCTCACGGCCCAGCGGGTCGCTGACGGTGAGGGCGACCGTGTCCCCCTCGAGCGCGCGCGTGAGGACGTCGAGGAAGCCCGGCCCCCCGTCGGACAGGGGCAGCAGGGTCAGCGCGTCCAGGGGTGCGGTGTCGTGCCATCCGGCAGCCATCGCCTCTGCGGCCTGGGTGGCCGTGAGGGTGCCGGTGAAGCAGTCCGGGGCGATGACGACGTGCACGCAGGCACGCTAGCGCGCCCGGGCCCGGCCCCGCTGCACCAGTGGCGGGTTGCCCGGCCTCCCCTCCGCAGCGCCGCGGGGTCGCAGCGCGAGGGGGGACACGGCATACGGGCCGGTGTGGCGGCATACGATCGGGCACGTGACGACGACACCCACCGCTCCCCTCCCTCTCCTCGTCCTGGGTCAGGGACGTGAGCTGCGCACGGAGCGCGGAGTCGAGTGCCCCGGTGACCTGCCGTCGCCGTCCGATGCCGGGCTCGTCGCCCGCGCCCGCGCGGCCAAGGAGGCGCTGGGCGACACGGTCTTCGTGCTCGGGCACCACTACCAGCGCAACGAGGTCATCGAGTTCGCCGACGTCACGGGCGACTCCTTCAAGCTGGCCAAGGAGGCCGCCGCTCGTCCCGACGCGCCGTGGATCGTCTTCTGCGGCGTGCACTTCATGGCCGAGTCCGCCGACATCCTCACCAGTGAAGAGCAGACCGTGATCCTGCCCGACCTCGCGGCCGGCTGCTCCATGGCCGACATGGCCGCGATCGCGCAGGTCGAGGACTGCTGGGACCAGCTCGTGGAGGCCGGTGTTGCCGACCGGACCATCCCGGTGACCTACATGAACTCCTCTGCGGCGATCAAGGCCTTCACCGGGCGCCACTCCGGGACGGTCTGCACGTCCTCCAACGCCAGGACCGCGCTCAGCTGGGCGTTCGAGCAGTCCGGTGGCCTCGAGGGCGAGGGCAAGGTGCTCTTCCTGCCCGACCAGCACCTCGGCCGCAACACCTGGGCCCGCGACCTCGGTGGCTCGCTCGAGGACTGCGTCGTCTGGGATCCCGACCGTCCCCTGGGCGGCCTCACCGTCGAGCAGCTTCAGGCGGCGCGCATGATCCTGTGGCGCGGGCACTGCTCGGTCCACGGGCGCTTCTCGACCGAGGCGGTCGCTGCGGCCCGCGCCGAGATCCCGGGGGTCAGGGTCATCGTCCACCCCGAGTGCACCCACGAGGTCGTCCAGCTCGCCGACGAGGTCGGGTCCACCGAGAAGATCATCGCGACCATCGCCGCTGCCCCCGACGGAACGGCGTGGGCCGTGGGCACGGAGCTCAACCTCGTGCAGCGCCTCGCCCAGATGTTTCCCAGGCAGCGCATCGCCTTCCTCGAGAAGAACGTCTGCTACTGCTCGACGATGAACCGGATCGACCTGCCCCACCTCGTGTGGGCGCTCGAGTCGCTCGTCGAGGGACGGGTCGTCAACCCCATCCGCGTGGACGACCAGGTCGCCGCGGACGCGAAGGTCGCCCTCGACCGGATGCTGGCGCTGCCGGGTGAGACCAGCAAGGACTAGGAACGAACCTGCCCTCGGACTCAGTTGAGCCGGATCCAGGTCTGCCGGGTTCCCGCAGGCACACAGCCCCCGTCGAGCCCCGTGGTCGTCATCGTCGCCGCGTTGGACACCACCTCGGCGAACTGCGGCGCGCAGCCGGTGTCTCCGGTGCCAGAGGCCCGGCCTCGGATCGACCTGTCGAGCATCACCGTGAGGACTCCGCGGTGGTCCGGGTCGGTGGCACCGTCGCCGTCGTCGTCGAGGACGTAGGTCAGGGACGACCCGGTGTGACCCCTGCCGATGACGAGCACGCTGCCCGACTCCGGATGGAACCACGTTCCATCCAGCAGGCTTGTCGGCAGGCCCACGACGGTCTCGCCCTCGGGAAAGCGGGGTACGAGTGCCTGTGCTCTCGGCACACCGGGCGAGAGGCGCTCAAGGGTGAACTCGTCACCGCTCTCGTAGTCGGCACACGTGCCGCCCAGGGCCGTCACCGTGACCCCCGCCGGTGTCGTGCGGATGCGGAACTCGGTGCTGCATGCCGCGGTCGCGTTGGTGGCGGTGTAGCGGTCCGCGACCCGCCGGGTGACGGCCATGGCCACGATCTCACCCGTCAGGTAGCCGGTCGCGGTTGGGGTGTTCCCCATCCGGTCGTCATCGGTGAACTGCCACACATAGGGACTGTGTGGCACCTCCCGCCACAGACCGACGAGCTCGGGCGGGAGGAGGCGCGCCTCGACGGGCGCGGCACCGGCCGGACGCGCTGGTGGAGAGTCATCCGTGACCAGCACCGCTCCTGCGGCCAATGCCACAACAGCCACCAGGGCGGCCACCGCCAGCCGCCACCGTCGGCGGCCGCCACGCCGTCCTTGCAACCGCCCCGGACCCGCGAGGGCCGCTCGCAGGTCGTCCTCCATACGGCCGATGTCCTCGTCGGTGACGTCGAGGCCGTCCATGACCTGGTGCATCGCGTCGTGTGCCCGGGCCTCGAGAATGCTCATCGCGATGCCTCCATCTGGTCGTGCAGGGCGGCCAGCGCCCGGCTGGCATGCTTCTTGACCGAACCCACCGACACGTCGAGCAGCTCGGCCGTCGCACGCTCGGTCAGGTCGAGGTAGAACCGGCACACGATGACCTCGCGCTGTCGCTGCGGCAGGCGCGCCACCTGCGCAGCCAGCCGTTGCGAGGCCTCGTGCGTGAGGGCGTCCGCATCCACGCCGGGACGGATGAGGAGCTCGGGGCGCAGCGGCTCGGTGGCGCGGACCCGGCGCCCGCGGAGCCGGTGCACGGAACGACAACGGTTGACGACCGCCCTGCGGAGGTAGGCATGCGTCGCCGTGCGGTCCCGCAGGGTGCGCCAGTTGCGGTAGAGCGACACGAAGGCGTCCTGCACCGCCTCCTCCGCAGCACCCCGGTCGCCGGTGAGGGCGTACCCGAGGCGCACGAGGTCGGCGCAGTGCGCGCGGAAGAGGAGCGGGATCGCCTCGTCACGGCCGCCGTCGAGCGCCGGCGCTCCACGCTCCGGTACTTCGACGCCTCGCAGTCGCCGGCTCACACTGACAGAGTCGCACCGCGAGCCCAAAAGGTTGACCGATGGCGCAAACCTCCGGGAGCTCCGCCGCGGCCGGGAGGTGCACGGCCTCACGTCCTTGCCGGGCCGGGCGGACGCCGACGGCCGCTCAGAGGGTGATGAGCCCGTCCGTGCCGACGTGCGGGTTGTTGCTCGTCGGCACGCGCTCACCCTCGGGCGGCGGGCCGGGAGGCGTGCCGTCGCCGAACGGGCGCCCGCCCAAGGACTCGCGCCCATGGGGTGTGGCCCATCCCGCGAGGTCCGGTCCGAGAGGCACGACCCCTGTGGGGTTGATGTCGCGGTGGACCTCGTAGTAGTGGCTCTTGATCTGCACGAAGTCCGTCGTGTCGCCGAAGCCCGGCGTCTGGAAGAGGTCACGTGCGTAGGCCCACAGCACAGGCATCTCGGTCAGCTTGCTGCGGTTGCACTTGAAGTGACCGTGGTAGACCGCATCGAAGCGGGCCAGGGTCGTGAAGAGCCGCACGTCCGCCTCGGTGATCGTGTCGCCCACGAGGTAGCGCTGTGTGGCCAGTCGCTCCTCGAGCCAGTCCATGGCGGTGAAGAGCCGGTCGTAGGCCGCGTCATAGGACTCCTGGGTTCCGGCGAACCCGCACCGGTAGACACCGTTGTTGACCTCGGTGTAGACGCGCTTGCTGACCTCGTCGATCTCGGCGCGCAACGGCTCGGGATAGAGCTGCGGGGCGCCGTCGCGGTGGAAGTCGGTCCACTGCGTCGAGAAGTCGAGCGTGATCTGCGGGAAGTCGTTGGTGACGACCTGTCCGCTCGGTACGTCGACGACGGCGGGCACGGTGATGCCCTTGGGGTAGTCCGGGAAGCGCGCGAGGTAGGCATCCTTGATGCGCGGGATCTGCAGCACCGGGTCGAGGCCACCGGGGTCGAGGTCGAAGGTCCACGAGTCGGAGTCGTGCGTGGGTCCGCAGATGCCCATCGAGATCGCGTCCTCGAGGCCGAGGAGCCGGCGCACGATGATCGCGCGGTTGGCCCAGGGGCAGGCGCGGGCCACGACCAGGCGGTAGCGGCCGGGCTCCACCGGCCACTGCTCGCCGTCGCGGGTGATGCGGTCCTCGATGTAGGCGGTGTCGCGCTCGAACGAGGCCTCCACGTAGCTGCCCTGTCGGCTCTGGGTGTCCTGCTGCGCACCGTCACTGGATTCGGTCATGGTCACTCCTTCGGCATCGCGCCGAGCCGCGCGAAGAGCACGGCCTCGGCGACACAGACGTTCTCGAACTCGCCCAGGTGCAGGGACTCATTGGCACCGTGGGCGCGGGTGTCGGGGTCCTCGACCCCGGTGATGAGAATCGCGGCGTCGGGGAAGCGCTCGGCGAACGCTGCGACGAAGGGGATCGAGCCGCCCACACCGATGTCGACCGGTTCCTTGCCCCACGCGTCGGCGAAGGCCGCCCGGGTCTGGTCGTAGACCGGCCCGGTGACGTCGGCCGCGAAGCCATGGCCCTCGTCGTCGAGGTGGATCTCGACCTTGGCACCCCACGGTGCGTTGTCGCGCAGGTGCTTCTCGAGGGCGGCAAACGCGTCCGTGGGCTCCTCGTCGGGGGCGATGCGCATCGAGAGCTTCGCCGAGGCCGAGGGAACGAGCGTGTTGGACGACGTCTCGACCGACGGTGCATTGATGCCGATCGTGGTGAGCGACGGCTTGGTCCACATGCGCGAGAGCAGCGGTCCGGACCCGATCGTCGAGACGCCTTCGAGGAGGCCCGACTCCTCCCGCAGCCGCTCCTCGGAGAAGTCGAGGTCGGCGGCCTCGCCGGCCTTGAGCCCGGGAACCGCGACGTTGCCCTCGTCGTCGTGGAGCGTGGCGATGAGGCGGACGAGTGCCGTGATCGCGTCGGGGACAGCGCCACCGAACATGCCCGAGTGGACGCCGTGGTCCAGCGTCGAGACGGTGACGACGACGCGTACGAGCCCGCGAAGGGTGGTCGTGAGGGCGGGCGTGCCGATGTCCCAGTTCATCGAGTCGGCGAGGACGATCGCGTCGGCGCGCAGCTTGTCACCGTGGCGCTCGAGGATGGTCAGGAGTGAGTGGGAGCCGACCTCCTCCTCACCCTCGACGAACACCGTGACGCCCACGGGCAGGTTGCCGGAGTGCGCGCGCAGGGCGGCGAGGTGGGCCATGATCCCGGCCTTGTCGTCGGCGGCACCGCGACCATAGAGCCGGCCGTCGCGCTCGGTGGGCTCGAACGGGGCGCTGTCCCAGTCGGCCTCGTCACCGGGGGGCTGCACGTCGTGGTGCGCATAGAGCATGACCGTCGGAGCGCCCTGGGGTCCGTCGATGTGCCCGATGACCGCAGGGGCACCGCCTTCACGGACGATCTCGACCTCGAGGCCCTCGGCCCGCAGCAGCTCGGCCGTCGCCTCCGCCGACGCGTCGACATGGCTCTGGTCGAACGCGGGGAGCGACACGCTCGGGATCCGCGTGAGCGCCTCGAGGTCGGAGCGCAGCTGGGGCATGAGCTCACGGACGGTGTCGCGCAGCGTCGAGAGCTCGGTCGAGTCGGCCGGGATGCTTGAGTCAGTCACCCTGCCGACCCTACCCAGCCGCACGCGCGGCGGAGCGCGGTGTGGAGGGCCCAGCCCCGCGGCATACACTCGGGCGGTGTTCGGACGCAGCAAGACCACCAACGACGAGCTCCTCGAGCGGGCCACCACGGGTGCCCGCGAGGGCGCCAAGAACCGGCCCACGCCCAAGCGGCGCGACCAGGAGGCGGCCCGCCGCCAGCCCCTCGTCGTGACCGACCGCAAGGCGGCGCGCAACACCGACCGCGCCAAGCGGCGCGAGCAGATGGCCAAGCAGCGCCAGGCCATGCTCAGCGGCGACGAGACGCACCTGCCGGCACGCGACAAGGGCCCGGCCAAGCGCTTCATCCGCGACTACGTCGACGCCCGCTGGGGTGTCGCCGAGTTCATGCTGCCGGTGATGCTCATCGTGCTGGCCCTGTCGTTCGTGCGCCAGCCGTGGGCGATGCTCATCGTGTTCACACTGGTCTACGGGCTCATCATCGTCGCAGCCATCGACACGTTCCTCGCCTGGCGCCGGATCAAGAAGAAGCTCGTGGCCAAGTTCGGCGAGAGCTCGGTGCAGCGCGGCGACGGCTTCTATGCCGCCATGCGCGCCTTCCAGATGCGACGCACCCGCATGCCCCGCCCGGTCGTCAAGCGCGGCGCCTACCCCAGCTGAGGGACGACGTCGCTAGACGGAGGCGTCGAGCGGCATCGGTCCGTAAACCTTCTCGCCGTCCCGCTGCAACGTCACGGCAGCGACACCGGCCTCGGCCAGGTCGCGCCACACCTCGCCGAACCAGTTCTCGGCGTCGGACTGCGTCGGGAACGCCGTCTCGGTCGTCGGCTCGCCGGTGACGGCCGCCCCCTGCGCGTTCTCGTAGGTCCAGGTCCAGGCCTCGGTCATGACTTCTCTTCCCTGTCGGTCGCGGTCGCAGCGATCTCGACGACCGCCTCGACGACGACGTCGGTGTTGAGTGAGTTGGCGATGAAGCAGCTCTCGTGAGCCTCGCCCATGAGCTCGTCGAACCGGCTGACGTCGCTCCCCGGCGCGACCAGCACCCGGGGGCGCAAGGTGATCCGGGTGAGCCGCATGGGCTGGACGTCCTGGGGCATGACGCCCTCGGCGTCGTCGGTGTAGTCGAGCACGTCGAGCCTGGCGCTGGCGGCGACGTGGAGGAAGGACAGCAGCTGGCAGGAGCTGGCCGCGAGCACGAGGAGCTGCTCGGGGTTGGCCCGGCTCGCATCTCCGCGGAAGTGCGGATCGGCACTGAGGGCCAGGCCTTCGGCGGCGGGGGGCACCCCTCCGTCATGGTCACGCGTGTATGCCGTGTAGCCGCCTCCCGTGGACCCCTCCCAGGCGACCGTGGCCCTGTAGGTGTGCTCGCCCATGCGCGTTCCTCCCTGTTCCTCAGCTCTCGCGGACGCCGACCTGGACGAACGGCGGCTTGGTCACCGTCGCGGGGATCTCGCGGCCGCGCACGTCGATGACGACCTCGTCGCCGATCGCGACCGAGCGCTCGAGCTGGGCCAGGGCGATGCCCTCCTTGCGGGTCGGGCTGAACGTCCCGGACGTGACCTCGCCGACGACCTCGCCGTCCTTGAGGACCGAGCAGTGGGCCCGCGGGATGCCGCGGCCGGTGACGACCAGCCCGCGGTTCAGGCGTGAGGTCTTGGCGGCGCGCTGCTCGGCCAGGGCCTCCTTGCCCCAGAAGGTCTCCTTGTCCCAGCCCACCGCCCACGCGGCGCCCGCCATGACGGGGGTGATCGCGGTGCTGAGGTCGTTGCCGTGCAACGGGTAGCCCATCTCGGTGCGGAGGGTGTCGCGCGCTCCGAGACCGGCCGGCATACCGCCCTGTTCGGCGACCGCGGACGCGAGCGCGTCCCACACCGCTCCTGCGGCCTCCCACGTCGGCACGATCTCGTAGCCGCGCTCACCGGTGTAGCCGGTGCGGCAGACGATGACCGGCTGGCCCTCCCAGTCGGCCTCGACGAAGGACATGTAGTCGTGGTCGACCGGCAGGCCGAGGGAGGTGAGCACCTCGTCGCTGCGCGGACCCTGGACGGCGAACACGGCATACGCGTCGTGGAGGTTCTCGACCTCGATGCCCTCGGGAGCGGCGGCCCTCAGCAGCTCGACGACGCTCGCGGTGTTGGCGGCGTTGGGGATGAGGAAGACGTCCTCCTCGCTGCGCACGTAGGCGATGAGGTCGTCGACGACACCCCCGTCGTCCTGGCAGCACAGGGTGTACTGGGCCTGGCCCGGACCGATGCGGCGCAGGTCGTTGGTGAAGCAGGTGTTGACGAAGTCGACCGCGCTGAGGTCGCCGGCGCGGCCACTGACGCGGGCCTTGCCGAGGTGGCTCACGTCGAAGAGCCCGACGCGCTCGCGCACCGAGGTGTGCTCGGCGACGACCCCACCACCGGGGTACTCGATCGGCATCTCCCACCCGCCGAAGTCGGCCATCTTGGCGCCGAGGGCGACGTGCCGGTCATGGACGGGAGAGTGCAGCAGCTCGGTCATGACGGCACGCTACCGCGAGGGCTCGACGACGGGCGCCGCTAGGGTGCTGGCCAAGGGGCGATGACCTCGCCTGCCCGGACCACCCCCAGGAGAACTCGCAGTGCCCAACCTCAACCTGACCACGCGCGACGCCGCCGCGCTCAAGGTCGACGCCATCGTCGTCGGCTCCGTCTCCACCGACTCCGGCGCGAGCCTGGCCGAGGGCCACGGCCTCCCCGCGGCCGCTGCCACGCACCTCGCCGCCGTCCTCGCCGACCTCGAGGCCAAGGGCAAGCCGGGCGAGACCGTGCGCGTCGTCGCGGTCCCCGACGTCTCGGCCACCGCCGTCGTGGTCACCGGCCTCGGCGCCGCCGACGCGATCACCCCCGACACGCTTCGCATCGCCGCAGGCTCGGCCCTGCGCTCGGTCGCCACCAAGGCGACGGTCGCCGTGGCCCTGCCGGCCGGGGACGAGGCGTCGCTCGCGGCGGTCTCCGACGGCGCGTATGCCGGGTGCTACACCTTCGACGCCACCTCCACCAAGGTGTCGACGGGCACCACGAAGAAGGCGAGCGCCACGAAGGCCTCGTCGGGCCCGAAGATCACCATCGTGTCGACCCTCGGCCAGGGCAAGTCGCTCAAGGCAGCGGTCGAGCGCGCCGCGGTCATCGGCTCGGCACGCGACCTCGCCCGGGACCTCGTCAACACCCCGCCCAACCTCCTCACCCCGCAGGCCTTCGTCGACCGCATCAAGGCCGTCGCCGCAGCGTCCTCGGGCAAGGTCACCATCTCCGTGCTCGACGAGAAGGCCCTCGCCAAGGGCGGCTTCGGCGGCATCGTCGGTGTCGGCCAGGGGTCGGCGAACCCGCCGCGCATCGTCACGATGGCCTACTCCCCCGGTGGAGCCCGCGGCTCCCGCACCGGTGGCGTGGCGCTCGTGGGCAAGGGCATCACCTTCGACTCCGGAGGCCTGTGCATCAAGCCTGCCGCCGGAATGCTCACGATGAAGTCCGACATGGCTGGTGCTGCCGCGGTCGCGGCCACGGTCATCGCCGCCGCCGAGCTCGGTGGGCGGGTTCCCGTCACGGGCTACCTCTGCCTCGCTGAGAACATGCCGAGCGGCACGGCCCAGCGTCCCGGCGACGTCGTGACGATGCGCAACGGCACCACGGTCGAGATCATCGACACGGACGCCGAGGGCCGCATGGTCCTGGGCGATGGCATCTGCCTGGCCAGCGAGGCGAAGCCCGACGTCATCGTCGACATCGCCACCCTCACGGGCGCGCAGATGGTCGCCCTCGGCAGCCGGGTCGCCGGCGTCATGGGCAACGACGACGCCTTCCGGAGCCGCGTGGTCGATGCGGGCGGCGCCGAGGGTGAGGCGTCCTGGGCGATGCCCCTGCCGCGCGAGCTGCGCGCCGGCCTCGACTCCTCCGTGGCCGACCTGGCGCACAAGGCCGACCGCTGGGGCGGCATGCTCACGGCCGGGCTGTTCCTGCAGGAGTTCGTCGGCGAGGGCATCCCGTGGGCACACGTGGACATCGCCGGCCCGTCCTTCAACGAGAAGGGCCCCGACGGCGTCATCCCCAAGGGCGGCACCGGCTACGGCGTCGCCACGCTGGTGAACCTCGTCGAGAACCACACGGCCTGACCCAGCCCCACCCGGCTGGACCCCGCCTGACCCCGCTAGACCCCGCTGGACCCCCTGACGCGCCACCCCTTTCCGGCGCATCACGCAAAGGGAGCGTTCGGCCCGGAACTGTTCCGGGCCGAACGCTCCCTTTCGTGGATCAGGCGGAAAACGTGAGGTGGGGCGGGGGTGCGTCAGCCGGACTTGCGGCGGAACATCTGGTCACGCCCGGACGTCTCGGGGCCGTGCCCGTGGTCGACCTTGCCCTGGTCGGCGCGGTCGGAGACGTCGGCCCCGCCGTGCGCGTGCTTCTTGTCCAGGGCCTCACGGAACTTCTTCTTCATGTCCTCGCTGGGCGTGGGACGGGAACTCTTCGACTCGGTCACGGGTCCTCCTGGATCGGCGGTGCGGTCACGCTCACTCTCGCACGTCACGACCACCACGGGCGACAGACTTCGCCGACGTCAGCGGCGGCGCTGGCGGGCGTTCCAGTCGCGCATCCGCTGCGGGTAGCCCGTCTGGTTGACGTCGTAGGTCGGCAGGTGCAGCTGGGTCGCGAGCGTGAAGGCGTCCTCTCGCGTGGGCAGGGCCCGACGGGTCCACTCACCGTCGTGCGCGATGAGGATGACGGTGGTCGACGTGACGCGGGTGGCCGGCTCGACGAAGGCCTCGACACCACGGCGGCTGCGCGCGAACTCCTCGAAGTGCGTGCGCGCCCGGCGGACGTCATCCTTCGAGGGCGCCGACGAGCCCCCTGCGGACGAGCCGCCCTTCCGTCGCCTGAACCACGCCATGGCGTCACGATACGGAAGAGGGCTGGGAGGTGCCCGTGACTTCGCTGGCCGCGCCGACGGCATACCGCAAAGGCTTGTCGACCGGCTCGGACCTCGTGTGACGCGGGCCACGGTGCAGTGACAGGATGTGCGCACTGGCACGACGTGGGCGCGACCCGCTGCGTTGGTGCCGTCGACCCAGAGCCAAGGGAGCAGACACCGATGCCGGCCACCGCCGAGGACACCTACGACGTCGTCATCCTGGGAGGCGGAAGCGGCGGCTATGCCTGCGCCTTCCGCGCGGCCGAGCTCGGGCTGAGCGTCGCGCTCGTCGAGAAGTCCAAGCTCGGGGGCACGTGCCTGCACGTCGGGTGCATCCCGACCAAGGCCCTGCTGCACGCTGCCGAGGTCGCCGACAGCGCCCGTGAGGGAGAGCAGTTCGGCGTGCGCACGACGTTCGAGTCGGTCGACATGGCCGGGGTCAACGCCTACAAGGACGGCGTGATCGGCCGCCTCTACAAGGGCCTGCAGGGCCTGGCCAAGGCGCACAAGGTGGAGCTCGTCGAGGGAACCGGCCGCCTGGTCGACGCCACGACGGTCGAGGTCGACGGGCGCCGGCTCACCGGGCGCACCGTCGTCCTGGCCACCGGCTCCTACCCGCGCTCGCTCCCGGGGCTCGAGATCAGCGGCCGCATCATGACGAGCGAGCAGGCGCTGCAGCTCGACCACGTGCCGGACCGCGTCGTCGTGCTCGGCGGCGGCGTCATCGGCGTCGAGTTCGCGTCGGTGTTCCGCTCGTTCGGCTCCGAGGTGACGGTCGTCGAGGCCCTGCCCCGGCTCGTCGCGGCAGAGGACGAAGCCGTCTCCAAGGTCCTCGAGCGCGCGTTCCGCAAGCGCAAGATCACCGTGCGCGCGGGTGTGAAGTTCACCGGTGCCACCCAGGAGGGTGACGTCGTCACCGTCTCCCTCGAGGACGGCACGTCGATCGAGGCGGACCTGCTCCTCGTGGCCGTCGGCCGCGGTCCCGTGACCGACGGGCTCGGCTTCGCCGAGGCGGGTGTGAAGCTCGACCGCGGGTTCGTCACCACCGACGACCGGCTGCGGACCGGTGTCGATGGCCTGTATGCCGTGGGAGACATCGTTCCCGGCCTCCAGCTCGCCCACCGCGGCTTCCAGCAGGGCATCTTCGTCGCCGAGGAGATCGCCGGGCTGTCACCGGCTCCGATCGTCGAGTCGACCATCCCCCGAGTGACCTACTGCAACCCCGAGATCGCCTCCGTCGGCCTCACCGAGGCGCAGGCACGTGAGGCGCACGGCGAGATCGAGACCTACGAGTACAACCTCGGCGGCAACGGCAAGTCCCAGATCCTGCAGACCGCCGGCTTCGTCAAGCTCGTGCGCGCCAAGGACGGACCCGTCGTCGGCATCCACATGATCGGCGCAAGGATGGGCGAGCAGGTCGGGGAGGCACAGCTCATCGTCGGCTGGGAGGCCCACCCCGACGACGTCGCACCCTTGATCCACGCGCACCCCACCCAGAACGAAGCACTCGGCGAGGCCCATCTGGCGCTCGCTGGCAAACCCCTGCATGCTCACAACTAGAGTTGACGCGACGCCACCGTTGATAGGAGAAACCACACCATGTCCGAACGTGTGACCATGCCCGCCCTCGGCGAGTCCGTGACCGAGGGCACCGTCACCAGGTGGCTCAAGAACGTCGGCGATGAGGTCGCGGTGGACGAGCCGCTGCTCGAGGTCTCGACCGACAAGGTCGACACCGAGATCCCGTCGCCCGTCGCGGGCACGCTCCAGGAGATCCTCGCCGAGGAGGACGAGACGGTCGCCGTGGGCGCCGACCTCGCCGTCATCGGTGACGGACCCGCAGCGGGTGGCGACGACGACGCGCCGGCCGAGCAGTCCGACGACTCCGACACCCCTGCGGCCGGTTCTCCCCCGGCTGACGCAGGGTCCCCGTCCGAGCAGAGCGACTCCGCTCCGGCCGAGCAGTCGCCTGCTGACTCCGCGCCCGCTGACTCGGCGCCTGCAGAGTCCGAGTCGGCTCCGTCCGAGGCTCCAGCGCAGAGCGAGTCCGCTCCGGCAGCGTCCTCGTCCTCCGGTGGCGGTGGTGGGGGCACGACCGTGACCATGCCCGCCCTGGGCGAGTCGGTCACCGAAGGCACCATCACCCGCTGGCTCAAGGCCGAGGGTGACGAGGTCGCCGTCGACGAGCCGCTGCTCGAGGTCTCGACCGACAAGGTCGACACCGAGATCCCCTCCCCTGTTGCCGGCACCCTGAGCAAGATTCTCGTCCAGGAGGACGAGACCGTGCCGGTGGGCGCCGACCTCGCCGTCGTCGGTGGCGACGCCGGTGGCTCTGCACAGCAGGAGGAGGCGCCCCAGCAGGACGCCCCGAAGCAGGAGGACGCCCCGAAGCAGGAGGAGGCGCCACAGCAGGAGGCGGCACCCCAGCAGGAGGCGCCCAAGGCGGAGCCCTCCCCCGAGACCGGCAAGGAAGGCGGGCCCGAGGCCACGCAGGAGGAGCCGAAGAAGGAGGAAGCCAAGGAGGAGTCGGCCACCCAGCAGGTTGCCCCCGATGAGCCCGCTCCCTCCGCCGAGAGTGTCGCCAAGGCGACCGCTCCCGCGTCCAGTGGCGGCTCGAACGAGCCGGCCGACGCATCCGCCTACGTCACTCCCCTCGTGCGCAAGATCGCCAACGAGAACGGCATCGACCTCGGCTCCCTCAAGGGCACCGGTGTCGGCGGGCGGATCCGCAAGCAGGACGTCCTCGCCGCGGCCGAAGCCGCCAAGGCACCTGCGCAGGCTCCTGCTGCCCCGCAGGAGTCCACCCCGGCCCCTGCGGCTTCGTCGGCGTCCTCCTCGAGCAAGCCCGCGAGTGCCGACACGAGCCTTCGTGGGACCACCCAGCCGATGACCCGCCTGCGCAAGGTGATCGCCAAGCGCATGGTCGAGTCCCTGCAGACCTCGGCCCAGCTGACCACGGTTGTCGAGGTCGACGTCACCAAGATCGCTCGCCTGCGTGACCGTGCCAAGGCCGACTTCGCCCGTCGCGAGGGCAGCAAGCTCAGCTTCCTGCCGTTCTTCACCCTGGCGGCGATCGAGGCGCTCAAGGTGCACCCGACCGTCAACGCCAGCATCGACGGCGACAACGTGACCTACCACGGCAGCGAGAACGTCGGCATGGCCGTCGACACCGAGAAGGGCCTGCTCGTCCCGGTCGTCAAGAACGCCGGCGACCTCAACATCGCCGGCCTCTCTCGCGGCATCGCCGAGCTGGCGGAGCGCACGCGCACCAACAAGATCACGCCCGACGACCTCGCTGGAGGCACGTTCACCATCACCAACACGGGTTCGCGCGGCGCCCTGTTCGACACGCCGATCATCAACCAGCCGCAGGTGGCCATCCTCGGCACCGGTGCGGTCGTGAAGCGACCGGTCGTCGTCAAGGACTCCGACGGCGGCGAGACGATCGCGATCCGTTCGATGGTCTACCTCGCACTGTCCTACGACCACCGGATCGTGGACGGCGCCGACGCCGCTCGCTTCCTCGGCACGGTCAAGGAGCGCCTGGAGGAAGGCGCCTTCGAGGCAGACTTGGGTCTCTGAGGCCCTGAGCTCCATGTCACAGCGCATCGCCGTCGCCGGCTCGTCCGGTTTGATCGGTGGTGCGCTGTGCCGTTCCCTGCGGGAGCGCGGTGACGAGGTGATCCGCCTCGTGCGTCGCCCGCCCGAGCACTCCTCGGAGGTGCAGTGGGACCCGTCGACACGGCACCTCGCGCCCGAGGTGCTCGACGGTGTCGACGCCGTCATCAACGTTGCCGGGGCCAGCTTGGGCGCCCATCGCTTCACCCCGGCCTTCAAGGCCGAGGTGGTCCGTTCCCGTACCGATGGCACCACGGCACTGGCCACGGCGATTGCCGCGACCGGACGGCCGATCCACCTCCTCAACGGGTCCGCGGTGGGCTACTACGGTGACCGGGGCGACGAGGTGCTCACGGAGGAGAGCAGCGCCGGCTCCGGTTTCCTCGTCGACGTCGTCCACGCCTGGGAGGGTGCGACCGAGCCCGCCGCGCAGTCGGGCGCGCCCGTCTCGCTGTTGCGCACCGGCATCGTGCTGGACCCGCAGGGTGACGCGATCAAGGCGTTGCTCCTGCTGACCAGGCTCGGGCTCGGCGGACCTCTCGGCAACGGTCGGCAGTACTGGGCCTGGATCACGCTCGAGGACCACGTGCGCGCCGTCCAGCACGTGCTCGACAACGTGCTGCAGGGCCCGGTCAACCTCACCGGCCCCGAACCCGCGCCCCAGCGCGAGGTCGTCGCCGAGATGGGGCGCCAGCTCCACCGGCCGACCCTGCTGCCGGCGCCCAAGCTCGCGCTGCGCGCCATCGTGGGCGAGATGGGGGACAACATCGTGTCCAGCCAGCGAGCCATCCCCCAACGGCTTCTGGACAGCGGCTTCGACTTCAACCAGTCGACGCTCGAGGACGCCGTGAGCTGGCTCCTCTCACGCCAGCGCTGACCCCCGGCGCAGTCCCGGGCCGAGTGGCCCTCCCTCGCCTCCAGCGAGGCCACGCTCAGGGTGACCGCACGTCGTGGACCCGCCAGCCCGAGTCGGTCCGCATGAGGTCGAGAAGCACCGCGTCGCCCGGGACCGCCCCGCGGGGCTGGTCTCCGCCCGGTCCCCTCACCACGTGCGCGCCCGTGTCGATCGCCGCGCGGATCGTGGTCACCCCGTCGCTCGCGCCCACGACGGTGGCGTCACGCACCACGAAGGTGAGCCCGGCGTAGCGCTGGTGTGCCCGCTGCACTCCCGCGAGCACCTCGGTGTCGCGGGTCATCGCCGGGGAACGAGGCGCGTCGACCTCGACGAGGCGAGCGGCCACGCCGGTGGACCACGCGAGCGCGCGGGCATCGGCCAAGGCCTGCACCAGGCCGACGGGGTCCCGATCGGGTGCATCCGGCACGCAACGGGGGTCGGTGGGGGCGAGGTCGGCGGCCGGGGCCCGCTCATGACCACTGTCTGGACCGGCACCCTGCGGGCCGGACGAGGACGCCACTGCGTCCTGGCGACCCGCGGTCCACGAGACGATGCCCAGCGTCAGCGCCGACACCACTGCGACCACCGCCAACCAGGGCACGAGCCCACGCAACGCACCGCCGGTTCGGCGAAGCAACGACCCGACGCGCGCACTCCATCGGTCCTCGACGGCCCGTCGCCGCAGCCGTGCACCCAGCAACGTGCGCCGGGCCGCCCCTTTCTCGCCCACACCCCCACGCGCACCGACAGCGGACTCCGCCCTCGCGCAGGCACGGATGCGGCGGGTGAGGAGGCTGACGTCGTCCTCGCCACGCACGAGCACGAGCGGCTGCGCTGGGGCGCTCTCGAAGATCGCCACCGCGAGTGCGTCCGCGCCGGGACGATCCTCCGGCCGAGAACGCAGCGCACCCTCGACAGCTGCGACGAGCTCATCGCCCAGGCCGGGCACACGGTCCCCCAGCCGCCCCCGGAGCACGGCGGGCCCAGGTGCCTCACCGGTGAGGCAGAACCACGCCAGCGCACCGAGGGCATGGACGTCGGACGCCGTGGTGGGGATCGCACCCAGGAGGACCTCCGGTGCGACGAAACCCTCGGTACCCCGCGGCTCGCCGGGTTGCTCCCCCACGATGCGGGCCACCCCGAGGTCGGCAAGGAATGGCTGGCCGTCCAGGTCGAGCAGCACGTTGTCCGGGGACAGGTCACCGTGGACCACGCCGACGCCGTGCAGCCGTCCCACGGCCGAGGCGATCGGGCTGAGGACCGAGACCACCTCGCCCGGCGCGAGATGCCCGCGAGCGCGCACGGCAGCGCCGAGCGTTCCCCCCGCCAGGTGGTCGAGCACAAGAGCCACGTCACCGCTGGGCAGCGCCGTCGCCTCGTGCAGCCTCACCAGGTGCGGTTCGTGCAGCCGTCCCAGCACGGCAAGCTCGACCAGCGCGTCCTGGGCGTCGAACGCCGGCACGACCTTGATCGCCACGCTCTCGCCCGCACTGCTGGTCGCCGACCACACGGAACCGGACCCGCCCTGCCCGATCGGCTCGACGACGTCGTAGCCGGGCACGCTGGGAGCGCGGTGGTCCACGATCCGGTGGCGTCCGGCATACCGGCTCTCGGGTGCCCTGTCGGGGTTCTGCATCAGCCCATGCTGGCCGAGATGACGACACCCGCCGCGGGGTTTTCCACAGCCTCAGGCGATGCGCTCCCCCGCCGACGCGACTCCCAGCCAGGTGTGCGGGTTGCCGTCCCAGCACCAGCCGAGCTTCGGCGCGCGCTCGCTGATCCACAGCGCGGGGACCCTGCGGTCGGCTCGTCGCGAGCCGGAGAGCATGAAGCACCTGTTCTTCTCGAGCAGCTGCGGGGCCTGGGTCACGACGGCGATGCCCTCGTCGATCGTGAGCGGGGTCCGCCCGCGCCCGCGGATGACGGGCAGGGCGTCCTCCGGCCGCACGCCGCAGAACTCCTCACCGCGGTCGATGTCGACGAGCAGGTAGGCGGGGGCCATTGGCACCTCGAGCTCGGGCAGCGGGTCGTAGGTCGCGAGGTCTCCCGGCGCGTGGTTGCGGTCGACGACCCCGGGCTTGCGCCCACCGACGAGGCGCAGGAGCGGGACGGTCGTCGTCGGGTCGACGAGCTGGCGCGTGACCACCACCGTGTATGCCGTCCGCCCCGGTTCCTCGCTCGGCGGCACCTCGTCGAGTCGGTGGGCTGGCTCCCTCAGGGGGGCGAGCTCACGGCGAAAAGCGTTCTCGCTCAGGCCTGCCAGCGCCGGATAGCCCAGCTCGACCAGACGGTCGACCTGCTCCTCGAACGACATGCGCTCTCCCTCCTCTCGGCACCGGCTCGTTCAACGCCCCGTCGTCACGGGAGGTTCCGATGGTCCCGCTAGGGTCGGCACCATGCCTGCCGACCAGCCCACGATCCTTGCCACCTCCGGTGGCTACCGCCCCGCGAGCCGCACCCAGTTCGAGTTCGACGCCCTCGTGCACCACGCCGTCGAGCTGTCCGGCGTCACGGGACGCCGGCCCAGGGTCACCGTGGTCGGTACGGCGATGGGCGACCAGCGCTACCTCAACGACCACCTGCAGCAGGCTGGGCGTGTGGCCGGTTTCGAGGTCACGACCTTGGACCTCTTCCCGATGCCGAACCACGACGACGTGCCCGGGCTGCTCCTCGACCAGGACGTCATCTGGGTCAACGGCGGGTCGGTCGCCAACCTGCTGGCCGTCTGGGCCGTCCACGACCTCGGTCCTGCAATGCGCGCGGCGTGGGAGGCCGGAGTCGTCCTGTCGGGTGTCTCCGCGGGATCGATCTGTTGGTACATCGGCGGGACCACCGACTCCTTCGGTCCGGAGCTGCGAGCGGTCACCAACGGGCTCGCCCTCCTCCCCTACGGCAACGGCGTGCACTACGACTCGGAGGCACGCCGCCGACCTCTCGTCCACGAGCTCGTCGCCAGAAGCACCCTTCCCGTGACGCACTGCACCGACGACGGGGTCGGGCTCGTCTATCACGGGACCGAGCTCGTCGAAGCGGTCTCGGAGCGCGATGGCAAAGGTGCCTACATCGTCACGCGGGATGGTGACGCCGCCGTCGAGGAGCGCATCGAGCCACGCCGTCTCACCAACCCCTGACGCAGTTCGCTGCGCCCGGCGCTCGTCTCAGCGGAAGCCGTCTGCGGTGTTCTGCAACCGATTTCGGTGGGTCTCCCAGTAGTCCACTCCACCTTCGGGCAGGTTCGAAACACCCTCGCGCAGACCGGCAGCACCATCGATGAGCTCGCGGACGATGTCCATGTGACCGGCGTGCCTGTTGGTCTCGGCGATCATGTGGACGATGAGCCACTGCATCGAGACGGCTGTGCCGGCATCGCCCCACCACTCGACCGTGCCCGTGTCGTCGAGGTCGAGTTCCTCGATCGCCGCGTCCGCGTGAGCGGCAACGTGACGATAGAGGTCGACGATCGACTCACGAGACTCCTCGGCCGTGGCCCACATGTCGGCGTTGTCCTCGATGGTGTCGGCCATCATGTCGGCGTACCACGCCGGCAGGTCCGGTACCGGGCGGCCGATGCAGTCACCGAAGTAGCCCGCCTCGACTCCGGCGAGGTGCTTGACGATGCCGAGGAGGTTCGTGCCCGTCGGTGTCAGGGGACGACGGACGTCGTGCTCGGACAGTCCCTCGAGCTTCCAGAGCACGGCCTCGCGTGCCCGTCCCAGGTAGCGTTGCAGAATCGCCTTGTGGTCGTTGCCCATCTCAGGACTCATCGTCGGTGTGACCCGGGCGCACGCCGGGTGTCATCACCTCGACGACCCGCTCACCCTCGGCGCTGACGCGGGCCGCGTCGATGACGGCAAGGGTGTGGATGGCATCGCGCGGGTCGACCGGCATCGCGGCCTGCGGGTCAGGTGCCGACAGCGCCGCACCGACGGCACGGTAGAAGTCGGCCTGGGTGGAGGCCGTCGTGGGCACGGGCTCGCGCTCCTCCGACCGGTAGAGCCAGCCGCAGTGCTCCGCGTCGGCATCGGCCCAGTCCGCGAAGACGTTGGGCTCCCCTTCGAACTCGTTCTGGATGTAGGCGGCCTCCCGTCCCAGGAGACGGACCCGCGGTCCGGGAGCTCCCGAGACCGAGAGGGCACCGAGGTGACTGACCACGCCCGACTCGTGACGGCATACGAAGAACGCATCGTCCTCTGCCGCAGTCGTGTGCGACTCGACGGTCGCGAACACGGTGAGGATCGGCCCGAACAGCTGCACGGCCGAGTCGACGAGGTGCGCGTGCAGGTCGAGCATGATGCCCCCACCGTCCGAGGGAGCGGCGTTCTCGCGCCAGCGGTCCTTGGGCACCGGGCGCCACCGCTCCCAGCGCTGCTCGCAGCGGAAGACCTCTCCCGCAAGGCGATCGGCGACGACGGTGGCCAAGGTTGTGAATGCCGGGTCGTAGCGCCGGTTCTGGAAGACGGTGAGGGGCACCCCGGCCCGCTCGGCCGCGTCGACCACGGTCAGGCAGTCGTCGGCGTTGACCGCGAGCGGCTTGTCGACCACGCACGCGACGCCGGCCTCGATGACCTTGAGTGCATGCTCGAGGTGGTCGCCGGTCGGTGTCGCGAGAACGACGACGTCGAGCCCATCGACTGCCAGGAGTGCGTCGAGGTCGTCCACCACCAGTGCGTCGGGGAAGTCCGAGGCAACCTCGGCCCGGCGTTCCGGGTTCGAGGTCGCCACCGCCGCGATCTCGAGCCCCGCCTCGGCGATGATGGGGGCGTGGATGCCCCGTCCGGCTGATGCGTATCCCGCGAGTCCGACTCTGGTCATGCCGAGAACCCTAGTGCTCGGCTGCGGCTCCCTGACCCGGGTTCTCCGCGTGTCGGCCGCGGTCCCCGGCCAGTCGTGCGGGCCACCACACGCGGCGCCCGATGTCGTGGACCAGAGACGGCACGAGCAGGCTGCGCACGACGAACGTGTCGAGGATGACTCCGAACCCGACGATGAACGCGATCTGTACGAGGAAGACCAGCGGCAGCACGGTCAGCGCGGAAAACGTTGCGGCAAGGACGATCCCGGCGCTCGTGATCACTCCGCCGGTCACCGCCAGACCGACCAGCACTCCGGGGCGGGTGCCTCGGTGCACCGACTCCTCGCGCACCCGGGTCATGAGGAAGATCGAGTAGTCGATCCCGAGGGCCACGAGGAAGACGAACCCGTAGAGCGGGATCGCCGGGTCACTGCCGCCGAAGCCCAGCACATGCTCGAACACGAGCGAGGCCACCCCGATCGTCGCCGCGAACGAGACCACGTTGGCGACGACGAGGAGCAGCGGGGCCAGCACGGACCGCAGGAGCAAGCAGAGCACGAGGAAGATCACGAGCAGGATCGCCGGGACGATGACGCGCAGGTCCCGACCACTGGCATCGAGGACGTCGAGGTTGATCGCTGCCTGTCCACCGACGAGCGCATCGGAGCTGACGGTGTCGAGGGAGGTGCGCAGGCGGCGGACCGTTTCCTCCGCTGCCGGGCTGTCGGCCGACCCCTTGGCCGTGCCCTGCACCAGCTGGAGGCCGTCGACCGGTGCCGGTGGTGGTGCGTCCTGTCCCGGGACCGCAGGGCTGAGGCCGATGTAGGCATCCTCGATGCCGCGGTCGGCGGCGAGTGCGTCACGCACCGCCTCGGCCCGGTCGGCGGGGACGATGACCTGGATCGGGTTTCCCGCCCCGGCGGCGAAGTGACGCTCGATGGCGTCCTGCGCCTGCACGGAGTCGGTCGGGGCGAGGAAGGTGTCCTTGATGCTCACGCCGTCCGCCCGGAACGACGGAGCGAAGCTCGCGGCGGCCAGCAGCGCGACGAGGGTGATGACCCACGTGCGACGGGGGTGCCGCCCGACGAGCCCGGCGACCCTGCCCCAGAGTGACCTGCTGCCCACGACGTCCTCGGCGTGCACGTCATCGACGCGAGGAGCGAAGGGCCAGAAGGCCTTCCGTCCGAAGACGAGCAGTACCGCGGGGAGGAACGTCAGGGCCGCCAACAGGGCACCGGCAATCCCCACCGCACCCACCGGCCCGAGCCCGGCGGTGTTGCGCAGGGAGGCCAGCAAGAGGCACAGCAGGCCCAGGATGACGGTCGCGCCCGACGCTGCGATCGGCTCGACGGCACCACGCCACGCCCGCCTGAGGGCCACCCAGGTGTTCGACTCGCCGTGCAGCTCCTCGCGGAAGCGGCTCACGAGCAGGAGTGCGTAGTCGGTGGCGGCACCAACCACGAGGATGAACATGATCCCCTGCGACTGCCCGGACAGCTCGATCGTGCCGCTTTCGGCGAGCGGTCGGATGACGAGCGCGGCCAGGCTGAGCCCGAAGACGGCACTGAGCAGCACGGCGATCGGCAGGATCGGGCTGCGATAGACCACGAGCAGGATGACGAGGACGACGGCGAGCGCGACGAGGAGCAGGACACCGTCGATACCGGCGAACGCGGCCGAGAAGTCGGCGACGAGCCCACCCGGGCCTCCCGCATGCGTCGTCATCCCGGTGCCCGCGACCGCGAGGCGCGCCTTGACCCGTACCCCCTCGGCAGCGACGACGATGGGTGCCTCGCCGTTGACGACCTCCGAGGCGGCGGTCTCCTTGAGCGGGATGACGATGAGGGCGGCGCGCCGGTCCTCACTGGGGACGGGGGCCAGACGGCTGCCCTCGACCACGTAGTCGCCCAGCGTGCGATCAGTCCCGGGCAGGGGCAGGGAGGGCAGGTCGGCCGCGAGCCGGGTGAGGGCCAGCCCGTCCTTGGCATCGAGCTCGGAGCCGTCCTTCTGCTCGGCCACGACGATGAGCGGGATCTCGTCCTCGTCGCTGAACCGGCTCACGGCGTTGAGCACTGCCGTGGACTCCGCGTCAGGAGGCAGGAACGACGCGTTGTCGTTCTTCTGCACCTCGGACAGGCGCCCGATGGCAGGTCCTCCCACGGCGCCGACAGCCAGCCAGCACAGCAGGACCGCCAGGGCGCCCAGCAGCACGGCCCTCGGACGGCCCATCCGCCGTGCGGTGCTGCGTGGCTTCATCGGCTCACCCTAAGTGCCCGAGCGCGGGTACCGGACCGCGCAAGGCAAGGGTGAGCCCACGGCATACGGTGGTGTCATGCATTTCGTGCACTTGGGTTTCGCCCCGGACTTCGTCGACTACGAGGACGGATGGCAGCGCCAGCGCGAGGTCCACGCCGCCGTGGCGGAGGGTCGCGAGCCCGACACGACGCTGCTGCTGGAGCACTCGGCCGTCTACACCGCGGGCAAGCGCACCCAGCCCGAGCAACGGCCCTTCGATGGGACGCCGGTCGTCGACGTCGACCGCGGCGGCCTCATCACGTGGCACGGTCCCGGCCAGCTCGTCGGCTACCCGATCGTGGCGCTCAAGGGGGTGCCGATCGACGTCGTGGCGCACGTGCGCCGCCTCGAGGACGCCATGATGCGGATGACGCGTGAGTTCGGCGTCGAGACGGTGCGCGTCGAGGGCCGCAGTGGCGTGTGGGTGCTCGCCGACGAGCGTGGTCCCGACCGCAAGCTCGGTGCGATCGGCGTGCGCGTGAGCAAGCGCGTCACGATGCACGGCTTCGCCCTCAACTGCGACGCCGACCTGTCATGGGCCGACAACATCGTGGCGTGCGGCATCGAGGACGCCGGCGTCTCGTCGATCAGTCGCGAGGCCGGGCGCACCGTCACGGTGCAGGACGTCCTCCCCTACGCCGAGAAGCACCTCACCGACGTCCTCGGCTGAGCTCACGACCTTCTGTCGGGGCGTGCGTGACGAGTCGGGTTGCCCGCAGGGCCCGACCCGTCGCAGAGGTACCGAACGGTGGTCGTGGGCGTATGCCGTCCGTTCGTCACTGCTGGCGTCCGCACGTCGTCAGGTCGGGCAGCTCCGTGACCGTCCCGCAGGAGACGTGCGAGTGCTCCTCGCTTCCGAACCGGTCCTTGCTGGAGTCGATGTCCGCGGTGAGGGTGCCGTCGTAGGTCAGCTGCCATGAGGTGACGATCGGGTCGCCCTCGGCCGTGGGGGTGGTGACCGTGAGCGCGGCCCTGCGGCTCTCCTCCAGAGCACGGTCGAGGCAGGCCAGCTCTGCAGCGGCGGCCACGGTCAGCTGTTCCCCCTGGTCCAGGACGACATCACCGCACGAGACGTCATCTGACGCCGAGCTCGGTGGCGTCGCCAAGGGCGCCAGCGTGGGATTCTCGCCCACCGACGTCGAGCCACAGGACGTCAGGAGCCCGATCGCTGCCAGCAGCAGAACTCTTCTCATGCCCCTCTGACGCCGGCGGGTGCCGAGCGGTTCCTTGACCGGCGAACGACACGCTGGGCCCCCGGGCCGCCTGTGCTGAGCACGAGTCACGCCACCTCTGGGGCAAGCGTGTCGTCGGCCGGTGGGCTTCCCTGCACGCCGAGGGCGAATGTGGGGTTGGACACGCCCCGGCGTAGGCTGGCGAGTGTGACTGCCGCACCCGAAGGACGCCGTCTCCTGCGCGTCGAAGCCCGCAACTCCGAGACCCCCATCGAGCGCAAGCCCGAGTGGATCCGGACCACGGCCAAGATGGGCCCCGAGTACACCCAGCTGCACTCGATGGTGAAGAAGGAAGGCCTCCACACCGTCTGCCAGGAGGCCAGCTGTCCCAACATCTTCGAGTGCTGGGAGGACAAGGAGGCGACCTTCCTCATCGGCGGTGACGTCTGCACCCGCCGCTGCGACTTCTGCGACATCGCCACCGGACGCCCGACGAGCCTCGACCTCGACGAGCCGCGACGCGTCGCCGAGTCGGTCCGGTCGATGGGCCTGCGCTACTCGACCGTCACCGGCGTCGCCCGCGACGACCAGCCCGACGGAGCCGCCGGCCTCTATGCCGAGACGATCCGCCAGATCCACGCGCTCAACCCCAACACCGGCGTCGAGATCCTGCCTCCGGACTTCGGCGCCAAGCCCGAGCTCGTGAGCCAGGTCTTCGACGCCCGTCCAGAGGTCTTCGCCCACAACCTCGAGACGGTGCCGCGCATCTTCCGCCAGATCCGCCCCGCCTTCACCTACGAGAAGTCGCTCAAGGTCCTCTCGATGGCGCGCGAGGCCGAGCTGGTCACGAAGTCCAACCTCATCCTGGGCATGGGCGAGGAGGACCACGAGGTGGAGCAGGCGATCGCCGACCTCCACGATGCGGGCTGCGACATCCTCACGATCACCCAGTACCTCCGCCCCTCCAAGCTGCACCACCCGATCGACCGCTGGGTCAAGCCCGAGGAGTTCGTGCACTGGAGCACGGTTGCCGAGGACATGGGCTTCAAGGGCGTCATGGCGGGTCCGCTCGTGCGCTCGTCCTACCGCGCGGGTCGCCTGTGGGCCACGGCCATGACCAAGTGGGGCCGGCCGATCCCCGAGCACCTGTCGCACCTGGCCCAGGCCGCCAGCGACCCCGCCCGCCAGGAGGCCGCGTCGTTGGTGGCGCGTTCCGAGGCCACCGCCCGGGCCGTATCCTGACCCTCTAGCACCGGCGCGCCTCCCGCGTGCCATCCACCGACGCAGGAGCACGCACCTCGTGGCCAAAGAGACCACCGAAGAGAAGAAGCCCGGCCGGATCGCCGAGATCCGCCAGGCCTACTCCGCCATCAAGCAGCTCGACGCCAAGATCGGCTGGGCGATGCTGCTCGCCGCCCTCGTGACGTTCGCGGTCATCGTGGGCATCGGTTTCCTGTTCGGCGGCCTGTGGCGCTGGTACCTCATCATCATCGCCATCCCGTCGGCCCTACTCGCGGCCGTCTTCGTCATGAACCGGCGTGGCAACAAGGCCATGTACGGCGCCCTCGAGGGACAGGCCGGCGCCGCCGGCGCCGCGCTGCAGAGCGTGGGCAAGCGTGGCTGGTACGCCACCACCGAGCCGGTCGCCATCGACGCCAACCGCGCGTCCAGGGCGAGCGAGCTCAGTGGTGCGGCCATGGTGTTCCGTGCCCTCGGCCGCCCCGGCATCGTGCTCATCGGCGAGGGCCCCAAGCAGCGCGTCCTCAAGCTCCTCAAGGCCGAGGAGAAAAAGGTCACCCGGGTCGCCCCCGGCGTCCCCGTCCACCTCTGGGTCGTCGGCAACGGTGACGACGAGGTCAAGGTCAGCAAGATCAGCTCCAAGCTGACCCGCATGCGCCCGGTCCTCACCAAGGAGGAGGCGTCGGTCGTCAACAAGCGCCTCAAGTCCCTCGGCGGCCTGCGCACCGGCGTCCCCGCCGGCATGGACCCCACCCGCGCCCGCGTCGACCGCAAGGCGATGAAGGGCAAGTAAGCCACCGCGCGGAATCCGCTCGCTGCCCGTGCGTGGTCGGGTCTAACGTGCGGCGTATGCCGTCCGCTCCCACCCTTGCCACCTTCGCCTTGGCGTCGTTGCTGCTGATACTTTTCCCCGGGCCCGCGATGCTCTTCCTGGTCGCTCGTGGCGCTGCTGGCGGCCGCCGAGTCGGGGTGATGTCGGCCCTCGGAGTCGAGACGGCGACGGCGACGTTTGTCGTGGCTACGGCGCTGGGGCTCACCGCCGTCCTCGCCACCTCGGCGTTGGCCCTGTCGGTCGTGAGGTACGTCGGTGCCGCCTACCTCATCTGGCTCGGCATCGGGGTACTGCGCACTCGCGGAGCCTCCACCACGGTCGTCGCACCGGCCGTCTCGGCTCCCACGAGTGACTGGACGAGCTGGCGCCAGGGCTACGTCGTGGGCATCGCCAACCCCAAGGTGGCCCTGTTCTTCCTCGCGTTCTTCCCGCAGTTCCTCGACCCCGCCCGCGGCTCGATGACCGGGCAGATCCTCGTCCTGGGCGCGGTCTTCGTCACGATCGGGCTCATCTTCGACGCGAGCTATGGCGCTCTGGCCGGGACGATCTGGTCCCGGCTGGCGCGGCGCCGCGGCACTCGCTCGGCCAGGGGCAAGGTCGCGATCGGCCTGACCTACATCGGCCTGGGCGGCTTCACGGCCGTGACCGGGTCGCGCGCCCTGTGAGGCGGTGCGGTCAGCGGCGCACGATGACGGTGCCGGCTGCCGCGTCGTGGAAGCCGCGTCCGTGCCGGTCGCTGAGGACGGCGGGGATGAACAGGCACAGTAGAGCGGTGCGGATGAGCACCTGCAGTGGGAACGAGCCCGCGCGCACCTGGAGGACCTGCATCCGCAGGAGCGCCTGACCGGGCGTCGCCGCGAAGGCGGTGATGCTCAGAAGGTTGATCGCGGCAAGGACGGCGAGCGGCACGAAGGACTGCGCTCCCCCCGCCCCCATGTCGGCACCGAACCCGTAGGTCGAGATGAGCTGCGCGATGATCCAGTCGACGAGGAGACCGACGGCGCGACGCCACAGTGGAGCCATCGACCCGGGACCGGAAGCCGGCATGCCCAGCTGCTGGCCGGCATACTCCGACGTCTGTTCCGTGCTCACGTGCAGGACTGTATGCGCTCTCACTGCGGACGCTCCCGACGGGTGCGTGCGACCTCTGGCAGGGTGTAACACCGGTGAAACATTCGGGTCATGGTCGAGAAACCCCCCGCATCTAGGTTTGCGGTCGTGCCCGGGCGTCGCTGCCCTTTCCCCTTTGCCTAGGAGGCTCCACTTGTTCAGCTCTGCTGACGAGGTCCTGTCGTTCATCAAGGACGAGGACGTCAAGTTCGTCGACATTCGCTTCTGCGACCTGCCCGGTGTGATGCAGCACTTCAACGTGCCCGCCCAGTCGGTGGACCAGGACTTCTTCACGGTCGGCCAGGCCTTCGACGGTTCGTCGATCCGCGGCTTCCAGGCCATCCACGAGTCCGACATGAAGCTCATCCCGGATGTGAAGTCGGCCTACCTCGACCCGTTCCGTGAGCACAAGACGCTCATCATGAACTTCTCGATCGTCGACCCGTTCACGGATGAGCCCTACAGCCGCGACCCGCGCAACATCGCCGCGAAGGCCGAGGCCTACCTCGCCTCGACCGGCATCGCGGACACGGCGTACTTCGGTGCCGAGGCAGAGTTCTACGTCTTCGACGACGTGCGCTTCGAGACCAAGGCGAACGCGAGCTACTACTACCTCGACTCGATCGCCGGCGCCTGGAACACCGGCCGGGTGGAGGAGGGCGGCAACCTCGGCTACAAGCCGCGCACCAAGGGTGGCTACTTCCCCGTGCCGCCCGTGGACCACTTCGCCGACCTGCGCGACAACATCTGCCTCAAGCTGGCCGAGGTCGGGCTCAACGTCGAGCGCAGCCACCACGAGGTCGGCTCGGGCGCGCAGCACGAGATCAACTACCGCTTCAACACGCTGCTGCACTCGGGCGACGACATGATGAAGTTCAAGTACGTCGTCAAGAACACGTGCTGGTCCTACGGCAAGACTGCGACGTTCATGCCGAAGCCGATCTTCGGTGACAACGGCTCGGGCATGCACACCCACCAGTCGCTGTGGAAGGACGGGGAGCCGCTGTTCTACGACGAGCGCGGCTACGGCGGCCTGTCCGACCTCGCGCGCTGGTACATCGGTGGGCTGCTCAAGCACGCCCCGGCGGTGCTCGCCTTCACGAACCCGACGGTGAACTCCTACCACCGCCTCGTCCCGGGCTACGAGGCGCCGGTCAACCTCGTCTACTCGGCGCGCAACCGCTCCGCGTGCGTGCGCATCCCGATCGCGGGCGACTCCCCCAAGGCCAAGCGGATCGAGTTCCGCATCCCGGACCCTTCGGGCAACCCCTACCTCGCGTTCGCCGCGCAGCTCATGGCGGGCCTCGACGGCATCAAGAACCGCATCGAGCCCCCGGAGCCGGTCGACAAGGACCTCTACGAGCTGCCGCCGGAGGAGCACGACGCCATCGAGCAGGTTCCTGGCTCGCTGCCGGCCGTCCTCGACGCGCTCGAGGCCGACCACGAGTTCCTCCTCGAGGGCGATGTCTTCACCCAGGACCTCATCGACACCTGGATCGAGTGGAAGCGCAAGAACGAGGTCGACCCGATCCGCTTCCGACCGCACCCGCACGAGTTCGAGATGTACTTCGACATCTGAGCAGCGAGGGCGGAGGTAGGGGCCGACGAAGGAGGCACCTGCCGCAGCCCGAGGTGCCAGATGTCGAAGATACGAGTTCGACATCTGAGCAAACCCGCAGGTCCGAGAGCTACGGGTCGTTTGAGTCCGCAGAGAGTCCGCCCGTGCCGCCAGCACCGATCCGACGGCAGCACGGGCGGACTCCTGTGCGTGGGCACGGTCTGGACGCCGTGACGATGGACCACAATGGCGGCATGGCGACGACCCACACCGAGACCCACATCGAGACCCTCACTGGCGAGCTCATCGAGGCCGGCGCCCACGTGGTCTCACGCGGTCTGGTCCAGGCCAGCGGTGGCAACCTCTCGGCCCGGCTGCCGGGAACGGACCGCTTCCTGATCACGGGCACCGGCACCTGGCTCAATCGACTCGTGCCCGACGACTTCGCTGTGATGACCCTGGCCGGGGAGTGGGTCGACGGTGCCGAGCGCGCGTCGGTGGAGTGGAAGCTTCACCAGCGCACCTACGCCGCTCGCCCTGACGTGTCGGCGATCGTGCACCTGCACCCCCAACACGTCCTGCTGGTCGACATGCTCGGCGCGCCCATCCGCTTCACGACCTTGGACCACCAGTACTACCTCGGCAGCGCGGCTCGGGTGCCCTTCCTGCCGTCAGGGTCGGACGCCATTGCCGAGGCCGCCGCGCAGGCCGCCCTCGACCACGACGCCGTGGTCCTGGCCCACCACGGGTGTTCCACGCTCGGCGACTCTGTGTCCATGGCCATGCGCCGCGCCCTCAACCTCGAGGAAGCGGCCACGATGACCTATCGCCTGCTCGTCGCGGGCAACACCACGGCCACCTTCCCCGCGGAGTTCAAGGACACCATCGTCACCGTCTGAGCCCTCACGCCTACCGCCTCCTCATCTTCCTGGAGGCGGGTCGTCACTCAACCCTTGCCGCGACGATGTTTCCCGCCAACGCCGCGAGGTCGCTTCCCGAGCGCGGCTCGGCCACCCCACGCTCGGTACTCACCGCATCGACAAGGCGCGCCGGGGTGACGTCGAAGGCTGGGTTGAAACCCTGCGTCCCCTCGGGGACCACGCGAGCGCCCGCCCATTGGGTCACCTCGTTGCCATCCCTCTCCTCGATCTCGATCCCCGATCCGTCGTTCATGGAGAGGTCGACCGTGGACCACGGGGCGGCCACGAGGAAGGGAATGCCAGCGTCCCGGCACGCGAGGGCCACTCCGAGGGTCCCGATCTTGTTGGCGGTGTCGCCGTTCGCCGCGATCCGGTCGGCGCCGACCACCGCAAAGTCGACCAGGCTACGCATGATGGTCGAGGCGGCGGCGGAGTCGGTCTGCACGACGTGCGGGATGCCGTCGTTCGCAAGCTCGTATGCCGTCAACCGCGCACCTTGGAGCAACGGCCTGGTCTCGTCGGCGTAGACGAGCTCGACACGGTCGCGGGCATGCAGCTCGCGGATCACCCCGAGGGCGGTCCCCCAGCCGGAGGTCGCGAGGATGCCGGCGTTGCAGTGGGTCAGCACCCGAAGCCGGCGACGGTCGATCCGCTCGAGGAGCCAGTCCGCAGCGAGCCGGGAGAGCTCTCGGTTCGCGGCCTCGTCCTCGCGAGCCAGTCGCAGGGCCGCGCTCAGCACGGCCTCTCGCCCGGACGCCATGAGCGGCCGCACCTCGTCGACTCCCCATGCCAGGTTGACCGCCGTCGGGCGCGCGTGGCGCACCCGGTCCACCGCGGCCTGAAGGTGGGTGTCGTCCCAGTTCTCTCGCACCGCCTCGTCCATGGCGACCACCACGCCCAGGGCGCCCGCGACACCCAGCGCTGGCGCGCCTCGCACGGCGAGCTCGCGGATCGCGGCCACGAGGTCATCCGTGCGCTCGACCGTGCGGAACTCAGTGCGCAGTGGGAGCAGGGTCTGGTCGAGCAGACGCACCGCTCCCGCCCGGTCGCGGCCGGCAGCGGGGTCCCATTCAATGGCACGCAGGGTCATGTCGTCACCCTATGCGCGCCCAGCCGCGGTCCCACGATCCGCCTCGCAGTGCCCAATAGCCGTCGAGAGTAGACAGACTCCCGCTTGGACCCGGTGCGGGCGGGAGTTTGTCTACTCTCGACGGCATGGAGCTCCGGGCGTTCTTGGACCACGTCAACGCGGGCCGGTTGATCGAGGGCGGTTCGGAGGCTCACCAGTTCATGCACGGCGCCGCCCAGGAAGCGCTGCGCACGGTTGCCGAGATCAACGCGGGCTATCGCACGGCCGAGCAGGTAAGGGCGCTCCTGTCCGAGCTCACGGGCAGGGTCGTGGACGAGTCGGTCGTGGTCTTCCCGCCGTTCTACAGCGAGTTCGGCAAGAACCTCACCCTCGGCAGGGGTGTCTTCATCAACATGGGATGCCGCTTCCAGGACACCGGCGGCATCACCATCGGTGACGGCTCCCTGATCGGGCACGGCAGCACCCTGACGACGCTGAACCATGGGATCGACCCCGAGCGCCGCGCGGACATGCTTCCGGCACCGGTCGTCATCGGACGCAAGGTGTGGCTCGGCGCCAATGCCACGGTGGTTCCCGGAGTGACGATCGGCGACGGCGCCATCGTGGGTGCCGGCGCGGTCGTCACCAAGGACGTGCCGGCCAACACGGTCGTCGCCGGAGTGCCGGCCCGGCCCATCCGGGATACGGGCTTCACCGCCTGAGCCTGAGCACCCGGTCGAGGACTGGCGATCGACTGACGGACCAACCCGGGCCGAGCCACCACACTCGAAGTGGCACTCATCCCTTCAGAGGTCACGCTGGTGACGCTGCCTCTGACTTCAGCTCCCCTACGGGTTGGCCTGGAGAGGCATCGACGGCGCCATGACACGAGCTGCCGGCATCTTGGGCGTCGTCCGCTCAATGGGGTCGTTGGGGCTGATCCATGTCAGCACGTTGGTCATCATCGTCTGAACTGCCGTCCGAGAGGTAGCACTGGGTGAGGGCACGGTCCAGGTGGAGGGGCATCGGCCGACCAAGTAGCAGCTGAAGGAGAAGACCGAGGCGTTGAAGACGCGGCTCCCCGATGGCGCCGTGAACGCGGTGACGGTGACCGGCTTGGTCCCACGGGTGCCGCGGCACAGGCCCTGACCAGCGAAGAGAGTGGCAATGCCCGGCTGCTGATAACGACCGGGCTCCATGTAGTCGATCTCTCCGGCGATGAAGCCGGGGAGGGTCGTACCGGGCGTGACGCCGTTGAAGAGCCAGGAGGACCCGGTGGTCATCGTGCTTCCATTGAGGGGGCACTGGTACTCGGCGCCCAGGAGCGGCTGGGACGCGTATGCGTCACCCACCCACTTCCACGTGGTGGAGTTCTCTCCCGCCGTCCAGCGGTCGGCATCCCAGGCGCGTCGGGAGCTGCTCGTGAATGCGATCTTGCGGTACACGGTGTTGGCGCCCATGCTCGCGACGTTGACGCCGCTCTTGATGGTCTGGCTGAGTGCGGCGCGCATCCCCGTCGAGTAGTACTCATCGTGCGCGGGCATCATCAGGTTGGTTGCCCGGCTGGCTATCTGTCCACCGAACTCGTCCATGTCGTTGTCAGTCCAGTACGTGACGTCGACGCCTTGGGACTCGAGCCAGAAGACCATTCCTTGCTCCAGGGTCAGGAACTGCCCTGAACCCTGTCCCTCGGTGTATGGCCGGTCAAAGCTCAGTCGCGCTGAGGGGTTTGTGGTGCTGTAGAAGCCCGCACCGCCGAAGTTGTTGTATGCCGACCAAGTGGTCGTGGCCTGCTGCAGCAGGACGTCGTGCTTGGTTCCGCTGTCGTCGCGAACCGTCAGGGGGGCATACGTCGCGGTTGTGCCATCGTCCACCCGGATGAGGTACACGCCCGGTGCCCAGTCGGGTGTGATGGGGATGGTCAGCGTGGTGGACCAGTTCGCAGCGGACACCGAGTACAGGTTGTGGCCGTCCTTGGTGCCCCCAAGAATCGGGGCCGGCTGCTTGACCGTTCCGACCTGGGTCTGGGTCCACACCTCGCGAGCGCCGAGACCCTGGTAGTACCCCATTCGGTAGGCCGTGACGGTGACGTCGGCGCCGGAGTCGACCTTGAGGTCCACCGACTGGCCACAGGTGGCCGACACCTGTGTGAGGTACGCCGACATCTTGCCGTTCATCGAGGTCGGGATGACCCAGCTTCCAGTTCCGGGCTTGGCGTTCTCCGTGGCGATCGAGTCCCACGCTGAGGGGCACGGCGAGGCAGGCTGGTCGATGGGTGTCACTGGTACGGGAGCCATCGAGGCAGGAGGAGCGATGAGAGGCAGACGCCCAGAACCATTGGCGAGGATCGTCCCATCAGCCTTCCGCGCCGTCATTGCCAAGACGTTGATACTGCCGTAGACGGAGAGCTTGACGTTGTAGACCGGAATGCTGAGCTGGGTACCGACCGACACCGCAAGTGGCGCTTTCGGAGTCCACGTCACGTAGGAGCCGGATCGCACCAAACTCCCATTTGCGGTCGACAGGGACCCAGTGGCGCTGGCGGGAAGGTACAAGCGCACGGATGCCAAGGTGCCGCTACGCGTCACTTTGGTGAGGTATCTCAACGTCGTGGTTGTGCCGGGCACGGTCGAGGTGCCCGTCACACTGACAGCCGCGGTGTAGCCGGTCCCCGACGAGAGGGTCACGCCGGAGGTCGACCTCGCGGTGAACCGCAGTCCCCAGGGCCCCAGACCACTCGGCAGCACGAACCCACGCATCGTGACGTTGAAGCGGTACCCCACTGCCACGGTGAGCTTGGATGACGGCTTCCAGCGCAGCACTCCGGGGGAAACCGTACGGATCGAGCCGTTGGGCGAGGTGATGGAACCCCGGGTCCCCGCGGGCAACGTCACGTCAACGTACGACACCGTGCCGCCACTCGTTGCAGTCGAGAGGTACTGCAGACCGTGCTTCCCGTCCGGTCGGGCCAGTGCGAAGACCTGCACCCCGGCGGTGACTGCCTCGGCGGCCGGAGCCGCCGCCAACCCCGCGAGAACCAGCAGTAAGCCAACGACGCTGGTTCCGATGCTACGTCGGATCATCCCGACCCCCCTCTTGCTGCTGCGTGGGCTCGGTTCCGACTGGGACGAGCAAAGAAAACTGTGCATGCACGTCAGGCGCTTGTCAGGAGATTGCCAAAAATTGGCAAAGAAATGGCAAAGAAACGGTCAAGGGGCCTGAAGTCGAGTGTCGCTGCGTCCGTCGGCGTCGGTTGAGACCGGCCACGGTCAACAGCCTCAGGTTCGCGGCGCCCTCACCCGGTTGCCGGCTCTCGGCTGCAGCCCTGGAATACCTACTCGAAGCGGGGGCGGCAGCCATCGGGTTCTGACCCGATGTGTCCGCGAGACCGTCCGCTACCGACCCGTCATGGCCCACGCCGGCCAACGCCGGCGCACGACGTTTTGGCAGGTCAGAGCCCCAAGGCCAGTTCGAACGAACGCGAGCCCAGGACGGTCAGGCCTCGACGAAGAGGTCCTGCCCGTCGATGGTCTCGGCGTTCTCGTCGATGGCCTCGACCGCGGCAGTGGGCTCGGCCTCTGCCGTGGGGCGGCGATCGAGGTGGACCCCGGCGATCATGCAGCGCACCGACCCACCGGCGAGCTCGATGGTCGGGATGTCGACCGCGACGATCTCGCAGGACTCCTCGATCGTCTCGACCTGGTCCGGGCGCAGGCTGCGCCTGGCACGCGCCGACATGGCCATGATGTAGCGGCGCTTCCCCTCTGCGGTGCGGCCGCAGAGCTCCACGGCATTGCCGGCGAACTCCCGGATCTGCTCCTCGGTGAGCTCGACGATGGTCCGCCCGGTGACCGACAGCCGCTCGCGCACCTGCTCACGTCGCTGCGCGTCGGAGATCATGTCGAGGGCGATCAGTGCCACGTCGGTGCCGATGCAGGCGATGACGTTGGTGTGGTAGACCGGCACGCCACCGGAGTCCACCGCGTCGAAGGCCATCGGCTCGTAGCCGAAGTCGGTGCAGAAGCGCTCGAGGACGGCGATGTCAGCCCGGTGGCTGCGCGCCGTGTAGGCCACGCGCGAGACGTGGTCGAGGACCATGGCGCCGGTGCCCTCGAGGAAGATGCCGTCGGGCTCGAGACCGGAGTAGTCCACGATCGACTGGACGCGGTAGTCGGACTTGAGCATCTCCAGGACGTCCGCACGTCGCTCGTGGCGGCGGTTGGAGGCATACATGGGGTAGACCGCAACGGACCCGCCCGCGTGGGTGGAGAGCCAGTTGTTGGGGAACACGCTGTCGGGGCGGGTGTGGTCCTCGTCGGCGAAGACGTGGACCCGCACACCGGCACCGCGCAGCGCGTCGGCGAGCGCGTCCATCTCGGCCAGGGCGAGGGTTGAGACGTCGTCGGAGTCCTGCCCTGCGGGGACGTCACGCTGGAAGGCGTTGTCAGCGGCGGTCGCGGGGTTGGGCATGAACCGTTCGGCACGGATCAGGATGACGGCGGAAGGGGCCTGAGCACTCACGCACGGAATCTAGACCATGACGGACCGGCCCCAGAACTGGGACGCGGTCAGAAGCCTCCGAAGTCGCCACCACCGAAGTCCCCGCCACCGAAGTCGCCACCGCCGAAGTCCGATGCGTCAGCGTCCGGAGCACCGGTGTCGCCAGCCCAGTCCGTGCCACCAGACTCTCCGCCGGTGTCTCCTGAGGGGTCACCGCCGGCATCTCCACCCGGGCCGCCATCAGAGCCGACGTCGGCACCTGTCTCTCCGGCCTCGGCCGCCTCGGGCGAGGAACCGTAGTCGTTGAACAGGGCCCCGGCAATGGCGGACCCGACCACGACACCGGCCACGGAACCCATCATCGAGCCCATCATGGCCCCGCCCATGCCGACTCCTGCCCCGCCGAAACCTCGGCCTCCGAACGTGCGCTCCAACGTGCCGGGCTGGCGCATCTCTGCCCGGGTCGCGGCTCGGGCCAGGTCCTGCGGCTGGGCGCTGGCCGGCGTCTCACCCTGCGGCGCGTCGTGGCTCAGCGTGGTGAGCACCTCGTGACGCTGGTCGGGAGTCAGTCGGGCGAACGCCTCGGCGTGCACCTGCTCCAGCGTCTCGGGAGGAGCGGTCCGGAGCAGGTAGCGGTAACGGGCCACCGCGCGAGCGTCGTCACCACCCTGGTCAGCCGCGCCCGCACTCCCGAACTGCTGGGGCCCGGCCGTGCCGTGGCTTCCCTGCGTCGTCCATGACCCGCCGCCGGACCCGGGCGCATCTGCGTGTCCCTGCATGCGCGGCTCACGACCGAGCAGCCTGTCGAGGAAACCCATGGCTCCTGCTCCCATCGTGGCCCGTCGGGCGACGCGGCCTCGCTGCCCAGCATGCCTCACGAACGGTCAGCGAGTCAGTGCCAAGGACCCCAGGGCGACCAGCCAGCTGACGAAGCTGCCGACCAGGAAGTACTCGGTGACCTCGTCGATCCCGTCGCCCTTGACGCTCGTCGTGTCGTCCTTGGCCGACTGCAGCTCGGGGAAGCGGATGAGGCCCTTGGCGGCGATGACGATGCTCGCGGCGGTGATCTGTCCCGCGAGGCCGAGTCCGAGGATGAAGATGCGCTCCATGGGCCCGAGCAGGCGCCCGCCCTTGAGCTTCTCGGACGGCTGCGTCTCGTGCGCATGAACGGCGGTGGCGGAGGGACGCAGGGCGCCGACGCTGACGAGGACGAGCCGCACGATGACGTTGCCCGTCGCGAGGTTGGCGACGAAGAAGCCGGCCACGAGCAGCAGCCTGGCCACGGTGAGGTGGCCGGCGAAGGGGAGGTCGGCCCACGTGAGCCATTCGCCGAGCAGGCCACCGGGCTGCGACGCCAGTCCTGACATCACCACCAGGGCCAGAGCCGTGCCGCCGAGCAGCAGGAGCGCTTCGACGTGGCCACCGCCCCGGCGCAACGACCTCTCGGACAGGAGCACCCATCCGGTCAGGGGCACGAGTGCCGCGACCATGGCCACGATGTCGGCCACCCCGGTGAGGCCGCCGAGCAGCCCGGCGAGGAGGACCGTCAGCGCACCGACCGGCACGGCGAGCCGCTGGACGCGCCGGTGGTCGACGGCCCGCAGGAGGTCACTCACCCCGACGCCGAGCAGCCACACCGCCAGCCACGTCACGGCAGGTCCTTGAGCAGCTCGTGGCAGCGCACGATCACGGCAAGACCGTCGGCCCGCACGCGCTGTGACACCGCGGACGGGCTGATGCCCTCGGCTGCGGCCAGCTCACGCTGCGTCATACCGTCCAGAAGTCCCTTCAGCAGCCGCCCTGACCGCTCCGACAGCGAGCCAACCATGTGGTCCTGACACTGCAGGGCTGCCTCGACGGCCAGCGCGGTGCCGGACTCGTCCGGCTCACCCTCGGCCATCCGGTATGCCGTGTGCACGTGTTCCAGCGCGGCGCGTTCGGCGCGCTTCTCCACGTCGATGATGGCTTCCCTGGCGGCCCACCACGCAGGTCCGTCCTTGATCCCTCGTGCCGCGTCGAGCGTGGTGGTCGTGCCACGGCCCAGACCGTAGCGGCTCTCGGCGGCGGGTCGCAGTGCCAACCGCGTGCGCAGTGCGGCCTCGAGAGCGGCGCCCAGATGGGGATAGACGCCCTGGAACTCGTCTCCCACCGTGATCTCCAGTGGTTCGACGTGGCCGACACGACCGTTGGTGTCGGTCAGGGCCGCCTCGAGGGCACGGTGAAGGCCTCGACGGTCCGTCGTCTCGCGGGAGGCGACGACGTCCCCGATGAGGACGACGGGAGTGGCTGGTGTGGTGGCCATGTCCAGAGCATACCTTCATCTGACCGATCTTTAGTTTTTTGCTTCACTTTCATCAGGTTTAGTCGCTGGCTGAACCTGCGGTCGGCGTTCGACTGCTCCGCGCGTCCGTGCGACACACCCCCGGGCAAGGTCCATGATGGATGGACGGGCCCATCGAGCCCGTGACGACGGGGCCCTGTGGTCCCTGGCCGCGAGGTCTCCCGCCGCCAGGTCCACCACTGTGGGAGGCATCATGAGCGGCACCACCTCACCCGCCCGGACAGAGCGCATCGTCGTCGGCGTCGACGGCTCGGCACACGGCTGGGCAGCCCTCGACTGGGCCGCCGAGCGCGCCCACGAGCTCGCGGTGCCTCTGCACATCGTGCACGCCTTCGCCCCGGACATCCCCATGCTCGGTTTCGGCGCCACCGACCAGAGCTCGATCCTCGCCGAGGGCAAGCGGATGCTCGCCACGGCCGTCGCCCGGGCACACGCCGTGAGCTCGAACCTGCCCGTCACCACGGCCCTGCCGCCGGGCTTCGCCTCGCGCGCCCTCATCGGCGCCTCACGCGACGCCTCCATGGTCGTCCTCGGTGCCATCGGGCACGGACTGCTCAGTCGCGCGACGATCGGCGCCGTGGCACAGCAGGTCGCCGCGCACGCCAGCTGCCCGGTCGTCATCGTCAACCACGAGGACCACAGCGAGGGCACCCACCGGCGCGTCGTCGTCGGGGTCGACGGCTCTCCCTCCTCGATGGCCGCGCTGCACACCGCCTTCGACCACGCCGCCGGCCGGGACTGCGAGCTCGTGGTGGTGCACTCCTGGGAGGCCAAGGGTCCCGAGGACCCGACCCTGCAGACCGACTCGAGCTGGCCGGCATACGAGAGCCACCTCGAGCAGGAGGTGACCCGGGAGATCGCGGCGAGCAGCGCGAGGCACCCGGCAGTGAAGGTCCACCACGAGGTGGTGCGCAGCTCACCGGTCGCAGCCCTCATCCAGGCTGCGGACACCGCCGACCTCGTCGTCGTCGGCTCGCGTGGCACCGGCGGCTTCCCGGGGCTGAACCTCGGCTCAGTCTCGAACCGGCTCCTGGGTCGCACGGCCTGCCCGCTGGTCATCGTCCACACGCGGGAGGCGTGAGGTCGCCCCCAGCTGGTCGAGGACGAAGGCCCACTCCCACGCGATCTGCTCCCACGCGGCATACCGACCGCTGCGGCCGCCGTGGCCCGCCGCCATCTCGGTGCGCAGCAGGATCGGTCGCGTCGCCTCGTCGTTGGTCACCGTCGCCCGCAGTCGCGCAACCCACTTCGCCGCCTCGGTGAAGAAGACGCGGGTGTCGTTGAGGCTCGTCGTCGCGAGGATCGCCGGATAGTCCTGTGCCGCAACGTTCTCGTAAGGTGTGTAGGCCTTCATCGCGGCATAGACCTCGGCGTCCTCGAGCGGGTTGCCCCACTCCTCCCACTCCCCCACCGTGAGCGGCAGGTCCGGACGCAGAATGGTCGTCAGCGCGTCGACGAAGGGCACGGCGCCATGGGCCACCCGGAAGCGGTCGGGCGCGAGGTTGACCACCGCCCCCACGAGGAGTCCGCCGGCCGAGCCGCCCTCAAGGCCCAGCCGGTCGGGGGCGACCCATCCCAGCTCCACGAGCCGGTCCGCACAGGCCACCGTGTCGCTGAAGGTGTTGGGCTTGGCGAGGAGCTTGCCCTGGTCGTACCAGTGACGACCCATCTCGCCGCCTCCGCGCACGTGCGCCGTGGCATGCACGACACCGCGGTCGAGCAGCGACAGGCGTGCCACCGAGAAGTAGGGATCGCTGGAGTGCTCATAGGCGCCGTATGCCGTGAGCAGACCGGGGTTGCTCCCGTCCGGTCCCAGGTCGGCCCGGTGCACGACCGAGATCGGGACCAGGGTTCCGTCGGCGGCTGTGGCCCACTCGCGACGTTGCACGTAGTCGGAGAGGTCGACGTCACCGAGGACCGGCTGTTGCTTGAGGAGCGTGCGCTCTCCCGTGGCCAGGTCGAGGTCGAGGACGGTGCGCGGAGTCACGAACGACTCGAAGACGACCTGGAGAGCCGACTGCCCCGGCTCGGGGTTGTCGCCCAGGCCGACGGAGTAGATCGGCTCGTCGAACGGCACGGGGACCGGTGCGGCATACCCGGATTCGCTGCTGGAGTCGACCGGGAGCAGGGACAGGGACGTCAGCCCCTCACGCCGCAACGACAGCACCGCGACGTCGTCGAAGGCGTCGACGCCCAGGAAGCGCTCGCCCTCGCCGGCTGCGAGGAGGGGACGCCACTGCTCGTGGCTCGTGGCATCGAGCGGCGCCCACGCGAGGTCGGAGTTGGGGTTGTCGGTGTTGTGGACGATGAGCAACCGGTCGGCTGCCGGCTCGACGTCGTACTCGACGCCGTCGCGCCGGGGCGCCACGACCCGGAAGTCCGCCTCGGGTTTCGTCGAGTCGAGCAGGCGCACCTCGGACGTGGTCTTGGAGCCCAGGGCGAGCAGGATCCAGCGGTCGTCGCGGCTCGAGCCGATACCCATCCAGAAGCGCTCGTCGGGCTCCTCGTGGACGAGCACGTCCGTGGCAGGGTCGCTGCCCACGACGTGACGGTACAGCTGGTGGGGGCGCCAGGCCTCGTCGACGCGGGTGTAGAACAGCGTGCCGCCGTCGTGGGAGAACTCGACGCCGTAGCCGATGCCCGTCAGGCCGTCGTCGAGCGTCTCCCCGCTCGTGAGGTCGCGCACCACGAGGTCGAAGCGCTCGTCGCCGCTGGTGTCCGTCGCGAACGCCAGTCTGGTGTGGTCGGGGCTCACCGAGAGGGCCCCGATCGAGAAGAACTCGGAGTCGCCCGCCTCGAGGTTGCCGTCGAGCAGCACCTGCTCGTCCCGGGGTGTCTCGTCGGGCGCGACGACGGGCCGCACTGCCGGGTCGTCCACGGGCACCCGGGCATGGATGGAGTACTGCTGGCCCTCGACGGTGCGCGAGTAGTACCACCACGGCCCGGAGCGAACGGGCACGGAGAGGTCGGTCTCGAGGACCCGTGACTTGATCTCGGCGAAGATGCTGTCCCGCAACGGTTGCAGCCCCACCGTCCGGGCCTCGGCATACTCATTCTCGGCATCCAGGTACGCGCGGACCTCGGGGTCGTCGCCGTCGCGCAACCACTCGTAGGGGTCGACGACCCGGTCACCGTGGTGCTCGCGCACGTGCTCGCGGGTGTCCGCCCGGGGCGGGGTGAGGTCAGCCACCGGTGAGACACCTCGGACCGAAGAGGACCTTGAGGTCACCGAAGAGGGACTCGCTGGCGTTGACGCGCAGTGCGTCGTCGAGCCTGATCAAGGTGGCCCTCCCGGGTTTGGTCAGCTTGAGGTGCACCTCGGTGGTGCCGGGGTGGTTGGCGAGGACTCCCTTGAGCTCCTCCATGCGGCCGGTCGTCGCCCGCATGGTGTCGAGCGTGACGACCACGGGGCCGCGGGGGCCCTCGGTGATCTCGGGCAGGGTGAGCTCCTGGGCGTAGATCGACACCGAGTCGTCGCGGCGGTTGACCTTGCCGCGGACCACGGCGACGACGTCCTGCTGGAGCATCGTGGACACCGTGAGGTAGGAGCTCGGGAAGAAGAGGCACTCGATGGCACCCTCGAGGTCCTCCACGGTGGCGATCGCCCAGAGGTCGCCCTTCTTGGTGCGCTTGATCTGCAGCCCGGTGATGAGGCCGGCGACGGTGACCATCGACCCCTCGGGCTTGCCCTCCTCGGCGCTGAGGGTCGCGATCGCGGTGTCGGCGTGCTGCTGGAGCACGTGCTCGACGCCGAAGAGGGGGTGATCGGAGACGTAGAGCCCGAGCATCTCCCGCTCGAAGGTCAGCAGGGTCGACTTGTCCCACTCGACGGTGGGCACGGACGTGAGTCCCATCATCGTCGCATCGCCCCCCGAACCGTCGGCGTCGTCGTCACCGAAGGACCCGAAGAGGGAGTCCTGGCCGATCGCCTCCTGGCGCTTGATCGAGACGAACGCGTCGACGTACTCCTCGTGGATCCGGAGCAGGCCGGCGCGCGACTCGCCCAACCCGTCGAAGGCACCGCCCTTGATGAGCGACTCGATCGTCCGCTTGTTGCACACCACTGCCGGGCACTTGGAGAGGAAGTCGCGGAACGAGGTGAACGCGCCCTTCTCCTCGCGCGCGCCGATGATCGCCTCGACGACGTTGTGCCCGACGTTGCGGATGGCGGCCAGGCCGAAGCGGATGTCGGTGCCGACGGCGGCGAAGCGCGCGACCGAGTCGTTGACGTCGGGCGGGAGGACCTTGATGCCCATGCGCCGGCACTCGCCGAGGTAGAGGGCGGACTTGTCCTTGTCGTCGCCGACGCTCGTGAGCAGGCCGGCCATGTACTCGGCCGGGTAGTTGGCCTTGAGGTAGGCGGTCCAGTACGAGACGAGCCCGTAGGCCGCCGTGTGCGCCTTGTTGAACGCGTAGTCCGAGAAGGGGACGAGGACGCCCCAGAGCGCCGCGATGGAGGCCTCGTTGAAGCCCTTCTTCTTCATGCCGCCGGAGAAGTTGTCGTACTCGGCGTCGAGCACCGACTTCTTCTTCTTGCCCATGGCACGGCGCAGCAGGTCGGCGTTGCCGAGGGTGTAGCCGGCGAGCTTCTGGGCGATCTCCATGACCTGCTCCTGGTAGATCACCAGGCCGTAGGTCGTGCCGAGGATGGGCAGGAGGGCGTCGATCATCTCCTGCTGGAGCTTGCCCTTGAGCTGCGGGTCGAGCGGCGTGAGCTCCTGCTTGCCGTTCTTGCGCAGCGCGAAGTTGGTGTGCGCGTTGACGCCCATCGGGCCCGGTCGGTAGAGCGCGAGGGCGGCGGAGATGTCCTCGAAGTTGTCGGGCTGCATGAGCTTGAGCAGCGTGCGCATGCCGCCACCGTCGAGCTGGAAGACGCCGAGCGTGTCACCGCGGGCGAGCAGGTCGTAGGTCGCCTTGTCCGTCATGTCCTTGGACAGGGCGTCGAGGTCGAGGTCCTCGCCGCGGTTGGTCTTCACGTTCTCGAGGGCGTCGTCGAGGATGGTGAGGTTGCGCAGGCCGAGGAAGTCCATCTTGACCAGCCCGAGCGTCTCGCACGTCGGGTAGTCGAACTGGGTGAGGACCTGCCCGTCCTGGAGGCGCTTCATGATCGGGATGACCTCGATCAGGGGCTCGCTCGACATGATGACGCCGGCCGCGTGCACGCCCCACTGCCGCTTCAGGCCCTCGAGTCCCTTGGCGGTCTCGACGACCTCCTTGAAGTGCGGCTCGGTCTCGACGAGCGCGCGGAACTCGTTGCCCTCGGCGTAGCGGGGGTGCTCGGGGTCGTAGATGCCGGACAGCGGCACGCCCTTGCCCATGACGTCAGCGGGCATCGCCTTGGTGAGCTGGTCGCCGACGTTGAACGGGTGGCCCATGACCCGGGCCGAGTCCTTCACGGCCTGCTTGGCCTTGATGGTGCCGTAGGTGACGATCTGGGCGACGCGCTCCGAGCCGTACTTCTCGGTGACGTAGCGGATGACCTCGCCGCGGCGGCGTTCGTCGAAGTCGATGTCGAAGTCGGGCATCGACATGCGCTCGGGGTTGAGGAAGCGTTCGAAGATCAGCCCGTGCGGGATCGGGTCCAGGTCGGTGATCTTCATCGCGTAGGCGCACATGGAGCCGGCACCGGAGCCACGACCCGGGCCGACCCGGATGCCGTTCTTCTTGGCCCAGGTGATGAAGTCGGCGACGACGAGGAAGTAGCCGGCGTAGCCCTTGGAGGAGATGACCTCGATCTCGTAGTCAGCCTGCTTCTGCGCATACTCCGGTATGCCGTCCGGGAACCTTTCGCGCAGACCGGCCTGGACCTCCTTGACGAACCACGACGCCTCGTTCTCGCCCGGCGGGCACTCGAACCGCGGCATGTAGCGGCCCTCACCCTCGGTGAAGGAGACCTCGCACATGTCGGCGACGAGCAGCGTGTTGTCGCAGGCCTCCGGCAGCTCACGCCACGTGTGACGCATCTCGGCGGCGGACTTGAGGTAGTAGCCGTCGCCGTCGAACTTGAACCGGTTGGGGTCCATGAGGGTCGAGCCGGACTGCACGCACAGCAGGGCGCCGTGGGCCTTGGAGTCCTCGGGGTAGGTGTAGTGGCTGTCGTTGGTGGCGAGCAGCGGGAGGTTGAGCTCCTTGGCCAGGCGCAGCAGGTCCTTGATGGTGCGCCGCTCGATCTCGTTCTGGTGGTCCATGACCTCGCAGAAGTAGTTCTCGGCGCCGAAGAGGTCCCGGTAGTCGCTGGCGGCTTGCTTGGCGAGGTCGTACTGGCCCAGCCGCAGGCGCGTCTGGATCTCGCTCGACGGGCAGCCGGTCGTCGCGATGAGGCCCTTGCCGTGCTGGTCGAGGAGCTCGCGGTCGATGCGGGGCCACTTGGCATAGACCTGGTCGAGCGAGGCCATGCTGTCCATCTTGAACAGGTTGCGCAGGCCGTCATTGTTCTTGGCGAGCAGCGTCATGTGCGTGTAGGCACCGGAGCCGGAGACGTCGTCACCCTGCCGGGTGCGCTCGTCGCCCCACTTGACGCGGGTCTTGTCGGTGCGGTGGGTGCCTGGGGTGACGTAGGCCTCGAGCCCGATGATGGGCTTGACGCCGGTCCCCTGCGCCTTGCGCCAGAACTCGTGCGCGCCGTAGAGGTAACCGTGGTCGGTCATGGCGAGCGCCGGCATACCCAGCTCTGCAGCCCGCGTGAAGAGGTCCCCGATGCGTGCCGCTCCATCGAGCATGGAGTACTCGGTGTGGACGTGGAGGTGGACGAAGTTGTCCTTGCGGTCCGGGGCTGGGGAAGAGGTGGGCGACGACATCGTGGACCATCCTAGGTCGCCGCGCCGACACCTCCGAGCGCCGCGCCATCGTGTGACGGATGAGGGCCGTGGGACAGGCCCACGGCGCCCTCAGGCGCCCCTCAGAGTCGCTCGAGCGCGCCCTGGAGGTCCGCGGGGTACTGGCTCTCGAAGGTGACCCACTCCCCCGAGCCCGGGTGCTCGAAGCCCAGGCCCACGGCGTGCAGCCACTGCCGTTCGAGGCCGAGCTTCTTGGCCAGCGTCGGGTCGGCGCCATAGGTGAGGTCGCCGACGCACGGGTGGCGTAGCGCGGAGAAGTGGACGCGGATCTGGTGGGTGCGACCCGTCTCGAGGTGGATCTCGAGCAGGCTCGCGTGGCGGAATGCCTCGAGGAGCTCGTAGTGCGTCACGGCGTGCTTGCCCGACTCCATGACCGCGAACTTGTAGTCGTGGCCGGGGTGACGCGCGATGGGCGCGTCGATGGTGCCGACGAGCGGGTCGGGCAGGCCCTGCACGAGCGCGTGGTAGGTCTTGTCGACCGTGCGTTCCTTGAACGCCCGCTTGAGCAGCGAGTAGCCGCGCTCGCTCTTGCAGACGACCATGAGCCCGGACGTTCCGACGTCGAGGCGGGAGACGATGCCCTGGCGCTCACTGGCGCCGCTCGTGGAGATCCGGTAGCCGGCAGCGGCCAGACCACCCAGGACCGTCGGACCGGTCCAGCCCACGCTGGGGTGGGCCGCGACGCCGACCGGCTTGTCGACGACCACGATGTCGTCGTCGTCGTGGATGATCCCCATGCCCGGCACGGGTTCGGCGATGACCTCGAGGGTCGGGCTGGGGTCGTTGCTCGGCAGGGCGAGCTCGAGCACGTCGCCACCGTGGACCCGGTGGGACTTGCCCACGCTGGCCCCGTTGACCGCGACCCCTCCACCGGCGGCGAGGTCGGCCGCCCGGGTGCGGGACAGGCCGAAGAGCCGCGAGATGGCGGCGTCGACGCGTTCACCCTGGAGCCCCTCGGGGATGAGCATGGTGCGGCTGTCAGACATGGTCGCCTTCCTCGTCCTGCACGACGTGGTCGGCTTCGTGACGACCGTGCGTCACACCCTCGAGAGGTATGCCGCGCATCGCCAGGAGCGCTCCGAACACCGCTGCCGCGACGATCGCGATGTCGGCGATGTTGCCGATGAACAGGCCGGCGTAGTCGATGAAGTCGACGACGTGGCCTCGTCCGAAGCCCGGCTCACGCAGGATGCGGTCGAGGAGGTTGCCGATGGCGCCGCCGAGGAGCATGCCCAGGGTGACCGCCCACCAGGGATGCCCCACCCGTCGGGCAGCCCGGCCCACCCACACCACGATGCCCAGGGCGACGATCGTCAGCAGCCAGGTCACCCCGTCGCCGAGGGAGAAGGCCGCCCCCGCGTTGCGGATGAGGTTGAGGCGCACCACGGGGCCGAGGAGGTCGCGCGGCTCGCCCGGCGTGAGGGTCGCCAGGGCCCAGAGCTTGGAGCCCTGGTCGAGGGCGAGCGTGAGCAGGCCCACACCCACCAGGAGGGCAAACAGCCGCGACCGGCCCTGGACGTGATCCGGGGCCGGTGCGGGAGTGGACTGGAGGCTGGGCGTCAGCGGCGTTCCTGTTTCGTCTTGCATGGCATGCATAGGGTCGCACGAGGGGCGGCCTGGAGACGAAGTTTGCCGATCGGCTGGGCGCAGGACTCGCACACGCCGTAGGTCCCGTCGTCCAGACGCTCGAGGGCGTGCTCGTTCTGGCGAAGCATCTCGCGGGCGTTGTCGGCGAGCGCGATCTCCTGCTCGCGGTCATAGGTCTTGGCGCCCGCGTCCGCCTGGTCGTCGCCGGCTCCGTCACCGGAGTCACGCAGCAGCTCGGACATCTCGGCCTCGGCCACCTCGAGCTCCGCCTTGAGCTGGGCGATGTCCGACTCGATCTCGGCGCGCACTGCCTTGAGCTCCTTGGCGGTCCAGGGCGACTCGTCGCCACGCACGACCAGGGCTGCCTTCTTGGCCGCCTTCTTGGCCGGGGCCCTGGTGGCCGCGGCTGACGTGGCAGATGTCTTCGTGGCGGGACGCGCCTGTGCTGCAGCCGTCTTCGCGGCTGGAGCCTTCGTGGCAGGCGCCTTCGCGGCTGGAGCCTTGGCGGGCGCCTTCGTGGCGGGCGCCTTCTTGGCCGGAGCCTTGACGGCAGCCTTCTGGGCCGGTGCCTTCTTCGCCGCGGCGGCCTTCGTGGCGGGCGCCTTCTTCGCCGGAGCCTTCTTGGCCGGGGCTTTCTTCGCCGTCGACGTCGCTGACGCGGAGGTCGAGGCGGACGATCTCGCTGAGCTCAACGCTGCGGAGGCCTTGGCGCCCACCTTCTTCGCCGCCGCCTTCGCAGCCGAGGTCTTGCCGGATCCAGCGGGGGTGGCCCCGGAGGGAGCGCGCTTGGCAGCCATGCCTGTCCTCACTCGTCAACAAAAGGTCGGGCCCGTGAGGGCTCGACCACGTGCCGCGAGGATAAGCCCTGATGATGCGCACCACAATGCAAAACGCCACACGACCTGCGAAGTTCGCCCACGGCATACAGGCTGGAGGAACGCCACAGGGCACCCGGATGACCGGGTGCCCTGTGTGGTGGAGCGCAGCTCAGTGACGCGTCACTGCTCCTGCGTGGCGGCTTCCTCGAGCTCGGGGTCGACCGCCGTCTGGTCCAGCTCCTCGAGCTGGCCCTGGATCCAGGTCTTGAGGCGACCGCGGTACTCACGCTCGAAGTTGCGCAGCTGCTCGATCTTGCGCTCGAGCACGGTCCGCTGCTCGTTGAGCTCCTGGAGGATGGCGGCCTTGCGCTGCTGCGCCTCGTGCACCATGCCCGTGGACCGCTCGCGCGCCTCGGTGATGAGCTCCTCGCGCTTGCTCGTCGCCTCGGCCAGCATCGTGTCGTGCTGCGTCTGGGCGGTGGTCACCAGCTCGTCGTGCTGCGCCTGGGCCGTCGAGATCAGCTCGTCGTGCCGCGACTGCGCCGTGGAGACGAGCTCGTCGTGCCTGGACTGGCCGGCGTTGACCAGCTCGTCATGCTTGGACTGACCGGTGTTGACGAACTCGTGGTGCTTCGCCTCGCCGGTGCTGAGCAGCTCGTCGTGGCGCGCCTGCGCCTCGCGCAGCATCTCGTCGCGGCGGGTCTCACCGGCGCTGACGTGCTCGTCGTGGAGTCGCTGCGCGAGGGCGAGGACGCCTGCCGCGGACCCGGCACCCGCTGCGCCGGCGCCGGCGTCGCCCTGGTCGTCCTGACCCTGTCGCTGAGCCTGAGCCTTCGAGATCCGCTCCTGCGACTCGGACTCTGCCTGCTCGGCCTCTGCCTGAGCCTTCTGGATGCGGTGCTGGGCGTCCTTCTCGGCCGCGTCGACGCGAGCCTGCAGGGTGGCGAGCTGCTCGTCGGCACCTTGGTGGGCCTGGTCGCGGACGGCCTGGCGCTCCTGCTCGTTCTCGGCGGACGCGGTCTCGCGCTCGGCACGCTCGCGGTCGCGATCGGCGGCGATCGAGTCGCGCTCGCCCACGAGGGAGTCGCGCTCGCCGACCAGGGAGTCCCGCTCGCCGACGGCCTGCTGGTGCTCGTCGCGCAGGGCCGAGAGCTGCTGGTCGGACTCCGCGAGCTGCTGCTCGAGGTCCTTGACGCGCTGCTCGAGCTCGTTGTTGCGCTGGGCGAGACCCTCGGCCTCACCCTTGCCCTCGTCGTGGGCCTGCTGGCTCTTGCCCTCGAGCTCCTCGAGCTCGCGCACGCGGGCCTCGAGCTCGGAGTTGCGGCCCTCGAGCTTGCTGATCTCCGCGGACCGGTCGGGCGAGACAGCGGCGGCGACGGGTGCCGCTGCGGCGACGGGCTCGAGACCACGACCCTGACGGCAGTCGTTGAGCTGCTTGCGCACCTCGTCGTCGGCCTTGGCCATGCGACGCATCTCGGCGACGATGTCATCGAGGAAGTCGTCCACCTCGCGCTCGTCATATCCGCGCCGGAACTGGGTGGTCGTGAACGTCTTGTTGAGGACGTCCTCGGGCGACAACGCCATGTCAACTCCTCTGTCTCGATCGGTTCGGGGGTGCCGTGCGCCTCCGGGCACAGGGCTCAGCCATCCAGCCTAGAGGATGGCCAAAAGCAGGTAGAGCGCGAGGACCAGGACGAGGAAACCGAGGTCGATCGAGGCGCCACCGAGGCGCAGAGGCGGCAGGACCTTGCGCAGTGCGCGCAGCGGCGGGTCGGTCAGGGTGTAGACGGCCTCGGCGACGACGAGCATCACTCCGCGCGGGCGCCAGTCACGGGCGAAGACCCGGATCCAGTCGAGGATGAGCCGTCCGAAAACCACCATCAGATACAGCCAGACGATGAGTTTGAGCAGCTCAAGCACCGTGTTCATGGGGACCAGTGTGCGGGACCGCAGTGCGGCTGCCGCGCGCCGGGGTCAGCTCTGGTTGAACAGCGTGCGACCGGGGACGGCTGCCGACTCCTCGGCGTGGACCTCGACGGTCGACGGCGAGAGGAGGAAGACCTTGGCCGTGACGCGCTCGATCGCACCATGCAGGCCGAAGACGAGGCCGGCGGCGAAGTCGACGAGGCGCTTGGCGTCGGCGTCGTCCATGTCGGTGAGGTTCATGATGACGGGGGTGCCGTCACGGAAGTTCTCCCCGATCGTCTTCGCCTCGTTGTAGGTGCGGGGGTGGATCGTCGTGATCCGCGAGATGCCGGAGGCCTCGGGAGTGCGCACCACCTGGGCGACGCTGCGGCGGTTCGCCAGGGGGGTGACCTCGGCGCCACGCTCACGCGGCTCAGCAGCCTCCTCGGGCTCGTAGGCCGCTTCGCTGTCGTACTCGTCGTAGGCCTCGTCGTAGTAACGGCCCTCGTCCTCGGCCAGGCCGAGGTAGACCATCGTCTTGCGCAACGCGCCAGCCATGAGAGCTCCTAGTACGAATTGGCGACCGGTGTGGCCGTGTGTCCGATAGAGAAGTTACCCAAGGGGCGGGCGAGAACCGAGTATTGCGGTCCCGACACGCAGGTGTGTCGCCCCCTCGAGGACGGCGTCCTCGAGGTCGCCGCTCATCCCGGCAGAGATCCATGATGCGCCCGGATGACCTGCCTGTATGCCGTGTGCCACCGTGCGCAGCCGGCCGAAGGCCGGGCGTGGGTCACCGTCGCGCGGGGCGACCGCCATCACGCCCCGCAGGCGCAGCGAGGGGCAGTCGCCGACGAGGTCGGCGAGCGCCTCGACGTCCTGCGGCGCGGCTCCCCCGCGGCCGTCGCTGCCGTCGAGTGCCACCTGGACCAGGACGTCGAGCTCGCGTCCGCGGTGCTCGGCTGCACGCTGCAGCGCGCGCACGACCTTGGGTCGGTCCACGGACTGCACGACGTCGGCGTAGGAGGCGACGTGGGCCACCTTGTTGGACTGGAGCTGGCCGATGAAATGGACCGTGACGTCGTCGCGGCGGGTCAGGTCGGCGACCTTGGCACTGGCCTCCTGGTCCTTGTTCTCACCGATGTGGCGGACGCCGAGCCCGATGAGCAGGTCCACGTCGCTGGCCGGGAAGTACTTCGTCACGACGACGAGGTTGACCTCGTCAGGCTGGCGACCGGCTCTCGCCGCAGCCCGGTCGATGCGCTCCCTCACCTGGGCGAGGTTGGCCGCCAGCTCGTCACGACGCCCGGTCACGGTGCACTCCGCATGATGACGCCGGCGAACCGACCCGTGGTCCCATCGCGCCGGTGGGAGAAGAGCGACTCGTCCTCGCGCGCGCATCCGGGCACCCACGTGATCTCGTCGACGCCGTTCGACCGCAGCTGCGCGACGACCCCGGCGGCGACATCGATCGCCGGCTTTCCCGTCCAGGTGACCGTGCGCGACTCCGGGCTCACTTCGGCCGCGTCCTCCCGCATGTCGAGGGGGACCTCGTAGCACCGCCCGCACACACTCGGTCCGACGACCGCCGACACCCTGGAGGCCCCGAGATCACGCATCGCGGAGATCGCCTGTCCGACCACGCCTTTGGTCATGCCGGGTCGGCCCGCGTGCACTGCTGCGATGACACCGGCGTCGACGTCGGACAACAGGATGGGCGTGCAGTCCGCGACGAGCACGGCCAGGGCAAGGTCAGGCTCTGCGGTGACCACGCCGTCGACGACCAGCGGCCCCGTGGGCTTCTCGCTCACCACCGCCACGTCCGCGCCATGGCACTGGTCCATGAAGACGAGGCGGTCGACGTCGACCGCGACTCCTTCGGCGAGCCGGGCGCGGTTCTCTCGAACGGACGCGGACGAGTCGCCCACGTGACCACCCAGGTTGAGACCGGCATACGCGCCCTCGCTCACCCCGCCGGAGCGGTCGGTGAACGCACGGCGCAGGCCGTCCACGTCATTCCGCCAGAAGAACACGAGACCACCGTAGACGCGCGCCCGGACGTTGTTGTGCCCGGCTGGGGCGCTCGAGGGAAGCGAGCGTGGTCCCAGCCGGGCACAGTGAAACGGGCCTACTTGAGGAAGTCGGGCACGTCCAGGTCGTCGCCATCGTCGAAGGTGACGGTGCGCGGCGGGGTCGGACGCTGCTCGGAGTCCGGGCTGCGCTGGCTCGAAGCGGCCTCGGGCTGACGAGCCGGCTCACCGGCCGAAGCCACCGGCGCGACGGCAGGAGCCTGCGCCGGCGAAGCCTGCTGAGCCGGACGCTGCGCGCCCTGGCCCTGGCCCTGCTGCTGCCCCTGGGCAGGCTGGGCCTGCGGTTGCTGGCTGGCGGCCTGCTGCGTCCTGCTCGGACCCTGGATGCTGCCGATTCCCCGCTCGTCGGGGCGCTTGGCCGGTGTGCCGCCGTCGAAGCCGGCCGCGATGACCGTCACGCGCACCTCGTCACCGAGGGCGTCGTCGATGACCGCACCGAAGATGATGTTGGCCTCGGGGTGGGCGGCTTCCTGCACCAGTCGGGCAGCCTCATTGATCTCGAACAGCCCGAGGTCGCTGCCGCCCTGGATGGAGAGCAGCACCCCGTGGGCGCCGTCGATGCTGGCCTCGAGCAGGGGGCTCGAGATGGCGAGCTCGGCGGCCTGGACCGCGCGGTCCTCACCGCGGGACGAGCCGATGCCCATGAGGGCCGACCCGGCGCCCTGCATGACCGACTTGACGTCCGCGAAGTCGAGGTTGATCAGGCCGGGGGTCGTGATGAGGTCGGTGATGCCCTGGACACCGGAGAGCAGGACCTGGTCGGCACTGCGGAACGCGTCGAGCATGGAGACGGCGCGGTCGCTGATCGACAGGAGGCGGTCGTTGGGGATGACGATGAGGGTGTCGACCTCTTCGCGCAGACCGGCGATGCCGGACTCCGCCTGGTTGGCGCGACGACGACCCTCGAAGGTGAAGGGGCGGGTCACCACACCGATGGTCAGCGCACCCAGGCCCCGGGCGATGCGGGCGACGACGGGCGCGCCACCGGTGCCGGTGCCACCACCCTCACCAGCGGTCACGAAGACCATGTCGGCCCCCTTGAGGACCTCCTCGATCTCCTCGGCGTGGTCCTCGGCGGCCTTCTTGCCGACCTCCGGGTCCGCGCCGGCACCGAGGCCGCGCGTCAGCTCACGGCCGACGTCGAGCTTGACGTCGGCGTCGCTCATGAGGAGCGCCTGCGCATCGGTGTTGATCGCGATGAACTCGACGCCCTTGAGACCGACCTCGATCATCCGGTTGATGGCGTTGACACCACCTCCACCGATGCCGACGACCTTGATGACGGCCAAGTAGTTCTGGGGTGTTGCCACGGTGGGGCCTCTCCTGAAGTTGCTGAGTGCTCGAGCTGGTGCGACGTGCGGGGGTGCGACGTGCCGGGCGGTGCGCGATCACCCATCCCGAACTCTCGACCTCACGTCAAGAGTCACAGTTTGATCACGAACCGTTGACCTGACGCTAGGCGTCGGTGGGGCGTGATGCAACGAGCGGGTGGGCGTGTCGCGGGACGGCTCGCCGATTCTTCCCCACGCGAGTCCCACCAGCCACACCGCCCCCACCGACCACGCCTCCCCCACGCTCGGACCCAACCCCGCCCACCTCACCTTTCCCGGCCCATGCGGGAACCTGGGCGAACGGACGGAAAAGTTCCGTCCGTTCGCCTTGGTTCCCCCATGGGGAGCAAAAGTTGGGACGCCGCGGGGCCTGCCGGATGAGCCAATGCGGGTCTCGGGGCCGTCGGCGGCGGGAGCGCACCCAGGGGCCCGCGGCGGGGCGGTCAGCTCTGGGACGGGGACGGCGAGGGGGACGGGCCGCCGCGGGTGACAGGGGTGTCCGGGGCGCTCACGTCGACGACGTCGGGGTTGGTGGCGAGGAGCGCCTTGAGGATCTCGAGCTTGCGGTCCGCATCCTCCGCGCCACCCCAGACCACCTTGACGCCGTCGAGGGTGAAGGAGACGAGGTTCGCGGTGCTCACCTGGATGGCGGTGACCTTCTTGGCGAGGTCCACCGGCAGGGTGTGGATGACGGAGAGGGCTGCTTCCAGCGCCTCCTTGGTCGTGCCCTTGCTCGAGGCTGCCCTCACCACCGGCACCCCCGCCGGAGCCTTGCTCACGGTCTCGTAGGAGACGCCCGTGGAATCCACAACCTCAAGTTGACCCTGAGGGTTCTTGAGCACGAGGGCGGGCTGTCGGGAGACGGTTCGCACGCGCAGGGTGCTGGGCCACTCGCGCCGCACCGAGACCTCAGCGATGGTGCGACGGGTCCGCACCCGGTCCTCCACCGCGCCGAGGTCGACCCGTGCCAGTGGGGTGCCCTTGTCGACGTCGACCAGAGCCACCACCGCAGCCTGGTCGGCACCCGTCACTCCGGTGACCTCGACCTGGCGGACCGCCAGCACCGGACTCCAGAAGGTCAGCCACACGATCGCGGCGACGAGGACGAGGGCGCCGAGCACCCACAGCGCGCGACGCCACGGCTGACGGCGTCGCTGCAGCGCCCGCTCGCGGAAGCGCGAGTCCGCGGCGGCGAGGTGGCGTGAGGACACGCCCACGCCGCTCACCCCTCCCCCAGCGCGCGCAGCACGAGTCCGGCGAGCTCGGTGACGTCGCCCGCGCCAACCGTGAGGACGAGGTCGTCCTCACGGGCGGACGACGCCAGGGCATGGGCGACCTCCTCAAAGCTGCCGCCGACAGCGACGTTGCGCTCCCCCGGCAGCTCTCGCAGGGGGGCCGCGATGACCTCGCTCGTGATGCCCTCCATCGGCTGCTCGCGGGCACCGTAGACGTCGAGCAGCACCACCGAGTCGGCCGGCGCGAGACCTGCAGCGAAGCCTGCCGCGAAGTCGCGGGTGCGCGAGTAGAGGTGCGGCTGGAACGCCACGTGCAGGCGTCCGCCTCGCCGGGCCGCGATGTCCGCGGCGGTGCGGACGACTGCTGCGACCTTGCCCGGGTTGTGGGCGTAGTCGTCGACGACCGTGACACCCGCAGCCACCCCCCGGACCTCGAACCGCCGCCGGGCACCGTCGAACGCAGCGAGGCCCTCGAGGACGCGGGTCCCGTCGGCGCCAAAGCCTGCCGTCGCGGCGAGGTAGGCAGCCCCGGCGTTGAGGGCGTTGTGTGAACCGGGGGTCGCGAGCCGCATCGTCACGTGGCCTCCCCCTGGCAGGTGGAGCTCGGTGCTCGTCCCGATGCCCTCGTCGTCGGCGACGTGGTCGCTGAGCGTGAGGTCGGCCCTGTCGTCGAAGCCGTAGGTCAGCACCCGGGTCCCCGACTCCATCGCCGAGGCGGCAAGACGCGCGGACCCGGCATCGTCGGCGCACGCGACGAGCAGCCCCCCGGGCTGGACCGAGGCAGCGAACGTGCCATAGGCCGCCTCCACGTTCGCGAACGTGCCGTAGAAGTCGAGGTGGTCGGGCTGGACGTTGGTGACGACCGCGACCTCGGGCCGGTAGACGAGGAAGGACCCGTCGCTCTCGTCGGCCTCGACCACGAAGAGGTCACTTCCGGTCCAGGCCGCGTTGGTGCCCTGTCCGGTGAGCTCGCCCCCGGAGGCGAAGGACGGGTCGAGGCCGGCGGACTGGAGGGCGACCGTGAGCATGGAGGTCGTCGTGGTCTTGCCGTTGGCACCCGCGACGGCAGCGCGTCGGGAGTCCTGCATCGTCGCGGCCAGTCCCTGGGAGCGGTGCAGGACAAGGGCTCCGGCCTCGCGCGCCGCGGCAAGCTCCACGTTGGACTCGGGGATGGCCGAGGAGATGACGACGGTGTCGACGTCCGCGACGTGGGCCGCGTCGTGGCCGACGAAGACCTGTGCACCCAGCTCGCGCAGGGAGTCGAGAACCGCACTGTCCTTGGCGTCGGACCCGCTCACCGCGACTCCGTGCGCCAGCATGACGCGGGCGACCGCGGACATCCCCGACCCCCCAATGGCGATGAAGTGGACCCGGCCCATCGTGTCGAGCCCGGGGACCTCCGAGGTGAAGTCGAACCGGGGGTTGCGTGCGACCACGGTCAGCTCTTCCCGGACACGGCGTCGAGCACGAGGTCGGCCAGCAGCTCGTCGCCTCCGTGCTCACCCACGGACGCTGCCGCGGTGGCCATGTCCGCGAGCCCGGCCGCATCGCGCAGCAGCGGGACGAGCGTGCCCTCGATCCACCCGGTGGTGAGGTCGGCATCCTCGACGAGCAGGCCCCCACCTGCTCCGACGACGGTCCGGGCGTTGAGCCGCTGCTCGCCGTTGCCGATGGGCAGCGGGACGTAGGCCGCCGGCAGCCCGACCGCGGTCAGCTCACAGACGGTGTTGGCGCCCGAACGCGCCACGACGATGTCCGCAGCGGCATAGGCCAGCTCCATCCGGTCGGCGTAGGGCACGACGACATAGGGAGCGAGGCCCACCCCCTCCGACACGGCGAAGTCCTTGCCGACCCCCGTGACGTGCAGCACCTGGACGCCGGCCACCCGCAAGGTGTCCACGGACGCCTGGAACGCCTCGTTGATGCGCTGGGCTCCCAACGAGCCGCCGGTGACGAGGACCGTGGGCCACTCGGCCTCGAGCCCGAAGTGCGCCAGCGCCTCCGCGCGACGCGCCTTGCGGTCGAGCAGGGCGATCTCACGCCGCAGCGGCATCCCGGTCACGGTGGCACCGTGCAGCGGCGTGCCGGGGAACGTCACGGCCACGTGCGTCGCGAAGCGTGCCCCCACCTTGTTGGCCAGGCCGGGTCGGGCGTTCTGCTCATGCACGACGATGGGTATGCCGCGTCGCCGGGCCGCGAGGTAGGCGGGCGTCGAGACGTAGCCACCGAAGCCCACGACGACCCGGGCCTCGGCCGCGCTCATCGCGTCGTCCGCGGCCTGGATCGCGCGCCGCATCGATCCCGGGAGGCGCAGCAGCGCCGCCGAGGGCCGGCGGGGCATGGGGACCTTGGGCACGAACTCGAGGTCGTAGCCGCGAGCCGGCACGAGCCGGGCCTCGAGACCCTCGACCGTGCCCAGTGCGGTGATGCGGACGTCGGGCTCCCGGCGGCGCAGGCAGTCGGCGAGGGCAAGGAGCGGAGAGACGTGCCCGGCCGTGCCGCCACCGGCGACGACGACGGAGCCCAGCCGCCCTGCGCCCGGCGCGGAGCCGCTCATGAGCGTGACCGCCGCGACGGCAGGACCGCGAACGACCGCTTGACGAGCGAGGGACGCGCAGCCAGGGCCTGGGCGCACCCGGGTTCGGCGCGGGCGAACGAGAGCAGGATGCCCAGCGCGAGCATGGTCGTCACCAGGGACGACCCGCCCGACGAGACGAAGGGCAGCGGAACCCCGATGACCGGCAGGAGGCCGATCACGGCCCCCACGTTGATCATGGCCTGCACGATGATCCAGCTCATGATGCCGGCGGTGGTGACGCGGACGAAGAAGTCGGAGGTGCGCATCACGAGCCGGTAGCAGGCCAGGGCCAGGACGACGAAGAGCGTGAGCACCATGAGGGTGCCGGGCAGCCCCAGCTCCTCGCCGATGATGGCGAAGATGAAGTCGTTGTGCGGCTCGGAGAGCCAGGACCACTTCTCGCGCGACCCGCCGAGGCCCAGGCCGATCCAGCCACCGTCGGCCAGCGCATAGCGGCCGTGGATCGACTGGCGCGCGGCCCCGAACTGGTCGGTGTCGCGCCCCAGCCAGACGTCGAAGCGACCGAGCCGGTTGGGACTGGTGATGACGAAGGCCACCGCGACCGCGGCAAAGCCCGCGGCGGACAGCGCGAACCACCGCCCGGGAACGCCGGCGGTGTAGAGGACGCCACCGATGATGGCCGCCATGACGAGCACGGTGCCGAGGTCGTGGCCGAGCAGCACCAGGCCGATCGCCAACAGGGCGATGGGGAAGACGTAGGGCACCAGGGCATGGCTGACCCGGGCGAGCTGCTTGCGCTTGGCCGACAGGACGAGTCCGCCGCTGAGCGCAAGACCGACCTTGAGCAGCTCCGACGGCTGCATCGTCATGACGCCGAAGTCGAGCCAGTTGCGGTTGCCCTTGACACCGACCCCCAGTGGCGTGAAGACGAGGAGCTGGAGGACGAGCCCGGCGACCAGCACGGGCAGCGCCAGGCGCTTCCACGTCGGGACCGACAGTCGTGAGGCCACGAGCAGCGCGACCATGCCGATGACGGCGAACTGGAGCTGGCTGAAGAAGATCGCGTAGGCCGAGCCCGACTGCGTCTCGCTGAGAGAGGTGACCGCAGAGGCGGAGAGCACCATGATGAGCCCGAAGCTCACGAGCACTGACGCAACGCCCACCAGCACGTAGTAGGTCGTGACCGGCCGGTCGAGGCGCTCGAGCCACTCGGGGACGAACCCCGAGCTGCGCCCGCCGACGGAGGCCTTGGTGCCAGAGGTTGTGGTGGCAGACGTTGTGGTGGCGGAGGCCTTCGCCGTGGAGGTCTTGGCAGTCGCGCCCTTGGCGACCTTGGACCTGCTGGAGCTCTTGACCGAGCCGGTCGTGCTGCTCACTGGCTCACTCCCCCGGTGCAGCGCGGCGGAGCACCGCCTCGGCGAAGGCGTCTCCGCGTGCGCCGTAGTTGACGAACATGTCCATGGACGCGGCCGCCGGCGCGAGCAGCACGACGTCGCCCGGCTGGGCGAGCGAGGCGGCCTGCGAGACGACGCGATCCATGGTCCCAGTGTCCGTCTCGGCGACGTCGATCACGGGGAGGTCGGGCGCGTGTCGGGCGAGGGCCTGGGCGATCGCCGCCCGGTCGCGTCCCATGAGGACGACGCCACGCAGTCGGGGGGCAGCGTCGCGCACGAGGTCCTCGACGTCCGCTCCCTTGAGGAGTCCCCCGGCGATCCAGACGACATGCTCGTATGCCGCGAGCGAGGCTGCCGCTGCATGCGGGTTCGTCGCCTTGGAGTCGTCGACGTAGCGCACCTCGTCGATGGTCGCGACGTGGGCGATCCGGTGGGCCTCGGGCTGGAACGCCCGCAGTCCGGCGCGCACCGCGGCCGGGTCGACACCGTGGGCGCGGGCCAGGGCAGCCGCGGCCAGCGCGTTGGCCACGAGGTGGGGAGCCACGTCGGGGGCGTCGCCACGCAGGTCCTCGAACGACGCGAGCTCGGCAGCGGCGTGGCGCCGCTGCTCGACGAACGCCCGGTCGGCCAGCACCTCTCCGACGACGCCGACCATCGAGGGTGCCGGCGTGCCCAGGGTGAACCCGATGGCGCGACAGCCCTCCTGGACGTCGGCCTCCTCGACGAGCCGTTCGGTCTGCGGGTCGTCGACGTTGTAGATGCAGGCGATCTCGGTGCCCTGGTAGACCTTGCCCTTGGCCGCGACGTAGGCGTCGTAGCTGCCGTGCCAGTCGACGTGGTCAGGTGCGACGTTGAGGCAGGCCGAGGCCTGCGGCCGGATCGAGTCGGACCAGTGCAGCTGGAAGCTGGAGAGCTCGACGGCGATGGCGTCGAACGGCTCGGGGTCCATGACCGCCTCGAGGATCGGCGTGCCGACGTTGCCGGCACTGATGGCCCGCTTGCCCGCGGCCCGCAGGATCGAGGTGAGCATCTGCACGGTGGTCGTCTTGCCGTTGGTCCCGGTGACGGTGAGCCACGGCGCCGCACCCTCGAGCGGGCGCATGCGCCAGGCGAGCTCGACCTCACCCCAGATCGGCACTCCGGCGGACGCTGCGTCCGCGAGCAGGGGCTGGGTCGGCGCCCATCCCGGGGAGGTGACGACCAGATCGACCCGCTCGGACGGCATACGGGAGACGTGGTCGGCACCGAAGCGCAGCTCGGCGTCGAGGATCTCGAGGATCCGTGCGCGCTCGGCCATCTCGGAGCCCGGCTCGGGGGTCCTGCCGTCGACGACGACGACCTCGGCGCCCCTGTCGAGCAGGGCGTCCGCCGCCGCGAACCCACTCACGCCCAGACCGGCGACGAGGACGCGCAGCCCTGCCCAGTCGGCCTCGCGGGAGGTGAGCTCGCGCAGCCGGTCGGTGCCGCCGGTCATGCCGCGCCCACGACCCATTCGGCATAGAACAGGCCGAGGCCCAGCGCCACGAACAGGCCCGCAATGATCCAGAACCGGATGACGATCGTGACCTCCTGCCACCCGAGCAGCTCGAAGTGGTGCTGCAGCGGCGCCATGCGGAAGACACGTCTGCCGGTCGACTTGAAGGAGGCGACCTGGATGATCACCGACAGGGTGATGGTGACGAAGAGACCACCGAGGATGACCACGAGGAACTCGGTGCGGGTGACGATGGCCAGGCCGGCGAGCAGCCCACCGAGCGCGAGCGAGCCGGTGTCCCCCATGAAGATCTTGGCCGGCGAGCCGTTCCACCACAGGAAGCCGAAGCACGCGCCCATGGCCGCGGCTGCGACGATCGCGATGTCGTGGGGGTCGCGGACCTCGTAGCACTTGATGCCCGGGTTGGTCTGGCAGTTCTGGTTGAACTGCCAGATGGCGATGAGGACGTAGGCGGCGAACGTCATCACCGACGCCCCCGTCGCCAGGCCGTCGAGACCATCGGTGAGGTTCACGCCGTTGCTCGTGCCGGCGATGATGACGTTGGCGAACAGGATGAAGAGCAGCACCCCGACGATGGTCCCCGCGAACGCCAGGTCGAGGTTGGTGTCGCGCACGAACGAGATCTTCGTCGAGGCCGGAGTCCGCCCCCTGCCGTTGGGGAACTGGAGCGCGAGGACGGCGAAGATCACACCCACGAGCGTCTGGCCGAAGAGCTTCTCCTTGGACCGCAGGCCCAGGCTGCGCTGCTTGCTGATCTTGATGTAGTCGTCGAGGAAGCCCACGAGTCCCAGGCCCGCCATGAGGAAGAGCACGAGGACCCCGCTCCACGTGGGCTTGGTCCAGAAGGCGAGGTGCGCCATCGCGTAGGCGGCGAGCGTGGCCCCGACGATGACGGCACCACCCATGGTCGGCGTCCCACGCTTGGTGTGGTGCGAGGTGGGACCGTCGTCGCGGATGAACTGGCCGTAGCCCTGCTTGACGAGGAACTTGATGTACATCGGGGTGCCGAACAGCGCCACGATGAGGCTGACCACGGCGGCGACGAGCACGGCCTTCACGGGGTGTCCTCCTGGGTGGTGCGGTCGTCGGTGTCCTGGTCGGCGGTGAGCAGCGTGTCTCCGAGCCACCGTAGCCCCGCGTCACGACTCGACTTGAACAACACGATGTCGGGCGCGGCGACTTCGGCGCGCAGGAGCGACTCGGCCGCGTCGGCGTCGCCGACCCAGCGGATGCGGGTGCCGTCGACGGGCGCGATGTCCGCCATGGGACGGGCCGTCGCACCCACGACGACGAGCTCGTCGACGCCTCGGCGCTGCGCCTCCTCCCCGACCTCGGCGTGGTCGCGGTCGGACTCCTCGCCCAGCTCGAGCATCGAGCCCAGCACCGCCCACGTGCGCCGGCCCTCACCCATCGACTCGAGCGCCGCGAGGGCGGCTCGCATCGAGTCGGGGTTCGCGTTGTAGGCGTCGTTGACGATCGTCACGCCATCTGCTCGCTCGGTGACCTCCATCCGCCAGCGGCTGACGATGCCGGCCTCGGCGATCGACGTGGCCGCCAAGGACAGGGGTATGCCGCACTCCAGGGCGACCGCGAGCACGGCCAGGGCGTTGCCGACGTGGTGACGACCCACGAGCCGCAGGGCCACGCTCGCCTCCCCCGCCGGGGTCACCGCCCGGAAGGACGCGCGACCGTCGCCACCCACCGTGACGTCGACCGCGCGGACGACCGCGTCCTCCGCCTCTCCGACGAACACGACACGCGCCGCTGAGACCTCGGACATGGCACGCACCGCCGGGTCGTCGGCGTTGAGGACGGCCACCCCGTCGCTCGGGAGCGCCCTGACCAGCTCGGACTTGGCCCGCGCGATGGCCTCGCGGGAGCCGAACTCACCGACGTGGGCCGTGCCGACGTTGAGGACGACGCCGATACGTGGCGGCGCAATCGTCGTCAGGTAGTCGATGTGCCCGATGCCCCGGGCGCCCATCTCGACCACGAGGAACCGGGTCTCGTCCGTGACGCGGGTGACGGTGAGCGGCACCCCGACCTCGGAGTTGTAGGAGCCCACGGGCGCGATCGTGGGGGCGGCCGCGCCGAGCACGCTGCCCAGGAGGTCCTTCGTGCTCGTCTTGCCCGACGAGCCGGTGATGCCGATGACGGTGAGGTCGGTGGCGCGGTCGAGGACGGCGCGCGAGATCGCGACGAAGGCGGCCTGCACGTCGTCGACGACCACGCAGGGCAGCTCGTCGACCGGGCGGCTCACCAGCGCGGCGACGGCTCCGTTGTCTCGGGCGGCACCGACGAACTGGTGGCCGTCCATGGCCTCGCCGATCCGTGCCACATAGAGGCTGCCGGCCTGCGCCTCGCGGGAGTCGGTGACGACGGCACCGGTGACGAGGACCGCCTCGGGTGGGGTGCCGGGTGCCGTGGCCCGAAGCGTTCCCCCGGTGGCAGCCGCGATCTCGGCCAGCGAGAGCGCGATCATGACGTGACCTCGGCGTCGAGCGCCGCGCGCAGCTCCTCGCGGTCGTCGAACGGCTGCACCTCCCCAGCGACCTCCTGGCCGGTCTCGTGACCCTTGCCGACCACCGCGATGACGGATCCCGGTCCGCCCTCGCGGGCCAGTCGCACGGCCTCACGGATGGCGTCACGGCGTCCACCGACCTCGACGACGACCGCTGTGGTGTCGAGGGAGCGCGCTCCCTCCACCACGGCGGTCCGGATGAGGGCGGGGTCCTCGCCACGCGGGTTGTCGTCGGTGACGACGACGACGTCGGCGAGCCCTGCTGCGGCACGGCCCATGCCGTGGCGCTTGCCGCGGTCGCGGTCGCCACCGGCCCCGAGGACGACGACGAGACTGCCCCTGGTCGCGGGCCGGAGGGCAGCCAGAGCCGCCTCGACGGCGTCGGGGGTGTGGGCGTAGTCGACGACGGCGACGAGGCCACTCTCGACGTCGCTCGGCCGGCTCGGCGCGACCTTCTCCATGCGGCCCGGCACGTGCGGGTCGGTGAGGATGGCACGGCCGACCGCGTCGGTGTCCTCACCCAGCAGCAGCAGCGCGACGGCGGCCATCGCCGTGTTGGCGACGTTGAAGTCGCCGGGCAGCGCCGAGCGCAGGTCGAGCTCGATGCCGTTGCCGCGCAACGTGAACCGGGCAGGTTCGTGCGGGTCCACGCTCACGACCCAGTCCGCCTTGTGCCCCTCGAGCGTCGTCAGCGTCGTCACGGGCACGCCGGACTCCTCCGCGAGGCGACGCCCCCAGATGTCGTCGACGCACACGAGGGCACGGGTCGAGAGCTGCGGGGTGAAGAGCTGGGCCTTGGCGGAGAAGTAGTCCTCCATGTCGGCGTGGAAGTCGAGGTGGTCCTGGGAGAGGTTGGTGAACAGCGCGAGGTCGTAGACGACCCCGTCGACGCGGTGCTGGCTCAGCGCGTGGCTCGACACCTCCATGACGCAGGTGTCGGTGTCGCGCTCGTCCATGACGGCGAGGATCGCGTGGAGGTCGGTCGTCTCCGGGGTGGTGCGCACGCTCTTGATGCGCTCGTCGCCGATGCGGGTCTCGACCGTGCCGATGAGCCCCGTGCGGTGTCCGAGCACGTCCAGGGCGCTGGCCACGAGGTAGGCAGTGGTCGTCTTGCCGTTGGTGCCGGTGATCCCGATCATCGTGAGGTTGAGGTCCGTCGTGCCGTAGACCTGTGCGGAGACGGCGCCCAGGACCGTGCGCGGCGACTCCACGACCAGCACGGGCAGCTCGACGCCGGCGGCTCGAAGGCGCGCGGCACCGTCGGCGTCGGTGAGCACCGCGGCGGCCCCGGCCTCGACGACCTGGGCCCCGAAGTCGGCGCCGTGCGCACGAGCGCCGGGCAACGCGGCATACAGGTCACCGGTTCGCACGGCGCGGGAGTCGAGGGTCACTCCCGTGACTTCCACGTCCTGCCCTCCCTCGTCGAGGGAGGCGCTGCCGTCGAAGGATCCGGAGACGAGCAGCGCGAGGTCGCGAAGACTCGAGCTGGTCAGGGAGGCGGGTCGGGGTGCAGACACGACCAGTCAGACTACTTGGCGCTGCCGCGCGGCCGGTCCCGCAGGGTCGTGGGGTCAGCCGCGGCCTCCTGCGGCGTGACCTCGATCTTGATGGGCGGCGTGGTGGTTCCCGTCGGCGGGATCTTGAGCTCCTGCAGGGCGTAGGTCATGACGTCGTGGAAGACGGGGCCGGACACCGTGCCGCCGTAGATGCTGGCGCTGGGCCGCTGGATGATGACGGCCACGACGAGCTCGGGGTCGTCAGCCGGCGCGTAGCCGATGAAGCTGGCGGTCTTGCCGCTGTACTTGCGCAGCTTGGGGTCGTAGAAGTCGGCGGTGCCGGTCTTGCCTGCGACGCGGTAGCCCGGGATCTGCGCCTGCGGGGCGGTGCCCTCCTTGGACACTACGCCCTCCAGCATGGCGTTGACCTTGCTGGCGGTGTCCTGCGAGATGACCCGGCTGCCCGGCTTGGTCTCGGCCTTGGTGAACGTCCCGTTGGCGCCCGTCGTCCCCGCGATGAGGTTGGGCGTCATCCGCATGCCGCCGTTGGCGATGGTCTGGAAGACCGATGCCGCCTGGATCGCGGTGACGGACAGGCCCTGTCCGAAGACCACCGTGGAGCGCTGCGTGCCACTCCACTTCTCCGAGGGGGCGAGCAGTCCCGCCGACTCGCCGGGGAAGCCCAGGCCGGAGCGCGAGCCCAGGCCGAACTTGCGGAAGTACTCCTCGAGCCGCTTGGACGTCAGCGTCTCGCCGATGAGGATCGTCCCGATGTTGCTCGACTCGGCCAGGGTGCCCGCGACCGTGCGGTTGATCGTCGGGTGCTCGTGGCTGTCCTTGAAGGACGCGTCGTAGCGCTGGAGCCGGTTGGGGATGACGACCGGCTGGTTGGGAGTGACCTTCTTGTCCTCCAGGGCGGCCGCCACGGTCATGACCTTGGCCGTCGAGCCGGGCTCGAAGACGTCGTTGAGTGCCTTGTTGACCAGGCTCCCCTTGGCGCTGCCGACGTCGTTGGGGTCGTAGGTGGGATAGGACGCCAGCGCGAGGACGTTGCCCGTCTTGGCGTTCATCACGACCGCGGTCCCGGACTGCCCGCCCATCTTGGCCATCTGCTGGGCGATCGCGTTCTGCGCGTACCACTGGATGTTGGAGTTCACCGTCAGGGTGACGTCGCGACCGTCGACGGCCTTGACCCCGCCCTGTCGACCCCCGGGGATCTTGGAGCCGTCGGGCGCCTTCTCGAAGACCGAGTGCCCAGGGGTGCCCTTGAGCGCCGTGTCCATCATCAGCTCGAGGCCGCCACCGGCCGCGCCGTCGTTGGTGACGAAGCCGACCAGCGAGGCGGCGTTGGGTCCCTGCGGGTAGACCCGTTCAGGGACGGCCTCGGCGGAGTCCTTGTAGATGCCCGGGATGCCCAGGGCTGCGACCTTGCGCCAGGTGAGCGGGCTGACCTTGCGGTCCAGCACCTGGTAGCGGCCGCTGCCCCCGAGCTTGGGACGCAGGCTCTCGACCGACCGTCCGAGCAGCGGTGCAAGGGCCTTGGCCGCGAGGTCGACGGCGACACCGTTGGTCGCCTCGTCGCACGTGCGGTCCTTCTGCTTGTAGGTGCACACCGCGGTCGGGTCCGCGACGACCGTGTCCCGGGCGCGGCTCGACGCGAGCACGACGCCGTCGGAGGAGGTGATCTTGCCGCGCAGCGCGGGGATCGTGACCTTCTCGGTGCGCTGCTCCAGGGCCTGGGCCGCCACGGCCGAGGAGTCGAAGCCCTGGATGCGCAGCAGCTGGGCCGCGAAGATGCTGAAGACGAAGAGCGTGGCGACCGTGAGGCCCCGCATGCGGCGGCGCGGGTTGCCCGGGGGCTTGGTGGCGCCCCCGCGTGCCACAGGTGGACGTGCGACCCGACGAGGCAGGGTGCTCGTGCTGCCCTTCCTCGCCGCCGGCGGTTTGCGAGCGGCCGGGGCCTTGCGAGCAGCAGGCTTGCGAGGCGAGGGGGTGCGGCCGGAGGGAGTCGCACCGGGACGTCGAGGGTCGCGGCCACGAGGAGGTGGCGGCGTCCGGGGCGTCACGGCGTCGCGGTGGCGGAGGGCGGAGCCGCCGGGCTCGGTGAGGTCTGGGTCGACGGGCTCGGGGTGGCCTGGTCGGCAGGCGGCGTCACCGCTGCCTGCTCCTTGGTCGACGTCGTCGTGCTGGTCGCACCGTTGCGCGAGTCGACGCTCGTGGTCGTGACCTCGATGTTGTCTCCCTTGACCGTCGTCACCGTCGTCGTGGTCACGGTGCCCACCGTCTTGACGGTGGCCAGTGGCGTGGTCGACGGACGGGCCGCCGCGGCGGCTGAGTTGCCCTGTGTGGCAACAGTAAATTCCTTCTTGGTGTCAGCAGCTTCCGCCACGCCGAGGATCTTGCCGTCACTGAGACGGAGGAAGGCCGCGGTCGTCGACGGGACCATGCCCAGGGCCAGGGCCTGCTGGGCGAGGCCGGCCGGAGCGCTCTGGGCGTCGATCGCGTGGTTGAGCTCCTCCTCAGCCGCAGCCAGCTGGTTGGAGGTGTCCTGGAGGTCGCCGAGGACGAACGAGCCCTTGGCCATGGCGGTGTTGAGCATGAGCACCCCGAGCAGCCCCGCGATGAGCAGTGCCAGGCAGGAGGCGACGAACGCCGGCTGACCGTGCTGCGGCTGCGTCCTGACGACCCGCAGCGGCCTGGGCCGCGCCGCCCGCGAGGCCGGCCGCAGTGCGGGGCGGTTGAGTGGACGTGCCGCGGTCGTGGTCATCGCCGGGCTCCTTTCGTGGGGCGGGTACGTTCGGCGACCCGCAGCCGTGCTGACGCGGATCGTGGGTTCATGGACTGCTCGGACGCGGAGGGCTCCTCGGCCCCCCGGGTCAGCAGACGCAGGTATGCCGCGTGCTCGGGCAGCTCGACCGGCATACCGGGCGGGGTGCTCGAGGTGGCGCCGGCGGCCAGGGCGCGCTTGGTGATGCGGTCCTCGAGCGAGTGGTAGGACAGGACCGCCATCCGGCCGCCGACGGCGAGCACGTCGATCGCACCCGTGACCGCGCGCTGCCACGCGCCGAGCTCGTCGTTGACCTCGATGCGCAGCGCCTGGAAGGTGCGCTTGGCGGGGTGACCGCCGGTGCGCTGCGACGCCGCGGGAACGGCCTGTCGGAGCAGGTCGACGAGGCGGGCCGAGCGGGTGAACGGCTCGCTCTCGCGCTCACGGACGACGGCCGAGACGATGCGCTTGGCGAAGCGCTCCTCGCCGTAGTCGCGCAGGATCCGCAGGAGCTCGCCGGGCGCGTAGGTGTTGAGCACCTCGGCGGCCGTGATCCCACTGCCCTGGTCCATGCGCATGTCCAGCGGTGCGTCCTGCGCGTAGGCGAAGCCGCGGTCGGCCTCGTCGAGCTGGAGGGAGGAGACACCGAGGTCGAACAGGATCGCCTGGACCTCGCGCAGCCCGAGATCGGAGACGACCGTGTCGATCTCGTCGTAGACCGCGTGGACCCCGCGGAAGCGTGTCCCGAAGCGGGCCAGCCGCTCCCCCGCGAGCGCCAGCGCCTCCTCGTCGCGGTCGATGCCGATGACGGTGGCCTCGGGGCAGGCCTCGAGGAAGGCCTCGGCGTGACCGCCCATGCCGAGGGTGCCGTCGACAAGCACCGACCCCGGCTCGGTGAGGGCCGGGGCCAGGAGGCTGACGATGCGGTCGCGAAGGACGGGAACGTGCCGCTGTTCGGCGGCTCCCCGTGACTCCATCTGACGTCTCCTCATGCGTGGTGTGCGTGTGCGGTGGTCGATCCCTGTGCTGGTGGCTCCTCCCCCGGCTCCTGGTCCCCATCCGTCCGGGGCCCGGCACGGGGGAAGTCGTGTCGGGAACCGGTCGGCTGGAGGCCGGGAGCCGGGGGTGGGCTCACATGAGTCCGGGGATGACCTCCTCGGACTGCTCGGAGTAGGCCTGCTCGGTGCTCGCCAGGTAGTCGTTCCAGGCGTCGGTGTCCCAGACCTCGACGCGTGAGCCGGTGCCGATGACGGTGCACTCGCGGGTGAGGCCGGCGTACTGGCGCAGGTGGGCCGGGACCGTGACGCGTCCCTGCTTGTCGGGGATCTCGTCGCTGGCGCCGGAGAGGAAGACGCGGATGTAGTCGCGCACGGCGCGGTTGGTGGTGGGCGCCGCCTGCATCTGCTCGGTCACCTTGACGAACTCGTCCATCGGGAAGACGTAGAGGCAGCGCTCCTGCCCACGGGTGACGACGAGACCGGTCGAGAGGCGCTCACGGAACTTCGCGGGCAGGAAGAGGCGGCCCTTGTCGTCCAGGCGGGGGGTGTGGGTACCCAGGAACACACGCTCACCTCCCCATCCGTTTCGACCCGTGCGCGACACTTCTCTCCGGTTCGCTCCACTTTACTCCACCCATGACCGAAATCAAGCCGTTATCCGGTGAAACTGCCATGTTTCTGCAGGTCACAGCCGGTGGTGCAAAGTGGAGCAAACGCGCTTCCCGCGCGATTCTCGCGGCTCAGGCACCCGGCATACCCCCGTATGCCGGGCCGCCACCGATCGCTCGAACCTCCCCCAGCCCCCGCCATGAGGCTTTTTGTGACCCGAGCACCTACCTCGGTGGAGGAATGTGGGGCAAGATGAAAACCCGTTGCGCAGGGCTGCGGGAGCACTCATCCCAGGAGCCACCGTGTCGACACACGACGAGGTCCACCAGACGCAGGAGCAACGACGGCTCAACGGGGGGCCGGCCCGGTCCGGGGCTGCGCTCGACCAGGTGCTCCAGGTCGCCAGCTCGCTGCAGACGGCCATGAACACCGTCATCGAGGGCAAGCCAGCAGCGGTCCGCACGGCGGTGACGGCGCTGCTCGCCGAAGGACACCTGCTCATCGAGGACGTCCCCGGCGTCGGCAAGACGATGCTCGCCAAGACCCTCGCCCGCTGCATCGACGCCTCGGTGCGCCGCGTGCAGTTCACCCCCGACCTGCTGCCGAGCGACATCACCGGCGTCAGCGTCTACAACCAGGACGTGCGCGACTTCGAGTTCCGTCCGGGGGCGATCTTCGCCAACGTCGTCGTCGGTGACGAGATCAACCGCGCCTCACCCAAGACGCAGTCGGCGCTGCTCGAGTCGATGGAGGAGGCCCAGGTCACCGTCGACGGGACGACGTACGCGCTCCCCCGCCCGTTCATGGTCCTGGCCACCCAGAACCCCATCGAGATGGAGGGCACCTATCCGCTGCCCGAGGCACAGCGGGACCGCTTCATGGCGCGTATCTCGATGGGCTATCCGTCCGCGCGCAGCGAGGTCGACATGCTCGACCAGCACGGCGCCCACTCCCCGCTGGACGACCTGCGACCCGTCACCGACGCGGCGACGGTGATCCAGATGATCGACGCGGTGCGCAGTGTGCACGCCTCGGCCGCCCTCAAGCAGTACGTCGTCGACGTCACGCAGGCCACCCGCACGAGCTCGGCGCTGCGCCTCGGCGCGTCACCTCGGGCGAGCCTGCACCTGCTGCGCGCCAGCCGTGCCCACGCCGCCCTCGCCGGTCGCGACCACGTCCTGCCCGACGACGTGCAGTCCATGACCATCCCGGTGCTCGCGCACCGCCTCATGCTCACCGGTGAGAGCCAGCTGGCCCACCGGTCGGCGGCCGACGTGCTCACCGACCTGCTCCAGCGCGTCCGCGTGCCCGCCCCCACCCGCTGAGGCTGCCATGCGACGGTTCCGCGACTCCCTCACGACGCGTGGCGCTGCCTTCCTCGCGTCCGGGATCGTGCTCGTCCTCGCAGGCTTCGCCCTGGGCCAGCACGACCTCAGCCGCATCGGCATCGTGCTGTGCGCGCTGCCGCTCCTCGCCGGCTTCCTGGGCCGGCGGCACGACCTCTCGCTCGTCGTCGCCCGCGAGGCACGCCCCTCGCGGGTGACGATCGACGAGCCGGCCATCGTGCAGATGACGGTCTCCAACCCGTCCCTGAACCGCTCGCCGGTGCTCTTCGCGGAGGAGCACCTCGACTACTCGCTGGGCGACCGACCGCGCTTCGTCATCCCTGCCCTGTCGACGGGCGTGTCGACCCACGTGGAGTATGCCGTCCGCGCCCACGCGCGCGGTGCGCACCGTCTCGGCCCGCTCGGCGTGCGCGTCCAGGACCCGTTCGGCCTCACGATGCGCCACGCCTCGCTGAGCAGCCACGACGAGCTCCTCGTGCTGCCGCGGGTCGTCGGACTGTCCGACGGCCGCGCCCTGGGCCGCGGACTCGGGTCCGAGGGTTCGGTGCCCCACCGCGTGGCCCTGCACGGTGAGGACGACCAGTCCATCCGTGAGTACCGTGACGGTGACGACCTCAGACGCATCCACTGGCCGGCGACCGCACGCACCGGCGAGCTCATGGTGCGACAGGAGGACCGGCCGGCCAAGCGCCGCGCGGTGGTCCTGCTCGACACCAGGGCCCGCGCCCACGCCGGCTCCGGACCGTCCGGTTCGCTCGAGTGGGCCGTGACGATGGCCGCCTCCGCCGTGACCCACCTCCTCGACCTCGGCTTCGCCGTGCACCTGCTCACCCCCGATCCGGGGCAGGAGTCCGGCGTGCGCGAGGACTCCGACCTCGACCGTTCGCTCGAGACGCTCGCCCGGGCCGTGCCGACCGACGAGGCCGGCATCGGCGGCATGCTGCACGCCGCCAGCGGAGCCACCGCCCAGGGTGGGCTCATCGTCGCCGTCATCGGAGCCGTGGACGACGACGCGGCGCGTGCCCTGTCCTCGTTGCGGCAACCCGGTGGGCCTGGACTGGCCTTCGTCGTCGACGCCGCCGCCTTCTCCAGCGGTGAGCGCGGGTCGAGCGACGGCCCAGACCCGCGCGCGACCACCGCGGCACTGGCCGGCGCCGGGTGGTCGGCCGTCTCGGCGACCCCGGACCTGGCAGTGGCCGATGCCTGGGCCGGCGTCGCAGGCTCCCGCCGCATGGTCGGTGCGCGATGAACCGCACCCGCCCCACGGAGACCCTCCTCGCGGCCCTGGCGAGCTTCACCGTGGCCCTCCCCTTGCTCACGCTCTTCGACGCCAACACGTGGGTGCGTCCCAGCCTGCTGGCCATCGCCACCATCGCGCTGGCCGGCATGGGGCTGCGCCGGATGCGGGTCTCGGCGTGGGTCGTGGTGCTCGGGCAGCTCCTCGCCGGGTTCCTCATGGTCTCCTGGCTCCATGGCCGGGGGCACCTCTACCTCGGCATCGTGCCCGGACCGGACACGGTGAAGTCGTTCGGCATCCTCTTCGGCGAGGCCGGTCAGACGGTCATGGCGTTCTCGGCACCGGTGCCGACGGAACGCGGGATCGTCGTCGCCATCACGGTCCTCGTCGGGGTGACGGCCCTGGTCGTCGACGCCCTCGCCGTGACCCTGCGCTCGCCGGCGCTGGCAGGCCTCGCGCTGCTCACGGCATACCTCATCTCTGCCACGAACTCCGGCGACGGACTCTCCTGGAAGTACTTCATCCTCCCGGTGGCGTTCTGGCTCTCGCTGCTCGCCACCCAGGGCATCGGCTCGGCGCGCCGCTGGGGCACTGCCGTGCCGCTGGGACGGGCAGGTGAGGATCGTGACCCGGTGCTCGGCGTCGCGGGGACTGCGCGGCTGCTCGGTGCCGGCGCCGTGGTTCTCGCCATCGTGCTCCCCACGGTCCTGCCACACCTGCCCACGACCTTCCTCGCGGACGGCCTCGGCCGCACCGAGAACTCCCGCGGCGGTAGCGGAGCCGTGAGCCTCAACACGACCCTGGACCTGCGCCGGTCCCTCGACGACCAGTCCCAGACTCCGGTCCTCACTTACACGACGTCGGCCACCAGCCCCGAACCACTGCGGGTCGGCATCCTCACCGACTACCGGCGTGGCGAGTGGAGCACCAGCTTCGATGCCAACCGGCCCGTTCCCGGCGGTCGAGAGGAGCCGGTCGGCGATCCGGACATCAAGCGCACCACCCAGGAGGTCAAGGTCAGCGAGAACCGCCTGACCGGGCCACAGATCGCCCTGCCCACACCGCTGCTCGATGTCGACCTGGGCAGCGTGGCGCTGCGCGAGAACTTCGTCGGCGGCTACGAGGTCGACCGGAGCGTCACGGACTACACCGCCTCCTACAGCCGGCTCGCTCCGACGACCGTTGACTTCTCCGACGACGGGCGGAAGCCGCGCGGTTGGGAGGAGGGCGTCTACAACGACATCGACGGTGAGAGCATCTCCCGGCTCAGCGCGCTCGTGGACGAAGTCGTTCCCGCAGAAGCCACCCCGCTCGAGACGGCGCGCCTGCTGCAGGCGCACTTCCGCAGCAGCCAGTACACCTACTCCCTCCAGCTTCCCCAGCCGACCGATCCGGTCTCCGGTCGCACGATGATGGCCGACCCGCTGTCGAACTTCCTCGTCTCGCGCACGGGCTACTGCGTGCAGTTCGCGACGGCCTTCGTCATGGCCGCCCGGCTCAAGGACATCCCGGCCCGCATGGCCATCGGGTTCCTCCCCGGCATTCAGACGAACGGGACCTACACCGTGCGGGCCGCCGATGCGCATGCCTGGCCCGAGCTGTGGTTCCCCCACCTTGGCTGGACCCGCTTCGAGCCCACTCCGGGCACTCGCTCCGGCGGCGCCCCGGCCTACAGCCTCATCCCCACCGACACGAGCCCCGCGGAATCCTCGGCGCCCACGGCCACGGGCGCGGCCCCGACGCCGTCGGTCGCCGACCGCCCCGACCCCGACGCCGGAGCCGTCGACAGGTCGACGAGCACCTCTCCCGGCCCCTTCACGTGGCTGACCGACAACCTCCTGACGATCGTCGTCCTGCTGGCGATCGTGCTGTCCCTGCTCCTGCTGCCGGTCGCCGCGTCCGTGCGTCGACGCCGGCTGCGCACCGCGGCGCGCGACGATGCCGAGCGGGTCGAGGCCGACTGGTCCTCGCTCATCTCCCGGCTCGGTGACATCGGCATCGCCCCGCCCGAGGGCAGCACGCCACGTCAGGCCGGTGTCCGGCTCACCCACGACGCCCTCCTGCGCGGGGAGCCCCAGGAGGCGATGGGCCGCATCGTCGCCACCGTCGAGCAGGCCCGCTACGCCCCGCCGCACGCCCCGATCAACGACGTCAGCGCGGACGCCCGGACGGTGTGGAGGGCCGCGCTCTCGGCCCGTCAGCGCAGCGACCAGGTGCGGGCCCACCTCTTCCCGCGGGACGGCCTGCGTCAGTGGAACGACTCCCGGCAGGCTCTGCTGGAGTGGCCACGCGCCGCGTGGTCGCGCCTGCGCCGCCACTGACATCGAGTCCACACCCTCGGAACTTCGTGCCCTGGGACCGGGGCGCGCCGGGCCAGCGAGAACACCATGGGTGGCCGGTCGGACGCGGTCCCGGACGCAGGTATGCCGTGTGCCCGAGGTGGGCACACGGCATACGTCGCGTGGTGCAGTGCTTCGCGGTCGCTCAGTCCAGGTAGTCGCGCACTAGGAACGGCTGAGCGCTGTGCCTTCCTGCGTGACGAGCCTGCAGGTCAGGACGCTGTGCAACGAAATATCCTGGACTGACGACTGTGGCGCCCGGCCCGGATCATTGGTGTCTGTCACCGTTGCGCTCGTGCCCACCGTCGTCCTCGACCCGGACTTCCTCGAGAACCTCCAAAACGTCGACGATCTCTTCACCGCTGGTCTCGGTTTCCTCTGGAGCCGCCGCCGTTACGGAACTGTCGACCCATTCGGTCGGGTCAATCCCGTAGATCTCGGAAAGTGCACGCAGTCGGTAGACCGCCTGAGCCCTCCTGAACGTCTGCTCGGTGAGCTGGGCACTGAGAGCGGCATTCAGGCCGACGCCGACCAGGGGAACCGCCTGGGCAAGCTTGCGATGGGTCAGCCTGAAGCCGAGCAGTGCGTATGCCCTCCCGATCGCTTTCACGAGAATCCGCTCGTTGAGCTGTCTCCACGTGGCCTGACGCATCATCTCCTGCGTCAAGCGTGACAGTGCCGCCAGGGCCTGGGTCTTGGCACCGACCGAGCTCGCCACGCCGAGCGACAGCACGCCCATAGCGAACAGCTCCTCCTCAGGGAGACGGACGTCGTACCCGTAGCGCGTTGCGACCGCGCCGATCGTGCGGCCCATCAGTGCCATGGACGCCACCGCATCCGCGGCCAAGGCGCCGAAGGCCACTCCCGCCGTGGTTCCACCGGTCACGGTGGTGGACACCACTGCACCAGTGACCGCGAGGGCGCTCGCACCACCCTGACCCGCTGCGAACGCGGCGTAGCCGAACTTCGGTGGCTGCATGGCATCGCGCTGCTCGAGCGAAAGGTTCCGCACATCCGCCAAGGTCCGAACGTCAGGATACTTCTTCGCGTAGCGCTTCGCGGTCGCATCCGGTCGGGAGCTGCGCATCGCCGGCTGAAACGTGAGTGCAAGCGTTCCTTCGAACACCTTCTCCATCGTCTCTCTCGCCGAATCGACGCCCGGGAGGTCACCCATCCTGCTGGAGACCGTCGAGGCAACCTCACTGCCCCGCCTCCGGACGCTCGCAGGCACCACGCTGCGGCGTGGAGGCGCATACACGGTCCGAATCGACCGATTCCACGCCGTCTGGTCGTAGGACGTCATCTGCTCATAGCCCACAGTTGGGCCCTCCTCGTTCTTGAAGCCGGTGTCCGTTCGTTACGTCCGACAGGACCGTTCGGCGCGTCCACACAGGGCTGCGACTGTACGACGGAGGCGCCGGTCACTGGCGAGGTTGGGCGGCGTGGCGTCGACGCATCTCCTTGAGGGTCACCACGTCGCCGACGATCTGATGCTGCGCTCGCTGAAACAACCACCCGTCTGTCTCGATATGTTGTCTTGGCGAGGCTGGCCCCGCGGGACGATCTCGGGCGCCTGTGGGGTACGACAGAGAAGAGTGCGTCGGCGGTGCACGCCGATCTAACACTGGTCACGGCCTACTGTCCTCGACCAGCTAAGCCTCACTGGAGCGCTACGCGAACTGCCAGTGGCCGGAGGATGCTGCGCTACCCGCCGTCTCAATCAAGTGCAACGGCACGTCACGCCAAGTCAGGGTCGAGCCGACCACCTGCGTGCGGACTCCGGGGCCGATCAAGTACGAGACGCCATCGTGTGTCAGAACCTCGAGTCTGGCCGACTCGCTGACCGCAGTGTTATCTGACTCGTAGGAGCGCCAATCTCTGTAGCCAGCCGGTCCTGCGGACAGCCACGCTTCCAAGCGTCGTCGCGTCGACACCAATTGACTCGACGTCAAGCCCTGCACAGCGCCCTCGCGGCTTCTCGCCCCTCGGTAGACCGCTGCGTGACTCAGGGCCTCCTCCATGAGGCAGGGGTGGCACGTGTGCGCTCCCAAACCAGGTTGGGGTCCGACGGCCGCCTCGATGTGGATCGCCGTCAGGTCGAAGATCGCGTGCTCCATCTCGTGGTTGATGAGGTCGGCAGCCGCGTACCCAATCGCCCTCGCATGAGAAAACCCGGCGGGAAGATACACCTCGGCTGCCAAGTGTTCGACGCCTCCCGCATGCAAGTAGATTCCCCAGTCACGGTTCGATCCGGACGACGTGGGAGCCATGCAACGAGGGCTTCGGTAGAAGGCGAGCTGCGCTTGCCAGTCTTGCTGGGAAGCCAACGCAGCTGAAGAGTCGATGGCGCGGACAAGCGGCAGGAGGTCTTCGATTGTGTAGTCGCTCGTTTCCTCAAGAAAGAGGCCGTCGCTTGTCGCGGGACTGGCCGACTGCTGAGTAAGCAGCCGACGTCCGCCCTCGTCGACATATGCCTGCAGTTCTGGGTCTCGTAGTTGGATAGTGCGCTTCACATCCACCGCGAGCGGAGAGCCGCTCTCGCCCATGCGGAGCTCATAGATCTCAACGGAACGAGGGGGCGGTCCGCCGGGCAGCAGGGCAGGTTGCTGCTTGGCCCAGGCGACCAAGAGATCGGTGGGATACGTACGCGCAGTCACCTCCGTGATTCTGCCGGGGTGGGTCCCGTCGTGCCGGGTATTGACACTTCAGCGCCACGTTCGTGAAACCAGTGGACGCGCGTACGGTTGCGGTGCTCCCGCGAGGGTCGCTGACCTGGCGAGAAAGTCGCAAGTGTTGTGTAGCCTCCGGGACGTGATCACAGGTGACCTGAAGAGCAAGATCGACCGAGTCTGGGACGCCTTCTGGTCGGGGGGCATCAGCAACCCGCTCGAGGTGATCGAGCAGATCACCTACCTGCTCTTCATCCGCCGGCTCGACGACGTCCAAACACTCGCCGAGAAGAAAGCCCGCGTCACCGGCGGGGCCGTCGAGAACCCGGTGTTCCCGCCCGGTCAGGCGCACCTGCGGTGGAGCCAGTTCAAGAACGCGTCCCCCGACGTGATGCACAAGACGATCGCCGACGAGGTCTTCCCGTTCCTGCGGGGCCTGGGCGACGGCACCACCTACAGCGAACACATGAAGGACGCCCGCTTCACCATCCCAACGCCGGCGCTCCTGAGCAAAGTCGTCGACATGCTCGACGACATCCCAATGGTGGACCGTGACACCAACGGCGACCTGTACGAGTACCTGCTATCCAAGATCGCAGCGGCCGGCGTCAACGGCCAGTTCCGCACGCCGCGCCACATCATCGACCTCATGGTGAAGATGACAGCGCCACAACCGTCGGACGAGATCTGCGACCCGGCCTGTGGCACCGGCGGCTTCCTCGTTGCCGCCAGCGAATACGTCCGCGACACCCACGCCGACGCGCTGCTGGGCACCACGCAGCGCACGCACTTCCACAACTCGATGTTCCACGGCTACGACTTCGACTCCACCATGCTGCGCATCGGCAGCATGAACATGCTGCTGCACGGCATCGAGTCCCCCGACATCCGCTACCGCGACTCCCTCTCCGAGGGCGCTGCAGGCGACGCCGACAAGTACACGCTCATCCTCGCCAACCCGCCCTTTGCGGGATCGCTCGACTACGAATCCACCAGCAAGGACCTGCAGCGCATCGTCAAGACCAAGAAGACGGAACTGCTGTTCCTAGCGCTCTTCCTGAAACTGCTGAAGCCCGGTGGGCGGGCGGCTGTCATCGTGCCCGACGGTGTCCTGTTCGGGTCGAGCACCGCGCACAAGGCCCTGCGCAAGGCCCTGGTCGAGGACCAGAAGCTCGACGCCGTCGTGAAGCTGCCCTCCGGTGTCTTCCGCCCGTACGCCGGCGTCTCCACCGCCATCCTGTTCTTCACCAAGACCAACTCCGGTGGCACCGGCGACGTCTGGTTCTACGACGTCCGCGCCGACGGCTTCTCCCTCGACGACAAGCGCAACCCCGTTGACGCCAACGACCTCCCCGACGCGCTCGCCCGCTGGCAGAACCGCGGCTCCGAGAAGGGGCGCGCGCGCACCGAGCAATCCTTCCTCGTGCCCAAGGACGACATCGTCGCCCAGGCCTACGACCTCTCTCTGAACCGCTACAAGGAGATCGTCCACGACGAGATCGAGCACCGCGCTCCGCTGGAGATCATCGCCGACATCGAAACCCTCGAAGACGAGATCGCCAAAGGCCTCGCCGAGCTGAAGGCGATGCTCTTGTGAAGACGGTTGCACTTGGCGATGTCGTGGCTTTCACCAACGGTGGCACTCCGTCACGCTCGAAGGCGGAGTACTGGGACGGCTCGATCCCTTGGATCACCGGAGCCGACATCTCCGAGGCCGGCGATGTGGCTGCGCGTTCGTTTATCTCCGACGCTGCGGTCAAGGGCTCATCTACTAACGTCGTTCCGCAGGGCACGGTTCTATTGCTGACCCGGACGTCCGTCGGCAAGGTGGGCGTGCTAGCCGAGCCGATGGCGATCAACCAGGACATCACAGCCATCACGCCGTCGGGAGAGCTCGACACCCGCTACCTCGTGCACTTCCTGCGAACCAGCAAGCCCGCGTTGATGAGGAACCTCCGGGGCGCAACCATCAAGGGCGTCACAAGGGACGATGTAGCAGCACTGAAGTTGGCCCTCCCACCCCTTCCCGAGCAGGGCCGCATCGCCGCGATCCTCGACCACGCCGACGCCCTCCGCGCCAAGCGCCGCCAAGTCCTCGCCCACCTCGACTCAATGTCACAGGCGATCTTCTACGAGATGTTCGCCGACTGTTCCGCGACATCGACGGTCCAATCGGAGGCGTCACTAATCCGTACCGGCCCCTTTGGCAGCCAACTTCTGCACAGCGAGTTCGTCGATGAGGGAATCGCAGTACTTGGACTCGACAACGTAGTAGGCAATGAGTTCCGATGGAGCGAGCGCCGCTTCATCACGGCGACCAAGTACGAACAATTGAAGCGCTACACGGTGAAACCAGGCGACGTCCTAATCAGCATCATGGGGACGACCGGGCGGTGTGTCGTGGTCCCAGACGACATTCCGACGGCCATCCACATCTGTGCGATCACCCCGGATCCCTCCCGCCTCCATTCGACGTTCCTCCGCGCAGCGTTCCTCTGGCACCCGGAGTCGCTGGCTCACCTTCGCCGCCAGACCAAGGGCTCGATCATGGACGGACTCAACATGGGGATCATCAAGTCGGTGCCGATCCCTGTTCCGCCACTCTCGGTTCAACACGAGTTCGCGGAGCGGGCCGAGCAAGTGGCGACCAACCGCGGAATCATGACTCGTGCTGCCACTGCCGACGACCACCTCTTCGCCTCACTTCAGTCGCGTGCCTTCCGAGGGGAGCTATGACTGATGCCTGTTGAGATGAGAATGTGGCGCATCGACGACGACAGGCCGCGACCGCTGTCCACCTCGGTCCTGCCGGCCGAGAAGGATCTGCACGAGTTCCTCGCGCAGGACCCGTCGCTGCTCGGCGATCGGCTCTTGGTCATCGGGAGCGAAGTGCTGACGCCGTATGGCAAGCGCCTCGACCTGCTGGCGATTGACACTGATGGCAACCTGCACCTGCTGGAGCTGAAGCGCGACAAGACTCCGCGTGAGGTCGTCGCCCAGGTACTCGACTATGGCTCATGGGTCTCGACCCTGTCGCGGGATGACGTTCTCGACATCGCCAGTGGGCATCTCGACGAGCAGTTCGAGGTCGCGTTCGAGCGCGTCTTCGGTAGTCCGCCGCCCGACGAGTTGAACGGCGAGCTGCACCTGGAGATCGTCGCGAGCGAACTGGACGCCAGTTCGGAGCGCATCGTCACGTACTTGCGTGGCTTCGGCGTGCCCGTGAATGCGGTCTTCTTCTCGTACCTGGAGGACGAGGGTCGGCGCTACCTCGCGCGGAGTTGGCTCGTCGACGATCACCTCGCCCCTGCTGCGCCGGGTTCCAAGAAGGGCAAGCGCGCCCAGTGGAACGGCCAGGACTGGTACGTGAACTTCGGCACCCACGGCCGCGACTGGGAAGACGCTCTGGAGCTCGGATTCGTCTCAGCCGGCGGATCGCCGCGCTCGTCAGGGACGCTGCGCACCATCCCGGTGGGCGGCCGTGTCAACGTCTACGTGCCGGGGAGTGGCTATGTGGGCGTGGGGGTCACGCTCGCGGAGGCCAAGCGATTCGATGCCGCACTCGTCCAGCAAGGCGACGCCTGGCTACCCCTGGCTCAGCAGGAGCTGCGCGGCAACTATCAACACGACGGGTCGGGGCAGACGGAGACAGACGACATCTCTGAATGGGTGCTCCCGGTCAGATGGCTGGCTGCCGTCCCCTTGGCGGAGGCCTACACAGCGCCGGGCGTGTTCTCCAACCCCAGTACCTCGTGCAAGCTCCGTCAGGAGTTCACGCTGGAGCGTCTCGCCGACCACTTCGGTCTCGACAAGGACGGCGAGTGATCGACCGCGATGGGTAACTTCGACTTCGTCCGCCAGACGCTGCCGTCACTGCATGACGACTGCGCCCGGGCCGAGTCGTACCTGTCGTCCGACCCGCGATCGGCCTGCTTCTACAGCCGCCGGGTGGTCGAGGAGCTCGTCGGCTATCTGTACGACGTCCTCTCGCTGCCCATCCCGTACCGCGACGACCTCGCGGCGAAGATCAACGACGCTGCGTTCAAGGCCGAGGTGCCGCAGGGCATCACGCAGAAGATGACCGCGATCCGTCGCATCGCCAACACCGCGGTGCACGAGAGCCGGACGATCCGCCCGGACGTGTCGCTGGCGGTGCTGCGGGAGCTGTTCAACGTCGTCGTGTGGACGTCGTACCACCACTCCCCTGCGCCGACAGTGGTGCCGCTGCAGGCCCAGTTCGACCCCGCCTTTGCGGCCAAAGCCGCACCGCTCTCACGCGAGGAGGTCGCCCGCCTCGCTGCGAAGTTCAAAGAGCAGGACGAGGCCCACGCCCGCGAGCTTGCAGAGAAGGACGAGCGTCTGGCCGCCCACCAGGCGGAGATCGCCGAACTGAAGACTCAGATTGCAGCCGCCCAGGCAGCAGCCGCGCCGGATACGCGTGACTACGACGAGGCTGCGGCCCGTGACCTGTTCATCGACGTCCTCCTGCACGAGGCCGGCTGGGCGCTGGATGAGGAGCGCGACCGGGAGTACCCCGTCACGGGGATGCCCAACGCCGAGGGGACCGGCTTCGTCGACTACGTCCTCTGGGGCGCCGATGGTCTGCCGCTGGCGGTGGTGGAAGCCAAGCGCACCGCCAAGTCGCCGGAGGTGGGTCAGCAGCAGGCCAAGCTGTACGCCGACTGCCTGGAGAAGCAGTACGGTCGACGACCCGTGATCTTCTACACCAACGGCTACGAGCACCGGGTCTGGGACGACGCTGGCGGTTACCCGCCCCGCGAGATCCAGGGCTTCTACACCCGCGACGAGCTCGAGCTAATCATCCAGCGCCGCCAGACCAAGCTCCTGTTGTCGTCCGCGCAGGCGAACACCGACATCGCTGGCCGTCCGTACCAGGTGCGGGCCATCAAGGCAGTGGGCGATGCGTTCGACCGCAAGCAGCCTGAGGCCCTCCTCGTGATGGCAACCGGCTCGGGCAAGACCCGCACTACCATCGCGCTCGTCGATCTGCTGCAGAAGGCGAACTGGGCCAAGAGAGTCCTGTTCCTCGCTGACCGCACCGCCTTAGTCAACCAGGCGGCGAACGCTTTCAAGCAGCATCTGCCTGGCTCTACGACGGTCAACCTCGTGACCGAGAAGGCCGTCGAGGGCCGCGTCTACGTCTCGACGTACCCGACCATGATGAATCTCATCAATGAGGTCGACGGCGGCCTGCGCCGGTTCGGTCCGGGCTACTTCGACCTCATCGTGATCGATGAGGCTCACCGATCCGTGTACGCCAAGTACGGCGCGATCTTCGACTACTTCGACTCCTTGCTCGTCGGACTGACAGCGACGCCGAAGGACGAGGTCGACCACAACACCTACCGTCTGTTCCACCTTGAGGACGGCGTGCCCACGGACAACTACCCGCTGGACGAGGCTGTCGATGCGGGCTACCTCGTGCCCCCGAAGGGCATCAGTGTCGGCACCCAGTTCCTGCGCTCCGGCATCAAGTACGACGACCTCACCGAGGAGGAGAAGGACCAGTGGGACGCCCTCGACTGGGGTGAGGACGGACCGCCCGACGAGGTGGGCACCGAGGAGATCAACCGGTTCCTGTTCAACGAGGACACCGTCGACAAGGTCCTTGAGACGCTGATGGTGCAGGGCTACAAGGTGGCCAGTGGTGATCGGCTCGGGAAGACGATCGTCTTCGCCAAGAGCCAGAAGCACGCAGAGTTCATCGAGAAACGCTTCAACCTCGCTTACCCCGAGCTGGCCGGGCACTTCGCCCGCGTTATCACCCACGGCACCCCCTACGCCCAGTCGCTCATCGACGACTTCTCGATGAAGGACAAGGCGCCGCACATCGCGATCAGCGTCGACATGCTCGACACTGGCATCGACGTACCCGAGGTCGTGAACCTGGTGTTCTTCAAGATGGTGCGCTCGAAGTCAAAGTTCTGGCAGATGATCGGGCGCGGCACCCGCCTGTGTCCCGACCTGTTCGAACCCGGTGAGGACAAGAAGGACTTCCTCGTCTTCGACTTCTGCGGCAACCTCGAGTTCTTCAGTCAAGATCTGCCTGGCTCGCAGGGGCAGGTCCAGAAGTCGCTGTCCGAGCGGCTGTTCGAGGCTCGGGTCGGCCTAATCACGGCCTTGGGTGACGACGAGCCCGACCTGCACCGGTCGACGGCGTCGACGCTCCACGAGATCGTCGCCGGGATGAATCTCGACAACTTCGTCGTACGCCCGCACCGTCGTGCAGTCGAGAGGTACGGCTCCGCGGAGGCGTGGACGGAGCTGAGCCCGGCCGACACCGAGGCCCTGTTCAGGCTGGCCGGACTTCCGTCTTCGGTCCGTGATGACGACGAGGACGCCAAGCGTTTCGACCTACTGATCCTGCGCCGCCAGCTCGCCCAACTCGACGGTGACATGGCCTTGGCCGAGCGCGTACGTGAGACCGTGCAACACATCGCTGCCGCCCTCCTGGGCAAGACAACCATCCCGTCGGTGGCCCAGCAGGCCGTGCTCCCTGGAGTCCGTCGCTGGCGACCAGTGGTGGGTGGACGTCAACCTGCCAATGCTGGAGGAAGCTCGACGGAAGTTGCGCAGTCTGGTTCGGTTCATCGAAAAGACCACTCGCAACCCCGTCTACACCGACTTCGAGGACACCATCGGTGAAGGGGTCGAAGTCGTACTGCCCGGCGTGACGCCCGGCACGAACTTCGAACGCTTCCGCGCCAAGGCTGAGGCGTACCTGCGTGAGCATCTTGAGAACCTCGCCCTGCAGCGTCTTCGGCGCAACAAGCAGCTCACAGCCAGCGACCTCGTCGAGTTGGAGCACATGCTCGCCGCCTCCGGCGGCCAACCGGTCGACATCGCCTGGGCCACCGAGCAGGGCGGCAGTCTGGGCATCTTCGTCCGCAAGCTCGTCGGCCTCGACCGCGACGCCGCCATCGAGGCCTTTGAGAACTACCTCGATGGCACCAAGTTCTCCGCGGACCAGGTGCGCTTCGTGAACCTGATCGTCGACGAGCTCACCAAGAACGGCGTCATGGAGCCGGCACGGCTCTTTGAGTCCCCGTATACCGACCACGCCCCCACAGGCCCCGACTACTTCTTTCCCGACGCCGATGTCGAGGTCATCGTCGACATCCTTCGTCACGTCAACTCCCACGCAGTACCAAGCGGTGCGGCCTAGACAGTGCCGCCGACCGTAGATTCGCTACCAATCACCAGCCCATCAATGCATACCAACCGGGGGAACCATCCATGATGCGAGAAGGAGGGGCCCTCACTACGTTCTTCCAGGCAACACATGGGATGCAACGTACGCAGGGCACTCCTAGGTCGCTGTCTTATCCACACGGTGTCCTCTCCCTGGCGAGCATGAACACACGACCGTGGCGCAAACCCGCTTCTGTTCGACCACCCGGCCGCTCAGGCCGAATAGTCGGACTCTGGCCTCGATGATCCGTCGAACTTCGGCCACTGCGGCCACGTCGCCAGCCATCGCACGGCTCCACAAGCTCACCTGAAGCCCGTCGAGACGCTCGGTCTCCAACTCCCTCAGGTTCTCGACTTCACCGGCCTCCTGAGCAGCAAGGGCCTTGCGGACGATCGCGTAGACGGTGGCGCGGCTGGCGTAGCCAAGTTCATCAGCGATCGCCTCGTACGTCCAGCCCTGGCAGCGGAGCTCGACGGCACGGGTCCGTCGGGCAGCGGCAAGCGCTCTATTGCGGTGCCGGCCATCGACACGGGGAATGGCGGCGACGTTCACGCGTCCAGTGTGACTGGCGGGGCGGACAATCCGGCGGATGAACGGGGTGGGTCGGGAGTCCACGGACGAAGTGCGGCTGCCATTCACCGCGCCTGCGAGGCGGCACGCTCTGCGGCCAGATGAGCACCCGTTCCAAGTATCAGCGGATGTAGATCACGGCGTCGTGTTGTTCCCGCCCCAGCACACTGACGGAACAGTTAGCCCGCGACGGTGGGCGGCCACGAGCGACGTGGATATTCCTGAGTTCCCGCCCTTCGGGGCCGCAAGTGAGTACGGTCACGCTGACACCGAACAATCGGCACTTGGGGGTGATTCATGGCTGCAACCAGGACTGGTCGCAGACCTGCGGGCACCGGTCCAGCGTTTGCCGTGGCTGCAGTGCTCCTTCTGGGCGGGTGCGACCCCAGCGCGCAGGAGGTCGCCGACCAGCGGGCGAAGCAACGTGAGGCGCAGATTGAGGCCTTGAGGGACGCACCAGTCTGGATTGGCACTGTGACGGGGTACGACGGCTTCCTCGAGGACAAGGTCAGCGTGGACTACGGCGGCAAGTATGACGCCGAGGTCAAGGTCTCGTACGTCAAGAGAGTTGACCAGTACGGGGACGACTGCACGTCCGACCTTGGTGACAAAGGGCTCGACACTTTCGTTGACTTCCTCCACACCGCTGCACCTGTGGGGTCCCAAGTCGCGGTCATCCGCTCCGGCTCAGACCGAGACGGCGGTGTGCTGCTGCCGGTCACCGCGGATCGGAAGCCAGATACATCGAAGGCGTCAGTGAATGAGCGGATGGTTGCTGCCGGGGCTGCACTCGTGGACCCGTTCGCGCGAAACCTCAATGCGAAAGCGGATCAAGAAGTCGTCGCGGCGCAAAAAGTGGCACTCGACCCAGCGGACTTTGCGTGGTGGATCAAGATCGTCTCGGCCGCAACCAAGGCGTCCACGGCTGGCACTGGCCTAGTCGGTCGATGCGCGCGGGCAGTGAAGGCGGAGAAGGCCGCGGACGCGAAAGCACAAGCGAAGGCCGATGCGGATATTCGGCGGTGGGAACTCGGTCCTGACAGGCGTCGGGGCACGGCCGACGACTATTCGTACGGAGACGAGCGTGAGCGTGACGGTTCGCGCGGCCCCGGAGCTGGCGGTTTGGGCAACGTGCCCGGTGGAATGTGCCCCACACGGTGGTGTTGACCCGGCACCTAGCGCCTGCTGTGGAAGGGCTTGCGCCAGCGCACAGAGTCAGAACGGACGAGCTAGCGGGCCCTACGGAAGGAAGTGACTGCGAATGGGCATTCGTATTGGAACCGGAATAGGACCAGTGTCGGTGTCGACTGGGGTCAGCAGCCGCGATGCGTCAAGCTGCATGGCTCTGGTGGGCTATGTGATCGCCGCAACGATCGTCTTGGCCATCATCGTATTCGTCTTGCCGCCAGTCGCGGTCTTGGCCTGCGTGTACATGTGGACGACCCGGTCGCGGGCCGAAAGATCTGGTGCCCAGCTCGCGCTGGTGACAATTGTGGCCGCGGTCGGTGTTGGGGTAGCCGCGTGGGCATGGCCAACGACATACGCGTCATACAAGTACGGAGTGAATGTGCCGGCGTCGTCGTTCTCCGAGTCGGTCGGGGACTACCAGGACAAGCTCGCGACGGCTGGCTTCCAGCACGTGGACGTTGTGCTCGTCGACAAAAACACATTGCCGAAGTCGGTAGCAGACTGCGCCATGGAGTCGGTCAGCCCTGCCGAGGGCAACCGCACCGACATCCGGGACGTCGTGGTGGTAACCGCCGACTGCGCGCCGCTCCCTCAGGGTTGAAGCTCACCGTCTGCTGAGGCATGCCATCTCCGGTGACACAACCGGGCGGACGCAATCAGGGCGACGCCAAGGTACTGCGCGGGCCACACGTGGCACGGACAAGGTTATCGCTGGCAACCCTCTGTGATGAGACCGCGAACTCGGGGTGCTTAAGACACGACTATGTAGGTCACGCCTGACGAAAACAGGAAGCCTGCTACCGCAGTGACCAAGGTCGGACAGCAGTCAGCCGAGCAACTCCTGCGGCTGGGCGTGGACGGCTTCGGCCCGTTCAGTAGCGCCGAACAGTGGGACCGCGATGCGCTAAGGGGCCGTTCGAAAGATGAGGCGGTGAAGGTCTTAGTACGCAACCACTTCTTGGTAGCGGGCAATCAGGGCTTGCTCACCAATATCGGCGGCTTCATCACGATGCCGGTGACCATGCTCGCCAACATTCGGGCGGCGTTGCAAGCAGGCGGCCAAGCTTTGCATCATCGCCTCCTGGCCCTGCGGGATGAGGCGGATCTTCCCGCATCCGTGAGCGCTTTGCGGGTGTTCTACGTGATCGCGTGGCGAGATGGGAAGGACCTGGGTCACTAGGGAGCCCGGATCCGAGGCCTCCTATTGGGGCCTCCAGGTCGTCACGGCTCGATCCGCTGATGGCGCAGGCTCTCTGTTGCTCACGGACCTGCCAGAGCGCCCACGCGTCATCGAAACGTTGCAGGGCCTTCTCCGAGGCCTGCAGAGCGATGTTGACGCGTTCCACGCTCTCCTCGAACCGAGCAATCCCGGCATCGACTTTTCGCTCCAACTCCTCCAGGCGGGCAAGTCGCTCAGCGCGTCCGGGATACCTCTTCATCCTGATCAACATGCACCCAACGGTACGCAATGCTGGGGTGAGGGTCGATAAGCCATGCTGGCGTCAGTTCACCTGTGTGACAACGCAATTGGCTGGTAGAATGGCTTTCGTGAGGTAGGGGTAACCACGTCCACTTTGGACTGGAGAAACCCACCTCACCCAGGCTCGCCACACACGTGGCGGGCCTTTTCTCATGCCCGGACCCACTCCGAGCGACCGCCACGGAAAGCGAGGCACCACCATGTCCACAGCCCCTACGATCAGGATGCGCAACACAGCAGACCTCGTCGCGCTCCTGCCCCACCTTCTCGGGTACCACCCAAGCAACGCCCTCGTCCTGGTCTGTCTGCGCGAGGGGCGTATCTGCCTCACCGCGCACCAGCCGCTTCCCCCCACGCGGGAAATCCACCCCGCACTTTGCGACCTGCTGGCTGGGATGGCCAAGGCTGATCCCGAAGGCGTCATCATCGTGGGCTACGAGGTCGCGCGAGCTGCGGCCACGGCGATCAATCTCGCGGCTAAGGCCTGCAGCGAGGTGGGGGTGCGGGTGCACGACCGCATTCTCGTGACCAGCGAAGGATGGCAGTCTCTTGACACTGGGGAGGCGTCAACAACCGCCGGATCGACCTCGGCCGCGATCGCCGAACTGGTGGCCGCTGGCGTCGCCCCTCTTGCCTCACGCGAGGCTTTGGCCGCGGTCCTGGAACCCACCGGTGATGCCGCGAAAGTGGCCCGGCACATCGCCCGGTACACCGCCCGCAGGGACGACGAAGACCTCCTCGAGCTTTTCTGCTCGGCATGGCCCGTTGTCCTGGACGTCCGGGACGGCGCTGGGCAGGTGGCGTCGAAGATTGCGGCGCGGGCTGTGCTCGCTGTGCACGACGTCACCGTTCGGGACCTCCTTGTCGCCCGGCTCACTCCGGGGACCATCGACCCCGACGATGTGCCGGGGACCATGGGTGGCGCGATCCGCTCCCTCCCGAGTCCGGCGTGGGCGAACGACACCGGATGGGACCTGGTCCGCACGCAGAGCCGCCTGCAGGACCGGTTGGTGCGGCTGTGCGCGATGACCCCGGACAGCCACGCGGCCCCGCCACTCACCGTGCTCGCCACCTGGGCGTGGTGGCGCGGAGACGGGGCCCTCTCTCGAGTCGCGGTCGACCGGGCACTGCGCTGCCAGCCGGACTACCGGCTCGCGCTCCTGCTCGAGAAGATGCTCGACCTGGCCATCCCACCGCGCCGCTAGCTCAAACTCCACGCTTCCCACCCCTGTAGGCCCGCCGACCTCGGCGGGCCTTTCGCATGCCCGAAGGACCCGAAGGACCTTCTCGAATGTCCTCACGACAACCGCACTTGGGACACGACGCAGCCGGTCCTTCGGGTCCTTCGCAAGCAAGACAGCTCACCTCACCCATCACCCCACGAAGGAGAACAGCACCATGAGCGCAGCAACCTACGACCGGACACCGCTGTACGCGGTCCCGGCACCCAGCGAGCAGAAGGCCCAGCTCGGCCTGCTGCTCGGACTCCGTCGGCGGGCCCGCCAAGCCCTCGACGCTCTTCTGGCCCTCCCCCGCGGGGCCGCCGGCTGGGTGCTGCGTCACGCACGCACCCTGTTCGACGAGGTCTCCGAGCACCGGATTCTCAGCTGGGCCGCCAGCCGTCTGCAAGACGCCTCACGGTTCCTGCGGTCCGTCGGGGTCATCCCGCTTGCCGCCGCCGTCCTGAGCACCCCGCCGGTGCGGCGCACCGCGGCACGTTGGGGCCGAGCCATCGGCGCGGTCATCGCCACCTTGGGCCGTAACGCGTGGACGCGCACGCACCGCCTCCTCTCCCGCAGAGGCACCATGGGGATCCGTCTGTCCGCGGCCCTCGCCAACGCGGTTTCCATGGTCGCTTCCGCTGTACACGCAGTGACGTCACACCCGGCGGTCCGACAGCTCATGCAGGCACTGAGTGGTCTCTCCGGAGCAGTCCGGCCTGTCAGCCACAGCGTCGTCGCCCACCGTGCCCTGGGCCTACTGGTGCCGACCACATGGCTGCGCGTTGCGCTCGAGGTCTTGGCGCTTCCGCTCATCCTCGCTCCGGCGATGCCAAGCACCTTCCGACGGTCCACATCCGATCCCGTCACGGCGGCGGTTCCGGCTCACGACGGGCCGCCCCAAGAGCCCGTGTTCAACGTGCCTGACGCAACCGCTGACTCCAACGGCCTAGGACCGACCGGCGACGACGGTGAGCAGCCCATCGACCTCGAGCCACGCAACCGCGCTGAGCGCCGTGCACAACAGCAGGAGCAGGCCCGCGCACGCCGGCACCACATCCGGCACTGACCCCACCCACCCCCTGCTGGCGGGGCACACCCGGCCCCGCCAGCCCTTGCCCTACAGAAGGGACCGCCCGTGTTGATCATCTTTAGCGTCGCTGCGGCCGCGGCGTTCGTCGTAGTTGCCTACACCAAGCTCAGGGAGCACTCACCCGAGGCCGGCACCGCCGGCCTCCGGGCCGTGCGTGAACTCGCCGCCATCGTTGTCGTCTGCACGAAGGCCGTCGAAGGCGTCGTTGACGTCCTCGGGGGATCGCATCGCGCTCCCGTCTACGGCCAACGCGACTTCCTCTACGACGAGCCAGACTACGGCTGATCCCCCGATTCCCCTTGGCGGCCGGATGTTCCCGGTCACCATGGGGCATGACCGCCACACCTTCGACACCGTCAGGAACTTCCGCGCCGATCCCACCCCCGCCCCCAGGGGACCAGTGGGTAAGACGCATCGTGCCTTTCGTCGAGGACGCAATCGAGGAGCTCGTCCGGCAGTACATCGAGCACCCCTACGCCCACCGCGTCGAACACTCGCTGCATGCCGAGTTCTACCGCATCCTCACCGGCCATCCGCACCTGTCGCGCCGATACCCCTTGGGTACCACGGGGTACCGGACCGGCCTCGTCCACAAGGAGTGGCCGGAGACAGTCCCCCGCCCAGACAAGGCCGGGCGACGGGGGAACTTCGACATCGTCATCCTTGCCCCGACACAGCTTGCCGCAATCAGTTCCATCGACCAGTTCACTCGCGGCGAGATCGCTGCACCCATCGTCATTGAACTGGGATTGGGCTATGGAGAAACCCACCTGACCGGCGATGTCATCAAGCTGAGAACCAGCCGCGTGCACCACCCCTACCTCGTGCACTTCTCGCACGTCCGCTCCCGCCGGCACGCCGCGACAGAAACGGCAGTCATGAAGGTCCAACCACCCCTTCAAGTCGCATACGTCCGCCACGACCCGGGGGCCAAGACCATCTACATCAAGCACCTCGCGGACACCACCATCAAAACAACTTAAGACGAGGCTCGTCGTAGCTGACGCGTCCAAGGGAAGTAGTAGCTCACCGTCAGCCGCTCAATCCCAGTGGGGATCCGCACATTCCTCGAAAGGCGCACGGCTCAAGGGACGGGAACCTACGCTGACATGAGGGACGACGAGGGGAAGCGGCAAGTGGAAATGGCCAGGAAGCCGGGCTGGTACTACGCGGGCAACGGCCAGCTCCGCTACATGGACGCCGACGGGTGGACCGACGAATACCGCAACATCGACGAGCACGCACCTTCCACGGCACGTGGCACCAACTTCGAAGCGCCACTCGCCGCGACGAGCACCTCTAGGTCGGAGCCGAACCGGTACAAGGGATGGCTCATCGGCGTGACAGCGGCCACGGTCACCGCCGTTGCAGTCAGCACCGCTTGGGCCTCCGGCCTTGTCCCCGGTAGCCACGTCGTGCCCTCCGCCGCAATCACAACATCCGCCGCCGCGACGAAGGAGAAGCCGGCAAACCAAGCGAGCCTGGGAAAGATCACGACATCGCCGAAAAAGGCGGCACCCACCCCCGCCAAGAAGGTACCCGCCCCGACCACACCGGCGCCCACCCCCGCCAAAAAGGCACCCACCCCCGCGAAAAAGGCACCCGCCCCGACCAAACAAGCCGTCCCCACCAAGAGAGCGATCGCACCGTCTCCGTCAATTGTCGTGAGCGACTTCGACGAGGAGTGGGCACTGGCCAAGGCTGCCGACATCACCGAAGACATCGCAACGGTGGACGAGCGTCTGGGTGACGGGATCCAAGTCCCCGGTGCTCTGACGCTCCTCAGCGGCAGTTACAGGCGGCTGGCCAACGCCGGCGTCCCCCCCGGCCTCGACCGGGCCCAGTATCTTGCCCGCGTCAAGACACTGGAGTCCTTCGCAGCCCAAGCAGCCGACGAGTACGAATGGGACCCGTCCAGCGCAACCGCGAAGTACCTCGTGGCGCGCGAGGAGACCGGCGTGCTGTTCAAGCAGATCAACGGCGCCATCGGATCGAACCTTCGACTGCCTTGAGAGGTGCCGAAACGGTCTTCCCTCTCCCGCATGCAGGACAACAGCGCTCACGAGCCCCGGCGGGAGGCCCGCAGCGGCAGCCGCTTCACACATTGAAACGAGCTCCCGCGTCTCGCCTCGCCTGCTACAACTCGCCAAGCAAGAAGCGGCGCTGAGGCACCTGCCACCACCTGGCCCGGAGAAGTGAGGAACTCGTCTTCGGGACGTCGCAACAGGGCAGGTGGGCGACAACCCCCATGTACGCAGCCTCCGACTGCCCAACTCAGGGGCCCGCAGCGACGTATGCGCCGGACAGTCCAAGCCCAGGAACCCCACCGAGGCTTGCGCGCAGGCCCTACCAGTCTCCCCCGCGGATTCGGCCGTCCATCAAAATCGCCCAAGTGTAGGCCGAACCCTGTCGATCCTTGATGTCACTCGGACGTTCCGCCGGCATGGAGGCCAGGGCTCGGGCGAAGTTCGTGCAAGAGAGCGAGCGGTTGACCTCACGCCCGTCGCGAGTGACCCGCAAGTACGCCCCGGGCGCCCGGTAGGTGAACTCGAGCTCGGTGATCGTGGTGAACGGCTGTCCGGCGTGGCGCCCAATCCGCGCCCACACTTCGTCGATGCCCACCACGCGCTCAGAATGCCACGTCCTGCCAAACGTTGGGCATCACAATCCTGTGTCTGCCTGAGGTAGACCCCAACCAGACACCCCACCCTTGGGCCCCAGACCGTCCGTCTGGGGCCCAACCCGTTGTTGTTGGACACATCTGCAAGGAGGTCTTGACATGCCCGGACAGGTCATCGGCTATGTCCGCGTCTCCAGCGCCGACCAGAACCCCGAACGCCAGATCCTTGCCATCCGTTCGGCCACAGGAGCCGAGCCCGATCGCTGGTTCACCGACCACTCATCGGGTAGCAGCACCGACCGCCCCGCCCTGGCGGCCATGCTCATTCACGTGCGCGACCAAGACGTCATCGTCGTCGCCTCCATGGACCGCCTCGCTCGATCCGTCGTGGACCTCGACCAGCTCGTCACGCGGCTCACACGCCAAGGCGTGACCGTCCGCTTCCTCAAGGAAGGGCTCACCTTCCAGCCAGCAGCTCAGGCAGATCCACTGGCGGTCTTCCAGTTGCAGGTCATGGGCGCCTTCGCCCAACTTGAACGCGCCCTTATCCGGGATCGCCAACGCGAGGGCATCGAGGCAGCCAAGGACCGCGGGGTCTACCGCGGGCGAGCCCGGCGCCTTTCCCCCGAGCAGGTGGTGGCAGCGAAGGCGGAGGTCAGTTCCGGAGTGCCAAAGACCGTGGTTGCTCGCCGCCTGGGCATTGCGAGGCAGACCCTCTATGACGCACTCTCGACCCCCTCTGCGGCCGAATAGCCAAGATGCCCCCACGCGCCACGGCGCGTGGGGGCCAGGGTCCCTTTCGTGTTTCTGCCGCCTCGCAGGTCTGTAACGTCACGCATTCACTCATCGCAGCCTGGGCGATTGTTTGGCTCGATCACCAGACGACGCTCCTTGGGGGGTTGTACGGTCCCTTCGTGGCGACCAACTTCATGCAGCGTCTTGGGGAACGTTGGGACGAGCGAGAAGAGGGCCTTGAGTCGGCCATCGTCCACTCCTCACTCAAAATCGCTGCCGAGACGCAAGTTGTCTGGGATTTCGTAGTTGCACCGGAGTCGGCACTCCTTCTCGGCGACCAGGTCGTGAAGGCCTTCCGTGTCCCCCACACTCCAACAGCTCAGCCAGGCGAGCAGATCTGTGTGGTGACAGAGGATGACGGCCGACTGTCAGTAGGGATCATCGAAACAGTGGCTCTCGAACCGCGGGAGTTCTTGCTGTCCCGCTGGCTGACCGGCCCCACCGAACTGCTGGAGAAGACTACCCTGACGCCGACTGGCCAAGGTGGAACAACAATCACACTTCGACTCGCCATGCGCGTCGAGCTCGGGACGGCGCGACAGGTACGCCCGTTACTTGAAAGACACGTCAGCCAGACGTTGCGCCGGCTTCGCGCTGCTGTGGAGTCAGGCGTCAAATTCCCACAAGAACAACCGCTGCCACCGGTCTAGACGTCTTCGGCTTGCCACACGCCCTGCGGCATGGCCGGGTGAGTCTCCTACTGGGTGGCGCGCCTCCTAGGTTCCTCTCTGGACCTACTGATCGTTCTGCGGATTCTGTGAAGTCTCCCTGCCAATTGATCAGCCGCCGCGCACGACGCTACCGACCGGCGGCGGTCGCGGACATCTGCCAGACCGCCGAGGGGTAAGGTGCGAAAATCGCATGCCTGTTTGCCTCAGCCCACCACGAAGACTGCCTGGATCGCTAGCATCCAAGGCGTAAGAGCGTTGTGATCCGAGCGAACTGCGGTCCTCGATGTCATGGCGATCTAGCCTGCGGGCGACCAACTCAACGGGGGTGAACAGTGGCGCGTCGAGCAACGGCGGAGCGGGACTCTGAAATCGTGAACCTATACGAGCAGGGCGTCCCAGGCACTGACCTGGCAGAGCGCTACGGAGTGACCCGCCAACGGATCGATCAAATCCTCAAGGCGCGCGGTGCCATGGACGCTGTGCAGGCGAGGGCGGTGCGATCCGAGCGCCGGGCAAGCGAACGCTTCGAAGGTGTACAGGCTTTCCTTGATGAGCACGATACGAGCCTGCGCTCACTCGCCAATTCGGGCGCCACGCGTACAGAGGTTGAGAGCAAGTTCGCACTCCTCACACCTGAAACATCAGCGGACATAGTCCGCGAGGCAATCAGGCGCTCCGGGGTGCTCTTTGATGTGAACCGGGAGGAGTACCACTTCGGACAGTCCGTCGTCGAAGCCGGGGTTTGGTACATCCTCGCGAGCGCTAACGCGCTACGGGGCGATCTGCCGGTCGCACTCGCTGAACTCAGCTTGGACGAGATGACAGAGGTGGCTCAAGCACTGGCAAGGCTTGGGATCGGTCCTGAGCGATCCAAAGAGGTGCTTGTCTCGGTCGCCGCGGCACGGCGCCAACTTATCGCCGCTCCGGACCTGACGATCTCGAAGAAGAGGTACGACGAGCAGCGAAGCGTGGCGCTGATTCACTTGGGACTCACCGGCGGCCACGGGTCGCTGGTGTGGCCGCCCACGTCTCAGACGGTTATGAAGCGGCTGGGCAGTGGCTATTGGAAGGACGCGCTTGCGTCCATCGGCATCACCGCATCGGGGCTAGGGAGATCTCGAGGGCTCATCGTCTTCGAGGAGTCTGACTATCAGAGCGCGATGACAGACTTCTTGCATCACTGTGCTGCGACGGAGAGTCCTGAGTCGTTCGACTCTTTCGAAGCCTGGGTGAGCAATGAAGACCGACTTGGCCGGCAGCGTCCGTCCGGAGCGGCCGTTCGGAACTTTTACCAGTCTTGGACTAACGCAAAGCGAACGGCCCTAACGGGTTGGTCGGTGCAGTCTGCGCGACCGAGCGCTACAAGCACCGCTGCGTCTGCTGCCCGCACCGCGCTCCACGATGCAAGCAATGCCCATCGCTCAGCCCTAGATCAGTTGTCAGGCCTCCCTGCGAGGGACCGTGCCGCGGCCCTAGTCACATTCGTGAAAGACCATATGGGAGTCTTCGAAGCGCGCCGACGCGTATGGTTCCGAGCAATCGTCAAGAGCGATCCGGGAGCCATCACGCGCAGACTCGCTGCGCCCGGATTGAAGCCAGCACAACGATTATTGCTCGAAGCCACGCCGCCCGACCTAGACGCCGTGCTGACGGACATGTACCTGGATCGGCTCCTCGGCACCACCGAAGGACTTCGGAGCACGGACGGCTGGCTGGAGAGCGATGCTCAAGCCGAACTGGATTCGATCCCGGAGGTAGACCTGTCGGCAATGCGGGTGATGCGGGAACTGCGCAACTTCTTCACGCACGACTCCGCTGAGTCCCAGAGCCGCCTCACTACAGCAATGAGTGAGCTCGGCGAACTCGACGATCGGTTTCGGACTGATCGGCCCCTGACGCGCAGATTCATCTGCCGATGGCTCCTCAGCGACGATGCGAACCGCCTTGCGGCCCTCTCCGGTTCAGTTCTCGCTGCATGGAGAGGCATGTTGGCGGCCGAGGCGGTGGCCTCCGGCTAATGCTGACCCGCACGCTGGTCGGCATGAGCGCGAGGAACGCGGTTGACCTCAGGTGGCGGCGGTCGGCACACCACGTATCGGATAAGACAAGCAGCAGCGCCTTGGCGCGTGGGGACACTGACCGCTTTTGCGTGTCTGCAGCTCCAAGGCCCATGGCTAAGCGCGCGCGCCCGTCGACGGTGATGGCCTTCGCGGATGGCCGACTGAACGCGCTCGAACTCGCTACCTTCAGACCATGACGAGTGGGCGAAGTGCAGCATGACGGCCAAGGAAGACCGGGAGTTGTTTGCCCAAGGATCCGCTGACCTGCTGGCTGAGAAGGCGGGTGCGGAGCCGTCTACACGGCTGTCCGCGAAGGGTCGAAGCAGCCGCTTCGTCTGGTACCAAGACGTGGGCACCCTCACCTTGGTCGTTGGTGCGCAGGAACGAGGCGACGTCGACAAAGCACTCGCTATTGGGCTGGCGGAGCGCGGTAAGCGTGACCTGGCACTGGTGCTGCCGCGCGGGTGGCACGAGCCGACGTTGCACCGTTGGGCTTGGCTGTACGAGGCGCTGCCCCTGCGAGTCTGGTCGCATCACGGCGGAGGAGTCTCAGAGGAGGACCGGCCGACGCGAAAGGCCTCGATGGCCGTGGTTGAAGGTGGCGAGGACCCACATCTGCACTTGGGTGATCGGACAGCCTGGGTCGAGGACTTGATGCGCTGGGCGGGCGACCAACAGAATCTCGAGCCCTCCCATCGACGCGACGTGCGAGCGTGGCAATGCCGAGGCCAGCGTGTGCTGCGCGTGGCCCGCACCAAGGACGGTCTCCGGGTTGTTGCCGGAATCGACTGGAGCACTGCGTCAGGGAACCCTCCGGCGATGACCCTCGACATATCCGGTTCACTGTCAGGAGCCGCAGAGCAAACCGTTCGAGACCGGGTGCTGCAGGGCTGCGCAGAGAGATTGAAGGGGGTCGCGCACAAGGCCGACGAGCACTGGCTTCAATCGGTGCTGCGGCGCCACCCTGAGGCTCTCGGGTTGGAGCAGCCAGTGCTGCGCGAGTTGCCTGCCTGGCGGCCCGGCGGATCGCTGGGGACGGGACAGACGACGCCGCGTGGGCGCGGTTTCGTCGACTTGGCTGGCTTGGACGCCGCCGGCACTCTGCTTCTCGTGGAGACCAAGCTCGGAGCTGACGACATGCTCGTCCTGCAGGGGTTGGACTACTTGATCTGGGCTGAGGCCAACCGCGAGCGGCTCACCACCCGGCTCGACGCAAGAAAGTCGATCCCGTTCGAGATCTCGTACTGCGTCGGTGGCAAGAAGGGCGGGGACCCGTCCTGGAGCCGACACGCCAAGGCCCAGCTGAGCGCCTTGGCTCCCGACCTGCGCTGGCACGTCCAAGAGGTCACCAACTGGACCGATGACGCTCCTAAGGCCGTCCGGTCCCCGCTGCGGCAACTACCCGTCTAGCGCTCGGTCGGCGTTGACGCCCTGCTGTCGCCGCTCCACTTCAGCCTCCATCCGCTCGGCGAGGTCACGCAGCTCGCTGAGTCTGAGCGGGTAGCCGAGGTACTCGTACTTTGAACCCATCCACAGGGTGACGCCGACCTGATCTACGACCGCGGTTCCGTCGTCGTACTCGAAGAGCTGGAATGTAAGGGAGTCCGAGCTGTCCGCTTCTGTGAGGGCGTATAGGTTCTCAGTGTTGAAGGCGACATCGCTGGCGTACCGGTTGACGTACTCCGGGCTGGTCACCGTCGGGTCAAGGAGTGCGTCAGAGTCCATGACAAGGAACCGGTCCGGGCTTCGCAGGAGTTGCTGCCAAACTTGGTCGACCGTCTCGCCCAGTGCCCGGTGCGAGTCCCGCACCAGCGACTGCTGGTAGGCGTCGTTCGCCGCTGGGTGAACGTGGACGACGCGAACTACGTCGGCGTCGAGCACCCGGTTCTTCTCCAGCTGGTGGGCCAGCAGCTGTTGCCGCACCAGCTGGTAGAACGGCCCGTCCAAGATGTCCTCGAACGACAGGACGTCCTCGCGAACGGGGCCGGCTGGATCGCTCCACGTGGTGAAGTACCGCCGGCGGCGTGTCGCGTCCTTGGCCGGGTCGGGCCGGCGCGCGGTGCGGTACTCCTCAACGTACTTCCACTCCACTAGGGCAAGCTCAACCTCGCCGTTGCCAGTGCGGTAACGGAAGGCGGCATCGACACTCGTGCAGCGCGCCCCGCGGATCCGCTCGCGGCCGGGCGACTCGTTGAAGTAATCGGTCGGCCCGATGTACTCGAATGTCAGGAACCGGCCCGGCTCGATTTCGAGGACGTGGTGGATGTCCAGGACGTCACCGAAAGCTCGGACGATCCGGTCGGGGTCGTTCACCATCGGCGCCAGGGCGTTGGCGCACTGCACCTGTGAAGACAGCAGATGGTTCGAGGACCCGGTACCGACGCCGGCGTGCCAAGGGATACCCAACTCGGCGAAGAGACTGAGCGCCGTTGCACGCGCTTCGGACAGGAGATTCAGCGAGGCATACTCCCGCGGTAGGCAGAAGTCGTAGGCGACCGTCCCGACCCTGTTCTCTTTGCCGACGTACGGCGCTGACGCCCGCGCCGGCTCGGGAAGAGCCAAGGTACCGGCCTTCCACCGGGCCGCCGCCGCCCGCTGGTCGTCTCGAAAGGACGTGCTTCGGTTCATGACCGCACCGTATGCCCACCTTGTGACTCCACGGCAGTTACGGGTCGCACCGGCCGGATCATCAACTGTCCGAGTCGCCGGCAACGGTGTAGAGCTCCGACCAGCGCCTCCCCGCGTGCTCGTGGGGTTCGGCCGTGATCGGAATGACGAGCCCGGAGGGAGAACGCCATCGGAAGGACATCAGTGCAGCGACTTGGGCTAGCAGGTCTGGAGCCTCCACACGCGGCACGGACAAGACCACCTCGTCATGAAGAAAGAGTCGCAGGTTTTGGAGGAGGCCGGCTTGCTCGAGTCGCAAGAGACCAGTGACAGCCACGTCGAGGGCGGCCGCCTGAGCCACCCGTGCCGGAGCCGTGGTGTACGCGGCAGCAGGATCGACAACGACATATCGGCCTGTTCCCGTGGCTAACCGGCCGCCCACTGCAGCGGTCCGTAGGTTCCCCTGCCATTGCGCCAAGTCGGGGTAGGCCACGCGGTACCCGCGGAGCAGGGCCTCGATCTCCGCCAGGGACTTTCCTGTCTGTTCGGCGATTGACTGGGCGCCCCGCCCGTAGTTGATCCCGTGGGTGATCGCCTTGGCGGCGGAGCGTTGGTCCGTTGTGCCAAAGAACGCCTGGGCCATCGCGCCGTGCGGGTCGATGCCGGTAACCAGATCTGCGTAAGCACGGTCTCCGGACAAGCCCGCTACGCATCGCGCGTCGATCCCAGCGAGATCCACCCCGATCATCACGTGGTCGGACTCGGCCAAGAGGACGTCCCGGTCGGCGAGCAGCGCTGCAGTCCGCCGGCCCGCAGCAAACACGTTCGGGCGCGTGGACGTCCATCTTCCCGTCACTGTGTCCGCGCGGTAGGTGGGGTGGACTCGTTGAGTCTGAGCGTGCACTGCGACGTCTTGGAGGAAGGTGCTCGGTGTCTGCAGTTCGGTGATGATTGCGGCAAGGTCCTTGGCGTCCTCACTTTCGCTTCGCGACGTGACTGCGTCCAGGCTTGCCCGGTCGATAGCCGGGTGGCCATCGACTCCTGACGGCCATCCCGTGTCGGCCACTAGTCCTTGGAGGTGCCGCCTCCCTTCGGTGGACGACCACGGGTGGCTTGCGATGTGGCCACTCGCGGTGTGGGCTGGGAAGCCGAAATCGTGAGTCAGTCGTTGCCGCAGGTTCGTACGACGCCGGGCTGAGTCTTCGAGGCGGCGCAGCACCAAGGGCAGATCCAGGCGGATCCCGTGCAGTGACATCGCCCGCATCACCCGGGGAACCCCCGCTGCGCGGGTCCGGGCATCTTCGGTCGAGTCCAGGTCAATCTCGCGGAGGGGATCGGAGGGATCGGAGGGAAGGTGTCGTGTGGTGCCCGTGCCCCCTAGTTGCGCCGCGCCGCTCGGCGAACCTCCACGTCGGATCAGACCCCCGCTTTCGTCCGGAAGTAAGGATGGCTCCGATCCCTCCGATCCCCCTGATCCCTCCACGTCGAGATTAACGTGCTGGTGAGCCGGGCTAGGAGGGGCGGCGCCACCGGCTGCAGCCGGGGCTGCGGATGCGTCTCCCGTGGCCGGTGCTGGATCTCGCCGTTGATCCAACTTCCATCGGTTGACCTTGCCCTGGGCTCCACCCTTGCCGGGAGTGCCGTGGCGGCGTAGGCGCAGGTTGCCATACCAGCGGTCCTTCACCCTGGCGTACGTCTGGCCGAGTTCTCGGGGGAACCCTCGACCAGTGCAGTCCGCCATGTGCGGAGGCATCTGCTCGATGAGGCCCGACTTCATGTTCTCTACCACTTCGGCGACGGTGAAGGTTTCCTCCCCGAAGGCGCACCACACGTCATGCAGGTGCTCCTCCCAATACCCGGACTCGAAGTCCGCCTCGGCTCGCCACTCACGGGTGTTGCCCAAGAAGCCTTCTACACCTGCGACATGCAGGATCCCGCCGATGATCCGGTCCCACGCCTCGAAACTCCCAAAGCTGACTCCGTTGGGCGCTGTTGGCTGGCCCGCTGCGAACCAAGCCCGGACGAGTGTCAATGTGGCCCCGACGAGCTCGCCCCGGTTGGCTCGGGTCCACGCGCGCAGGTCAGGGTGACGGAACTGAGACGCGTGACGACGATCAGGGTCCGGGTCAGTTGGTCGCAGTGAGATCCGGTACACCCGGCGAGCAAGGTCGCCATGAACCTGCACCTGGTTGCCCAGAGCGACCCATGTCACGGTGTTGGGGTAGTTCGCCATCTGAGACACACCCAAGATGCGGTCGGTGTACGTCGTGGCGGTCAGCGCCCGCGCCAACGACCTGCCCCCGATCGAGTGCGCCTCGTCGAAGACAAACAGTTCGGCCCCGGTCCCGAACGTCGAGGTGATGACCTTTCGCAGCTCGTCGTCGTCGCTTGGGTATGGCAGCGGATGGGCGTTTTCGCCCATGATGAGTATGGCGACGCAGTCGGCCAAAAGGTTCTTCCCGACCCCCATCTGCAGGCCATCGACGACAGCCAAGGGGGCGAGCGGAACGAGACCGCGGATGATCGGCGTCAGCACCAGAGCGAGGACGTTGGCTCTGTCCGCTGCTTCAGCCAGCGGCATGTCTCCGAGCCACTCGACCTGAAGTAGCGTCAGCGCATCACAGACTTCCGCGTGGGACGGGTGAGCGGGCACGGTGACGTCAGCCAAGCCGTCACCCTTGAGCAGAAAGGTGCGGCTCGGCTCGTCGTATCCCGGCGCCTGGCAGATGGTGCCGTCATGCCTGACGAACGGCACGCGGCTGACCCGATCCAGGGGGGTGAACTGCCCAGCCCGTGCGGTGACAGCCGCGAGGACATTGGCGTCCGGCCAAGCGGCGGCCGGACCACTGCGGGTGGGTCGGAAGAAGCGTGCGGTCTCAGCAAGAAGACCGAGGAGGTGTCCACGGTCCACGGCAAGGGTCTTGCCGTTGCTGTCGAGCTCACTGATGACGTCGCCATGGTTGAACAGTCGCCAGCCATCCCACCTGCTAATCATCGAATCGACTGTCCTCTCGAGCAGAAACAGCCGGTCCTGCGTAACGTCGATGGGCGGTCGGGCGATGTCGTCGCTGCCAGGGATGCTGGCTCCGGCTGGCGGCGCCTTGGGGAGTTTCGTCGCCCGGTGCGCCAGTCGGCGAAGGAGCTTTGCGCGCCCTTGTGGCGGGCGATCTCCCAGGAGGTCGTCTAGACCGGCCTTTCCATCGCCAGGCACTCGAGCAAAATTCACGGAGGTGGCACCCTCCAGCTCGAGGGCCTCTTGAAGAGCCTGCCCTGCCTTCCAAACACTCGGATTGGTTGCCAGGTCGGCGTCGAAGACGACAACGACAGGCCTGTCCTCGATCAGCCCCACCAGCTCGGGCAACAGCCGTCCTTCAGCCATGCCGTTCCAGCAGCCGGGAATCCCGACGACCAGCACCCCTGGCCCCGCATGGGCGCCGGCAGACAGAGCCTGCTTGGTGCCCTCAACAATCCAGACTTCGCTTGCGGCATGCGGGTCACCCATGACGTTCAGGAGATGCACACCAGCCGCCTGCAAGTACTTCCGCGGCCGCCCTTCAGCATCAGCGACCGGCACGTCCGGGCGGACCTGGTAGTGGACAGGTTCTCGAGGGCCCCGCCACTCAAACAGCAGCCCCGGAACGATCCCAGCGCCGGCATGGACACTGAGCTCGTACGGCAGGTCCTCCGGCGACGTCACCGACCGAACGCCTCGTTCTGCTGCGAACTCTCGATGGATGCCGGACCTCTCCAGCAGCTCCCGGTGATGCGCGAGAAGCGGAGGGGGCAGTCGGCGAACGTCGGCGCCGCTCACTGCCTCACGGGCGACATCGCTGTCAGCCACCTTCGGTATGCTCTCTTCAGTTGTCTTGGCGGATGACTCGGATGGCGCCCCTGCGGGGCGCCGTTCGCTTGCGGTCATCGCACGGACCTGCTGACCGCGACAGACCGGTTCGCAGCGTCGATGGTGGGCGTGCCATCGCATGTCGCCTGGGTTCCCTCAGAAGGGTCCGAGGATGACTGCGTCGCCTCTGCAAGTAGAGCGGTTGCCTCGCCGAGTTCCGCGAGAGCCGTCCGCTGACTACTGGCCGATCGACGCGATTGCACCGACCGCAGGGCGAGCCGAGTGAAGTGCGCCTTCCGAGCATTGACTGCCCGACGTGCGCGCTCATCCGGGAGCAGTTCTTGCCGAGGGTCGACGAGGTCCTCGAACTTCGCGAGGAAGGCATTCCGCGCTGGCGCGGTGCGTGCCGTCCGGTCGGGTGTGCGGACCCAGGACTCGTGGGCTGCCAGGCGAGCGACGAGCTGTCGCTCGGTGGGCTTGGGTGTGGACATGGCGAACCAAGGTCTCTCCCAGAGTGCGTCACTCCTGGGCTCGCCACCGGCGCTCGCACAATGACCACCTTCAGCGGTCTAACGAGAGAATAGCGCTCCAACGTCGTGCAGCTCGATGACCGTCGCGTCTGGCGTGTCGCGCTGACGGCGCCGCTCACGGTCCTGCAGGTAAGTCTTGTACAGGCGCACCCGGTCGATGGTGCCCGGGCCGTGGTCCGCGCACTTGACCCACAACCGCGCACCCTGCGTGCTTGCCTCCTCGAGGAAAAGCCGGACGACGGTGACGGGAATGGGCTGCCAGCCCGGCAGAGGCCGCCAACCGGCGAGGCGTCGACGCTTCGCCTTCTGCTCCTTCGCCAGGACCGCCGTCGGGGGCGCGAACGCATCGCTGGGATCATTCGGTGGGTCGAAAAAACCGCCGGGCAGCTTGGAGATGAAGAACGGGCCGCGGTCAGTGTTCCAGACCTCGGCGAGCATGTGAGAGGCACCCCTGGCGTGCGGCTGGCTGCAAAGGATGCGCAGGAGTGCACGGGTCGTGGACGGTGGGAGCGGCTCCCACTGGCCCTTCTCGAGGTTCAGACGGCGGTCGGTGACGAGGTAGTTGTACGTGGAGTCGAGCGCGTTCTGATGAGGTCGCCGCGGTTCAGAATCGCCGTCATACGGTTGCAGCGGGTCCTCTTCGGCCCAGGAGGGCCACAGCCCCGTGACCATGCTCCCGTAAGCCCGCGCTGGTCGCTGCGGACGTGCGCGCCTCACAGCTCGCCCAAATTGAGGGTGCGTGCCTCGACGGCGGCGCGGGCCGAGGCCTGCGCCTGGGTGTACCTCAACAACATGTCGGGGCGGGCCCATCCAGCCACGGCCATCAGGCCGGTCTCCGAGCCGCCGGCGGCCAGCCAGCGGTGGGCGGCGGTGTGGCGCATCCGGTGCGGATGGAAGCCCGAGATGCCAGCGGACGCCGCCCGCTCCCCCAGGGACTTGTGCAGAGCGTCGTAGGAGAACTGCTTGCCGCGGTCGCCGAGCCACAGTGCCGAGGAAGTGGCGCCGAGGCGGTGGTGGCGGCGCAGCCGCAGATAGCGGTCGAGGGCCTTGGCGGCGTGCGGACCGACCGGAACGACGCGGCCCTTCCCGCCCTTGCCGCGGCGGATGATCGCGGTGCCGGCAGTCAGGTCAAGGTCCTCCAATGCCATGGCGACGACCTCGCCCGCGCGGGCGCCGGTCTCGAGCATGAGGCGGACGATGGCCTCGTCGCGGCGGTGCCGCAGCGCCACCTGCGGGGTGGCCCCGGCCGGGGGCTGGCAGGCGGCGAGAAGCCGGCGCAGCTGGTCGTCGTCGAGCGGTTCGACGACCTTGACGTCAAGCTTGGGTGAGCGCAGCCCCAGGAACGGGTCGGCGACGATCTCGCTTTCCTCGGCGAGCCAGGCGGTGAACCGGCGCACCGGCAGCTGGCGGGCGCGGATCGTGGCCGGCGCCATCCCGGTCTCGACGAGCTCGGCGACCCAGGCGCGCAGGCTGTCCCGGGCCAGCGGGTCGGCGCCGCCTTGCTGACACCAGTCGAGGTAGAACCGCACTCCGTCGCCGTAGTTCTTCAGCGTCTGCGGCGACTTGCGTTCGGCCCGCAGGGCGAGCATCCAGGACGTCGCCAGCAACCGCAGATCCGGGACGCCAAGGCTGCTCGTGGTCACGCACCGAGCCTAGGGGATATCTGGACTAGGAGCGCTGTGCTGTCCGAATCCGGACAGAAGGATCGGCCAAAAGGAGCGCTGACCTGCGAGGATGCGTCAGCGCACCCCGTCCGATCAGTCCAGATAGTCGCGCAGGGCCTGCGAGCGGCTCGGGTGACGCAGCTTGCTCATCGTCTTGGACTCGATCTGGCGGATCCGCTCCCGCGTCACGCCGTAGACCTTGCCGATCTCGTCGAGGGTCTTGGGCTGGCCGTCGGTGAGGCCGAAGCGCATGGAGACCACGCCGGCCTCGCGCTCGGACAGGGTGTCGAGCACCGAGTGCAGCTGCTCCTGGAGCAGGGTGAAGCTCACGGCGTCGGCCGGGACGACCGCCTCGGAGTCCTCGATGAGGTCGCCGAACTCGCTGTCGCCGTCCTCGCCGAGCGGGGTGTGCAGCGAGATGGGCTCCCGGCCGTACTTCTGGACCTCGACGACCTTCTCGGGCGTCATGTCGAGCTCGAGCGCCAGCTCCTCGGGGGTGGGCTCGCGACCCAGGTCCTGGAGCATCTGGCGCTGCACACGGGCGAGCTTGTTGATGACCTCGACCATGTGCACCGGGATGCGAATGGTGCGGGCCTGGTCGGCCATGGCGCGGGTGATGGCCTGACGGATCCACCACGTCGCGTAGGTCGAGAACTTGTAGCCCTTGGTGTAGTCGAACTTCTCGACCGCACGGATGAGTCCGAGGTTGCCCTCCTGGATGAGGTCGAGGAAGAGCATGCCGCGACCGGTGTAGCGCTTGGCCAGCGAGACGACAAGTCGCAGGTTGGCCTCGAGCAGGTGGTTCTTGGCGTTCTTGCCGTCCTGGGCGATCCACCACAGCTCACGCTTGAGCTTCATGTCGATCTTGTCACCGGAGTTGAGGCGCTCCTCGCTGAACAGACCGGCCTCGATGCGCTTGGCGAGCTCGACCTCCTGCTCGGCGTTGAGGAGGGCGACCTTGCCGATCTGCTTGAGGTAGTCCTTGACGGGGTCGGCCGTCGCGCCTGCAGTGACGACCTGCTGGACGGGGGCGTCCTCCTCGTCGTCGTCGCGCAGGACGAAGCCGCCGGCAGCCACGGGCTCGGGGGCGTCCTTCTTGTCGTCGGCCTCCTCCTCGTCCTCGGGGCCGGCGGCACCCACGGCGGCGACGTCGGCGTCGGCCTTGGCCGCAGCCGCCTTCTTGGCCGCGGTCGCCTTCTTGGCGGCGGTCTTGGCGTCGGGGGTGGCGGCTGCGGCGGCGGCCTGCTTGGTCGTCGCCGCCTTGGCGGGAGCCGCCTTCTTGGCGGGTGCGGCCTTCTTGGTGGCGGCGGTCTTGGTGGCGGCGGTCTTGGCGGCCGCCTTCTTGGCGGGAGCGGTGGTGGTCGCTGCCTCGTCCTCGCCGCCCGTGGCCTGGGTCGCGGCCGTCTTGGCAGCGGACGCCTTGGTGGCGGAGGTCTTGGTGCTCGCCGGCTTCGCGGTCGACGTCGTGGCTGCAGTCTTGCTGGCAGCGGCCTTGGTCGGAGCGGCCTTCTTGGCGGCAGCCTTCTTGGTCGTGACCGAGGTGGTGCCCTTGGCGGCGGCCTTGGTCGCGGCAACTGCGCGGTCGGGCGCCGTCATGCTGACCTCGATGCCCTGACCCGCGAGGGCCGTGAGGACCACGCGGCCACGGTTGGCCCGCACACCCGCGGCGATGATGGCCTGGGCCACCTGCTCACCCGTCACCTGACCAGTCGTGCGTCCGGCGCGGACGAGGTCCTGCAGGGCAGGGTGGCTGAACTCGGCGGGAAGGGGCATCTCGAGGGCGTTCGTGGGCACAGGCGACACCGACAACCTTTCATCACAGGGGGCATGCGGCTGGTGCTCACGCTCAGGCGGGGCACTGCCGGTCGGGCGAGTGGGTGCACCTCTGCCTCGTCCGCAGGGGCGAGGATCGGCCATTGCTTGCAGGGTGCTTGTACATTATAAATCGCCACGGCCCCCATCCCCTATTCGTGGGGCCATGGGCGAGGCGGCAGGGTGACACCTGGTCGCCGCCATCCGGCAGGAGACGGCCCGCAAACAGCGGCCGGAATCAGCTCTTGACGGCGAGCACCGGGCAGGACGCGTCGAGCAGGATGCGCTGCGCGTTGGAGCCCAGGATCAGCTTGCCCACCGGGGTGCGGCGACGCAGACCGATGACGATGAGGTCGGCGCCGATCTCGTCGGCCACCGCGAGGAGGTCCTCGGCCGGCTCGTTGCCCCGGATGAGCTGGCGCACGGTCACGTCCACGCCCTGGCCCCGGAGCTCGTCACCGAGCCGGTCGAGCTGCTCGGAGTCACTTCCGGCACCGTCGCGGTTGGAGTTGATCACCACCAAGTTGGTCTTGCGGAGCACGGCTTCCTCGCCCGCGCGAGTGAAGGCAGCAGCGCCCTCCTTGGTCGGGATGTATCCCACGACGATGGCCACGAGTTCCTCCTTGTCAGCAGGTCAGCCCGCTCGGGCTCCTGCTGGGACCGTACCGGATGTTGTGACGCGTGACACGGACTCGACCGCGCGCCGTGTGCTCGGGCTCCCTGACGCCGGGCAGTGCGGGGACCCTCAGGGGTGCGTGGGACGAGCGTCGAGCGCCTCACGGATGATCTCGCCGACCCGCTCGATCTCGATGAGGAAGCCGTCGTGGCCGAAGCGCGAGGAGATGTGCCGCAACGTCGTTCCGGGACGCAGCGCCGCGATCTCGTCCGAGAGCCGGGCGGGGTAGAGCCGGTCGGTGTCGACGCCGGCCACGACCAGGTGCCCGGGAAACCTCGCGAGCGCGGACGCGACACCCCCGCGGCCTCGCCCCACGTCGTGGCTGTTCATGGCCTCGCTGAGGACGAGGTAGGAGTTGGCGTCGAAGCGGGCACCCAGCTTGCCGGCGTGGTGGTCGAGGTAGGACTCGACGGCGAAGCGTCCGCGTCCGGACAGCGGCCGGTCCTCGGGCTGCGCGTCGCGGCCGAAGCGCTCGGCGAGCTCACCCTCGTGGCGGTAGGTGACGTGGGCGATGCGCCGGGCGATGCCCAAGCCGTCGAGGGGGGCGACACCGTGCTCGTAGTAGTCGCCGTCGTGGAAGCGGGGGTCCGAGCGAATGGCCAAGAGCTGCGGCTGGCACCACGCGATCTGGTCGGCGGTCGCATATGCCGTGGACGCCAGCACGATGCAGGTGTCGATCCGCTCGGGGTGGGTGGTCGCCCACTCGATGGCCCGCATCCCGCCCATGGAGCCGCCGAGCACCCCGGCCCATCGGTCGATCCCGAGGTGGTCGGTGAGACGCGCCTCGACGGTGATCTGGTCGCGGATGGTGATGGCCGGGAAGCGGCTCCCCCACGGGTGCCCGTCGGGGGCGTCGCTCGAGGGACCGGTCGTCCCCTGGCACCCTCCGAGGACGTTGCTCGAGACGACGAAGAACCGGTCGGTGTCCAGCGGCCGGCCCGGACCGACCAGCCCGTCCCACCACCCCGCCGTCGCCTGCCCCGGCCCGGCGGGGCCCTCGACGTGCGCGTCTCCGGTGAGGGCGTGCTCGACGAGGACGGCGTTGTCGCGGGCGGCGTTGAGCTGGCCCCAGGTCTCGTAGGCCACGGTGACCTGCGGCAGGGAGCCACCGAGCTCGAGAGCGACGCGGCCGACGTCGACGAACCGTCGCTCGCCCGGGGGGTCTCCCGGGCGCCAGTAGGACGCCGTGGGGAGGTCGGTGATGGTCATCGCAGGCTCCTCGGTATCGCGCTTGCCCGCCGAGTGTCGGCAGGGCCGTGTCTTCACCCGGGGCACCCCACCGCGAGGAGGGTTGCCGCCCAGCAAGCCGGGGCTTGTCGCTGGGACTCATGACCTGCGCCCGATTCTAGGCCCGGTGCCACGCTCGCGGGGAGCCTGTCCGCAGCGTGAGAGCGACCCGTCTGCGCGCCCGTCAGGACGCCTGCGGCCACGCCTCGACGTCGGCCCACGTGTGACGGGGCCGCATCTGCAGCTCGATCATCCGGCTGAGGTAGTCGGCGAGCGTGTAGTCCGGCTCCAGGCGCAGTGCCCGGCTCACCGCGTCACCCGCGGTGGACCCGTTGCCGAGCCCCCAGGCCACGCACGAGACGACCGTGCAGACAGCCGCGGCCTCGTGCGACCACTCGTCGGGCAGGCGTCGCGCCAGCTGCATGAGGCGCCGCAGCGCGGTCTGGGACCGCTCGCTCGACGTCGCGGGTCCGGACGGCGCCGCAGCCGCGAGGGCGGCGCCGGAGTCGTCGTCGACCTGGTCGAGCGGGAACATCACCGGTGACAGCCACGAGATGAGCGAGTCACGCCAGGCCTTGTTGACCAGCGACCGTGCGGCCCGGGCCACATCGAGGTCGGACACCTCGAAGGTGTCGCCACGCTCCCCCGCCGGAGCCAGCACTCGTCCCCACACGTCACCGGCCCGGTCGACCTGCTCGATCCACCGGGCTGCCCGCGCCTTGGCCGCCTCGATGCCCTCCGCGCTCTGACTGCACGGCTCGAGCGCGTCGGGGTCGAGCTCCATGAGTCCGTCGGGGTCGATCGCGTCCACGACGTCGTCCCACAGGTCGTCCAGTGCGTCGGCCACGCCGGCGCTCAGGGACGGGTCCTCGGTGACGAGGTCGCTCAGGGCGTCGCGGCCGGGCAGCGGCGCGCTGCCGCCGGCGATGAGCTCAGCCACGGCAGGCACCGAGGCGTCGTCCGGCACGGGGTGCCCATCGAGGTGACCGGGTCGCAGGCCCTCGAGCGAGTGCCCGGGCCGGCAGCAGCCGCCCCACCAGCGCCCGCCGCGGACGACGACGTGGTCGATGAGCCCCACGCCGGCCTCGAGGAGCCCGGTGTGCAGGGCCCGCAGCAGGGAGCGGGACTCCCCCGGGACGTCCTCGAAGCCGACGAGGAGGGCGAGCTGCGGGCCAACACGCAGCAGGCTCGCGAGCAGGTGCTCGGCGGTGTGCTCGACGTGTCGTTCCTCGGGCAGGTCGACACGGGCGACGGGCCCGACGACCTTGTCGGTCACGAGGGCGATGGCAACACACTGCTGGAGGCGGTATCCGAGCTGGTGCGGCAGGACCGCGAGCAGCTCGTCGGTGGTGGAGATCTTCACTGAGGTCATGACCTCAGCGTCGAGAGATGCCTGCCACCCCGGGAAGGGTCAGATCAGCGGGTTGGGGACAACCCGGCATACGGGAGGTGCCTGTGGACAGCGCTCACGCACGAGGGAAGGACGAATCGCCGCGCGAGTCGTCGACGACCTCACCCGGGACCGAGCCACCGGTCCCACGACCGGACGAGCGCTCCCACGCGAGGAACTCCTCCGTCTCGGTCACGAGCTGGGCGGCGAGCCAGGACCCGACCATCGCGTCGTCGGCGAGCCCGAACACGCCCAGGATCCCCTCGGGCAACAGGTCGACCGGCGACACGAGGTAGCCGGCCGCCCCGAGCATCATGAGCAGGCGCCCCACGGAGGTGCCGCGGTACTCCCCCGACCTCACGGCCCGCACCATGCGCGGCACCGCCTGGGCGCGTTCCGTCATGGTCGGGCCACCCGGCCGCGTGGCGATCCTCACGGCCGTCGCGAGGCTCCGGAACGTCGAGACCTTGGAGTGCAGGGCCATGGGTCAGGCCTCCGTGATCTGCGCCGACGCCTTCGGGAACTCCTGGCGCGCGTTGTCGGAGATGCGCTTGAGCAGCCAGCCGTCGAGCCCCGCACCGACGACTCCACCGATGATGGGCACGTTGCGGCCGAAGCGCGAGAACGTCTTCTTGCCCGCGGTCGAGAGCAGCCGGAAGCCGATGGCCTTGTTGACGACCATGAGGGCCGGGCCGGGCAGTCGCTGGGCGGCGAGGTTGGTGAGCCGGCCGGCCGGAGCCACCATGCCCGCCTTCGCGAGCAGGTCGTCGGCGTCGGCCCCCACGAGGGTGAGGAGCACGGCCGTGCGGATCTGCTGCTGCGAGAGGTCGTGCCCGCGCAGGCTGGCGACGGCACCGGTCATGCGGGTGGCCAGCAGGTAGAAACCCAGCACGTTGGCGGGCAGGGAGATCGGGAGGGTGATGAACCCGCCCAGGTTCGTGACGAACCCGCTGGCGGCGGCCAGCTTGAGGTGGCTCTTGACGACGTCGTCGACGGCCTCCTCGACGTTGCCGGAGTTCTTCTTCAGCGCTGCCGCCGCAACGTTGGTGGCCGAGTCGAAGGGGCCCTTGCCGTCGATGCCCGTGTCGAGGAGGTTCTCGACGAGCTTGGCGGCGGAGTTGCCGAGGAAGCCCTGGTCCCGGGGCCCGTCCTGGGCCTGCTCGAGAGCGGACCGTGTCTGCCCGATCTGGTCCTTGGCGTTCTTGGCGTCGTCCTTGCCGAATCCGAAGAGTCCCACGGTGACCTCCTGTGGCGTGCCGGCGTGGCCGGCCGCGGTTGCGAGCATGTGTCGCCACCGATCCTGCCACGTCAGGGGAGGTGCGCCGGGCGCAGCGGTGGTGTCATCGCGCTCACCTAGGCTGCCGCTCATGGCATCACACGGGACCGACGTCGACCTCGTCGCCGTCGTCGTCCACCGCGGGCGCGCCGCTCTCGTGGGTGCCGGTGCGCGGCTCGCCGGCTCGGTCCCCGAGGTCGCTTCCGCCATGGTCACCGCTGCGTCCACGTCCCGTCCGCGGTTCGTCTGGTGGTCCGCCCGGTATGCCGGCGAGCTGGTTGCCGCGGTCGCCTCACCTCTCCCTCGGGCCTGGGACCTCGCCGAGGCCCACCGGATCCTCCACGGCGGGTGGAAGGCCGAGCCCGGCCGCGTCTGGGCAGCGGCTCACGCCCTCCCCCTGTCGTCGATGCCGGAGGCGTCGTCGGGCGACCTGTTCGACTTCTCGGCGGGCGACGAGCTCGGGCCCGACGACCTCACCCGCAGTGACGGGCACCTGCGGGCCGACGCCGCCTCGGGGTGGCTCGAGAGCGATGCGCGGTTGCTGCGCTGGGCCGAAGCCGCGCTCGAATGCGCTGCGCTGCAACGCGATCGGGCCGAGACGCTGGGTCCGCGGATCGTCGGCACCATCCACTCGGAGTCCGCGGCAGCGCTCATGTGTCTAGAGCTGGAGGCGGGCGGGTTGCCCGTCGACCGGGCGGTGCTGGAGGACCTCATCGGCGGGTTCGCCGGCCCTCGGGCGGCGTCGGAGGAGGCAGCCGTCGCGGCGCGCCGCGCGCGTGACGCCGAGGTGCTGCGGCACGTGCCCGGGCGCGAGTCGACCGACCTGCGCAACCCCCAGCAGGTACGCGACATGCTCGCCGGGGTGGGCGTGGACGTGCCCAACACCCGCAAGTGGGTCCTCGACGCCTACCGGCACGTCCACCCGGTCGTGGACGCCCTGCTCACGTGGCGCAAGGCCGAGCGGATCGCGACGACCTATGGCTACCGGTGGCTCGACCAGTGCGTCGGCCCGGACGACCGGCTGCGCGGTGGGTGGAGCGCGTGCGACGGCGCCGCCGGGCGGATGACGGCCGAGAACGGTCTGCACAACCTGCCGGCTGCCCTGCGCTCCGGGGTGGCTGCCCATGGCGGGCACGTCTTCGTGCGTGCCGACCTGGGCCAGATCGAGCCCCGCGTGCTGGCGGTCGTGTCGGGTGACCCGGTCTTCGCGGAGGCGACGCGGGCCGACGACCTCTATGCACCCGTCGCCTCCCGCCTGGGCGTGGAGCGCCCGGTCGCGAAGGTGGCGGTGCTCGCCGCGATGTACGGCCAGCGCTCGGGAGCCGCCGGTGAGGCGCTCAAGGGCCTGGAGCGGGCCTACCCGGTCGCCATGGGGCTGCTCGACCGGGCCTACGAGAGCGGCGTGCGCGGCGAGCCGTTGCGCACCTTCGGCGGGCGCCTCGTCCCGACGGGGCGCTTCCTGGCACAGTCGCCGATCGGCACCAACCCGGCGCTGGACGCGGCACGAGGCCGGTTCGCCCGCAACGCCATCATCCAGGGGGCCGCGGCGGAGCTCTTCAAGGCCTGGGCCGCGACGGTGCGGGCACTGGGCGCGCCCCTGGGGGCACAGATCGTGCTGTGCCTGCACGACGAGCTGCTGGTGCACGCCCCGGCAGACCGGGCCGACGAGGTGGCGACGCTGGTCGACCGGGCCCTCGCCGACGCGTCACGCAGGTGGGCCGCCGGCGCGCCGGTGCGCTTCGTCGCAGACACCTCGGTCATCCAGCGCTGGTCCGACGCCAAGCCCTGACCCCGCCGCCATCCCCCGACGCCGCCTCCCCATTTCCGGCCCATCACGGAAACGGAGCGTTCAGCCGGGAACTGTTCCCGGCCGAACGCTCCGTTTCCCGGCTGAACCCGGCGCGCGAAAGTGCGCCGGACGGCATACGGGCCGGTCAGTCGTCGCTGACGTTGCGGAGGAACTCCTCGATGTCGGCGCCGAGCTCCTCGGCCGACGGCAGGTCCTCGGCCTCGGTCGCCAGCAGGCTCGGGCGCTCCTGGCCCTCGACGAACGCGTCGTACTGCTGCTCGAGAGCGCTGACGATCTGCCCGGCGTCCGCGTTGTCGGCCAGCTCGGAGGCGATCTCACGGTTGTTGGCGCCGGCCTTGGCGACCAGCTCATCATTGGGCAGGTTGAGCCCGGTGGCGTCGGTGATGGCGTTGAGGGCCGCGAGCGCGCCCTCGGCCCACTCGGCCTGCGCGAGGTACTGGGGCACGTGGATCGCGAAGCCCAGCGCGTCACGTCCGGCCTCACCCAGGCGCAGCTCCAGCAGCGCGGGGAAGCTCGCCGGCACCTGGACCTGGCCGAACGGCGACTCCTTGCCACCGACGAGGCGAGCGTCCGTGGCGTGCGCGGTCATGCCCACCGGGCGGGTGTGCGGCACACCCATGGGGATGCCGTGGCTCGTGACGACGAGGGAGACACCGAGGATCTGGATGAGCTGGCGGATCGCCTCGATCGCGCGCTCCCACTGGAAGTCCGGCTCGGGACCGGTGAGCAGGTAGTAGGTCTGCCCGTCCCGGTCGTTCATCCGGTAGAGCACCATCGAGGGATCGGCGTAGCTCTCCCAGCGGTTGGTGTCGAACACCATCGCCGGACGGCGCCCGCGGTAGTCCAGCAGGGCGTCGACGTCGAAGGTCGCCACGACCTCGGCCTCGCTCGTGTCGACGAGGTGCGTGCCGAGGATGCGCTGGATGTTGCCGGCGTCGATGAAGGCGCCGAGCAGCACGATGAGCGCGCCCGGCTCACGGGTGGGCACGGGTGCGTCGGTCTCGAAGCGATACAGGTCAGACGGGTTCTGCACGGGAACAGCCTCTCAGGGGGGTCACGTGTCTGGTCAAACGTGTCGGGTGGCGCGGAGATTCCCGGACTGGGCCACCGCCGCGATGGCGTTGCGCACCCGCTTCTCGCTCACCGGGTGCGCGGTCCCGAGGGCCTGGGCGAAGAGGCTGACGCGCAGCTCCTCGATCATCCAGGCGATGTCGGTCACCTCGGGTGCCCGTCTCGACGTCGCGGGGAGGTCGTCCAGCAGATCGGCGTATGCCGTCTCGACCGAGTCGACCTGTTCCTGCAGCTTCGACTCCCGGGGGTTGGTCGCGGCCCTCTCGAGGCGCTGGAGCATGGCGCGCAGGTAGCGCTGCAGGTGCGGGAGCCGGGCGAGACCGGTGTCGGCGACGAAGCCCGGCCGGATGAGCCCGTCCAGCTGGGCGCGGACGTCGGCGGTGGTCGCGGCCAGGCTGTGCCGGGCGGCACCGGCCTCGATGGCATCGAGACGACGACGCACGTCACCGGCCAGGGCGAGCACCGGCTCGACGGCCTCGATCACGTGGAGCACCCGGGCCACCACGTGGGTGCGGACCGCGTCGTGCGCGGCCTCGAACTCGGCCTTCGTGCGCACCTCTCCCCCGGTGGCGCCGGAGGACGGGTCCGCGACGATCGAGTCGACGGCCGCGGCGAGGCAGTCCTCGAGCAGAGCGGGGACCGAGCCGTGGGGGTTCTGGCCGAGCGCGAGCTTCTGGGCGTTGCTGAGGCGCGCGAGGACGCGCTTCCACGGCGCGGTGGTGTTGAGCAGCAGCAGCCGCCGGACGCCGGCGCGGTGCTCTGCCTCCGCCGAGCCAGCGGAGTCGAGGACCCGCAGCGACACGCTCGTCCCCTCGTCGACGAGGGCGGGGTGGCCCTGCACGGTGTGGCCCCCGGAACGACCCTCGAAGGTGCGTGGCACGTCCTCGACGCTCCACTGGGTGAGCCCGCTGCGCTCGATCGACGCACCCGCCTTGGCCATGCGCTGCCGGACGGCGCCCTGCGACTTCGGGCGCAGCTCCTCGAGGTCCTTGCCGCGCGCGATGACCCGTCCACCCGGCGCCTCGACCGAGAACGTGACCCGCAGGTGGTCCGGCACCCGGTCCCAGTCCCACTCTCCCTCCGGGATGGTCACCCGCGTGCGCTCGCGCAGCACCCGCGCCAGCTCGTGGGTGAAGGACGCCCCCGACGACGGGTCAGCACCCACCAGGGCGGCACGCGCGTGGTCCGGGGTCGGCACGAAGTGGCGCCGGGTCGCCTTGGGCAGCGACTTGAGCAGGGCGATGGCCAGGTCCTCACGCAGACCCGGGACCTGCCAGTCGAACCCCTCGGAAGTCACCTGGTTGAGGATCGCCGTCGGAACGTGGACGGTGACACCGTCAGCAGCGTCACCGGGCGAGAACTGGTAGGTGACATCGAGCTCGAGGTCGCCCTGGCGCCACGTGCGCGGGTAGTCACCGGCCGACACCGTGTCGACGTCCTCACGGGTGAGCAGCTCCTCGGTGAAGGTGAGCAGGTCGGGGCGCCGGCGCTGCTCGCCCTTCCACCACCGGTCGAAGTGCCGCACCGAGGTGACGTCGGGCGGGATCCGCGCGTCGTAGAACTCGAAGACCACCTCGTCGTCGACGATGAGGTCGCGACGCCTGGCCCGCTCCTCCAGCTCCGAGAGCCGTTGCAGGAGAGCGGTGTTGGCCTTCCAGAACCGGTGGTGGGTGTCCCAGTCGCCCTCGACCAGGGCGTTGCGGATGAAGAGGTCGCGCGAGACCTCCGGGTCGATCCGGCCGTACTGCACCGTGCGGTCGACGATGAGCGGGACCCCGTAGAGCGTCACCCGCTCGGAGGCGATGACGCTGCCCGCGGACTTCGACCACCGCGGCTCCGAGAACGTCCGCTTGATGACGTGCGCACCGACCTCCTCGGCCCACTCGGGGTCGATCGCGGCGTTGACCCGGGCCCACAGGCGCGTGGTCTCGACGAGCTCGGCAGCCATGACCACGTCGGGCTGCTTCTTGAACAGCCCGGAACCGGGGTTGATGCCGAAACGCGAACCCCGCGCGCCGGCATACTCACGCTTTTGCTCGTCACGGACGCCGACGTGCGACAGCAGGCCGGCGAGCAGCGCCTTGTGCACGACGTCCCAGTCGGGCTCGGCATCCTTCGCGGCGGTGCTGCGGTCGGGGTCGATGCGAGCGGACTTGCAGGCGCTGCGGAGCTGCTGGTGGAGGTCCTGCCACTCCCGGATGCGCAGGTAGTGCAGGAACTCGGCCTTGCACAGCCGCCGGAAAGCGCTGCCGGACAACGCTTTCTGCTGTTCCTTGAGGTAGCGCCACAGGGCGTGGAAGCCGGCGAAGTCGGACGTCTCGCTCTTGAAGCGCGCGTGCTGCTGCTGGGCCTGCGCCTCCTTGTCGACGGGGCGCTCGCGTGGGTCCTGGATCGAGAGCGCGGCCACGATGACGAGGACCTCGCGGGTGCAGCCCAGCCGGTCGGCCTCGATGATCATGCGCCCCATGCGAGGGTCGAGCGGCAGTCGCGCCAGGGTCTTGCCGTATGCCGTGAGTCGCCGCTCGCCGTGCCTGCCCTTCGCGGGCCGGAGGGCGTTGAGCTCGTCGAGGAGCCGCACCCCGTCGGCGATCTGCTTGCTGTCCGGGGCGTCGACGAAGGGGAACCGGGCGATGTCGCCCAGCCCGAGCGCGGTCATCTGCAGGATGACGGCGGCGAGCGACGTGCGCAGGATCTCGGGCTCGGTGAACTCCGGCCGTGACTCGAAGTCCTCCTGCGAGTAGAGCCTGATGGCAATGCCGTCCGCGACGCGACCGCACCGACCGGAGCGCTGTGCCGCGCTGGCCTGCGAGATCGCCTCGATGGGCAGGCGCTGGACCTTGGTGCGCTGGGAGTAGCGGGAGATGCGGGCGGTGCCGGTGTCGATGACGTAGCCGATGCCGGGCACGGTGAGCGAGGTCTCGGCGACGTTCGTGGCGAGGATGATCCGTCGGCCCTTGCCGCGAGTGAAGACCCGGTGCTGCTCGTTGGCGGACAGCCGCGCATAGAGCGGGAGGATCTCGGTGCTCGGTAGGTTGAGCCCCTTGAGTGCGTCCGCGGCGTCCCGGATCTCGCGCTCACCCGAGAAGAACACAAGGATGTCGGTCGCGCTGTGGCCCGGCGGCGTCTCGGTCCAGAGCTCGGTGACGGCGTCGGCAACAGCGGTGACCTGGTCGCGTTCCTGGGTGATCTCCCCGCCGGGCCCCCGCTCGACGAGGGGGCGGTAGCGCACCTCGACGGGGTAGGTGCGTCCGGAGACCTCGATGACGGGCACCTCACGGACCACGTTGCCACGAGCGTCGGTGGAGAAGTGCTCGGCGAACCGGGCGGGGTCGATCGTGGCCGAGGTGATGACGACCTTGAGGTCTGGCCGACGCGGGAGGAGGGACTTGAGGTAGCCGAGGATGAAGTCGATGTTGAGGGACCGCTCGTGGGCCTCGTCGATGATGATCGTGTCGTAGCGGCGCAGGTCGCGGTCGCGCTGCATCTCGGCGAGAAGGATGCCGTCGGTCATGACCTTGAGCCGGGTCCGGTCGCTGCTGTGGTCGGTGAAGCGGACCTGGTAGCCGACGAGGTCGCCGAGCTCGACCTCCATCTCCTCGGCGATGCGCTCGGCCACGGAGCGGGCGGCGATGCGGCGTGGCTGGGTGTGGCCGATCTGGCCGGTGCCGCCCAGTCCCAGCTCGAGGCACATCTTGGGCAGCTGCGTGGTCTTGCCCGAGCCGGTCTCGCCGGCGATGACGACGACCTGGTGGTCCCGCAGCGCGGCCAGGATGTCGTCACGGCGTTCGACGACGGGCAGCTGCTCGGGGTACCTCAGCTGCGCGGGGTCGAGCGGTCCGCGCCCGACGTTTCCGTCGACGACGCTGGTCCCCTCCTGCTGCTCCGGCTGCGGCACGCGCCCAAGGATAGGTCGGGCACGTGCCGCGGCTCGCGCGAGTTCTCAGGCGACGGCTGCACGCACCAGGCGCAGGCGCCACGCCTCGGGACCGCGCTCGAGGTAGTCGACCGTGAACACGCCGGGTGCGCGACCCTCGAGCTGGCGCAGGAGTGGCAGGGGGTCGTGCGGCGCCACGAGGACCATGCCCTTGCCGGGCTGCACGGCGTCCAGCGCGCCGAAGATGGTCGCGTGGCGGATGGCGTGCGGGACCTGACGGGCGTCGAGCTCGGGCAGCTCCTCGTCGTGTCCACCGCACCCGCAGGCGCCCGAGCCGGCCGCCTCGACCGGCGCGGACTCGGCGACCTCGCCGTGACCCGCGTGACCGTGGCCCTCCTCGCCGTGGCCCTCCTCGGCGTGGCCCTCGTGGCCGCCGAGCAGGTCGTGCATGCCGTCGAGTGCCCCGGCGAGCGAGACCTGCGGGTTGCTCGCGAGCAGCGGCAGGATCTGGTCGTTCTCCTTGGCCAGGTGGCTGTCGAAGGTCACCGCCAGGGCACGTGCCTCGGCGGCCGCGCGCACGCGGCTGGGAGCCGAGCGCAGCGAGTCCACGAGCCCGATGATCAGCTGGTGCTCGACGAGCATGGCGTCGACGAGGAGCTGTCCGCGGGAGTCGGCGTGGGCGAGGGGATACATCGCGGACTCCTCGGCCTTCGCGTGCGGGACGAGGTCACTCTCGGCCCACTGGACGAGCTCGTCGCGGGCGGCGAGGGCATCCTCGTCGGTGCGCGCCGAGATGAGGCGTTCGACATGGGCGGCGAGCGTGCCGGCCATCTGGGCGTGGTGCTGCTTGACGGCCTCGACCGCGTCCGAGTCCTGCTCGGTGCTGGCGATGACGATGGTGTTCACGGGGGTGACCTCCTGGGGCCTCCTGCCGCCCGGCTGGCGGCGACGACCCTTATTTAATACACTAGTTTCCGTGGATAATCCAACTGCTGACGCCGGCCTGCACCAGCGCATGGCGGCGGGGCTCGGCCCCGTCCCCTCGTCGACGAGCCGGGTCCACGAGGCGCCCGGACGTGCGGCTGCGGGTGTGCTCACGGCCCTCGAGGACTCCGGCGAGCCGGTGACCGTGGCGACGCTCGCCGAGGCCCTCGGACAGCACCCCAACACCGTGCGTGAGCACTTGGACGCCCTCGTCGACGCAGGCCTGGCCGAGCGCACCCGTGCCGCGAGCGCCGGTCGTGGCCGGCCGGCCTGGCTGTATGCCGCGCTGCCGGCTGTCGCTGCCGGGTCCCGGGAGTACGCCGGCCTGGCCACGGCGCTCGCCCTGCAGCTGGCCCGCACGAGCGCCCACCCCGGTGACGAAGCAGCCACGGCCGGACGCGCCTGGGGTGCCAGCCTGGCCACGGCCAGCGGGCGGCAGCCCCGGACGCGGCCGGGGGTCGAGCGTGGGGTCATGGGCATCCTCGACGAGCTCGGGTTCGAGCCGGAGTCACGTGGGCGCAGCACCACCGTCCGGCTGCGCCGCTGCCCACTGCTCGAGGCGGCCCGCGAGGAGCCCGAGGTCGTGTGCTCGGTACACCTCGGCATCGTGCGCGGTGCGATGGACACGTGGGGCGCGGACACCGAGGGGGTCGGGCTCGTCCCGTTCGCCGAGCCCGGAGCATGCCTGCTCCACCTCGGAACGCCCAAGGGAACCGCCTGATGCTGCTGCGCCGTGCCCCGTTCCTCCTCCCCGGTGCCGTGGCCCTCCTCCTAGGCCTCGACGCCGGCCTGCAGCTGCTCAACCTCCCCTCGGTGCCGCTGGCCAACCGCCTGCCGGACGTCCACGGGATGCTGCTCGTGCTCGGTTTCGTCGGCACCCTCATCGCGCTCGAGCGGGCCGTGGCCCTGCGTCGGCGCTGGGGCTTCGCGGCGCCTGCCCTCCTGGGCGCCGGCGGGATGCTCATCGTGCCGACCGCGACCGCGCGTGCCGGCCAGGTGTTGCTGGTGGCGGGCAGCGCCGCCCTCGCCCTCGTCTACGTCTCGCTGTGGAAGCGCCAGCGCGACGAGGCCGTCACCATCCAGGCCCTGGGAGCCGTCCTCGCACTCGGAGCCGCGATGCTCTGGCTCCGGGACGTGCCCATCCCGAGCCTGCTGCCGTGGCTGGCCGGGTTCGTCGTGCTCACCATCGCCGGGGAGCGGCTCGAGCTGGCCCGGATCGACCTTGCCCGCAACGGACCGGCCCAGGTCTGCGCTGCCGCCCTCGTCGTGGCCACGCCAGTGAGCCTGCTCTGGCCGACGGCTGGCCAGCCGCTCTTCGGGCTCGTGCTCCTGGCCCTCGTCGGCTGGCTCGTGACCCACGACGCTGCGCGGCGCACCGTGCGGGCCAGCGGCCTCCCGCGGTTCGCCGCTCTCTGTCTCCTCGCCGGCTACGCGTGGCTCACGCTGGCCGGAGCGCTGTGGCTGCTGGCGGGCCCGGTGCTCGAGGGACCTGCCTACGACGCGACCGTCCACGCCGTCTTCCTCGGCTTCACCCTCTCGATGATCATGGCTCACGCGCCCGTCATCCTGCCGGCGGTGCTGCGGGTCTCGCTCCCCTACCGTCCGGCGCTCTACGGCCCGGCGGTCCTGCTCCACGCATCGCTGCTCATCCGCGTCGGCGCGGGTGACGCGCGCGACTGGGAGCTGGCACGCGACGTCGGCGGAGCCCTCAACGTGGTCGCCGTCCTCTCGCTGCTCGTCGTGCTCGTCTGGAGCGCCGCCACCGCGTCTCGTCGCTCGGCCACCCGGGATCGCCCACGTGCGGCACCGGCGGACGCATCCGCCCAGGCACCTGCACAGTCACCCACGGAGGCACCGGCGATCGCGCCACCTCTGCGCGGGCGAGCCCCTGAGGTGGTCAGGTGACCGGCGGCAGGCCCCGGCTCACCTGGCACCTCGGCGCCAACTCCGGCGTCGTCCTGTGGCTCGTGCTGCTCTTCATGAGCACGCTCGTGCACCCCTTCGTGGCGCAGTCGCGGTGGCTCATGGTGCACCTGCTGCTCCTCGGTGCCGTCACGAACGCCATCCTCGTGTGGAGCACACACTTCGCCCACGCCCTCCTGAGGACACCTGCCGGTTCACGGCGCGGCGAGGTCGTGCGTCTCGTCGTCCTGAACGTCGGTGTCGCCACAGTGGTCGCCGGGATGCTGAGCGGGCTCTGGCTGGCCGTCCTCGTGGGTGCGGTCGTGGTCGGCGCTGTCGTTGCCGCACACGGCATCTCGCTGGCCCTCAAGGCCCGACGCGCCCTGCCGGCCCGCTTCGCGACGTCGGTGCACCACTACATCGCCGCGTGCTGCGCGCTGCCCGTGGGCGCCGCCCTGGGCACCCTGCTGGCTCGCCACCCGAGTGAGTCGACGCACGGTCGTCTCCTGGTCGCGCACCTCACGGCCAACATCCTCGGCTGGATGGGCCTCACCGTCATCGGGACCCTGCTGACCCTGTGGCCGACGATCCTGCGCACCAAGATGACCGTGGGCGCCGAGCGCGCTTCCCGGCAGGCCCTCCCCGTCCTCGGAGGCGCCCTGTGCCTTGCCGCAGGCAGCGCCCTCCTCGGCATCCTCAGCCTCGCCGGTCTCGGGGTCATGGCCTACCTCGGTGCGACGCTGTGGGCCCTCCGGCCGGCCCTGGCCGCGGCTCGCGCACGGCCACCCCAGTCGTTCGCCGCCTGGTCGGTCCTGGCTGCGATCGGATGGCTCGCCGTCTCCCTGGTGTGGCTGACGGCCCTGCTCGTGACGTCTGCGGACTGGGTCACGGCCGGCGAACGCACCCACCAGGTGACCGTGCCGCTCGCCGTCGGTTTCGCGGCGCAGGTCCTGCTCGGCGCCCTGACCTACCTCGTCCCCGTCGTGCTGGGTGGAGGCCCAGCCCGGGTGCGCGAGCTCACCGCCATCCTGGAGCGCGGCGCCGCCCTGCGCATCGCTCTCACCAACGCCGGCCTCGCCCTGTGTCTGGCGCCGGTGCCGAGCCTGGTGCGGGTCATCGTCTCCATGCTCGTCCTCGGCTCGTTCGCGTCGTTCCTCGTCCTTCTGGCCACCGCCCTTCGCCTTTCCCGCCGGTCGGTCGAGCCGCCCGCCTCCCCACCCGTCCGGCACGTGCCGGAGCCGCGCGCGGTGGCGAGCGGACGGCATACGGGACTGGCAGCCGTGGGTCTGGCAGCAGTCGTCCTCGCCACCGCCGCAGGAGTCGCCGCGGATCCCGCCGCGCTCGGTGGGCTGGGGGTCACCGCTGCCGGATCCGTCAGCGCCACTGGTGCGACGACCACCGTGCAGGTCGAGGCGCGGGACATGCGCTTCCACCCGGACTCGGTGACGGTCCCGGCGGGCAACCGACTGGTGATCGAGGTCGTCAACCGCGATGCCGACGTCCACGACCTCGCCCTCGAGAGCGGTGAGCGCAGCGGTCGCCTCTCCCCCGGAGCGAGCGGCCAGGTGGTGGTGCCGGTGGTCGGGCGCGCGCTCGACGGCTGGTGCACCATCGCCGGTCACCGCCAGATGGGCATGCTGTTCAGGGTCACCGTGACCGGGGCTCCGTCGGAGCACTCCGCACACGCCCTGACCGAGGCGGCGGCACCCCAGGGCGCTGCCCCACCGATCGACTTCATGGCCAAGGCGCCTCCGGGCTTCGCCGCCCGCGACGCAGCAGTGCCCCCGGCGCCGAGCACCACCGTGCACCGCGTGCGGCTCACCGCCCAGGAGGTCGTGTTCGAGGTGGCCATCGGTGTGCCACAGAGCCGGTGGACGTTCAACGGCACCGCTCCGGGACCGACGCTGCGCGGCCACGTGGGCGACCGGTTCGAGATCACCCTGACCAACGACGGGTCGATGGGCCACTCGATCGACTTCCACGCCGGCTCCCTCGCGCCGGACGGGCCGATGCGCACCATTGCCCCCGGTCAGTCGCACACGTTCTCGTTCGTGGCGACGCAGGCGGGGATCTGGATGTACCACTGCAGCACCATGCCGATGTCGCTGCACATCGCCAACGGCATGTTCGGCGCCGTGGTGATCGACCCGCCCCACCTGCCGAAGGTCGACCGCGAGTACCTCCTCGTGCAGTCCGAGGTCTACCTCGGTGGGTCGGTCGCGTCGGGGTCCGACCCGGTGAAGGTGGCCACCGAACGTCCCGATGCGGTGGTGTTCAACGGATTCGCCAACCAGTACGACCACGACCAGCTGCCTGCGAGGGTGGGTGAGCGGGTCCGCATCTGGGTCCTCGACGCCGGTCCGAGCCGCGCCTCGTCCTTCCACGTCGTCGGCGGACAGTTCGACACCGTCTTCCGTGAGGGCAGCTATGACCTGCGGCCGGGTCAGCCCGGGAGCGTGGGTGGTGCACAGGCGCTTGCCCTCCTGCCCGCGCAAGGTGGCTTCGTCGAGCTCGTCCTACCGGGGGCGGGCCACTACCCGTTCGTGTCGCACGTCATGGTGGATGCCGAGCGCGGTGCCCACGGAGTGCTCGACGTCAGCGCTCGCTGAGACCCTCCTGCTGCGACGATGTGCCGTCCGACTCAGTAACGAGCTCCGTGCGCAGCCGGGGCAGCGCCTTCTCGAGGGTGGCACCGGCGACGAACATCCGCTTGGCCCCTGCCCCACCGGCTGCCGCGAGGCGGAACTGGCCGACCTGGGACCTGTCGAGCCGGTCCCGCGCCAGCTGACGGGCGCGTTCACGCAGTGGCAGTGCGCCGGAGACCTTGGCGGGCACGTCCGGTCTGCTCAGGTCGACCTTCTTGCCGAAGGCGCTCTGCGACTGGGCCCACTGCTCGCGAGCTCCTGCCCTCACGCGCTGAACCGTCGTCATTGTCGGCGCTGACGTGATGACGCGCCTGCCGTTGGTCACGGTGCGTCCGGCTCCGGCCGTCGACCCCTTGACCAGGGCCGACCCACCCCTGACCCCGAGTGCAGTCGCCGCACCGACCGCGACGTCGCCCACGCTCCCCTCGTCATAGAAGAGGGCCAGGGCGGCACGTGAGACGCCGCCCACGGCAGCCGTACCCGCGGCTGCCTGGGAACCTCCCGGCACCTTGGTCGCCAGCAGGTCGAAGAAGGGGACGTGGTCGCGTCCCACCTGGAAGCTGGCCTCCATGGAGGCGACAGCCTCGTCGCCCCGGGCGAAGGCGGTGTAGTGCCAGGAGTCAGCCAGGATGTCGTCGGACAGGGAACGCAGCCGCCGGGCCAGCACAGTGTCCGCCTCCCGGAAGTCCTCCCACGCGCACGCATGGACACGCTCGCACTCGTGCATCCGGGCCAGCGCATCTCGTTGCCGGCGCTCGAGGTCGGCCCTGGCGACGGGGTCGTCCAACTGGGCGTCGAGCTGGACCTGCAGGGCCTCGTGGTCCGCCCACGCGTCGAGGTAGCGCTCACCGGCGGCCACGGCTCGGCGCTGGGCACTGTCGAGCGCCTCGGCGAAGGTACGCAGGGCGCCGGCGGACCCGGCGTAGCGGTCGATGAGCGCGTCGACGAGGGGCGGCGACTCGCGCACCGCCGCCTCGAAGACCTCGCCCGCAGGGCTCTGCCAGGAGGCACCCGAGGAGATGGTCACGAGGACGTCGTTGATGGCACTCAGCCTGGCAGCAGCCCCCGAGAGAGCCGCGGCCAGCCGGCGCACGGAGTCGGCGTTGCCCTCGATCGGCGCCAGGGCCCGGCCCATCACCGCGTCTCACCACCGAACATCCGGTGGGTGTCCGACTCGGTCTCGACGTAGGCGGTGCCGGCACGTGCAGCCTTCTCGCTGAGGTCGCGCAGGGCCTCGACGAGCTGCAGCCGGCTCCGGCGCCACCCGCGCAGCAGGTCGTCGAACGCCTCGGAGCTCTGCCCGGCACCCAGCGCCCACCGGTCGACCGACCCGTCACGCACGGACTCGAGGTCGCTCGCCGTCTCGGCCAGGGACATCCCGAGCGCCGCGACCACCTCGGCGTCGACCCGCATCCTCGTCATGCACCAGACGCTAGATCGAACCGGGGATCGCGCCGTCGAGTTATCCACACCCCTCAGCGGGGCGGGGGTCAGGCCCCCTTGGCAGCCACGAAACCCAGCTCGAGGTCGGCGAGGATGTCGTCGATGTGCTCGATCCCCACCGCGAGCCGCACCAGACCGGGCGTGACGCCCGCGGCCAGACGGTCCTCCTCGGGACCCTGCGAGTGGGTGGTCGACGCCGGGTGGATGACGAGCGAGCGCACGTCACCGATGTTGGCGAGGTGGCTGTGCAGCACGAGCGCCTCGACGAAGCGCTTGCCCGCCTCCAGGCCGCCCTTGATCTCGAACGAGATGACCGCTCCGGCGCCTCGCGGCACGTACTTCTGGGCGAGGTCGTAGCTGCTGTCGCCCTCGAGCGAGGCCCATCGCACGGACTCGACGCTCTCGTGGTCCTTGAGGAACGCGGCGACCTTGTGCGTGTTCTCGATGTGGCGCTCGATGCGCAGGCTCAGTGTCTCGATGCCCTGCGCGATGAGGAAGGCGTTGAACGGCGCGATCGCCGGTCCGAGGTCACGCAGCAGCTGCACGCGGGCCTTGAGGATGTAGGCGAGGTTCGCACCGAGCGGGCTGCCCACGCCGAGGTCGCGGCCGTAGACGAGCCCGTGGTAGCTCTCGTCGGGCGTGTTGTAGTTCGGGAACCTCTCGGGGTCCTTGGCGTAGTCGAAGGTCCCCGCGTCGACGATGACGCCGGCGATCGCCGTGCCGTGCCCACCGAGGTACTTCGTGGCGGCATGGACGACGACGTCCGCACCATGCTCGATCGGCCGCAGCAGGAAGGGCGTGGCGATGGTGTTGTCGACAATGAGCGGAACGCCCACCTCGTGGGCCACTGCCGCCACGGCCTCGATGTCGAGGACCTCGGACTTGGGGTTCGCGATGGTCTCGCCGAAGAACGCCTTGGTGTTCGGCCGGACCGCCGCGCGCCAGGACTCGGGGTCACGAGCGTCCTCGACGAAGCTCACCTCGATGCCGAACTTGGGCAGCGTGTGCTTGAAGAGGTTCACGGTGCCGCCATAGAGACCAGGGCTCACCACGACGTGGTCACCCGCCTCGGCGACGTTGAGGATCGCGAGGGTGGTCGCGGACATGCCCGAGCTCAGCAGCAGCGCCCCGACGCCACCCTCGAGCGAGGCGATGCGCTGCTCGACGGCGTCCTGCGTCGGGTTCATGATGCGCGTGTAGATGTTGCCGAACTCCTTGAGCGCGAACAGGTTTGCCGCGTGCTCCGTGTCCTTGAAGACGTAGGAGGTCGTCTGGTAGATCGGCAGGGCCCGCGCACCGGTGGTGGGGTCGGGCTCCTGCCCGGCGTGGACCTGGCGCGTCTCGAAGGACCAGTTCGGGGTGGCAGTGGTGGCGTCGTCGGACATGGCTTTGCTCCTTGTGTGCCGTGCTTGCGGACGCCGGTCGACGTACGCCAGGTCTTCACCCGGGGCACCCCACCGCGGTGGAGGGTTGCCGGCCAGCGAGCCGGGGCCTGTCGCTGACACTCATGACCTTTCTTGACGATAGAACGACCACTCGAGGTCGCACTCCCCCGTCTCTCACTGTGGACGGCATGATGGGGAACATGACCTTCCACGTCGATGAGTACAAGGCGGCCGCTGGTCGCTACCGCGCCGGTATGCCGTTCCGCCGGGTCGGGCGGTCCGGTCTCGACCTCCCGGCCATCTCCCTGGGCCTGTGGCACAACTTCGGTGACGACGTGCCCCTCGAGCGTCAGCAGGCGATCCTGCGCCGGGCCTTCGACAAGGGCATCACCCACTTCGACCTCGCCAACAACTACGGACCGCCCTACGGCAGCGCCGAGCGCAACTTCGGCACGCTGTTCGCGCGCGACTTCAAGCCCTACCGTGACGAGCTCGTCATCAGCAGCAAGGCCGGCTACGACATGTGGCCCGGGCCCTACGGGCAGGGTGGCGGCGGGCGCAAGTACATCCTCGCCAGTGCCGACCAGTCCCTGAAGCGGATGGGGCTGGACTACGTCGACATCTTCTACAGCCACCGATTCGACGACACGACTCCCCTCGAGGAGACGATGGGGGCGCTGGACTCGCTTGTGCGACAGGGCAAGGCGCTCTATGTCGGCATCTCGTCCTACTCGGGTCCGCGCACCCGGGAGGCGGTCCAGATCCTGCGCGAGATGGGTACTCCCCTGCTCATCCACCAGCCGTCCTACTCGATGCTCAACCGCTGGGTGGAGGAGGACCTGCTCGACGTCCTGGGCGAGACCGGCGTGGGGTGCATCGCCTTCTCCCCGCTGGCCCAGGGGATGCTCACGAGCAAGTACCTCGACGGGATCCCCGAGGGGTCCCGAGCGAGCCAGGGCAAGAGCCTGAGCCCCGACCTGCTCACCGAGGAGTCGCTCGCCCACGTCCGCGCCCTCGACGCCATGGCCAAGAAGCGCGGTCAGAGCCTCGCGCAGATGGCGCTGGCCTGGATCCTGCGCGACGACCGGGTGACCTCGGTCCTTGTCGGCGCCTCCAGCGTCGAGCAGCTCGACGACAACCTGCTCGCAGTCAAGAACCTGAAGTTCAGCGACGCCGAGCTCAAGGCCATCGACAAGCACGCCGTCGAGGCGGGCATCAACCTCTGGGCGAAGTCCTCAGGCGGCTGAGGACTCGCCACCTCGCTGTGACCGCACCCGGTTGAGCCACCAGATACCCAGCATCGGCAGCACGAGCGGGACATAGCCGTAGCCGGCCCCGAAGTGTGACCAGACCGTCTTGTCCGGGAAGGCGTCGGGGATGGCATACGACAACGCTCCGACGACGAGCACGCCGACCAGCTCGACCGTGCACGCCACCAGGGCAACGCGCGTCGACGCGCGGTCACCGCGGGCCATCCCGATCGTGGCGACGATGTAGATGACCGCCGCGAGCGCGGACAGCACGTAGGCCAGCGGTGCCCGTGAGAAGTACTCGAGGATCTGGAGGATCGAACGTCCCGTGGCAGCGAGGGCCAGGACGCCGTAGACCGCAACGAGGATGCGGCCGGGCCCACGTCCGGAGTGGGTGTCGGGTGCTGCGTCAGGCATGGAGGTCCCAGATCTGCTGGAGTCGGAGGGTCATGACAGCGACTGCGAAGGCACCCACGGCGATGGAGGCCATCGCCCACCGGGTCTTGTCCTTGATCGCACCCCAGACCGTGATGAGCAGGACGAAGGGCAGCGTCACGAGGTATGCCGTGAACGTCGCCTTCGGCTCCGTGCCCTCCAGCGACATGATGCCGAAGAGCCCTCGGACGAACTGCACGACGACGCCGAGCTCCACGAGGGCGACGAGGCCCAGCAGCACGTTGCCGATGAGCCGGTCGAAGAGCGCGTACCCCAGGGCGACGACGGCGAGGAGCATCGCGGCGGCGACGAGCACTTGGGTGAGCAGGAGGAACACGGCGCACAGCCTACGTCGGCTCGATCACCCCTTCGTGGGGCGCCCAGCGGGCTTTGGTTGGATGCAGGGATGACTTCTGCGCAGATCGGGAACCAGGTCGTCGAGTACGTCGTGGACGGCCCTGACGACGGCGAGCCGATGCTGCTCATCATGGGCATGGCCGCGCAGCTCGTGGCATGGCCGCAGGACTTCGTGGACCAGCTCGTCGAGCGCGGCTTCCGGGTCATCCGCTACGACAACCGTGACATGGGGCTGTCGGGCCAGACCGACGCTCCCCCGCCGACACGAGGTGCAGTCGCCAAGGGACTGGCGGCGCGACGCCTGGCGACCTCGGACTACACCCTGGCGGACCTGGCCGACGATGCGGCAGGACTACTGAGCCACCTCGGGGTCGCGAGCGCGCACATTGTCGGCATGTCGATGGGCGGGATGATCGCCCAGGAGCTCACCTTGCGGCACCCCGAGGTCGTGCGCTCGCTCACCTCGATCATGTCGAACACCGGGCACCGCAGGTTCGGCCGGACGTCAGCCCGCCTCCTGCCGTCCCTCATGCGACAGGTGCGTGCGGCTGCCCCGACGACCCGCGAGGAGGCGCTCGCCGCAGCCGTCAACGGGTTCCGGCTCATCGCTGGCGACGCGTTCGACGAGGTGGAGTTCCGCGCCCTGGCCGAGCGCCATCTCGAACGTGGCGGCATCTCCGGGACGAGCCGTGACCGGCAGCTCAACGCGATCAACGCCTCGCCCGACCGCACGTCCAGGCTGCGCACGATCACCGTGCCCACCCTCGTCATCCACGGTCTGCGCGACCCGCTCGTCCTGCCGAGTGGGGGCATGGCGACGGCACGGGCCATCCCGGGGTCGCGCCTGCTGATGTTCCCCGAGATGGGGCACGACCTGCCAAGAGGACGTCGCGTCGAGATGGCCGAGGCGATCACGCAGAACGCGCGTCGCTCCGCTGCGTCCTGACGTCCCCAAAACCGCTGGTGAGCGGCGTGAGGACCTATGATCCCGGGGTGACGTCCTCCCCCGCCGAGACCGCGGTCGCAGCCCTGCTCGACGGTGCCGGCTCGCTCAACGAGCTGGCCCTGCGTGCCACGCTCCGCTCCCACGCCGACGACCACGGCGTCGACGCGACCGTCGTCGACGTGGTCCTCCCGTTCCTCCATGAGATCGGAGCGGCCTGGGAGCGCGGCACCCACACTGTCGCCCAGGAGCACTTCGCGAGCCAGGTCATTCGCGGCTGGCTCATCGGTGAGGCGCTCTCGGGCGCGGCCGAGCACGGCCCCGGTATCTCTCCGGTCGTCCTCGCGTGCCCGCCCGGTGAGCGCCACGATCTGGGCCTGCTCTGCTTCCACGTCCTCATCACCCGGGCCGGCGTGCCCTCACGCTTCCTCGGCTCGGACACTCCCCTGCCCGGTCTCGGCGACGTGTGCCGGGTGGTGGCCGCCTCGGGCGTCGTCGTCGCGGCGACCCGCAGCCGGGTCTTCGAGGCCCATGGCGGCGCGCTGCGGATGCTCGCGAGCCACTACCCGCTCGCCATCGGCGGCGCCGGGGCCGACCCGGAGGTGGCCGAACGGGTGCGGGCCACGCCGCTGTCCTCCGACATGCGCGAGTCCGTCGCGAACCTCGTCGGCTGGTACGCGCGCGTCACCGCCGCCGCCTGAGCGATCAGGCGGTCAGGGAATCCTTGACCGCCGCGACGAGCTGGTCGACCTCGTCCTCGGTGATCACGAGCGGCGGCGCGAGGCGGATCGTCATGCCGTGGGTGTCCTTGGCGAGGATGCCGCGCTCCATGAGGCGCTCGCACAGCTCACGACCGGACGGCCCACCCGGGGTGACGTCGAGCCCGGCCCACAGACCACGGACGCGGACCTCGTCGAGGCCGTGCCCCACGAGCGGCTCGAGCCCGGCCAGCAGCCGCTTCCCCAGCCGGCGTGCGCGGTCCTGGTACTCGCCGGTGGCGAGCAGACGGCATACCTCGTGTCCGATGGCGGCAGCGAGCGGGTTCCCACCGAAGGTGGAGCCGTGCGACCCGGGCGTGATGATGCCGAGGACGTCCTTGTCCGCGGCGACGGCCGAGACCGGGTAGAGGCCGCCACCGAGCGCCTTGCCGAGGATGTAGATGTCGGGGACGACGTCCTCCAGGTCGCAGGCGAAGGTCGTGCCGGTGCGGGCCAGGCCGGACTGGATCTCGTCGGCGACCATGAGGACGTTCTCCTGCGAGCACAGGTCCCGCAGCTCGCGCAGGAAGCCCTCCGGCGGGACGACGACGCCACCCTCACCCTGGATCGGCTCGAAGAGGACGGCCACCGTGAACTCGTCGATCGCGGCACGGACCGAGTCGATGTCGCCGTAGCGGACGGCGCGGAAGCCGGGCGTGTAGGGCCCGTAGTTGTCGTGGGCGACCTTGTCGTCGCTGAAGCTGATGATCGTCGTCGTACGGCCGTGGAAGTTGCCCTCCATGACGATGATGTTGGCGTGGTCCTCGGGCACGCCCTTGGCCTCGTAGCCCCAGCGGCGGCTCACCTTGATCGCGGTCTCGACGGCCTCGGCGCCGGAGTTCATCGGCAGCACCAGGTCCTTGCCGGTGAGCTCCGCGAGCGCCTGGGCGAAGGGACCCAGCTGGTCGTTGTAGAAGGCGCGGCTGGTCAGCGTCAGGGTGCCCAGCTGCTGGCGGGCGCGCTCGACGAGCTGCGGGTGGGAGTGCCCGAAGTTGAGGGCGGAGTAGCCGGCGAGGCAGTCGAGGTAGCGCTTGCCATCCACGTCGGTGACCCAGGCGCCCTCACCACTGGCGATCACCACCGGCAGCGGGTGGTAGTTGTGCGCCGCGTAGCGCTCGGTCGTCTCGATGTGCTGCTCGGTGCTCACCGGTGCGGTGCTGTGCTCGGGCGTCATGCTGGGCTCACTCCTTCATCGTGTGGTCGCGCTCACTGTATCCGCGCTCGTCAGGGCTGACGACGTCCCAGGGACCAGGCCTCGGCGTCATCGAGCGAGCCCTGCGCGACCCGGGTGAAGACGAGCCGGTCGTGCAGGCGGTTGGTGCGGCCACCCCAGAACTCGACCTCGTCGCAGAGGATCCGGTAGCCGCCCCAGAAGTCCGGGACCGGCACGTCGTCCGGGCGGCCGTGGTCGGGCCACTGGACGGCATACCGCCCGTATGCCGTCTCGAGCTCGGATCTGGACGTGGCCGGCTCCGACTGCCTCGAGGCCCACGCCGAGATGCGCGAGCCCCACGGCCGGGAGCCGAAGTAGTCGCTGACCTCGTCGCGACCCAGCGGGACGGCCCGGCCGCGGAACCGGATCGCGCGGAACATCGCCGGCCAGGTGAGTGACGCGGCGACGTTCGGGTTGCCGGCGAGCTCCCTCCCCTTGGCGGACAGCGTGTTCGTGAGGAAGCCGGGACCGCGCTCGTCGAAGAAGCGCATGAGGACGGTGCGTACGTTGGGCACGCCATGGGCGTCGACGGTTGCGACGGAGATGGCATAGGGCTCGGGGACGTCAGCCTGTGCGCTGGACCGCTCGACGGCGTCGTCGACCCAGGCCTTGGCCTGCTGCCACGGCGTGGCCGCGACCTCGTCCTCGGAGAGCCCGGTGCCGGTGTAGTCGATGCGCGTCACGTCGTTCATCCACCGAGCGTAGGACGTGGAGATGACAGGGCTGTCAGTGGAGCGACCTACGCTGCCAGGAGCAAGCCCCCCTCGTCAGGAGACAGCGCATGTCAGTGATTGACCGCTCGAGCACGCCCACGACCGCGACGCTCAGCGAGCGCGCTCGCCGCACCCTGGCCACGGCCCTGCGTTCTCGGGTCGCAGGCGACGACGCCGCCCGCAAGGCGCAGGTCATCTGGGGCGCGGAGGGTGAGCGATGGTTCACCGCCGAGGACCCGATCTGGCGCGTGCACGCCGATGCCGCCATGTTTCCCGGTGGCATCAGGGCTCTGCTGCTCCAGTCGCTGCATCCTCTTGCCATGGCCGGGGTCGCTGGACACTCGGGCTTCAAGGGTGACCCGTGGGGACGGCTGCAGCGCACGAGCGAGTTCCTCGCCACGACGACGTTCGGCACGGTCGAGCACGCGACCAAGCAGATCGAGCGGGTGCGCCGCATCCACGAGCGCGTGCGCGGCGTGGCTCCCGACGGGCGCCCCTATGCCGCCAGCGACCCGCACCTGCTGCGCTGGGTGCACGTCACCGAGGCCGACAGCTTCCTCACCGCCTACCAGCGCTATGCCGCCCAGCCGCTCACGCCTGCCGAGGCCGACCTCTATGTCGAGCAGAGCTCGGTCGTCGCATCGCTGCTCGGCGTGGTCGACGCACCGATGACCCGCGACGAGCTGAGCGAGGCGATCGAGGGCTACCGGCCGGAGCTCAGCTCGACGCCGGAAGCCCGCGAAGCCGCCCGCTTCCTGCTCGTGCGTCCGCCCCTGCCTGTTCTGGCCAGGCCCGGCTATGCCGCGCTTGCCACCGGGGCGGTCGCGCTGCTGCCGCGGTGGGCCCGCTGGCCGCTCCGGCTGCCCTGGCTGCCGCTCACCGAGCAGCTCCTGGGCCGGCCCATCGGTGGCGCGGCAACGTCGACGGTGCGGTGGGCGATGACGTCACCGGACGACGTCCGCACCCGGGCTCTGGAAGCACGCACTCAAACAAGCTGACTCCCACGCGCCGGGCCCGCACGCGCTCGCGCCGGCGCTGCCTGCACCGGCGGTGGGATCGGGAACGTTCGGTCGCCGAGCCTGGGTGCGACTCGAACGGTTCAGGACCCTTCGGCCTGCTTGCGCGTCGGCGTGTGGTTGGGGCTGCGGCCGGCGAAGGCCGCGAGCCGGTCCTGGACGGAGAAGTCAGGCGCAGCATCGACCTCCGGCTTGAACACACCACTGCGGTTCTCCGGAGTCAGGTTGGCGCTCATGAACGCGAGCGCCTGCTCGGCGACCTCGTCGTCCAGAGGCGTGGAGCTGCCGATCGAGTGGGCGAGGTCCCAGCCGTGGACGGCGAACTCGGGGATCACCGCGTCCGAGGAGCCACGCGACGCGTCGGCCTGCACCTGGTCGACGAGCTTGGCGGCCCCGGCTCGGAAGTCGGCGGCCGGGTCGTCGCCGAGCTCGGGCGGGTTTGCCCAGTCAACCTCCTGACCTGCGAACATCGAGAGGAAGTTCTGTGGTGAAGCGACGACGTGCCGAACGAGGTCACCGACACTCCAACCCTCACACGTGCTGGGCTGCTCGAGCTGGTTGCGGGAGACCTCGTCAAGGAGGGCAGCGGTCTGGTCGACGGCTCGTGAGAGCAGGGTCGCGGCATCGGGCTGGGCGTTCATGGCAGAAGACACCTTCCGTGGACGGACGTTGCGGGTTCCACCGCCGGCAGTTCCGACACTGCGGTCCCACTCGGCAGGTTCACACTGATGGTTCCGACACTGATGGTTCCGACGCTACTGCTGGAGGCCGTGGTCTCAGCTCGCCAGACGTTGAGCACTCTCGAGCATCTCGTTGGGCACGGCGTAGAGCTCGTCGCCCACCCTCACCTGGCTGCGCGTCGGGAAGACCGCCTCGACCTCCCCGGTGACGTCGCGCATCGCGCCGTCGGTGACGATGCGCACCATGGCGCCGATGGGGAAGGACGACCCGTGGCCGGCGGCGCTCGGTCCGCCCCTTGGCGACGGCGTCGTCGACCCCTGGGCGCCCATGATGCGGTCGAGCTCCGCGCGGTAGGCCTCGCCCATGTCGACGCGCCTGCCCTGGTAGGTCCACGTGAGCAGGGAGCCGGCATCGAAGCCTGGACTGCACCGCAGGCAGCTCATCACGTGCCCCGGTCGGCGATGCCTCGTGTGGGCGTGGCCCTCGGGGCACTCACCGCGCCAGGGGCCCGCGACCGCAGGGGCGCTCGTCGACACGGTGCGCTCACCCGAGCAACCGATCGACATGGCCTTCTGGCGCCACACGTGGTCGTGGCCGTGTGCGGGTCCGACGAGGGCGTGCGCGATCTCGTGCAGGATCGTGTCGCGCACCTCGGCGTCGTCGTGGAGGCGAGTCAACGCGGAGCTGAGCGAGATCGTGCGGGAGGCGAAGCGGCATACACCTGCTCGGGTCTTGGCACGGTCGGTCGTGATGGTCCAGTGCTCCAGCCCGTGCTCACGCAGCAGGCGGCGCCCGAGCGCGAGTGCCGACGAGATGTCCATGCCCCTCATCGTGTCAGCGAGCACTGACAGCACCCGGCTCACGACCCGTGGGCAAGGGGCACCTGGGCGGCGGGGATGCGAGCCTCGGTCGCGCGCGCACCGCGGACCACCAGCCGAACACCGAACACGAGTGCCCAGACGAGGTACACCGGGATGGTGAAGTAGAACGGCAGCAGTATCCCCGCGAGCCCGGCCACGACCGTGAAGACGGCGAGCCAGCGGGGCAGCTTCGCCTTGGCGGCCAGGACGATGGCGAGGACCCCGACGAAGAAGGCCGGTCCGCACAACGACAGCAGGTTGCCGATCTCGCTGACCATGTAGACCACCGGGTACGGCACTCCCTGCTGGACGGCAGGCCCTCCCTCCACCAGGGCTGTGACGAGACCGCCACCGACGAAGGCGCCGACGACACTGGTCGCGGTCCCGGCGACGGACAGGGCCCAGGCCGTCTCTCCCAGCGCTCCGCCGAGGCGTCGCAGCCCGTGGCCGAAAGCCAGCAGGCCCAGGGCAGCGACGCCACCCAGGTACCAGAAGGCCAGCGACTGCGCGTAGTGACCGGGGTCGACGTATCCCGGCACGTTGGCCGCCGCGTAGTCACCGCCGGGTCCTCCCGCACCGACGAAGCCGACGGTCGTGCCGATGACGTAGACCAGGAGCCCGATGCCGGCGCTGCGTGGAATGGTGTTCATGGTTCCTCCTCGAGTGGTTGATGAGCAGACGCTAGGAACTCGAGCACCCCCACCGCGTCGTGCCACAGTGCGAAATCACGGTGTCCGACAGGAGGATTCACGCATCCTCCCCAAGGAGGACGCTCCGCCGCGCTTCCGGGCGTACGGTCGACTCGTGACCCGCAGGAACTGGGCTTTCGACATCAGCGTCGCGGTGGTCGTCGGCGTGCTGGGGCAGCTCGAAGCGTGGTGGGGAATCAACTCGACTCACCGTCAGGGGCCGCTCTGGGCGCAAGCTCTGTTGTATGCCGTGACCGCGGGTCTGCTCGTGTTCCGCCGGGTCAGTCCCCTCACCTGTCAAGGCGCGATCCTCGTGGTGAGCGCGGCCGAGTTCGCCACTTTCGGTTCGCCCGAGGGCAACGGTGTCGCACTGCCGTCGGTCATCGCCGGCTACACCGTCGCCCGCCGTCTGGACCTCAGGCGGTCGTGGTGGGGCCTGGCGATCGGCGGTGTCTTCTGGCTCCTCTGGTCCACCCTCGACCCGACGAGCGCGGGTGCCAGCGGGAGCGAGCGCCTGCTGACCCTGCTCTGGCTCTCACCCTTCGTCATCGCGTGGCTGCTGGGGACGCTCGTGCGCCTGACGCTGCAGAACAGAGAGCAGCGCCGGGTCAACACGGCTCAACGCGCGGTGCAGGCCGTGTCGGAGGAACGCAACCGGATCGCTCGCGAGCTGCACGACGTCATCGGGCACAGCGTCTCCGTCATGACGGTCCAGGCCGCCGCGGTCCGACGTCGCCTCACCCCCGAGCAGGCGGTCGAGCGCGAGGCCTTGGAGACGGTGGAGTCCGTCGGCCGGGAGGCGCTGGCCGAGATGAGGCGCATGGTCGGGGTGCTGCGACAGGCAGGTGACGACCCCGACCTCGAGCCGCCACCCGGCCTCGACCAGCTCGACCGGCTTGCCGAGAAGTTCCGCACCGCCGGGCTGCCGGTCACCGTGGAGGTGACGGGTGCGAGCCGTGAGCTGGCTCCGGGACTGGATCTGACGGCATACCGGCTCGTCCAGGAGGGCCTGACGAACACGCTTCGGCACGCCCACGGGGCCCAGGGGGCGCGCGTCGAGATCGACTATCGCGATGACGAGCTGGAGCTGGCCGTGCGTGACGATGGCCTGCCCACCGACTCACCGGGGGTGGCTGCACAGGCGAGCAACGGACTGCTGGGGATGCGTGAACGCGTTGCGGTGTACGGCGGTTCGCTCCTGGCGAGGCCGCGCCCCGAGGGTGGCTTTGAGCTGGTGGCAACGCTTCCGCTGGAGTCGAGATGACCCCGACCGAGACCATCCGTGTGCTCATCTGCGACGACCAGGCGTTGGTGCGCGCCGGCTTCCGGATGATCCTCGAGATCGAGCCGGACCTGCACGTCGTGGGCGAGGCGGTCGACGGCGAGGACGCCGTGTCCAAGGTGGCGGAGCTTGCACCTGACGTCGTGCTGATGGACGTCCGGATGCCCGGCGTCGACGGAATCGCCGCCACTGGGCGCCTTCTCGCGGAACCCGGCTGCACTGCGCGGGTCGTGATGCTGACGACGTTCGACATGGATGAGTACGTCTATGAGGCGCTGCGAGCCGGTGCGAGCGGGTTCCTGCTCAAGGACATCCGGGCCGAGCTGCTCGTGGCCGGCATCCGCGCCGTGCACTCGGGCGAGTCGCTGCTGGCCCCGGCGGTCACCCGCCGGATGATCGAGTCGTTCCTCGGACGAGCCCACACTCCGGCGACCGGGGCTGCGAGTCGCTTGGCCGCCCTCACCCAGCGCGAGCGAGAGGTGCTGCAGCTCATCGCCCGGGGGCTGACCAACGGAGAGATCGCCAGTGAGCTCTTCGTCTCCGAGACCACCGTGAAGACGCACGTGGGCCGAATCCTGTCCAAGCTCGGGCTGCGGGACCGGGTGCAGGCCGTCATCCTCGCGTATGAGACGGGTGCCGTCTGACCGTCCGAGCTCGGACGGTCAGAAGCCCGGGACCGCCGCGAGCTGGGCACCACGCATCCCACAGCCGACCAGGAGCAGGCCGGAGCAGGGTCACAGCCAATCGGGAGCCGATCGGGAGCCGATCAGAGCCGGTCAGGCGGGCACACCCCACCACTCGTCCATCTCGCAATAGAGCTCGTGCTCGGCCGCCAGGTCGTCGGCGATCTGCGCCAGCACGTCGGCAGGAACAACCTGTGCGAGACCGTCCGGCGGACCGGTGTCCAGTCGTCGGCGACCGACTGTGCCATCGCTGCGTTCTCGGGCTCTCGCGAACTCCGCCAGGCGGTCAGGCAGTGCCCGGTCGTAGCTTCCCGGGCTGAGGTCCCACGTGACCGACCGACCGCCTTCCTCCGGAGGGTGGACCGTGGCGATGAGCCGCTGCTCGTGGACCTGGGTGTGGTGGCGCTGGCACAGGAGCGCCGCGTTGGACAGGTCGGAAGGTCCCCCGCTGGACCAGTGCACGATGTGGTGCGCCTGGGTCCATGCAGCAGGAGCGGTGCACCCGGGGAACGTGCACTGGCCGTCACGGTGCCACAGCATGCGCCGCTGACCACGAGTGAAGAGGCGTGTCACCCGCCCCAGGTCGACCACCTCGCCGTCTGCTCCGAGCACGACCGGGACGAGGTCGGCGTCGCACGCCAGCTGCCGCACGGCGGACGGGGCGAGCATCGTCTGGTGCGCCCGGGACCCCATCACCGAGCCACGTCCCTGCCCAGCCTCCGCGCCGGATAGACCGGCCAGGAGATCGGCGAGGGTCATCGTCACGTGCACGACCGTCGGGGCTCCGCCGGGCTCCCGCGTTGCTGCGTCTTCCGCGGCCGCACCGGTGAGCACCGCATCAAGGGCCTCGACGCGCCGCTGGCCCGAGCTCCGCAGGTCCGACTCCCCCGTGTCGGGGTTCGGCGAAGGCTTGGACCCGGGACCAATCGCAGCCTCCAGCCTGGACGCCTGCTCTGGAGTCATCGCCATCCGGTACTCCGTCAGGTCACCGTCGGAGACCACCGGGCTGGAGAGGAACGCCCCCGGACGCAAGCGCTTCTGCTTGTCGTCGAACTCGCCCTCCATGCCGAACTCCGCCAGCAGACGGGGACGCAGACGTCGAGCCTCCGCCTGCCCCCACTCGACGCCGTGGTCGAGGATCGCCTTGGCCACGGTCGGCACGGCCTCCTCGGTCAGGAGGTCCTTCATCCGGGCCAGCTCACGCAGCATCGTCAGCGCAAGCGCCGCACTCACCTCGCCGGACACCACTCGAGCCCAGGCGATCCCCTCAGGGCGGCTCCCGTCCGCGAACGCGCCGGCATCCGGGCCGCCACGCGACCACATGCCACCGGGAGTCGCTGCGGCAGCCTCCTGCGCGAGCTGCGCCACCTGCCCAGCCCCAGCCTGCCGGAGCGACGGAGCGTGCTCACGCACCCAGGCATGCACCGAGCCGACACCGCGGCGGGCGGATGCGAACTCACCCCGGTGGGCCGCCTCGGCGGTGGCGCGCACCTGCGCCGCCGCCGCCTGGGACTTCACCTCATCGGCTGCGGTCATCAGCTCCGCGAGGTCAGCGGCACTGAGCGAGGGGAGCACATCGCCGATCCCGGCGAGACCGTCACGGGCAGCGTTGAGCACCTCGCGCAACGGCGTGCCGGGTGTCGGCTGCTGCTCGTCCATCGATCCCTCCTCCAACGTCTGCTACCAACCTAGCGGCGACCACTGACAGCCAGTGCGGTCGATCAACTCCGCCCAGTGCCAACGGAACTCGCGCTTCGTGAATCTCGTCGCCAGCCGCTCCCGTCCACCTGGGATCCATCTGGAAACCACCCCAGGGATGGCCACCGACAACCGCGCGTACACAGGATCCGTGGCCACGGCATACGTCGTCCTGGTCGTTCTTCTGGGATGCAGAGGTGGAGCCCTCACGAGCGTGATGCACGTGGTGGCGTCCACGTGCCCGAGACAGGAAGCAAGGCCTGTTCTCCACGGCGGGACGTGGCTACACTCGCGCTCATCCGGCCCTGCGGCGCACCACTCGCCGTGTCGTGAACGTCCGACTGGCCGGCCCGTCGCCGACGACGTCGACGGAAGCACTCAGCAGCTCGAAGGAGACCCTTTCGATGAGAATGCACAAACTGGTCGGCCTGCCATCTGCCATCGCCCTTGCCGTCGGCCTCGCCGGCGCAGCGATCGCACCGGCGAACGCCGCCGCACCACCCAGCGCGGGACCAGCCAGCACCTACCTGGTGCTCGCGCCGCAGGGCGGGAACACGAAGGCAGCGCAGAAACGGGTGGCCGCCGCAGGTGGAACGATCCTCGCTTCGTACGACCAGATCGGGGTCCTCGTCGCACGCTCGACGAACGGCGCCTTCGAGACGGCAGTGAAGGGTTCGGGCGTCCAGTCCGTCGCTTCGACCGACGGCCTCGGGACCACGCTCATCGACGACAACATCACCATGGGCGTCGACACGGGCGCGGAGGAGGCAACCGGCAACCCGACGGCCGAGCCGTTGTGGGCCAACCAGTGGGACATGAGGCAGATCGACGTCCCCGAGGCACACGCGATCACGACGGGCGACCCGTCCGTGGTCGTCGGGGTGCTCGACTCGGGCATCGACGCAACGCACCCTGACCTCGCGACCCAGGTCGTGAAGGAGAAGAGCGCCTCGTGCATCGGCGGCGTCGTCGACACGAGCCAGGCCGCGTGGAGCCCGACGACGTCCACACATGGCACACACGTCGCTGGCACGATCGCCGCAGCCATCAACGGCGTCGGCATCGCGGGAGTCGCGCCGGGCGCGAGGGTGGCCTCGGTGAAGGTCGTCAACGACGACGGCTTCATCTACCCCGAGGCCGCGATCTGCGGATATCTCTGGGCCGCCGACCACGGCATGCAGGTCACCAACAACAGCTACTACATCGACCCGTGGGAGTTCAACTGCATCAACGACCCCCGCCAGCGGCCGGTGTGGCTGGCTGTGCAGCGGGCGTTGAGCTACTCATCGCGCAAGGGCACGCTGACTGTGGCATCGGCGGGCAACAGCAACGTCGACCTGCAGCACAAGTTCACCGACTCGACCAGCCCGAACGACGGCAGCTACCCGGTCGTGGATCGCACCATCACCGGTGCGTGCCGTGACCTCCCGGCCGAGGCGCCCGGTGTCGTCACCGTGTCCGCCGTCGGCCCGACCGAGCAGAAGAGCTACTACTCGTCCTACGGCCAAGGCGTCGTCGACGTCACCGCTCCCGGCGGTGACACCCGCTTCCGCACGGGTGGCGCCACGTCCACCATCACGGACGCGGTGCTCTCGACCGTCCCCGGTGGTTGGGGTTGGGCACAGGGCACCTCGATGGCCGGGCCGCACGTGGCCGGCGTCGCAGCCTTGGCGCTGTCGGCGCACCCCGGCATGAAGCCTGGTCAACTGGCCTCGTTCCTCGAGCGCACGGCGACTCCGCTGGCCTGTCCTGAGGGTGTCTACGAGCCGCGTCCCGGCTACGCAGCAACCTGCACGGGCGGCGAGCGCAACTCGTTCTACGGCGCAGGCAATGTCAACGCCTTCAACGTCGTGAAGTAGCAACCTCACCGCACGGCATGAGGGGTCGGGCCTTCGGGTCCGGCCCCTCGTCATGTCGCACCGACGACGGCTACGTTGAGCGACATGGAGGCCGGCGCAGCACCCGAGGTGAGCACCCATGGCCGAACCCGCCCCTCACCCGTGGCCGTCACCGCATGGACGGCCGTCGTCTCGCTCGGACTTCTCGCGACAGCCCTCACGGCCGGCTGGCTCGGCCCCGACACCGGACGCGGCGGCGGCTTCTGCGAGGCGGCTCGTGACGCACTGGTCAAGCAGCCCGCGAACACGTTCAGCAACCTCGGCTTCGTGATCGCCGGGCTGGCCATCGCGGTGCATGTCTCCCGCCGCGGAAGCGGCACGATGGACGCGCGCCTCGGCACGGCATACGCCGTCCTCGTCGTGCTCCTCGGGCCCGGAAGTGCAGCCATGCACGCGAGCCAAAGTGTGCTGGGCGGCCACCTCGACGTCTACAGCATGTATCTGCTCGCGTGCTTCGTCTTTGCGTATGCCGCCGCGCGGCTCCTTGCGCTGTCCCCCAGCGGTTTTGCTCTGGTCTATGTTCTGCTGCTGGGGCTGTGCAGCATTGCGGAGTTCACGCCGGCGGACGTCCCGGTCCTCATGACGGTGGGCAACACGGTGTTCGCGGTGCTGTTGCTCGCCGGGCTGGTCCTCGAGGTGGTGCTGAGGGTGCGTGGGGCGAGCCGGCTGGACCTGCGCTGGGGCCTGGCGTCCGTGGTGACCTTGCTGGTGGCGTTCGCGATCTGGAGCCTGGGCAAGGACGGTGGCCCGCTGTGTGAGCCGCGATCGCTGCTCCAGCCGCACGCGGTGTGGCACCTGCTGGACGCCCTCGCCGCGTGGCTGCTCTTCCGCTACTACGCGAGCCGCCGGCCATAGGGTCGGGTCAGTGTCAGGGTGTTGTCGCCGCTCACGCGGTGGTTGGATCCTGAGCATTCGGTGTCTGGCTCGTAGGGTCGTTGTCGCCTTCGGGCTGATGTTCATGCGTTTTGCCGACACCGGGTGTGAAGGACCGGCCGGCGTGACTTGATAGGAGCGTGGCTACCGCCCCCACTGAGATGTGTCCGCCGACCGGCCCAACCGTCCAGTCACTGACAAGTGAAGGAGGCAACCACCATGGTTGTTGTCGGAGCCGATGTACACAAGCGCACGCACACATTTGTTGCGGTCAACGAGGTCGGCAAGGAAGTTGGGCAGCTCACGGTCGCGGCCACGTCCAAAGGGCACGCGAAGGCGTTGAAGTGGGCCCGAGGACAGTTCGGTGACGAGTTGACGTGGGCGATCGAGACTGCCGACACCTGTCCGCCAGGTTGGAGCGCGAGCTGCTCAGTGCCGGGCAGGCCGTGGTTCGGGTGCCGCCGAAGATGATGGCTGAGCAGCGCCGCGTCGCGCGCACGCGCGGAAAGTCCGATCCGATCGACGCGTTGGCGGTGGCGCGAGCGTTCCTGCGCGAACCTGACCTGCCGGTGGCCTCGCACGACGAGGTGTCTCGTGAGGCAAAACTGTTGGTCGATCGGCGCGAAGCGTTGGTGCACACCCGCACTCGCACGATCAACTCGCTGTTGTGGCGGGTCCACGAGCTCGACCCCGAGCGGGCGCCGAAGCCTCGGTCCTTGGATCTGGCCAAGCATCAGCAGGCGTTGCGAACATGGCTGCTGAGCGTGAACGGCGTCGTCGCGGAGATGGCCCTCGATGAGCTCGATGACGTCATCGCCCTGACTGCCCGGATCAATGCCTTCACCCAACGTATCGGCGCCATGGTGCGCGCCCAGGCTCCTGAGCTGTTGGCTCTGCCGGGTTGTGGGGAGTTGTCTGCGGCCAAGCTCCTGGGTGAGTCCGCCGGGATCACCCGCTTCGCCACCGAGGCACAATTCGCCCGCCACGGCGGCTTGGCACCGATCCCTGTCTGGTCCGGCGCGACCGCTGGCCGTGTTCGCATGACCCGTTCGGGCAACCGTCAGATCAACTGCGCCATCCACCGCATCGCGGTCACCCAACTCCGCCTCAAGGACTCGCTGGGCCGCGCCTACTACGACAAGAAGAGAGCCGAGAACATGACCAAGACCGAGGCCCTGCGCTGCCTCAAGCGACGCATCGCCAGAACCGTGTTCAACCGCCTCAACGCCGACCACAACCACCGTCAAAGCACTGCCATCCCGGCAGCGGCTTGACATAGGAGAAACGCATGTCAGACAGTTCCCGGGTCGCGGTCTACCTCGACTTCGACAACATGGTCATCTCCCGCTACGACAACCTGCACGGCAACAACTCCTGGCGCAACGACAACGCCCGGGACCACCGGCCTGGTAGCGGCGACGCCACTGACGTGCGTCTGGCCGAGGCGATGCTGGACGTGGGGGCGATCATCGACTACGCCTCCTCGTTCGGGACAGTGGCGCTGAACCGGGCCTATGCCGACTGGTCGGTGCCCGCCAACGCCGCCTATCGCACGCAGCTCGTGGACCGCGCCGTCGACCTCGTGCAGCTCTTCGCCACCTCGGGGACCAAGAACGGTGCCGACATCCGGCTGTCGATCGACGCGATCAACGACCTGGTCGACCACGCGGATCTCACCCACGTCGTGATCGTCGGCGGCGACTCCGACTACATCGCGCTGGCGCAGCGGTGTCGACGGATGGGCCGCTTCGTCGTCGGCATCGGGGTGACGGGGTCGACCAGCCGGGCGCTCGTCGCGGCGTGTGACGAGTTCAGTGACTACGGCGACCTCCCGGGGGTGCGGGCCGTGGTTCCGACGACGAAGGTGGCCGTCAAGAAGGCCGCTGCGGCAGACGCTCCGGTGGAGACGGCTGCTGCGGAAGCGGGTCCAGCGAAGAAGACCGCTCCGGCGAAGAAGGCCGCCAGGAAGGCCACGGCAGCGGCCACCAAGGCGCCCACTGCTGCTGAGGCGGCGACGGCGTTGCTGCTCCGGGCGATCCGGGTAGGGATGGAGAAGAGCGACGACGAGTGGCTGCACTCCTCGTCGGTGAAGAGCCAGATGCAGCGCATGGACTCGACGTTCAAGGAGAAGTCGCTCGGCTTCTCCTCGTTCAAGGCGTTCGTCGAGTCGCAGGGAGACCTGCTGGAGCTCCAGTCCAAGGACAACGGTCAGCTGATGCTCCGCCTGCGCTGACTCTTGTCTGTGGAAAAGTCCGCGGCGGGCGTCGCGACTTTTGCCAAACTCCCATGTCATGACTTCGATGTGCGGCGTACGAGCCTGCTTGGTGCAGCCACAGGGGCGTGGGCCAGTTCCCTCAGGCGCTCGAGTGGCGAAACCGTCTGATTTCCCTACTCTGGATGACAAGACACGATGCCTTGCGCCGGCTCGGACGACTGCTTGGCACCGCACAACGGAGGGCCCGCACGAATGAAGTCGCGCACAACCATGTCGTATGCCGTTGCCTTGACGACCGCTGCCACGCTCGCCTTGGCGGGGTGCAACGGCAATGACGAAGCCCCGACTCCCTCCCCCACATCGTCCGCTTCGTCCACCGGCTCCCCCACTCCGAGCCCCTCGGCAAGCCCCCCACAAAGCGCCAGCCCTACCTCGAGCGCCTCAGCGTCGATCGACATCCCGGCCGCGGCACGAAGCCATTCGAAGTCTGGCGCGGAGGCGTTCGTGCGCTTCTACTTCAAAGAGATAAATGCTGCGTACTTGGCCCCGTCTGAAGAAGCCGCCGACCGTATCCTCCAGATCTCAACAGACGCCTGTCGGAGTTGCGCGGCCGGATCTGCAGATATTCGAAGCCTCAGTGAGGCGGGGCAGCGCTTGGCTACGCCGGCGTTCGCCCAGATGCCCGACGTCACCGCCCAGAAGGTGAGCGACACGAACTACCGCGTGTCGTTCACGATGACTCAGACGGACGCCAAGGTGCTTGATGGCAGCGGCAAGGTCGTCGATAAGCAAGTTGCGAAGTCACAACCCCAACTTGCCGCCGTGGTGTGGGAGGAGGGGTCATGGCGAATGGACGGACTCGCCGCCGCGTAGCCGCTACGGCACTGGTTGCAGCCGCTTGCTTGTTGTTACCCGATGTCGCGCACGCCGTGCGTGATCCAACGGCGACATGGAGTAATGATGGCTCTAAGTTGCATGGGCTAGGCGAAAAGGAAATGCTCGGCCTCGCAGCCAAGACTCCCAACGCTGCCAACGCAGTTTCGAATCCTCCTTGGTTCAAGTACTCATCCACCTCATTCTGCAACTCCAACCCGCCTGGAACACCTGGAAGTGCGCAGGCTAGTTGCACTCTTGAATACAGTATTTGTAACGGTGGCCGAATCGGTGGAAGCGCTGGGCCCGCCGTGCGAGTTTGGCAAATGGAGGTCAGCAAGACCGGCCAGCCCGTCGCTGGAGCGACGTGGACGGACGTTGGATTTACGTGCCTTGCGGCCCTCGTCCCGGGCGCGAACAACGTCCTGACGATGCAGATGATTCTCGACCAGTTCCACAAGACGACGTTCGCCAAGCCGACCGCGTCCATTCAGCCCGTTGGGCTCAAGACGCTCGTGAACCTGCCGACGTACTACGAGCTCAAGTGGCCGACCAGCGGCTTCGAGCCTGGTGAAGCGGACGCCACGATCCTCGTGGGACGTCGGGTCGAGATCGAGCCCGTCTTCGTGAGCGCGACCTACATCTACGGCGACGGTGAGACCAGCGGCCCCGTCGACACCTTCGGGGGACCGCACCCGACCGGCGATGTCGTCCACACCTATCGCAAGAAGATGACGGCTCCAGTGCAGATCAACGCCACCTACTCAGGACGCTTCCGTGTCGATGGCGGCGCATGGATCACCATTCCCGACACGGTGACGATCGAGGGCACCCCGGCCAATCTGACCGTCGCCGAGGCAAAGGCCCGCCTCTACAGCAACTGATCTGCGGCTTCACCTCAGCCCGTCGAGTCGCACCATGGGTCTGGGTGATCATGCGTTCCCCGTGGCTGTCGGGGCATGGTCGTGACCGGTTGAACCCAGAGCAGAGGGATCGTGCCTGACCCCAGCAGCCGCAGGGAATCCACAGCGCCCGGCAGGTTCGCTTCGAGCGTGTTGCGCTCGGCGACGAATGAGCGCAAGAGTTGCGAGGGTGACCGCGCTGACCAGGACCAGGGCGACCACTGAGGCTTCCGGGCCGAACGCCCCTCCCGTCAGCCAGGTTGGCGCACCAGCGCGAGCGGTGCTGAGCGCGACGGACTGGCCGAGGTCTCCGCCGGAGACGGCCGCGCCGAACAGGTACCCCTGCGCGAGGTTCCAGGCGGCGTGCACACCGATCGGCAGCCACAGCCTCCCGGTCACTACATACATCGCACAGAACATCATCCCCGCCACGGCCACGGTGGCTCCCGACAGGACGGTGGCGCCGTGGTTCGCCATGTGCGGAGTTGCAAAAACTACTGCGGAGACGACGAACGCTGGCACCGGGCCGAACGCCCGCCACACCAGTCTGAAGAGCAGGGCGCGCATCCACAGCTCCTCGGTCACTGCGGCCTGTACTGCAAGGCCGAGCCCGGTCCACACCGGTGCAGTGCCGAGCAGTGTGATGTCGTAGGCGCCGCCCATGGCAAGGATGCCCATGAGCACGGTCATCATCGCCAAGCCGAGGAGCGCGCCAGTGAGCAGTTCGGCTGGTGCCGGTCGCAGGGCCAGCTCCTGCGCAGCGCGCGCCTCACCGAGGCGGACGGCGATGCCGTAGCAGGCCAGGGCAAGCGCACAAGCACCGACCAGGCCCGTGAGCTGCAGAGGCGCGTTCCCCGGTGAGAGGTGGTCAGCGGCCCACTGCAGCGGTAGGCCGAACGCCAGGGCGGTGAGGAAGAAGAGCCCCACCAGCCAGGACAGGGCCCGCAGCCAACGCCAGCGGCCGGGGCGGAGCATCCGCCGTTGGCCCAGCTGAACCGGTGGCACGCCCCAGCGCGGCGGTTCCATGCCTGACTCCGAGGTCATCATGACGTGGACCCGGGGTAGGTCGCGGTCACGGAGATCAGGGTGACGCCGAGGTCGCGAATGCGCGCCAAGGTGCCGTGCAGCGCGGCCTGGTCTGCCACCACCCCCGTGAGAAGGGTGGTGCCGTCCGGGTCGTGAGCGAGAGCAAGGCCGAACGCGGCCGCCCAGTGCGGGTCGAGGTGTCCGCCGACCCGGATGACATAGGCGTCCGGCCACGCGCCGGGCGTGGAGCGAGTCACGGGGTACCCGCCACTGACACGACAGTCCGGACGCCGGCCCGGGCGTAGCGGTGGATGATGATTTCGGCCACGGCCAGGTTCACCAGCCAGCCAAGTCCCAAACTGAGGTCCTTGGTGAGGGCAGCAGGGCCGAAGAGTGCCGGTCCGACGCCCAGGGTCACGGTCTGCGTGGCTGCTGCCAGGGCGATGGCGTAGGCCCTCGTCATCCACGCTTGGTGGGTCGGCACGTCGACGCGGCGGATCGCCGCGACGCCGAGCACGATGCACGCGGCCAGGGCCGAGCCGAAGACGAGCCGCAAGAGGTACGCGAGATCGCCCGTGCCCGGCTGGCGGGCGTAGAACAACGTCATCCACAGTCCCGAGAGAGCGACGAGCAGGCCGAGGGGCACGAGCAGCTTTCCGGTCGCCCGGTGCCAGCGGGGGTGTCTGCGGCGCAGGCCTGAGGAGAACTGGAAGGCGCCGAGCACGGCATACGGGACAGCGCTGAGCACATGAATGAAGACCGGTACGGGTGAGGCAGTCATTCGCGGGTTGGCGGGCAGCAGGAGCGGACCACCGGCGAGCTCGACGAGCCGGAGGGACCCCGCGATGGCCGGGATCGCGACGATGGCGATGAGGAGGAACGGCACCCACCCGGTCGGCCGAGCCGACCGGATGGGCTTCGTCGGGGTCAGGAGAGTCATCGCGCGCCGGCCGGGTCGAGCCGTGCGTCGATGGTGCTGGTCGCCGGCTCGAGGGTCGCCGCGCGGTGCTCCCGCCACAGGGACCAGCCGAGACCCATCAGAGCAATGGCGTTCGGCACGGCGAACAGGCGCTGGTTGGCCACCGGGAGGAAGAGGGGCGCCAGCGTGGCAAGAGCGGCGACGGCGAGCAGGGCCGCGGCCCAGCGGGCGAGGACGCCGGCGCGGTACAGGGCGATGCCAAACACCAGTCCGCCAACGATGTAGCCCAATCCCTGGACGCCGTTGAGCGACCCGAACAGGCCGAGGTCTGCGTTGGTGCTGCCGTTGGTTGCCCGGGCGACCACACCGCCGACGTACTCGGAGGAGCTCTGGGCGATCGTGGGAACGACGACCAACCCGATCGCCTCCACGCAGAGCATGGCGAGGTAACCCATGCCGAAGAGCAGGTAGCCGACCAGTCCGAGCAGCCCGATCTGGCGGACCTGGCGCAGGTACATGCCGGTGATGCCGGCGAGCGCGAGGGTGGCCATCGCGACCTTCATGCCCTGGCGCACCTTCCACTGGGCGGTCTGCACGAAGTCGACGGTGATCTCGGGGTGCTTGACCTGGACCGCGATGAACAGCGTGCCCGCGGCAATGGCGGCCAGGCCGGCCGCACGAGTGAGTGTGGTGGTGGTGATCTGCATGACGTCCTCCGTGGTTCCAGGTCGTCCCTGGCGGATGCCTCGGGACTGTTTGGAAACCTACGAACCTGCAGGGGTCCCGGGCATCACCCGATGATGTGACTGGCTGGGTGAGATCCGTCAGCCGGATGTTGGCGGCATTACGCTGCGCTCACGAGCGCGCATCACGGCGGCCCTGCGGCTGGATACGCCGAGCTTGGTGAAGATGTGTTTGGTGTGTGTGCGCAGGGTGTTGTGTGAGATGAACAGGGCTCGGGCGATCTCCGGCCCGCGCAGGTCGCTGTCGAGGAGCGCGAGCACCTCGAGCTCGCGCTCGCTCAATTCGTCCACCGATGTACTCGGCCGCAGATGTGTCGCAGCGGTGGCCGTTCCAGCCGATGCCAAAAGGCGTTGGGCGTGGTGACTGGTCCGCTGGTGGCGTTGCGCAGCGCGCAGCAGCTCGGTCATCGGCGTGCCTTCGTCAAGGAAGAGCCGCACGTACCCGTCGGGCTCCGGTGCAAGCTCCCACGCGTCACCCAAGACCATCAGCGCGTCAGGGCGTCGCCCATGGGCATCAAGCGCCAAGGCCGTGAGCATCCGAATTTCGGTGAGGCTGCGCGCGCGACCCGAGGCCCGCGCGGCCTCGCCGAGCCGCTCAAGCAGCGCGAGCACGGCGTTGATCGTGTCGCTGTCCGGCTCGTTCCGGTGCGTCGCCACCATGAGGCGCACCAAGGTGAGGTGGTCGTACTCCCGCAGGTGGCCAACGGGCTCGTCCAGGGATACCCCGCGCTCTTGTGCCCACTCAGCGGCCACCCCATGATCGCCCTCGCAGATCTGGAACCGCGCCCGCAGGGACGCGATGGGGCGCAGGTCGGGAAAGAAGCCAGGGCGATAGAGCTGCTCAGCCTGCTGCAGGTGCGCGAATGCTGACGCGAAGTCCCCCGCGGCCCGGGCCAGCAACGCCTCGGCCACGGAGGACCGGAACAGGCTCTCCGTGATCGCCGTCCCACGGCTGTGCCCGGCAGCGGAGTCCAGGTGTCGGCGGGCGCTGTCCAGGCCACCGCTTTCGATGTCGAGCTCGGCCAGTGCGACGTCCAGCTCTGCGGCTGCGCGCGCGATCCCTTGTGTCTCGGCCCGTCGAAGTGCCTCGTCGCAGATCTCGCGGGCCCTGCGTGGTCGGCCGGATGCACGCCACAGGTCCGCGAGCACCACGGTGCCGGTGAGCTCGTCGACCACATTTCCCGCGGCATGCAGGCTGTGCACTGCTTGCTGGAAGGTGACCAGGGCGCGCGGCACGTCACCCTGCGCCCACGCCGAGAGGCCAAGGAAGCCGGCTGCCCCACCCCGGGCCAGGTGGTCCTCCGGTGCAGCGAGGTCGAGCGCGACCTGGGCATGCCGAACGGTGGCTTCGATGTCACCGTGCGCCTGGGCGAGGGAGGCCCGGTAGATGGCGATCGTCGCCGGGAGTCCAAGCGACTCTTGGGCCAGGGCCTGTCCATCAGTTGGAGCGTCCTGGGCCGCGGCCAGCGCCTCCTCTGCCTCGTCCAGGCGAGAGCTGACCCCATCGAGGTCACCAGCAACGAGAAGCAAGCCAGCGGAGAGCACGGCGAGTGCCGGCCTGCGCCGGATGACGTCTTCGGGCAGCTGGTGCAACCACGTCTGGGCCACCCCTTCCTGCCGCTCCCGCCGGACCGCTGGCATGGCCGCCTCGATGAGTGCTGATGCCCGGTCCAGGTCACCGGCTGCGAGCGCGTGCCGGATCGCAGGGTCCGCGAGGTCGTGGTTCTCGAACCAGTCGCTGGCGCGCCGATGCAGCAGGGGGATGACCTCGGGCTGTTCGCTGAACAGGCGGGCGCGCAGCACGTCGGCGAACAGGTGGTGGTAGCGGTACCACTGGCGCTTGTCGTCCAGCGCGACGAGGAAGAGGTTGGCCCGATCCAAGACGCGCAGCATTCCGTCCGCGCCCTCTCCTCCCATGAGGACGTCGCACAGCGGCGCGCAGAACCGGTCGAGGACAGCGGAGCGCAGCAGGAAGTCGCGCACCACCGGCTTCTGATGGGCCAGCACTTCCTCGATGAGGTAGTCGACGACGTATCGGTCGTCACCGGCGAAGCCCTCGATGAAACGGCCAACGTCCGCGTGATCCTGCAACGAGATGGCGGCAAGCTGAAGGGCGGCGATCCACCCCTCGGTGCGGTCCTCGAGCGCGCGAACCTGCCCCACGGTGAGTCGAGTGGTGCAGGTTCCTTCGAGGTACGCCGCAGTCTCGGCGGCGGTGAAACGCAGGTCGACGGCGCGGACCTCGACCAGCTCACCCCGCGCCCGCCAACGGGCCAGGGCCAGGTCCGGATCAGCACGGGTGCACATCACCACATGGGCGTTCGGCGGCAGGTGCTCAACCAGGAAGGTCATGCCCGCTGCCACCTCGGGGTGGTCGGCCAGGTGGTAGTCGTCGAGCACGAGCAACACCTCGTCGGGACTGTCAGCCAGGTAGTTGACGATTGCGGGCACCATCGCGTCGGCCGAGACCGCCAAGCCAGCCAGCTGTGCTGCGGGCTCTGTGCCACGTCGCGAGAACGCACCGCGCAGAGCCGTCACAACACCGGTCCAGAACACCGACAGGTCCGCGTCACCGGCATCGAGCGACAGCCAGGCAACGGCACGGTCGTTCTCCGGGCGCGCCAGCCACGAGGCGACCAGTGTGGTCTTGCCGAAACCGGCCGGGGCCGAGACGAGGGTCAGCCGTCTGGAGGCGCCGTCCTCGAGGCGGCCAAGAAGGCGATCGCGTGTCACCAGCCCGGGCCGCACCGATGGCACGTACAGCTTGGTCGCCACCATGGGCAGTGTCACGAGCGTTCACCGTACCCATCACCGTGTGGTCGGCAGTCGCCCCATACTACGCGGCACCCCGCTTCGTGGCCTCCGTTCATCGTGGTTCCCGCCGGCCTTGCCCACGACGCCTAACGGACACGGTGGATGGGAAGAACAGCAAGGGCTCCCAGGGCAGCGCAGGTGCCCGAGACGAGGTAGAGGACGGAGTAGCTGTTCCCGCTGATGGCCAGGATGACCGGTGCGACAGCGGGTGCGAGGGCGAAGGGTAGAGCGCCCGCCATGTTCAGCACTCCGAGATCTTTCGCGGCGGAAGCGGCATCCGGAAGGACGTCGACAACGAGTGCGAGGTCGACCGCCATGTACATACCGAAGCCCACGCCGCCCAAGCCCATACCGAGCAGGTAGCCACCGGTCCCGCTGGCGGTCGCGATGATGACCAATGCAGCGGCGTAGATCACAGCAGCGGCCATGACGAAGACCTTGCGGCGTTGCAGTCGATCCGAGAGCTGGCCCGTGATCGGCGAGGCGATGATCAGAGCTGTCGACTGCACGAGAGTGCCGAGGTAGATCTGGTGGGCAACGTCTGCCACCACGACGCCGAGCTCGTCGATCAGGAAGTAGGCCTGATACGTGACCAGGAACGCGTACGCCACGATGAGCATGAAACGACTGGTGAAAGCCCACGCGAAGTCGGGGTTGGCCCGGGGGTTGACATAGAAGGTCCCGGCCAGCTGTTTCAGCGACCATGGCGGCTTGTCGGCTGAGTCGAGCCGCCGGTCCTGAAGCGAGCTGGTGAAGATGCCGACCAGCACGCAACCGACCAGCAGTGGCGCGAGGAAGGTCATCAGCCGGCTTCCCTCGAAGGCCTGGACGAGGTAGGTGGCGGCCACCGACGCCACCGGAAGGCAGACGCCGAGAATGCCGGAGACCCGACCCCGCTGCACGGTCGGCACCTGGTCGGGCAGCACCGCGGCCTGGGCCGCGAGCAGGGCGTTGAGGAAGACCTGAGCCATGCACCAGCCGACGAGCACCACCCCGATGTTCGGCGCGAGCGCAACCGTGAGTGTGCCAAGGGCGCCCCCGGCGACCCCGACGATCATCCACGGACGTCGCATGCCCAGCCGAGAGGACGTGCGGTCGCTCAGGCGGCCGAACAGCGGGTTGCTCACGATGGCCAGCAGCGAGCCGACCCCGGTGACGAGGGCCAAGTTCTTGGGTGCATCGTCGATGCCGACCAGGTCGTTGACCTTCAGCGCCAACGACACCAGCAGCGGGCCCAGGAGGAGCAGCGATCCCCCTGCGTAGGACAGTGCGTACAGAGTGACGAACCGCCGCCCGACCTGCGGCGGGTCGAGCATCGCGAGGGCGACGCCGCGATGGTGCAGGTGAGGATCAGGTGCTTCCATACCGCCTGCCTCGAGCATGCATCGCGCCGGTGAGGTGACCAGCATCCGGCAGGCGCAGCGTGCTGCCAATGGCCAATCCGGGGTGGACCGGTCAGAGTTACAGGCGGATCAGGTCGTGCTCGAGCCGACAGCCGGTATGCCGGTCGGTCACCTGCGCTGTCAGCTCTGTGCGCGCTTGGCCAGGAGTCGAGCGCGCCCCTTGTGCAGCTGCGGCATCAGCAGGTAGATGACGATCGGCACGGCCACAGTGGCCAGCACCAGCGTGCGCAGGATGGATGGCATCATCCCCAACCACCCGCCGAAGGTCAGGTTGATGAGGGTGAGCGTCGGGAAGACGCAGACCCAGATCATCAGGGCCAGCTCGTGCTTGCTCGGCGGGCCTGGTCGGCGCGGCTCGCCAGCACCCTGCGGCCCCGTGGGCTGTCCCGGACCGGTCAGCGAGGGGGTGCTCATGCGCGCACCCCGTGCCGGGCATCGCGAACGGCGTTGCGCACGTCCTCGTCGACGAGCTCGGCGTTGAGCGCGATGGCAGCCGCCGATCCTTCGCCCGCCGCGGTGATCACCTGGGCGCGGGCGTTGGCGACGTTGCCGGCGACGCGCACGCCGGGGATCGACGTGGCACCATGCTCACCGGTGATCACCCACCCTGAGTCGTCGACCTCGCAACCGAGTCGGAGCAAGAGGTCGACATGGGGCACGAAGCGCGGTGGCACGAACACGGCCTCGCAGGCCACGACCGTCCCACCGTCAACGGCGATGCCCGTCAGCCGGTCGTCCTGGACGACGACGTGGTCGACGGCCTCTTCCACCACCGTGATCCCCCGGGCAAGCAGCTGGGTGCGCTCGGCGTTGGTCAAGGTCTCCTTCGGGGCGAACATCGTCACCTCACCCGACCACTGCCTGACGACCTGCGCGTAGCCCACCGTCTGGGGCCCGTTCCAGATGATGCCGAGTCGCTGGTCGCGCACCTCCCAGCCGTGGCAGTAGGGGCAGTGCAGGACGTCGCGCCCCCACCGCTCCCGCAGGCCGGGGATCTCGGGCAGCTCGTCGCGCAGGCCGGTCGTGACGAGCAGCCGTCGGGCACCGAGTCGTTCACCGCCCTCGAGCAGCACCTGGAAGCCGTCGGCGCCGCAGCGCACGACCTCCAAGGCCACGCCGCGCCGGATCTCACCTCCATAGCCCTCCACCTCACGGCGACCGGTCTCGAGGAGGAGAGCGGGCGGCATACCGTCGCGGGACAGGAAGCCGTGCATGTGCGCGGCCGGAGCGTTGCGCGGCTCCCCCGCATCGATGACGAGGACCCGGCGGCGGGCCCGGCTGAGGACGAGGGCGGCCGAGAGTCCGGCGGCTCCGCCTCCGATGATGATGGTGTCGTAGGAGTTCATGTCGTCAACATTCCTCGCGGCCGAACCATGTGACAACATCCGTTGCTGTTTCCGGGACGTCGGGTGTGCAATGGGTCCATGAGCCCTCCAGACTTCCGTGCGGCCCTTGACCGGGTTGGCCCTCGAATCAAGGCGATTCGCGCACAACGCGGCGTCACCTTGGCCGCCCTCGCCGAGGTGACAGGCATCTCCAAGAGCACGTTGTCCCGGCTCGAGACGGGACAGCGCAAGGCCAGCCTCGAGCTGCTGCTGCCGTTGGCCCAGGCCTACCAGGTGCCCCTCGACGACCTCGTGGGTGCACCCGACGTCGGCGACCCGCGGGTGCGCCTCAAGCCGCACAAGGTGCACGGTCGGACGGTGCTGCCCCTCACCCGTCAACCGGGAGGGTTGCAGGCGTGGAAGATCGTCGTCCCCCGGACGCAGCGCACCCCCGAGCTCAAGCAGCACGAGGGCTACGAGTGGCTCTACGTCCTGTCGGGGCGGATGCGCCTGGTGCTCGGCGACCTCGACCTGGTCCTGGGGTCGGGCGAGGTGGCGGAGTTCGACACGCACGTGCCGCACTGGTTCGGCAGCACTGGGGACTCGGCGGCGGAGGTGCTCAGCCTGTTCGGGCCGGAGGGAGAACGCGTGCACGCCCGGGCCAGGACGACGGACTGACGCGGACCAAAAGCACCTTCCCGGCCGCTCGCTTGCCGTCCAGCCGCACTGCTGGCCCGGTCCCGATTTCGACGTTTCGCTGCGCCGTGGTCCACCTAATGCCACCTTGTCCTCGTGAGCATCGGGGCCGGATCACAGCGCGCACGCGCCTTCTCCATGCCCCTTGTCCTGACCCTCCTGCTGACAGGCGGCCTCCTCTGGGCTCGTCAGGCCCTCAAGGACCCCATCGACCACATCGCGACCATGGTGTCGACGGGCGCGCCTCCCCCGCGTGCCTCGGATGCCGGGTTGGGCCGGGTAATGCCCCCGCCGCAGCAGCTGGGTGGGTCCGGGGACTACACGTTCATGATGTCGAACGGTCGCGGCCCGGCGGCCTACGATCCCTGCCGTCCTCTGCACGTGGTCGTGAACCACGAGCAGGCTCCTGCCGGAGCAGACCAGCTGGTGGCCGACGCGGTCGCGCAGGTCTCTGCAGCATCGGGTCTCGCGATCGTCATGGACGGACCGACCGACGAGCTGGCGGCTGACAGCCGACCGACCGTGGACCGCACGAGGTACGGCAACCGGTGGTCGCCGGTGCTCATCGCCTGGACGACTCACGCCCGGGACGCTCGGCTGGGTGATGCGGTGGGGATTGGTGGCAGCCAGGTCCTCGAGGCTCCTGACGGACGACTGTGGAACATCACCGGCACGATCCATCTCGATGGCCCGGCCATGAGCGAGATCCTTGCCCGCCCCGACGGCCCCCAGCGCGCGACAGCCGTCATCGTGCACGAGCTGGTCCACGTCGTGGGACTCGGTCACGCGGCCGGTGATGGGCAGCTGATGACCGTCGACGGAAGTGGTCGCACGACGCTGGGCGACGGTGACCTCCGTGGCTTGGCGGAGCTCGCCAACGTCCCCTGCAACACCGTCTTCTGAGCAGCGAATCGGTCAGTGCACCCCCACCAGCTCGCCCAGTGGCACGTTCGGGTCGGAGAGCCGGGACGCCGGGACGACGTCGCCGGAGCGGATCAGCTCCTGGATGTTGGGCATCTCGTCCCAGATGTTGACGCTCAACCCGGCGACGACTCGACCCTGCATCGTCCAGAACGCCATGAAGGCACCCGATGCCTCCTCACCACGCACCACGACGTCCGTGACGTCGCCTCGGGCCACGTGCCCGGTGTACTCCAGCCCGAGGTCGTACTGGTCCGAGTAGAAGTACGGAAGGCGCTCGTATGCCGTCCGCTCACCCACGATGGTCGCCGCCACGGCCTTGGGCTGGTTGAGCGCGTTGGCCCAGTGCTCGACCCGAATTCGCCTCTCCAGCAGGGGATGCCACGCGTTCACGATGTCACCGACCGCAAGCACCCCGGCGTGTGAGGTCCGCAGGAACTCGTCGGTGAGCACTCCGTTGTCGAGGTCGAGACCCATCGCCAGCGCGAGCCCCAGGTTTGGCGTGGCGCCCACGCCCACGACCACCAGGTCGGCAGCCACCTGGGTACCGTCGCGGAGCTCGACACCGGTGACCCGACCGGCCCCGTCGTCGGTGAACCCCGCGACGTCGACGTCGGTACGCACGTCCACGCCATGGGCACGGTGCGCCTCGACGAGGACGGAGGCGATCCGCTCTCCGAGAACGGTGCCGAGCGGCATACCCGAGGATTCGAGCACGGTGACGGACGCACCCAGGGTGGCGCCCGCGGCCGCCACCTCCAGCCCGATCCAACCCCCGCCGATGAGCACCACTCGAGGACGAGTGGCAAGGGCCGCATGGAGGGCACGGCTGTCGTCAAGCGTGCGCAGGTAGTGCACACCGGACAGGTCTGCGCCGGGCACATCGAGGTGCCTGGGTGACGAGCCCGTCGCCAGCACGAGGGCATCGAACGGCAAGGACTGGCTCGACCCGCCGACGCGTGCCGTCAGGGTCCGGGTCTCGAGGTCGACCGCGTCGACGGTGCACCCCAGGCGCAGGTCGACGTCGTGCTCGGAGTACCAGGACGCCTCGTGGACGAAGAGATCGGCGTCCGGCACGGTGCCCTTGAGCAGGTTCGTCTTTGACAGCGGCGGGCGCTCATAGGGTCGGTGCTCCTCGCGCCCGAGCAGGGTGATGGCCCCGTCGAAGCCAGCGGTGCGCAGCTCCTCGGCGGTCTTGGCACCGGCGAGGCCGGCGCCCACGATGGCGACGGAGGTGGGAGTGCTGGTCATGGCGTCCTGCTTTCGGGGTCGGGGAGTCCTGCGGCTACTGGTCCGGAGCCGGCCAGCATTCATCGGGGTGAGTGCGTGAGGGCGAGGAACTCGGCTCGGGTGCGCGGGTCGTCGCGCAGCACACCGAGCAGGCTGGACGTCACCGTGCTCGTCCCCGGCACCTGGACTCCCCGCAGCGTCATGCACATGTGCTCGGCCTCGATGACGACTCCGACCCCTGTCGCGCCGAGCTGGTCACGCAGCCAGGTGGACACCTGCATGGTGAGCCGCTCCTGCACCTGAGGTCGGCGGGAGAAGTGCTCCACGACCCGGGCCAGCTTCGACAGCCCGAGGATGCGCTCCCCCGGCAGGTAGCCGACGTGTGCTGTGCCGATGAAGGGCAGGACATGGTGCTCGCACAGCGACCGCACGGGGATGTTGCGGGCCACGATGAGCTCGTCGTAACCGCCGTCGTTGGGGAAGGTCGTCAGCTCGAACGGTCGTGGCCGCAGCATCTCCGCCAGCGCGAGCACCATCCGCTCGGGGGTCCTTCGAAGCGACTCGCTCTCCACGTCGACCCCGAGGGCGGTGAGCAGGTCCGCCGCCGCGCTCGTCGCCGAGTCGACGTCCGGTTCGCCCACCGCCTCGACGGCTGCCCAGGAGGGGCGTGGTCTGGCCGGTTCGCGGTGGTGCAGTCCCGTGCTGGTCATGTGAGGATCCCTTCGGTGCGTGCGGGTTCAGCGAGGGCGGACTGGGCAACGTGGGCGGGTTCGGCGCCGTGTATGCCGTGCACTGCGAGGACCCCGCCCTGGCCGTCAGCACCGCGGTCACCCAGAGCGCGGGCCTGCGCATCGTCATCGTCGAGCCAATGGCCCGTGGTCTCGTGGGCACGCTCGATGAGGGCATCCGCCTGGCCGAAGTCCGCGGGTGAGACGGCGAGTGGGCACAGCGGTGGGGCAACGTGGAGACGGGCGCGGCCGGCATACGCCTCCACCTCCGCGATCAGCTGGCGGTGCAGCAAGAGCGTGAGCGCAGTGAGCGCAACAGCGAGTGCGCTCGTGGGCGGCACTGCGGCACAGGGATATCCGGCAGGCAGTAGATAGATGTCGTCGATACCGGGCTGGTCGGCGAAGGCCAGAGAACCGGCATGCCCGACCGAGCCATCGACCAAGGTGCGCCCGTCTCGCTCCACAGGGGGCAGCAGTCCGGGGACCGCCGCACTGGCCGCGATTGCGTCGACCACCGACCCGCTGTCGATGACGAGCGGCTGGCCCGTGACCAGATCCGTTGCGGTGACGGCAAGCCGGCGTTGTGCGTGGTCGAACGCGGAGTATCCAAGGTTGGTCGACAGCAGCCGTTGCAGAGGAGCGCCGGAGAAGAGGGAGGGCTCAGCACCAGTGGCTGCGCGCACCCAGCGCCGGGGATCCAGGACGAAGACGTCGTGGCGTCGCATACCTCCCCAGAGACGCTCCAGCTCCTCGATACGATCCGACCACCGGCCAGGACCCGCGAGGTACGCGGCGTTCATCGCGCCCACGGACGTGCCGACAAGCAGGTCCGGCTCGACGCCGTGCTCGTGCAGGGCGGCAATCATGCCCACCTGCACGGCGCCCAGGCTGCCCCCACCGGTGAGCACGACGGCCGTGGCCGGGTGCGCCGGAGGGGTGCTGCCTCCGTTGGGAACCACGGTCAGTCAGCCCTGGTGCACGGGCCAGAGCAGCGCGTGGGCGTCGAATCGGGTGGAGAGGCGCTGCAGCGCCACAGCTGCGAGCAGGAGGCCGAAGTCGCGCAGCGCGACGTCGTAGTAGTTGCCGAGGAGCAGGAGGTTGAGGATGATCCCGGCCAGCCACACCGTGACGACGAGGGCGCCGAGCTTCGGGTGGAGCAGGACGACCAGTCCTGCGATGACCTCGATGACACCGACGACGTACATCTGCTGGTGCGGCGTGAACGGGAGCGGGTCGGACAGGACCGGCGCGAGGTAGCGGTCCCACTCGGTCATGAGGTTGGTGAACTTGTCCAGGCCGAAGAGGATCGGTGCGACGACGAACGCCGCCCGAAGGACGAAGAACGCCTGGTATGCCGGGTCGTCGCTGCCGTGCGACCTCACCTCGGACTTGTGGTGGGTCTCGATCGTGGCCATGGGAACCTCCTGGTGCGTGGTGCCCTCCGGCCCGAGCTGCCTGACAGAACGGCAGCGGGGTGGGAGGCTGACATCGTGTTGGTTGCACCGCACCCGTCCGCTCTTACCCGTCTCGAGAAGTTCGCCAAGACGGGTAAGACCGCCGACCTGCCACACAGCGAACAAGGCATGACCACCCACCAGACCCGGATCCCCGGGACGTGCCAGTCGGCCGGCCCCCCGGTCGACGTCGTCGCCTGGCGGGAGTGCCGGTTGCGGGAGGCAGGGTTCCCCTGGGACCTCGCAGACTGGCTGGCGCACACGCCGGCCGACCTGCACGAGCTGCTGTCCCTCGTCGACGCCGGCTGCCCGCCACACCTCGCTGCCCGCATCCTGTCTCCTCTCGACGAGGGAACCGGGCCGTGGTGAGCGATGCCGGCCGCGAAGGACTGCTGATGCCGGCGGCTCCCCGCGCGGATGGCCTCACCGGGGGCGACGGCGCACCCGACGGCTTCGCGACGGCAGACCTGGTGCCCCAGGACTGGGTGCTGGCCCTGTCATCGACCGGTGCCGAGCAGCAGGTGGCCCTGCGAGCACTGCATGCGCTCATGGTGCGTGCCGCCGCCCACCAGGTCTGGCGCATGCGGGGGGTCCTGCCCGATGCCTCACACGCCACGGTCGACGTCATCGTCAACCAGGCGGCGGACGAGGCCATGGCCGCGCTGTTGCGCAAGTTGCACACGTTCGAGGGCCGCAGCGCCTTCACGACGTGGGCGTTCAAGTTCGCCATCCTGCAGGCCGGCAGCGACGTGCGTCGGCTGCAGTGGCAGCACCGCGAGGTCGAGCTGCGCGACCTCGACGTGGAACGTGTTCCGGGGCTCGTCCACGACGGGCCGGAGCGCCATGCCGAGGGTTCGGACCTCGCGCGTGCCCTCGCCGAATCCATGCGTTCCTGCCTGACCCCCCACCAGCGACGCGTCGCGGTTGCCCTCCTCGTCGACGGGGTGCCCATCGATGTCCTGGCCGAGCGGCTCGGCACGAACCGCAACGCGCTCTACAAGACCGTCCATGACGTCCGGCAACGGCTGCGCACGGACCTCACCCGGCGGGGATACCTGCCCGATGGGTCTCCTCGCAGCGGCCCGGGCGACCACGTCCCCACTGCATCGGCAGGCTTGTCATGACTTCCCCGACCACTCCCCCGAATCCCGACCCCAACGCGATGCCAGTCCTGCCTGACGACGCCATTGCCGCTCTGCTCGTCGACACCACGCCGTACCTGTCGTGCGACGAGTGCTTCGAGCGGATGGACGTGCACGTCGAGGCGGTTGTCGCTGACCCGGGTCACCACGACCCGGGCATGGAGCGCCACCTCGCCGGCTGCGCCGCCTGCGACGAGGAGGCCCTGTCCCTCATCGCTCTCCTCACCGCCCACTGAGTCGCTGAGTGGCGCTGTCCCCAGACCGATTCCCGTATGCCGTGTGGTCGACTCGGCGACGCACCGGACGTCTCGCCCGTGAAAGTTCTCAGACAGGGGTGGCCTCGAGCGCCGGTGGCCTCAGCCACGGGTGGTCTCGGACGCGGGTGGTGGTCTCAGTCGCGGATGGTGATCTCAGGCCGTGTTGGCTTGGTCACCGTCGAGAATGGTGGCGATGGCATCGTTGAACTCGGCCTCGAACATCGCATCGAGTCGTTCGCGGTCTTCGCGTTCTTCGATCCATTCATCGACCCACTGGCTGATGAGCTCGTCAGGGGGTTCAAGCTGCCACACGTCGGGTGGTCCGGTGTCGAGGTGGGCGCGTTCGGCGGCGCGACCATCCTTGCTGGCCTGGACGTCGCGCAGTGCGGCCAACCGTCCGGGTAGGGCACGGTCGTAGGACCCAGGCGTCAGGTCCCACGTGACGCACCGCCCGTCGGCGTCGGGTTGATGCACCAGCGCGATGAGGCGCCGATCGTGCACGGTCGTGTGGTGACGCTGGCACAACAGGGCTGCGTTGGACAGGTCTGAGGTCCGCCATCAACCCAGTGGATGAGGTGGTGCGCCTGGACCCAGCCTGCAGGCATGTCGCAGCCCGGGTAGGTGCACTGCTTGTCACGGTGCCACAAGGCCCGGCGTTGGCCCTTGGTGAACAGGCGGACCGCGCGACCGATGTCGAGAAGCTCACCGTCGGAGCCGAGGACGACCGGGATGATGTCGGCGTCGCAGGCGAGCTGGCGCACCACAGCGGGGGCGAGCATCGTCAGCTGCGCCCGCGACACCATGACCCGGCCACACTTCGTCCGGGCAGGCCCAGCCGTGGACCCGGTGTCCTCATCGGCATCCGCGTCGCCGCAGTCGCGGGCGGCGAGCTGGTCCCTCAGGTCATCGAGCGTCGCGGCAACGTGCAACGCGGTCGGCGCCGACCCCGGGCTGCGACGCTCCGCACCCTCGGCGCTGGCCGCACCGGCACACACCGCGGCGAGGGCCTCCGCGCGGCGCTGCTCGGCGGGCCGCAGGTCCCGCTCGCCGGTCACCTCGTTCGGGGCCGGCTTCGAGAGCGGGCCGATCGCCGCCTCCAGGGTCGCCGCCTGCGCCGGGGTCAGCCCAAGCCGGTACTCGGTGATGTCGGCGTCGTTGACTCGCGGCGAGGTCAGATAGGCGGCGACCCGCAGCTTCGCCTGCGCATCATCGAACTCACCCTCGGCCCCGAACATGGCCAGCAGGTGCGGGCGCAGCTTGCGTGCCTCAGAGGACCCCCACAGCACTCCGTGGTCCAGGATCGCCTTCGCCACCGTGGGCTCCGCGGCCGGCTGCAGCTGGTCGGCGAGCTTGGCCATCTCCCGCAGCGCCGTCAGCGCCAGGCTTGGCGCGACCTCACCGGTGACCACCCGGGCCCACACCACTCCTTCGGGCCGCTCCGGGTCGGCGTAGGCGCCGGCTCCCGGACCACCCGTCGACCACAGGCCGCCCGTCACTGAGCACGCCACGTCCTGCGCGAGCTGGCCCAGCTGGTGGGCGCCGTCCTGCCTCAGCGACGGCGCGTGCTCCTGCACCCATGCATGCACCGACCCCACGCCTCGACGCGCTGTCGTGAACTCGCCCCGATGAGCAGCCTCGGCCGTCAGGCGCACCTGCGCCGCCCGAGCCCTCGCGGCGACGTCGTCCGCAACCCGCATCACCGCTGCGAGCTCCGGACCCGACAACTGGGACAGCACCTTCCCCACCGCGGCCGGGTCCAACGCGTCACGCGCACCGGCCAGGGCCGCGTGCAGCGGCCCAACCTCCGGTGTCGTGACCTCGTTGTCCATGGCTCCCATTCTCGTCGAACTGGTGTTCGGTTGTCAAGCGAAAACAGCTGCGCTGTAGGCTGAATTCGTCACTGGCACAGGCAAATTCACGCACACGCCGCCGGACCGCAACGAGGCCGAAACCGTGCCCGGACTCTGTGGTCCACCGTCTCCAAACACGCTAGCTGCCACCTCTGACAACCCCCACGACATGGGCATCTCAGCCACCGATAGGCCGACCGAGCAACGGTCAACCCCCAGCACCGAAGGCCTCGATGCTCACTCGAGGGCGGCGATGATCTTGTCCAGCACCGCCTCCCTCGTGCACGGCCACCCCTCGCTGCCGCATCGCCGCGGCGAGCTCGGGATCCCAGAGCGACTCCACGGGTGAGCCCTTGAGCAACAGCGATCCCGGAACGCGTTCGTAGTCCTTGGCCGACATCAGCCAGGGCTTCGCGCCGTAGCGGTCCAGGGCATCGGCGGTCATCGCCAGGCCGGGCCAGTCGAAGTCCCCGTGAGTGGTCATCGGTGACCTCGACTCGGCCACGTGCGAGAGGACCTGTCCCGTCACCAGGTTCGCGCGGCCACTCGTGCAGATCACGGCCACTTCGATCCCGGCCGTGGCGATCGCCTCGAGCACGCTCGGGTTCTCGCAGACGAGCACCCGGTCGACCCTCTCCACCCGCATGCCCGACCTGAGGTCCCACCACGTCAGGTGGGTGGGCTGATCGGTGTCGAGGCCCCGCGCTCGCCCGCTGTCGCTCCACACCTGCCCCTGCAACCTCCACACCAGACACGTCGAGGACACGAGGTCGGTCACGACACCAAGGCGGTGTCATCCCACGCCGAACGACGTTGCCGCCGTCTCGGCGACTGCGAGTCGGCGGCGATGAAGGCCCGCCGGTAGTGCAGCACCTCGAGCGCGGAGGTCACGAGAGTGACAGGCTCCGGGTCCCTGCCAAGGAGAGCGTCCGAGCGCGGGGTCGCCAGCCATCCTCCGACCCACGGCCAGTCGACCTCTGGGTGCGGCTCCACCCAGGCCACGGCCGCAGCGGTCGGCTCGGCGCGACGCGCGGCCTGCCGTGCCGCCCGCGCTCGGCGATCGACCAGTGCCCGCCGCAAAAAGGTCAGCGCAGCCTCAACCAGGCCCAGGCCAGCCCGCATCCTCATCCTCTGGTCGAGGTCGGGACATTCGCTCGGGACTCGCACCGATCCGTCGACGAACGGCTTTAGCTCGAAAGGTCCTCAAGGAACTGCGCAACGGAATTCAAGACCTGCTGGCCGTCCTGGCCTTCGGCCACCAGGGTCTCCACTCCTGACCCGACGATGTACGCCATCAGGTACGCGGCATTTCCCTTGAAGTTCTTGTCCAGGTCCGCCAAGGACGGGCCCGGGGCCAGCTCTTGGGTTCCCGCGCGGTCAGCCTCACGCACTCGCGTGAACAGGCTGTTGAGCATGTCGAGCGCCTCCTCACCGCGGCGTCGACCCGCCAGGATGATGACCTCGGACGGCGGCCGCGGGATGACGGCCACCCCTGCCTCACCGTCGGTGCCCTGGCCACCGAAGTTGTCGCCGAACGCCACGAGCGCCGTGAAGCACGCGTACGTCAGTGGGTAGCCATGCTCGTCCCACGCCTCGCGACTGGCGTCGAGCAACTTCTCTGGTGATTGCGGGGTCGACATGAGGTCCAACGCACGGGCAGCGGATGGGTGCATCCCTTCACCCTAGGTCTGCAAACCGCCGCGATGTGACGACCTCACTTTTGCCCCAATGCGTCGGTATGCCGTCCGCTCCCCTCGAGCAGTCGGCATACCCCTCTTGATTCCAAGACTCGAGCAACGCTGGAGGAGACCGAATTCCTCTCGCCGCCCCAACCAGACCGCTCAGCAGGAGTGATAGGCGGAGCCGCCGCCATGGGCCTTCGCGCGTCGGATCTGCCATGGGTCCCCCGTCGGGACGAGGGTGTAGTCCAGGTCCCAGACAGTGCAGGTCTGCCCCTCCGGCCCCTGCTCCGATGCCTGGGTGCTCACGAAGTACACGTGCGCGGTGGCGCTCCCGTCCTTGCCCGGCTTGACCGAGTGCACCACCACTCCGAAGTCAATGGTCGAGGAGAGTGAGTCGGCAAAGGTGGTGACATCGGACGGGCGCAGACGCGGACTCATCAACGCCCACGCCTGGTCGTAGTCGGCTCCGTTGATGGCCGTGAAGTAGTCGCGGAACAGCTGCGTCACCTCCACAGCCAAGGGGTCGTCACTGGGCGGGACGATGTCGAAGTCACTGGTGCGATCAGGGGCGGTGGGGGCCTCACAGTCGGCGTCGACGACCGACTTCGTGTTGCCCCGCCACTGCTCGGTCAGCCTCCGAACCGTTGCAGCGGGGATGGCGTAGGCGATTCCCTGCGCGTCGGTCCGCACGGCATCGGCAACGCCCTGCACCGCACCCTTGAGGTCCAGCATCGGGCCGCCCGAGTTCCCCGGGTTGATGGCTGCGTCCGTCTGGATGAGTCCTTGGAAGGTGCGGCCCTCGAAGCTGATGGTCCGGTTGAGCCCGGAGACGATGCCGCTGGTGAGCGTCATCGGCTCACCCTGTGGGAAGCCGATGGCGACGACGCTCTGGCCGACGTCTGGTTGCGAGTCGGCCAGGCCGAAGACGTGTCCGTCCAGGTCTCGGTCAGCCCGGATCAACGCCATGTCCGTCTCCCGGTCGATGCCCACCACCACGCCTGACGCGACAGTGGGATCCGACTCGTCACCGAAGGTGAGGCCGAGCGACGCGGCTCCCTCGACCACATGCGCCGCAGTCACGATCAGGGCATCGTCGATCAGGAAGCCCGTCCCGATGCCACCACCGTCACACGTCGACGAGTCGATCCGGACCACGCCGCTGCGCACCTTCGAGAAGATCTGCGCGAAGTCGCCCGGGACCTCGCTGGCCGATGGCGACGGACTCGCACTGGCCGGCGTCGGCGAAGGGCTGGTTGGGGTGGGCGAAGGACTGACGCGCGTCGGCGTCACGGAGGGTGTGGCGCGGGCGCTGTCGACGGGCGTCGTCGACGTCGCGTCGGGTTTGAGGAGCTGTGATGCCGCGAACGCCGCCGACCCAAGCAGCACGACCAGAGCTGCGACCAAGGCCACCCACCGCCCACGGTTTCGACGACGCGGGAAGGGGAATCCGCATTGGGGACAGGACTGGGCCTGCGGGTCGTGCGCGCTGCCGCACTTCGGGCAGAACCCCCAGCCCTGACTGCCGGACCCACTCATTTGCGTTCTCCCCTTGCCCGGCGCGTTCCTGGACTGATCCTAGGTGGCCGCCTCGGGGTTACCGCCGGATTCCTTCAACTCGCCGGATCCGATCACACCACTACTTGGCCTCGTTGACTGCCGCCGCGACGGAGGTTGCGAGGGCCCGAGCGCGGTCATCAGAGACGTTCAGAGCGTCTGTGGAGATCGTGACCTCGGTGTCCAGCGTGGCGCTCTCTGGATGCTTGCCGTACCCGATCGGCTGGCCAGTCGCCACCCACAACCCCGTGGCCGGCTTCGAGTTGAGATATCACGCCCCAAACACGGTGCGGCGCTGGCTCTGCGACGTCACACAGTTGCTTTCGTATGCCGCGTTGCTCGTCTGCGGTGCGAACCGTCACCACGGTCGTGGTGGCGTCATATAGGGCGTGCCCCACGAGCAGCCAGAGCGGTCCGCGACCGGCTGGACCTTCCTTCCGACGATCTTGGCGACCTTGCCTGCTGTGAGGTTGGCGCAGGTGCTCGCCGGCGCTACAGGCACCGTGCCCTTCGCCGGTGGCTTCTTCACCACGGCACCGCTCTTGCGGGCTGAGGCGGACGCCTTCGGTTTTGGCACCGTACTGGTGTTGATTGACGGGGTCGGGCTGGGACTCGACGCCCCTCCCCGAGTGACCCGATCCGTGAGCCCACCAGCCAGCCGGTCCGGCAGCTCTTGGAACGGGGCCAGGCTCACACCCATCCAGAGCATGTCCGCGTCGACGCGGACATGCCGGGACGCATCACCATCGGTCGCCTTCGCCATGCCTGACGGGGCTGGACGGACTGAAGCCCGATGCGAGGTCTTGGCAATAAGGCCTCCGGCAGGCTGCGGTCAAGCCCCTCAACCGAGGAAGTCACCCTCCCTTCGCTGGCATAACCAGACCATGGTCCTCCCAAGCATTTCGGCGGTTTCCGCCCTTCAACCTCGCGATGGTGGTACTTATGATCAGTGCTATCTGAGGGGGAATCTATGAGCAGCAGTGTCGAATGGGTCTTTGATCCTGTCCCACCGTCCGGAGCATTGAGTGGCGGCGACCCCAAGTCGTATGTCTTCAGCCCGAACATCGATTCACTCGTACGTGAGGTGGTGCAGAACTCAACCGATCAGCAGGTCGGCGAGAAACCCGTTCGGGTACGGTTCACGCTTCACGAACTCAGCGACGACGCCCGAGACGACTTCTTGGCAACGCTCAGATGGGAGCGCCTCAGCGACCACCTCGCCGGTGTGGTCAACAGCAAGTCGCTCATCAACGGGCGTGTCCGAGATGCGCTTGACGAGATCGAAGACGGTCGGCTACTGCTACTTCAGATTGAAGACGGCGGAACTAAGGGGCTGACCGGGGAGGAGGACGGGACCGCGGGCAACTTCGCCGCCCTCTGTAAACACGTCTTAGTCACCAACGACGACAAGGCAGCGAAGGGCGGATCCTACGGCTTGGGTAAAGCGGTTCTCTGGCGCTTCTCGGCGGTTGAAACCGTGCTGTTCGGGTCGAAGTTCCGTAAACCCGACGGGGTCTTGGACAGGCGTGTGTTTGGTCGGACCGAACTCCCATTTCACAATGCCGAGAAGCGGCAGTGGGCGGGGCCGGGATGGTTCGGTATGCCAGAAGAGACCTCAGCAGGGCGAAGAGCCATCTCCGTCCGCGGAGGGGCCGCTGCGGATCTGGAGCGAAGGCTTTTTCTGGAGCGCGATGATGAAGTGGGGACCGGCACCACGGCTCTGATCGTCGGCTTCTCCGAGCCGGCGTCTGAGCAGCACAGGCCAGTCACTGACATCGTGTTCGAGATCGTCCAATCGGCTGCAAGGTGGTTTTGGCCCCGCATCAACGACGGAACCCTCATCGTCGAAGCGTCTGGCTACGTTGGCGGAGATCTCATCATTCATGAGTCTGCGGTAGCCGCATTAGCCGACCCAGGTTTTGTCAGCGCCGCGCAGCTGGCTACGACAGGGGACGTGGCGCTCAAGCCGGGAGATGTCGCCGAGCGCTCACTCGAGCTGCGCGTCCCGCGAGAAAAGACCAGCGAACTCCCCGGCGAAATTGAGGGTCAAGTCCTCCTGCGGCTCTTCCGAGTTGACGACGATGGCGGGAGCGACAGTTCGTCGGTGGCCCTGATCCGCGGTGCCGGGATGGTGGTCAAGCATCACCGGGTGGCCGGAATTCCCCTGCAAGGTGGGGGGTACCGAGCTGTACTAGTCGCGGGGACCCGGCACGGTGCCGATCCGTCGGATGCAGCTATCGAGGAATTTCTGCGCTCTGCTGAGCCGCCAGAGCACGACCAATGGGTTCATCACACCAACGCTCTGCGTTCTCGCTATCGCCCCGGCGCCAAAGCGCGCCTAGACGAAATGTGGAACAAGATCCGATTGGCCGTCATGGAGATGACCAGTTCGAAACCGGGCACGAGCGAAGAAGGTCCCTCAATGCTCGCACGGTACTTTCAGATGGGCGGCAAGACCGGCACCCAACGTCAGAAGCATCGCTTCCTTATCGAATTCGAATCAATGCGCTTCGACGGAGTCCAGTGGGCGGTAGAGGGAAGGGCGCGGCGAACCAAGGGCGACAAACCTTGGCACATTGACCTGGACGCGAAACTGGCTGGGGAGAGCGCCAAGGTGCCGTTGGAGATCCTTGACGGATCGTCGCAAAATGCGCATGCGAGCGTGGTCGATGCCGCGCGCCAAGTGTTGCGGATTGAGGTGGCAAGAGACGTTTCCGACGTCCGATTCAAGCTGAGTGCTCTCCCGCGGGAGGAAGATCGCTCCCTAGCTCTGGAGAGCACGCTTCGAGTCGACGCCCGTCCGCATGAGGAGGTCTGAACATGACTTGGCAGCGCGCGTTTCCCTATGCCACCGATAATTTGGCCGTTGTAGGTGTAGCGAAGCTACTGAACAGTGACGTCCTCGAGCGATCCGATGGCACATGGGACGCGTACTCCGAGAGCGTCGCCTGCGTACGCTTTGCGCTGCGGATTGAAAGCCAGATCGATAGGCTCGCCGATTGCCTACCGCCGGGTGCCGACGTCGAGTGTACGCTCGAACTCGTCGTGAGCCTCGAAGGAGTTCACTCTCGTCAGCGCCGAAACCTCTACACGCTGGACGTTGGATCACACGATTTGGAGATCGAACTCGACCCAGCCGAATATCTCGGGCGGGTTGACCTCGCGATCTCCGCCAGGCTGAAGACTGACCTACCGGCCCAGCCCGGCTTTGCGCACCTGAGGGCCTCGCGCGTCTCGCAAGTCTCACTTCCGAGCATCTGGTTCTCTGAGCCACCCACGTCGGTAGGAGACGCGCTAGAGGTCCGCTGGGAGAACTTCGACGAGGACGGAGACCTTGTCGACGGGCAACTCTTCGCAGTCCGACTGGAGGAACGGCCGGTGATTCTCCTCAACTCGGAGATCCCGAAGGCCTACGACATCCTTGGCTCGAAGGGGACTTGGGGCTCCGCCGCCCGAATCAGAGATGCCATCTACGGTCAGATTGTCCATCAGGCGTGGTCATCCATTATCGCGCATTGCATCCTAGAGATCACAAGACATGATGAAGCGGATGCTCCTGAAACAGTTCTTGCCGAACTTGACGAATGGCAGGCCCAAGTGATCCGGGCGTGGGCGTCGGAGTTTGTACCCGGCGAGCCGGATCCCGAGGCTGCCGCAGTGACTCTCATTGAACACTGCCGCGAGACCGGAAGCTTAGTGCTGCTTCATCAACTCCCGGAAGTCATTCAGAGACGGTGCTCCACGATTGACGGGTTCAACGGCCTTATCAAGGAGTCCCACAGGTTCGATGGAGGTGGATCATGACGAGCCTGAAGCGGTTCGGTTCTCCAATTAACGGTGCCCAATTGCGTACGCTCATCGAAGGCCATGCCGTTCCCTCGACCCGGGACCTAGGAGCGTCTGCTGACTTGGGGCCGCTCAAGCAGGTTGTTGCGAGCATCGCACACGGCGGATCCATCGAATCGTCGACGGACGCAGACCTTGCTCCTCACGTCCATGGGACATTTCGTGGTTTGCCACGAAGGGTCCTGCTGGATCATCGATTCTGGCAGTGGTTAACCTGTATGGAGTTTCGTGAATACACACGCGCACGTTGGGCGCCGGAGGTCGATTTCACGCTTGACCCTGTGCTGAAGCCGAGTCAACAAGCCCGATTTCTTGGAAACGCGGGGCTCAATGGTCTGGGGCGCAATGCTCTGTCAAGGCTATTCTGGGCTGCGGAGGTGATGAACGACAGCGACGAGGGCTACGTCCTTACCCGCGCCCTCTTCAAGAAACAGGACCTGGCGGTCGGCGTCGTTGAGCGTTCATTCGGTCTCATCCCGGAGGTCGCGAGAGCTTGCGCGCGCCACTTGGCTGACGTCCCAGAGAAAGAGCATCGTGAGGCGCTGAAGCGACTTAACCTGCGTGCATCCACAGTAGTCCTCGAGGGCGCATCCGAGGAACAAGTCCGCGCACTTCTTTTGGCTTAAGTCACATGTGAATGAGGGACTCACGGCTCGCCGTCGATGGTGAAATTTGGCCCTTAGGGAAACATCTGCTACGCGGCGCTGACTGATTGAACAATCGGCGGCCAATTCTGACGGACTGAGTAGAAAGCAGCCATTGACAACTGCACCAAGAGGGTTGGGTCTGTGAACCTGTGAGCAAAGTCACGCTCCTCCCCCTTGATGTAAGTTGCGCAATCTTGGCCGTTCCTAGGGTTTTCTTGCGACAGTTCCTCGACATGAGCGCCGAGGTATGGCGTAGGACTGTTAGTCTTTCGAGACTCTTTCCGCAAGGCTTTTGAGTACAATCACAGGAATTGGCTCTGGACTGATATCCAAAGGCAGGTTCAATTCATGCGTCACTCCGTCGTACGGTGGTTGAGAGACCAGCGTTAGCGACATCCCGACTTCTGCCACCTTGGCATGATTGGCATCCCAGCAAACGAGCAGGTCTATGTCACCGATGGACTTGATCCCATCGCGGAAGTCGGTAAGAACAGATTCAAGCTTGTCCTTGAACTCGATGACCAGCGGCAGCACATCCCCACCACCCACGTAGTGGGCCAAGAGATCGTACTGAGTCGCGTAACCGGTCGCGAGTGGGCGGAAGTTCGCGATAACACCTGCGCCAAGCAATTCGTGGAAGAGGGCAGCAACAGCGGCCTCTTGATTTGTCGGAACCTTGTGGAATGCGATTCCTGGCCAATTTAGGTCGTGGCGACCTTCCGCTTCTTCCCACATTTTCTTGATTCGCAACTTCCTCTCTGCGGAAGTCTCGGGTGAGGGCGGAAGCGGCTTTGATTCCATGGGACCTTGGTATTTCGCTACCCGCTCAAACTGAATAAACAGCTCAGCAACCGCGTCTTGCAGTCGGCGCTTGTGCTGCCAGTGCATCGATTTTCGACCCAAGTCGAAATCGATGCGATCCGACTCGACCAAGAAAATGCAGCGCTTGTAGTACGCCGGGTAGGCGCCCCGTGCAGCAGGTTCGATTGTGATACCGGTGGGCATCGATTTCGTGACAACGAATATCCCAGCATGGAGGAGAGGGTTTGAGTCCTCTTGATTCATATCCAAATGATACGACTCGGCGAGCGTATCGATGGCCTTATTCCCGGGCAGCATGACTCCATAGACGCGAAGCGTGTCATTTCCGTGGCCGATCACCTTGCTGCCCACCACAACCTTGCCACCAAGGTACTTCCTAGAGGCGCTTTCGGACTTGCCAACTAGGTTGCTGTTGACTTCCTCGATCGTAAGTGCCTTTGGGTTTGCAAGTGGCGGATAGCCAAACTCGACCTTCCCTTCCACATGTTCACCATCTACCGAAGTCCAAGAGTAGGTGATGAGAATTGGTGGCAGGACCTCTCCCCGAAGTACTTGACGCGTGTCACCCACCGCGGTCCTAGTACGCAGGATCCACTTTAGTTGCTCCGTTGATAGGGAAAAGAGATCGGTAGAGGACCGCGATGGAATTCCCGCGATGCGTATTCGAGTGAATGTACCCTGCTCAAAACCCTGAGGTACATCGACCTCGCCGCGCTTGGCGAACTCCGGCGCATGCACTGCCGCGTCTTCACTAGAAACCCAAGTGGCGGCTCCCGTTAGGCTGCACCGCACGGCGTCCTCAGCACTACGTGTCTCAAGCGAAAAGTTGTCGCCACTAAAGGCGACGTAGGTTAGCCCGACGCCCTTCTCACCGATTTGGTGGTCCAGCACAGACTTGTCGCCGCCGCCAGGGGCTAGCACTTCCTCAACGAAGTGACTCGGAATCCCAACGCCATTATCGATTACATCGACTGCCCGCTGAGTCGCATCTAGAGAAATGTGAATCTGGCCCTCGACATGGGTCGACCCTGAAGCGGCCTCCAGTTCCCAACGCCTCTCGATAGCATCGCGCGAGTTCTGTAGGAGCTCTGCAAGGACGTCCCAGTAGTGGTGATAACTCTGGAGGATGCCCTTGAGTTCGCGTTTTACAGCCCGTGCGCTCTTAGCCCGAAGGAAGTCAGGGACTTCGTGACCTGACTGGCTAAACTGAACCACAGATACCCCTTAAGACGAAAGGACAGCGCTGACACCGCGCTAACCGCACCCTACAGCCCCCCCTTCCGGTTGGGGATGGGTTGTGATGCCGCCTTAGGCGACACCAGGTCGCTTAACGCTTGCTCGACGCTCCCAGCGACTACCAAGAGGTTGTTTCGCACGTCATGCTCCCACACACGAAGGACTCGCCAAGCATGTTCTGTCAATAGCTGCGTCGTCTCAGAATCGCGTACCCGGTTCCGATCGATCTTCTCTCTCCACCACTCGGCATTAGCCTTCGGAGGGACGCCATGGATGGGGCATCCGTGCCAGAAGCAACCGTCCACAAAGATGGCAAGGCGCTGCCGTGGAAACGTGATATCTATCGTTCGGCGGGGCAGGCCTGGTACCGGGTAATTCACTCTGTATCGCATCCCGCGACGAAACAATTCCCGACGAAGGGCCATCTCAGGACGCGTGTCTCGCGTCTTCTGGCGCCTGAAGCGGAGCCGTACTCTCTCACTGGAGGGCTGTGGTCGAGCCTTTACCATGCATCCTCAACTCTTGGGGCAGATTTTCTGGACCTCAGCGGTCCAGCACTGCCGCCACCCGCTCGGCGATCTGCACCGCAAGAAGCGGCGGCACGGCGTTCCCAACTTGGTGGTATTGCATGGTTCGCGGTCCGGCGAACCAGTAATCGTCTGGGAAGGTTTGAAGCCGTGCTGCCTCGCGGACGGTCAGACTTCGCATCTGACGTGCGTCCGGGTGGATGTAGTAATGGCCGTCCTTGCTGATGTGCGATGCCACAGTGCTACTGGGAGCATCCCATCGCTGCACTTTGAAGCGATCAGAGAACGGTGTCCCCTGTCCCGAAATGTTGCTGTGCATCGGCCGGAGGCCGGGCGGGAACTCGTGAACTCGGCGCGATATGCCCCTAGCTGCCAATATGGCCAAGTAGGCATATCGCGCGAGATCGAGGTCCATGTGGGCCCGCGGCTCGTGCAGTGAGATGGGTGCGCTGCACCCGTTCAACCAAGTTCGAAGCTCAGCGTGCGCGGTGCCGTCCGTCGCGGGCAATCTCGGGACTCCGTGCACCTCACGCTTGGCAAGCGTAGAACCAAGGATCTGGGCGGACCCCCACGTGAGGCCCCCAGGTCGACGACGCGATACCGATGACTTCACCTGAGGCAGGTCCCCGATGGCATCCCTTACCGTGGTGACAGAGGCGGTCTGTGCGAGGGGCACAAGTCGCTGGGTGCCTATGTCGGAACGCACTCCGACCAAAATGACGCGGTGCCGCGCCTGCGGGATCCCATATCGCTCGGCCCGCAGGACGAAGTCTCGCGGCTCTACGTCACCCCCCGGAACGGCAAGGCTTCGAATCTCGTAGGCGCCCCCCAGTTGCAGGTCGTCGATGATGCGATCCATCATGCTCTTCCCCCCGTGCCCAGCCGAGAGGAGACCTTTGACGTTCTCCATTACAAAAACGGATGGTCTGAAGCGGCGAAGGATGTCCAAGTACTCCCGGTATAAAAAGTGCTTCTTGTCGTCCTCAAATGACTCGTCGTTCGTCCGACGTGCCCGACCGATGAGCGAATACGCTTGGCAGGGTGGGCCACCGATTAGAACCCAGTGTTCAGCGCCGCTGATGGCTCCCTTGATCAGCCGGCCCGCCTCGGCGCGCGCTTCAGGGCCCAACTCTATGGCATGAACGTGATCTTCAGCCTTGGCCATTTGAGCCGCGAATTCAGCGTTCCCGAGCAGATCACGAACAGAGGTCTTTGAGGCTAGCAGGTCGCGGTAGGGCCCGTAGAGCTCGGTGTCACGGCTGAGCGCCCGGACGGCAGAGCGGATCTTGAGGGTCTGCACTGCATGACGGTCCATTTCGAACGACGCAGTGATGTCGAAGACTGGCTCACCGTCGCGCTTGAACTGCGCAAAGCCTTCATTGAGTCCTCCTGGCCCTGCGAAGACATCGACTACTGGCAGCATCTGCGCTGATCTCCCTTATTCACTTCCACAAATGTACCTGCCTTAATGATCCGCTTACCTTGATACGCGAGCGGCTCCTAGGCACGCGCCCAAGAGCCACTCGCGATTGGCCGCCCTCTCGGACCTCAGGTCAGATCAGATCAGCTGCAGCCGCTGGTGCTTCCGCAGCCTTCGCAGACGTAGCAGGAGCCTGCCGGGCGCATCTTCGTGCCGCAGGTCATGCACATCGGCGCATCAGCGGAGACGCCCTGGAACTTCTCGAGCAGCTCGGCCGAGGAGTGCACGTCGTCCGAGATCTTGCGGGCCGAGGCCGCGCCTGCACCGGAGTTGTCCGTGACCTCTTCGCCGACCTTGGCCGAGGAGTCAGCCTTGGTTGGAGCCACCTCTGCCGTCTTCTTCGGTGAGGTCGCACCGACACCCTGCGAGAACGACTCGATCTCGTCCTCGATCGCCTCGGCGTCCTCGTCATCGACCGTCGACGGGGCGTACGAGCCCGTCTCCAGCTGGCGCTGACGCTCCTCGGCGGTGTGGATGCCCATGAACGACCGGGTCTCGAAGTCGAGGTGGTCGAGCGCCAGGCGGCGGAAGACGTAGTCGACGAGCGACTGGCCCATCCGGATGTCCTGGTCGTCGGTCATGCCGGCCGGCTCGAAGCGCATGTTCGAGTACTTCTCGACGAACGTCTCGAGCGGCACGCCGTACTGCAGGCCAACCGACACAGCGATCGAGAACGCGTCCATGACACCGGCGAGCGTGGAGCCCTGCTTGCCGAACTTGAGGAAGACCTCACCGAGGCGACCGTCCGCGTAGGTGCCGGCCGTGAGATAACCCTCGGCGCCACCGATGGCGAACGACGTCGTCTGCGAGGAGCGACGCTTGGGCAGACGCTCACGCGTCGGGCGGTAGACGACCTTCTCGACGACCTGGGCGCCAGCCGCAGCAATACCAGCAGCCTTGTCGGCCGCAGCGTCCTTGGCGGTGGAGCCACCATCGGAGAGCGGCTGGCCGACCTTGCAGTTGTCGCGGTAGACCGCGAGCGCCTTGAGGCCCATCTTCCAGCCCTGAACGTAGACGTCCTGGATCTCCTCGACCGAGGCGTTCTCGGGCAGGTTGACCGTCTTGGAGATGGCACCGGACAGGAACGGCTGCACCGCAGCCATCATCCGCACGTGACCCATGGGGGCGATGGAGCGCGCACCCATGGCGGTGTCAAAGATCTCGTAGTGCTCGGTCTTGAGACCGGGCGCGTCGATGACGTGACCCTTGTCGGCGATGAACTCGACGATCGCCTCGACCGTCTCCTCCGTGTAGCCGAGCTTGCGCAGGGCACGCGGGATGGTGAGGTTGACGATCTGCATCGAGCCGCCACCGACGAGCTTCTTGAACTTGACGAGCGAGAAGTCCGGCTCGATGCCAGTCGTGTCGCAGTCCATCATGAAGCCGATGGTGCCGGTCGGCGCGAGCACCGACGCCTGGGCATTGCGGTAGCCGTTCTTCTCACCGAGCTTGACGACGTCGTCCCACGCCTTCGTCGCGACGCGGTGGATATCCTTGTCCATCGTGTGGATGGTACGGATCGAGTCGTTGGCCGAGGCGTGCTTGCGCATGACGCGCTTGTGGGCGTCGGAGTTGCGGGCGTAGCCGTTGTAGGGGCCGACGACCGCAGCCATCTCGGCGGAGCGCTTGTAGGCGGCACCGGTGAGCAGCGAGGTGATCGACGCGGCGAGCGCGCGGCCACCGTCGGAGTCGTAGCCGTGGCCGGTGGCCATGAGCAGCGCGCCGAGGTTGGCGTAGCCGATGCCGAGCTGGCGGTAGTTGCGCGTCGTCTCACCGATGGGCTCGGTCGGGAAGTCGGCGAAGCAGATGGAGATGTCCATCGCCGTGATGACGAGCTCGGTGACCTGCTGGAACAGCTTGGCGTCGAAGGTGTCGTCGTCCTTGAGGAACTTCAGCAGGTTGAGCGAGGCCAGGTTGCACGAGGAGTTGTCGAGCGACATGTACTCGGAGCAGGGGTTGGACGCGGTGATGCGGCCGGTCTCGGGGTTGGTGTGCCAGTCGTTGATCGTGTCGTCGTACTGGATGCCCGGGTCGGCGCACTCCCACGCGGCCTTGGAGATCTTGCCCATGAGCTCGCGGGCGTCGATGGTCTCGATGACCGAGCCGTCCTTGCGCGAGCGCAGACCGAACTCGGAGCCCTCCTCGACGGCGCGCATGAACTCGTCGTTGACGCGCACGGAGTTGTTGGCGTTCTGGTACTGCACGGACACGATGTCCTTGCCGCCCAGGTCCATGTCGAAGCCGGCGTCACGCAGCGCGCGGATCTTGTCCTCCTCGCGCGCCTTGGTCTCGACGAACTCGACGATGTCGGGGTGGTCGACGTCGAGGACGACCATCTTGGCCGCACGACGGGTCGCGCCACCGGACTTGATCGTGCCCGCGGACGCGTCGGCGCCACGCATGAACGACACCGGGCCCGAGGCCGTGCCACCGGAGGACAAGAGCTCCTTGGACGAGCGGATGCGCGACAGGTTGAGACCCGCGCCGGAGCCGCCCTTGAAGATGAAGCCCTCCTCCTTGTACCAGTTGAGGATGGAGTCCATCGAGTCGTCGACGGCGAGGATGAAGCAGGCGGAGACCTGCTGCGGCGAGGCCGTGCCGACGTTGAACCAGACCGGCGAGTTGAAGCTGAACACCTGGTGCAGCAGGGCGTAGGTCAGCTCGTGCTCGAAGATCTCGGCGTCCTCGTCGGTGCCGAAGTAGCCGTGCTCCTTGCCGGCCTTGACGTAGGTGAGGACGACGCGGTCGATGAGCTGCTTGAGCCCGGTCTCGCGTGCCTCGGTGCCGACGGCGCCGCGGAAGTACTTCGTCGTGACGATCGTGGAGGCGTTGACGCTCCAGAAGTCGGGGAACTCGACCCCGCGCTGCTCGAAGATCGTTGCGCCGGTCTTCCAGTTCTGCTGGACGACGTCGCGCTTCTCCCAGGTGACCTCGTCATAGGGATGCACACCGGGGGTCGTGAAGATGCGCTCGACAAACACGCCCTTGCCCTTGGTGGACTTCCGCGCCCCTGCACGTGCGCCGGCGGTCTCCGTCATGGTGTGGCTCCCTCTTCTGCCCGGCTCAACCCGGACGATTTCTGTGACTTCATTGATGAGTATTGACGTGACCACTGACAGTGGCCGGGGGGTCGCACGAGGCGACCACAGTGCGGTGTTCTTCCGTATGCCGCGTGGTCCGGGGCGGCGGTGGAGCCGTCAGCCCGGCGGGGCGACGGGGGCACCCGAGCTGCTCGACGGCATACGTTCGGGTTCTCGACCCAGCGCCTCGCGCTCGACCCGGAGCAGGGTGATCGCCTGCTCGAAATCCTCGAGGCTGTCGAAGGCCTGGTAGACGCTGGCGAACCGCAGGTAGGCGACCTCGTCGAGGCTGCGCAACGGGTCGAGGACGGCCAGGCCGACCTCGTGGGCGTCGATCTCGGCCTGACCGGCGGCCCGGATGCTCTCCTCGACCTGGTGGGCGAGGAGGGCGAGCTGGTCCTCGGTGACCGGGCGACCCTGGCAGGCCTTGCGGACGCCGACGAGGACCTTGGCTCGGCTGAACGGCTCGGCAGCACCGGACCGCTTGACCACGGACAGTGCCGCGGTCTCGACGGTCGTGAAGCGCTTGCCGCACTCGGGGCACTGACGGCGACGGCGGATGCTGGCACCGTCGTCGGTGGCGCGCGAGTCCATGACGCGAGAGTCGGTGTGACGGCAGAACGGGCAGTGCATGAACCGGGCTCCTCTGCGCGTGTGTGGACCGTGGACGGGCCGCGAAATGGGGACAAGTGTGGGGACGGGCTGGGGACAACGTGTGGAGAACTACCCCGCCCCTGTGAACCACATGTGGATGAACTACATCGGTGTAACCACTAGATGTAGTAGCCAGTATGCGCCCCTGTGACCCGGGTCGCAAGCCCTGCCGGACACTTCCTGCGTGTCGTGCGTGACATCGGCGTGTCGCCCCACCAACCCTCGACTCATTGCCCGTTCGGCCACACCACCGCACCACTTATTGCGCGTTCGAGTAGTGCCAGCGCTCCCGCTGAGCGCTAGCTTCTGAGCCGAGAAGCTGCAAAGCTCCGCGAGTGATCGAGTACCGCCAGCTCTCGCGGCCACCGGCCGACGAGCTGGAACGGGTGGAGCTCGACGCGGTGGGCGCACTGGCCCAGCAGTTGCGGCTCCATCTCCAGAACGACGCCACTGCGATCGCCTCCCTTCATCGACACGGCGCCCAGAGCAAGGCGATCCAGGACCGGGTCGGCAGCCTCCTCGAGGAGCAACTGGGCTTCCAGTCGGAGGTTGTCGTCACACCTGACGAGGGCTTGGTGACCCAGGCCCGGCCTGACTTCTACTTCCCGCTCTCCGACAGGACCGGCGTCATTGCTGAGGTCGAGCGCGGGGGCACCACCGCGAACAACCATGACCTCAAGGACCTGTGGAAGACACACCTGGCCGTCAACGCGAACCATCTCTTCCTCGTTGTGCCCAACCAGTTGTTCAAGGAGTCGGGGGCTGTCCGGGAGAAGGCCCTATCCCAAGGTGGTTCGCCGGATGAGCGCCTTCTTCGGGACACCGCGGTCCCACGTCGATGTCCTGAGCGTCCACATCTTCGGGTACTGACGCCGCGCGGTGGATTGGCGGACCGTCACTTCGGCGGCAGCGACCTCGCGTAGCTCAGCCCTCGGGACACGATCTCGCGCAGTTGCTCGTCGGACTCCACCCCTTCGACGTCGACGTGCAGCCAGCCGGACATCACCCGCTCCCCCATGACCTGCGGCCGGATGTGATCTCCAATGGGGTCCGGACGCTCGGGGTCACGACGGAACATCATCGCTCCATCGGATCCGGCGGCCACCGCCATGTTGCCGTCGACCAGGAACGCCATCCCCCCGAACATCCGCTTCTCGCGGACCCCCGGCTCATCCCGCAGCACGTCACGGATCCGGTCGGCCAGGCCCTCGTCGTATGCCATGCCGCCGAGTATGCCGCGCTCCCCCTCTCTCCGTAGGCTTCCCGGGCATGAGCGACTCAACCCGCCCGCGCCGGCTCCTCCTCGTGCACCACACACCCTCCCCCGGCATGCAGGGGATGCTCGAGGCAGCTCTCGCCGGAGCGAACGACGACGAGATCACGGGCGTGGAGGTCGTCGTCCGCCCGGCACTGGCCGCGACGGCGAGCGACGTGCTCGAGGCCGACGCCTACCTGCTCGGCACGCCCGCCAACATCGGCTACATGTCAGGCGCCCTCAAGCACTTCTTCGACCAGATCTACTACCCGTGCCTACTGGCCACGACGAAGCGGCCCTACGGCGTCTACGTCCACGGCAACGAAGGACTCGAAGGCGCCGTGCGCGCCATCACGAGCATCGCCGGCGCCCTGGGCTGGGAGTCGGTCGCCCCGCCGGTCGAGGTCACCGGCGCTCCCGACCGCAAGGCCCTCGACGTTTGTCGCGAGCTCGGTGCGGTGCTGGCCGCGACCGTCATGCCCGACGCCTGAGCTCCCCGCCACACACTCAATCCGGTTCATGAACCACGTGGTCCTTCGGCATCCGGATCGATCCGGGTGTCGAGGCACCTCGCGGTCCGCGAACCGTTTTGGACAGGCACGCAAAGACGCAGGTATGCCGTCCGCTCACTTGAGCGGACGGCATACCTGCGCTCTTCTTGCGTCAGAGACCGGGCCCTTGGGAGCGGAGCTTGTCGACCTCGCTCATGGCCTCACGGAGCTGGCCCAGCCACTCGTCGGCGTGCTGTCCGACGAGGCGGACCGACCACGCGAGTGCGTCGCTGCGGGAGCGGGCGACGCCGGAGTCGACGAGGGTGTCGAGCACCTGGCGCTCGGGCTGGCGCAGACGGGTCATGACTGGTGCGGCGAGGTGGGTGAAGAGCGCCTCGGTCTCGCCGAGCCGCACCCCCCACGACACCTTGCGCTGGTAGCGGGACTCGGCCTCGCTCGCGATGGCGATGCGCTGCTCCTTGGTGTCGGCCCGCCAGCGGCTGATGCGACCCTCTGCCTCAGCGCCGGGTGAGGCGTCGTCGGGCAGGGTGCCGATCACCGTGATCTCGTCGCGGTCGACGTTGACGTCGAGCGCGCTGAACCACTCGTCGGGCAGACGCCCGGTGAACCAGTCCTGCGCGTCGTCGGCACTGGGGACGTCGGCCTGCTGCCAGCCGCCTGGGCGGCCCATGCCGGGACCGCGACCGCGTCCGCCGCCGCCGTGTCCGCCAGGCCCGCGACCGGGGATGCCGTCCCTCATGCCGTGGCGCATGCCGGGGCCGGTGGGGCGGGGTGAGTTCTCGGAAGTGTCCGGGCCGAAGAGTGTGTGTGGTGGGACCTCATGAGGGTCTCCTTCCGGTGGTGACTGCATCTTCTTGCAGCGCTTACATGATTACACAACTGCACATGCAATGAATTGTTCCCTGAGGATTGCCGGTGTGCACTGCTGCGCTGTGACGCAGCAGTGCACACCGCAAACCAGCACGACCGGTCAGCGACCGTCAGAGGGGGCAGACAAGATGGGACCCATGAGCGCGGAGCCCGAGTGGGAGACGCACCCCGTCACGCCCGACCGGTTCGAGGACTTCGCCGACGTCATCAACAAGAACCGGCGCCAAACCCACTGCTGGTGTCTGTCGCACCGCCTCACGGTCGGTGAGATCGGCGAGCTCGGCGGCGACGCTGACGACCAGCGAGAACAGGCGATGCGCGCCCTCTGCGAACGCGAACACCCACCCGGTGTCGTGACGTATCTCGATGGCGAGCCGGTCGGCTGGTGCAACATCGGCCCCCGCGTCGAGATCACCCGGCTCGCTCGTTCCAAGCTCATGCTCGCGACCGACGACCTGCCAGTGTGGAGCATCGTCTGTCTCGTGGTGCGCAGTGGCTACCGCAAACGGGGCGTGACACGTCACCTCATCGAGGGCGCCGTGGACTACGCCGGGGCCAACGGCGCACCCGCCATCGAAGCCCACCCCGTCGACCCCCAGGGGCGGATGGATCTCACGATGGCCTTCGTCGGGACGCGAGCCATGTTCGAGCGCAACGGTTTCGAGGTGGTCGGCACGACTGGTGCCACGGCAAGCAAGATGCCGCGGCTCACGATGCGCCGCACCCTCTTGGGCTGAGGAGCGCCGGCCAGAAGGCAAACTGCCGGGGGTGAGCGAGGTGCTCACCCCCGGCAGGTCCAGGGTCATGCTGCGTCAGTCTGGGAACCGATGCGTCAGCTGACAGCCTTGAGGGCGTCAACCATGCCCTCTCCGTAGAAGCTGTTGTCCTCGGCAGTGCCCAGGCACGCGTCACCCCTGGTGGTCACGGTGCAGGCCGTGTCGGTCGCGTCCGCGCGCAGCTTGGCCACCATCTGCTCGGGGGTGAGCTCCGGGTGGGCGGTTTTCATGAGCGCGAGGACACCCGCGACGTGCGGGGAGGCCATCGAGGTGCCGCTCTTGTAGCCGTACCAGTTGTTCGCGACGATCGTCGACAGGATGTTGCTGCCGGGGGCCGCGACGTCGATGACGCCCAGACCACGGTTCGAGAACGACGACAGCGCACCGGTGCTGGTGGCTGACGACACGGTGGCGACTCCGGGGAGCTCGGCCGGGATGTCCTGGCACCCGTCGTTGAGCTTTCGGACCACCGCGGTGCCGTCATTGGGACTGCCACGGTCGGTGATCTTGGACTTGTCGGACAGGTCGTAGGCCGAGTTGCCCGCAGCCGCGGCGTGCACGACGCCCTGCTTGGTCGACCACGCCACGGCGCGGCTCACGGCCTCCTTGGCAGCGGCCTGGTCGGGCTGGTCGCTGCACCAGAACTCGAACGGGTCGACGTAGTAGCTGTTGTTCGTGACGTCCATGTGCTTCTGGCCCGCCCAGACGAAGCCACACACGGCGTACTCCGGGTAGATGAAGCCCTCGTCGCTCACAACCTTGACCGCGGCCATGCGCACGTTGGGCGCGACACCGACGATGCCGACGCCGTTGCGCGGCGCGGCGATCGTGCCCGCGACGTGGGTGCCGTGGTCACTCGTGGTGGGGTTCCAACCGGTCGCCGAGGTGTCCGGGCGCCCGCCGTTGGTGCAGTTGACCGAGTCAGCCACGTCGATGTTGGCCTGGAGGTCCGGGTGGTCGGGGTCGATCCCGCTGTCGAGCACACCGACGAGTACGTTGCGGGAGCCTTCGGTGATCTTGTGGGCCTGGTCGGCCTTGATCATCTTCATGTCCCACTGAAGACCTTCGTAGACGTCAGAAGACGATGCAGCCGGAGTGGTGGGAGCCTCGACGTCGCCGTTGGTGGGCTTGTTCGCACCCTTCTTGTAGCCGCTCGCGCCAGGGCCCCACGGGGCCTGCACGTCGGTCGGGGTCCCCTCGAGGACCTCGGCGGTGCGGGTCGCACCCACCGACTCGAGCGCGTTGGCGCCGGCTGCCCGGACGTCGTCACGGAAGGCCGAGTGCTGCGAGTGGGCGACGACCACGCCGATCTGGGGCCAGCTCTGGACCACGACGCCGCCGGCCGCGTTGACAGCCTTCTCCAGGAGGCGCGTCTGGCCGGGGTTGGCGACCTTGGCGTTGAGGATGTAGCTCATCGTCGTGCCCTCGGGCGCCGCGATCGGCACGGGGGTGGACGCCTCGGTCGTGGTCGCGGACGCCACGGTGGGGACTCCGCCGAGAAGGGCGACGGCAGCTGCCGCCGTGACAGCGACGGCGAAGGTTGTCCGCCGACGTTGACTGGAACGAGTCATGTTCACTCCGTTGTGAATGGTGTTGCCGCCCGTCGCACGAGCGGACCGCCCCTCGTCGGGGCGGCGACTCCATCCTCACCGGGCCAGCCCGAAATTGCCACTGCTGAACCGATTCTGACCACTCTTATGGGCCATGTCAGCCCGATTCGTCACAATGAGCCCATGACACGACGGGTCGCCCGCGACTGGGTGCTGCGCCGGCGGATGGCTGTTCAGCGGCTGTCCGCCGCGCCCCTCCCCCACGCCTCGGACGCCGTCCGCCTGCTCACCTGTGTCCAGTCGCAGGACGCACCTCTGGCAGCCCACTCACTCGCGATGCGCTCGTGCGACACCTCGTATGCCGGTGTGCTGGCAGTGCAGTCGGCCGGCGGTTGGGTGCGCACGCACATCCTGCGGCCCACCTGGCACTTCGTCGCACCCGAGGACCTGCGCTGGATCCAGTCGCTCACCGGCGCCAAGGTCGAAGGCGGTATGCCGGCACAGCACCAGCGTCTGGGGATCACCGCCCGCGTCATCGACTCAGGCATCGAGGTGCTCCGTGAGGTCCTGCGGGGAGGCACGGCCCTGACCCGCAAGGAGCTCACACCACAGTTCGTTGCTGCGGGGTTGCCGGGCCCAGGCCAGCCGCTCGCGCACCAGCTCATCAGCGCCGAGGTGCGCTCCGTCATCTGCTCCGGGCCCCCTCGCGGCACCGAGCACACGTACGTCCTCGTCGACGAGGCGATCCCCCCTGCACCGTCGGACTCCTGGTCACGCGAGCAGGCGCTCGTCGAGCTCACCCACCGCTTCTACGCCGGCCACGGACCCGCCTCGGAGCGGGACCTCCAACGGTGGAGCGGTCTCACCCTCACCGAGATCCGTTCTGCCACAGCCGAGCTGACGACCCCCGCGTCTTTGCGCTCCACGCATCCCTTGGAGTCGGTCGAGTGCGAGGGCCAGACCCTCTGGTTCGACCCGACGGTGAGCGCTCACGCGACCCGGGAGCATCCGGCATACCTGCTGTCGACGTTCGACGAGGCGGCACTGACCTACCCGAGCACCGGCTTCCCGCGGCGCGACCACGACGCCGACCGCGCCCGGCTCGTCTCGCAGTCAGGCGGCGGTGTCGTCATCGTCCAGGGTCGGGACGTCGGCACGTTCAAGCGCAAGGTCGAACCCAGCCGCACCCTCGTCACCGTGAGCGCCGACGTCGACCTCACCTCCGGCGAGCGCGACGCCATCGCCGTGGCCGCGCAGTTCCTCGCCGACTTCCACGAGCGCCCACTCCACCTCACCTTTACCTGACATCCACCACGCCGTCCCACTGATTGCCCGTTGGGCCGTTGCACTGATTGCGCGTTGAGGCAGTTCAGACGCGCGCGTCCCACTCCTCGCGCAGGATCGCGTAGGTGCAGCCGTCGATCCAGCCGAGCTCGTGGTGCCAGGAGTCCCGGACGCCGTACTGCTCCAGGCGCATGCCGACCTTCTCGAGGATCCTGCGCGATGCGGGGTTGTCGGCGAAGCACCCAGCCGTCACCCGGCGCAGGCCCAGCTCGTCGAAGGCCAGCGACAACAGGTTGCGGGCGATCTCGGTGGCGTAGCCCCGGCCCGCGTGCGCCGGGTCGATGGTGTAGCCAAGCATCCCCTCGACCCTCAGGCTCTCGGGAGCATCGTCCTGGCCCATGCCGTCGACCACCTCCAGCATGCCGCTGCCGACCGGTTGGTCCCCCACGAGCGCGACGCATGAGTGGTCGTACGGCTCGTCCACCGACGTGAGCCACTTCTCCCGGAACACGACCGGGTCGACCGTCGCCCGGATCAGCCAGCGTTGGACTTCCGGCGTGTTGCGGTAGGTCAACATCTGGTCGACGTCCTTCCCCGTCACCGGTCGCAGCGTGAGTCGCTCAGTTGTGCGCGGCCAGGCAATGGCGCCAGAAGTCACGTGGCCCTGCCTATCAGGCGAAGGACCCTCCCCACCAACAGTTTTGGGGCGAACGCCGGGCCCTCCAAGCGGGGCTGGGCCCAACAGCTCCGCCCGCTGGCCATCAGGACTGCACGATCACGGCACGTGCAGTAGCTGCGACCCCTTGGTCGGTCCCGGTGACGCGCCAGCCCACGCGCGCTGCCCCCGCCAACGTGGTGAGGACATCCAAGGTGGGGCTGCCGGCAGGAGGAGCCGCGCGCCTGTCGTTGTCGATGCGCCAGCCCATGCCGTGCAGGATGCGGCTGACCTCATCCCTCCAGCCCTCCATCGGACTGCCACTGCCCGCCACCGCAAGCGCGGCCCAACCTGCCTGTCGTTCGAAGTCCCCGCGCCCCAGAGGCAGCCGAGCCGCGACGTGCCGCCAGAGGCTCTGGGGGTCCGCGCGGCAGCGGACTGCGACAGCCGTGGGAGTCAGTTGCCCCTTGCGGACGTTCACCAGCCCCAGCGCACGAGCCGAGTCGCGAACCTGACCAACTGGAGGGGTCAGGTCCTCGCGATTGACCTTGCCGATCCACCAGCTCGAGATTCCACTGCGCTCAGCGAACGCCTCGACAACTGCGGGAGGCAGGTATCCCGCCGAAGTGAGCCTCACGCCGTCGCCGATGACATCGAGGAACTCCGCGTAGGTCCGGGTGACGCGGGCGGCCTCGGCGTCCGCCAGCTCGGCCGGTTCACGCCAGGGGACTCGGTCGAGGGCCTCGTGCAGAACGAGAACTCCTCGACGGGAGAGCTGGTCGAGCAGGTCACCGAGCTCGGCCACCACGGCGACGGGCCGCGAAGCATCGCCACCATCGACCGCCGCGCTTGCGCCGCGCGCCAGAGCGGCATTGACCTCGTCGGCATCGAACCGATCCGGGTGCCAGTCGAGAGGCAACCAGTCGCGGGCATGGCTCGCATCGTCGAAGACGTCAGGGAGGTGCTTCGGCGAGTAGTCGCTGCGGACCCAGGCTGCGAGATCGCGGTAGCCGCCGATACCGCCGCAGTCCTCCGGAGGACAGGCGCCGCGTCCGCCGGTGCAACGGACCTGCGCTGGGGGCTCGTCGAGGACCTCTTCGACGGACAGCACATGGTCCCAACCGTCTCCGAAGTCGTACTCGTACCAGAGCTGGTCGCCCTTGCCGGTAACGAGCTGGTCCAGACGGACCTCGTCCTCCAGGGCCCCTTCCTCGCCCTCCTCGACGTCCCAGCCCGTGATGAAGTACGCAGACCGGTAGTCGCCCCCGGTGCGGAACCTGTGGAGGTGGCTGTCGGTCCATCCCATGGCGAGCTGAATCGCGTCGTGCACCTCGGGCAGTGTCAGGTCGCCGGGAAGCTCCAGCCGTCTCCAGACCGGCGGCTTGGTCCCCCGCAGGTCCAGGCGTACGCGGAAACCGCGGACCTGCGCCGGCGCCGGAGCCACCACGGGGGTCGGCGTGCGAAGCATCTCCTCGAGGTGGGCGGTCTGACGAGCGAGCAGCGTCTCCAGCACGGCCCCTGCGTCATCGCCCGCCCCGTGACCTCCGAGCAAGGCCGCCAGAAGCTCCGATTCCGATGGTGTGGCCACGGCGTCCAGTCAACCACCGGCCCCACCGAGCGGCCAGTGGCGACACAGCAAAGGGCGCCCCGCGCGAACAATGGCGGGGCGCCCTCGGTGCTGAGTCGGCGAGGGGTCGAAGCTCGGCCAGGGACTCAGGACCGAACCGGGGTCGAAGCGGTTCGGAGTGGGTGGCTCGTTCAGCGCGCGAGCGTCACTGCTGCGGGATGACGAGAGACTGGCCGGCGCGCACCTGCGCGCTGGACAGGTCATTGGCGGCTTGGATCTCGGCGACACCGGTGGCAACCGAGACGCCGCTGAGGTGCTCGGCCGCGATCTGGGACAGCGTCTGGCCCTGCTGCACGGTGACCGTCTCGACGGGAGGCGAGGCGGCGGCGCCTCCGGTGAAGGCGAGGAACGCGGCGACCAGAGCGGCGAGCACGATTGCGCCCGAGATGAACAGTCGGCCGATGCGGGTCAGCCGCAGGGTCGGCTGCGAGACCTCGCGGACCGCGTCGCCCGTGGGCACGAGGACGAGACGGGGCTGAGGCGTGCGACGCGGAAGGCTCCGCGGAACGGCATACCCATTGGTGGTGCCGTCCAGCACTGCAACTGCACTCATGGTGTCCTCCTGGGTCGATGTCACGATCGAAACGATGTTCGAACGAACGCTTGTACGATTTCTAGCACAGATGTTCGACGACTTCAAGACACGCGTCGAACAGGTGTTTGATCCGCGAGCACGAACTCCGTACGCTGCTTCCATGTCAGGAAGCCAATCAGGCACCACTGACAACGCCCTTCGAGGAGACGAATTCATGAGCGACAAGCGCCGCCAGGACGCCGACGACGTTGTCCATGAGCTGCCCGATCGCGATCCCGGTGACGGCACGCTGACCCAGCGCCAACGCAAGGTGCTCGAGGTCATCCGCAACTCCGTGGACCGGCGCGGCTACCCGCCGAGCATGCGCGAGATCGGCCAGGCCGTCGGCCTCACCTCCCCCAGCTCGGTGTCGCACCAGTTGCACGCCCTCGAGAAGAAGGGCTACCTGCGCCGCGACCCCAACCGGCCGCGCGCGCTCGAGGTCATCTCCCCCGACACCCCGACCGACATCCGCGGCTACCGCGGTGGGGCCACGCCCGACGACATCGACGCGGATCTCGACCCGACCGGCTCCGGCGACGCGAGGCCCGAGGCGAGCTACGTGCCGGTCCTGGGACAGATCGCCGCCGGTGTGCCGATCCTCGCCGAGGAGACGGTCGACGAGGTCTTCCCGCTGCCGAAGCAGATCGTCGGCGAGGGCTCGCTCTTCCTGCTCAAGGTCGTCGGCGAGTCGATGATCGACGCCGCGATCTGCGACGGCGACTGGGTGGTCGTGCGTCAGCAGCCCAACGCCGACAACGGTGACATCGTCGCCGCGATGCTCGACAACGAGGCGACGGTCAAGACGTTCAAGCGCAAGGACGGCAAGCTCTGGCTGCTGCCGCACAACCCGGCCTTCGACCCGATCGACGGCGACCACGCGACGATCCTGGGCAAGGTCACCGCGGTCCTGCGGCGCATCTGAGCCGGAGCGGCGGGCTCAGCCCATCATCTCGTCGATCGCCCGCTGGATCTCCTCGGGCGTCATGCTCGGCTGCGTCTGCAGGAGCCACTCGTGGCCGAAGGGGTCACGCACCCGACCTCCTCGCGCACCGTACGGCTGGTCCGCCACCTCGAACACGATCTCGGCGCCAGCAGCCACGGCACGCCCGGCCACCGCGTCCGGGTCCTCGCACACGACATCGACGATGACGGGCACCCCGCCGAGCCGGGCGGGAGAGCGGTCCGTGTCGTCCTCGTCCTTGAGCGAGATGAAGCCGCCGAGCAGCTGCATCGAGGCCATGACGACCGTGTCCCCGGCGGTGTACTTCTCCACGACCCGGGCGTCAAACGCCTTCTCATAGAAGGCGATGGCTGCGGGAGCGTCGTGGACGACGAGCTTGGGACGAAGCATGGAAGGCATCGCCCCACCCAACGCCCGTCCGGCCAGGACGTCAACCGTCGAGGTCAGTCGGAGCCGGCCATCACCCGCGGCAGAGTGACCTCCGCCAAGGCACTCAGCGTGACGCCGAGCGGTGCATCGATGCGATGCGTGGTCTCGGCTTCTGCGCGCGTGGGGCCCTTCGTGACGACGACGACCGGTATGCCGTGTGCGGCCGCCCGCCGCACGAACCGGTAGCCGCTCATCACCTTCAGGGACGACCCCAGCACCACGAGGACCGGCGCCGCGTCGGTGAGGGCGAAGCACTGCTCGACCCGCGGCTTGGGCACGGAACCGCCGAAGAAGACGACGTCGGGCTTGAGGGTGTCCTCACGGCATACGAGACAGCGCGGAGCGATGAAGGACTGCACCGCCTCGTCGTCAAGCACGATGTCGCCATCGGGACGGATCTGGCTGCTCACCCGCGAACCGTCACCGACGAGCCCCAGTGCGAGAGAAGCGAACTCGGGGTTGGCGTCGTGCATGTAGGCCTGCACGAGGTCGCGGTCGACCCGCTCCTCGCAGGTGAGGCAGACGACCTCGGCAAGGTTGCCGTGCAGCTCGATGACGTCCGTGGCGCCAGCACTCTGGTGGAGACCGTCCACGTTCTGCGTGATGATCGGGCCGAAGGCTCCCGCTCGTTGCAGCGCGGCCACGGCGAAGTGGCCCGCGTTGGGCTCGGCCGCGGTGAAGCGCTGCCACCCGATGAAGCTGCGTGCCCAGTAGCGCTGCCGCGCAGCACTGGTCGCGGTGAACTCCTGGTGTGACATGGGGGTGACTCGGCGGTTGCCGTCGGGCCCGCGGTAGTCGGGGATGCCGCTCTCGGTGGAGATGCCGGCACCGGTGAGGACGAGCGCCGGCCCCCGCTCGCGCAGCAGCGCGGCGACCTCACCGACCGAAACCTCACTCATGACCTCACGACTCACCCCGACATCGTAGGCACCCGGCGAGCCCAGCCCACATTCGTGCAACAGGTCATGGATGGCTCGGGTCGCGACCGAGCCCGGCGTCCCGCGCCCTGATGATCGCCTGGGTCCGATCGGCAACCTGGAGCTTGGCGAAGATGCGTGAGACGTTGTTCGCGATGGTCTTCGCGGCAAAGCCGAGTGCGTGGCCGATCTCGGCGTTCGTCCGCCCCGCAGCGATGTGGTCGAGGATCTCACGCTCCCGTGGGGTCAGCTCCGGGAACGACTGGTCCTGGCTCTCCCGTGGCGAGGTGAGGAAGGCCAGCACGCGCTCGGCCACCCCAGGTCCGAACACGACCTCACCTGCGGCGACGCCGCGGATCGCTCGCAGGATGTCGTCCTGCTCCGCGCCCTTGACGAGATAGCCCCGGGCGCCCGCGCGGACGGCGGCAAACACCGCATCATCGTCTACGGACATGGTGAGGACGAGCACCCCGGTCTGCGGCGAGAGGCGCGCGACCTCGCGCGTTGCGGCATACCCGTTGAGCTCTGGCATGTCGAGGTCGAGCAGCGCGACATCGGGCTTCGTCAGAACCACCTGACGCACTGCGTCCTTGCCATCGGCCGCGACACCAACCAGCTCGAGGTCGGGGATCGAGTCGATGAGCGCACTGAGTCCGGCTCGCACGATCGGATGGTCGTCGGCCACCACGACCCGAAGGACGTTCATGGCAACACGGAAGGCATCGGCGATGCCCGGGTCGGCGATCGCACGGGCAGCGAGACGCGGATGATCCCGCCCTCCGGTCCGGGTCCGGCCTCGAACACGCCCCCCAGCTCGGTGGCCCGGTCGGACATGGAGTGCAGCCCCACACCCGGCACCCAGGGTCCACCCGTCAAGCCATTGTCGACGACCTCGATCTCGAGCTGCTCAGAACACGTGAGGGTCAGCCGAGCGCGGTGGGCCGAGGAGTGACGCACGACGTTGTTGAGCGCCTCCACTGCGATGCGGTAGCCCGCGACCTCCACGGCCGCCGGCAGCTCTGGCAGGTCCGCGGGCGCACTGATACCTACGTCGAGGGCGCCACCGTCGGACGACCGGGTGAGCAGGGACGCGTACTGGGTCAGCGCATCGACCAGACCGAGCTCATCGAGCGCCGCTGGGCGCAGAGCATCCACGACACGGCGCAGCTCGGACAACGTCGTGCGAGTGTCGCGACGCAACGAGTGGAGGAGCTCTCCCACCTCGGCGTGATCCCCACCCAGGATGTTGGCGGCAGCATCAGCGGTCAACGACATCCCGGTGAGGGCCGGCCCCAGTCCGTCATGCAGGTCGCGTCGAAGCCGGCGTCGCTCCTCCTCCCGCGCGACCACGATCCGCTCACGGGACGCCTGCAGGTGGGCGGTGAGCTCCACGGCTCTCACCGCCACCGCGACGATGACCGCCACCACCTCGAGTGCCTGGCGGTCGCGTGCCGAGAGCTCACGCTCCCCCACGCGCGGCGAGACGTCGAGAGAACCCACGGGCTCACCGGCATACGCCAGGGGCAGCTGTACGACGAGTGGGCTCGGCGTGCCCGACTCGGCCACCGTCACACCGCCCGTGGAGACCGCGACGAAAGGTAGTCGCAGTGCCTCACGGATGGAGCCGGCCACGTCGTGGAGGGGATCGTGCCCCACCGCCAGGCGAGCCCCGACCCGCGAGACCACCCGGCCCGGCTCGTGGCTGTCACCGTAGATCACACGGTCCACGACCCGCTGCAACCGTGGAAGGACCGGGGCGAGCGCCAGTGCCACGACGACCGCCGAGATGCCGGCCCGACCGGTCGCCTCGACGGCCAGGTCGGCGAGGACTCCGGCGACGAGGACGTAGAGCAGGATCGCGAACAGCATGAGACCGGCCCAGGCGACGGCTCGCGACACCACGAGCCGGATGTCGAGGACCTGATGTCGCACGATCGCCACCGTGAGGGCGATCGGGATGAGAGGGATGGCGAGCAGGACACCGACCGGTGTCCCGGCGACGTAGGACCACGGCACGACGATGGCGAACACGACGGTCGCCGCCAGCAGGAGCCACAGCAGCTGGCGCCGGCCCGTTTCGTCGGCCCGTCGATAGCGGACCACCAGCGCCACCACGCCGAGCGCCAGGGCGCCGGTCGTGCGGAGCTCGGCCAGGGTCCACAGCCAGCCCAGCCGGTCATAGATGGGCATCGTGAGGTAGGGCTCGGGTAGTCCCGCGGCAAGGGTCCCCGGTGAGGCCCCCATCGCGAGGACGAACAGGGGTGCCGTGGCCGCGACGATCACCACCGCCGGACGCCAACGCCGGGAAACCGCCCGACCGTCGGGGAAGAGCAGCAGGGCCAGAGGCAGGAACAGTGCAATGGACCAGGGCCACGAGTAGGTGAACACCGTCTCGACGAGTCGCACCGACCACGCCGGGGCGTCCGCCGCGTGCAGGACGGCGGACAGCGGCGCAGCCATGGCGCTGAGCAGGTGCCCCGCACCATCACCGACGAACAACCAGCCGATCACGTGTCGGGGTCGGTGCCACAGGATCAGCGCGCCACACAGCCCGAACGTCAACCCCATCAAGGCGTTCGTCACGATGAAGGCGTTGAATGCATCGGCCCACGAGAATCTGGCGCCGTAGGTGAGGGACGCGGACAACGCCGTCCCGCTGACGGACAGGGCCGCCAGTGTCGCGGCCAGCGCCCGGCGCCGAGAGAGGACTGCCGGCGCCGGAGAGGCAGGCGACGACGGGAAGTCGGCCGGTGGGGCAGCCGGCGAGGGTATGGCCCACGGCATGGACCCGGTCATGGACCCAGTGTGCTCGCCGTGGGGTTCCCGCAGGTCGGGAATGTGTTCCCGGGACGCGTGACCACAGCCCGCAGACGGGGGACCACGCAAGGTCCGAGTGTGGAGTGGTCCGCTCCACCACTACCTGGAGGTCCCCATGTCCACGTACACGCCTTCGGCGATGTCGACGTCGCCCACGCCACCACCGTCGAGCGGGATGCCCACCGCACCCCGTCGGAGCCCCGCCGGGCGCCTCGGCATCCTGCTGGTCCTCCCCCTGGCTCCGGCGTTCATCGCCGTCCTGAGGTTCATCCTCCCCTACTACCAGAGCACCGAGAACGCTGACGTCGTCCGGGACGTGACCGCCCATCAGGGCAGCATGAACGCCGTCATCTGGCTCGGGTTCCTCGCGTCGCTGACCCTGCCCGTGGCGGCTGTCCTCGCCGCGCGGCCCTTCGCCGTACTGGCTCCCCGCCTCACCACGGTGGCCGAGTTCCTGCTCGTCCCGGCCTACCTGTGCCTCTCGTGGCTCGTCGTGGGCGACGCGATCCTCCTGCGCGGCGTCCGGTCGAGCGTCGACACCGCGACCATCGGCACCTTCTTCACCGGCCTGCACCCCGTGGCCGACCTCGCCGTCGGGATCTTCGTCGTGGGCCACGTGCTCGGGACGGTCCTGCTCGGTGTCGCGGCGATCCGAACCCGGGCCGTTCCCCTCTGGGCGGCAGTCGCCCTCACGGTCTGCCAGCCCGTCCACCTCATTGCCCTGGTCGTCCTGGGTAGCCCAACCCTCGACCTCATCGGGTGGGGGCTCAACGCCGTGGCGTTCGGCGTCATCGCCGTGACGATCGTGCGAACCTCCGAGGCGTGAGCTCCCCAGCGCCATCTGGGGCGACTCAGGGACTCATTCTCCGGGGCACGCGTTCTGGTGGACCAGGGCCCCGGTGACCATCCAGCGCCAGTCCACCACCGACCCGCCGGCGTGGGCTCCCGCACCGCATTGGCACTTCCAGTACCAGCGGCCCAGGGCGTCGCAGCTGACGTCCGGGTGGTGGCTGCGCCGGGCACTGCGCCGGCGAATCGTGGTGTTCATGTCAGGAAGGAGTCGCGGGTCCCGCGACAGATACACCCATCCGTCACCCAGCGCTTCCATCACGTCCTGTCACGAGGACTGGCACTGTGATAACTGAGCGTTATAGGATGGAGACATGATCGATGCAGCCGGCCTCCGCGTCATGCGCGCCATCGCCGATGAGGGCAGCTTCACGGCGGCGGCGCTCTCCCTCGGGTACTCGCAGCCCGCCATCTCGCAGATGGTGCGCCGCCTCGAGACCCGCACGGGGACCACCCTGGTGGAACGCATCGGCCGCAGCGTGCGCCTCACCGAGGCCGGTCAGGTGCTCGCCCGCCACGCCGGCCCGGTCCTGTCGGCGCTCGACGCCGCCGAGGAGGAGGTCGCCTCCATCGCCGGGCTCCGCTCCGGGCGGGTGCGCCTCATGGCGTTCCCGAGCGCGTCGGCCACCCTCGTCCCCAAGGCTCTGGCCAAGGTCAAGGCCGAGCACCCCGGCGTCTCGATCACCTTCAGCGAGGGCGAGCCCCGCGAGTCCCTCGCCGCGCTGCGCGCCGGTGAGTGCGACCTCGCGGTGGCCTTCGTCTACGAGGGCACCGACCTCGGCCGCGGCGAGGAGGACCTCGACGCCTTCGTCACCACCCCCCTGCTCGACGACGAGGTGCTGCTCGCGGTCCCCAACACGCACGCACTCGCACACTCCAAGAACGTCGACATGGCAGCGCTCAAGGACGAGACCTGGATCGCCGGCTGCCCACGCTGTCGCGGCCACCTGCTCCAGCTCGCGAGCACGGCCGGCTACGTCCCCGACATCGCCTACGAGACCGAGGACTACGTCGCGGTCATGGGCCTGATCGCCGAAGGGCTCGGGGTCGCCGTCATCCCCGACCTCATCCTCAAGACCGTGCACCACGAGGACGTCGCTGCCCTCCCCATGACACCGGCCTCGCGTCGTCACATCGTCGCGGTGACCACTCCGGACCTGCAGCGGGTCCCGGCGGTCAAGGCCACCCTCGACGCCCTCGTCGAGAGCGCCAGGTCCACCAGCGCCAAGACCCGCACGAAGGCCGCAGCGGCCCGCTGAGCCCGCTCATCGCGCCGTGACCACCTCGATCCGGTCACCGCGCTGGACGATGGCGATGCTCCCCCGCTGGTCGGTGCGATAGGCGGTGTAGCCGTCCCGACGCAGCATCGCGAGGTGCGCCGCCGTCGGGTGCCCGTAGTCGTTGTCCTTGCCCACGCTGATCACGGCGACAGGAGCACGCACCTCGGACATGAGGTCGGCGTCGAGGTTGGCGCTGCCATGGTGCGGTGCCTTGACGACGTCGAATCGCGCTGCGGCAGAGGACATCTCGAGGTCGCGCCGCATCCTCAGCACCAGGTCGTGGGCCGCCTCCCGCTCGACGTCGCCGAGCAAGAGCGCATCCACCTCACCCACGTGGACGGAGAGCACGACGCTCGCGTTGTTGGGCACCGACCCAGCTGCGATGCGACGCACCGGAGCCCACACCTGCGCGGTCACGTTCCCGAACGAGAGCCGGTCACCGGCGGCAACAGCAGACACCGGTATGCCGCGTGCGCCAGCCCACCGTGTCACCTCATCCACCTGGTGGGCCGGCTCCGCGATCGGTGACACCAGCACCTGCCCGACGGTCCGACCACCCAGGACTCCGGGCAGCCCGTCGACGTGGTCGGCATGGAAGTGCGTGAGCACGATGGCATCGATGGCCGTGATGTCGAGGGCGTCCAGGCATCCGTCGACCAGCGCCGGCTCGGGGCCGGCGTCGACGACGAGTGCTCGCCGAGGCCCGGTGCGGATGACGGCAGCGTCACCCTGACCGACGTCGCAGAACACGACCTGCCAGCCGTCGGGTGGCCACGTCACCACGCGGGTCGGCAGCGCCATGGCCGCGGTGAGGGCCGCGACGACCAGCGCGACCAGCGGTTTGGCCACGGCGAAGCGGCCGAGCCATCGACCACTGCCCAGCAGCAGGACGGTCAGCAGTGCGAGCAGGAGCGCGCCGCGCCCACCATCCGGCCACGGCATCGTGCCACCCGGCACGTCGGCCATGACCCGGGCCGTGCGCGCGATCCCAAGAGTGGGTAGGGCGCCGACCCACCCGATGAGCTGGGCGGGCGCATCGGCCACGACGGACACCAACGCGGCGGCGACGCCGGCGATCGTGGCTGGCGCGACCAGGGGCGCGGCGACGAGGTTGGCCACGACACCGACGATGCTCACCGAGCCCTGGAGCAGCACGATGAGTGGGGCGCACATCGCCTGTGCCGCAACGGGGATCGCGATCGCCGGTCCCATGAAGGCCAGCCTCGAGGGCAGCCTGCGCGCGATCGCGTCACCCCACGGCCGGGTGAACAGAAGCAGACCGAGCGTCGCGAGCGCTGAGAGCGCGAACCCGAACGAGCGAGCCATCCAGGGGTCCACGAGGAGCACGACGACGATCGCCCCCGACAGGACCGGCAGCCCTGCCGAACGGCGTGAGCGGCTCATGCCGATGAGGCCGATGAGCCCCATGGCGGCGGCGCGCACGACACTGGGCTCGGGCCGGGCGAGCACGACGAACCCGAGGATCGCCAGGGCGACGACGGGTGGGCGCCAGCGTCGGCCCACCCCGACGAGGACGCACAGCCCGAGCATCATGCCGCCCACCACCGCGATGTTCGAGCCACTCACGGCGGTCAGGTGCGTCATGCCGGTCGCCTGCATCGCCTCGGTGAGGTCCGGTGGAGTGCGGCTCGTGTCACCGATGACGAGCCCGGGCAGGAGCCCGCGGGCATCGGCAGGGGCCGGGTCGACCGCCCTGCGCAGCCCGGCCCGCAGGTGCTCGGCGACCTTGGCCACGAGGCCGGCCCGCCGCGTGACCTCCTGGCCGGAGACCCGCAGGACCGCCACCTCCGGATAGCCGGGCAACGGTGGAGCGAGCCGGCCGTGCAGGCGCACGGAGTCGTGCCACTTCAGCGCCAGAAGCTGCGGGTCACCCCGCAGAGAGATCGGCGCGTGGGCCGGGGTGCTGTGTCCTCGTCCCTCCACCCGGTGCGCCTGGGCCTTGACGAGGACGACCGGGTCACCGCTCCCCCGGGCCGCGAGGGTCCGGGGATCCGAGGTGATCGTCGCGTCGAGGGTGACCACCGCCCGGGCAGCAGTGAGATCGTCGAGCTCACCAACGCCCCTCAGTGCGTGCTGCCCCTGTGCGGCGACCTGGACCAGCAGCGCCACCCCGAGCATGAGCACGATCCGTCGAGCACGCCCCATGACGTGGAGCAGCACGACGGCACCGCCGAGGATGCCGGTGACGGTCCATCGAGGACCGGCCGACCACGTCAGAGTCACTGCGAGCAGGCTCCATCCCGCGAGCGCCGGCACGAGCAGGCGGATGTCGCTGAACTGCACCTTCTCGCGAGTCCACCCGTCGCGCCGTGCCCGCAGGCCGGGGTCCTCGGCAGCACTCACAACGTCACCTTCGGAGAGAGCTGGGCCAGCAGCTTGTCACCGATACCGCTCACCTCGCCCAGCTCTTCGATTGTCGTGAACCGTCCGTGCTCGGTGCGCCAGTCCAGGATGCGCTGTGCGAGAACGGGACCCACGCCGGGCAACGTGTCCAGCGCGGACAGGTCGGCGGAGTTGAGGGAAACCTTCCCGTTGGTTGCGCCAGTTCCCCCAGCGCCACCCGCAGACCCGGATGACCCACCACCGCCCGCCACACCGGACGAGCCAGAGCCACCCGGTCCGGGCGCCGCCACGAGCTCACCCGGCTTGGGGACGACGATCTGCTCGCCGTCCACGAGGATCCGCGCGAGGTTGACCGCCGCGAGGTCGGCTCCACGGGTCGCACCCCCGGCTGCCGTGACGGCGTCCCCGACCCGCACACCCGCCCGCAACCGGTAGACCCCGGGCTTGTCGACCTGCCCGACGACGTGCACGACCACAAGCCCTGCCACCGCGGCTCCGGGGCTCGCCGACGGTCCGGCAGGTGCCCCTTCACCGGCCGGAGATGACGTCGACGGCGAGCTCCCTGGTGAGGCCCGCGACAACGTGGAGGTGCCACGACTCACCCCGCTCGGTTCGGCACCGGCGACGCCCCGCGGCCCGACAGCCGTCCCCTTGTCATCCCCGGCCAACCACACCCGCGCACCGAAGACGACGGCGACCAGGGCCACGACCCCCAGCACCGCCGCCACCGCCGATCGACTCGGCACCCACCGCGCTCCCCGCAGGCTCACCGGCAGCTCGAAGACGGGCCCACGCGGCACCTCGAGCGGCCGATGCCTCCCGCGCCCGTCATCACCCCCGCGCCTGTCAGCGCCGCCACTCCTGTCATCACCCGGGCCACTCCCACCGCCGCGCACCCTCGCCGAGGCGCGCGGTGACACGGTGTCGGGTTCGCGGCGCAACGGCATACCGCGACGTTAGGAACGCGCGTAGCGCCGCCCAAGGCCGTGAGCCTCATCTGTGGACAGGCGGGGCGCAACCACCGGCTTGTGGACAACCTCAGGGGGTCAGGCGCCCCATCCAGGAGGCGATGTTGCTGCGGTGGCGGGCCAGCACGATCGACGCCATCACCACGAGCCATATCCCCACGCCTCGGTCGGGCGTGCCGTCAGCCCGCACCACGAGCCACACCCCCGCCACCCACAGGAACGCCGACGCCACCACGGACGCGTTGCCGAGCCTGCGCACGAAGGGGACGCACACGGCGAAGACGACGAGCGATGCCAATGCCACCCACGGCACCACCGCGAGGATCGCCCCCACGGAGGTGGCCACGCCCTTGCCGCCACGGCCACCGAGGTAGGGGCTGTAGATGTGGCCGAGCACGCAGGCGATGCCGGCGACGAGCGCCACCCAGGTGTCCATCGTGAGCATCACGACCAGGGTCGGCACGAAGCCCTTGAGCACGTCGATGACCCCGACGACAATGCCCCACTTGCGGCCGAGCGCCCGTCCGAGGTTGGTGGCACCGGGGTTGCCCGAACCCACCGACGAGACCTCGACCCCACGCCACCGGCCGATGATCGTCGCCGGGTTGATCCCGCCGATCGCGAAGCAGGCCGTGGCCACGACGAGGGCCACCACGATGGTGCCGGTGGTCGACAGGGTCACGGTCGTGCTCGGCTCAGACCCGAGGGCTGACCGCGATGGCCAGGGTCCCCGGCCCGACGTGCGCACCGACGACCGCTCCGAGCTCGACGACCATGACGTCCTCGATCCCGTCGATGCGGGAGTGCAGGCGCTCAGCGAGCTTCTCGGCGCGCTCGGCGGAGTCGAGGTGGTGCACCGCCACGTCGACCGCCTGCGAGCCGGCTGCCGCGACGGCGAGCTCCTCGAGCCGCGCGATGGCCTTGGAGGACGTCCGCACCCGCTCGAGCGGGACGATCGCCCCGTCGGCCAGGCCGAGAATGGGCTTGATGGCCAGCGCCGAGCCGAGCAGCGCGTTCGCCTTGCCGATCCGTCCGCCACGCCGCAGGTGCTCGAGGGTGTCGACATAGAACACGACGGTCGCCCGGCTGCAACGGGCCCGCACAGCCTCCGCGACCTCCTCCGCGGTCGCGCCACCAGCGGCGAGAGTGGCGCCGGCGAGGACGGCATATCCCATCGCCATGCCCATCGAACGGCTGTCGATCACGGTCACGGGAACGGGCGACTGGTGTGCGGCGAGCTGCGCCGAGCTCAGCGTGCTCGACATGTCCGCCGAGATGTGCACCGAGACGATCGAGTCCGCACCCTTGTCGGCGAGGTCGCGGTAGACGTCGAGGAACGCCTGCGGCGCCGGGCGCGACGTCGACACGGGCTTGAACCCGCGCAGCGCCTCGGCCACCTCGCGCGGCGCGATGTCGACGCCCTCGCGCCGCTCCTGCCCGCCGACGACGACGTGGAGCGGGACGACACCGATGCCGTGCCCCTCGACGAGGTCAGCGGACAGGTATGCCGTGGAGTCGGTGACGAGTGCGGTGGCCACGCTCCGAGGTTAGTGCTCGGACAGGAGCGTCGTGGTCACCAGGGCAGATCGACGAGCGTCTCGCGCTGGTCGCCGGCCGGCACCCAGCCGCGTCCCTCAACCCTGTCGTATGCCGTCCCCGGACCGTGCGTGGCCAGCTGCGCCACTGCTGTCAGCAGGCGCTCGACGTGCTCGTCGGTGGTGGCAAGGCCGGCACTGACCCGCACGGCGGTCGTGACGTCGGGCTCCTCGTCGGCCAGGAGGGTGTCGACGAGGAGGTGCGCGCAGAACTTGCCGTCGCGCACGCCGATGCCGTGCTCGGCCGACAGCGCAGCCGAGACGAGGGAGGAGTCGAGGCCCTCGAGGGTGAAGGCCACCACCGGCGCGCGGTCCGCGTCATCGCCGAAGATGCTGAAGGTCTCGACGCCCTCGATGGCGCGCAGGCCGTCGACGAGCCGCGAGGTGACCCGCGACTCATGGGCCTCGACGGCACCACGGTGCTCGCGGATGGCGGCGCAGGCCGCGGCGAGGGCGACAGCGCCGAGGACGTTGGGGCTGCCGCCCTCGTGACGGGCCGGGCCGGTCTGCCAGGTGGTGCTGAGGGGTCCGACGCTGGCCGTGGCCCCGCCGCCAGCGAGGTAGGGCGCGGCGGCGTCGAGCCAGTCGGCGCGACCGACGAGGACGCCGGCGCCATAGGGGGCATAGATCTTGTGCCCGCTGAACGCGGCGTAGTCGACACCCAGCGCGTCGAGGTCGATGCGGCGGTGGCCGGCGAGCTGTGCGGCATCGAGCGCGACGCGGGCGCCTCGGCGCCGGGCGATCGCGGCGAGGCGCTCGATCGGCCAGTACTCACCCGTGACGTTGGAGGCGCCGCTGAGGACGACGAGCGTGCTCGAGGACGTGCTGCGCCGGAGCGCGTCGGTGAGCAGCGCTTCGGCGTCCTTGTGGGTGAGCGGCACGGGCAGGCGCGTCGTGCGACGGGCGTCCCACGGCAGGAGCGTCGCGTGGTGCTCGGTGGCGAAGACGATGACCTGCGTGCGGCGCGGCAGCGCGCGGGCCAACAGGTTGAAGGAGTCGGTGGTGTTGCGGGTGAAGATGACCTCGTCACCCTCGCGGGCACCGACGAAGCGGGCCACCTCGTCACGGGCGGCCTCGTAGTAGTGGCTCGACACCTGGCTGGCCCACCCCTGTCCGCGGTGGACGCTGGAGTAGGTCTCGGTGGCCCTGTCGACCGCAGCCTTGACGCTGACCAGGGCCGGGGTGGACGCGCCGTGGTCGAAGTTCGCGTACTCGACGAACGTGCCGTGGCAGGTCGGGACCCTGGGCGCCGCGACGACTGCAGGGACCTGGTGTGCCGGTGCCTCGGTCGGCGCCGTCGGGGCCGGAGCCGCCGGGCTCGGTGAGGTCTGGGCCAGGGCAGTCGTGCGCGGAGCGGGGACCGAGCGCAGCCACGGCTGACGGCGTTCGCGGGTGAAGGTGTGCGGGATCGAGCTGGCGATCGACATGTGGTGCTCCCTGGAGAGTCGTTGGACTCTCGAAGGTGCTCGCGAGTCCGCGCTTGCCGACTGCGATGCTGCAGCCGACCAGGTCGTCACCCGGAGCACCCCACCGCGGAGGAGGGTTGCCGACCAGCAAGCCGGGGCTGAACACTGGTACTCGTGACCTTGGTTATGGAGTCTAGGGCTGGAGCGCCGGCCCGGGGGACCCGCAGTCCACGATCTGGAACGCGGCGAAGCGTTCAGTCCCCGCGCAGCGAGCCGAGCACGAGCGGCAGCTGCGGCGGAATCTCACCGGCGAGGTAGCCGACCCGACCCAGTCGCGCGGCGAGGTCGTCGCCTGCGGCGGCGTGGACGTACTTCGCCCAGACCAGCGCCTGCACCAGCCCGGCCCTGCGCGACAGCAGCCCGAGGGCGGCCCCGGCGACGACATCACCGCTGCCCGAGGTGCCCAGTCCGGTGTCGCCGGTTGTCACCTGCCAGACCTTGTCGCCGGCGACGATCCAGGTGTTGGCGCCCACCACCGCTCCGAACCGGCGCGCCACCGCGAGCGCCGCCTCGACCACCTCGTCGTCACCGGAGAGCGTCTCCTGCTCCACGAGGCGGGCGAGCTCACCGGAGTTGGGAGTGAGGAGTAACCGCCCGGAGAGGCGTTCGACGACCTGCACGGAGACGTCCGGCAGGGTCGTTGCCCCGAAGGCGTCGAGGACGACCGGTGTGTCGTCGGGCAGAACCGTGACGACCTCCTCGAGCAGACGGGCCGCGCCCTCGGCGTCGGAGAGACCGGGACCGAGGAGCACGGCGTCAGCGCGCGACAGCTCCTTCTCGAGCAGCGCGCCGGCCCGCTCGCCGGTGATGGCGCCCTCGTCGTCCTGGGGCAACCCGGTGGTGCCGCACTCCGGCAGGGCGACGGCGACCGGCATCGCGACGTCATCAGCCGTGCCGATGTGCAGCCGGCCCGCACCCATCCGCAACGCTGATGTCCCTGCCAGCATGACTCCGCCCGGCGTGGAGCAGGAACCACCCACGACGAGGGCGAGCCCGCGGCTGTACTTGGTGCCATCCGGCTCGGGCAGCGGCCAGGAGCGCAGGAGGGCCGGCGTGACGAGACGTGGTGAGCCGGGTGAGCCACCCTCCACGCCGGCCGGGACGTCCTCGCGGTCCTCGCGTCGGGCCGTGTCCTCAGACATGCTCGCCCCCGACCTCGTCCGACGCTCCGGGCTGGTCGGTCACCTCGATGCCCTCCTCGCGCAGGTGCGCGTCGAGGTTGTAGTCCGTCACGACCCAACCGGTCGCGGAGTCCTCGTCGCGCTGCAGGCGGCAGATGGCGGCGTTGCGCAGCCCGTTGGTGCGTGCCCGATCGAGGACCTCCTTCTCGTTGAGGCCCTCGGCGACATAGCAGAAGAGCAAGATGACGACGTCGTGCGCGGTGATGAGGATGCGCTCGTGCTTCTCGGTGTGGGCGAGGTCGGTGAGCACCCCACGCACCCGCAGTGCCACGTCGGCCCACGACTCACCGCCCGGTGGCCGGTAGTAGAACTTGCCGAGCCACTCGCGCCGCTCCGCCTCCTGCGGGAACTGCGCGATGATCCCTTGCGCGGTGAGCTGGTCGGTGATGCCCATGTCCCTGTCCCTCAGCCGCTCGTCGACGCGGTAGTCGAGCTCGACGTCGGCCACGGCGAGGGCACGGTCGGCCGTCTCGCGGGCTCGACGGTAGGGACTGGTCCAGATCACCTGGGGCTGCTCGTCCCCGGGCAGTCCGCTCAACCACCGGCCCACGGCGTCGGCCTGCTGCTGCCCGGTCTCCGACAGCACCACGTCGGGGTCCCGGGCGGGGACGTCGATGCGGTCCAGGTGATCGCGCTGAGCCTGCTCAGCGGCGACGTTGCCCTCGGACTGGCCGTGTCGGACGAGGATCAGCTGGGTCAGCGCCATGCGCCGAGCCTAGAACAGCACGAGCACCTCAGAGCGGGACGACGTTGACGAGCTTGGGGGCCCGCACGATCACCGTGCGCACCCCCCCGGCCGTCGCCTCGAGCACCTTGGGCAGGGCGAGCGCCTGCTCGCGCAGGTCGTCCTCGCTGATGTCGGCCGCGACCTCGATGCGGTCGCGCACCTTGCCCTTGATCTGGATGACGCACGTCACCGAGTCCTCGACGAGCAGCGCGGGGTCGGCCACGGGGAAGTCCTCGTGGGTCAGCGACTCCGCGTGCCCCAGACGCGACCACAGCTCCTCGGCGATGTGAGGCGCGAGTGGAGCGACCATGAGCACGAGCTGCTCGGCCGCCTCGCGCGGCACCGCGTCGAGCTTCGTCAGCGCATTGTTGAGCTCGATGAGGCGGGCGATCGCCGTGTTGAAGCCCAGCTCGTCGTAGTCGCGGCGCACGGCGTCGATGGTCCGGTGGAGCACCCGCGCCGTCGGCTCGTCCATGGGCGCCTCGGCGACGCGGACCTCGCCGGTCTCCTCGTCGACCACGTTGCGCCACAGCCGCTGCAGGAAACGCTGCGACCCCACGATGGCGCGGGTGTCCCAGGGCTTGCTCTGGTCGAGCGGGCCCAGGCCCATCTCGTAGAGCCGCAACGTGTCCGCGCCGTACGCGGCATACATCTCGTCCGGCGACACCATGTTCTTGAGCGACTTGCCGATCTTGCCGAACTCACGGGTCACCGGCTTGCCCCGCCAGGTGAAGCTCGGGTGCCCGTCGGCGCCGACGCCCTCCTCGACCTCGGTGGCCTCGACCGGCTGACCGCGGTCGTCACGGAATGCGGCGGCCTGGATGTAGCCCTGCGAGAAGTAGGTGCGGAACGGCTCCTCGCTCGAGACGTGCCCGAGGTCGAAGAGCACCTTGTGCCAGAAGCGCGCATAGAGCAGGTGCAGCACCGCGTGCTCGACGCCACCGATGTAGAGGTCGACTCCCCCGGGGTCCCTGGTGCCGGCCGGTGCGCCGTCAACAGCGCTGTCACGAGGGCCGATCCAGTACTCCTCGTTGGCTGCCGACACGAGCTCGTCGCGGTTCTCGGGGTCGAGGTAGCGCAAGTAGTACCAGCACGAACCGGCCCAGTTGGGCATCGTGTTGGTCTCACGGCGATAGCTCTGGACACCGCGGCCGTCACCGAGGTCGAGCTCGACGTTGACCCAGTCCTCGACCCGGCCCAGCGGCGGCTCCGGAGAGCTCTGCGCGTCCTCGGGGTCGAACGTGCGCGGGCTGTAGTCCGGGACCTCCGGCAGCTCGATCGGCAGCATGGACTCGGGCACACCATGGGCGCTGCCGTCGGTGTCGAAGACGATGGGGAACGGCTCGCCCCAGTAACGCTGGCGGCTGAACAGCCAGTCGCGCAGCTTGTAACTCACCGTCGCCTGGCCGTGGCCACGCTCGACGAGCCAGTCGATCATCGCCGCCTTGGCCTCGGCGACCGGCTTGCCGTTGAGGTCGATCGAGTCGTTGGCCGAGTTGATCGCCGGGCCGTCCCCGGTGAAGGCCTCGTCCTCGGGATGTCCCTCACTCGGCTGCACGGTGCGGATCTTCGGCAGATCGAACACGTCGGCGAAGTGCCAGTCGCGCTCGTCCTGGCCGGGCACCGCCATGATGGCGCCAGTGCCGTAGCCCATGAGCACGTAGTCGGCGATGAAGATCGGCAGCTGCTCACCCGTGGCCGGGTTGGTCGCCCAGGCACCGGTGAAGACACCGGTCTTGTCCTTGCCCTCGATCTGACGCTCGACGTCGCTCTTGCGGGAGGCCGCACGCCGGTATGCCGTGACCGCAGTCTGCGGGCCCGGCTTCCCACCGGTCCAAGCCGGGTTGGTCCCGGGGGCCCACTCCCCTTCGGGCACGAGGATGTCGACGAGCGGGTGCTCCGGCGCGAGCACCATGAAGGTCGCCCCGAAGAGCGTGTCCGGGCGGGTGGTGAAGACCTCGATGGGCTCCGCGCCCTCGTGCGTTCCGACGACGGGGAACGCGACCCGTGCACCGTGGCTGCGACCGATCCAGTTGCGCTGCATGGCCTTGACCTTCTCGGGCCACTGCACCCGGTCCAGGTCATCGGCGAGCCGGTCGGAGTAGTCGGTGATCCGCATCATCCACTGGCGCAGGTTGCGTTTGAAGACCGGGAAGTTGCCCCGCTCGGAGCGTCCGTCGTTGGTGACCTCCTCGTTGGACAGCACCGTGCCCAGCCCGGGGCACCAGTTGACCGGAGCCTCGGACGCGTAGGCGAGGCGGTGGCTGTCGAGGATGTCGGCGCGCTCGAGGTCGCTGAGGTCCTCCCAGCCACGCCCGTCGTCCGAGGGCAGGGCGCGCTCCCCCGAGGAGTACTCGGCGACGAGCTCGCTGATGGGCCGGGCGCGGCCGCGTCCACCATCGGCGCGCTCGGCGTCGCGGTCGTACCAGGAGTTGAAGATCTGGAGGAAGATCCACTGCGTCCAGCGGTAGTAGTCCGGGTCCATGGTCTGGATGGATCGGCGCTGGTCCAGGCCGAGCCCGAGCCGGCGCAGCTGGCGCGCCATGATGACGATGTTGGCTTCGGTGGTGACGCGAGGGTGCTGTCCCGTCTGGACGGCATACTGCTCGGCCGGCAGGCCGAACGCGTCGTATCCCAGGCAGTGCAGGACATTCTTGCCGAGCATCCGGTGGTAGCGCGAGTACACATCGGTGGCGATGTAGCCCAGCGGGTGGCCGACGTGCAGGCCGGCACCGCTGGGATAGGGGAACATGTCGAGGACGAGCAGGTGCCCGCCATCGCGCTTGGCGAGTTCGTCGGGGTCCGCGAGGGAGCCCTGCGGGTTGGGCGCGTTGAAGACCCCGCTGCTCTCCCAGCGGTCCTGCCAGGCCAGCTCGATCTCGTCGGCCAGCTCGGCCGTGTAGCGGTGCGCCGTCTCGCTCATGTCATTCCTGCCTGTTCGAAGCCCTGCTCGGGAAGCTGCCCACAAAAAAGCCCCTCACACAGGAGGGGTTCGCCGCGGTGACGTCCGGTGGAAGCGTCAGCGCGGCTGGAGAAGAAGGAGCCGCCGTGCCATGGGCACAGAGTATCTCAGGCACGCAATGCCCCCAAATGAACAGGTCCCCGGACATGAGAAATGGCCCGCCATGGTGGTGGCGGGCCATTTCCGTGAATGGTTGTCCGGCTGCGTCCTACTCTCCCACACCGTCACCAGTGCAGTACCATCG
>NZ_LMSA01000005.1 GCF_001427985.1 Knoellia sp. Soil729
CACCAAGTACTCCGCCACCATCGACGCCTTCTCCACCGACGACCAGTTCCGCCGCATTCCAACCTCCCAAGTGACTCACACTCAGGTTGACAGGAAGGGGGCTCAGGAGTACTTCGACTCCTATGTGAAGAAGTACGGCGAGAACCCGTCCTACCTGCCGCCCAGCGCTTCAGCAGCCGGGCTCTCACTGCAGCTCGCAGTCGAGGCGGCCGACAGCCTCGATTCCGAGAAGGTCCGTCAGGCGCTGGTCGACCTGAAGGCCGACACCTTCTTCGGAATGATCGACTACACGGCGAAGGGCGACCCCAGCGGTCTGACCGGAGCGAACGTGAACCGCCCCATGCTGACCATTCAACTCGACGCCCAGGGCAAGCAGGTCGTCGTGGCTCCCAAGGAGGCAGCAAAGGCCGACATCGAGCCGCTGAAGCCTTGGAACGAGCGGTGACACGCGCGAACCCGACCACGGCGCGAGCGGAGTAGGAACGTGCATACTCTCATCCAAGTCATCATCGACGGCGTCATACTCGGTGGCTTCTATGCCCTTATGGCCCAAGGCCTGTCCCTGATCTTCGGCATCATGCGGGTCATCAACCTCGCGCACGGGGAGTTCTTGATCCTCGGTGCCTACATGGCATGGGTGGCCCAAGAGTACCTGGGTCTGGATGTGCTGATGACACTGCCGCTGCTGATCGCCCTCGGTTTCGGATTCGGCTGGGTCGTCTCGCGAGTGGTGATCATGCCGGTCCTAGAGCGACATGAGCTCATGCCTTTGCTGATCACGTTCGGCCTGGCATCGGTGATTGCGGGCCTGCTGACGGTCACTTTCACAACCACGCCCAAGGTGACCACGGCCGCCTACTCCGACTCGGTCATCAGCCTGCTCGACTACCGCGTATCGGTCAGCAAGGCCGTCATGCTCGTCGCAGCGCTAGTCCTGTTGACGATGCTCACGCTGTTCCTTAACCGGACAAAGAAGGGCAAGGCCATGAAGGCGACCGCCCAGAACCGGGAGGCGGCGCGGATCGTGGGCATCAACGTGACCCGCATGTACTGCTCTGCATTCGGCCTCGGCACTGCCGTCGCCTTCGCTGCTGGTGGGCTATTCAGCGTCACCCAGGGTTTCCATCCCTTCATGGGTGGGCTCTTCACCCTCAAGGCCTTCGTGATCGTGGTTCTCGGCGGCGGCGGACGCGTCAGCGGCACACTCGCTGCGGCGATGTTCGTCGGCATCATCGAGGCGGGTCTTAGTGGCTACGTCTCCAACATTGGCACGAGCCTAGGGACCGCCGCTGCATTCGTCCTGGTGGTCGTGGTCCTGGCGCTTCGACCGGAAGGTATCTCCCGACTAGGAGGGGTGAGGGCATGAGTACCGTTGTGCAGCCAGCCGAGGCCGAGCGCCGGATTCTCGCAGCTACGGCCCGTCCACGAAGAAAGGTAGTCAAATACCGCTCTCTCATCGTGCTGCTGCTCGCAGGTGTGGGCATGGGCCTAGTGCCGTACTCGGGACTGAACGACAGCGTCCTGCTCACTCTCAGCACGATGTTCATGTGGATCATCCTGTCCTCGAGTTGGAACTTCATTTCGGGCTTCACCGGGTATGTCGACTTCGGTCACGGCGTCTTCTTCGGGCTTGGCGGCTACGTGACGGGCCTGCTCGTCGTGAAGGCCGAGATGCCATTCGCGACAACTGTTCCCTTGGCTGCAGTCTTTGCCGCCGTCTTTGCCCTCCTCATCGGGTTTCCACTTCTGCGGCTTCGTGGGGTTTATTTCTCCATCGCGATGCTGGGCTCCTTCCTTGCCATGCGCGAGCTGGTGCTCATGGCCACGCCCCTGACTGAAGGTGCTCAGGGATTGGTGCTGCCGCCGGAGGTCAACCGCCTGTTCTTCTATTACCTCTTCCTGGGGGGGGCGGTGCTGATCGTGGCATTCGCCTGGTGGTTACGCCGGTCGCAGTTCGGGATGTCGCTGCTGGCCATCAAGGACGACGAGCGGGGGGCTGAGGCGAGAGGCATCAACACCACCCTGTTGAAGCTCACTGTCTTCTGCCTGTCCGCTGCCATCACGGGCGCGGTCGGAGCGTGCTGGGCCTACGAGATCACGTTCATCGACCCGGAGATCATGTTCCGTGACAGTTTCTTGATCAACGTCGCGTTGATGACGGTGCTCGGAGGACTCGGCACCGTCTGGGGCCCCGTGGTCGGGACGGTCCTCTTCCTTATGGTGCGAGACACCCTATGGGCCGAACAGGGGAACTCCTTTCTCGTGGTCTTCGGCGCCTTTCTCATCGCCATAGTGCTCTTCATGCCCGAAGGCATCGTCGGGACCGTGCAGCGCGGTGAGCGCACCGTTCTCGGTCGTCTGATCAACAGGGTGCGGCACCGCGGCGCCGGCGCGGCCGACGCAGACTCCCTCGAGACGGCAACAGCAGTGAGGAGTGTCCAATGACTACGTCGGCCACGTCTACTCCACCTCTGACCAAGGGTCAACAAGACCACTACATCCTCGAGGCGCGAGGTATAACCAAGAGCTTTGGTGGTGTCCGCGCGGTGCGCGAAGTTGACTTCTGCGTCGCGCCCGGCGAAATAGTCGGGCTGGTGGGGCCCAACGGATCGGGGAAATCGACCTTGCTGGGCTGCCTATCTCGAGACATCCCGGCCGACCGCGGCACCATCGAGTTCAACGGCGAGGACATCGGCGGACTGCGGACGATGCAGGTCGCGCGGCGGGGCATGGGACGCACCTTCCAGAACGTCCGTCTCTTTCCCGAGCTGACCGTGTGGGAGAACGCCCTCCTGGGCCGACAGTGGAAGGGTGTCGGGCTCGGCAAGCTCCTTCGACCCCCAGACGCAGCTACGAGGCAACGCGCCGGCGACCTCATCGACCTGATGGAGATCCCCCACCTGACCCACCTGTACGCCGGGAACATCTCGGGTGGCCAGATGAGGCTCGTCGAACTGGTTATGGCGATGATGTCAAGTCCAACTCTCGTCCTGCTGGACGAGGCGACGTCCGGGGTGAACCCGACGCTCATCGAGTCGCTGAAGCACTACGTCAAGGTGCTCAACGACGAGGAGAACGTGGCCTTCATCGTCGTCGAGCACAACATCGGATTCATATTCTCCATCGCCGACCGCATCGTCGTCTTGGACGACGGGCAACAGCTTGCCAATGGGACCCCCCACGAGATCAGCGAGAACAAGGAGGTCATTGATGCCTACCTCGGTGCCTGAGACCCACACCAAGGAATCCTCCATCGCGCCCGGCGAAGTGATGCTTGAGGCCGCGGGTGTCATCGCCGGCTACGGCGGGTTCGACATCCTGCACGGCATCGATCTGGAGGTACGCCGCGGCGAGATCGTCTCCGTCGTGGGCCCGAACGGTTCGGGTAAATCGACGGTGTTCAAGGCCATCTACGGCCTGATCAACGTTCGTCAGGGCATGGTCGTCTTCGAGGGCGAGAACGTCACTGCGATGGGGCCTCAAGAGCTCCTGAGAACCGGTATGGCCATGGTGCCTCAGCTGTCGACCGTCTTCCCCTCCCTCAACGTCTACGAAAACCTCGAGTTGGGGATGTACCTCGTCAGGGACAAAGCGCGCGTGAAAACTCGGATCGACGACATCTTCGACCTCTTCCCCCGGTTGGCCGACCGGCGCGCCCAGTACGCAGGCACTCTCTCTGGAGGCGAACGGCGCGCCCTCGAGATTGGCCGGTCTCTCATGTTGAACCCCCGCATGATCTTGATGGACGAGCCATCAGTTGGGCTGTCCCCCATCCTCACCAAGGAGATGTTCCAGCAGCTTCGTGAGTTGAGGGATACCGCAGGTATCACGTTCCTCCTCATCGAGCAGAATGCCCGCTCGGCCCTGGAGCTCGCTGATCGCGGCTACGTTATCCAGCGAGGACTTGTGAGCCATACGGGCACCGGCGAGGCCCTGCTGGGCGACGAGGAAGTCCGCCGGGCATTCCTCGGGGGCTGACGCCGAGACCTGGAGGGGCGGGGGTCTTCACCTCCGCCCCTCCATCCGGGTCAGCCCGTTCCAACCTCAAGGGCCGCCGGGCGGCGCTCGTGCCAGTCGGTGACCGACTGGAATGCCGCAGCGGCACGGAAGAGCACATCTTCTCGCCAGGGCGCGGCCGTGAGATGGGCGCCGATGGGCATGCCCGACTCCGGGTGGAATCCGCACGGGATGGAGATCGAGGGGCCGTGGTACATCGAGAAGCCGTAGGTGAACCGGGTGATCTCATGCGTGGTCCGGATCATCTCCGCCCCCTCCACGTGAGGCACGTCGACGGGGACTGTGGGTGTGAGGATGACATCGACATCGAGCAGCACGCGTTCCACCGCGCGCTGCCATCGACGTCGCCAGGCGACCGACACAGCCATGTCCCGGGCATCGACCCCGACCCCCAGCTGTAGCCGACGATGAACATCCTCCCCAAACAGTTGCGGCGCCTCCGCCAGACGCTGGGCGTGGAAGGACGCGACTTCGGGATAGAGGATCCGGAACATGTGACCCTGCGCCTCCTCCGCGCCGTCCAGTCGCACCGGAACGGTCTCGCCACCCTGCTTCGCAAGCATCTCGCCCACATCACGGACCGCTGCGGCGATGGCAGGGTCCACGTCATCGAAGAAGAACTCCCGGGGCACGCCGATTCGCAGTCCGTCGACACCGTCGTCCAGGCTCACGAGGACGTCCCGGCGGGGGCCGTCCTGGCTGCTCGGGTCATCGAAGTCGAACGCATCAATCTCGCTGAACACTGAGGCTGCCAGCCTGGCCGTGTGGGCCATGGGACCGACGGTGTCGAAGGCGAGACTCAAAGGGGTCACGCCGCGGTTGGAGATCCTTCCGAGCGTGGGACGCAACCCGACCAGACCGTTAACGGAGGCAGGGATGCGCACGGATCCACCAGTGTCGGTCCCTAAGGACGCATCTGCCATCCCGGCGGCCACCGCGACGGCCGAGCCACCACTGGACCCCCCGGGGATACGTGTCTGGTCCCACGCGTTGCGGCATGACCCCCAGTGCGCGTTCTGGGTAGTGGCGCCGAGTGCGAACTCGGCCAGGTTGACCTTGGCACTGGGGATGGCGCCCGCCTCCCGGAGCCGGGCGATCACGAAGGCGTCCTCCTCGGGGACTCGCTCCCGAAAGAAGTCCGAGCCCGCAGTGGTGCGTGTCCCCCGCGTGTCGATATTGTCCTTGACCGCCACCAGCATGCCGGCGAGCGGGGAACGTGGAGCGCCCGCTGCGGATGCCGCCATCTGACTCGCAACCTCGGCACGGACCTCATCGTCCATGCGGGTGATGACGGCCCTGAGCACAGAATCCCACGCGTCGACACGACTCAAACACCCCTCCGCGTGTAAGACCATGTCTTCGTCGGGGTCGATCATCGGTTGTACCTCCATAGCTCGAAAACGGTCATTCCGCCTGGCGTCAACTAACCTCTGAGGTATCGGAGCTCCGCTACCTAAGCGCAGGCGCTCGGGTGCATTCCCGATTGACAGGGAATCCTCTGACATTTACCTTGGTGGGTCAAGAGCAAGTCCACGAAAGGCGGAAGACCCGCCCTTGGGAGTGCAGATGCAGATCGGCCTGTTCCTGACCAACCAACAGCCCCTGGGCACCGACCAGGTTCGAGCACTGGACGAGCAGCTCGAACTAGTGCGGACTGCGCGCGACGCTGGGTGGGATGCCGTGTTCGCCGGCCAGCACTACCTGAGCGAGTCACTGACCCACATCCAGCCACTGCCCTACCTCGCCAGACTGTCGAGCGAGGCCGGGGACATGCGGATCGGGCTCGGCATCCTCCTGCTGGCCCTTCAGAACCCACTCGACGTGGCAGAGAACTTCGCTTCGCTCGACGTCGTCACTGGAGGTCGGCTAACCCTCGGGGTCGGCTTGGGTTACAGGGACGTCGAGTACGACGCCTTCGCCATAGGTAGAACGGGCAGGGTCGCCAGATTCGAGGCCAACCTCGACATCGTGCTGCGGCTGTGGGCTGGCGAGGAGGTGGACGCCGACCTCCCCTGGTGCCGGCTCTCCTCGGCCAGGCTGAACCTCTTGCCCGTCCAGCAGCCACGTCCACCTCTGTGGATGGCTGCCAACAGCGACGGTGCGGTGCGACGGGCCGCCCGACTGGCAGACGCCTGGATGGTCAACCCGCACGCCACGGTATCAACTATCCGTCGACAGGTGGACCTCTACCGCGAAACCCGCTCTGAGGCGGGCACCGGAGCCGGAGCAGGGTTGCCGGTGATGCGTGAGATCTTCTGCGGCAAGGATCGCGCGACCGCCGTCGAACGCGCAGCGCCCTACCTGGCCGAGAAGTATCGGACCTACGCAAGGTGGGGTCAGGACAAGGTGATGCCCGGGGACGAGTCCTTCGATATCGCGTACGAGGAGTTGGCACAGCAACGTTTCATCGTCGGCTCACCCGAAGACTGCCTAGAGGCGCTGCTCCCCTGGCGGGACGAGGTGGGTGCGGATGCCTTAATCTTCCGAACGCACTGGGCGGGGATGCCGCTGGACAGCGCTCGGGACTCGGTCAACCTCCTTGCCCAGGAGGTCGTCCCGGTTCTCAAAGGCCACGCAGGTTGACACGCCCGGACGGCATACTCACGATCACGCTGGCATTGAGGCCGTCGCAGCGCTCACGAAGCAAACGACGTTCCATCCGTTCAACAACGAAGTCAAAAGGAGCCCGATGGCCGACTCAGTCGCCAAAAAACCGCTCGAGGTAGCGGCCATCCTGCCGCATGTCGGTGTGGCCGATGCACTGTCGGTGAAAAAGGTACTGCCAGCGTACGAACAGGTTGCCGAGCAACTGCGCCAGCTCATCCTCACAGGAGAACTGGCACCCGGGGACCGCCTTCCGGTCGAAGGCGAGCTGTGCGCCATCTTCGGCGTTAGCCGCAGCACCATCCGGGAGGCGCTACGCGTGCTGGCCGCACGAGACCTCGTGCACACCGCCCGAGGGACGACCGGAGGCACGTTCGTGTCCAGGACTGACGCCAAGAAGGTGAGCCAGTACCTTGAGACCAGCCTCGGGCTGATGTCCGGGGCTGATGCGATCACCGTGGCAGAGATCCTCGAGGCTCGGGAACTCGTCGAGGTGCCGGCGGCCAGACTCGCAGCTAGCCGAGCCACACCCGAGCAGATCGAGGCAATGCGGGAGGCACTGGACCGCGAGGTCGCCAGCATGGGACGTGGGCTCAAGTTCCGCGAACACCGCAACTTCCACGGCATCGTGGTCGAGGCGGCCGGCAACGGACTACTCAAGATCATGAACGACCCCGTGTTCAAGGTCCTCCAAGCAAAGTTCCTGCGTCCAGACGTCGAATCCACGTTCTGGCACACGGTCGACTCCGAGCACACCGCCATCCTCGAGTTCATCGCTCAAGGAAACGGGGACGCGGCCGCCCAAGCGATGCTTGACCACCTGTTCACACTGCGGGCACTCTATCAAGATCCGGAGACGTGATCGATTAGTCAGAACTTTAAGCGGACGCCCGAATCGACCACGATCCGGGCGTTTTTTGCGCAAGTGCGACCTTGACGTATATATGTCTGATGTTTATGCTTGTCTTCTCATGTCGACGAGTAAAGGGAGTACAGATGACCAAGGTTGATGGCTGGCGGGGCCGCTTCTACGAGGACTTCGAAATCGGGGACATCTACCAGCACCCCCTCGGGCGCACCATCACGGACAACGACAACACGTGGTTCACGTTGCTGACCATGAACACCAGCCAGATGCACTTCAACACTGAGTACGCAGCGCGTTCCGAGTTCAAGCGGCCCATCGTCGTCTCGACCCTGACCGTGGCCATTGCTGTGGGGCAGAGCGTCACCGACCTCACCCAGAACGCCTTTGCCAATCTCGGGTGGGACGACATCCGCATGACACACCCGGTCTTTGCCGGCGACACGCTCTGGAGCGAGTCACTTGTTACCGAGAAGCGCGAGTCGGGCTCGCGACCCCAGGCAGGCATTGTCACGGTCAAGACCCGCACCCTTAACCAGGACGGCAAGGAAGTTTGCTCCTTCTTCCGCACCTTCTACGTCTACAAGCGCGGAGCCGAACAGCTAGAAGGGCTCTTTCCCCAAGGCGAAGTCCCGCTGGCTGTCGAGGCCTCGAGAGCCAGTTGACACCCCCGAAACGCAACAGGACGGAAGCCCATGAGACCGCTTGAGGATTTGCGCATCATCGCCATCGAACAGTACGGCGCGGGGCCATGGGGAAGCGTGCACCTGGCCGATCTCGGTGCGGAGGTGATCAAGATCGAGGACCCGCGCTTCGGCGGAGACGTCGGCCGCTACGTTCCGCCCTACGGCGAGGACGAGGACTCCCTGTTCTTCGAGGCCTTCAACCGCAACAAGCGAAGCCTGTCCCTGGACCTATCCACTCCTGGAGGCCGTCGAGTCTTCGAGGATCTTGTGAAGGTCTCTGACGCCGTGTACTCCAATCTGCGCGGGGACGTCCCAGCGAAGATGGGGATCACGTACGACGATCTAAAACACCTCAACCCGGCCATCGTGTGCTGCTCACTCACTGGCTTCGGAATGACCGGCCCACGGCAGAAGGAACCTGGCTACGACTACGTCTTGCAAGGCCTCGCCGGCTGGATGGACTTGACCGGCGAACCTGGCGGACCACCGGCCAAGTCGGGCCTGTCCCTTGTGGACTACTCAGGAGGGTTCGTCGCCGCCATCGCGCTGCTGAGCGGGCTGCACGCCGCCAAGCGCGACGGCGTGGGCATGGACTGCGACGTCAGCCTGTACGACACGGCCATCTCCCTGCTCAACTACCCGGCGGCATGGCACCTCAACGAGGGCTTCACCCCCACTCGGACCGCCCACTCGGCGCACCCATCTCTCGTGCCGTTCCAAGCCTTCGAGGCAGCTGATGGCTGGCTGATCATCGGCTGCGCGAAGGAGAAGTTCTGGACCCGGTTGCTTGATGTGATCGACCATCCCGAGTGGGGCGACGACCCCCGGTTCAGGACGTTCGCGGACCGGCGAGTCCACAAAGACGCACTGATCCCGATGCTGGAGGAGGTGCTGTCGAAGCGCACGGTCGAGGACTGGCTTACTGATCTGTACGCCTCGGGTATCCCCTGCGCACCGATCAACGACGTCGAGCAAGCCCTGAAGGACGAGCACACAATCGCCCGCGGGCTCATCGTGAAGACCGAACATCCGCGCTTCGGGACGATCTCGCAGGTAGCCTCTCCCGTCCGCGTAGGCACAGAGGTCCCGGCCTACCGACGCGCTCCCCTCCGCAACGAGGACATGGCCTACGTCCTTTCGGAGATCACCTCGTACGACGAGCCCACCATCGCGGGGCTCGCCCGTGACGGCGCCTTTGGAGATCAGCACGGTCACACGCCGGACTCACCGGCATACGAAGTCCAAGGTGCCGCGCGCTGACTTCACCCGGCTCGCGCAGACCCAACCACGGCTACTGAAGGATCGACAATGCACTTTGAGTTCACCGACGACCAGAATGACTTCCGCGCCCTGCTTAGGGACTTCGTAGACCGTGAAGTGATTCCGGTTGCGCGCGAATGGGAACAGGCCGGGCGCTATCCCACGGAGATCGTCCAGGGCCTGGCTGACATGGGGCTCTTCGGCATCACGGTGCCGGAAGAGTACGGCGGCCTCGACCTGGACCCCGTCTCGTTCGCTCTGGTCTTCGAGGAGCTCTCTCGCGGCTGGATGGGTATCGCGGGCGTGCTCGGAAGCCACTCGCTCGCCTGCCGGCTGCTCAGCTTGCACGGCACCGACCAGCAGAAGAACAAGTATCTTCCCGAGCTTGCCACCGGTGTCCGTCGAACGGGCATCGCCCTCACCGAACCCGATGCCGGAACCGACTTGCAGGGCATCCGCACGACGGCCCGCCTCGAAGGTGACGAGTACGTCATCAATGGCACCAAGATGTGGATCACCAACGCCAGATACGCCAACCCACTGCCAGTTCTGGTCAAGACCGACCCCAGCGCCTCCCCGGCCCACAAGGGCATGAGCGTGCTGCTCGTCGAACAGGGCACGCCGGGGTTCAGCGTCCTGAAGGACATTCCCAAACTGGGATACAAAGGCACAGAGTCGTGCGAAGTCCTGTTCGAGGACGTCCGAGTGCCGGTCGAGAACCTGGTCGGCGGCGTCGAGGGTCGAGGCATGCAGCAAGTGCTCTCGGCGCTCGAGTGGGGACGTGTCAACATCGCGGCACGTTCCGTCGGGGTGGCACAGCGGGCATTCGACGAGGCATTGGCCTACTCGAAGGAGCGCAAGGCATTCAAGCAGCCCATCTCCGACTTCCAGGCCATCCAGCTCAAACTCGCCTCGATGGCCACCAACCTCCAGGCAGCCCGGCTGATGGCCTACTGGGCGGCCGACGCAGTCGCCCACGGGCGCGCGGACGGCCAGACAGGCATGGCCAAGATCTTCTGCTCGGATGTGGCACTCGAGGCCGCCATCGACTCCATGAAAGTGCACGGAGGATACGGGTTCTCGACCGAGTACGAGATCGAGCGCCTGTACCGCGACGCCCCGCTAATGAGTATCGGCGAGGGCACCAACGACGTGCTGCGCACCGTCGTGGCCAAGTCCCTCCTTCGCGGCGACACCAAGGTCGGATGACCAGATGCGAATTGCCCGCTCCTACCTCTACGTGCCGGGGAACGCTCCCGAGAAGCTGCCGAAAGCGGCTGCCAGCATCGCCGACGCGCTGATCATCGATCTAGAAGACGCAGTGCCGTGGTCAGGCAAGGCCGCAGCGCGCACCGAGGTTCGGCACTGGTTGTCCAAACAGACGGCCCCCACCAAGGAGCTTTGGGTTCGGATCAACTCAGGAGAGGCCGCCCTCGAAGATATTGCCGCACTGGAGGGAATCACCTCCCTGACCGGACTCGTCCTCGCCAAGGCGGGGAGTGCTGACGAAGTCCGCGGTATCGGGGAGGTACTGGCTACTCGGGGGCACGAAAATCTTCGACTGAGCCCCCTGCTCGAGACGCCTCGAGCGATCTTCGAGGCCCGCGAGATCGCTCGCCAACCCCAGGTGCTGCGACTGCAGATAGGGGAGTACGACCTCTGCGCCGAAGCCGGGATCACGCCAGGCAACAACGAGAACGAGGTGGCCGCGATCCGCACCCAAGTCGTGTTGGCCAGTTCCGAGGCGGGCATCCAACCGCCCGCGGCTCCGGTCTCCATAGAGATCAAGGACGTCGAGACGTTTCGCCGCTCTACCGAACGGTGTGCACGCCAAGGCTTCGTCGGGCGTGCGTGCATCCACCCGGCTCAGTTGGCGACGGTCCACGGTGTCTTCACACCGGATGCAGCTGCCGTAGATCGGGCGCTCTCTGTGCTTCGACTATACGACGAGCAGCTGAGCGCAGGCACGGGTGTCTTCATCGATGCCAACGGCCGACTGCTCGATGAGGCCGTGATCCGTCAGGCAAGGCGCACCCTTAGCTTGGCCAATGTGCCGCTTGCCGCACCGGTCAGGTCGTCGTGACCGCGGCCAGGACCGGTGGCATGTCAGAGGCAGATGCCTTCCAGCGTGCCGGCTACGGCGTCGGGAACATCGGTTTCGGCCTCCGGCCCGCGGTCGTCGTCGTTGACTTCCAGCATGCGTTCACTTCGTCAAGCTCTGTCACAGGCGGCGGCGAGCACATCAACGCCGCTGTCGAGAGGGCCACGGCGGTCCTCGCGTCTGCGCGAGCAGCTGCTGTGCCCATCATCCACACCTACGTGGCGTGGGCTAACGAAGCTGAGTTCGGACGATGGAAAATCCCCTCGCTACGCGAGGTCACACCGGGATCGTGGGGATCACAGATCGACCCGCGCGTCTGGGATCCAACCGATATATGCCTACTGAAGCGCTACCCGTCTGCATTCTTCGGCACGGATCTGAGCTCAACGCTGCAGATGCAGTCCATCGACACGGTCATCGTGATGGGGGCCGCCACGTCAGGGTGCGTTCGGGCCACCGTCGTCGACTCCTTCTCGCACGGATACCGCACGCAGGTGGTGTCTGACTGTTGCGGTGACCAGTCACCTGAGAGCCACGCGGCGAACCTTCGAGATGTTGGTCGTCGCTACGCCGACATCATCGACTCTGAGGCGGCGCTCACGTGGCTCACCAGCCTGCGCGGCGGCTCCCCCTTCGGAGCCGCCGCTCCGACGGACGGACTCACATAGCCAAGAAGTGCAAGTGCTCACCCACTCCAACACACGTGATCCCTTCGTGAGGCAGGCTGACGGGGGTAGGCCAAGCGGGCAGGCCTGGACGGCTTGGCGCCTCAACAACGCGAAGTGCCCCCGGCCGGAGGTGTTTCACCAGACGGGGCAACTGACGAAGCGCCTCTGGCCGGCAAGTGCGATCCGAGAAGTTGCACGAGAAGCTGCACGCCAGTTCAATTGCCCTAGTTGACCTGCGCTTATGTCTCTGTCTGAAAATCGGAAGGTCGACGGTTCGACCCCGTCCCTGGCCACCACCCCGAAACCGCTGGTCAGAGTCCTTTGACCAGCGGTTTTTTGTGCTGCGACGCTTCCCGTCGCGGGCTGGCCCTGCATGCCCCGCATTGCGTGATGACCCAGTGAATAGGGCCAGGATCTAGATTTCGTTGGGGTACTGACGATATACTGCTGATGCGTGCAAGTGTCACGCTGTTCAAAGGAGACCAGACGTGCAGTTCTATCGCGATGGCTACCGCCCGGGAGATCCCGACATCGTCCCCGCATCACCGACAGCACGAGAGCCAAGGACTCCCATCCCCGAGAAGGTCGACGTCCTCGTCGTTGGAACCGGCCCTGCGGGCACAGTGCTCGCCGCGCAGCTTGCGGTTTTCCCCGGCATCACCGCGGCCATCGTCGAGCGACGGGACGGCCCGCTGCTGGTCGGTCAGGCGGACGGCGTGGCCTGCCGGACCGTGGAGATGTTCCAGGCGTTCGGATTGGCCGACGTCCTGCTTCGGGAGGCTTATTGGGTCAACGAGGTCCGTTTCTGGGCCCCCTCGGAGGCCGACCGCTCACGGATCGTGCGCACCGGGTGGGTCGAGGACACCCCAGAAGGACTCAGTGAGTTCCCCCACGTCATCGTCAACCAGGCTCGCATGCAGCAGTTCCTCCTCGACCACATGGCCAAGTCGGCGTCGCGGCTCACACCCGACTACGGGATGGAGCTCATCGGACTCGAGGTAGGTTCCGGCGACCACCCGGTCACCGCGACCCTGCGCCGGACTCAGGGCACTGACGACACCGACGGTGAGACGGTCACGGTTCAGGCGAAGTACGTGGTGGGCTGCGACGGCGCCCGAAGCACGGTCCGCAAACTGATGGGCCGCACGATGAAGGGTGACGCGGCCAACCACGCGTGGGGCGTGATGGACGTCCTGGCGACCACCGACTTCCCGGACTGGCGCACGAAGAACGTCGTGCAGTCGGCGGGCAAGGGCAGCCTGCTGATGATCCCCCGCGAGGGGGGCAACATGGTCCGCTGCTACATCGACCTCGGCGAGGTTCTCGCTGATGGGTTTCAGGACGTGCGCTCCACACCCGTTGAGCGACTGGTCGAGGTGGCCAACGAGATCCTCCACCCGTACTGCGTCGAGGTGCAGGCGGTGGCCTGGTCATCTGTCTACGAGGTGGGCCAGCGAATCACCGACAAGTTTGACGACGTGCCCGACCACCCCTCCGACGACCCTGACCGCACACCGCGGATCTTCATCGCCGGCGACGCCTGCCACACCCACTCCGCCAAGGCCGGCCAAGGCATGAACGTCTCCATGCAGGATGCCTTCAACCTCGGCTGGAAGCTGGCCGCCGTCCTCGAAGGACGCTCGGATCCCACCCTGCTGTACACGTACTCGGCGGAGCGGCAGGCGGTCGCTCAGCAACTCATCGACTTCGACAAGTTCTGGTCCGCCTTCATCGCCCAGCCCACGATCGATCCCGCGCACCCCGAGCTTGGTGGCGTCAGCACCGAGGAGATGCAGACCGAGTTCGCCCGCCAAGGTCGCTACACCGCGGGGCTGGCCACCAAGTACAGCCCTTCCACGCTCACTGCGAGCAACGAGCACCAGTCATTGGCAGCCGGATTCGAGATCGGGACACGGTTCCACTCGGCCCCTGTCATCCGTCTCGCCGACGCGCGCCCGATGCAGCTCGGGCACGCGCAGCGGGCCGACGGCCGCTGGCGGATCTTCGCCTTCGGTGACGCCCATGGCGCCGGTCTCCTCGACCTCGCGACCTGGCTGGGCACCTCTGACGCGTCGCCGGTCGTGCGCTTCACGCCGAGCGGGGCAGACGTCGACAGCGTGATCGACGTCCATGCGGTCTTCCGATGCGGCAGCCACGACCTCGACATGTCCGGCCTGCCGCAGATGCTGGTGCCTCGCTCAGGACCGTTCGGGCTCCAGGACTGGGAGAAGGTCTGGGCCATCGATCCACGCAGCGACATCTTCATGGAGCGCGGCATCGATGCGGACGGCGCCATCGTGGTCGTGCGGCCGGACCAGTACGTCGCCCACGTGCTGCCGTTGGCGACCCGGGCGGAGCTCAGCGACTTCTTCTCGGGGTTCCTCACCGGGCAGCGGCCCCCGCAGGTCTCGTGATCAAGGCCTACAGCGCCAACCGCGCGGACACTGCGGGGAGCGTCGCGCTCGAGCCCCAGCGGCACACCGGCTACCTGATCCGCCGGGCCCAGCAGCGGCACGTCGAGGTCTGGATGCGCACGGTGTCCACCGCGATCTCCACGGTCCAGTACTCGATCCTGGTCGTCCTGGATCAGGGCGGCCCGATGAGCCAGCGCGAGCTCTGCGACGCCGTCGACCTGGATCGCTCAACCATCGCGGATCTGGTGGCGCGGATGGAACGACGCGACCTCATCGTGCGCCGCCCTGACCCCGCGGACGGACGGCGCAAGACCGTCAGCCTCACCTCCCACGGCACTACCGAGCGGTGGCGGCTCCAGCCACTCGTCGAGCTCGTCGAACAGACCCTCACCGGGTCGCTTCCGGACTCCTCCCGAGACGCACTGCGCGCGGCGCTGCGACAGATGCTCGATGGCTGAAACGCCCAACGGCCCACTTCCAAGGGCGTTGCGGGCCCGAGGTCGCGGCCTTGACCATGCGTTACGCGATCAGCGCAGGAGCGATGACGATGCGTTGGATCTGGTTGGTGCCCTCGTAGATCTGGCTGATCTTGGCTTCGCGCATCATCCGCTCGACCGGGAAGTCCTTGGTGTACCCCGCTCCCCCAACAGCTGGAGAGCATCGGTGGTGACCGACCAGCCCTCAAGGATGCCGGCGCGGTGGGTCGTATGGTCTTGCAGCTGCGTCCATCGATGGCGATCGTCTTGTTGCCGGCCCGGTGGAGCAGGTGCGCGGCGAGGAGCCCGGCTGGCGCGGCGCCGACGATGGCGACGGTCGTCCGTACTCATGGTTTATGTCGTGATACCGGGTCAGCCGGCGTGTTGGAAGACCTCGGTGTCGATGTCCGCTGCGGCGCCGGCGCCGTAGCGTGGCCCGTGGACGGTGTGCTCGTTGATGAGCTCGCCCGCAGCGAGGAGGACGTCCTGCGGGACGTCGACGGTCGCGGCGGCGCGGTCCTCGTGGAGGTGCTCGACGCTGCGCGTCCCGGGAATGGCGACGACGCACTCGTCCTGGGCGAGCACCCAGGCGAGGGCCAGCTGGGCCGTGGTGCACCCGGCGCCCTCGGCAAGTGCGCCGAGTTGATCAACGAGGGCGAGATTGGCCGCGTATCTCTCGCCCTGAAACCTCGGCATGCTGTGACGGAGGTCGCCCTCGGGCAGGGCTGCCACGTCGGGCGGGGTTGAGGTGAGGATGCCGCGGCCGAGCGGGCTGAACGCGACGAGGGCGATGCCGAGCTCACGACACGCGTCGAGCGTGCCGAGCTCGGGGTTGCGGGTCCAGAGGCTGAACTCGTTCTGCAGAGCCGCGATCGGGTGCACGGCGTGAGCACGGCGCAGGGTGGCGGCCGACACCTCCGACATGCCGATCTCGCGGACTAGCCCCTGGGCGACGAGGTCGGCCAGGGCACCGACGCTCTCCTCGATCGGGACGGCGGGGTCGATGCGGTGGAGGTAGTACAGGTCGATGACGGCGGTCCGGAGGCTGCGCAGCGCCTGCTCGGCCGTGGCGCGGATCGTCTCCGGGCGCCCGTCGATGACGCGCTTGCCGTCGACCCCGGTCATGCCGCACTTGCTCGCGAGGACGACCTCGTCGCGGCGCCCCGAACCCTCGAGGACACGGCCCACGAGCTCCTCGTTTGCCCCGAACCCGTAGAGGGCAGCGGTGTCCAGGTGGTCAACGCCCTCGTCCAGCGCGTCCCGGAGGAGGCGCTCGGCCTCCTGCGGGCTCGGCAACGGCTTGTAGACGTGGCTGAGGTTCATGCAGCCGAGCCCGATCGGGCTCACCGTGAGCGAGCCGATCCGACGAGGCTCTGCGACGACCTCGGCCGTCACTGGGCCTGCCCCGCCTGGGCGCTGGGCTGCTGCGCCAGCTGGCCCTCGAGGTCGGCCAGCGTCCGGTAGCAGGGCATGACCGCTGCGATGGAGGAGTTGGGCTCGCGCCCCTCGCGGATCGCTGCGACGAACTCGCGGTCCTGCAGCTCGATGCCGTCCATCGACACGTCGATGCCACTGACGTCGATCGGCTCCTCCTTGCCCGTCACGAGGTCGTCGTAGCGGGCGAGGTAAGTGCCGGTGTCACCGATGTAGCGGAAGAAGGTCCCCAGGGGCCCGTCGTTGTTGAACGACAGCGACAGGGTGCAGACCGCACCGGACTCGGCCAGGAGCTGGATCGACAGGTCCATGGCGATGCCGAGCTCGGCGTGGATCGGCCCCTGGATGGCGTTGGCGCGGATGACCGGGGAGCCCGTCTGGTAGGCGAACAGGTCCACCGTGTGCGCTGCGTGGTGCCACAGGAGGTGGTCGGTCCACGACCGGGGCTGACCCAGCGCGTTGAGGTTCTGGCGGCGGAAGAAGTAGGTCTGCACGTCCAGCTGCTGGATGTGGAACTCGTCGGCCTCGATGCGCCTGTGGATCCACTGGTGGCTCGGGTTGAAGCGACGGGTGTGACCGACCATCCCGACGAGGCCGGTCTGCTGCTGCAGCGCAAAGCAGGCCTCGGCGTCACCGAGGTTGTCGGCGAGCGGGATCTCGACCTGGACGTGCTTGCCGGCCTCAAGGACCAGCTGGGTCTGCTCGGCGTGCATCGGCGTCGGCGTCGCGAGGATGACCGCATCGACGTCGTCCATCGCGAGGACGTCATCGAGGCTGGCGACCGGGCGGCCGACGCCGTGCTCAGAGGCGAACTCGGTCGCCGACTCCAGGCTGGAGCTCACGACTGCCGCGACCTCGACACCGTCGATGCGCTTGAGGGCGTTGACGTGCTTGGCGCCGAAAGCACCTCCGCCGGCGAGGGCGACCTTGAGGGGCTGCTGGGTCATGTCACTCCTTCTCATGGGGGTGGTCGGACAGGATGAGGTGTCCGACCGCGGTGTTGGAGGCAGGCACGTGGTAGAAGCGGTGGTCGACCTCGATCTCACCGGTCCCGTCGATGTCGCTCATGGCGCCGCGGGCGATGAACCACATCACCATCTCGATGCCCTCGGAGCCGGCCTCCTCGACGTACTCGAGGTGAGGAGTCTGCGACAGCCCGGCCGGGTCCTCGATGAGCCGGTCGAGGAACTGGTTGTCCCACTCACGGTTGATGAGACCGGCACGCGGACCTTGGAGCTGGTGGCTCATCCCGCCCGTGCTCCAGACCTGCACCTTGATCGGCCGGTCGTAGGACTCGATGGCCCGACGCAGCGCCTGCCCGAGCTTGAAGCACCGCGCGCCCGAGGGCACCGGGTACTGGACGACGTTGACGTGGAACGGGATGACCTTGCATGGCCACTTGTCGACCTGGCCGAACATCAGCGACAGCGGCACGGTAAGGCCGTGGTCGACCGTCATCTCGTTGACCAGGGTGAGGTCGAAGTCCTCGCGGATGAGCGAGTGCGCGATGTGCGCGGCCAGCTCCGGGTCGCCCTCGATGCCGGGGACGGGACGGGGACCGTAGCCCTCGTCGGCCGCCGGGTAGCTCTCACCCGTCCCCAGGACGAAGGTCGGGATGATGGACAGGTCGAAGGCGGTGGCATGGTCGTTGTAGACGAGGAAGATGACATCGGGGAGGTTCTCCTGCTCCCAGGCCTTCGAGAACTCGTAACCGTCGAAGACGCGCTTCCAGTAGGGCTCCTCGTCCTTGCCGAAGTCGAGCGCCACCCCGATGGCCGGCACGTGCGACGTGAACACGGCACCGGTGATCTGCGCGTGCTGCTCCGGCGCCTGTTGGTCGGCCCCCGCAGCGGCAGCCTTCACGGCGTCGCCCATCGGGTCGGCCTGCGGCTGCGCCGGCTGGCTCTCGTCGGCGCGTTCCTGGTCGGCGATGCGGTTGCCCTCGATGGCACGCCCACCGTGGAGCATCAGGTCGCGGTAGTCCTCTTCGGACATGCCGGTCATCGATCCCGCCATCTGCTGGAAGGACAGGCCGAGGGTGGCACCCCACTTCGCCAGGAAGTAGATGTTCCCGCCGAGTCGGATGCACTCGTTGAGGTCCCGGTCCAGGACGGCCTGCTTCTGCTCCTCGCTCATCGGCCACTCATCGAGGTAGGCACGCTGGTCGGCGAGGAAGCGCTCACGGTTCTCGGCCTTCATGAGCGACATGCAGAACTGGTTGAGGTGGTAGCCCTTGGCTGACTGCTCCGCGTCGAAGATCGTCGTGCCAGGAACCTTTTGGTAGCTCTTGTCGAGTGCCATGGTCGTGCTCCAATCGAGGGGTTGCTAGAGCTCTTCGGGCCAGTAGAGGCGCATGGGGTTGTCGACCAAGAGGGCCTGCTGCTGCTCCGCCGTGGTCGCAATGCGGGGGATCCAGTCGACGAGCAGGCCGTCATCGGGCATGTGGTCGGTGAGGTTCGGGTGCGGCCAGTCGGTGCCCCACAGCACGCGGTCGGGGAACTCCTCGACGACGCGGCGGCCAAACGGGACGACGTCGCTGTATGCCGTCCGCTCCCCATCGAGCGCCGGTGGCCCGACCACGGTGAGACGCTCCGGGCAGGTGACCTTGCACCAGATGTCGTCCTTGGCGCGCAGGAGGTCGAGGAAGCCAGAGAACTCGGGCCCGTCGACGGGCTTGGTCACGTCGGGGCGCCCCATGTGGTCGACGACGAGCGGGACGGGAAGGCTGAGGAAGAAGTCAGCGAGCTCGGGCAGGTCATGGCTCTCGAAGTAGATGACGATGTGCCAGCCGAGCGGCGCGATGCGGTCGGCCACGTGCCTCAGGCCCTCCATGGGAAGGACGTCGACGAGGCGCTTGACGAAGTTGAACCGGACTCCGCGCACACCTGCCTCGTGGAGTCGGCGCAGCTCGTCGTCGCCCACATCCGGCCGGACAGTCGCGATGCCACGCGCCCTGCCGCCGGAGGCCTGGACGGCGTCGACCATGGCGGAGTTGTCAGCGCCGTGGCAGGTGGCCTGGACGATCACGTTGCGGTCAAAACCGAGGTGGTCGCGCAGCGCGAAGAGCTGGGCCTTGCTCGCGTCGCCCGGGGTGTACTTGCGCTCGGGCGCGAAGGGGAACTCCGCCCCGGGACCGAAGACGTGGCAGTGGGCGTCGACGGCACCCGCCGGCAGGACGAACGTGGGCTTGCTCGGACCGTCGTACCAGTCGAGCCATCCCGGTGTCTTCACGAACTGTGTGGTCATCGTCAGTCCTCGTACCGCAGACCGAGAGCGGCGAGCGGCTCACGCATCTCGTACAGGTCGAGGCCGAGAGTGCCCCCAGCGAACGTCGCGCGCTTGCCCTCCTCGTTGGCCTCACGCTTCGCCGCGGCCTCGAGGACCTCGAGCAGGCGCTCCTGAGGCACCACGACCACACCGTCGACGTCGGCGACGACGACGTCACCGGGGCGGACGAAGGCGTTGGCCAGGACGACCGGAATGTTCACGGAACCGAGCGTGGCCTTGATCGTGCCCTTGGCGTTGATCGCTCGGCTGAAGACGGGGAACTCCATCTCCTCCAGGTCTGCGACGTCACGCACCCCCCCGTCGATCACCAGTCCACGACAGCCCCGTGCGCGAAGCGAGGTGGCGAGAAGGTCGCCGAAGAACCCGTCCTCACACTCGGTCGTGCAGGCGGCGACGAGGACGTCGCCCTCCTGCACCTGCTCAGCCGCGACATGGAGCATCCAGTTGTCACCGGGCTGGAGGAGGACCGTGACGGCGGGACCGCAGAGACGCGCGCCCGCATACACCGGCCGGATGTAGGGCCGCATGAGTCCGACTCGGCCCATCGCCTCGTGGACCGTTGCGACGCCGAAGGCGCTGAGCCGCTCGACCAGGTCCGGGTCGGGTCGTTCGACCTTGGTGTGCACGACACCGATTTCACTGTGCTGCATCGTCTTCTGGCTCCCTTCGCTCAACGGCCCTGGCCGGTGAGGATCGCGTCGAGGCGCGGGTACACGCGACGGGCGTTGCCGGCATACACCGCTGTTCGTTCTTCGTCGGAGAGGTGCGGGGTGGCATCCAGATAGCGCTTCGTGTCGTCGAAGTGGTGGCCGGTGCGGGAGTCGATGCCGCGGACGGCGCCGACCATCTCGCTGGCGAAGAGGATGGACTCGGTCGGGATCACCTGGGTGAGCAGGTCGATGCCGGGCTGGTGGTAGACGCAGGTGTCGAAGGAGACGTTGCGGAGGAGCTGCTCGGCATGGTCTGCCTTGCCCAACATGTCGGCGAGGCCGCGGAAACGACCCCAGTGGTAGGGCGCGGCTCCGCCACCGTGCGGGATGACGAGCTGGAGGTCCGGGAAGTCGTCGAAGAGGTCGCCGTGCACCAGCTGCATGAACGCCGTCGTGTCCGCGTTGAGGTAGTGGGCGCCGGTGGTGTGGAACGCCGGGTTGCAGGACGTGCTCACGTGGATCATCGCCGGGACGCCCAGCTCACTGAGGGCCTCGTAGACGGGGTACCAGCTCCGGTCCGTGAGCGGCGGGCTGTCCCAGTGGCCACCGGAGGGGTCGGGATTGAGGTTGACGACGACGGCGCCAAGCTCCTGCACGGCACGACGCAGCTCGGGGATCACGGTGGCCGGCTCGACACCGGGCGACTGCGGGAGCATCGCACCCATGGCGAACCGCTCCGGGAAGAGGGCAGCGACGCGGTGGACGAGGTCGTTGCAGAGGCGGGACCACGCCTGCGAGACGGCGTAGTCGCCGATGTGATGGGCCATGAAGCTCGCGCGGGGGCTGAACACCGTGAGGTCACACCCGCGCTCGTCCATGAGGCGGAGCTGGTTGGCCTCGATGCTCTGGCGGATCTCGTCGTCCGAGATGACGAGGTCAGCCGGGTCGGGCGCCTCGGTCGAGTCGTCGAACGCGGCGACCTGGCGCTTGCGCCAGTCCTCGAGCTGGGACGGGGCCGTCGTGTAGTGGCCGTGGGCGTCGATGATCATGGGGTACTGGGCTCCATTCCATGACGTCGAACGAGGTCGACGAGGCCCGATCCGGCGAGATCCGTACCGGCCAGGTGGCCGAGGTGCTGCAGTGCGGAAGCGCCGTCCTCCGGCCGCTTCGAGGCGGTGAGGACGCCGCCGGTGAACGTGGTGCGGATGGCCGCGTCGCCCGGGAGCGGGCCGACGACCTGGACCCCGTCGAGGCCCTGGAGCTCGCTGCGCTGCTGCACGCCGAGGGTGACCTGGCGCTGGGCGACGAGGGCGCCGACGGGGACGCCCGGCTGGGCGCGGACGAGCCGGTCGCGGAGCGTGTCGGCCAGTCCCCACTGCTCGAAGAGCCGCAGGAGCCCGTCCCCGCTCGGACCCGTCGAGTACCCGATCGCGGCCGCGGCCTCCAGGGCTTCGCGCAGGTCCTGGGCGGAGGTGAGCGGCGGCTCGGGTGCGCCGGTGGGGACGGCGAGGACTGCTTCGGCGGTGAAGAGCGCCACGACGCTCGGGCGCACGTGCCCCTCGTCGACGAGGCGATGGATCGCGTCGGCGGCGAGGACGACCAGGTCTGCCGACTCGCCCGAGCGGATGCGTTCGGCGACGACGACGCCACCGGCGGACTCCAGCTCGACGGGCGGCAGCCCCGCCAGGACACCGGGCGCCGCGAGCTCCTCGAGCACCGCCCGGGTCGCCATCGAGGTCAGCATCTGCAGGGCGACCATCACTGGCCCTCGGGAGTGGACTTCAGCGCCTCGATGACGCTGAGGAGGTGGGCATGCATGGCCTTGGTCGCCCGGTCCGGGTCACCTGCGACGACCGCGTTGATGATCTCGAGGTGCTCGATGATTGACTGGCGGGGCCGTCCGTCGCGTTGGGACAACCGGAACCGGTGCCGCACGAGCTGACCGTTGAGCCGGTCCAGGACGTCTGCAGCGACTGGCTGATGCCCGACGTCGCGGACGAGCTTGTGCAGGGCGAGGTTGAGCTGGCCGTAGCGCGTGCCGTCGCCGCGCCCGACCGCAGTCTCCATCTCGGCGCCGATCTCGAGGAGCTGGCGGCACTCGTCCTTCGTGGCGCGCTCAGCCGCCTTGCCGGCCAACAGGCCCTCGAGCATCATCCGGACCTCGGTGATGGCGACTGCCTCGTCGATCGAGACGACCCGGACGCGGGAACCGCGATTGGGGACACGCTCGACAAGACCTTCCGCCGACAGGTCGATCAGGGCGGCACGGATGCTCCCGCGGGTCACGGCGTACTGCTCGGCGAGCTCCTGCTCCACGAGCCGCTGCGCCGGGGCAAGGTCACCGCGCGACACGGCGAGCTTGAGTGCGTCATAGGCGACCTGCTTGCCCTGCGCACCCGACAGTGCCCTGGTGGCCTGTGTCGTCACGATTGCTCCTGAATCTCGGTCAATACTTCTGTCCGCAAGGACCGGGCAACGCTCGCGGCGCCCGGTCCTGATGCAGCGGGGGGCCGCCAGAGCGACTGTAGGTGGGTGGGGTGGACCACGTCCGTCGTGGGCACCTCTTCGTCATCGACGGCCCCCCGCGGCGGACGTCCTTAGCCCAGTCTGGGCGACTGTTGACAGGATTGTCAACGATTGAATAGCATCGGCATCGCAGCACCCGAACGTGGGTTTCTCACTCAATGAGGAGTACAGCATGAGATCCAACCGCATGATCAGCCGCGCAGGCGTGATAGGCATCTCCGCTCTGATAGTTCTCGGGGCGTGCTCCGAGGGCGGTTCGAAGCCAGCATCCGGAACCGCCAAGGAACCCACCCACATCACGGTCTCGGTCGCTCAGGCTCAGGACATTAACGGTCTGTTGTGGAACGTAGGGATTGAGCAGGGGTTCTTTGAGAAGCACGGTGTGATCGTCGACAAGGTGATTCCTGCCGAAGGTGGCGGGACCACGCTCCAGAACGTGATCGCGGGCAAGCTGCCGTTCGGTCAAGTTGCCACGGCTGCCGTGGTCAACGGCTACCGGGAAGGCCTGCCAGTAAAGATCATCGGGGGCGCCACTGAAGTGCCGTACGAGATCGGTTGGGGCGTCGCCGCGAACTCGCGTTTCAAAACTGTCGACGACCTCAAGAACACAACTTGGGGCTTCACCAACGCTGGTTCAGTGACAGAAGCAATGAGCTATCTGGTGCCTGAAGCTGCGAAGTTGGACACAAAGTCGATTAAGCGCGTCTCAACCGGGGGTGTTGGGGCAGGGATCGCCCTCCTGCAGTCGGGTGCCGTAGACGTGACATTTATCCCTCCGTTGACCGCCCTCGAACACAAAAAGGACGTCCGGGTCATCCTTCAAGCAAGTGAAGTGTTGCCCTCGTACGAACTCACAGTAATGGTGACGGCACGAGAATACGCGGAGAAGAATCCGGACGTCGCGAAGGGCATGCTGGCTGGCGCGCAGGATGCAATCGAGTGGATATACGCCAATCCAGATAAAGCTGGCGAGCGGTATGCGAAGATGGCCCAGGTTGATGTCGCCGCCGCAACCGAAATCATCAAGAAGTTTATCGAAGTCAAAGTGTATGGGTTGGCCTTCAACCCCGAAGCCTTCAAGGCCGTCGAAAAGGGCCTACAGGCCACTGACGGCATCGATTCCGTTGACTGGGGCGGCCTTCTCACCGACGCCTACCTGCCCGAAGGCCACAAAGGCACCATCCCCGGTAAGTAGGCAGAAGACCATTTCAGCGACTACGACAAGCGGTGGTCCCCCGGACCAGTTGATGGAGAAGAACACATGGGCGTAGCTGTTGAACTGCACGAGGTCGACAGGGTGTATGGCGAGGTGCTGGCCCTGGACCCAACTACACTGTCGCTCGCGCCGGGCACATTCACGACGCTAGTGGGGCCTAGCGGATGCGGCAAGTCGACCCTTCTCGATATCGTCGCTGGGCTCAACCAAGGTTACGGTGGCGAGGTTCTCGTAGGTGGCACGCCCTTGACTGGGCCAAGGGCCCACACCGGCGTCATCTTTCAGGAGGCTGCTCTGCTGCCTTGGCGCACCGTCATCGACAATGCCGCGTTCGCGCTGGAGGCGCAAAAGGTCCCCCGCCAAAAACGTCGGGAAGTGGCGTTTGAGGTACTCCGGCGGGTTGGCCTTTCTGAATTCGCTGAGAAGTATCCGCACCAACTTTCCGGTGGCATGCGACAACGCGTCGCGATCGCGCGAGTTCTCAGCACCGAACCTGACCTCATCCTCGCGGACGAACCCTTCGGTGCGCTTGACGAGCAAACTCGGGTCATACTTGGGCTCGAACTGCTCCGCGTGGTTCGGCAGACTGGTGCCACTGTCATCTTTGTCACACATAGCATCCAAGAAGCTGTGCTGCTCTCGGACCGCATTCTTGTTATGAGTGCGAGGCCCGGCCGAGTAGTGCTGGATGCGGACGTGCACCTCCCGGCTGAGCGGGACCCGTCCTTGCTGGCTGACCCCCACGCGACAGAGCTCGTTGAGAAGGTCTGGGGCCTATTGCGCGCAGAGGCTGAAGAGGCTTTGACGAGGCAGGGTGGTTCTGTATGAGCGCTGCGCATCGGAGTGCTAACCGAAGCGTGCAAAGGCCACGGCGGCTTGGCCTGACGCCCAGGGGCTGGATCGTTTCGCTGATCATTCTGGTTTTGGCCTATCTAGAATTCGCGCCGCGATTGGGTTGGATCGACTCCTTCTCCCTCCCGCCCTTCAGCGAGATCTTGGTACACGCCGGGAAGTTACTGGTAGACGGTCCATTCTGGGCGACGGACCTGTTCCCGACGTTGCTAGCGATGGGGCTCAGCTTTGTGATCGCTTCGTTGCTCGGAGTGATAATCGGACTCATTCTGTGGCGGTTCCCGCCGTTGCGCCGGGTCGTCGATCCCTGGCTGACCGTCTACTACGCCATCCCGATCTTCGCGGTGTACCCGATGATTGTGGTCCTTGCTGGTGTTGGACTCGTGCCGATTGTCTTCCTAGCGACTCTGCTTGCCATTGTGGCAGTCATCACCGCGACCATTGACGGTCTCGACTCAACACCGCCTATGGTGCTTAAACTTAGCGACTCGCTGCAATTGTCACCTATTGCCCGAACAGTTAAAATCCTTCTTCCCTCCGCGGTTGAGCAGATTAACGTGGGGCTCCGACTCGCTCTATCGTTTAGCATCATTGGTGTGCTCGCTAGCGAATTTATACTTTCGACGCACGGTCTAGGCCACTTTATATCCAACGCCAGTGAACACTTCAACATGGGCAACATGTACGGCGGCATTCTGCTGGTGCTCATATTTGCCTTCGGTCTGAACATGGCTTTCAGCGCGCTGTTGCGAAAAAGAACTCGAAGAATTCAAGGTTGAGTATGTTGGATGCCCAGATCCCTCCCGCCGTCCGCACGACAAACGGAAATGTCGCCACTCCCAAGCGGGGGTTCCCGAAGCCGTTGTCTTATGCCGTGAACCTGCTGCTACTGCCAACCGTATTGACCCTGATTTGGTGGGGTCTGGCCGGTATATTGCACAGCGCCGTCTTCCCAGGCCCTTGGGAATCCTTCCAAGGCTTGATTCAAGACTTCGGCCGCGAAGAGTATCGAGCGAGCATCGAGATCACACTAATCCTGCTCGTTGTCGGTCTAATAGCTGCTATTGCTCTCGGCGCCCTGGTAGGTTTCGCCCTAGGCATGTCGCAATTTTGGGCAGCTGTGTTCGCGACGCCTATTTCGGCATTTTACTCCATACCCTTGGTGACTCTCTACCCGATCTTCTTGATCTTCTTGGGAATTGGTTACGAAAGCCGAGTAGTATTCGCGTTCTTCCACAGTTTCTTCCCCATGGCACTGCTGGTCATGGTAGCCACTGCCTCAATCGACAAAAACTATCTGAAGCTCGCCGACGTACTTGTGCTGCCTTGGTATGTGAGGCTGCGCAAAATCCTCATTCCCGCGTTGCTGCCCGCGCTGGTGACAGCGATTCGCGTTTCATACGGGCTCACCCTTCTCGGTCTGTTGCTCGCGGGCATGATCTCGGCCACAAACGGGCTGGGCCATGAACTGGTGCTCAATATTGCCCAAGTCCGCCTGGACCACATCATGGGACAACTCCTGCTCATCATCATCATCGCCGTCATACCCGGTTTGCTGTTGCGCGCTCTGGAGACGCGCGTCACCAGCAAGTATCAGCCGGAGTAACGGGCGGATGTGAGGATCCATTGCACCGAGTCTTCCTAGACTCGCTGTTGTAGTTGCACCGTATCGGAAGTAGATTCGCATGAGCAGCCTCCCACTCACCTTTGCGTCCGTCAATTACGACCGATTCCGCGCCCTCGAAGATCACCGAGTGCTTCCGGAGGGCATCGACCTCAACTTCTTGTCGCTGCCCGTAGAGGAGACCTTCTTTCGTCAGCTTTCCTTCAGGGAGTTCGACATTTCCGAAATGAGCATGTCGTCTTATGTGCTCACCCTGAACAGGGAGAACCCTCCATTCGTTGCGCTTCCCGCCTTTCCGTCGCGATACTTCCGGCACCAGACAATGTTCGTAAACGACCGTGGTGGTATCTCGAACCCACAAGATCTCAAGGGCAAGCGCGTCGGCGTTCCTGAGTACCAGATCACAGCGGGCGTCTGGCAGCGTGGCATGCTGCGTGACGAATATGGGGTGCATCCGCGCGATATGGAGTTCTTCTCGGGTGGCGTGGAAGAGACTGGTCGGTCCGAAAAGATAGCGCTCGATCTGCCCGATGACGTCTCCGTGCAACCAATAGGCCCCGATCAAACGCTTTCAACCATGCTTTCGAACGGGGAACTCGATGCCTTATTCACCGCGCACGTTCCATCGTGCTTTTATACGGACGACCACGTGAAGAGGCTCTTCCCCAACTACAAGGAGGCCGAGAAGGCCTACTTTGCGAAGACAGGCATTTTCCCGATCATGCACCTAGTAGTCCTCAAGAGGGACGTTTACGAGAACCATCCGTGGATCGCCAAGTCATTGATGAAGGCGTTCGACCAGTCGCTGCAGTTGGCCAGGGATGACCTCATGTACCGGAGTTCGTTAAAGACTATGCTTCCATGGCTGGCCGATCACGTCGAAGAGACGGTCGAAACCATGGGTCGAGACTTCTGGACTTACGGCATCGAGACCAACCGGCACGTGCTCGAGACTTTTCTCGGTTACTCCTACGACCAAGGGCTCGCGAAAAAGCGCTGGCGACCCGAGGAGATTTTTGTCGAGAGTGCCAGTCGCTCGTTCAAGCTCTGATTGCCTCGGTGCCACGGTGAACGACGTCCAGAAGTTCGCTGGTGATTCGTGGTTCAACATGCCCATCATAATCTGCGGTGCATGTCAGCATTGCATTCTTCCCTGCCCATGTGGAATATTTCGAAGTGCCGGACCCTACCTGGCACTGGGGACCGGTTCTGGGGCGTCCCATTCTTCCAAGTAACTCACACTCAGGTTCACTAGGGGCAGCACTACGCTTATTGATGGATCAAGACCTAGACAGACGATGTGACATCTCCGGTGGGGCGACTTGCCGGGCGCCACACGAGGGTGGCCGCTGGCGTCTGGAGACCCACCGCCGGCCGCTGTGACGCGCTTCCAGCGAGCCTGTCGAGTTGTCTGTGTTAGTGAGCTGGTCCCGGTGGGTGTTACAGGTAGGTGTTGATGCGGTCGGGGTAGATCAGGGCCAGTTCTCCCAGGGCTGCTTTCCAGCCTTGAATGACGGAGCCTTCGACGAGCTTGCCGGGGGCCTTTCGGGGAGTGCCTCGAGGAGTGCCGGCCTCCTTCGCACGTTCACGAGCACGCTTGTCCTCGATGTTGCGGATCGCCAACCACAGCAGCTTGATCGCGGCCGCGTCGCTGGGGAAGTGGCCACGGTTTTTGATGATCTTGCGCAGCTGGAAGTTCAGCGACTCAATCGAGTTGGTGGTGTAGATGACCTTGCGCAGCGCGGGACCGAACGCCAGGAACGGGATGAACCGCTGCCACGCGTTGTTCCATGACGCCACGGCGGCGGGGTACTTTTGGCCCAGCTTCGAGTCGGCAAACGTGGCCAGCGCGATCGCTGCCGCGTCCTCGTTCGCAGCGGTATAGATCGGGCGCAGCATCGTGGCGACGGCCTTGCGGTCGGTGTAGGACACGAACCGCATCGAGGCGCGGATGAGGTGGACCACGCACGTTTGGACCATCGCCTGGCTCCAGGTCGCCTCGATGGCCTCAGGGAAGCCTGTGAGGCCGTCGCAGCAGACGATCAGCACGTCCTGGACGCCACGGTTGGCGAGCTCGGCACACACCGATGCCCAGAACTTCGCGCCCTCGCTGGCTTGGACCCAGATGCCCAGTACGTGCTTGACGCCGTCCATGTCCACGCCGACGGCGATGTGCGCGGCCCGGTTGGCCACGTGGGCGCCGTCGCGGATCTTGACCACCAGCGCGTCGAGGTAGATGACCGGGTAGAACGCTTCCAGCGGGCGGGTCTGCCACGCGATGACCTCGTCGGCCACGGCGTCAGTGACATTGCTGATCGTCTCGTGGGACAACTCCGTACCGAGCGTCGCAGCCAGATGGTGCTGAATATCGCGGATCGTCATCCCGCCCGCATACAGCGAGATGATCATGTCCTCGAGCCCGCCCAACCGTCGAGCACCCTTGGGCACCAACGCTGACCCAAACGTGGAATTACGATCCCGCGGCTGGTCCAAGCCGATGTCGCCGACCTCGGTCCCCACGGTCTTCGGGGTGGTGCCGTTGCGTGAATTGCCCGAGCCGTTCCCGCCCGGGTCGCCCTTCTCGTAGCCCAAGTGGTCGGTCAGCTCGGCCTGCATCCCGCGCTCGAGGACAGCCTTGATCATCTCGGGTAGGAACCCGCCCTCACCCGTCAGCGACAGGCCCCGCTCATCCGTCGCGGCCATCAGTTTGTCGAGCATGTCGTCGTCGAACAGCTCACGACGCAACCGACGAGCCTCAGGCTCCTCACGCTGCGCATCGTCCTTCGGCTTGGTCATAGCCATAGTCAATCTCCTTCAGGTAGGAGACCCCTCGCTTACACAGACCATCTGACACGCCCCTTCCAGCGGATCAACCAAGCACTAACGCGACGACCCCACCGGCCACGAACACGACTCCAAGGCCAGTCAAGACTCCCACCTGCTCGACGCGGCTGCGCATCAGCAGTCCGACCGGTAGGACGACCACTGGCACGGCTGCCGATACGACCACCGCCACGGCCACCGGGATGGTCGCCGTGGCCGCCACGAGACAGGTCTGGGCGCCGATGGTCAACACGCCGGACAGCACCCACAATGCCCGGCCCTGCGGGTCGGCGTTCCGGACGGCAGCAAGCACGGTCCCTCGATCGCCTGCGATGAGGCAATAGCCGACGAGTCCAACCGCAGCACCCACCAGGCTGCCCACCACCGGCTCGGGCCACTGCTGCATTCCCGCCCCCCGGGCCACGTTACCCAGCCCGTAGGCTGCGGCCCCGAGCAAGGCTAACCCCGTACCGGGCGCGACGACAGGTCCACGCGACGAGCGCCGGTCCCTCGGCTCGCGGGTCACCAGCAGGAGGCCGACTAGCACCGCCGCCCCGGCCAGCAGCGCCACCGGCGACAGTGACTGTCCCAGTAGCAGCCACCCGCCGAGAGCCGCGAAGACCGGGTTGGTGGTCTGCAGCGTGCTAGCTCGAGTCGGGCCGATGGTGGCGATCGAGTGGAAGAACGCACGCCGCCCCAGCAGTGACGTCATCAGGCCGCCGATGGCGAACAGCGCCAGCGCCTTTGGCTGAACGTGGCCGGGCGGCCGCAGCAGGACCCACTGGCCGGCCAGCAACAGCAGGGCGACCCCCACGTTGGTCGCCAGCGCGATCAGGAAACCCGTGGCCTGACCTAACCGAGGGGTTGCCGCCGAGATGACCAGCACGTTAGCGCTGAACAGCAGTAACGACGCGACCGCCAGAGCCTCCCCCACGTCAGGTCAGCGCCGCGGCAGCCGGCGAACCAGGTAGTCCCAGACTGCGCTCAGCGCGCGCTCGTTGTACACGTGCTCCCGTTTGGCTAGGGACTCCTCGGACGGCGACCAGGTCGGCCAGCCCCCTGCGGTCTGCGTGAGGATCTGCTGCCGGCATGCCTGCTCTAGCACGACCGCGACGACGGTCGCCTGCTGCACGGTCGGGCCGACGGCAACGATGCCGTGGTTGACCAGGAACACCCCCCGGGCCTCACCCAGCACGGCAGAGACTGAGCGGCCAAGCTCGTTGGTCAGCACGAGGTCGGCGGTGTCGGTAAAACGGGGCACCCCGGGCGGGACGAACAGGTTCGCGGCGTGGCTCACTGGCCTCAGGTCCTGACCGGTGGCAGCCAAGGCCACTGCGTGCGGCGGGTGGGTGTGCACCACACCGCCGATGTCGGGCCGCGCCGCCATCACCTCCGTGTGGATGGGGTATTCGCTGTGTCTCGTCCCTTCGCCTTCGAGCACCTCACCCTCGGGGCTGACCAAGTGCACGCGGTCGCGGTCGACCTCGTCCAATCCCCATTCGGCGGCCTTCAACCACACCCCGCGGCCGTGTGGGTCCCGAGCTGAGGAGTGTCCCCAAATTAGGTCACCCTGCCCGGCGGACGCCAGCACCCGGCAGGAGGTGGCTACGTCGACGCGCAATTGATCGGTCAGGCTGGTGGTGGTCATGGAGTGCTCTGTTCCCTTGGGGTGAAGGCCCCGCGACCGCGGAGGCCTAGAGTAGTAGCCGGTCGATCTCCTCGACGGCTGCGAAGAGGTGGCCGAGGATGTCCTTGCGCGCGCTCTCCGATAGCCGGCTCTGCGGCGCGGAGGCGGTCACCGCCAGGCGCGTCGTGCGACGGGCGGGTAGCGCGACCGCCACTGAGCTGACGCCTTCCTCGCTCTCTTCCTCGCTGCTGGCAAAGCCCTGAGCGCGGACCCCTTCGAGCACGTCCAACAGCTGAGTGCGGGTGCTCACCGAACGGGGTGTTAACTGCCGCAGTTCCTCGTGCGGGTAGAGCGTCAGCAACTGGGCGTCGGTCAGGGTGGCGAGCATCGCCTTGCCGTTCGATGTGCAGTGCGCTGGCATAGAGCGGCCTAAGCGGCTGCCTACCCGGAGGGCTCGAGAGCTCTCGATGGAGTCGATGAAGTGCACGTCGCTGGCCTCGAGCCGGCCTAGGTGGACGGTCTCCTGCACCTCTACGTTTAGTTTCTCCAACACCGGCCGGGCCAAGGTCCGGACGTCGAGCTGGCGCAGCACCCCGAAGGCCAGCCCGTTCAGTGTTGGTCCAGGCAAGTACGTGCGAGTGGGGACGTCCTGTCGGACGAAACCGCGGTACTGCAGCATCGCCAGCAGCCGGTGTGCGGTCGAGGAAGCCACTCCAAGGTACTGGCTGACGTCGGTCAGCCGCAGCATGGGGCGCTCGCCCAACAACAACAAAATGCGAAGCGCGTTGTCCACCGACTCGATCGGGTAACGGGGGGGCGCACCGTATTCGGTCGCGGGCTGGAACTCGGCACCATCCATGCGCTGAGCCTACGGCGCGCTGACTGCCTCGCACGAACATCACCTGAGCCTGGCCAGTTCATGCCGCCAAGCGGTCTCGTGGTTGAACGCACCGCCCAGATCGGGGAGTTCGGCCATGTCCTCTGCGGGCAGATCCTTCAGGACACCGCCAGCGGAAACAACGGCCAGGGACAATTGGGCGATCTGGTCGACTGCGATCGCGTTGAGCACAGCGTCCCGGACGCCCGTGCCAGCGCTGGTGAGGCCGTGACCGCGCAGAATCACAACTGGGCGCCCGGCCATCGCCGTCACCATCTCCGCCGCGAGCTTCTGGTTGCGCACCAGAACGCCGCGTCCATAAACCGGCACCCCACCGGCCGCAAGTCTGGCACCCGGGATGTCGTACGCGCCGATGATCGGCCTAACACCGAGCCCCGCCAGGTCGGCGGCGACCACGGCCGGCGGGTGTGCGTGCACCACGGCGCCGACGTCTGGGCGGGTGCGGAGCACTTCGCTGTGCAGCGGCAGTTCGTTAGGGGCTGTCCAACCGTCGAGTTCACCCTCGGCCCCCGGCGCACCGTCGAAGTCGACGAGGCGGACGTCGTCCGGCGTTGTCCAAGCCAAGCCACGCTCAAGAGGTCCACGGCAGCGGATGAGCAGCCGCTCGGAGTCGACGCGCAAGCTTACGTGACCGAGGTAGCCAGGGGCGAGTCCGCGCGCCGCGAGGATCCGGCAGGCTGCGGCAATCAGTTGCCGCTCGTCGTCCAAAGTCATCGCGTCCCCGCCGAGGGGAGTGCCCCGAGCTGCGCCATCGCCTCGTCGAACGTCTCGCCGGTGCTCATCAATCGCCGGCCCACGACCAGTGCCTTCGGCCAGTTGACCGTGACCACCCCCCTGAGCTGGCCGCTGTCGTCGCTGTACACGGCAGCTCCCCGAGCGGAGGCGCCGTCCCAAGAACCGATCAGTTCGTGCCTGGTGGACATGGCCGGGCGGCCGACGATCTGCACCTTCCAGTCGTACTGGTCGCTCCACACGTACTCGACGGGGGCGTGTGCGCGCAGGTCGTCCGGATGGGCGATGTTGTGCGCCGCGACAACCGCGGTCTCGACCGCGTTGGTCCAGTGCTCGACCCTGACGTGCTGGTCGAGGCCCGGGCGGAACCAGCGGGCTAGATCCCCGATCGCGTAGACGTCCGGCGCGTCGACCGAGCGGCAGTACTCGTCGCACGTGACGCCGTTCTCCACCAGGAGCCCGGAACCAATCAGCCAGCCGTCGTTGGGCCTGGCGCCAATCCCAACGACCACCGTGCCGGCGGAAAGCTCAGCGCCGTCCGAAAGTGCCACGATCAGATTTCCTGCAGTTCCGGAGACCGACGTGACGCCGACGCCGAACCGGGTCCGCACCCCGTGCCGGTGGTGCAGCGAGGTGAAGTATTCCCCCACGCTCGTGCCCACGACTCGCCCGATCGGTGTCCGTAACGGGTCCACTACCGTCACTTTGCGGCCCAGTGCACTCGCTGTGGCGGCCACCTCTGCGCCGATAAAGCCCCCGCCGACCACCACCACCTGTGCGTCAGCATCAAGGTCGGCTCGCAGCGCCCTGGCATCCGATAGCGTGCGAATGACGTGAACGCCGGAAATCGCAGGCCACGGCGAGGGACGCGCGGCGGCGCCCGTGGCCAAGACAACGGCGTCCCAGTCGAGCGCCAACCCGTCGGCGAGGTACACCCGGCGCCCGGCGACGTCCAATCGCTGGGCAGCCACCCCCAACCGGAGTTCGACGTCCAACTCAACTGCACGCTCGGCGGTCAGCAGGCTCACCCTATCGGTGTCCCAATCGCCTGCGAGGAACTGCTTGGACAGTGGGGGCTTGTCATAGGGGAGTTCGGACTCCTCCCCGACTAGGACGACCCGGCCTGGGAAGCCCTCCGAACGCAAGGCCTGTGCACAGCGCACGCCAGCGACGGAGGACCCGACGATCACCACCACTTTCGAAGATGCCACGTCAGTCCAAAACCGTCAGGGCGTTGACCGGGCAACTCCGTGCGGCCTCCTCGACCCGACCCCGGTCGGGCTCGGCGATCTCTACCTTGAGGAGCACCACCTTGCCGTCGTCGTCGATGTCGTAGACATCGGGCGCGCCAGTGATGCAGTTGCCGTATCCCTGACAGACCTCGACGTCGGCGAGCAAGCGGGGCATGGGGAATCCTTTCGATGTAGTGGGTCAGGAACGCTTCTTCGGGGCGGCGCTGACGCCTATCCCGCCGTCGGGGTGCACGACCCCGCCAGTGATGCCACGAGCGCGGTCGGACGCTAGGAAGACGTAACTCCAAGCGTGGTCCTCCCCGGACAGCGCCACCTTTAGCGGCACTCGGGAAGCCAGTTCCGCGGCCCGGCCGGGCGTGTCGCCTAGGCTGCGATCGGCTGCGCCTAGGCTCGACAAACCGCGGAGGTCGGTGCCCAGCGTGCCGCCCGGGGCGACACCATTAACCCTTACCTCGGGTGCCAGGTCGTGGGCAAGCGCGGTCACCAAGCCGCGCACAGCGAACTTGGAAGACAGGTAGAGCACGCCTCCCCGGCCCGGGTAGTAGGACGACGTAGATTCGGTGAGCAGTATGGTGCCGTGGCCGGAAGCCTGGAGGTGCGGCAGCGCGGCCTTCACAGACTGCAGATGAGACAGCACGTTGGTTCGAAAGATTTCCTCGAACGCTGTAGTCAACTGATCTGGGTCCAGATCGGTGATGCTGCGGTAAAAATCGAAGACCCCGACGCAGTTGACCAAGACATCCAGCCCCCCAAAGGCTTGCACCGCTGCGGCCACGGCCTCGTCGTTGGCCTGCTGCTTCGTGGCGTCGCCGACCGTGACGGGCACCTGAGGCAGCGAGTCACGCAGCGCCTGGCTTTTCCCGGCGTCCCGTTCGAGCACCGCGACTTGGGCGCCCTGGGCCAGGAAGACGTCTACGATAGCTCGACCGATACCGGAGCCAGCGCCGACCACAAGCGCGCGTCGGCCCTCCAGCCAACCCTCCCCAGTCACTGACGCCGACCCTTGGGGACGTCCAGTTCGCCAGCCTCGCCCATCGAGCCGTCGGAGATGACCCCACCCGTTTCCTCGGGAAAAAGCGGCCCAAAGGGGTTGCCGATCATCGCGGAGAACGTGGCTGTGGTCTGCCACGTGAGCGCCTCGAGCTCAAGCGAGTCCAGCGCCACCCACTGTCCGGATTTTGGTGACTCGATGAGAAGCCGGCTGCCGTTGCGAGTGTCCACGCGGCGGACTCGCGCCTCGGCGAACTCGTTGGCGATGGAGATCACCTCGCCCAGCGCGTCCTGCAGGAGCGACGCGTGCTCCGCCGCCGCGCGACGGGCAGCGGCTGCGTCGACGTCCTCTCCTTCCCAGCTCAGGCTCACAGGAAGATCGCCAGGTTCTGCATCCGTATGACGGAGTCGTCGACCATGATCACCCGGCGGGCTAGGTACCAGTGACTGTCCACGCGGCGCAGGAGATCCTCTCTCCCGGCGGAAACGAAGGAGCCTGCGCGAACGTCGCCCCGGCTGCGGAATAGCAGGGTGGCGGATTCCACAATCAGGTGGTCCTCCTGCTCGGTGGCGAAGGTCCGCACGTTAGTGAGGTGGTGTCGGAGCCGGGAGGGCGGGTCCTCAGTCCAAGCGTGCTCCGTGAGGAAACGGGCTACCCGGCGGGAGAGCGAGTACTTGTTCTCATCGAAGTGCGCCATCCCAGGCGAGGTGTCGAATCCTGCCCCGAGCGCTGTAGTGACCCGCACAGGCATGAGGTAGTGCACGTCGTCGGTCATGAGGTCGAGCCACTCACCGTAAGCCTGCGCATCGAGTAGCCACGCTTCGTTTACCAACCAGTGGTGCGCTTGGAGGTGGAGCGGGTCGTTGAAGGGCAGACTCCGCCCGACTCTCTGCACGCGCGAGGCTTGCTTCCCCAGCACCGATCGTTCACTTAGCGTCTCCGCCGACTCTCCGATCGATTGGGACGTGGGGCCCGCCTGCGGACCAGTGATAGCTGCGGTGCCCGGATTCACGGGGGTGTGTCCGCCGGAGCTCATGACTCAGCCACCGCTTCGGAAGCACCTGCCGCCAGGATTGCCCCACTGGCCTGTGGCGTCGCCCCGGCGGCCGAGTGCTGCGCACCCGGGTCTGAACCACCGACCTCTAGGGTAGAAGCTGTGGCTGGGGCCTTTTCCAAGTCGTCGGCCCACCGGTTTAGCAGCGCCCGCTGGTTGTGCTCGGAGTACCCGGTGCGTGCCGAGCCAGGACCGTGGAACTGTTCTTGGGTCAACTCGGGGCTCACTTCCGAGCCGTTCTTCAGAATGCCCATACGGCTGTTGAGCAGTAAACGGCGGGCCATGGAGCCCGCGGCAGTGTTGGTCAGCGACACCCAGTTCTCCACGTCGTCCTGTTCGAACATGCCGGTCGAGCCGAAGCACATCAGGTAGGCCTTGTAACTCAGCGCCTTGAACTCCTCTGAGGCCTCTGCGTCCACGGCGAACCAGGACAGCACCTCGGTCTCGTCCTCGCTGATTGGCTGCCACTGCCGAATAGAAATGAAGGGCAGCACGTCATCGGACTCGCCAACCCGAGGCCAGTTGTGCACGAACGACAAGTTCGGGTAGACGGTCGCAGCACTGATCATGAAGCCGTCTTCGCCGATAACCTTCAGCTGGTCTTCGGATAACTGCTCCTTCATCCGGTCCACCATCTCCTGGGGGTAGCCCACGTAGCGCAGGCGCTGGTCCAGGTCGCCGTCAGGCAGCTTATAGGTGGTCCCGCCACCAGCACCGGCCCAGTAGGTGGCCCCCGATTTACGCTTCTCGGCCTTCGGTTCACGGAAAAGGCCGATCTCGACCACCGAGGTGTGTGTCTGCGGCGTGTGATACATGTCGCCGGCGAAGTTTTCGGCGCCGATCTTCCAGTTCGCCTTGATCCGCCATCGCTGCGGACCGCGTAGCTCGATGCCGCTGGAGCTCTGCTTAGTGTAAAAGTCCAGGTAAAACTTGAAGTCCCCGAGAAAGTCCTCGAGCCGCGGAGCGTCAGGATCCATCGACAGGAAGATCATGCCGTTGTAGCTCGCCAAGTTCGGCGCGGGGAGTAGACGCTGACCCTTGCGCTCAAAGCCCGCTTCGCCGCCGTAGGCATCTTGGTGGAAAGGTAGCCCGACGATACGACCATCATTACGGTACGACCAGCCGTGGTAGGGACAGCGGAAGTGGCTTGCGTTGCCCATCTCCGCCCGACACACCTGCATGCCGCGGTGCAAGCACATGTTGAAATGCGCTCGGATGACGCCCTGCTCGTCGCGGGTGACGATGAAGGAGTCCTGCAGCACCCGGCGAACGACGTAGTCGCCGGGCTTAGCGATCTCGGACTCGTGCGCCACGAAAACCCAGGCCCGGGAGAAGACCCGATCCTTTTCGAGTTCGAAGATCCCCCGGTCGTTGTACACGTGCGCGGGAATCATGCCGCGTCGGACATCGGCGAGGAGGCCGGTCTGGTCTGTCATCGGTTGAACCCCTAAGGTGACGGTCGTTCTGCCAGGAAGAGTATCTCTCTGACAAGTAGAGCGCCCCATGAGGGGGTACGTCAAGCATTCGTGGGGGTCTTCGTGGCACCGCTGGGGTATCACGACAGGAGGACGCCTCATCCTCGTCGCTGGGCGGGGACTTCGTCGACGGACTCCTCACGAACTGCCTCCGGCCCAGCCTTCGGATGTCGACAGTCAGGCCATTCCGTGCGTCCGGCTGACCCTTTCAAAGGGGATAGTTGGTTGCTATTGCTCGGCAGTCTCAGCCACCGTCGTAGAATCCGAGACCGCAAGCGGCCGGAACCCGTCAGCCGTGGATCGACAGAGTGCGCCCCGAGATTGGTAGCACCTACCGACGGGAGGAGTTCGTGCAAGACAGGATCGCCCTCACCACCGAGCGACTGGTGATGCGGCCGCTCACCCCTAGTTACCTGCCCGACATGCTGGACCTCTACTCGGACCCACAAGTGACCCGCTTCCTGCTGCCTATGGATAAAGCCGGCCACCAGCGCCGGCTCGAAGAGGCCGAGACCATGTGGGAGACTCGCGGTTACGGGCGGGTGGGCATCCACGACCGGGCCAGCGACAGGTTCCTAGGGCGGGGCGGCCTGCACTACTGGCCGCAGTTCGACGAGGTTGAGGTGGGGTGGGTGCTGCGCACCGACGCGCAGGGTTGCGGCTTAGCCACTGAAGCTGGTCGCGCCTGGCTGCATTGGGGACTCGCCCGGCTCGACGTCCCGTACCTAACCGCTTGCGTCGCGCCCGAGAATCACGCCTCGGTCTCCGTGGCGCAGAGACTGGGCATGTCCACCCTGCGTACCGACGCGTTGCACGACCGGCAGGTACTCGTCTTCGCGCTGCATCGAGGCATCACGGACGCCAACTGAGCCCTTCCAGCGTACACGGCCACCCATCCCAAGCCCGATGGTCCGTCTTCGTGACCGCGAACTTCGACGTGAGCTTCCAAGACCCATCGAGCTGCCCGTAGTGCTTGACAGGCAGCGCTGAGGTCGCCTAGACATTCGGCAGAAGACGGTTCTGCTGCAGACAGTGCCGTCTCACTTCTGCCGACAGGACGGCCCGCCCATGGACAATCAACTTTTCCCGTACAGCCCGATCTATGAGCGCCTACCCCTCATCTGGCCTGGGGGTGCGCGAGTCGCTTTCTACCTCGGCCTCAACATCGAGCACTACCAGATTGACAAGCCGTCCACCAGCATTTTCGGGGGAACCGCGGGCCTCGTTCCTGACCCTCTCAACTACGGCTGGCGCGACTACGGGGCGCGGGTGGGGATCTGGCGGCTGATCGAAAGCCTAGACAGGCACGGAGTTCCGGCGAGCGTGCTGCTCAACGCCGACGTGTGCAGCCGTTACCCGCAGATCATGCAGGCGGGGCTGGAGCGCAACTGGGCCTGGCTGGCGCACGGCCGCGACAACTCGACTTTCGAGGCCGGAATGAGCCGCGACGAGGAGCGCGCCTACCTGACGGATGTAGTGACGACGATCGAGGCGGCGACGGGCCGCCGCCCCCAAGGCTGGCTGGGACCGGCGCTGACCGAGACGTTTGAGACACCGTCACTGCTGGCGGAGCTGGGCCTCGGATACACACTGGACTGGACCAACGATGACCAGCCTTATGAACTGGCTGTTCCGGGCATGCTAAGCGTGCCGTATTCCATCGAGATGAACGACGTCACCCTGTTTGTCAGCAAGAGCTACACCGGTCCGGAATTTCTCCAGGCCGTAAAGGACCAACTCGATCAACTGTACGCGGATGCCGCCGAGAGCGGCCGAGTGATGGCGCTATGCATCCACCCGTTCAGCGTGAACCAGCCCTTCCGGCACAAGTATCTCGATCAGGCGCTCGAATACATCGCCGGGCACGAAGGGGTTTGGCTGGCGACAAGCGATGAGATCGCCGACGCCTATCGCGCCCAACGTGCCGCAGACGATCGACCGACGCCGGCACAGGGTAGGGGGGAGGAGTCCCGATGAGCGAAGGTTCCGCAAGTTTGGTGCTGGCAGAGTACGCGCGGCTGCGCCAAGAATTCCGAGACAAGGGGTTCGGCAGTCGGGTCGGGTTTGGCCAGCGGCCAGCCTTGCTCGCGGTCGACTTCATCACCGGTTTCACTGATCTGCGCTCGCCCCTCGCTGGGGCACTGGACAGCCAACTCGCGGCCACCAACCGGTTGCTGGAGCCGGCCCGGGCGGCAGGGATTCCGGTCATCTTCTCGACGGTCGCGTACGACGCGGAGTTGCAGGAGGCCGGCGTCTGGATTCGGAAGATCCCGGCCAACGGTTGGCTGGTCGAGGGCAGCGAGTGGGTAGAGGTCGACAAGCGCCTTGGGCAGCGAGCAAACGAGACGACCCTGATAAAGAAGTACGCCTCGTGCTTCTTCGGTACGGACCTCGCCGCCCGGCTGGTCACCCGTAAGGTTGACACGCTGATCATCGCCGGGTGCACAACTAGCGGGTGTGTCCGAGCCACGGCGGTCGACTCCTGCTCCTACGGCTTCAATACCATCGTCGTCGAGGAGGCAGTCGGTGACCGTGCGGCTCTGCCGCACGCCGCGAGCCTCTTCGACATCGATGCCAAATACGGGGACGTAGTCACGTTGGCGGAGGCAGTGGCGTATCTCTCGGGCCTAGGAGACTGCTGATCAACTGGCGGTCCGGGGCGTCAGTTTGAGCAGCGGGACGGGCAGGACCTCTCCAATGCGCAGTGGTTGAGTCAGCCCTCACGGGGCGCGACAACGAGTTTGCGCTGCCCGTGTGGTCGATTGTGTGGGCCGGTCAAGGGCATGGCCGGTCAAGGGCATGCTGCTGGCCTGCTCAGGCCAGCGTCCAAGCTCCGTTGTTGTTGGTCAGTACCAGGGCCAGGAGTCGACGCAGGTTCAGGGCGGCGGCACGGTGGTGCAGCCACGCGTTGTTCTTCGCGACGCCGCGGTAGGGCACGCGCCGGTTGCCTCGCACGAGCCACGCGATCGATCGTTCGACCATCGGCCGATGGGTCCGGTAGGTGTCCTGGAAGGCCGGGTCTTTGGCGCGGGCCCGGTGCTCGCGCTGGAGTTGCTCGTGCTTATGAACGTTCACGGTGCGGCCGCTGGTGGCGGCGGTGCAGCGGGCGCGCAGCGGACAGCCCGGGCAGGCCACGCCGAAGGTCACGGTCCGCTTCGCGCTCAACGAGCGGGTCACCCCGGCGGGGCAGGTTAGCGTGCCAGCGTCCTGGTCGTAGGCGAAGTCATCGATGATGAACCCGCCCTCGACCGCGGGCCGGCTGGGCCACGGCTTGATCACCGGGGTGTGCCCTGCCTTCCCCAGGCGGGCCAGCATGTCACCGGTGCCATACGCAGAATCGGCCAACACCTCAACGGTGTTCGACGCTTCGACGTCCTTCGAACCCGCTCCGGGGCTGTTCCCGGTGCTGGACTCGATGGTGGTGTCGCGCTCGAGCAGCGCGGCCCCACAGCGGCGTCGCTGTTCTCGGGACCGCTGGCCTTGGTGACCGCGAACGCGGTACTCAGCCCGGTGTCCGGCTCGATGACAATGTGGGCTTTGAACCCGTCCTGACGCCGCTCCCGGCTCTTGTGCGCGTGCCGGGTGTCCGGGTCGACCGTGGAGATCACCCGGTCGGGCGCGGTCCGGCGCGATCCGCCACCGCCCATCGGTGCCATCGGAACCTTCCGCGGGCTCGACATCCTGCCCGGCGACCAACGCCAGCAGCGCCACCGCCTCAGCGGGCGTGCCGCCAGCCTTCTCAATCGACTCCAGGTCCAACACGGCCAGCAACGCCTGAATCGCCCCGGGTTTGTCAGACGGTCAGTGCTGCCGGGAGCGGTTGCTCGTCGGCGTGGTTGTGACGGTAGTACTTGGCCTCGATCTCTGCCGGGGGTTTGGTAGGCCAGCGAGGAGTGGAGCCTGGTGTGGTTGAACCAGTCCACCCAGCCGAGGGTGGCGAGCTCGAGGTCGTCCGCGCCGCGCTACGGCCCTTCCCAGTAGACGAGTTCGGCCTTGTAGAGGCCGTTCACGCTCTCGGCGAGGGCATTATCGTACGAGTCGCCGACGGTCCCGATCGAGGCATGAAGGCCAGCCTCGATGAGCCGGTCGGTGTACCGGATCGAGGTGTACTGGCTGCCCGCGTCGGAGTGATGGACCAGCCCGGTGACGTCGCGCCCTGCACGGCTCCGGCTCCACAAAGCCATGTCCAACGCGTCCAGCGGCAGGTCAGTCTTCATCGACGAAGCTGCCCGCCAGCCCACGATCATCCGGGAGAACACATCGATGGCGAACGCGACGTACACAAACCCGGCGAACGTGGCGACGTAGGTGAAATCGACCACCCACGGCTCGTTCGGTCGGGTCGCGGTGAAGTCCCGTTTGACCAGGTCCGCGGGCCTGATCGCGGCGTCGTCCGCAATGGTGGTCCGAACGCGGCGATTACGCCGAAACCCTTGCATCCCAGCGGTTTTCATCAACCGTTCGATCGTGCATCGCGCCACCGGCGTCCCATTGACGGTGACGCCCTCACGACGCAACTGGTGGTAGATCTTCCTCGCCCCGTACAACCCGCCCCGGGACGCCTTGTGAACCCGGCACACCTCGTCCAGGACCAGCTCGTCACGCATCGCCCGAGCCGACAGGCCTCGAGCACGAGCGGCGTAGTACGTGCTCGGGGCGATCGGGCAACCGTGCTCAGTGAGCACCCTGCAGATCGGCACGACCCCGAACCTCTCGTGGTGGGCGTCGATGAACGCGGTCACCACGGCAGTCGCGGGTCGAGCTCCCGCGCGAAGAAAGACGACGCGGCGAGCAGGATCTCGTTGGCTCGCTTGAGTTCGCGAACCTCGGCCTGCAACGCCTTGATCGACGCCGCGTCCGTGCTCGTGGTCCCGGGCCGGCGGCCCTCATCGATCTCTGCTCGACGGACCCACCCGCGCAACGTGTCGGGCACGCCCCGACCTTCGGCGCAATCCGCTTGACGGCCGCGTTGAGCGACAACGACGTGTCCTCGCTCATCGCCTCCGCGACCAACCGCTGCGCCCGATCACGCAGCTCGTCCGGGTACTTCCTGGGTGCTGGCATAACTCCACCTTTCCGTGGAATCAGACCGTCCACCAGACCCGGGCGATTCATAGCCCCGACCCGTCAATGCCTCCAGAGCGACACAGTTGGCCGCGACCAGCTCGGCCCCACCGGGAACCTCACGCCCGACCCGGCGGACCGCAGCCACCAGCTGGGTGACCGTGTCCTGGCGGGCGACCGCGTCATCAAGGACGGTCGAGTCCAACGCCCGCCGACGCCGGCCGGTCGCCGACCCCGTTTCGATGATTACCGCCCGGACCACCTCGAAGATTCGATGCGGACGAGCACTTGCTGCCAGTCGTCGCCGCCAGTACGTCAACGTCGAGGGGTGGAACGCGCCCGCGTCGACCGCGACCCCGCACGCCGCCTTCCACCGCAAGTCGAACGTCACCGCCTCGGCGGCCTCCCGGTCCGAAAGTCCTTGCAGCGTCTGAAGAACGATCACCGAAGCGACCACCTCAGGCGGCAACGACGGACGACCCCGACCCGAGGGGAACAGGTCCGCGAACATCTCCGCCGGGAACAACCGATGCCGGTACTCAGCCAGAGAGGCGTACACGCTCCCCGGCTCGAGGCGCTGTGCTGGCTGGTGCCAAGCCAGCACAGCATGTCCCTTGCGCGACGTGTTCCACAGAGAGGCCCAAGCTCCCGAAGGAGTTCTGACGCGGAGCCAGTGAAAAGTTGCACGACATGTTGCACGCCGACCGCCACACCCCCGCTGACCTGCGATTACACGTATGTCTGAAAATCGGAAGGTCGACGGTTCGACCCCGTCCCTGGCCACCACCCGAAACCGCAGGTCAGAGTCCTCTGACCTGCGGTTTTGTCGTTCCCGTAGCCGTTCGTGGCTCGAGTCGAAGCCGACGCGAGTGACCGGGAATGTCCGCGACATGCCGAGGATCGCCGGGAGTTATCGCACGACATATCGCACGACGTCAAGAGACTCGCCCAGGGCCACACAACTCAGCCCTTTCACTCGGAGCGAGCATGTCGCGGGCGGCTCGTACGCCGGGGCGCGCCGTCGGTCGGTAGTCCGGAACCGTCAGCCCTGTCGATGATCGCGGCGACGTGCTGTCTTTGCCTCATCACCTCAAACAGTTGAGCCGAGACGCATGCCTTGGCGAGCGGCACCCGCTCCTTCGCGCCGTCTACGTCGATCGTCACCGGGGGCGGGCGTGTCTAGATGTGCCGGTGACCGGCTGGCGATGAGGCCGATGACGACTCAGTGCGCTACGTGCCCTCCGCCTCAGGCTGAGCACGAATGGGCTGGCCGCCGTCCCAGTGACCCGCGATGATGCCTCTCGCTTTCAGCTCGGCCTTTACCACCTTCGACGTCTGAGTCTTCGGCAACTGTGAGAGCGCCATCATGTAGCGGGGTACTGCGAAGTACGGCAGGTCTGGTTCGACGAACCGCCTCAGTTCGGCCATTGTCGGAGCGCTTCCGTCTCGGAGCACGACGGCCACCGCCACAACCTCCTCACCGAGGTCGCCCGGCAGGCCGTAGGCGGCAGCCTCCTCGACGGCTGGATGTCGCAGAAGGGCGGTCTCGACGAGGATTGGCGCGACGTTCTCCCCGGAAACGCGGATCATGTCCTTCTGGCGGCCCCGGTAGTAGTACCAACCATCTTGGTCTCGGGTCACGACGTCACCAGTGTGGAACCACAGGTTGCGGGAGGCCTGCACGGTCGCTTCGGGGCTACGCCAGTAGCCTGCTTGGCCTATGAACGGCCGCTCTGGTCTCAGGACCAGCTCGCCCTCGACATCAGCCGGTACCGGCCTGTCGTACTCGTCAAACACATCCGCCCTCCAGCCGGGCGATGGAAGTCCGCATGCACCGGGCCGGTTGTCGACGACGCTTGAAAACGAGGCCATAGCGACGGTTGAAAACGAGGCCACCCAGACAGATTGGATGGGTGATCTCAGTGGAGGATTGGGCTTTGATCCGGCGGCTGGTCGCGGACGGTGTTCCGCAACGGCAGGTCGCACGGGATCTGGGAATTGGTCGGTCAACGGTGAAGCGGGCGTTGGCCTCGCAGGGGCCGCCGAAGTATGAGCGGCCGCCAGTGGCGACGGCGTTCACGCCGTTCGAGCCGTTGGTGCGCCAGCTGCTGAAAGACCATCCGGATATGCCGGCGACGGTGATCGCGGAGCGGGTCGGCTGGACGGGGTCGATCACGTGGTTTCGTGACAACGTCCGTGCGCTGCGCCGGCAGCATCGCCGGGTCGACCCAGCGGATCGGTTGATCTGGCTGCCCGGTGACGCGGCGCAGTGCGACCTGTGGTTCCCACCGCAGAAGGTCCCGCTCGAGGACGGCACCAGGGCACTGTTGCCGGTGCTGGTGATCACCTGCGCGTACTCGCGTTTCATCCTCGCCTCGATGATCCCGACCAGACACACCGCGGACCTGCTGCTGGGGATGTGGGAGCTGCTGCAGCAGCTGGGTGCGGTTCCGCGCCGGTTGATCTGGGACAACGAGTCCGGCATCGGGCGCGGTCAGCGGCACGCGCAAGGTGTGGGGGCGGTCACCGGCACGTTGGCGACCACCCTCCAGCGGCTCAAGCCCTACGACCCGGAATCCAAGGGCATCGTCGAGCGACGCAACGGGTTCTTCGAAACCTCGTTCATGCCCGGACGCGACTTCGCCTCCCCAGCCGACTTCAACAACCAACTCGGGCAGTGGCTCACGATCGCCAACGGGAGGGTCGTGCGCACCACCAAGGCAAAACCCGTGGACCTGCTGGGAGCTGACCGGGCCGCGATGCTGCCCCTGCCGCCGATCGCTCCGCAGGTGGGCTGGGTCAACCGGGTCCGGTTGGGACGCGACTACTACGTCCGCGTCGACAGCAGCGACTACTCCGTGGATCCCACCATGATCGGCCGGTTCGTGGACGTCACGGCGGACCTGTCCCGGGTCCAGGTCCGGCACGATGGGCGCCTGGTCGCTGCGCATGACCGGGTGTGGGCGCGCGGCATGACGATCACCGACCCCGCCCACGTCGCCGCGGCCAAGGTGCTGCGGGAGCAGTACCAGCAACCCCGACCAGCACCCGATCCAGGGGAAGGGTTGGTGAGGGACCTGGCCGACTACGACCGCGCCTTCGGCCTCACCAGTGACGGCGCGGTCGCGTGATGGCAGCCACGACCAAGAACGACGCGACCCAGGCGCTCAAGGAGTTGAGCTACCTGGCTGGCGCGTTGAAGGCACCCCGGATCATCGAGGCAGCGGCCCGGTTGGCTGACCATGCCCGGGACGCGGGCTGGACCCATGAGGAGTACCTCGCCGCCGTCCTGGACCGCGAGGTCGCCGCCCGCAACGCCTCCGGTGCCCAGCTGCGAATCCGCGCGGCCGGGTTCGCCGCGCGCAAGACGATTGAGGAGTTCGACTGGGACGCCCAACCCGCCGTGCGCCAACAAGTCGCCTCATTGGCCTCCGGCGGGTTCCTCACCGAAGCCCGCAACGTCGTTCTCCTCGGCCCGCCCGGCACCGGCAAAACCCACTTGGCTACCGGCCTGGGCATCGCCGCCGCCCACCACGGCCACCGAGTCCTGTTCGCGACCGCGACCGACTGGGTCACCCGCTTGAGCGACGCCCACCGCGCCGGCACCCTCCCGCAAGAGCTTGCCCGGCTACGGCGCTACGGGCTGATCATCGTTGACGAAGTGGGCTACCTCCCGTTCGAGCAAGACGCAGCGAACCTGTTCTTCCAACTCGTTAGCAGCCGGTACGAACACGCCTCGCTGATCCTCACCTCCAACCTGCCATTCAGCGGCTGGGGCGGCGTGTTCGGCGACCAAGCCGTCGCCGCAGCCATGATCGACCGCGTCGTGCACCACGCCGACGTCCTCACCCTCAAAGGCGCCAGCTACCGGCTCCGCAACCGCGGCATCGACACCCTGCCCAGCATCAGAACCCAAGACGCGGCAGACTAAACAACACGAACCGGTGGCCTCGTTTTCGAGCGTCGCATCGGCCTCATTTTGGAGCGTTGCCGACACCGGTATTGTCCAAACGGGATGCCGAGTGGCAGCCCAGCGTCGGTCGACCCGTAAACCTCCGTCGTCGCGAATCCGAAGCGGGACTCGAACTCTTTCCTCTCTGCGGGTAGAGGCAGCACCATTCCTAACCGCAACCGATGGACACTCTCGAGCGACTCGGGTGGACGGCGCCAAAGTATCGCGGGAATGGAGCCCATCATGTTGGTCACGGTTGCTCGTGTTTCGGCGATCTCATCGGCAAGGAGTTCACCCTCTCCGGATCCGAGCAGAACCCCGACCTCACCGGCAAGTCGGTGCGCGACGTCGTCAAGCGAGCCCGCCTCCCCGTCGCCGGCCCGGTGCAGGCCTTCCTGGACCACGGGGACGACTTCCTCGTGGCGCCCACGGTGGAGGTCCTCGTGAACAAGATGAACGCCCTCGCCACGACCGAAGGGTCCGACGCCGTCATCGACCCGGTCGCGATCCTCCAGCTCATCGAGGCACGAGACCGGCAGGTCGACAACGGCTACTCCAAGGACGCCCAGATCAGCGCGATCCACGCCTCGCGAACCTACCGAGGGGACAAGCTGACTCGCACCGCCACACCCCACAAGTTCCTCGACCCCAAGAATGGTCCGCTCATCGCGGTGCGGCTCAACATCCTCACCCGCAAGACCTTGGGCGGACTGGAGACCGACCTGTCCGGGCGCGTGCTGGGCGACGGTGGCGAGCCCATCCCCGGGCTGTATGCAGCAGGCGAAGCCTCAGGTTTCGGCGGTGGCGGAATGCACGGCTACAACTCGCTCGAGGGAACGTTCCTCGGTGGCTGCCTCTTCAGTGGCCGCACGGCGGGCGTCGTGCGGCCGAAGCCCTGTGAGCATCGTGTGACCCAGGGGTGGGCACACCCAGGAGCCCACGAGTCGATGTGAAGACGACCGTCAGGCGGCGCGTCAGGCGGCGCGGGACTTGGGCGCCGTCTCAGCCGTCTTGGCCGGGTCGGTCTCCACCACGTCCCCGAGGGCCTCGTCGATCCGCTTCATCAGCTCGGGCTCGAGCTTCACACCGGCGGCCTTGACGTTCTCGCCCACCTGCTCGGGCCGTGACGCCCCGACCAGCGCAGCGGCGACGTTCTGGTTCTGCAGCACCCAGGCGACCGCGAGCTGAGCCATCGTCAGACCCGCATCATCCGCCACCGGCTGGAGGGCCTGGACGCGGGTCAGGACGTCGTCGTTCATGAAGCGCTTGATCATGTTGGCGCCGCCCTTCTCGTCGGCGGCGCGCGAACCCTCGGGCGGCTGCTGCCCGGGCTGGTACTTGCCGGTCAGGACGCCCTGCGCGATCGGGCTCCACACGATCTGGCTGATGCCGAGCTCCTCGCACGCCGGCACGACCTCGCCCTCGATGACGCGCCACAGCATGGAGTACTGCGGCTGGCTCGAGATGAGCTGGATGTTCAGCTCCTTCGCGAGTCGGTGGCCCTCGCGGATCTGCTCGGCGGTCCACTCGCTGACGCCGATGTAGAGCGCCTTGCCCTGGCGGACGACGTCGGCGAACGCCGTCATCGTCTCCTCGAGCGGGGTCTCCGTGTCGTAGCGGTGGGCCTGGTAGAGGTCGACGTAGTCCGTCTGCAGGCGGGTGAGGGAGCCGTTGATCGACTCCATGATGTGCTTGCGTGAGAGCCCGGTGTCGTTCTTGCCGCCCGGGCCGGTGGGCCAGTAGACCTTGGTGAAGATCTCCAGACTCTCGCGGCGCTCGCCCTTGAGCGCGTCGCCGAGGACGGTCTCGGCCTTGGTGTTGGCGTACGCGTCAGCGGTGTCGAAGGTGCTGATCCCCGCATCGAGGGCGGCGCGTACGCACTGGGTCGCGACGTCGTTCTCGACCTGCGAGCCGTGGGTCAGCCAGTTGCCGTAGGTGATCTCGGAGATCTTCATCCCGCTGTTGCCGAGGTATCGGAAGTTCATGCCTCGACCGTACGCCCGTTCGTGAGGCTGCCTCGCGTTGCCGGTGGCCCGCCTGGCGTCAGCGCAGCCCGCTGTCGGAGGGCGACAGCGCGTCCAGCGTCGAGGATGGAGCCGCGCACCGGTGTCGGGCGATGGCGTCGGTGACGGCCCCTCTGTGCTCGGGTCGAGCTGCGACCTCGAGGTCACGGAGCGCGATCTCGATGCGTCGCTCGATCCGCGGGCTGTCCCTGCCCCAGTGAGCGATCTCGTCGAACGCCAGGGCGAGGTAGTCAGCGAAGTCCGGCTGGGGCACGGACAGGAGAAGTCGCCCCTCATCGGTGACGCGTTGCCGTGGCGGAAGCGCGCGGGTGGCGAGTCGGCGAACGATGTCGTGCAGGTGGTCCAGCGCCTGCACCGCCGTCGTGGGGTCGTTGACACCCGGAGAGAGTGCGCGCTCGGCGATGTCGACGAGCTGTCGCAGGCCGAACCCGACGTCCTGGTCCATCGTGCGCTCGCGGCCCACGCGCACGGTGGCATGCAGACGCCCGTCGTCGAACTGCGCTCGTCCATGCACGCGTGCGAGCGGCGCACCCGTCGCGACGAACTCCCCCACGGCGCGCAGCATCTCGATCGACACCTCTGCTCGCTCTGCGGCACGGGCGAGCGCCGTGTCGTCGATCCACTCCACGACACCCGGGTCCTCGGCAGAGATCACCCGGGACGGCCCGTCACCGGCACTGAGCCAGGGTTCCGGTTGCGAGTCGGCCGGAAAGCGGTCGTCGATGAGGGCACGGGTCTCGTCGGAGATGTTCGACAGGATCGTGGCGGCCCGGATCGACTGCGCGATGTGGTTGATGTAGCTGAGGAACACCAGCACCGACACCAGGACGAGCACGAACGCGAGCGCGACGGCGAACTGGGGGACGAACGGGTCGACCTGAGCGGTCCCGCGCACGCTGCGCAGGACCACGAGACCGTAGACGAAGGTCGCCACGAAGACACCGAGCGCGACCTGGTTGAAACGGTCCTCGAGGAACGAGCGCAACACCCGCGGGGAGAACTGGCTGCTCGTGAGCTGCAGCACCACGACCGTGATCGAGAAGACCAGACCGGTGAAAGAGATCATCGACGTGATGATCGCCGCCAGCAGCGCGCGTGCCCCCTCGGGTCCACCCGAGAACAAGAAGGGCAGACGGAGGGAGGTGTCGAGCGACTCGTCGATGGCGGTCACGCCGAGGGCGAGCAGGGTCGCACCGATGGCGAAGAGCAGCGGCACCGCCCAGAAGCGCCGCGCGACACTCCTCAGCTTCGCTTTCACGATGCCCGATCCCCGGGCTCGCGGGCGCAGGGCCGGTCGAAGAGCACGTGGCCTCCCGGACGTAGTTGCGTGGGCTCGGAGGGTATCGCGCTGTCGGTCGATCGAGACTCCACAGCGAGGGCGACCGCCCCTCTCCAGTAGCGCCTCGACGGCCTGGTGGCCCGATGCGGACCTCCGGGACGGGCATGGTCATCTTCGCGGACATGTGACTCATCAGTACTAGACCGTCATGACTAGTTAGTTTGCGACCGGTCAATCGTGGGTTCACGGAGCCCGGCCGATCTGCCGGGTCGACCGGCCTCGAAGCGTTGCAGGACAGGCTTTCTCGCGTGCTTGGTCGAAGGGCACAAGCAGCTCGCTCGATCGCTTGGAAGGAGTCGGATCATGACGCGCCCGCCTGCGGGGAGCGACCGCATGACTATCTGGTGCATAGCACGTTGGGAGGGTTATCGCGGGGAGGACATGCCGCTACGTTCAGGATTTCTGGCGTCGTCGAGATGCCCACAGGGAAAAGAAATCCATGAGCGCGGTACGGAGATCGGGCGAGCGATTCTCACCTCTCCCGCGCGCCGTCGCGACCCTGACCTCTCTTGCCATGGCGATCACCACCTTCGCCTACGCCCCGTCCGCCGTTGCCGCCCCTGTCCCGGCAGGACCGGCCGTGGACCAGCCGAGCGTGAGCCCGACGGACCGTCTCGCGGCGGCGATCCTGGACGAGGCTGCCGCATCGTTCCCCACCCAGCAGAGCCGCCTCATCAAGGACGTCAGGCTGCGACTCCTGGACCTCCCCGACAAGCTCACGGCCGTCGCCATGGGGACAACGGTGTATCTCGACACAGACGCCGGCGGGGCGGGCTGGTTCGTCGACCTGAGCCCCAGCAAGGACGAGGAGTTCGCCAACGGCCTCGCCCCAGAGCTGTCCCCCGCCCACGGCAAGATGGACCTCCTCAGCGTCCTGTCCCACGAGATGGGTCACATCGTCGGCCTCGACGACGTCAAGCCCACGCACGCAGAGCTCATGGGTGCCGAACTGCGCCCCGGCACCAGGGTGCGGAACGCGGCCAAGACGCCCGACACCACCCGGCCTCTCGGGACGCGCGCCGGCAAGCCGTTCGCCCTGCACCTCGACGCCAGCACGACCGACACCGCCAGCACCGCCGACGGCGCCAGCACCACGGACACCGCTGCGGACACTGCCACCACGCAGCAACCTGCGACGACCGCCGCGGAGCCCTCCGGCGCGACCCCAGTCGCAGCGACGCAGACCCCGCCCGCCACGGTCGCCACCGACGAGCCGGCCCCCGTCGAGGACCCGGCGACGACGGCCGAAGCGACGCCCGCCCCAGTGGCCGAGCCACCCACGAGCGAGGAACCCCCGGCCCCGGCTGCGGTGGAGCCGGCCGCTCCGGCTTCGGACCCCACCACCGAAGAACCCGCCACCGCCGTCGCCGAGCCCAGCACGCTCGAGAAGCCGGCCGAGGCGCCAGCGGCGCCCGTCGAGGAGCCGGCCGCACCGACCGAGGAGCCGACCGCACCGACGTCCGCGGATGAGTCCGCGGCACCGCTCATGCAGACCATGTCAGCGACCGGCCTCGTGCTCCAGACCGCACCACTGGGCAACACGGGCTCGATGAGCGAGGCGGTCTACGACCTCGGCGACGGTGACGACGCAGCGGTGCTCGAGAACGACCCGGGCACGGCTGGCAACCTGCGCCTGCGCTCGACGAGCGGGACGTTCACCGACTCGTCGTTCGCGCGACCCACCAGCTCCCTGACCATCCAGGGCGGGAACGGCCGTGACTCGGTCACCATCTCGAGTGCCCTCAACGTGGGCGACATCCTGCTGAGGATCCTCGCCGAGCTCATCACGGTGACCTCCGCCGGCTCCGTCACTGCGGGATCGGTGGACTTCCAGGCGGCCGACGCCAACGACCCTGCTTCCGGGCTCGGGACGCTCTCCGCCAACATCGATGTGGCGGGCTCCATCACCGCGACAGGTGAGGTCTCACTCACCGCTCACACGACCAACTCGGGTGACGCGAGCGGTCTCCCCGTGGCGCCCGCACTGACCCAGGGCTTCGGCTCGAGCGCGACGGTCGACGTCCGCGGGTCGGCGACGACGGTCACGGCGTCGAAGGTCACGCTGGGCGCACGCACCGACACGACGTTCACCTTCAGGGCAGACGCCGACTCGGGCGGCTCCGTCAGCCTGTCCGGCGCCAACGTCACCCGTGCGGCCGTGACGGGCGGGGCCCACATCATCTCGACCGGCGACCTCGCGGTGTCGGCGCTCGACGACGTCACCGTGGCCATCGCGGTCACCGACACGAGCAGCCCCTCCGCGATCATCCAGGCCTTCAACCGCATCGGGGTCGACGTCGACCTCAGTCGCACGACCGGCGCGACCATCGGCGGCGCGGCTGGAGCCGACACCGTCAGCGCCGGTGGCGTCCTGACGGTCTCCGCCAGGAACACCGGCCTCGTCGACAGCGCGATCCTCTCCGAGCTGTTCGGCACGGTTCACCAGGACGCCACGAGCAACGTGATGGCCTCGATCACCGGTGCTCAGGTACAGGCGGGCTCGGTCGCCGTCAGCGCCTCGGGCGACACCGTGCAGCGGGCCGCGGCCAAGGTCGCCGTCAACGTCCTGGCCGGACTCGTCGCAGCAGCCATCAGGGACTCGCGCGTGACGAGCGGCACGGTCCTCGTGGCTGCCACCGACCGCTCCGCCCTCGAGGCCGTCTCTGCCGGCACGGCCGTCACCCCCGGCACCGCGCTCATCACCATCGCGGCCACCCGGGCCGACAACCGCATGGACCTGCCGGTCACCGCCGAGGTCGTCGACAGCACCGTCGACGCCACGGGCGGCGTGTCGGTGCTGGCCACCTCGGCTCCCAGCCTCCGGTCCCGGGTCGAGACCACGATCGTGCAGGTCTCCTCGGCCCCAGCACTCGCCGGTGCAGTGGCCCTCGCGGCCACGCTGTCGGTCAACGCCCTGGCAGGCGGAGCCCGCGCGTCGGTCGTCGACAGCACCGTCACCGGTGACGACATCGCGGTCCGGGCCGACGGCAGCGGAGCCGTGGTCGACGCCACCAGCCAGCTCAGTGCCACCAGCAAGGCCGGCGGCAGCCCGCTGTCGGCGTTCGGCGCCGGGCTCTCCATCGGCGCCAGCGTCGCCGTGAACTTCATCGGCTACACGATCAGCGACCTCGCCCTCTCCGTCTTCAGTGCCCTGATCGACGCCGACATCGCGGGGACCGCCGCCAAGCCGTTCGTCGTCGCCGCCGTCATCCGCAACAGCGTGGTCGACGCCAACGGCGATGTCACCGTCGAGGCCGTCGCCAGCCCGCTGGTCAACGCGACGGTGAGCAACGCCGCGCAGACGACCTCGGCCAACATCTTCGGATCGGCCTCCGCCGGAGCCAGCGCCGTCATCGCCTCCAACAAGGTCCTCGCCCGGGCCGAGGCCCTTGTCCAGGCAGCCGCCGACCACCTGGCCTCCGAGACCTCGGCCACCCTCCTCCACGGCCAGCTGGTGCGGATCGGTGTCGGACGGAGCATGCGCTACCTCGGAGCGAACCGCAGTGCGGTCGACCTCGGCGGCATCACGTTCGCTGGCAACCCGGACTGGGCACCGGCCAGTGAGCTCCACGCCAGCGGCGACCTCACCGTCCGCGCCACCAGCGCTGCCGGCATCTACGCCAACGTCAAGGTCGTCTCGAGCTCGGTCACCACATCCGACGGTGGCTCCCACCTCGTCATCGGCCAGTCGCAGTACGCCTCCCTCGCGGCCGACCACACGACGGCAGACGCCGCCGCCGGGACCACCACCGCCGTGGCCTTCCGCGACCGGGTCCGCATCGCCGACGGCTTCGGCGCGGCCGACTACGTGGCTGGGACAAACGGGCCCAACCAGACGACCCTGGCGACCGGCAAGGTCGTCGCCCTCGACACGGCATACGGAACCGGTCGGCTCACGAGCGCCTCCGGCATACGGCTGCTGCGCCTCGGCGACGTCGTCACCGTCGCGGACGGCCACGCCAAGCCCGGGATCGTGGGCGCGACCTACCGCTACATCGGGAGCAGCGCGCGCACCGACCTCGGCAGCCAGAACTTCACCGACAGGAGCCGTTGGGCGCTCGTGGGCGGCACCCCAGGAGCGGTCTACCGCTACACGGGAACGGCGGCCACCCTCGACCTCAACAGCACGAACTACGGCGACTCGACGCTCTGGACGATGCTCGCGGGTGAGGTGGGCACCGTCTACGAGTACCTCGGACCGGTGGGTGCAGGAACGGGCACCATCGCCCTCGACCTGCGTGCGCAGGACTACGCCGACCTCGGCTCCTGGCGCAAGGTGCCGGTGACGAGTGTGCTGCCCGCCGGCTTCAACGTCACGCAGTCCCGCTCGGCCGCACTCGGCGCGGTCATCGTGCTCAACGACGTGCGAAGCGACTCCACGGCCGCCATCACCGGGATGCTCGTCACAGCCCGCGACGTGCTGGTCGAGGCGCTCCAGTCCGGAGTCATCCGCTCCGACGTCGACGTCACCGCGTCGTCCTCGGGTGGCAGCTCCATCACTGGCCAGGGACGCTCACTCGCCGCCGGCGGGATCATCGCCACGAACCGCGTGCTCGGCAGCGCCACCGCAACCGTCGGCGACAGCGACGTCACCGCGCGCGACCTGCGCGTGCTCGCCTCGAACACCTCCGTCGTCGAGGCACTCAACGCCTCGGTGATGTCCTCCGGCGCGCAGTCGATCTCCATCGTCCTTGCCCTCAACACCATCGGCTGGAAGCCGACCAACCTCTTCTTCGCCGCCGTGGACGCCCTCGTCGGCAGTACCGCGATCAACTCCGCCTACTCCGGCAAGGACCCCGTGGGCGCCATCGCCCAGATCGTCGACAGCCGCATCACGGCCGGTCGCGACGTCGAGGTCCGCGCGACATCCGTGGCACAGGTGCGCTCCACCGTGACCAACAACGCCACCTCCGCACCCGCAGCGATCTTCGGGGCCAGCGGTCTGGCTGTCGCCGGCGTCCTGTCCAGCAACCGGATCGAGACCGTGGTCTCGAGCAGCGTCAAGAACGGCGCCCGGCCCAGCGACCGCACCCCCACCGGAAGCGGCTCCCTCGTCATCGGGGACCGCGTGCGCCTCAACCCCTGGACCGTCTACGAGTTCGTCGGTGCGCCTCGAGGACCCCCAGTCAGCCTCAGCGACAGCGTGCAGCACTACGCCAGCAACGTGATGTGGCGGCTGGTGAGCACGGTCGGCGCAGGTGGCTCGGTCACCGTGGCGTCGGCGGACCGCAGCGACATCGAGGCCACGACCTCGATCTACGGGGCGGTCAGCAAGAGCAACGATGCCGGGGCGGGCATCATCAACAACTGGGCGGGATCCGTCCTCGACGACTACCGGTTCACGAGCCGCAGCGGCACCCAGCGCGTGGCCTTCGGGGACCTGGTCCGCGTCGCCGACGACTGGAGCACCGACGCGGCGGGCAAGATCTTCCGCTACATGGGCGTCGACGGGGGCCCGGGGACCGGCATCGACCTGGGGGGCCAGGACTACGGCGACTTCGAGCTGTGGAAGGAAGTCACGCCCACCGTCCTCGTGACGCAGCAGATGAGCCTCGCCGCTCTCACCATCGCCAGCAAGGTGACCGGCAAGCCCCTCAACGGCACCGCGCAGAGCTACTACGCCCTCCTCGCCTTCTCCCTCCTCTCCTCGAGCACGACGGCGAGCATCGCCGGCACGACCGTCGCGGCCGCCGGAGCGGTCCTCGTCAGCGCCGAGGAGGCCGCTTCGCTCTGGGCCGCGGACGACAGCGCGATGGAGGTCAGCGGGACCGGCGGCATCGTCACGACCAACGTGCTCCTGGCCACTGCCTCGGCGAGCATCACGAACAGCAACGTCACGACGACCACGGGCGACATCACGGTCACCGCACGCAACGCCGCCGCACTCACGGCCCACGCGGTGTCGACGATCTGGGGCATCGAGGGCAAGAGCGTCGTCCTGGCCTTCAACTCCGTCGGCTGGCAGCCGAGCAACGTCCTGTTCAACCTCGTCGAGGCCGTGCTCGGGGCCACCCCGATCTCACAGGCCTTCCGCGGCGAGACCCCGGCCATGGCGTCCGCGACGGTGACCGGCAGCGTCCTGGACGCGGCCGGAAACTTCAGCGTGACGGCATACGACGAGCTCCAGCTGGACGCGCTCGTGGGCAACGAGAACATCTCCGGCTCGGGCGCCCCCATCTTCATCGACCGCAGCGGCGGCAAGGGCGCCCCGGCACCCAAGGTGGGCGGGTTCGGCAAGGCCGGCCTGAGCGTCGGCGGCGTCGTCGCCTCCAACAAGGTCTCGGGCGGAGCAGTCGCCACCATCACCGGCGGCACGGTCACGGCTGCTGGAGACGTCCTCGTCGAGGCGATCGACCGGTCGGCGATCATCTCGCACAGCACGGTCGTCCAGTCCGCGACCTCCTTGAGCTCCACCGGGGCCATCCTCTCGGCCGTGAACTCGCTGCTCTTCCCGAACGGCTACACGTACACGACCGCGTCCGGCACCCGATCGCTCGTCTCGGGCGACCGCGTGCGACTCGGGTCGTCGTATGCCGGGGGCGGCACCCCGGGCGGTATCTACCAGTTCGTGGGTGCGTCACCGATGACGTTCACCCTGGGATCGACCGACTACGGCACCGCCAGCTGGCTCGAGGTCCACCCCGCCACCGACGTGACCGGGCTGGAGAACCTGCTGCCTGGCATCACCGAGTTCGGGGGCCTCAATGTCCTGGCCTCCGACGCCCGCGCGATCGGGGTGCTCGTCAACGACAACGACCTCCGCTCCACCAGCACCGCTCGCCTCGACTCGACCCTGGTCGTCGCCGGCGGCAGCGTGAGCGTGCGCGCGGTGCTCGATGCCGAGGTCGTCGCGGACGTGATGACCAACGTCAACGCCTCCGGCGGCAGCTTCTACGGCACCGGCGACGTCCTTGCCGCCAACGTCATTGCGGCGACGAACACCGTCCTTGCGGATGCCGTGGCTGCCATCGACGACTCCGCCGTGGACGCCGTGAGCGTGCTCGTCGAGGCCGTGATGAGCTCCGGCCTCGACGCCACCGTCATGGCAACGACGACGAGCGGTGCAACCGCCGGGGCGTTGGTGCTGGCGTTCAACTCGATCGGGTGGAAGAGCCAGAACATCTTCTTCAACGCGATCGACGCGCTCCTGGGAGACCCACTGCTCTCGGACGCGTTCAACGGCAACGACGTCGCGGAGGCGAAGGCCACCGTGACCGGCTCGGCCATCTCCGCGGACGGTGACGTGACGGTCCGGGCCGACAACGCGACCCGCCTCAACGCCACGGTGTCCAACGCGGCCGACTCCACCGCGAGCGCCCTCTTCAACGCCACCGGCAAGAGCTTCGGCGGCATCCTCGTGAGCAACAAGGCCTCGAGCGCGGCCACGGCCACCGTGGCCGACTCGACGGTCACCGCCGGTGGCGCTGTGCTCGTGCACGCGGTGGACGACACGAGCATCTTCTCGAACACCAAGATCGTCATCTCGTCGGCGAGCACCAACAACGGTGGCGCAAGCATCATCAACAGCGCACTGGGCAGCCAGTCCGTCACTCCCGACTGGATGAGCAACGAGGGCAGCCAGACCCTGCACTTCGGTGACCTGGTCCAGCTCGCTGCGGACTTCGGCTCCGCTGTCGCCACGGCCGAGGTTGACGGCACCCAGGTCGTGACGGTCGCCCCGGGCGACGCGGTCGAGGTCGGGGACCGCTACGGCGAGGGACGGCTCACCACCGACTCCGGCATCCGCCTGCTCACCTTCGGCGACGTCGTCACGGTCGCGGACGGCTACCTGCCCGGTGGTGACGGGGGTCGGTCCTACCGCTACCTCGGACCCAACGCGCGCCTTGACCTGTCGGTCCAGGACTACCGCGTGGCCTCGCGCTGGGCGCCCGTCTCCGGCACCCCGGGCAGCGTCTACCGCTACCTCGGCACCGCCGCTGCCGAGCTCGACCTCAACAGCACCGACTACGGCGACGGGAGCCTGTGGGAGGAGATCGGCGGCGCTGCGGGGACCACCTACGAGTGGATGGGTCCCGACGAGTCGCTCGTCGACCTCGGCACCGCGAACTACGCCGACCTCGGCTGGTGGAAGCCGGTCCCCGAGGCCACTCCCCTGCCGGAGAACTGGAACGTCACGAACTCCGACTCGATGGGCCTGGGCGGGGCCGTCGTCCTCAACGACCTGCGCACCCTCGTGAATGCGTCGATCAGCAACGGGTCCACCGTCACCGGCGCCTCCGTGGCCGTGCTGGCTCGCGGTCAGGGTGTAGTGCGGGCCACGGTCGACTCCACCTCATCGTCGTCGGGCGGAAGCTCCTTCAACGGCCAGGGCACGTCGATGGCGGTGGGCGCCTCCATCGCGACCAACCGGATCATCAGCCACCTGAGCGCAGCCGTCGTGGACTCCGACCTCACTTCGACCGGCGGTGACATCGCGGTCGACGCCCAGAACCTCACCCAGATCGACGCCATCACCAACGCGGCGGCCATCTCGGGCGCCGACTCCGTCGGAGTCGTGGTCGCCCTCACCACCATCGGGTGGAAGGCGACGAACCTCTTCTTCGCCGCCCTCGACGCCATCATCGGTGGCCCCGTGCTGGGCCAGGCCTTTGACGGGACCGACCCGGCCAACACCGACGCGACGGTCACCAACTCCACGTTGGTCGCCACTGGATCCGTCATGGTCTCGGCCGTCAACGCCGCGCTCGTCAGCTCCGAGGTCGGCAACGACGCCACGTCGGCGCCCGCCGCAATGTTCGGAGCCGCCGGCACGAGCATGGGCGCGGTCGTGGCGAGCACCAAGATCGCGAGCTCGGCCACGGCGTCGGTCAGCACCAGTACGGTGACCGCCGGAGGCAACGCCTCCATCATCGCGAGCGACGACTCCGAGATCGAGTCCACGACCGCGATGGTGGCCGACGTGGCGCCGACGAACGACGGGAGCGCCGGCCTCATCAACCAGTGGGCCAGCGACACGATCGACGACTACGCCTACACCAGCAACAGCGGCTCGGTCCCGGTGAAGTTCGGCACCCGCGTGCGCGTGGCCGACGACTACGACCTCGACGGTGACGGTGAGACCGACGACACCTCCGGCAAGACCTACCAGTACATGGGCCTGGACACCTTCACCGACCTCCAGCTCGACGAGCAGGACTACGCGGACTTCGAGCTCTGGAAGGAGCTCACGCCGACAACGGTCATCACTGACTCGTTGGGCTACGCGCTCGTCGGCAGTGCCGGGCTGATCTTCGACAAGGACGGCGCCACCGGAGACGCGCAGAGCTACTACGGCCTCGTCGACCTCAACGACGTGCGCAGCGCCGTCACGGCCCGGGTCACGAACTCCGTGATCCACGCCGACGGTGGCATCACCGTCTCGGCCAGCGACACGGCATACATCACCGCCTTTGACGACAGCGTCGTCTCGGCGTTCGGCGCCAAGGGTGCCATCCTCGTCACCAACCTCATCCTCGCCAGCGCGGACGCCCTGGTGACCAAGAGCCCACTCACGGCCGGCGGCGACATCGTCGTCACCGCCGTGCTGGCGGCCCGGCTCGATGCCACCGCGTCGAGCTCGACCGAGACGTGGGACTCGCAGACGGTCATCGTGGCGTTCAACTCCATCGGCTGGAAGACCTCGAACTTCCTCTTCAACGCCATCGAGGCGATCCTGGGCCAACCCGTCCTCTCGGAGGGTGTCTTCAACGGGCTCGACCCGGCGCGAGCCCACGCCATCGTCACCGACAGTCCCCTGCGGGCCGGACGTGACATCACCGTCACCGCGACCTCCCGCTCCGAGCTCATCGCGGTGTCCTCCAACGACAACACGGTCGACGGCGTCGTCGACATCGTCTTCCCCGGGGCCAGCCAGAAGGCGGACTACGACAAGAAGAAGAAGCCCGAGGGCAAGAAGGCCAACGGCTACGGCGCCAGCGGTGCAGCCGGCGGCTACATCATCGCGAGCAACAAGGTCAACGGCGAGGCCATCGCGACGGTCACCTTCACCGGTCCCGCTCGCGGCACGGTCTCCGCCGGCCGCAACATCGCCGTGAGCGCCGCTGACAACGGAACCATCGACGCACACAGCACGGTCATCCAGGACGTCACCGTCGCCAACACCGTCGGTGGCCTGGTCGACATCGCCAACAGCATCCTCATCCCCGGCGACTACGACTACACGACGGCGTCGGGCACCCGGGACATCAAGACCGGTGACAAGGTCCGGCTCGGTGGTGCCTATGCCGGTGGCGGCCAGGTCGGTGCCGTCTACAAGCGCACCGGGCTGGGTGGTGAGCTCGACCTCGGCGTCCAGGTCTATGACCTCGCGCACGGCTGGACGAAGGTGCTCGCCACCGACGGCAGCCTCGAGAGCCTCTTCCCGGGAATCACCGGGTTCGCCAACCTGAACTTCACCGCCTCCGAGGCCCGCGGCGTCGGCATCATCGTGCTCTACAACGACCTGCGCAGCGAGGTGCACGCCACGGTCGATCACGCGGTCGTCACGGCGTCGGGTGGCACTCTCACCGTCTCCGCGCTGCAGAACGCCCTGCTCAAGGTGCTGGCGCTCGTCAACGTCTCGGCCCTCGGGGGCAGCTCGATCGGCAACGGCGCCACACCCGAGGACGGCCCCGACGTGTATGCCTACACCGGGCAGCTCGTGACCAACGTCGTCCTGGCGCACACCACCGCCCTCGTCGACGACAGCCGAATCACCGCGGCTGCGCTCGCCATCGACGCGAAGTCGACCTCCGGGATCGACGCCCGCATCGAGACCTCAGCCACCTCCGGCGAGGACTCGGCTTCGGTGACCATCGCGTTCAACACGGTCGGGTGGAAGGCGCAGAACCTGCTCTTCAACATCATCGACGCCGTGCTCGGCGACCCGTTGCTCGCCACCGCCTTCAAGGGGATGGACCCGGCCTCGACCAGCGCGAAGCTCTGGGACACGACGGTGGTCCTCACCGGCGACCTGCGCGTCGTGGCCGACAACTCGGCGCAGCTCAACGCCACCGTCTCCAACACGGCGATCTCACAGGCCTCGGCCCTGTTCGGCGCCTCGGGTTCCGCCGGCGGCGGCCTGCTGGCGAGCAACAAGGTCGCGAGCGCAGCATCAGCCCTCGTCGGGTTCACGACCCGCGATGCCAGCCGGACCACGCGTGAGATCGATGCGGACGGCGCCGTGGTGGTCACCGCCACCGACTCGTCGGGCGTCTACTCCAACATCAAGCTGGTCTCCTCCTCGACGACCACCAACGATGGTGGACTGAGCATCCTCCAGCAGAGCATCACCGGAACCCTGCCGGCCGACTTCCTCTCCAGCGAGGGTGAGGTCCGGCTCGTCTTCGGCAGCACGGTGAAGATCGCCGACGGCTACGTCGACACCGACTGGTCGACGGACGACGGCGAGGTCGCACTCGAGAACGGCCAGAAGGTCAGTGTGGCTGCGGGATACGGCGAGGCGCGCTTCACCCAGAACTCCGGTCGCCGACTGGTGCTCACGGGAGAGGTCGTCGACGTCGACGGGACGCTCTACCGCTACACCGGCCCCAACGCCCGCATCGACCTGGGCTCGCAGGTCTACTCCACTGGTCCGTGGGTTGTCGTCGGCGGTGAGGACGACGCGATCTACGAGTACCTCGGCCCGAGCGTCGACCTGAGCGACGAGGACGACGTGGTCGACCTGACGCTGCAGGACTACACCGACACCACTCTCTGGCGGAAGCTGGCGGGCACGCCGGGCGACGTCTACACCTGGCTCGGCGACGATGACGGTGTCCTCGTCGACCTCGGCACCCAGAACTACGGCGACCTCGGCTACTGGAAGCCCAACCCGCTCACCAGCATCGTGCCGGGCATCAACATCGATGAATCCGACTCCAAGGCCGTCGGCGTCGTCCTCGTCCTCAACGACGTCCGTAGCACCACCCACGCGGCCATCACCGACCTGGACCTCACTGCGGCATCGGTGGAGGTCGCGGCCCGCTCCATGGCGGTCATCCGCGCACGCACCGACGTCGACGTGACCTCCTCAGGCGGTCAGTCGTGGGGTGGAGAGGGTGACTCGATCGCCGTCGGAGCGGTCATCGCCACCAACGTCATCCAGTCCAGTGTCATCGCAGAGGTCCTGCGGTCGGACATCGTGACCACCAGCGGCGACGTGGTCGTCGTCGCGGACGGCCTCACGCAGATCGATGCCGAGACCCTCGCGAGCATCCAGTCCGAAGGCGACTCCTACGGTCTGACCCTGGCCTTCAACACCATTGGGTGGAAGACCCAGAACTTCCTCTTCAACACCGTCGACGCCATCCTCGGCGACCCGCTGGTGGCCGAGGCGTTCGACAACAACAACCCCGCCGAGATCATCGCCCAGCTCGTCGACACGACCGTCAACGCCTTCGGGGATGTCCGGGTCAACGCCACGAACGAAGGGTCCGTCACGGCGCAGGCCAGCAACGCTTCCTCCAGCGTGGTCGTGACGTTCACCAAGGCGGAGGCCTTCGCCCTCGGCTTCCTCGTCGCGAGCAACATGGTCAACCTCATGACCCGCTCCCAGATCCTCTTCAGCGGAGGCGACACGACACACACGTACTCCAGGAGCGACCGGCCGACGACCCTCCAGAACGGCGACCAGGTCGCGGTGAGTCCGGGCGTGGTCTACCGCTGGACCGGCGGACCCCGTGCTCCCCCGACCGGATCGACGACGATCAACCTCAGCACAGAGTCCTACACCACGAACAGCAGCTGGACCCTCGTTCCCAACCTCGTCAAGGCCGGCGGCTCAGTCGCCGTCACCGCCGACGAGAGCGCGGGGATCGACGCCACGTCCACCGTCGAGGTCACCGCGTCGGCCTCCAGCACCGCTGGCATGAACATCGTCCTCGACCTGCTCACCACCCTCCTCGAGGACTACCAGTACACGACGAACTCGGGCACCCGCCTCGTCTCCAAGGGTGAGGCCGTCCGTCTCGACTCCGGCGACGTCTACGTCTTCACGGGCTCGACGCCCACCTCGTTCGACCTGGGGGCAACGGACTTCGGCGCCTCGCCGCTCTGGGCGAAGGTCATCCTCGGCGACACCCTCGATGCCCTCACCGCCATCGGCATCGACGTCACGGGCATCCTGGGGGCGGACGCCACCGGAGTCGGCGGCATGGTCGTGCGCAACGACGTGCGCGGGGACGTCGCCGCGACGATCGCCAACGCCAAGGTCGTGGCCGGCGACGACGTCCTCGTCTCGGCCCTCGAGTCCGCGACGATCCGCGCGGTCACGACCGGCACGGTCTCGGTCGGCGGGGGCGGGTTCATCGGCGAGGGGAGCTCCACCGCCGTCAACTTCGCGGTGGCGAGCAACGTCGTGCTGAGCGGAGCCCTCGCCTCCGTCCTCAACACGGAGGTCGATGCCGGCACCGCGGCCGACGACACGATCACGGTGACGGCGCAGAACACCAGCCTCCTCGACGCCCGGACCAAGACCTCCACCACCTCGGCCGGTGTCTCCGTGGGCGTGACGATCGCCGTCAACACGGTCGGGATCGACTCGCAGAACATCCTGTTCAACATCCTCGAGGCCATCGTCGGCGATGTCATCGACACCGAGCAGGACCGCCCGGCGAGGACCGAGGCCAGGGTCACGAGCTCCGACCTCGCCGCCGGAGGCGCCATCGCGGTGACAGCGACCTCGTCGGCGAAGATCACCTCCGAGGTCGAGGCCTCGTCGGTCTCCATTGCCAGCAGCATCGACCAGGACGTCACGTCGGTGAGCGTGGGTGTCGTGGTCTCGATGAACCGGCTTCGTACGACGGTCAAGGCCGTCGTGGAGGGCTCCCCTTCCGTGCAGGCAGGAACGAGCGTGGCCGTGACGGCGTCCAACACCGCCTCGATCTCCTCGACCGTCACCGCCCCGACGATCTCGATCGCCATCAGCGGGCAGCAGTCCAAGAGCGTGAGCATCGGGGTGAGCATCGCCCGCAACGACGTCGGCGTGGCCATGAACGCCCTCGTCACCGCGGTCGCGGACCTCGACGCCAAGAACGGTGACGTCCTCGTCAGCGCCACCCAGGGTGCCTCGATCACGGCGACCTCGACGGCCACGTCGGTCTCCATCGCCGCTGGCTTCGGGGGCAACAGCCTCTCCTTCGCCGGTGGCGGCGCGAGCGCGATCAACCTCCTCACCGGGACCGCTGACGCCGAGATTCTCAACAGCACCGTCACGGCCCGGGCGACCGCAGCGCCCTTGGGTGCGATCCGGGTCACGGCAACCCAGACGGCGACCATCGACGCGCTGATCCTCGCAGCCTCCATCGCTGTCAGCGGCAGCATCTCCGCCGGCGCCACGGGCATCGCCATCGGGATCTCGGTGGCCCGCAACCTCATCGGATGGGCGGAGTACGGCGGCCCCACCCCTGCGACCGTCCGGGCGCGCACCCAGACGTCGGCCCTGGATGCCCAGCGCGGGATATTCGTGGGCGCCTCGTCGCCCACCGCCACGATCCACGCAACCGTGGTGGCGGCGGCAGTCTCCTTCACCGGAGGCGCGGGTGGTTCCACGACGTCGGTGAGTGCAGGCGGCCTGTGGACCGAGAACAAGGTCTCGGTGAGGGTCGTCGCCGAGATCGTCGGTGCCACGAGCGTCAGGACCCAGGGCGGCGGCGTCACGGTGACCGCCGACGACCACACCGAGATCATCTCCAACTCGGCAGCCGCGGCCCTGGCAGCGGCCATCGGCACGTCCAGCGCCAGCTCCATCGCCGTCGGCATCGCCCTGGCCTACAACCGGGTGGCCAACGAGGTCACCGCCCGGATCGCCGACGTCACCTCGCTGACCACCGGCGGGTCGGCCGTCACTGTCAAGGCGACCGACTCGGCGACCATCAGGGCGCTGACGGTTGCCGTTGCCATCGCCCTCTCGGGCGGCGGAGGCACCTCCCTCGCGGTGTCGGGCGGCGGCGCGATCGCGTTCAACGGCATCACCACGAAGACGAACTCCTCGATCGAGCGCTCCCTCCTCGGAGTCGACACGACGACCCGCGTGGGCGCCGTGACAGTGACGGCACAGAGCACCTCCGTCATCCAGGCATTCGTCGCGGCGGTGTCCGCCTCCGTCGCCATCGGCAACAACGGCGTTGCCGTCGCCATCGGCGCCTCGATCGCCCTCAACCTCATCGGCTACGACCTCTTCGGCGACCCCGACATCCAGGTCGAGGATGCCGAGGACGCTTCCGGGTTCCTCATCGGCACCCCCAACCCGGCCCAGGTGCGGGCGCGCATCATCGACACGACGATCTGGTCCAGCGGGGCCCTCCTGGTCACCACGACCGCTGCCCAGACCATTGACGCGTTCGTCGCGGCCGGTGCTGTCGGGATCGCCGGTGGCGACAACGGGATCGGAATCAGCGTCGCCGGTGCCTTCGCCGGCAACCGGATCAAGACCGACGTCGAGGCCTCGGTCAGCGACCCCACCGCCACCACTGGGCAGCGCGACACCGTCACCGTCGGCTCCGCCTCCATCGGCGCATCGTCCACCTCCGGGATCCGCTCCTTCTCCGGGGCCGCCTCGATCGCCGGCGGCTTCGGCGGCACGACCGGTCTGGCGGTCTCCATCGGCCTGAGCATCGCGTGGAACCAGGTCGGCGACACCGTCGTGGCGGCTCTCGACGACGTGGTGCTCACCTCCGCCGGCGCGGTCAAGGTCGAGTCGGGCACCTCGGGACGCCCGCTCTTCGACCTGTCAGGTGTCACCGCCAACCAGCTCGACGACCTCGCCAGCAGGGAGGACGACGACCTCGCGGACTTCCTCGTCGGCCGTTTCGAAGCCCTCAAGCTGCTCACCACCAGCGGCACCAACGAGCTCACGTCCGTGACGAAGGCGAGCGGTCTGTGGAAGGTGACCTTCGCGAAGAGCGGCGGGGGCGGCATACGCAGCTTCGAGGTTCGTCTGCACGGGAGCGAGCTGTTCATCACCTCGACCGACGCCACGCTGTTCGACGCCACCATGTCGACGCGCCCGGCAGCGGTGACCGCTGCAAGCCTGGCCTCACGCGCCGGTGGGCCCAACGCGGCCACGGACGCGGCCCTCGTCGCGTGGTTCGTCGCCTCGAAGCTGCTCACGCAGGACGCGAAGACGACCAGGCCGTATGCCGTCACCGGGGTGGCGACCGTCTCCACGGACCACTGGAGCATCACCTTTGCCCGCTCGGACGGAACCGAGGCGCGCCGCTACGACGTCATGGCATCCGGCGGGACGCTGTACGTCAACCAGCCCATCGCACTCGAGGACATCCGCACGGCCGAGCTCGACGACCTCATGACCGACGCGGAGAGCGGCATCGCGGCCACGATCCTCGGGCAGTTCCCCCGCTTCAACACCGTGCGCTCGGTCTACGCGCTCCAGCCGGGCAGCCTCTGGCAGGTCGTGCTGCAGAACGTCCGGGGTGACAACGAGCTCGAGACACAAAGCTTCTACGTCACCAGGGTCAACGGCCTGTTCCACGTGACGACCGCGACCATCGACGCCATCTCGGCGGCCGCGTCGATCGCGGCCTCGTTCGGTGGCACCGCGGGTCTGTCCGTCAGCGGCGCCGGCGCCATCGCGCTCAACGTCGTCAACGCCCGCACGCTCGCCCGCATCTCCAACGCCAGCGTCACGGCAGGGGGCGACGTCGACGTCCTTGCGACCAACACCAGCACGGTCAATGCCCTCATCGCGGCCCTCTCGGTCGCCATCGGTGCCGGCGGCAGCGCCGGGGTCGGCGCCTCCATCGGGATCTCGGTCGCACGCAACCTCATCGGCAGCAGCCTGTCCGGTGGCGACGCCGACGACCGGGTGCAGATCGTCGCCACCGTCCTGGGCTCCCCGGTCACCTCGACGAGTGGGGCGGTGCGGGTCAGCGCGACCGACGGCGCAGTCATCACCTCCCTCGTCCTCGCCGGATCCGTCGCCTTCGGCGCCTCGGGCTCGGGGGCCGGCGCCTTCGGCGGAGCGGGGGTCTATGCCGAGAACACGATCAAGGTGGACGTCAAGGGCACGATCGACGGCGACCCCGCGGGCGCCGGGACCCGCCGGCCGATCACGGCTCACTCGGTGACGGTGACCGCGACCGACACCTCCACCATCTCGTCCATCGCCGGTGCCGCCTCGATCGCGGCGGCCTTCTCCGCAGACGCCGCGGCAGCCATCTCCATCGGTGTCGCGATCGCACTCAACCAGGTGGCGAACACCGTCGAGGCCTCGCTCACCAGTGTGACGGTCACGGCCAACGGCACCTCCGGTGTCGCCACTCCCGCCGGGACGCCGGACGGCGGGATCACCGTCGCGGCGAAGGAGACCGGCCGGATCTTCTCTCTCACCGCCGCCGCTTCCCTGGCCGCCGCTGCATCCCTGTATGCCGGGATCGCCGTGAGCGGTGCCGGTGCCTTCGCGTCCAACGTGGTCACGACCGCCACGAACGCGCTCGTCGAGGACAGCAGCCTCACGGCCAAGGGCGCCATCTCCGTCACCGCGGACGACACCTCCAGCATCCAGGCACTCATCGCCGCGGTCTCGGCCGCCATCGGAGCCGGTGCGGCGGGCATCGGAGTGTCCATCGGACTCTCGCTGGCGAGGAACGTCATCGGTGGCACCCGCACCGTGATCGGTGCCGACTTCCGGAGCAACGAGACCGCCGACCTGGTCGGCGGGACGGACCCGAGCACCGTGCGGGTCACCGCTGGTCACGTCAGCCCGGACCTGCAGAGCAACGACGGTGACGGCACCTCCGCCAACGACGTCTACCTCCTGCCCGGCCTCATCGTGCGCATCGTCGGCGGCCCGTCCGAGGGGCGGCTCTACCGCTACATCGGGACGTTCACGGCGGCTGACCTCGACAGCGTCAACTTCAGCGACACCGGCACGTGGGTACTGGTCGGCGGCGCGGCGGGCGCGGTCTACGCCTGGAGGGGCGTCACCACGAGCGGTGTGGACCTCAACCGCCAGAACTTCCTCGACACCTCGAAGTGGCGCCTTGTCAGCGCCGACCACACCACCGGCGAGACGCTCACCACCGGAAGCCTCGTGGCTGGTGACACGGTGCTCGTGGTCGCCGGACCCGGAGCGGGCGACGTCTATGGGTACATCGGACCCACCCGCACGGCCACGACGACCCACCCCATCGACCTCCGGACCGAGGACTTCCGCAACAGCACCGCGTGGGAGCTGGCCAACCTGGCGTCGACCCCGGCACAGGTCCGGGCCCGCCTCATCGGGTCGAGCGTCGCCACCGAGGGCTCCCTCACCGTGGAGGCGAAGGCTCGCCCCACCATCGAGGCTCTCGTCGTCGCGGCCTCAGCGGCCATCAGCGGGGGCGGCTTCGGCTTCTCCCTCAGCGGCGCCGGCGCGGCCACGCTCAACTCCATCGCCATGCAGGTCGAGGCGACGATCACCGGCGACGGCGTGGTCCACAACCCGGCACCGCCGAACCCCGCTGCGGCGATCACGGCCACGAGCGTGACCCTGCGCGCCACCGACACCGCCACCATCCGGGCGGTCACCGGTGCAGCATCCCTGGCCATCGCGATCGGCGCCGGCGGCGCCTCCCTCGCCATCTCCGTGGCCCTGGCCGCCAACACGATCTCGAACACCGTGACGGCCGGAGTCCGCAACGCCGACGACACGGTCCGGGCCACGAGTGGCGACATCACGATCGCCGCGGTCGAGGACGCGACGATCGAGGCCATCAGTGCGGCCGCTGCAGTGGCGCTGGGCTGTTGCAGCACTGCCGCCATCGCGATCTCGGGTGCTGGTGCACTGGCCATCAACACGATCCTCACCAAGGTCAACGCGCTCATCGCCTCGAGCGACGTGGTCGCCAGCGGCAAGGTCGACCTCGACGCCGAGATGAAGGGCGCAATCCGCGCCATCATCGCCGCCGTCGCGGCAGCCGTGTCGATCAGTGCAGGGGCCGCCTTCGGAGCGGCACTGGGCGCCTCGCTCGCGTGGAACCTCATCGGGACGGACGTCAGCGGCAACGACAGCCCCGCAGAGGTCCGGGCCGTCATCAGCGACTCCAGCGTCAACGCTGGTGGCGCCCTCACCGCCGACGCCGTGTCCTCCTCGACCATCGACGCCATCGTCGTCGCCGTCGCGGTCGCCATCTCGGGCGGCATCGCCGGCATCGGCCTTGCCGGAGCCGGGTCGAGCGCGATCAACACCATCTCGACCCTCGTCGAGGCCTCCATCGGGGACAGTGACGATGCGGGCACCGACGGTGACGGAGCCACCGGCGTCAAGGCGTCCGGCATCGCCCTCACGGCCACGGACAGCTCGGCAGTCAATGCCATCACGGGCGCCGCCTCCATCGCCGGGGGCTTCGGGGGGGCAGGGGTGGCCCTGGCCATCGCCGTGTCGTACGCCCAGAACACGATCGACAACGTGGTCCGGGCCGAGATCGTCGGTGCCGACACCCTGGTCGACGCGGGGGTCGGCGGCATCAACCTTCTTGCCCGCCAGACCGGAGCGATCTGGGCCATCACCGCCGCCGCAGCGCTCGCCGCCGCGGGCGGGCTCGGGGCTCTCGCCTTCTCCGGTGGCGGCGCTGTCGCCCGCAACCTCATCGGTTCCGACGTCGTCGCCCGGATCTCCGGCAGCAACGTCGACTCCGACGGTGGCGTGTCCCTCACGGCGACCTCCACGGGCGCCATCACCTCCATCGTGGTTGCCGCGGCGGCTGCTGTGTCCATCGGGCTGGTGGGCATCGGGGCGGCCCTCGGCCTCTCCTTCGCCACGAACGAGATCGGCGGGTCCACGCTCACCGACTCGGACGTCTACTCGCACACGTCGACCGACACCCTCACCTCGAACCTCACCACGGGCACCAAGGTCGCCGTGCTCGACGGGTTCGGTTACGGCCGGGTCTACCAGTACATCGGCAGCAAGACCATCACGGCGTCCGCGAGCGACCCGCTCGACCTGCGCAAGATCAACTACCAGGACACCCAGACCTGGAAGCTCGTCGGTGGCACGCCCACCGGCGCCCGGGTCTGGGCCACCGTCGAGGACTCGAGCATCGACGCCGTCGGAGCACTCGCGCTGAGTGCCACCGCGACCGGTGCGATCCTGGCCACGGTCATCACGGTGTCGGTCGCGCTGGCGGCCGGCTTCGGCGGCCTCGCCGTGGCGGGCGCAGGGTCGGTGGCCCTCAACACGATCCGCCAGGACGTCAAGGCCGCGATCTCGGGTGACGGCAGCCGTGACGGGGCCGACGCGAACACCACACCCGACGTGGGTATCCAGGCCGGGTCGATCTCGTTGACAGCCACCTCCTCGTCGAGCATCACCGCAACCGTCGTCGCGGCGGCGGTGGCTGCGGCCATCGGCTTCGTCGGCAGTGTGACGGTCGCCATCGCGATCTCCTGGGCAGAGAACACCATCGAGAGCACGGTGCAGGCACTCGTCTCCGGGGCCGACGAACAGCTCACGTCGCGCGCCGGTGACATCACGCTGACCGCCAGCCACACCGGCGCCATCGTCTCCACGACCGTGGCCGCCGCGATCGCCGTCGCCATCGGGGCGGGTGTCAGCATCGGCATCGCAGGTGCGGGTGCCCTCGCGAGCAACGTCATCCTCGCCCGGGTGAAGGCCGATATCTCGACGAGTGACGTGCACTCGGCTGGAGCCGTCGCAGTCCTCGCCACGCTGTCCGGCACGATCTCCGCGCTGGTGCTCGGGCTCGCCGCCAGCGCAGCCATCGGGGCTGCTGGGATCGGTGCCGCGATCGGCGTTTCCATCGCCCGCAACCTCATCGGCTGGCGCCCCTCAGCCGACCCGAACAGCACCACTGACACCCGTGAGAGCACTCGCGGCCTGGTTCAGGCGTCGATCACCGACTCGAGCATCGACGCCGGCGGTGCGCTCAGCGTCTGGGCCACCGGGTCGTCGACCATCACCGCCGAGGTGCAGGCCGGTGCCGTGGCCGCCTCCGGTGGGATCGTGGGCTTCGGCGTCTCCGGTGCCGGAGCATCCACCCGCAACCGGATCGCCACCGCGGTGCTGGCCCTCATCGATGGTGACGGGGACAGGGGCATCGGGGCCGCCTCGATCTCGGTGAAGGCAGCGAACACCTCGACCATCACGGCAACGACCGGCGCGGCCGGGCTCGCCATAGCGATCGGCCTCGGCTCCGTCGGCGGGGCGGTCACCAGGTCCGTGACGGAGAACGAGATCACCACCGAGGTCCTGGCGGAGATCCGGAATGCTGATGGTGACGGCGACGCCGCGACCACGGATGACCTCGGCGGGGTGGTGGCTCGCACGGGAGGCGTGACGGTCGGCGCCACCGACACATCGACCATCCACGCCACCGGTTCGGCGTCTGCCGTCGCGGCCAGCGGTGGCATCATCTCTGTCTCGTTCAGTGACGCGGGAGCCGACGTCCTCAACGTCATCCTTGGCAGCGTGCTCGCCCAGATCGTCGACAGCACGGTCGACAGCCAAGGCACCGTGTCGGTGTCGGCCACGGAACTCGTCGAGATCCGGGCCACGGTGGCGGCGATGTCGACAAGTCTCAGCATCGGTCTGGCCGGCGCGGCTGTGGCCGCTGGCTCGTCCTGGGCGCGGAACTTCGTGGGCTACTCACCCGCCTTCGTCCTGGGGACTCCGGCACCGGCACGGATCGTCGCCCTCGTCTCCGGCTCGCACATCACCGGTCGGGGTGGCCTGAGCGTGACGGCCGAGGTCGGGCCGCGCACCAACGGGACGAGGATGGTGGAGTCCCAGGTCAACACCTCGTCCTTCGCGCTCGCGGTCGGCATCTCGTTCGCCGTCGGCGCCTCGGCCAGCGTGTCCTTCAACGCGGTGGCCTTCGCCGTCAAGGCAGGGATCGTGGCGAGCGAGGTGCCGCCATCGATCCCCGGGGGCGCAACGACCTTCCGCCGCTCCGACGTCGACGTCGACGGCACAGTCACGGTCAGCGCCACCGACACCACGAAGCTCAAGACGGATGCGACTGCGTCGTCACTCGCGATCGCCATCGGCCTCAGCGGGTCGGTCGCAGTCGGGCAGGTCGTCAACACGAACACGGTGGGCAGCACCGTGGATGCAGTCATCTCACGATCCAACGTCGCGGCCGGCGCGCTGGACGTGGACGCAACCCAGACCATCGACTCACTGGCCACCGGACGCACGGCGACCGAGTCGGTGGGCAGCGTGTTCAGCGTCAGCTCCTCTGGCGCCCTCGTGGGCTCCACGGTCACCACGGCCGCTCGAGCCACCGTCAGCGACGCCTCCGTCCTCGTCATCGGTGGCCTGGTGGGCGTCACCGCGACGGGCGATGTCGACAGCACCGTCACGGCCATCGCCACGTCGACGAGCGCATCCCTCATCGCGATTGCGGCGGCCGGACCCACCGCACGGGTCACCCAGGCACCGGTCGTCTCCGCCACCGTGGGCGGTTCCATCACCTCTGTCGGGTCTCTCACGGTGGAGGCGATCCTGAGCTCCTCCGCGGGCACATCGGCCGTCGCCGGCTCGTACGGCACCGTGGCGGCCGGCGGATCGAGCGCCACCACCACGCTCACGCCGGTCGTCACGGCATCATTGAGTGGCGGCGCCATCCGGTCCTCCTCCGGCGGGATCAGCGTCAGGGCGCGCTACAACGTTCCGTCGGTCCCCGGGCTGTCGCCCGGCACCGCTTCCGCGGCTGCGGAGGCCTCCTCGGGCGGACTGGCCGCCTCGAGTGGCGCCTCCTCGACGGTCACGCACACCCCGACCGTGTCTGCCACTGGCCTCGGGACGTTGACGGCGAGCGGCGCAGTGACCTTTGACGCCGCGGCCACCACCGTCGCGACCGCTCAGTCCGGGGGTCGATCCGGTGGCCTGGTCGGGGTGGGCCGCACCACCGCCACAGCGACCTCCGCTGGGACCACCTGGGCGTGGTTCGGCGGCGTCATCGGGTCGAGGACGACGAACGGAGCCAGCTCGCTGACGATCACCGCCCTCGCCTCCGGCAACGCACGCGCACTCGCCCAGGCGGTCAGCGGCGGGCTGTTCGCCAACACCAGCAACGCCTCGAACGCGACGGCCTCTCCGGACGTCCGGGCCTACCTCGGCGGATCTGCTGTCATCGGGGTCGTCAACAACGTCGACCTCTCAGCCACGGCCCGACCGGAGGCCGACGCGATCACCAAGGGCACGAGCACCGGCGGGCTCGCGTTCGGTGGATCGGCCTCCACAGCCAGCTCCCGGCCCGTGGTCCACGCCTACATCGGCACGTCCGCGACGATCTCTGCGGGCGGCAACGTGTCGGTGGCGGCGACGCTCCAGCCGCCCACGAGCACCAACACCCCCTCCGACTACGTCGTCGACGGCGTCGACACCTCGAACGGGTCCACGGGCAACGCGCTCACCGTCGAGAACCACGGCCTGAGCACAGGTGACCTCGTGGAGTACGTCAACTCCGGAAGCGCCATTCCCGGTCTGACGGGCGTGTCGACCGACCCCAACGACTCCACCGTGGTGATCCGGCGGCAGTACAGCGTCGTCAACGTCATGTCCGGCGGAACCGTCGACCCGAACAAGCTGTCCTTCGGTGGCACCTTCGACGCCTCGGGCATCCAGAACAACACCATCACCATGCAGGGCCACTCCTTGGCGACCGGTGACTGGGTGGTCCCAGACCTCACGGTCGGCGGGCTGGACATGGGCAGCCGCTACTTCGTCGTCGTGATCGACGGTGACACGATCCGACTTGTCGCCTCCGGCAAGGAGAACGCCGGCGGGACGTTCAACCCCACGTCCGCGTTCGTCAACACTGGGGCCAGCACGATCACCATCGCCGGACACGGGTTCGTCAACGGCGATGCCGTGATCTACGACTCCCCCGAGCCCTACCAGTTCGGGAACTCGCTCGTCGACGTCTCGGGGTTCGACAGCGACGGGCGACCCATCAACGATGCCAACGCCAACAACATCTGGTTCCTCGACGCGAATGGCAACCCCGTCGCACACGGCCTGGTCGTCGGGGACCGCGTCGTCTACACGCTGGTCGACCCGCAGCCGGGCGACGTCACCATCGGCGGGCTGACATCCGGCCAGACCTACCGCGTCGCGTCGGCGACCTCCACCACCATCACGCTGAAGAACAGCGACAAGCTCGACAACCTCCAGGTCGTCTACACGCTCGACGGCTCGAGGATGAAGATCACCCGTCTCACGGGTGACTGGCTCACCGACGGCTTCAACGCCAACCAGCAGATCATCATCTCCAGCGCAGAGACCAACGGCACCTTCACCATCGACCAGGTCTCGGGCGGATCACTCTGGCTGACCGTCGCCACCCTGAAGGCCACCCAGCTCGTCGAGAACTTCACGTTCACGGCATACCAGGGTGGCGGTGCTCCCGTGTCGGCAACCATCACCCGGTCCGGGCGCGACTGGGCGACGGACGGCTTCGGCACGGGGACGACCATCACGGTCACCAACCGCGCCGGATACAACGGCACCTACACGATCGCGAGCGTCTCCGGCCAGACGGCCACTCTGCAGGGCACCCCGGCGTTCGCCGCCGGCAGCAGCCTCAGCGCCACGGTCAGCCGGCTCGTCAACGGCCTGGTCAGCGACACCTTCGACTCGCCGGTCATCGCGCTCAGCGTCACCAAGACCACGACCACCATCGTTGACGGCCTGCCGGTCAGCCAGCCCGTGCGGACGACACACCAGCTCACCCCCGCCCCGTGGGCCGCCATCGGCACCCTGGTCGACGGCCAGACCTACTACGTGCGCAACGTGTCGGGCAACAGCTTCGAGCTGTGGTCGGCACCGACGGGAGGGACACGACAGTCCCTCTCGATCAACGGCCTCTCGTCGATCGCGACCCACTCGCTGCGCTCCACGGTGGTCCTGACACCCAGCACCGGCGAGCAGACGCTGCGGATCGACCTCACCGGCGGCATCCCCACCGGCAGCATGCACCAGCTCGTCGGTCCCGGCGGCGTCAACCTCGCGACGGTGCTCCCCCGCGTCGGGGACGGTGTCACGTCAGCCACCTCGACCGGGTCGGGCGGTGGCGCGATCGCAGCGGGCAGCAACCACGCCGACGTCGTGATCGAGGGCACGGTGCGCGGCTACGTCGCGGCCACGACCGTGCGTGCCAAGCAGGTGTCGGTCACCACGATCGCCAGCACGCTGGCCCGCACCAACTCCAGCAACAACACGGGCGGCATCGTGGGCGTCGGGAGCTCCGACACCTTCCTGCGCACATGGGTCGACAACCAGGCCTGGATCGGTGACGGCACGAGGATCATCACGACCACGTTCACGATGTCGGCCACAACCTCGATCGCCGCCAACGGCACCAACTACGCGAGGGCCGCCGGCGGCATCGGTGTCGCGAACGCGGAGGACGGCACGATCCTCATCGACTTCCTCACCAGCGCCTCGGTCCTGGGCAACGCCGACGTCGTGGCCCGCAAGGACGTCGCGATCACGGCCAGCACGAGCGTCAACGGCGCCCAGAAGTCGACAGCCAGCGGACTCGGTTTCGGTGCCGACGGCCGTTCCAACGCAGTGACCAAGGTGGGTGACAGCAACGTCTCCGGCATGGAGGGCGCGGCCACGGTGGTGGCCATCGGCGCCTCCGCCGACGTCACCGGTCTCACCGTGGCACTTCGAGCCCTCGTGCCCAGCCTCGTGGCCACGGCGAACAGTGAGTCCTACGGTGCCGGGTTCTACAGCGAGGGCATCGACGACGCCACGGCGCAGGTCGACGCCACGACCAACGTGACGATCGGTGCGAACGCCGCGATCACCGGCTACGAGGGTGTCGACCTCCAGACCCGCTACGGATTCGTCCACACCTTCGCGGACTCCTTCGCCCGCTCCACCGGCCTCTTCGGCTACGTCGACGCCGACGGGCGCAACACCACCAACCTCGACTCGACGGTCTCGGGCGCCTCCGGCGCCCTCGTCACGGCCGGTCCGGGTCCGCGCGCCTCGAGTGGCACGAACCTGCAGACGTCGGCCCAGTCCAACCACCTCGCCTTCTACGTCGACACCCAGAACGGCGCGTTGTTCGCGGGCTCCGACGGACACGTCTCACGGCGCTCGCTCGCGGCCGGTAGCGGCGACGAGGACGGGTCCAACCTCGACATCGCGATCCGGGTCCCGTTCTCCTCCGACGTCCTCATCCTCTCCGGACGCACTCCGGTACTCGTGGTCGACGCCAACGGCACCATCACCACTGCCGTCGAGGTCACCGTCAACGACGGCCCGGGCCGCAGCCAGATCGGTGAGGGCCAGACGATCCAGAGCTCGGTCATCGTGGTGAACGACATCAGCAACGCCGGCCCGGGTGACGTGGTCTTCCGCGCTCCGTACGCCTCCGGGAGCAGCGGGGACTTCGAGATCCAGTCGGCCATCTCGCGCACCCCCGAGGCCCTTGTCAGCGGCGCCCTCGGCACCTGGACCTTCAGGGACACGCTCAGCCAGGTCCTCATCACGAACCTGTCCAACAAGCTCATCCAGATCAACGACATCCACATGGTGTCGACGCGTCAGCCACTGGTGTGGCTCGACACCTCGGCCAGCGTGACGATCCGCTTCAACGTCAGGGGCGACTCGGCGCCGTCCCTGGTCGACATCCGGGCCCTCGGCACCGGTTCCGTCGCGATCAACGGGACGATCGACAACCCGATCGGCACGACGTCGGTCTTCGCAGCGACCGGCGCGATCACGTCGACCGCCGGTCGTGGCACCATCCACCTCGGCAGCCTGGACGTGGCGGGCACACCCCGGCACTACTCCCTCATCCGGGCCAACATCCTGCGGCTCGACGGCGCCTCGGTCGGCTCCTCATCCGCGCGGGTGAACGTCGACATCATCGACTCCGCCCTTCTACCCCGCGGCAGCACGTTCCAGACGCGCCGCGTCGTGGTGGCCGACAACACGATCACCCTCGGTCCGGACATGGTCTTCTTCCTCGGCCAGATCGTCCGCTACGACGCCGCACCGGGCGCGACGGCCATCGGCGGCCTCACCAGTGGCGCCTACTACTACGCGATTCCCACGGCAGACGGCACCGGGATCCAGCTGGCCGCCACCAGCGCACTGACCCCGATCACCCTCACGCCGGGAGACACGGCGACCCTCCTGCTGCAGCTGCACTTCCTCACTCCGGTGCAGCGCTTCACCGTCATGGCCGACGCCGACGCCTTCCTCGACATCCTCGGGGTCCAGCGCATCGCGACGGCCACGGCCTACAGCGTGCTGATCGACGCCGTGACCACGGGCGGTGACGCCGACCTGCTCCTGCAGCCGAGTGTGCGGGAGACCCCGACCGGCGCCAGCTCGGGCGTGCTCGCGAAGTGGCCCAGCAGCCCCACCAGCGGCGTGGTTCACCGGGTCTACTTCACTCCCGACACCTCGTGCCCTGCCGACTGCGCTCGACCGGCCTCGGGCGCGGGTGGGTCGTTCCTCGCGCAGACGGACAGCACCTATGACATCCGGGCGCGCGACCTCACCCTCACCGGTGCGCCCTACGTCCTGCCCGGCATCGTCGCAGGCGGAAGCATCGTCGTCGAGGCGGCCCAGCCCACCGCCGCCTCCCCCAGGACGATCAACGTCCTCGGCATCCTCGACGTCCTCACGACGGGTCACGTCGACGTCCTGACCAACGGCTGGATCACCCTCAACGAGCACGTCGGCGACCTGCGTGTCGGCCGGATCCTCTCGACCCTCAGTGACGTCCTCCTCTATGCACCGGGTCGGATCGTGGACGCCCTCGGCGGGCTCGTCGGTGACACGAAGAACGGCGTCGTCGCCGACGTGTCCGGTCGCAACATCACCATGTGCGCCGGAAGCGGCCTCGTCCTCGACGGAACGATCGCCGACCCCCTGTGCAGCGACACCGACCAAGGGCGTGGCGGGATCGGGGACGCCACGAACTTCCTCGAGATCGACGTCGCCTACGGAAGTGGCACGACGGGTGTCCTGCGGGCCTTCGACCGCACTGCGACGGCAGGTCGTGGCATCTTCCTCACCGAGACCATCGGGACCCTGCGACTGTTCGAGGTCAACACCCTGGGCGACGTCTCTCTGGCCACCGTTGCCGGATCCATCGTCGACGCACGCAACGCCACCCCGGGGGTCACCGACGTCGCGCAGGTCTATGGCAACACCATCGACCTCGACGCCAACGGCGCAGGCGCGAGCCTCGGCGCGACGGGCAACGACCTCGAGATCGAGTCCCAGCACTCGGGCCTCGGAGATGTGGGCCTCGAGGCCGACGGTTCCATCTGGCTCACCGAGACCCGCGGGGCCCTCTCCCTCGTCCTCGCCGAGGCCCTCGACGGACAGGTGCGCATCACGGTCCGCGAGACCACGGCTGCCAACCCCACGGCATACCGGGCTCCGCGCACGACACCGTCGTCCTCCACGGGAGCCGTGACCTTCGACGGCGCCACCGTCACGCGTAGCACCGGGAGCTTCATCACCGACGGGTTCCTCGTCGGCACGGCCCTGCGGATCTCCGGCGGCACTCCCTATGACGGTGACTACAGCATCGTGGGCGTCAGTGACACCAGCCTCACCCTGGGCGCGACGTTGTGGGCGCACGGCGACCTCCGCACGGGTGTGACCCTGGCCGCCCACGACACCCTCGACGAGGACCTCTCGCTCCTGCACGACGGCAAGGTGAGGTTCGTCGAGACCGGCGAGCGCACCGTCACCCGCGGACGTGTCGCCGCCACCACCTCGGTCCTGCTGCGCGTCGGCGACGACGTCACGACCAGCCCGAACAGCCAGATCCTCGCCGGCACGACCGTCGACATCTTCGGTGACTGGAGCAACGGCGACGCCCACTGGGGCACCACGATCGTCCTGCGTGGCGACATCGCCTCCGGCAACGGCGCCCCGGCCGCGCAGGCGGACGCCTACGTCACCAACATCTGGGGCGACACCGACGTCGACCGCTTCCAGCTCGGTGACCCCACCGGCGTCGCCGGCGGCACGAGCGTGGACTCCGCCGGCTACATCCACCTCGGCAGCGACACCCGCATCCACGGCTCCGCCGGCCTCGCCGTGGTGAAGGGTGCGGACGGCGAGGACGACTTCACGATCTGGTACCTCCAGACGATGAACGTGGGCGCCGGCCACACCCTGGTGCTCGACGGACAGGCCGAGACCGACACCTACCGCTTCCACACCTCCGGCAGCCGCGGCAGCTCGCGCAACTACGTCGCACACGTCCTCGACACCGGCGCCCCGGACGACGGCGTGGACGAGCTGTACGTCTACGGCATGAACTCTGCCACCGAGGGCTACTCCGCCCCCGGGACCTCCTACCCCGTCGACGACCTCTTCCTCCTCCGCCGCGTGAACGCCATCGACGGTGAGAGCGCCGACCGACCCGCCTTCGTCGCCCTGCTGCACACCACCCTCGGGGTGGCCGCGCCGACCGGGGTCAGCACCCTCGCCGCCAATGCCTTCGACGTGGAGCGCATCGGCTACGACACGGCGGTCAACGGACGCCTCACGGTCTACGGCCTCGGTGGCAACGACTACTTCGCCAGCGACGACAACTCGGCCATCACCACTCTCGACGGCGGCAGCGGCAACGACAGCTTCCAGGTCGGCCAGCTCTATGGACTTCAGCGCGACGGATCTCCCTACGCCGGCACGACTCCGACGAACACCACCGGTGTCACCACGGGCGGCTCGCTCGCCCCCAACGACGTCTTCGGCACCGTGGCGACGACGCGCGGTTGGCTCTCGAGGGGCAACAGCCAGGCCCTCCTGGCCCAGGGCGACACCGGGGACGACACCTTCATCGTCTACTCGAACCAGGCAGCGCTGCGGCTCGAGGGTGACGACGGCAACGACCAGTTCGTCGTGCGGGCCTTCGCCCTCGCGAGGACCGACGCCAACGGCGAGATCGTCTGGCGCGACGCCACCCACCAGGTCGCCATGCCCCTGCTGGGCGCCAGCCTGTTCTCGACCGCCGCGACCACCGAGGTCCGCACCGGCGCCGGCAACAACCAGGTGCAGTACAACATCAACGCCCCCGTCTCCATCGACGGCGGCAACGGCATCGACAAGGTCGTGGTGCTCGGCACCGAGTTCGCCGACCACATCGTCGTGACGTCCAAGGCCGTCTACGGAGCGGGCCTCGCGGTCACCTACGCCAACGTGGAGATCCTCGAGATCGACGGCCTCGAGGGCGACGACCTCTTCGATGTCCTGTCCACGGCACCCGGTGTCGCGACCCGCGTCATCGGCGGCCTCGGCAGCGACGTCATCAACGTCGCCGGTGACGTGACGGGCAGCGTCGTCTCCCGCGACATCGAGGGCACCTCGGGCACCGTCAACCACGACGTGAGCTCGACCAACCCCCTCTACGACGGGCTCGCAGCCCCCGGGGTCGACACGATCGTCGCCCGCGGCAGCCAGGGCCAGGTCGTCATCGAGGAGAGTGGCGGCTTCACCTCGGTGCGCGAAGGTGAGGGCGCCGTCGGTGCCGACACCTACATCGTCTACCTCGCCCACAAGCCCACCGCCAACGTCTACGTCACGGTCTCAGCCGCGCGGTCCTCGTCCGCGGAGGCCGCCGCCGGTGGCGACACCATCCACCTCGCGACGGGCATCCCGGTGCTCGACGCGGTGGCCTACGACCGCATGGTCTGGATCGACGGCAAGCTGGTGCCCGTCCCCGCCTACGCCGTCGTGCTCCTCTTCACACCGACCGAGTGGGACAAGGCCCACGCACAGTCGGTCTCCCTCATGGCCGTCAACGACACCCTCCCCGAGGGAACCCGCGTCGTCGTCATCAGCCACTCGGTCATCAGCGCCGACCCGCTGTTCGACCACGCCGTCGTGCGCAACGTCGAGGCCACCATCCGCGACAACGACCTCCCCGCAGTGGAGCTCGTGGAGCAGGACCGCTCCGGCACGCCCGACAGCACGACGATCCTTGTCGAGGGCACCAGCACCACCGGCCTCAAGGACACGGTGCTCGTGCGCCTCGCCACCGACCCCGGCGTGGACGTCGTCGTCCGGCTCACCCTGAGCGACGACCGCATGACCCTCACCGCTCCTGCGGGAACGATCCACACGGTCACCGCCCGCGCCCCCGGCGTCGCCGGTGTCTACGACATCACCATCACGGCCGGCAGCTGGCAGAGCGGTGTCCTCGTCACGCTCGTCGCGGTCGACGACTTCGTCCGCCAGGACCCGCACACCACCACGATCACCGCCACGAGCTCGTATGCCGGCTCCCTCGCCGCCCGCATCGATGCCCTGCTCTACGACGACGACACCCCCGGCATCGTCGTTCTCGAGAGCGGGGGCAGGACCCTCGTCGTCGCCGGCGACACGCTCACCGGACCCGGCCCCGGCGACTCCTACGAGATCCGGCCCACCCAGAACCCCGGCAGCGGAACTCCCGTCAACGTCGCCATCGTCACCGACGGCCAGACGGATGTCGTCGCAGGCGGCAGGGTGAGCTACCGGGCCATCGGTGGGCAGACGGCATACCGGCAGTTCAGCGGTTCCCTCACCCTCAGCGGCTCGACGCTGACCCGCACGGGGGACTCGGCGCTCGGCAACTTCCGGGACGAGGGCTTCGCCGCAGGACAGCGCATCCGCCTCACCGTCGGTAGCACCACCTATGACTACGTCATCGGCTCGGTCTCCGCCGACGGCAAGTCGCTCACGCTCGTCCTCGGGACCAGCCCCACGCCCCCCGCCGCAGCGCTTCCGGCAGCCGTGCTCAGCCGGATCGTCACCCGTGGCGTCTACACCGGTGGCGTCACCTACGACGTCGGCACCGGCACCCTGCACCGCACCGACGGCCAGAGCTGGCTCGACGCCGGCTTCCTCGAGGGACAGCGGGTCACCATCGGCTCGTCGCTGTCGCGCTACAAGATCCAGCTCATCAGCAGCAGCACCGGCGGCGTCCTCGACCTCATGACGCTGACCACCCTGGCCCGCCCCCCGAACGCCCTCAGCGGGGTCCTCACCGTCATGCAGTGGGCCGCGGTCGTCACGTTCGACTCGACCAACTGGTGGCAGCCGGTCACCGTCAACCTCGTGGCCGACCCGTTCTACGTCCTCCAGCCCGGCCAGGAGAACCTCAAGTCCTTCTCCAAGCGCCCGCACCTGCTCTCCGGCATCCGTGGCCCCCTCGCCGTCGAGGGTGGGACCACCGCCTCCGACCGCTCACTGCGCCCGGCCGTGATCCTTCCCGGTGAGGGCAACGCCCCGCTCTTCCAGATCGCCCCGCAGCCCCCGGAGGCTCAGCAGGTTGACGTGCTCAACGTCTACGCCGACTCCAGCCAGGAAGACCTCAACGGCACGCTGACCGCGACCGCGATCACCGGTCTGGGCATGAACAGCACTCCCCTCGACTTCGCGGCACTTGTCGCTGGTTCCGGCGGTGCGATGCCGTTCGGTGAGCCGACCACCTTCCCCGCCGGCATCACCTACGGCGCCATCGTCGTTGACCCGGTCACCGGCCGGTTCGACCAGACCGCGGCCCACAGCACGATCGAGGTCCTCAACCTCCTCCTCGGCCAGGGCAACGACCACCTCGACATCACGAGCACCCTCGTCCCGGGCCGCGACCACAACGCCGATGGCACCCTCGGGAGCATCGCCGTCCACGGCGGCATCACCACGGTGCACGGAGGCGGCAACTCGCTCATCCGGGTGATCGGCACGTTCAGCCGCCCGAGCGCCACCACGCTGCGCCGCGACGACGGGGTCACCTGGGCCAGCGCGGGCTTCGTCGTCGGTCAGGTCCTCACGGTGAACGGCGTGGCCCTCGGCACCATCTCGGGACTGTCGGGTGACACCCTCACCATCGCCGGCGCCAGCTTCGCGGCGGGCGGCTACGCGGACGCCACGGTCGCGGCTCGCGACCCGAAGACCGGAACCACCCGCATCGGTGGTGACACCGTCGTCATCACCGGCGGTGCCGGTCCGAGCTCTCCCCTGGTCGTCTACGGCGACACCTCGCAGGACGGCAGGTGGTACGGCGGCGACCCGCGCGTGCAGTCCTTCCTCGCCTTCGGCACCAAGCCCTTCCCGAACGAGATCGGCAACGGCGACTCGCGCTTCATCTTCCCCGTCGCCAACCCGTTCGTGTATGCCGGCCACGACGTGATCGACGCCTCCGCACTTCTCGCTGGGGTCGCCTCCGGCGCCCTCCCGACGGTCGGGATCACGGCCTACGGCGGCGCCGGTGACGACACGATCCTCGGCAGCGCGGCTCCGGACTTCCTGGCCGGCGGCTCGGGCGACGACCTCATCATCGGCGGCCGGGGCAGCGACCAGATCTACGGCGACAACGGCATCAACGTCGACGTCATCACCCGCCAGCTGACGATCCCCTGGCGCAACGCGAGCGTCTTCCCCGACCGCGACGGGCTCGAGGCCGGCCAGGACACCCTGCACGGGGACGGGGTCGGGAGCACCGGCGCCACCGCCGACGAGTACGACGACATCATCTTCGGCGACTACGGCAGCGTGCGGCAGGACACGGAGGAGGCCGTCGTCGGTGCCCCCGGCTACTCGCGTCCCACCCAGCTCGAGAAGATCCAGACCGTGGGTCGGGTGCGTGAGATCCGCACCGAGCGTGCCGAGGACGGCGCCCATGACGTCATCACCGGTGACGGCGGTCGTGACCGCATCTTCGGCGGCAACGGTGACGACACGATCTCCGGTGACGGCCAGTCCGACGTCGTGTTCGGTGACCACGGCCGGATGCTCTACCTCGAGGGCGCCGCGAGCGTGACGATCCTGCACCTCGTCGAGAGCATCACCGAGAAGCAGGGCGGCGTCGACACCATCACGACGGGCCTCGGAGACGACATCGTCGCGGGTGGTGCGCAGGGCGACACGATCGACGCGGGCACCGGCCAGAACATCGTGTTCGGTGACCACGGCCGCGTCACGGGCGTCGAGAACAACGTCTTCAACCGCCCGATGCCGTCGACGTTGCCGCCGACCTATCCGCACGACGACTACCAGGTCCCGGTCCTCCAGCTCGTCGAGGGCTACGTGCCCGTCGGCGGAGAGCTCGGTGGTGGGGACACCATCACCACCGGCATCGGGCGCGACATGGTCTTCGGCGGCGCCGCCGGCGACACCATCGTGGTCAACAGCGGCGAGACGGCGGCTGTCCTCGACGGCAACAACATCGTCTTCGGCGACTACGGCTACGTCGACTACCTCCTGCGCAACAGCGTCATCCCCGACGACGCCCACGACATCGAGGTCGTGTCCTCGTTCGAGACGTCGACCGGACTCGGTGGCGGCGACACGATCATCGCCGGTGCGGGCAACGACATCATCATCGGCGGCGTCGGCAACGACGTCCTCAGGGCCGGCCAGGGCAAGAACCTCCTCTTCGGTGACAGCGCCCGTCTCTCCACCAACCCCGCCCTGCCGGACACCCACCTCTCGAGCTTCTCGGTGCACGAGTTCCTCATCTGCATCATCGAGACGTTCGGCTTCGGCGACCTCGACGGCGGGGACGACACGATCTACGGCAGCGAGGCCCGCGACATCCTCTTCGGCGGCGCCGGGAACGACGTCATCTACGGCTTCGGCGGCGACGACCTGATCTTCGGCGACCAGGGCCGGGTCACGTGCACCACGACGTCCTACGAGCCGGACGACCCGCGCAACGGCCTGTGCGTCGACCTCGGCGGCACGATCGACTTCCGCGCCACCAACGTCGCGAGGAGCACCGGGTCGGGCGACGACATCATCTTCGCCGGCTCCGGCAACGACATCGTCATGGGCCAGCAGGGCAACGACCTCATCTACGGCGAGAGCGGTGACGACCTCCTCATCGGTGGCTCCAACGTCTCCGGCGCCCTCGACGGCGACGACCTCATCGACGGTGGAGCCGGCAACGACCTCATCGCCGGTGACAACGCCGACTGCTGCCGCCGCCCCGACCTGCTCGACCCACGGGTGCGCGCCCTGCTCGGCAGCACCATCTACGGCACGAGCATCCCCGGCGGCACTGACGGGCACGCGCTCGTCACCGGCACGTGGCAGAACGACCCGAGGGCCGGCTCCCAGTACTCCGTCACCCTCCTCGACCACAGCGACACCATCCAGTCCGGCCGGCCGGAGCTCTGGGGTGACGACTACCTCGCCGGTGGTGCCGGTGACGACGAGATCTTCGGTCAGCTGGGCCACGACGTGATCCAGGGCGACGGCGCCATCGACCTGTTCGTCCTCGCCCCGTACCCCCACACCATCACCGCAACCGACCCGCGGCCGGCCCTCCTCCCCGACGGGCCCACTGGCGCCCGGATCGGCGCCTGGCGGCTCGCGGACCCGACCATGACGCTCACCGACACGCTCGTCGTGCGCCCGTCCGTGGAGCTGGCCACCGACGGTGACGACTACATCGAGGGCAACGGAGGCGCCGACACCATCTTCGGCAACCTGGGTCAGGACGACATCATCGGCGACTCCTCCGACCTCTACGGGCTCGGCAACGACCAGCGGATCACCCTCTCCACCCGTGTGACCGGGGCGACGACCTTCCTCAAGGACTCCTCCGGCAAGGCCGTCGCCTGGCGCGTCGTCGGCATCTCGGCCGACGGCCGCACGCTCCTGCTCACCGGCTCTGCAGCCGGCCTCCCCTCCGGCACCCAGACCCTCACCGTCTACGGCGCCGGCATCCAGGAGCCGCTGGAGGTCACCATCACCCTCACGCCCGGTGGCATCAGCCTGCTGGCCAACATCGACTGGCGCACGATCGGCTCGTTCTGCCTCGGTCCGCAGTGCCGCCCGGCCGGTGCCGACCTGATCTTCGGTGGCGCCGGGACCGACATCACGCGCAACGACCGCGGCGACGCCACGCTCGGCTCGACCGGTGTCATCACCACCGTCGCCACCGGACATGCCCGCGACGCCGACGTCATCGCCGGCGACAACGCCCGCATCCTGCGGCTCGTGGGTACCAACGGTGTGCAGCAGACGACCAACGCCTACCTCACCTACGCCTACGACACGTATGCCGGCGGGCTGCGTCTCATCCCCCGTGCCGTCGAGATGCTGGACTACACCTTCGGTGGCCCGGCGTTCAACGCGGCCTCGGCGGCGACCGACCGCGGTGCCGGTGACGAGTTCCACGGCGAGTCCGGTGACGACCAGGCCTATGGCATGACCGGCAACGACGTCATCTACGGCGACGGCCAGGACGACGACCTCATCGGTGGCTACGGGGACGACTGGATCTCCGGCGGCACCGGCGACGACGGCATCCTCGGCGACGACGGGCGCATCTCCACCAGCCGGAACAGCTCGACGGGGTGGACCGCCCAAGGCGTTGCCTGCAGCGCCAACGGGACCACGTGCTACGCCGAGCCGCTCTACGGCATACTCGCGCTGTTCCCGACCGACCCGAACACCCGCACCTCCGAGGGCAACGTCCTGGGCGAGGTCATCTACACGCCCGGCCACGTCCAGGAGGAGACGATCAACGTCGCGGGGGCGATCAACAAGAGCGTCAACCTCACACCGTTCAACGTCGACCCGGCCGACCTCGACCCGCTGTTCCGTCCGGAGGGCGGCTACGACGACATCATCTTCGGCGGCCTCGGGGACGACGCCATCCACGGTGGTTCGGGTGACGACGCCCTGTCCGGCGCCGAGGCACTCGTGGCGGGCTACGCACCGAAGTACGTCACCTCCTGCGGCTCGGGGACGACACCCGGCTGCACGGCCGTGCGCGACGGCCTGGTCCGGATCGACTTCGGCCACCCGGTCAACCCGGGCGACGTCCTGCGCTACAACCCCGACGACATCGACGGGTGGCACTACGACCGCACCCGCCGGGCCGGTGAGTTCGACCTCTACGACGAGTACGAGCCGCGTCGCGCCATCCTCTTCAACGACGCCGCCGAGGTCTGGACCTGCACCTCCTACTCGCCGAGTGGCCACACCTGCACGGGCAACACCGACGTCGCACTCTTCCCCCGCCAGTTCTTCCTCAACAACGTGTGGGACGAGGGCCCGGTCATCATCGGTTGCGTCGACTTCGCCCCCAACGGGGCCTGCCTGAACCCCAACGGAGCCGCGCAGACCGACGGCAACGACGTGCTCTTCGGAGACCTCGGCAACGACTGGGTCGTCGGTGGCACCGGACACGACACGTTGTGGGGTGGCTGGGGCAACGACCTCCTCCAGGCCGACGACGTCCTGGGTGTCGGGTGCACGAGCTACAGCAACAACGGCACCTGCCTGGCGCAGGGCCCGTCGTGGTTGAACGACAGCTCGGACACCCACCCGATGTACGAGGACCGCGCCTTCGGTGGCGCCGGTCGCGACATCCTCATCGGCAACACCGGCGGCGACCGGCTCATCGACTGGACCGGTGAGTTCAACAGCTACATCGTGCCGTTCGCCCCCTTCGGGATCGCCACCGTGAGCCGCCAGGTCCCCCCGGCCCTGTTCGAGTTCCTCTACACGCTGTCGGCCGCCCAGGGCGCGGACCCGACGCGTGCAGCCGACTGGAACCTCGACTTCGCCGACCGCAACGGTGAGCCCTACGGCGAGATCGGGCTCATCACCCAGAAGGACCACGGCCTGTGGCAGGACCAGAGCGGTGCCCCGGCGGACCCGCAGGCCGGCAACATCCCCGGCGGCAAGCGCGATGTCCTGCGCAGCGCGACCTTCAACGACGGCAAGATGTCGGCCGTCGCCATCGACTCCGGGGTGTGGGACATCACCGGCGGGGCCCTCGACGTCTCGGCGGGTTCCCTCGGCGGCGACGCCGCCGCCGTCTTCTACGTCGACCAGACACTGCCGGTCTACTACGAGCTTCTCGCCAATGTGAAGCTGGCCAAGCCGACCTCCGGCTGGAAGGCGAACGCCTTCGTCATCTTCGACTACTTCTCCGCCTCCGACTTCAAGTTCGCCGGCCTCGACCAGTCGACCAACAAGGTCGTCATGGGGCACCGGACCGCTGCCGGCTGGACCTACGACGTGCAGGCCGCGGTGGGCAACGTCCGCGCCGACACCTACTACGCCATGCAGGTCACGGTGAACGGTCTGGTCGTCACGGTCTACGTGGACGGGGTCGCGAAGCTGACCTACCAGTTCGACCCCCGCTTCGTGGACGGCAGGGCCTACGGGCTCAACATGGGCCTTGTCGGGTTCGGCTCCGACAACGCACGGGGAATCTTCGACAACCTCGTCATCCAGGCCCTGCCGCCGCAGACGACCTACGAGGCCACCGACGACTTCGCCACTGGGACAGGGCAGTTCAGCGGCCCGTCGCGGGGCACCTGGAACACCACGGGTGGACGGCTGACCGGGACAGCCGGATCCGGGTCCGCGACGCGCCTCATGGACCTGCCGGCGCGCGCAGGGGGAGGCACGACGACGAGCGTCGACACCACGATGCGCCTGAGCGCTGGGGGCTCCGGTGGCATGGTCTTCGACCACTACGCCGACAACGACTTCAAGTTCCTCACGCTCGACCAGGCCACCGGACAGGTCGTCATCGGACACGTCGTGAGGAACCGCCGGGTCGTCGACGCCACCTTTGCGGTCAGCCTGCCGGCCGGCTCCGACCTCCGCGTCACCCTCACGCTGAGTGGCACGACGGTCGTCGTCTGGGTGGGCGGCGTTCAGGTGGGGTCCTACTCGTTCAACGGAGCGGTCGGCGACGGGGCCATCGGTGCCCTCGTGGAGCGCGGCACGGCCAGCCTCGACGACGTCCACGTGGTCATCGGCATCAACGTCAACAGCTCGCCCGACCTCATCGTGCCGACCCTGACCGTGCCGGCGAACGTCACCCAGACGGCCCCCAGTGGCGCGAGCACGGTCTATGTCAGCGACCCAGCCATCGGGACGGCGACTGCCACCGACAACGTCCCCGGAGTCGTCGTGGTTCGCGAGGGCGTGCCGACCGGCAACGTCTTCGCGCTCGGCACCACGACCATCACGTGGACCGCCACCGACGTCTTCGGCAACCAGACCGTGCGCACCCAGACCGTCACCATCAACCCGCCCGTGCCCACGCCGGTGAGCGTCACCGCCCTGGCGACCGACCCGGCGGGGGCCGAAGCAGGGGCCGACCCGATCGTCTTCACCGTCACTCGCAGCGGCGATGCCACGGCTCCCCTGTCGGTGTCGGTGTCGATGGGCGGGACGGCCTCCATGGGCGACTACAACGTCACGGTGACCGGCGGCACCCTCTCCGGGTCGACACTCACCTTCGCTGCGGGCTCGTCCACCGCAACCGTCCGCATCACCCCCGTGGACGACAGCCTGTCGGAAGCCACGGAGTCGGTCACCCTCACGATCGGCACCGGGCCGGGCTACACCACGAGCGCGGCGAGCACCGTGAGCGGCTCGATCACCGACAACGACGCCCCGCCCGTGCCCGTCGTACCGAGCCTGAGCATCGCGGACACGACGGTGCTCGAGGGCGCCTCCCCGGGGTACGTCCTCGTGACCATCGCTCTCTCGTCGCCCGCGCCGTCCGGGGGTGTCACCGTCCAGGTCCGCTCGTCCTACGGGACGGCCGACAAGAAGGACTTCACCGCCGTGAGCCAGTCGGTCACGATCGCCGCGGGCCAGAGCAGCGCGACGCTCATCGTCCGGATCACCAACGACACCTCTCGTGAGGGCACCGAGACCTTCACCCTCACGCTCTCCTCCCCCGTGCGAGCCACCATCGCCAAGGGAACTGCCGTCGTCACGATCCTCGACGACGAGAGCGCCCTGGTGGCAGCGCACAGCCCCGCGGCGCTCAGCGGCAGCGCCAGCGCGCAGCTCCTGACCGCCACGTCGGTCGCCGCGGCCACGCGGGCCGCGCTGGGCAACTGGGTGGCGTGGGGTCACGACGTCTCGGCGATCCTTGGTGTCGCAGTCGTCGTCACCGACCTCCCCGAGACCCTGGTGGGTTATGCCGGGGACGGCTTCGTCGAGCTCGACATCGATGCAGCCGGGCAGGGCTGGACCCCCACTCTGCTCCAGGCGGCACTGGTCCACGAGCTCGGGCACCTGCTGGGCCTTGACCACGCGCAGCTCGTGCAGGCCCTCAACCGGGATGCTGCGACCGGTGTGGGAGAGCTCCAGAGCCACCCAGGGACACCTGTCCCAGCTCCGGCCTCGCTCGCGCCCGTGAGCCTCCGGTCATCGACCAGGGCAGCTGCGCCCCGGCCAGGCCTGTGGTCACCGATGGTCACCGCAGCCGCCGCTTCAGCGCTGGCCTCCGTCCCCGCCACGTTGACCATGGCAGGACGTCGCACCGCCCAGACCATCACTGCCAGCGCGACGCAGGCGACCGATGCGATCGCCAGCACAGGTGTCGCCTCGCCGGCACCGGCACGGCAGCCGAAGCCCCTCCTCGGTTGGACGCTCCTCGCCCTGCTCGTCGTGCTCCTGCCTCGCCGCGTCCGACACCTTCGTCGCCCCGCCACATCGCGCCCCCGGTAGTGAACCGTCCCTCCGCCGGCCGCGCGCAGTTGCGCACCATCACGGATCCGGTTGCGGCTCAGGCCCGCAGATGCCGCCGGGCGGGGGACCGTCGAGAAGTGTGGGGATGTACTCGAGCATCTGCAGCCCCGGCGCGAACGTCCGGTGCTCGACCAGCTCGAGCCGCACGTCGGGATAGCCCGCGAAGATCGGGTCCTGCCCCGTCGCCCCGGTGATGAACGGAAAGACGACCACCCGGAAGCGGTCGACCAGCCCGGCAGTGACGAGTGAACGGCAAACCGAAAGGCTTCCGAGCGTGCGCAGGGGCCGGTCCCCCGACTGCTTCGCCGCACGCACCCACTCCACGGCGTCGGTCGTGACGAGCTCGGAGTTCGCCCACCGCAGTGGCATCTCGAGAGTCGAGGAGAAGACGATCTTGGGGGTCGACGCCAGGTGTGCAAACCCGGGTCGTCGCCGAGCTGCTCGGCGAAACCCGACATGAGTCGATAGGTCGTCGCACCCATGAGGTGGACGTGGGCGTGGCGAGTCTGCGAGTCGCGCCAGGCGAGGTACTCGGGGCTGTCGACCCCCCACAAGCCCGGCCAACCCTCGGCTGCCGCGTAGCCGTCGAGGGAGGTGATGAAGTCGACCATGACGCTCTGCATGGGCCTCCCTTCGCCCGTCCCGTCAGTCCTGCGTATGCCGCCGCATGCCGCCGGATGGGGTCCGCTGACCAATAATCCGCAACCTCGTCTGGCACAGCCGCGCCAGCCCTACTCTGAGCCCAGAGGGGGCAGGGGTTCCCTCATTACTGAGGGAGATTCATCATGAAGTTCCGCTCATTCGCCGCCGTCACCGCGGCACTCGTACTCTTGCCGTTCACGGCATCGGCCGCCCTCGCGGCACCCCCGTCCAACGACACTGCCGCAGGTGCAACCACGGTCGGCGCACTTCCCACGACTCTCAGCCAGGACACGACGCAGGCCACAACCGATGCGGTCGACACCGCCCTCAACGAGTTGTGCGGCGCCCCGGCCACCAACGCCAGCGTCTGGTTCCGCTACACGGACGTGACGGGCAACGGCTTCCTCGCGGACATGTCGGCCTCCAACTACACGGGCGGGTTCTTCGTCACCGCCGGGGACCCGAAGGACGGCAACCTCGTGGCCTGCGGCCCGAACCAGGTGGGCGTGCGTGGTGAACCCGGCACGACCTACTACGTCGCTGCGTTCTCCGACTCCGCCACCATGGGCGGCAAGCTCTCGGTGGCCTTCGAGGCGCTGCCTCCGGCCCCGACCGCCTCGCTCACGGTGAACCCCAAGGGCGTCGCCTACAAGGACGGCACGGCCCGCATCTCCGGGACCTACAGCTGCACCAACGCCGACGGCTACAGCTCCGACATCGAGGGTCAGCTGACCCAGACCGTCGGCCGCACCAAGATCAACGGCTACTTCTTCGCCTCGCCGCTCGAGTGCGACGGATCCACCCACACCTGGGAGGCCTACGTCTTCTCCGACAACGGACTCTTCGCCGGAGGCAAGGCGGCGAACTTCTCGCTCGCCTTCGCCTGCGGGCTGGTCGACTGCACGGTGGCCGACGCCAGCGGCAAGATCCAGCTCTCGCGCAACGGGAAGTAGCAGTCGTGGAACGGCGGGAGTGGACCACGGTCCACTCCCGCCCTTCTCCATGCGTCGGTGGATACCGCCGGCTCGCTCAGCGGCCTACGCTCGCCTCATGACTGGTGCCACGGCATACGACGCGATCGTCATCGGCTGGGGCAAGGGTGGCAAGACCTTGGCGGCCTTCCTCGCCGCACGCGGTGACAGCGTGCTGATGGTCGAGCAGTCGGACCAGATGTTCGGCGGCACCTGTATCAACATCGGCTGCGTCCCCACCAAGGCGATGGTCGAGTCGGCCAACCATCCCTCACTGTCGGCGGACGACAGCGTGCGTTACCTCGACGCGATCCAGCGCAAGAACGCCCTGACGAGCCTGCTGCGCGGCAAGAACTTCGCGATGGTGGACACCCACGAGTCCGCGACCGTCCTCACCGGACGGGCACGCTTCGCGGGGCCACACGAGATCGAGGTCAGCGCCGGCGACGAGCGCGTGCGGGCCACGAGCGAACGCATCCTCATCAACACCGGAGCAGTGCCGGTGCTGCCTCCCATCCCGGGCCTCGACGGACCACGGGTCCTCACCTCGACAGAGCTCGTCGACGAGACCGAGCTCCCCGCGCGGCTGGTCGTCATCGGTGCGGGTGCCATCGGGTTGGAGCTCGCCGCGGCCTACCGCGCCTTCGGCTCGCAGGTGACCGTCGTCGACGCGGTGGACCGCCTGCTCCCGCGAGAGGACGACGACGTCGTGGAGGCGGTGCGTGACGTCCTGGAGGAGGAGGGGATCGCCTTCGTCCTCGGCGCGAGGGTCGACCGCGTCGAGGACACCACGGACGCAGCGGTGGTCCACCTCGACGGAGGGCGGTCCCTCGCTGCCGACCGGGTGCTCGTCGTCGTCGGCCGCCGTCCTGCGACGGACGACCTCGGGCTCGACGTCGCCGGGATCCAGACCACGGACCAGGGCGCGGTGCGTGTCGACGAGCAGCTGCGGACCTCCGTCGAGGGCGTGTGGGCCGTGGGCGACGTCAACGGCGGACCTCAGTTCACCTACACCTCGCTGGACGACCACCGCATCGTCAGGGACCAGCTCCTCGGCGGGGCGACGCGCAGCACCACCGACCGCGTGGCCGTCCCCAGCACGACGTTCATCACACCCCCGCTCGCGCGAGTCGGGCTGAGCGAGAGGGAGGCTCGCGATGCTGGGCGATCCATCAAGGTCGCGAAGAAGAGCATCGACACCATCGCCGCCATGCCACGGGCCCGTATCGTGGGTGACACCCGCGGACTCCTCAAGGTGGTCGTCGACGCCGAGACCGACCTCGTCCTCGGCGCGGCGGTGTTCTGCGTCGACAGCCAGGAGATCATCAACCTCATCTGCCTGGCCATGCGCCACGACGTCACCGCCTCCGAGCTGCGGGACTCGATCTGGACGCATCCGAGCTCGACCGAGGCACTCAACGAGGTGCTCGGCACCATCTGAGCCCGGGGCCCGTGTTCAGTCCCGGGGGGCGGTGAAGCGCTGCAGGAAGGCCGACAGCAGCCTGGCCGAGTCCTCCCTGGGGAGCGCCTCGATGAGCGAGAGGACCGTCGTCAGGTCGAGGTCACCTCCCGCCCTCGCCCCGTCTGCAAGAACAACAGGATCCGGTATGCCGTTGTGCGACAACGCCTCAGGGCTCGGCAAGGCTTGTCCCCGGACCACGTCGGCTGCGCCGACGAGCACGGGCAGCAGCTCACCGAGGAGTCCCTCCGTCACCGGGGTGATCGTCAGATGAGCGGTGTGGGGAACCCGTGTCCCGTCCGGCTGCGTCATCGCCGGTTGCCCCTGCAGCACGAAGCCGCCCTTGGCCGCCGCGGCCGTCCACAGCAGGGGGTCGACTCGGCTCTCGGCCGGGACGGACTCGTCCGTGGCCACCGCGACGAGGGGCCCTTGCCTCTCCCCCAGCACCTGCAGACCCTCGACCTCGTTGACGGCCGACACCACGGCGGAAGTCGCGTCGACGACGCGTCGGGTGAGGCCGGCATACCCCGGTGTGCCGAGCGTCTGGACGATCGCCCAGGCCGAGGCGAGCGACGTCGCGGAGCGGGTGCCCAGCATCGTGGGGTTCACCACCGGGTAGCCGAGCCAGTCGGTGATGGCGAAGTAGCGGGCGAGGTCGAGCTCAGCGTCCGCAAAGAGGAGCAGCGACGCGCCCTTGGGCACGTAGCCGTACTTGTGGATGTCGGCGCTGATGCTGCTCACCCCACGTACCCGGAAGTCCCACTGCGGCAACGCTTCTCCACCCGCCTCCTCCCAGAAGGGGAGGACCCAGCCCCCGACGCAGGCGTCGACGTGACACGGAATCCTCTGGTCCGCCGCAGCACCCGCGACGTCGACGACCGCGTCGATGACTCCGTGGGGGTAGGAGGGTGCGGACACGACGACGAGCGCCACCTGCGCATCCAGTGCCGCCACGAGCGCGGCCGCAGGCGCTCGACCCGAGACCACGTCGATGGGCACCACCGTGACGTCGAGGCCGAAGTAGTGGGCAGCCTTGTGGAAGGCGGCGTGCGTAGACGTCGAGAGCACGAGCCGTGGTCGGCCGACACCGCCGCGTGCACGCCAGAGGTCACGGGCCGCCTTGACCGCCAGCAGGCAGCTCTCGGTGCCCCCGGAGGTCACCGACCCGGTCGCCCGGGGTCCGTGGAGCATCGCGCGGCCGAACGCCACGAGGTCGGACTCCATGAGGGCCACCGAGGGGAAGGTCGTGGGGTCCAGCCCGTTCACCGGCTGCAGCATCCGCATCGCCTGTGCTGCAAGCTCATCGAGCTCGGGCATCCCGTGGTCATAGACGTAGGACAGGACCCGACCACCATGCGTCGGCGCGTCGTTCTGCCGATAGGCCTGCAGCCTGGCCAACACCTCGTCAGACGCCATCGAGCACCACCTCCGGTTCCACGTAACGGCGCAGCGCCGCGATCGACACGACAGCGAGCAAGGCCGGCACGACGGTGAACGCGAGACCCATGGCGACCTCGGCACCACGCGGCTGGGCCACCGGGTCACCAGTGCTCGACACGAACCCGCCCACGGCCAGCATGAGCAGCACCACTCCCGGACCGAGCGCGAGGCCGGCCGTCTCCAGCGCCGTCCACACACCACTCATCGCCCCACCCCTGGCCCGGCCGGCCTCCTCGATCACGTCCGGGAGCATCGCCAGCGGGAAGAGCTGCATCCCGGCATACGCGACACCACCTCCCGCAAGGGCGAGCACCGACAGCCACGTCCACCCGAGCGCGAGCGCCGGCACCTGCACCACGCACGCCACGACGAAGAGCCACGACGACGCAAGGTATGCCGTCCGCTTGCCATGCGTTGCGGCATACCGCTTCCACGCCGGCATGACGACGAGAGCGGGTGCGACCACCGCGGCGAAGAGCACGCTCACCATCGACTGCGAACCGAGCAGGTAGGTCGCGACGTACTGCGCCGCCGCGAGGACGATCCCGGTGGCCAAAGCCTGCAGCACGAAGACGACGAGAAGCGATCGGTAGCGGGGCAGCTCGCGGATCGCGTCCAGCCCGGCCCGGAATGAGGGCGGCGCCTCCCCGGAACCACGGTGTGCCGTGTGGCTCTCGTGACCACGCAGGCTGGCCACCGTTGCGAGCATCCCCAGAGACAGGACGATCGCGGACACGACTGCCATGACGAGGTAGCCCGACCGGCCGCCGCCCAGGGCGTCGCGAACCCCCGGGGCGCCGGCACCGAAGACAAGGATCGCGAGCGCGAGGACCCCCACGCGCCACGCCATCATCCGAGTGCGCTCGGCATAGTCGTTGGTGAGGTCCGCCGGCACCGCGATGTAGGGCACCTGGAAGAGGCTGAACGACGTGGTGGCGAGGACGAATGCGACGACGACCCACACTGCCGCGAGCCCGCTCGACAGACCGGACGGGACGGCGAACATCCCGATGAACCCCGGGGGCAGGGTCAGCGCGCCGAGCGCCATGAGCCGGTGTCGCGACCCCCGGGACGACAGCTCGTGGTCGCTGCGGGCACCGATCGCCGGGTCGATGACGACGTCCCAGACCTTGGGGAGAAGCACGACGACGGCAGCCAGCACGGCGGCGACCCCGAGCGTGTCCGTGAGGTAGTAGGCGAGGACGAGGCCGGGAAGGGTGCCGAAGCCGCCGGTGCCGACACTTCCCGCGGCATACCCGGCCGTCTGGGCGCGGGTGAGTCTCGCACTGGGCATGCCCGAAGTATGTCGGGCGGCGAGCGGTGTGGGGCGGGGTTTTGCACGGCATGCTGTGGGTAGGCCCACTGTGTCGATGTGCACGCGAGGAAAGGTCAGGTGGCGATGTGACGACAGCAGACGCGGTCGTCGTCGGTGCCGGCCCCAACGGGCTGGTGGCCGCCATCGCCCTGGCGGATGCCGGGTGGGACGTCACGTTGGTCGAGGCCAATGACACGGTGGGCGGCGCGGTGGCCAGTGGCGAGGTGACGGCGCCCGGCTTCTCGAGCGACCTGTTCAGCGCCTTCTACCCACTCGCCGCAGCGAGCCCGGTGATCCGCGACCTCGACCTGGCTGCGCACGGACTCGTCTGGCGGCGCGCCCCCGACGTCGTGTCCCATGCGCTCGAGGACGGTCCCGCTGCGGTCATGCACGCAGACCCGGACAGGACAGCAGCGGAGCTCGATGCGGCAGCGGCCGGTGACGGAGCGGCGTGGCTCGACCTCTGCGCCGGGTGGCAGCGCGTGCGCGACCCCCTGCTCGACGCCCTCTTCACACCCTTTCCTCCCGTGGTGTCGGGGCTGCGGATGGCCCGGCGCCTCGGACTGGCCGACGGCCTCGACTTCGCCCGCCTCGCCGTGACACCGGTCAGGCGCCTGGCCAAGGAGCGGTTCCGGGGTGACGGTCCCGGCCTGCTGCTCACGGGCAACGCGATGCACAGCGACGTGCCACCGGACGCTGCCGGCAGCGGCGTCTTCGGCTGGCTGCTGGCCATGCTCGGACAGGACGTCGGGTTCCCGGTGCCCGAGGGCGGGGCCGGCCAGCTGGCGCAGGCCCTCCGCAGCCGCGCGGAGTCGGCCTCCGTCCAGGTACTCACCGGCGCGCGGGTCACCCAGGTCGTCGTCTCCGGTGGCCGCGCCTCCGGCGTCCGCCTCGCGGACGGCACGTTGATCAAAGCGCGTCACGCAGTCCTGGCCGACGTCACGGCCCCCTCCCTCTACGAGCAGCTGCTCTCGGAGCACCACCTCCCGCCGCGGCTGCTGCGGGACCTGGGCCGCTTCCAGTGGGACAACGCGACGATCAAGGTCAACTGGGCCCTGGACCGACCCGTGCCATGGGCAGACTCACGGCTGGCCGGCTCCGGCACCGTGCACCTGGGCGTGGACCTCGACGGATTCGTCGACATGGCTGCCGACCTCTCGGTGGGCAGGGTGCCCGAGCGGCCGTTCCTGCTCTTCGGCCAGATGGCGACCGCGGACCCGACCCGGTGCCCCCCCGGCCGGGAGACGGCGTGGGCGTACACGCACGTCCCCCACGGGCACGACTGGTCGGGGTCACTGCTGAGCGAGCACGTCGATCGGATGCAGTCCGCCGTCGAGAGGGTCGCACCCGGGTTCGGCGACACCGTCCTGGCTCGCCACGTGCAGTCCCCCCAGGACCTCCAGCACGCCGACGCCAACCTCGTCGACGGAGCCCTCAACGCGGGGACCTCCGCACTGCACCAGGAGCTGGTCTTCCGCCCCACCCCCGGACTGGGGCGTGCCGAGACCCCGGTCACCGGGCTCTACCTGGCGAGCGCCTCGGCCCACCCCGGAGGCGGGGTGCACGGCGCGTGCGGCTGGAATGCGGCACGTTCGGCGCTCGTTGCTCACGGCAGGACCGGTGTGCTGCATCGCGCGATCACCCGGACGGCGTGGGCACGTCTGCTGGCCGATCACTGAGGCTCTCGCGGTGGCGGCCCTCCGACAGGAACGCCAGACGACGCAGGGACTCGACGTTGCGCGGACCGATGGCCAGCTGACGCACCGGGTGCGGAACGGCGGTTCCGGGCCCGCGGACTGCATCCTCGCCGATGGAGACCGTGCAGCGTGACGCACCGCGCTCCTCGATGCGGATGATGACCTGCGCCTCACCCACGGGCCACCCGCGGGCCTGGAGCACCATGGTTGCGGGTTCATCTGCCCGCAGCACCTCGGTGGTGTCGTCGACCACGGCCGGCCACACGCCGAATGAGTGGTGGATCTTGCTGCCGGGCGTGGGCCAGCTGAGGTCGACGGCCCGGATGCGTGAGGCTCCGACCACCCAGGTGGCATACAGCCACCCGTCGGCCAGGACGTCCCAGACCGCTTGGGCGGGTGCATCGACGTCGCGGTGGACGACGACGACCTCGGACAGGTCGAGGTCGGGCTGGTCGACCTCGTCGGCGGGGTTGTTCATGGAGATCACGTCCTCTGTTGTGGGGATCGGGTACTCGGTGATGGGCGGTGATGCCACATGGCGAGGCCGGCGAGAGCCAGGCCGCTCGGCACAAGCCGACGCAACCAGTGCCGGCCCCACGGTCCGTGGACGGCGTCACCGGCGGGCTGGGGGGCGAGAACGTTGCCCGGCGTGGCCTCGGTCGAGCGACGTTCGAGCCCGGCGATGCGCATGAGCGGCGTGGCGAGCACGTCGAACAGCGCCGGAACCAGCCGGAAGCCGGCCACCATGATGTGGTTGCCCACGCCTACCGAGATCTCGCGCCGCGGGCGGCCGAGGGCCCGCACCGCTGCCCTCGCCACCCTCTCGGGCGGGTCGACCGGGACGGGAGGCCTGCCCCGCCGCCCCAGGTAGGTGCCGGCCTGCTGGTAGACGGGAGTGTTGACCGCGCCGGGCCACACGAGGCTGATGCCGACGCCCGGCGTCGACCGAGCCTCGATCTGCAACGTCCGGACGAGACCGTGGACGCCCCACTTCGCAGTCGTGTACGGGCTCATGAACGGCGTGGCCATCTTGCCCAGGAGCGAGCCGATCACGACGAGGCTCCCGCCGCGCTCCCCGAAGGCTGCCAGCGCGCACCGCGCGACCGTGGCCGTGCCGCCCAGAGTGGTCTCGACCGACCGGTCGAAGACGTCGGGCGGGATGTCCTCGAAGCGGCCGTAGGCCAGGGCTGCCGCCGAGTGCACCACGCCGTCCAGGGGGCCGAAGGTGCGTTGCGCCGCGTCGAAGGCGGCTTGGACCGCAGCCGGGTCGGTGACGTCGGCTGGGACGACGAGGGTGGATGCTCCCAAGGTCCGGCACTCGGCGCTGGCCTCGTCCAGGGACGTCCGCGAGCGCGCCACCAGGACCAGCTGCACGCCGTCTCGGGCGAGCAACAGGGCGGTGGCCCGGCCGATGCCGCTCGACGCCCCGGTGACGAGGACGGTCCTGCCGCGCAGGTCGACGCCAGCCATCAGGCCCCTTCCTGTCTGCGCGCTCAAGCTCGGTCCGATCCCGGTCTTCTCCGGCTTCATCACCGACCTACCCACCCGCCGCGCCCGGTACACCCGCGAGTGCGTGGACAGCGTCTGGCGATGGACCGGTTTGGTCTCGTTCTCCGCGGGTAATGACAACGGGCGGTATCCAAGTCACACGGCGGTCAGTCCGTGAGCCGGAGCCCACGAAGGTCTCGAGAGGAGTCCTGTCCATGATCATCCTGGGTGTCATCCTCGCCCTCATCGGCTACTTCGCCAACATCTCGATCCTGCTCACGATCGGAGTGATCCTCATCGTGGTGGGCCTGGTGCTCTGGCTGCTCGGTGCGACCGGTCGTGCCGTCGGCGGGCGCTCGCACTACTACTGATCCGGCGGGTCGTCGGGCCATGCCCGGTTGCCTCACGTCGTCACCGCTCGCTGCGGACGGCCCTGTCGATGACACGTCGCGCGACGTTGCTGAGCGAGGTCTCGTCGTCGGCCATCGAGCGAAGACGGTCATAGGCCTGATCCATGTCGATGCCCTCTTGGTAGGCCAGGACTCCCTTGGCCTGTTCGATGAGCGTGCGGCCCGCCAGCGCCGCCATCACGCGCTCGAAGGGATCGACCTGGGTCTGCCCGCCCTGCACCGTCACGGCCGTGGCGATGTCGGCGAAGGCCTGACCGACAACTGCGAGGTCGATGTCCTCCGGCAGGGCGCCGGAGTGGAAGACGTTCATGGCTCCGAGGGTCTGGTCCTGCCAGCACATCGGGAAGGTGTGCACCGCTGTGTAGCCCGCAGCAACGATCTGCGGCCCCACGCTGGGCCAGCGTGCCTCAATGGCCGGGCCCGTCGTCTCGACCACCTGAGCGGCGGTGTCGAAGCAGTCGACGCACGGGCCGGCAGCCTGTTGGGCCTGCAGCAGCTCGAGCTCGTGGGCGCGGTGGCTCGTGGCGGTCAGCACCTCCAGGGCATCGTCCTGTCCCCTCACGAGCAGGCCGATGGCGTCAGCCCGCATGAGGTCGGCTGCGTCCTCGATGACCACGGCGAGGACGTGGGCGACGTCGGTGGCCTGCACGAGTGCACCGGCGGCATGAGCGAGCGCTTGGGTGGGAGTGCGACGATTCATGAGGTGCCGTTCGGGTCGGTGGTGCCTGTGCTGTCGGGATCTGTGAAGTCGAGTCCACGGCCGACGACACTCTCGGCAGTGGCGGCAAGACTCTGGTCTGCCGCAAACGCGTGGGCCCGCAAGAGTGCCAGCGCGTCCTCGAGCCCGATGTGGAGCTGCGCGACCACCATCCCGGTGGCCTGGTGGATCTGGGCCTGGGCGGTCCACGGGCCGGACGCGTCAGAGGCCGTGGTCTCGGGGTCGCGCAGCAGGGCAACACCGATCGCATCAGCCAGGAACTGGGCGTGGGCATGGTCGAGCAGCGGCGCCGATCCCGTGGGGAAGTGGCACGTGAGGACACCGAGCACCTCGTGGTCGGGGCGGATGGGCAGGGCGCAGACGCTCACGGACCCGAGGCCTGAACGCACCTCGTGGGCCAGCGCGGGCCAGGGCTGCTCGGCGGAGGCGTCGTGGGACATCCACAGCTGCTGCTCTCCCGAGTCGAAGGCCTGCCAGCTCGGGCCTTGTCCGAACACGTCCTGGAGGTCTGCGAGACGAGCCGCCGTGTCCCCGGAGCTGCAGAGCGTCACCCGCTCGTGGCCCGAGTAGGTGAGCGTGATGGACGCGCCTTCGCCGCCAAGGAGGGTGACCGCCGAGCTGCACAGCCGAGCGGCCAGCGTCGTGGAGGGATCCTGCTGCGCCATGGCTCTGGCGAGGCTGGACAGGAGCGTTGCCCGGTCCTCCATGGGCTCTCCCTTGATCCCGTCCGCCTGCACCTCGAGGCGCGCGATTTCTGACGATTTGCCCAATCTACCCGCCGTCGGCAGCTGGCCGCCGCTCGAGGGCCGGTGTTTCGCCCGCGCTTCCGCGGGTAGGCCTGATGCATGCGACGTGAGCCGCATCCACGCACGAACGAACGAAGGAGCAGTCATGACAGAGAGCTACGGAAGCACAGCGCTGCCAGGGAGCACCGGTCCGACGACGTCCTCCACGTCCTCGCCCGGGTCCACCTCTGACGTCGCCGCGCAGGAGGCCGGTTCGGTGGCCCAGGACGCCAAGGAGGGGGCGTCGCACGTCGCCGGCGTGGCCAAGGACGAGACCGCATCCGTGGCCAGCGACAGCGTGGACCAGGCCAAGGCGCTGTGGCACCAGACCCGGTCCGAGCTGACCGAGCAGGCAGGTGCCCAGCAGCAACGCCTGGCCGGCGGCTTGCGGTCACTGGCCGACGAGCTGTCCGAGATGGTGTCCGGGACGCAGAGCCAGGGCATGGCCAGCGACCTGGTGGGGCGCGTGGCCACGCAGGCACGCGATGCCTCGCAGTTCCTCGAGGGCCGCGAGCCGGGCAGCCTCATGGATGAGCTCAAGGGCTTCGCCCGCAGGCGGCCGGGAACCTTCCTGGCTGTCGCCGCTGGCCTCGGTGTCATCGGTGGGCGCCTCAGCCGCAGCATGGTCGACGAGCACCGCGACACGGACCAGGCGCCCACGACCTCGAACGTGGGCACCACCGGCGGCATCGACAGCATCGACAGCATCGACAGCATCGAGACGGTCTACCCGGCCGGCGAGGTCGGCGGGACCGTGGGTGTGACCGAGACACCCCCCGTGCTCACCCCGGCCGCCACACCGCTTGCCAGCCCCGTCGCAGAGCCCCGCGTCGGGGGCCTCGCCGACGACGGACTCCGATGAGCAGCGAGTACGACGTCAGGGGTGAGCCTCCCCGCGTCGAGACCATCCGGACCACCGATGAGCCGGTCGAGGGACGGTCGCTGAGCTCGGTCGGCGACCTGCTGTCCAACATCAGCCGTGACTTCTCGACCTTGGTGCAGCAGGAGGTCGCGCTGGCCAAGGCGGAGGTACGTGAGAGCGCCAAGGACGCAGGCAAGGGTGCCGGCATGCTCGGGGGCGCAGGGGTGGCCGGGCACTTCGCCCTGCTCTTCCTGTCCGTTGCGCTGTGGTGGGCCCTGGGTGACGCGGTCGGACTCGGCTGGTCGGCGGTCATCGTGGCCGTCCTGTGGGCGATCATCGCAGCGATTCTCGCCTCGATCGGTCGCCGCGAGATGAAGAAGGTCAGCGGTGTGCCCCGCACCGTGGAGACCACCAAGCAGATTCCCGACGCGTTGAAAGGACATGAGAGCGCATGAGCAACAACCCGGAACTGATCAGGCAGGACATCGAGATGACCCGAGGGCGTCTGAGCGAGGACGTCAACGCCCTGACCGAAACCGTGCGACCCGGCAACGTCGCCCGCCGGCAGGCCGACAAGGTGACCGGCCGCGCGTCGGCCCTCAAGGACCGCGTCATGGGAACCGGCGACGACTTGGCCCAGCACGGCAGCGACACGGCGCACCAGCTCGGGGACAGGGCCTCGGAGATGGGTGACAGGGCCTCCCAGATGCCCCAGAAGGCGCGTCAGCAGACCAAGGGCAACCCCCTCGGTGCCGGGTTGGTGGCTCTGGGCGCCGGCTGGCTGCTCGGCTCTCTGCTCCCCGCGAGCCAACGCGAACGGCAGGCCACGGAGCATCTGAAGGAGAAGGCGCAACCTGTGGTCGACGAGGTCAAGAGCGTGACGCAGGAGACCGTGCAGGATCTCAAGGAGCCGGCCAAGGAGGCCATCCAGGAGGTCAAGCAGAGCGCGGCCGACTCCGCGCAGGTGGTCAAGGAGGAAGGGACCTCCATCGCCCAGGACGTGAAGTCGTCAGCGGACGACTCGGCACAGACCGTCAAGAGCGCGAACCAACAGGGCTGAGGCGGCAGCCGCGTCCCGTCGACGGCGTGCCCAAGGCATGAGCCTCGGGCACGCCGTCGGCATGTCCACCAGTCGCCGGACGGCGCTGGCCGGTTTGGCTCGATCGCAGCCGGGTACCCGCTCAGCATGACGCCGCTTCGGCCATCCGACTTCCCCGGTGCCACCGCTTTCGTGCCGGCCGAGGCAACGTGGGCCCAGCTGACGCACGCCTCCCAAGAATGCCGAGGTTGCGACCTGTATCTCGAGGCGACGCAGACGGTGTTCGGTGAGGGCCCGGTTCCCGCCAGGTTGGCACTCGTCGGCGAACAGCCCGGGGACCGTGAGGACGTGGCCGGCGAGCCGTTCGTCGGTCCCGCCGGACGTCTCCTCGACCGGGCGCTGGAGAAGGCGGGGACCGCACGCGAGGAGGTCTACGTCACCAACGTCGTCAAGCACTTCCGCTTCACCAGACCCCGCGGCAAGCAGCGCATCCACAAGTCGCCGGCCCGCTGGCAGGTCGCCGCATGCGAGCCGTGGCTGGTTGCCGAGCTCAGCCGGGTGCAGCCCCACGTCGTCGTGGTGCTGGGTGCCACAGCAGGGCAAGCAGTCTTCGGCCCCGCGTTCCGGGTGGGGACCAGCCGGGGCACGGTGGTGCCCTGGCCGCAGGACCGGCTGCCTCTGGCCGACGCACCCGTCTGCATCCCCACGGCGCACCCCTCGAGCGTCCTGCGATCGCGACAGCGCGATGAGGACCTGGCCGCACTCGTGTCCGACCTGCAGGTCGCCGTCGCCGCGCTTGACGCCTGAAAGGTAGGAAGAAACCAGGCATGTATGCAGACCCCCTGATCCAGCCGTGGCTGGATCACATCCTCGGGCAGCTTCCGAGCCGCTCGATCTTCGACGCCCACACCCACATCGGCGGCAACGACGACAGCATCAGCGGCACCTGGGACGAGCTCGTCGAGTCGCTCGACCGGGTGGACGCACGAGCCGCGGTCTTCCCGCTCCATGAGCCCGGCGGCTACCGGGCCGCCAACCTGGAGTGCGCCAGGGTTGCGACCGAGAGCGACGGCCGGCTTCGCGCCTTCGTCCGGCTCACTCCCTCGGAGGTCTCGGACGGGCTCCTCGAGGAGTCCCTGGCTGCCGGAGCATGCGGGGTCAAGCTGCATGTCTCCAGCGACGAGTTCCTGTTGGACGACCCCCGTCTGGAGCGGGTCTACGCCACTGCGGACGAGCGGCGGCTGCCGGTGCTGGTGCACGCGGGTCCCGAAGTGGACTCCATGGGCGGCAAGGTCATGGAGCTCTGTCACAGATGGCCGGGTCTGCGGCTCATCCTTGCCCACTGCGCCATCGCCGACCTCGGTCGGCTCTGGCGGCGGGTCCCGGAGGCCCCCAACCTCTTCTTCGACACGTCGTGGTGGACGCCCGCCCACCTCATGGCCCTGTTCCGCCTCATCCCGCCCGGGCGCATCCTCGGAGCCAGTGACCTGCCCTACTGCACGCCGTTGCTCGCCACTCTGACGACGGCACGGTGCGCCTGGCAGGCTGGCCTCACGCCCGAGCAGATCACCTCCGTCATCGGCGGTCAGTTCGCCCGGCTGGTGGACGGTGTCGAGCCGGCCGACATCGGGCCACCACCCGCGCATGAGCTGCAGCCGATGGGCCCGTTCCAGGAGATCGTCTCGACCAACCTGCTGGCGGCGCTCGAGGCCATGCAGCGAGGCGCCGAGCCCGGCACGCCGCTCGTCGTGGCCCGCCACGGTTGCGACGTGGAGGAGGACGACCCTGAAGCTCCGGTGCTGAGGTCCGTGGTCCGGCTTCTCGACCTCTACGAGGAGCACCACCACTCGCTGAGGCAGCGCAACCAGTTCCGGCCCGGCTGGGACATCATCGCGACCGCGGCAGCGGTGGCCCGGACCCCGTCGGCTCCCCTCCCCTGACGTCAGGCAACCCGGAAGTCGCCCATCCCCATCCCCGGGCCGGCTGCCAACGGATTGACCAGGCGGCGCTGACGTTCGGCGATGCCGCCTTCGCCGAGGAGACGGTCGACGCACGCGCGGACCCGCTCGACGTCGCCCTCCTCCTCGAGTGCGTCCCCAGTCACCGTGAGAAGAGAGCCGACGGCTTCCTTGGCAGATACCAGCTCGGCCGTTGCCGGGTTGACGAGCCGCTCGGTCAGGCCGTGGCGGGCCGAGCGCCACGCGGCCGCTCGCAGCACCGCGGTGGAGACGGCCGAGGAACCCGCGGAGGGCTGGCGGGAACTCACCGCCTCCGGCAACAGCGCACCCCGCACGGCCGACACCACGAGGGCCCGGCAGAGGGCCGCGACCATGACAGCCACCTCCGGGTCGGGGCTCACATCGGTCACGCGCACCTCGACGGTCGGGTAGCGGGCGGAGAGCCGGGCGTCGTAGTACAGCATGCCCTCGTCGAACGCCCCACCGGCATCGATGACCTGCTTCGCCACTCCTCGATAGTTCTCGAGGTCGCCCCAGGCATCGGTCGGTCCAGCGGTGGGCAGCTGGGACAGCACCACTGACCTGAAGCTGGCACAGCCGGTGTCGCGTCCCTGCCAGAACGGCGAGTTCGCGCTGAGTGCCGTGAGGACCGACAACCAGGGACGCATCCGGTCGAGCGCCACGATGCCCTCCTCGGGCGAGTCCACGGCGACGTGCACGTGCGTGCCGCAGGTGAGCTGCTGTCGTGCCAGTTGACCGAACGCATGGTCGATGCGGGAGAAGCGTGGGGAGTTGCCCGCCACCGGTTCGTGCACGCCCGGCCAGGTCCCCGAAGCCACGACGACCGCATCTCGCAGATCGGCGAGGGCCCCCACGCGGCGTCGCAGGTGGGCCAGGTCGGCGGCAAGCTCGTCCATGCTTCGACACGGGCGGGAGGTGATCTCCACCTGCTCCTGCTTGAACTCGGTCCGGATGCACGGATCGCCCGCATCGCGGACCAGTGCAGGGCCAAGGGGAACCGGCTGGTGGGTGCGCGCGTCCACCAGGAGGAACTCCTCCTCGACGCCGACCGTCCGGGTGGTCACCTCAGGCTCGACCGGCCGGCCGACCAAGCCGCGAGGACCTCGTCGGCGAAACGGCCTCCGAGTAGCTGGCTCGCCTGGATGCCGAACACCAGGTCGGCCCTGAGCTCGGGTTCGCGCTCCACGAGCGGAGCGAGCACCTCGCGACGCAGGATCTGCTCGTGGACCGCATCTGCCTCGACGTGCTCGGCGTAGTAGTACTCGGTGTGCGGGCCGCACCCGAGGCGTCGCGCTGCCTTCACCAGCCGGGCCGAGCCCGGCGAGGAGGTCAGCTCGATCACGGCGAACTGTCCGACCGATGCCCCGCGCAGCTCGCGCCGCAAGCCGCACAGGGTCATGAGGTTGACCTCGGCCAGCACCGTCCCGCTGATGCGGTCGAGCTCAGCACCGTAGGCCGAGGGCAGACCCAGCTCGCGCATCATCTCGGCATACAGCTCCGAGTGCATGGCACTGTGGCGGCCTGCGCCGTACTCGTCGTGCTCGACGGCGACCAGCCCGGCCTTCGCAGGGCCGTCCAGTCGCGAGACCACGAGGAGCTGCGGGTCGGCCTCCTTGAGGTGGTAGGCCGAGCGGTGCGAGACGTACTCACGGAACTGCTCGATCGTTCCCAGGGTGGCCAGGTGCTGCGAGACGCTGGGTTGGCCGACCGACTCACGCAGGAGCGCCGCGAGCTCGGCATCGAGGTCATCCCCACCCGGGACGTCACGGCGCAGGGCCTCGAGGAAGATCGCCTCCAGCTCGAGCCGCAGACCGAGCAGGTGGACGTCCCACTCCATGGCGTCGGGCACGCCGTCGAACCCGCGGTAGTGCAGCTCGTAGCAGACGTACAACGCCAGGTGCAGGTCCTCCCCGTAGGGGTCGATGACGCGGGGGCACGGGAACGAGCCCTCGTCCCGCCCCGCGCACAGGTCGATCACGGCCTGCGAGATGGGGCCCCTCGCGGCCGGCAGCCGGGGCCGGACAGCAACGGGCGCCTCCGTCGCCCGAGCAGTCTGCGCCGACGTCTCCGGAGGAGTCCGCGGCTGGCCAGACGCCGACTTCTCGGTGTCCCTCGCGGCGGCGGTCATGGCCCGTCCTGTCGCTCGGCCCGGACCTTGGTCCGGTGGCTCGTGTCGCAGAAGGGCGCGATCTTGCTGCGCCGGCAGGTGCAGAGCGCGACGACGCGGCGGTCCGAGCGGACGATGGTGCCGTCCGGCGCGACCACCTCCACCGGCCCGTCGACGAGCACCGGGCCCTCGCCGGTGACGACCACCCGGGCGATCGCGGGCGTCCTTGCGGTGACAGGCGACTCCGTCATGCGGACGCCTCCTGCTCGGAGGCCCTCGAGGCCCGGATGACCACGAGCTCCTCGACATCCTGCTCGCCCAAGCCGAGCCCACGGGCGCGGATCAGCTCGGCGCGTGCGCGCATCACCGGGCCGAAGGGCACGCGTTCACGCCGGACGACCGCGACGTCGAGCCCTTGGCGTCGCAGGCGCCGGACCGATCGTGCGTGGTCCGCCACGGCGGACTGCACCAGGAGCAGGCTCCCGCCGGGCCGCAGCCGATCCGCAGCTCCGGCGCAGATCCGGTCCAGCAGCCGGCGTCCGTCGACGCCGGCGTCCCAGCACCGCGAGACCGTGTGCCGGGGCAGCCGGTCGCTGTGGCCCGGCACGTAGGGCGGGTTGCTCAGCACCACGTCGAACTGCTGGCCGGGCAGCAGCGCCTCGAACAGGTCACCGCGCAGGACCCTCGCGGTCACGCCATGTCGCCGGCTGTTGAGCCATGCGTTGGCTGCCGACCGCAGGGAGATGTCCACCGCGGTGACGCTGGCGGCACCCTCGAGCCCGGCGGCGACCGCCAGGGCCCCGGTGCCCGTGCAGAGGTCGAGCACGTCGGCGCCGGAGGCGAGGTCGAGCTCACGCAGCGTGTCGGCGAGCAGCCAGGTGTCGGCCTGCACCGGGTAGCACCCCGGTAGGCGGATCAGCGTGGGGCGGCTCGGTGCGGGGCTGGCAGTGACGGCAGCGAGGTTGGCGCTCATGGTTCTCCTGTCGGGGCAGCTCTGGGGACTGTCCAACGGCACCAGCACGCCGACGCCGCCATACTTCTCCTGCCCTGTACCCCGGCGAACCGCTTCCCATGCAGACTGCGGCGCAGATCACGTCGCGTCGCTGCGCACGAGCCGCCGTCCGCCGACGGCCAGGGCCGCAGCCGCCCACGACACCAGGGTGAGCCGCGCAGTCGTGGCGGTGAGGTCGTCGAACAGGTCGTTCCCGAGGATGAGGAACAGCGCGCTCGACCCGGGCAGGTGCTTGGCCACGGTGACCGCCCACTCGTAGGGCAGCTGGCCCATGAACACCGGCAGGAAGAGCAGGAGGGCGACGGCGATGACGACGGCCGCGGCCGTGCTGCGCGTCGCCAGCCCGAGCCCGATGGAGAGGAGGGCCGCGCAGGCGAGGACCATGGCCGTGTCCCCGAGCGAACGTGCCCCCTCGGCGAGCGGTAGCTCCAGCCCTGGGGCGACCGCCCGGACCGCGAGACTCGCGACCGCCACGAGGGCGGCCCCCACGAGGGTCACCGTTGCGGTGATGACGGTGCTGCGCACCGCAAGAAGGAGCCCTCGCCGTGGCGTCCACTGCAGCGTCGGCACGATCGCGCCGGTCGCATGGTCGGTCGTGCTCGCCACGACCGACCACGCGACGGTCCCGAAGAGGGCGAACATCGTGGTGAAGCCCGCGACGTCCCACGCCGTGCCTCCGCCCTCCTGCCCCTGCCCGGGGTTGTTGGCGACGTCGAGGCCCGCGACCGTCCCCAGCCCGACCACTGCCAGCGCGATGGCCGCGACGAGGAACCAGCTCGACCGGACGCTCCAGATCCGGCTCCACTCGGCACGGCTCGCGCGCACCACCACCGTGGCCGTGCTCATGCGCTCGCTCCTTCACCAAGCGCGCCCAGCACCTGTCCCTGGTGCTCGACCTCACCCTCGGTCAGGGAGAGATATGCCTCCTCGAGGGACTGCTCCACCTCCGCGAGATGGTGAAGGGGTATGCCGTGTGCGTGCGCGAGCTCTCCGACCTCGCTCGCGACCAGGCCACCGACCTCGAGCTCCCCCGGTCCCGAGCGGGTCACCGTGACGTCGGGACCCAGCGCGTTTGCCAGATCATCGACCTGAGGCGTGCGCACGCGGATGCGGCGGCCGCCCAGGCCGCCGAGCATCCCGGCGATGTCCTCGTCCGCGATGAGGCGCCCCCTGCCGATGACGACGACGCGATCGGCGATGAGCTGCATCTCGCTCATGAGGTGGCTCGACACCAGGACCGTGCGACCCTCGTCGGCGAGCCCCCTGAACAGCGTCCGAATCCAGCGCACGCCGTCGAGGTCGAGGCCGTTCACCGGCTCGTCGAAGAGCAGGACGGGCGGGTCACCCAGGAGCGCCGCGGCGATGCCCAGTCGCTGGCGCATCCCCAGCGAGTAGCCCTTCACCCGTCGGCCCGCCGCACCCCCCAGGCCGACCTGGTCGATGACCTCCTCCACCCGGGCGAGCGGAACTCCATTGCTGCGAGCGCCGATCCGCAGATGCGCGCGGCCGGTACGGCCTGGGTGCATGGCACCCGCGTCAAGGAGCGCGCCGATCTCGCGCAGCGGCGCGGGGAAGTCGACGTAGCGCCGGCCGCCCACCGACGAGGTCCCCGCGGTGGGCCGGTCCAGTCCCAGGATCATGCGCATGGTCGTCGACTTGCCAGCCCCGTTCGGACCGAGGAAGCCGGTCACCTTCCCCGACTCCACGTCGAAGGTGAGGTCGTCGACCGCCGGCACCCCGGCATACAGTTTTGTCAGCCCCTGAACCCTGATCATCCCTGCCGCCTCTCTGCGCCGCCGAACCCGACGCCACGCACGCTAGGCCCATGCACGCGCCCGGGAGGGGTGCGACGTGTGAAGGTTCCGTGCAGATGCCCGCTGGACGGTCACGGCGAAGGACCATCGAGTGGGCGGGGACTGATGTCGTGGTCGTGGGTGCTGCAGACTGCAGATCACCACCCACCGGACAGGACAGGAGCCCAGCGTGAGCGCGAACCAGCGACGGGCGCCTGTCTGGGCGGTCATCGCCGTACTGTCCCTCGCTGGCATGCTGGCCGCGCTGCAGCAGACGCTGGTCGTGCCACTCACCCCCGACATCCCGCACATCTTGGGCGTGTCGGAGGCGAGCGCCTCGTGGATGGTGACCATCACGCTGCTCACCGGGGCCGTGGCAACGCCGATCGTCTCCCGCCTGGCCGACATGTTCGGCAAGAAGCGCATGATTCTGGTCGCCCTGTGCTGCATGGTGGTCGGCTCGCTGCTCCTCGCACTCGGCAGCGTGTTCGCGACCGCACTGATCGGGCGCGCACTTCAGGGATTCGCCTCGGCGATGATCCCTGTCGGCATCAGCATCATGCGCGACGAGCTCCCGCCTGCCCGGGTCGGCTTCGGCGTCGCGTTGATGAGCGCCACCCTCGGGATCGGCAGCGCGTTGGGTCTTCCCCTGTCCGGCGTGCTCTTCGAGCACTTCGGGTGGCACTCCCTCTTCTGGTTGTCGGCCGCCATCGGGGTGGTGGTCACCATCGCGGTCTACCTGCTCGTCGACGAGTCCGAGGTTCGATCCCCCGGACACTTCGACTACACCGGCGCACTTCTCCTCTCGGTTGCCCTCACGTCGTTCCTGCTCGCGGTGACCAACGGTGGCTCATGGGGCTGGCTCAGCCCGGGGGTGCTCGGCTGCTTCGCCTTGTCAGCGGTCGTGATGGCGGCGTGGTTCCCCTACGAGCTGCGCTCCGGTGAGCCGCTGATCGACCTTCGGACGTCGGCCCGCAGACCGGTGCTGCTGACCAACATCGCCTCAGTGCTCATCGCCTTCGCCATGTACGTCAACATGCTGCTGACCGTCCAGCAGCTCGAGCTCCCAGAGGCAACGGGATACGGCTTTGGTCTCGACGTCAGTGCGGCCGGCTTGGCGATGGTGCCGACGGGTCTCGTCATGGTCCTGCTGTCCCCGTTCTCGGGCGCCCTGCTCAGCCGGTACGGCGGCCGGTCCACGATGCTGCTCGGTGCAGGGATCATGTCGGTCGGCTACCTGTTCCGGGTCTTCGTGTCCGACTCCCTGTCCCAGATCATCGCCGGCTCGACCGTGGTCGGCATCGGGACGGCCTTCGCGTTCGCCGCCATGCCGACCCTCATCATGGCCTCGGTGCCGATCACCGAGACGGCCTCCGCGAACGGTCTCAACTCGCTGATGCGTGCTGTCGGTGGGTCCACCTCAAGTGCGGCACTCACGGCCATCCTGACCACGATGACGGTCGGGTTCGCCGGCCGGATGATTCCGTCCGAGCAGGCCTTCACGCTGATGTTCTGGATCTGCGCGCTGACCTGCGGCGTCGCCTGCGTCGTCACCCTGATGATCCCGCGCCTCACCACCGTCGCCGTTGGTCGTGAAGGGGTCCCGGCCGTGGCCACGGCCGGCGACAGCAACGAGCGCGTCATCCGCGGCCGGATCCTGCCCGGTGGCGACGTGCCCCGGCAGAACATCGCGATCGTCACGGTCACCCGCATGGATGGACGGCCCGTCGACTGGGCGCGCTGTGACAACGACGGTCGCTACTCGTTGGCACTGCCGGGCCCCGGGCAGTACCTCCTCATCGGCAACGCCCGCGGCTGGGCGCCGCAGGCGCAGGTCATCGAGTTCCGTGACGGTGCCGTCCAGCACGACGTCGCCCTGGCGCGGCAGCTGACCATCTCGGGTGAGGTCACGGACGGGGGACGCGCCGTGGCCGGCGCCCTGGTCACTCTGCACCAGGGCACTGGGGACTTCGTGCTCTCCGACCATGCCGACGACGAAGGCGCGTTCACCATGCCGTTGCCGGTGCCCGGGCCCTACATCGTCACGGCCGCCAGCGAGGATTCCGGTCGGGCCGCCTCACGCAAGCTCACCGTGGAGACGAGGTCGGAGGTCGTCGACGTCGACCTGGCCCTGGAATTCCGGCGCTGACGCGGGTCAGGTGGTCGAGACGTCCCGGACGGACAGGACAACGACCTCTGTCCGAGGGGACGCAGGGCGCACCACCACACGGTCACTGATTGCCCGTTCGGCCAGTGCCACAACACCACTGATTGCCCGTTCGGCCAGTGCCACAACACCACTGATTGCCCGTTCGGCCAGTGCGTCGAACTGGATTTCGGTGCCGCGACCAGCCGAACGGGCCATCAGTGGAGGCGGAGGTGGGCGACGACATAGAGCACGCCACACGGGTCAGTGACCTCGCACGACACCACCTCACACCTCGCATCGCCTGCGGAGGTGGCTGCCCTGGCGACCACATCCGCAGACGCAAGCGCGGGGGTCGGGTCGCTGCTGACCGCCGCCGCCAAGACCTGGAGGGGCGCCCGTCCGGCGACGAGGAGCTCGGCACACACCTCAGGGTCCAGCTCGAGGAGCCGCTCGAGGTCACCGTCGGCCGCACCCGAGATCGCCGCCACGATCGCGTCGTCGACATCGGCCGCGCGAGTGTCGAGGTGGCCAGGCGCCTTCTCGGTGCGTCGAGCCGACCCGTCACCGACGACGAGCAGGGTTGTCCCAGAACCGCTTTTGAGCTCTCGCCCCAGCGTCATGCACTCCTGCACCGATGCGTCCCACGCCACGGCGACGTGCTCGACCTCGAAGGCCTGGTGGGTGGCCGCGAGCAGGTGGTCGGCCACCCTCAGCCCGATCGCGGGTTTGGTACTGCGTGCCTCACGGTCGGTGGCGTGCACGACCACCACGTGGTGCGAGGACCCGACGGCCTCGCTGAGCACCCCGACGCAGGACTCGAGCAGGCCCGGCACGGCAGCCACCCGCCCCTGGTACTCGGGCAGCAGCAGCGGCGCCCCGGGCACGATGACGACGTCGGTGATCACGCGAGCCCCCGGGCGGTGCGGGCCGGCGGGAGGTCCCCCGTGATGACGGAGACCATGTCGAGCACCTGCCGGGTCTCCACGACCTCGTGCACGCGATAGATGTGGGCGCCGTGCCATGCCGAGATGGCCGTGGCCGCCAGCGTCCCAGTGAGCCGCTCACCAACGGGCAGGTCGAGCGCCTCCCCCACGAAGTCCTTGTTGGACAACGACACCAGCAGCGGCCACCCCAGGGCCACGAGCTCGTCGAGCCGCCGGGTCACCTCCAGCGAGTGCCACGAGTTCTTGCCGAAGTCGTGGGCCGGGTCGATCACGACCCTGTCCCGCGCGACGCCCATCGAGACGGCGCGACCCGCCTGTGCCACAAGGGACTCCACGACCGACTCGACGACGTCGTCGTACTCGATCCGGTGGGGCCGCGTGCGCGGCGTCACGCCCCCGGTGTGCGTGCACACGACGGCGGCGTCGAACTCTCCCGCCACCTCGACCAGGCCCGGGTCGGCCCCGCCCCAGGCGTCGTTGAGGATGTCCGCCCCGGCCTCGAGAACCGCTCGGCCGACGGAGGCCCGCCAGGTGTCCACGCTGATCAACAGGTCGGGGTGCTCGGCTCGCACCGCCGCGACGAAGTCGACGACGCGTCCCTTCTCCTCGTCGGCGCCGATCTCAACGCCCGGCGCGGCCTTGATGCCACCGATGTCGACGATGTCCGCGCCCTGAGCGACGACCTCGCGCACCCGGTCGAACGCCGCATCCTCACGCCACGTCGCGCCCTTGTCGTAGAAGGAGTCGGGTGTCCGGTTCACGATCGCCATGACGAGCCGCGAACGCTCGTCGAACGATCGCGACCCGAGGCGGAAGGTGAAGCCGGTCATCGCGAGCCCGCGGACGGCATATGCACCGAATCGGCCGAGGGCCGTTCTCCGACCGCGACCGCGCTGACCTGCGGCTCGAAGCCAGCAGCACCTCGGGTGTACTGCGTCAGGTCCACCGTGTCCCCCGCCACCCCGCCACGGTGGGCACCGCGACGGCGCTCCGCTGCGGCCAACACCTGCACTGCCATGAGCCCGAGCGTGTCATGCCGGTGGTGCCGGTGGGTGCGCCGCCCCAGGTCGACCTGGGCGATCGCCGCGGCGCCGAAGCGGTCGGCGGTGTCGATGAGGGCGGCGATCTCCACGCCGTAGCCGACGGGCACCGAGAACGTGGCGAAGCTCGAGCGCCGGATCGCCCACTCCCCCGACAGTGGCTGCACGATGCCGGCGAGCTCGGGGCGGTGCAGGGCGAGCCAGGGGCGCGCGACGAGCTCGGTCACCCTCCCACCCACTTCCTCCTCTCGACCCGTCGCGTCGAGCATCGGTCGGTCGTAGATGGCCTTGACGAGATGGGTGCCCGGGTCGCTCAGCAGCGGTCCGAGCAGCCCTGTGACGAAATGCGTGCCCCAGTCGACCAGGTCCGCATCCACGAACACGACGAGGTCGCCACGGGTGACGAACTGCGACTTCCACAGCGCCTCGCCCTTGCCAGTCACGCTGCCGAGCTGCGGCTGGATCTTGCTGGCGGAGAACACTTTTGCTCCCGCGCGGAGTGCCATCTCGGCGGTGCGGTCGGTCGAGTCGGAGTTGATGACGACGACCTCGTCGACGAGGGCGGCGACGTCGGCGAGGATGCGGCCGGCGACGTCGCCGACGGTCGCCTCCTCGTTCTTTGCAGGAATGACGACCGAGATCGTCAGGTCGCCCTTGAGGCGCAGCAGGCCTTCGAGAGTCCAGTCGGACGCGGCGTATGCCGGCCCACGCAGAGCGTGGGACCCGCGCCCGCCCGAGCCTGTCGCACCACCCACCGTTGCGCTCACCGACCGAACGTCGGTGGGCGCTTCTCGCGGAAGGCGGTGAGGCCCTCGACGAAGTCATCGGTGCGGAGCAGCGCGTGCTGACCCCGCTCCTCACGGTCAAGGGCTCCCTCGAGGTCCAGCACTGCGTCGGTGATGGCCCTGGTCGTCTCGGCCGTTCCGTCCGGCGCCAGTGATGCGAAGTGGGTGGTCAGCTCATCGGCGCGGGCCGCGAAGCGCTCTGCCGCAACGGATTCCGCGACGAGGCCCCAGTCGGCAGCAGTAGCACCGCTGACCTTCTCGCCCGTCAGGGCCAGGCGCAGCGCGCGGGCGCGACCGACCGACGCCGCGACGAGGGCGGTCGCGCCACCGTCGGGCATGAGCCCCAGGCCACCGAATGCGAGCAGGAGAGTGGCGTCGTCGGCCACCAGCACATAGTCGGCGGCGAGGGCGATCGACAGCCCGGCCCCCGCCGCAACGCCGGGGACGAGGGACAGCACGGGGGTCCGGGCCTCGACGATGGCACGCACCGCCGACCCCAGCCCGAACAGCGTCGCGTCGAGGTCGCCGATGTCAGCGTGGGCCGAGATGTTGGCGCCGGCCGAGAAGGCGCGCCCCTCACCCGAGAGCACGATGACCCGCACGGCGGGGTCGGAGTCGAGACGGGAGACCTCGGCACCCAGGGTGTCGATCATCTCCGGGTCGAGGGAGTTGAGCCGAGCCGGCTGCGCGAACGTGATCCGCCCGACAGCACCTTCGACCGACACCGCGATGCCGTCGCTCATGACTGTGCCTTCCTTGCGTTGGGGCGATAGGACGTGATGAGCAGACCAGCCGCGGCCAACAGGCCACCCACGAGGGCGATGATGCCCCAGACCACACCGAACAGGTCGAGGCCGAAGGCCTTGTCCAGGGACCAGCGACCGGGGCCGAGGACCGCGAGCGCCACAGCCACGATGCCCACGAGCACGACGTACTCGGCACCACCCTTGAAGATGAAGTAGCCCTTGCCCCGGTGGTCGGTGAGCGCCGCCACCGTCATGAGGCCGACGAAGGCCATCGCGGCGAGCCCGTTGAGCAGCCCGAGCGTCACGAGGAGGCCGGCGCCGATCTCGGTGGAGGCGGCGACGCGGGCGTGCAGCCAACCGGGCCGCAGCCCGAGCGACTCGAACCACCGCTCCGTGCCGTCCAGCCCACCCCGCACCTTGTTGAGCCCGTGGAGCACGAGCATCGGGCCGAGCGCCAGACGCAGGAGGAGCGAGGCGACGTCGGCATCGGCCCACGAGATCGGCATGGCATCCATCAGGCGCTGTCCTTGGGCGTGTCCGGACCAGCAGCGGCCAGCTCTGCGGGCACCAGCTCGCGCAGGCCGGGCACGACCTGCTCGGTGAACGTGCGCAGGAACCGCTCCTGGTCGTGACCCGGGCCGTGGAAGACGAGGTGGTCGAAGCCGAGGTCGGTGTACTCACGCACCGCGTCGACGACGTCCTCCGGGCGCGACGCGACGATCCAGCGCTTGGCGACCTGCTCGATGGGCAGCTCGTCGGCGGCCTTCTCCATCTCGGCGGGGGTGGAGATCGAGTGCTTCTGCTCGGCCGTCAGCGACAGCGGCGCCCAGAAGCGCGTGTTCTCCAGCGCGCGGTCGGCGTCGGGGTCCCACGACACCTTGATCTCGATCATCCGGTCCACGTCCGCAGGTGCGCGACCGCCCTTCTCGAGACCCTCGGCCACCGCGGGAAGGAGCTTGTCGGCATACAGCTCGCGGCCCTTGCCGGAGGTGCAGATGAAACCGTCACCCGAGCGGCCGGCATACCTTGCCACGAGCGGACCACCGGCGGCAACGTAGACCGGGATCGGCTCGTCCGGGCGGTCGAAGATCCGCGCGTCCTCGGTGCGGTAGTAGTCGCCCTCGAACGTCACGGACTCCTGCGTCCACAGCGCACGCATCAGCCGCACCGACTCACGCAGGCGCGCATAGCGCTCCTTGAACTCGGGCCAGCCACTCTCGGGGACCGAGCCGACGGCCACCTCGTTGAGAGCCTCCCCGGTCCCGACGCCGAGCATGATCCGACCCGGTGCCAGGCACCCGAGGGTGGCGAACGTCTGCGCGACGACCGCCGGGTTGTAGCGGTAGGTCGGCGTCATGACCGACGTGCCGAGCAGCACCCGCTCGGTGCGCGCCGCGACCCACGAGAGCCACGCCATCGAGTTGGGAGCGTGTCCACCCTCCAGCCGCCAGGGCTGGAAGTGGTCCGAGATCGTCACGGAGTCCAGCCCCAGCTCCTCGGCGAGCACGGCGTAGCCCGCGAGCTCGGTGGGGGCGAACTGTTCGGCCGAAGCCTTGTAGCCGATGCGCATGCGGCCATCCTCTCCCATCTGCGTGCCATAGTTGCGACGTGCCTTCCCACCTGCGCAAACGTCGTATGCCGTACCGCATCTCGGCTCTGTCCGTGGCACTTCTCGTCGTTGCCGGACTCACCGGCTGCGCCGGTCGGGGCTCGTCGCAGGACGGAGCCGTCGGTGACGCAGCCACCGCCTTCTTCGGTGCGCTGAGCTCGAGTCCCGACCGTGCCTGTGAGCTCCTGGCGCCGGCCACGCTCGAGACCGTCAGCTCCGACGGCGAGCAGTGCGCCGACGCCGTGGCCGAGGTCAGGCCGAAGAGCGACCTGACCTCGGGACCAGAGCCAGTGGTGCAGGCCTACGGTCGCGAGGCCATCGTGCAGTGGGGCAGCGAGACGCTCTTCCTCTCCCGGTTCGACAAGGGCTGGCTCGTCAGCGCTGCCGGCTGCCAGTCGCGCGGCAAGGACCTCGCCTACGACTGCACCATCGAAGGTCGGTGACTGACATGCGCTGGTCGTTTCTCGGATGGCTCCTCTTCATCGCCGGAGGGCTCGCGTGGTGCATCACCCTGGGGGTGCTCGGACGATGAAGAAGGTCCTGCGCAACCACGGGCTGTCCCTGGCCTTCGGCGGGCTGCTCCTCCTCGCCCTCGTCGGCCAGGCGGTCTCGGGGCTGGCCAAGGAGAACGGCGACGCCCGCGACCACGGCCTCGCGCTCATCGGGATGGGCGAGTACCTCACCTCCTCGAGCTTCGCGGTCGACGTCGCCGAGAACTGGCAGTCGGAGTACCTCCAGTTCCTCCTCTACATCCTGCTCAGCGTCTGGTTCCTGCAGAAGGGGTCGCCGGAGTCCAAGCCGCTGGACCAGGCCGGGCGCGGCACCGACGAGGAGCAGAAGGTTGGTCGCTTTGCCCTGCCCGACTCGCCCCGCTGGGTCACGATGGACGGCTGGCGCCGCAGCCTCTACTCGCACTCGCTGGGCCTCGTGATGGGCCTGATCTTCCTCGGGTCCTGGTCGGCCCAGCTCGTCGCGGGCCACGCGGCCAACAACGTCGAGCTGCTCCGCGAGCTCAAGGAGCCGCTGACCCTGGGCGGCTACCTGGCGGCCCCCGACTTCTGGAGCCGCACGTTCCAGAACTGGCAGTCGGAGTTCCTCGCCGTCGCGAGCATGGTGGTGCTCTCCATCTATCTGCGCGAGCGAGGGTCGCCCGAGTCCAAGCCCGTGGGCGAGCCCCACGAGAGCACCGGCGTCAGCGGCTGAGCCGGGTCGTTCCCGCCTTCGGCGACGGGCCTAGGCTGGATGTGCGTGAGACCCACGCACGACACCGCTGCGCCACCGCGCGGCCCAGTACTGACAAAGGAGTCACCACCGTGACCGCGTCGTCCACCTCCACCCCTGCAGCCCCTTCGGCCCCGCCGCTCGACCCCACCGACACCTCCGGGCACGAGCAGGTCGTCTTCTGCTCCGACCACGCGTCCGGCCTGCGAGCGATCATCGCCCTGCACAACACGGCCCTCGGGCCGGGGCTCGGTGGGACGCGCTTCTACCCCTATGACAGCGAGGACGAGGCGCTCGCCGACGTCCTGCGCCTCTCGCGCGGCATGTCCTACAAGAACGCGATGGCGGGCATCCCGCACGGCGGCGGCAAGGCGGTCATCATCGGTGACCCGGGCTCGGTGAAGTCGCCCGAGCTGCTGCGCGCCTTCGGCCGCTTCGTCGAGAGCCTCGGCGGTCGCTACGTGACGGCCTGCGACGTGGGCACCTACAGCCCCGACATGGACGTCGTCGCCGAGACGACAGCGTGGGCCACGGGTCGCTCCCTCGACAAGGGTGGATGCGGCGACTCCTCGATCCTCACCGCGTTCGGTGTCTTCCAGGGCATGCGGGCCGCCGCCCAGCACGTGTGGGGCGAGCCGACCCTGCGGGGGCGCCGGGTCGGCATCGCGGGCGTCGGCAAGGTCGGACGCATCCTGGCCGGACACCTCGTCGACGACGGCGCGCACGTGGTGGTCACCGACGTCAACGCCGATGCGGTCTCGGCGCTCACCGCCACCCACCCGGGCATCGAGTCCGTCGACGATGTTGCGGCCCTCGTGCGCGGCGACCTCGACGTCTATGCGCCGTGCGCGCTCGGCGGTGCGCTCGGCGACGACACCGTTGACGCCCTCAAGGCCCGCATCGTCTGCGGCGGCGCCAACAACCAGCTCGTGACCGAGGGAGAGGGCGGCACCGCGGACCGGCTGGTCTCGCGCGGCATCACCTACTGCCCCGACTTCCTCGTCAACGCGGGCGGCGTCATCCAGGTGAGCGACGAGCTCCTCGGCTTCGACTTCGACCGGGCCAAGCGGGGTGCGACGGCCATCTTCGAGCACACGCTCGAGGTGCTGCGCACGGCCGATGAGCACGGCACCTCACCCGCCGCCGCAGCCGACCACATCGCCGAGAAGCGCATGGCCGCCGGTTCGCCGACGATGTGGCTGCCCCAGCGCTGACCCACCCGCCTCCCCTGTGACGGGTGGCCCGCGAAACGCGTCCCGAGCAAGAGGTCTGATCCCTTGCTCGGGACGCGTTTTCGGGGTTCGGTGCCGAGCTCAGGCCACCCGCCCCGCGGGGTCGCCCACGACACCGTCTCAGTACGCCGACCCGCGGAGCGGAAACACTCCGGCCTGATGTAGCGTTGTCCCCACGACATACACACGATTCCCGGGACCACAGCTCGACTTGGGATGACCCCTTCGGGGCCGTCCCTTCGGGTATGTCGCCCGGCAGACGCACAAGGGGGTCTCGCCATGGGGCGCGGCCGAGCAAAAGCCAAGCAGACCAAGGTGGCCCGGGAGCTGAAGTACTACAGCCCGGACACTGACCTGAGCTCGCTTGAGCGAGAACTCCACGGGAGCTCATCCACGTCTCTGCCGTCGACTCGGGTCGCCGAGTCGGGCACGGACGAGGACGACGACTACGACAAGTGGGCCAGCGGGCGTCGCTGACGCCTTCCTGCACCACGCGTTGCACCGGCACGTCCGCGTGCGGCCTGCGTCATCCGCCGCTCGTGATCTGCCATGCTTCCGGGCATGACTGACGTGCGCACCGCCGACGCTGCCCAGCGCCTCGGCGTCGAGACCACCGGCATCGAGATCATCGACGAGGCGGAACGCACCGCCGCGCCACGAGACCTCTTCTGGCCCTGGTTCGCCGCCAACGTGTCGGTGTTCGGCATCTCCTACGCCGCCTTCGTCCTCGGCTTCGGCATCTCCTTCTGGCAGGCCGTGCTCGTGACCGTCGTCGGCATCGTCGTGTCGTTCGCGCTGTGCGGCATCATCGCGATCGCCGGCAAGCGCGGGTCGGCCCCGACGATGGTGCTGTCGCGGGCGGCGTTCGGCGTCAAGGGGCAGAAGCTGCCGGGTGTCATCTCGTGGCTGGTCTCGATCGGCTGGGAGACCTTCCTCGCGATCCTGGCCGTCCTCGCGACCGCCACGATCTTCGAGCGCCTCGGCTGGGGCGGGGGGACCGCCACCAAGGTCGTGGCCGCCGTCGTCGTCGCCGCGATGATCGTGGCCGCCGCAGTCGCGGGCTACCACATCATCATGCGGATGCAGTCGGTGCTCACCTGGGTGACCGGCATCATCACCGTCCTCTACGTCCTCATGACGGTCAACCACGTCGACTGGTCGACGGTGTCGTCGATGCCGTCCGGGGGCGCGGGGGCCATTATCGGCGCTCTCGTCCTGGTCATGACCGGCTTCGGGCTCGGCTGGATCAACATCGCTGCCGACTGGTCTCGCTACCAGCGTCGCGACGCCAGCGGCACGGCCATCGTCGGCTGGAACACCTTCGGCGGCGCCCTCGCCCCGGTGGTGCTGGTCTGCTACGGCCTCGCCCTCGCCGGTTCGGACGCCAAGGTGCTCGAGGGCATCGGAGCCGACCCCATCGGCACGCTCGCCACCCTGCTCCCGACGTGGGTTCTGGTGCCGTTCCTGCTGGCCGCGATCCTCTCGCTGGTCTCGGGCGCGGTCCTCGGCATCTACTCCTCCGGCCTCACCCTGCTCTCGCTCGGTGTGCGGATCCCTCGGCCACTGGCGGCCCTCGTCGACGGCGTGATCCTCACCCTCGGCACCTTCTACGTCGTCTTCGTCGCCCAGAGCTTCATCAACCCCTTCCAGTCCTTCCTCATCACGCTCGGCGTGCCGCTGGCCTCGTGGGCGGGCATCATGATCGCCGACATCGCGCTGCGCCGGCGCGACTACGACGACGACGCCCTCTTCGACTCCTCGGGACGCTATGGCGCCTTCGACTGGGTGTCCATCGGGACGATGGTCGTGACCTCGATCCTGGGCTGGGGCCTGGTCGTCAACAACTTCACCGACGACGCCACCTGGAACAACTGGCAGGGCTTCCTGCTCGACCCGCTCGGCCTGGGCACCTTTGTCGACGACCCCGCCGGATCGTACTGGGAGGGAACCTTCGCCTACGCCAACCTCGGCGTCCTGCTGGCCCTCGTCCTGTCCTTCGCCGTCACCTACGTCGCCCGCCGCGGGACGGTGCGCCGGCAGGAGGACCGCGCGTGAGCCCGTCGCCCGCCGACATCGACGCCGTCGAGCCGCTGCCCGACGAGTGGCTCGTCATCATCGACCCCCAGGCGATCTTCGCCGACCCCGCGACGAGCCCTTGGGGCTCGCCGATGTGGGCAGCGACGGTGCCGCGCATCGCTCGTCTCGCCACGGCATACGAGGGTCGTGTCGTCGTGACCCGCTTCGTCGCGGACCTGGGCATCGGCGGTTCGTGGGCCAGCTACTACGACGACTGGCCGTTCGCCCTCGTGCCCGACGAGGACCCCCTGTATGCCGTCGTGCCCGAGCTCGTCGGCCTCACCGAGCATGTGGTCACCGAACCCACCTTCGGCAAGTGGGGACCCCAGCTGCGCGCGGTCGTCGGCGACCAGCCCAGGCTTGCGCTCGCGGGCGTCGCCACCGACTGCTGCGTCATCGCCACCGCGATCCCTGCAGGGGACGCCGGTGCCACGGTCCGGGTCGTCGCGGGCGCCTGCGCGGGCTCCACCCCGGCCATGCACGAGCAGGCGCTCGGGGCCATGGAGATGTTCGCCCCTCAGGTCACCGTCGTCTGAACCCGCCTGGCTCCACCGGCTTCGGCCGGGAACCGCAGTGTTGCGCCGCCAACCGTTCCCGGCTGAACACTGCAGTTTCGTGATCCGCCGGAAAAGGTGTGGCTCGGGGCGCCGGGGTCAGTCGCGGCGCACCGGCTCCTGCGCGGCCTCGAGATCGACGCGGTCTCGCATGGGCATGACCCGTCGGGTCGGTGTGGCCTGCGCAGCGTCGCCCGGGTGCTGGCCAACGACCTGCACCGAGCCGCCGTCGACACCCTTGGCACCGCGCACGACCTCGACGCCGTCGACGACGGGCGCGTCCTCGAGCGTCGTGACCTCACCCATGGGCCAGGCGCCGATGCCGCGCTCCGCAAGGGTCGAGACCGCCAGGTCGACCTGGTCGGCGGGCAGCATCGCGACGAAGCCCACCCCCATGTTGAGGGTGCGCTCGATGTCGGCCTGCGGCACCCGCCCCAGGCTCTGCACCGTCGAGAACACCGGCGGCGGGGTCCACGTGCCACGGTCGACCCGGGCGAAGACGTCGCCGGGCAGGACCCGGGCGAGGTTGGCAGCGAGCCCGCCGCCGGTGACGTGCGAGAGGGCCTGGATGTCGAGGCCCTCGGTGCGGATGAGGTCGACGAGGTCGCGGCAGTAGACGCGGGTGGGCTCGAGCAGCTCCTCACCCAGGGTGCGGCCGAACTCGTCGACGTGGCGGTCGAGCGCCCACCCGGCGTGCTCGACGACCTTGCGCACCAGCGAGTAGCCGTTGGAGTGCAGCCCCGAGCTGGCCAGGCCCAGCACCACGTCGCCGGGACGCACGCGCTGCGGACCCAGCACCGCGGCATGCTCCACGACCCCGGTCGCGGCACCGGCGACGTCGTACTCGTCGGGCTCGAGCAGTCCGGGGTGCTCAGCGGTCTCGCCGCCGACGAGGGCGACGCCGGCCTGCTCGCAGGCGCGGGCGATGCCTCCGACGATGGCCGCGATGCGCTCGGGGACGACCTTGCCCGTGGCGATGTAGTCGGTCATGAACAGCGGCTCCGCGCCGCAGACGACGATGTCGTCGACGACCATGCCGACGAGGTCGAAGCCGATGGTGTCGTGAATGTCGAGAGCCTGGGCGATGGCGACCTTGGTGCCGACACCGTCGGTGCTCGTCGCGAGGACGGGGCGGTCCATGCGGGCGAGGGCACTGGCGTCGAACATGCCCGCGAAGCCACCGAGCCCACCGAGCACCTCGGGGCGGGTCGCCCGGCGCACGTCGGCCTTCATCAGCTCGACGGCCCTGTCGCCCGCCTCGACGTCCACGCCGGCGCCGGCATAGGTGATCGGTTCGCTCACGTCAGTTCCGCCTCGTTCTCGGTGTGGGTGGAGGTCAGGGTCAGGGGCGCCGGACGGCCTCGGCTGCGCCACCCGAAGCCGTGACCGAGACGCGCTCGACGTCGAGTGTGCCGGCCTCGGTCGCATCGGTCTCGCCCGCGTCGACAGGGAACTCGAGCTCGAGCAGCCCCTTGCCGAGGCGGTCGGACGACGGCAGCTCCAAGGGGTACTCACCACTGAAGCAGGCGGTGCACAGGCGCTCGCGGTCCTGGTTGGTGGCCGCGATCATCCCCTCCTCGGAGATGTAGCCCAGGGAGTCGGCACCGATGGAGTTGCAGACCTCCTCGACGCCGATGCCGGTCGCGATGAGCTCGGCGCGCGTGGCGAAGTCGATGCCGTAGAAGCAGGGCCACCGCACCGGCGGTGACGAGATGCGCACGTGGACCTCGGCGGCCCCCGCCTCGCGCAGCATGCGCACCAGGGCCCGCTGGGTGTTGCCGCGCACGATGGAGTCGTCGACGACGATGAGGCGCTTGCCCTTGATGACCTCTTTGAGGGGGTTGAGCTTGAGCCGGATGCCGAGCTGGCGGATCGTCTGCGACGGCGCGATGAACGTGCGGCCGACATAGGCGTTCTTGACCAGCCCCTGGCCGTAGGGGATGCCCGACTCCTGGGCGTAGCCGATCGCGGCGGGCGTGCCCGACTCGGGCGTCGGCATGACGAGGTCGGCCTCGACCGGGTGCTCGCGGGCCAGGGCCCGGCCCATCTCGACCCGTGCCTCGTGGACGACCTGGCCGTTGATCGTCGTGTCGGGCCGGGCCAGGTAGACGTACTCGAAGACGCAGCCCTTACGGTCGGTCTCGGCGAAACGCTGCGTCCGCAGCCCGTCCTCGTCGATGGCGATGAGCTCGCCCGGCTCGACCTCGCGGATGAACGACGCCCCAACGATGTCCAGGGCCGCCGTCTCGGAGGCGACGACCCAGCCACGCTCGAGACGACCGAGCACGAGGGGACGGATCCCCTGAGGGTCGCGGGCGGCATACAGGGTGTGCTCGTTCATGAAGACGAAGCAGAAGGCGCCGCGCAGCCTGGGGAGCACCTCGAGCGCCGCGTCCTCGACCGTGCGGTCGGGGTCGGCGGTGAGCAGTGCCGTGACGAGGGCGGTGTCGGTGGTGTTGCCGCGCCCGATCTCGCCGCGGTGCGGTCCCTCGGTGGCTCCCTCGACGAGGTCGCGCAGCTCGGCCGAGTTGATGAGGTTGCCGTTGTGGGCCAGGGCGAGCGTGCCGCCGTCGTGGCCGCCGAGCGTGGGCTGGGCGTTCTCCCAGGTGGAGGCGCCGGTCGTCGAGTAGCGGCAGTGCCCGATCGCGAGGTGGCCGGTGAGTGAGGCGAGGGACCGCTCGTCGAAGACCTGGGACACCAGGCCCATGTCCTTGTAGACAAGCAGGCGCCGGCCGTTGCTGGCCGCGATGCCGGCCGACTCCTGGCCGCGGTGCTGCAGCGCATAGAGCCCGTAGTAGGTCAGCTTGGCGACGTCCTCGCCGGGAGCCCAGACACCGAAGACGCCACAGGCGTCCTGGGGGCCCTTCTCACCGGGCAGGAGGTCGTGCGTGAGTCGTCCATCTCCACGTGCCACACTCAAAGTGTCCCACGAGTCCGGGGGCCGCTGCCGCAACCGTCCGGCGACCCCATCCGTTCCACCACCCCGCTCCGAATGGCTTGCCATGGATGCTTCCGCTCGCTCGTCCCGGACAGTCTGGCCGTATGCCGTCAGCGGCGTTCTCGCTGCCGTCAGCGGTGCCGCCGTGGGCCACCTCGTCGCCGCGTTCGTCGCGCCCGAGGCCTCTCCCGTGCTCGCCGTCGGCTCGCAGGTCATCGACGCCACGCCCACACCGGTCAAGGAGTGGGCGGTCCGCACGATGGGGACCAACGACAAGCCCGTCCTCATCGGCAGCGTCGCGATCGTCACCCTGCTGCTCGCGGCCCTGGCCGGGGTGGTGTCCCGGCGCCACCCGACCGCCGGGCGACTGGTCATCGTGGCCCTGGCGGCCGCTGCAGCCGCCGCTGCGGTGCTGCGCCCGGCCGCAGGCCAGCTCGACGTCGTCCCGGGGCTGGTCACCGGGCTCGTGGGCGTGTTGGTGCTGGGCTGGCTGCTCGGTCTGGTCGAGCGCGACGAGAAGGTCGCCGACCACGAGAACCCCACTGACCACAACTCGCGAGCGACCGGCGAGGCAAGCCCAACGGGCCGGCGCAGCTTCCTCCTCGGAGCAGGTGCGGCCACGGTCGGAGCTGCTGCCGTGGGCGCTCTGGGCCAGAAGCTCACTGCTGACGCCATCGCCCCGTCGACTGTCGCCCTCCCTGCCGCCAAGGAGACCCTGCCACCCCTGCCGGCGGGCCTCGAGGCGCGCGTGCCGGGCATCGCGCCGTGGCGCACGGCCAACCGCGACTTCTACCGGATCGACACCGCGCTCGTCATCCCCCGCGTCGACGCCGACTCCTGGGAGCTGAGCATCGACGGGGAGGTCGACAAGCCCTTCACGCTCACCTACGCCGAGCTCACCGCGATGCCTCTCGTCGAGAAGGACATCACGATGTGCTGCGTGAGCAACGAGGTCGGCGGCGGCTACATCGGTGGCGCCCGCTGGCTCGGCGTCCCCGTGCGAGAGGTCCTGTCGCGAGCCGGAGTCCGCTCGAGCGCCGACCAAATCCTCAGCACCTCCACCGACGGGATGACCATCTCCACGCCGGTGCAGGCGCTCCTGGACGACCGCGATGCCCTGCTGGCCATCGGCATGAACGGCGAGGCCCTCCCCCGCAAGCACGGCTACCCCGTGCGCCTCGTGACGCCGGGTCTCTACGGCTTCGTGGGGTCGACCAAGTGGCTCGCCCGCCTCACCGCGACGACCTACGACGCCAAGAAGGCCTACTGGACCGAGCGCGACTGGGCCACCGACGGCAGCATCCTCACCCAGTCCCGCATCGACACCCCCCGCGGCCTCGCCCAGCTCACGACCGGCAAGAACGTCATCGGCGGGGTGGCCTGGGCCCAGGGACGCGGCATCAAGAAGGTCGAGGTCCGCGTCGACGAGGGCCCGTGGCAGGAGGCCACGCTCGGGCCGGACGCCAACATCGCCTACTGGCGCCAGTGGTTCTTCCCCTGGGACGCCACCAAGGGTCAGCACCAGCTCACGGTGCGCGCGACCGACCTCACCGGCGCCGTGCAGACCGAGAAGCGCGCCTCACCGTTCCCCCGAGGCGCGACCGGCTGGCACAGCATCCCCGTCACCGTCTCCTGACGCCTCCCCTTTTCCGGCGCATCACGAAAACGGAGTGTTTAGCCCGGAACCGTTCCGGGCTGAACACTCCGTTTCTGTGACCAGCCGGAAAGGGCAGAGCGGGCGGCATACCTGCTGTGGAAGTTGTCGAAAAAGGTTGGGGAGCAGCCAATCCGGACCGGGTGCCGTGGCGAATAGGTGGTGTACGCCAACCCTCTCAAGGAGACACACCATGAAGCTCACCCACCGCACCGCGGCCATCGCCCTCGCTCTGACCCTGCCGCTCGGACTCGCCGCCTGTGGCAGCTCCGACGACACCGCCTCGGACTCCAGCTCGATGGCTCCGACCACCTCGGCACCGGCCGCCTCCGAGTCCCCGTCGGCCTCGGACTCCCCGTCCGCCTCGGCCTCCGACATGATGGCCAAGCCGTTCGGCGCCGCCTGCAGCAAGGTTCCCTCCAGCGGCGCCGGCTCCTTCGACGGCATGGCCACCGCCCCGGTCGCCACCGCCGCGAGCGCCAACCCGCTGCTGTCGACCCTGGTCACCGCCGTCAAGTCGGCCGGTCTCGTGGACACGCTCAACAGCGCGCCCGAGCTCACCGTGTTCGCGCCCGTCAACGACGCGTTCGCGGCACTGCCCAAGAAGACGATGGACGCCGCCATGGCCGACCCCAAGGGTCTGCTCACCAAGGTGCTCACCAACCACGTCGTTGCCGGCCGCATCGCTCCCGACAAGCTCGCCGGTGAGCACAAGACCCTCGGTGGCGGCACGATCACCGTCGAGGGCAGCGGCGAGGACTTCAAGGTCGGCGACGCCAGCGTCATCTGTGGCAACGTCCAGACCGCGAACGCCACCGTCTACATCATCGACGGCGTCCTGCTTCCCGCGTCCTGATTCCGGTCACCTGAACCAGGCAGTACGCACTTCCGAGAGGCAGTAGGCAATCATGGTCTTCATGGCAGCAGTCGGATCCGGGGACAGTTCCTCGCCGACTGCTGCCATGGGGCCGGATCTCGGGAGCCTGCTGACCCGAGCAGCACGCGGTGACGAGTCGGCCTTCGCCGAGCTCTACGACGCCACGGCGGCACGGGTCCACGGACTCGTCGTACGCGTCGTGCGTGACCGGGCCCAGAGCGAAGAGGTCACCCAGGAGGCCTACCTCGACATCTGGCGCCACTGCACCCGCTTCGACCCCTCGCGGGGGTCGCCACTGTCCTGGATGCTGACGATCGCACACCGCAAGGCGGTCGACCGGGTTCGCTCGGCCGAGGCCAGCAAGGCGCGCGACCTCACCTACGAGACCACGACCGTCGAACGCGAGCACGACACGACCCTGGAGAAGGTCGAGGTCCGCCTCGACCAGCAACGAGTACGACGCGCCCTGGCCTCGCTCACCGAGACCCAACGGGGGGCAGTCGAGCTGGCCTACCTCGGAGGGCACACCCACACCGAGGTGGCAGCCCTCCTGGGCATCCCGCTCGGGACCGCGAAGACGCGGATCCGGGACGGACTCATCAGACTTCGAGACACTTTGGAGGTGACGGCATGAACCCAGACACCCACGCGCTGGCCGGCGCCTATGCCGTCAACGCCGTGACCGACGAGGAGCGAGCTTCCTTCGAGCTCCACCTCGACCAGTGCGCGGACTGCCGCGCCGAGGTCGCCGAGCTGCGCGCTGCCGCGGGCATGCTGGCCACCAACGTCGAGCTGTCTCCCCCACCAGCACTGCGTGCCTCGGTGCTGTCGGCCATCACCCAGACCCGCCAGCTCTCCCCCCTCACCGGGGCGTCCCATGAACCGGAGGCCGAGCTCGCACCGCAGCCGCCGACCGACCCGGACCCCGAGCCCGACGCCTCCTTCCCGGTGGAGCACGACGCTGCCCGCCCCGACTCTGCCGCTCCCGTGGAGCAGGACGCCCCCGTCACCGACGAGCTCGCTGCCCGTCGCCAGCGACGGCTGCGCCCCTGGCTCGCCGCTGCTGCGGCCGCCGCGATCGTCACCGTCGGCGGAGTCGCCTGGCACCCGTGGGACGACGGCACGCCCACCCTCACCGCCACCGAACAGGTGCTCCGCTCCGACGACGCCCAGCGGCTCGAGCAGCCCATGGGGTCCTCGGAGGTCGCGATCGTCCGCAGCCCGTCCAAGAAGCAGGCCGTGTTCGTGGCCGACGCCATGCCGCCGGCCCCCTCGGGCAAGGCCTACCAGCTGTGGCTCGACATGCCCGGGCAGGGCATGGTGAGCGCCGGGATGATCCCGACCGCGGGTTCGACCGTGGCGGTGCTGCTCCACGGCGATGCCACGACCGCGACGGCTGCCGGGATCACGCTCGAACCTGCGAGTGGCTCCGAGAAGCCGACCACGCCGCCCGTCGCGTTGTTCAGCTTCGCCTGAGCTCGTCGCCCTCGCCCGAGCTCGTCGGCCGCATCCGCCGCGTCGGTCCCGTGTCAGCGGTCCCGTCGATGGTCACCTCGGCGCGCGGACACGGCGAGGACCACTCCGAGGACCGCCACGATCGGGCCGACGACCGCCCACAGGGTCACCCCGGACATTGCGCTCCCGCCGAGGACGTTGAGCCCCTGCAAGGTCCAGACGACTCCGGCCAGGACCAGAAGGACTCCAAGAGCGGTGCGGATCCCGGAGCTCATGCGAGGGGCCGGGACGAGGTGATCTCCATGCACCACACCGTAGTGCTCAGGGACCGCCCTCCACGCCATCGAGCACGAGGATGCGGGCCACGGGGACCCCGGCAAGGCCCGGGCTGCTCTCGGGTACCGCCCACACCTTCGTCTGGAGGAACTCGCGGAACGACACTGCTGCGGACTCCGTCTCGAAGTCGAGGTCGATGACGACGTAGTGGTCATCGTCGACCGGTTGGGCGATCCGCTGGCCTCGCACGCCGGCGTGGGCGCGCATGTCCGCGAACCTGTCGAAGGCCGCCTTCCATGTGGGAAAGGCGGTGATGGCGTGCTCGATGTGAAGGGTGTGCATCTCTCCACTGTCCGGCGCCTCCCGACCCCCGGGTATCCCACGAACCTGGGGTCTTTGCCTGCCGAGGCCCCTACGCTGACGAGGTGGCAAGGCCCGGTCTGCGTGAGCTCCAGCCGTCCGCGGTCGAGCGGTTGGCTCGCGACGCCGAGGACTCTCGCGTGCTGCGGACCGAGCTTCTCTCGAGACTGCGCCGTGTCATCGACTTCGACTGGTATGCATGGGTGCTCACGGACCCGACCACGTCGGTGGGTGTCGACCCGCTCGCAGAGATCCCCGACCCCTCGAAGATCCCGGCGACGATCCGGCTGAGATATCTCACGTCCCTCAACCGGTGGACGACCCTGGACCATCCCGCCACCCTGGGGTCGCGAGCCGCGGAGAGTCGCCTCTGGCGTGAGGCTCAAGCCCCCTACGGGGTGGTGGACGTGGCCTCGGTCCCGCTCCGCGACCGCCATGGGTGCTGGGGCTTCCTCGACCTCTGGTCCACGCACCCGTTCGGAGCCGACGCACCAGCCGTGCTCGCAGGCCTCGCGCCGCAGCTCACCAGCGCGGTGCGACGGGTGCGAGCCCGAAGCTTCCACCCCACTGGTCCGGAGGCAGCGCCCGCGAGCGGTCCGACGGTGCTGATCCTCGGAGAGGATCTCTCCATCCTCGACAGGGCGCAGGGCTCAGAGTCCTGGCTCCAGCTCCTCCTGCCGCAGCCGGACGGTTCGCGGCCGGTCCCTGCGTGCGCGTTCAACGTGGCCGCACAGCTGCTCGCCAGGGAGGAGGGCATCGACGACAACGACGCGATGGCACGCATGCCTCTCCCCGGCGGGGCGTGGGCCACCCTGCGCGCCACGCGACTGGAGTCGGGTCACGCGATCGCCGTCACGATCGAGCACACGAGCGCACGCGACCGGCTGGACGTGTTCGCGCGCGCCCACGGCTTGTCGGCCCGCGAAGGGGACATCCTGAGCATCATCGCGACCGGTGCGGACACGACCAGGACCGCCGAGGCACTCCGGCTCTCACCGCACACCGTCCAGGACCACCTCAAGTCGGTGTTCGCCAAGACGGGCGACCACAGCCGGCGCGAGCTGCTGGCGCGCGCCCTGGGCGCACCGCCGGCAGGCTCAGCGGTTGCGGCGCTCTGACAGGACCTCGAACAGCACCGAGACACCGGCCGCGAGCAGTCCGAAGACCAGCGCGCCGAGCAACCCGAGGTAGCCCACGGCGCTCGAGGTCGAGTACGACCCCTGGGCGACGCGGTCGGACTGCGCCTCGATCCCGCGGTAGACCCCGAAGAAGCCGCCGATGGCGAAGCCCACGACCGCACCGATGATGAGGACGCGGAGGTGGTTGGGGCGACGGACCTGACTGTTCACCCAGTCCACGCTACTTGCCGGCCGAAGCCCCCACCACACCGGAGGCGACGGCCTCGAGCGCCGCCAGCGAACCGGCATACGGGGACTCCGGACGCGGCCAGTGGGTGATGGTGTCGGTGAAACCGAGCTCGGCCGCGCGACCGGTGACCTCTTGGTAGACGCCCACCGACTCCAGTGAGAACTGCGGCGAGCCGTCGAGGGACAGGTAGCGGTCGAGCCCCGACGAACCCTCGATCGCCGTGAACCGCTCCACCAGCTCGGCCACTCCGGCCCACCATGCAGCGACCGTCTCGGCGTCCCGCGGTCCGGTGGTCACCCAGCCCTGCCCGTAGCGCGCGGCCAGCCGCAGCGAGCGCGGGCCGTTGGCGGCCACGACGAAAGGCACCCGGTCACGCACGGGACCCGGGAGCGTGCGGGCGTCGCGGACGGCATACCGGTCGCCGTCGTGCTCGACGTGGTCCTCGCGCAGGAGCCGGTCGAGCAGGGGGACGTACTCGTGGAACCGGTCGACGCGAGCCTTGAGCGGATGCGACTCCCCGAGCACGGCCGAGTCGAGGTCGCCGCCCGTCCCGAGCCCGCACAGGAACCGCCCGCCAGACAGGTCGTCGAGCGCCAGCACGTCACGCGCGAACACGTAGGGGTGGCGGAAGTTCGGCGACGTGACGAACGTGCCCAGCCCGATCGTCGAGGTCACGCCCGCCGCTGCCGCCAGGGTCGGCACCGCGGGGAACCAGGTCGAGTCCGGCAGCCCACCCCACACGAGGTGGTCGTAGACCCACGCGTGCGCGAAGCCCATCTCCTCCGCCGCGCACCACCGCGGGCCCGCCTCGCGCCAGGGGAGGTCGGGCAGGATCGAGATTCCGTGGCGCAGTGGTGCCATGGTCCGCTCAGCTTTCGTCGAGGTCCGGGAACAGCGGGAGGTATGCCGTGAGGTCGGCTCGCGTGCCGCTCACCCGAAGTGCCCCCTGGCCGGCGGCCCCGGCCGGGTCGACGCGACCGACGGCGAGCGCCAGCCAGGTCGCGGCGTCGGTCTCGATGACGTTGGGCGGAGTGCCCCGACGGTGCTGCAGTCCCTCGATGCACTGCACCGCCCCGAAGGGAGGGACCCGCACCTCAACGCTCCGCCCGGGCGCCCGGGTCTCGAGCTCCTCCAGGGTGAAGCGCACGGCGAGCGCCGTCGTGGCCCGATCGGTGCCCGCGCCGCCTCGCTGGGCCGACGCCCAGGAGGCGAGTGCCGCGCGACCGTCAGCGACACGAACTCGGCGGCGGGGCGGCATACCGGTCATCGTAGGTGGGCGGAGGACGCTCCCGGATCCGACCGTTCGCAGCACATTCACAAATAGTTGTGCAGACCCCAGTGACGCCAGCAGATTTCTGGGGGAACATGGTCCACGTGCCGGGACCCCTGCCCGCACCTGACGGTCTCCCGGAGGACACATGAAGCACGGCAGAACCATCGCCGCGGCCGCGACCGGATTGGTCCTGGTCGGCTCGGCAGCACTGACCGGCCCCACGGCGTCGGCAGCGACGAACATGAACGGCGCCCCGCTCCCCGCGGGCACCACCCCGATCAACATCCTCAACCTCAACGACTTCCACGGTCGGATCGACACCGACGGCAAGGGCACGCTGGGCAAGAACTTCGCCTGCACGCTGCTCACCCAGCGCGAGAACCTCGGCGCTGCGAACACCCTCACGCTCGGCGCTGGTGACCTCGTCGGAGCATCGCCGTTCACGTCGGCCGTCCAGAACGACGAGCCCACGATCGACTACCTCAACGCCATCGGGGTGAACGCGTCCTCGGTGGGCAACCACGAGTTCGACCAGGGCTATGCCGACCTCACCGACCGCATCGAGCCCCACGCGGACTTCCAGTACGTCGGCGCCAACGTCTTCCTCAAGGGGACCCAGACACCCGCGCTCAAGCAGTACGAGTCCTACACCGTCGGCGGCCTGCGCGTTGCCGTCATCGGCGGCGTCACCAAGGACACCCCCAACCTCGTCGCAGGTGAAGGCGTCGCGAACCTCGACTTCATCGACCCGGTCGAGGGCGTCAACCGCGTCGCCACCCAGCTCACCGACGGCAACGCCGCCAACGGAGAGGCCGACGTCCTCATCGCCGAGTACCACGAAGGTGGGCCCTTCTCGTCGACCAACGGAACGCTCGCCGACCAGCTGGCCGTGCCCGTCTTCGCGCACCTCGTCAACGACACCTCCGCCAAGGTCGCCGCGATCCTGCAGGGTCACACGCACCAGGCCTACGTCTACGACGTCCAGATCCCCGGTGAGTCCGCCGGTCAGACGCGCCCCGTCCTCCAGACCGGAAACTACGCAGCCGCCGTCGGCAAGATCCAGCTCGGCTACGACCCGGCTGCCAAGAAGGTCACGGCCTACAACGCGGCCAACATCCCGGCCATCGCTCCGTCAGCCGCCTGCCTCGCGAACCCGACCTACCAGACCGCGGCCAAGATCATCGACGACGCCATCGCCTACGCCGCACCCATCGCGGCCCAGCCGGTCGGCAAGATCACGAGCAGCATCACCCGTGACGGCGCGGACGACCGCAAGCGGGAGTCGGCCCTGTCGAACCTCATCGCCCAGCAGTACGTCGAGTCCCTCAACGCCCCAGGCCGCGACCTCGGCGTCGACATCGGGGTCATGAACCCCGGTGGTGTGCGCACCGACCTGCTCTACGGCACCGACGGCACGGTGACGTTCGCCCAGGCCGCCACCGTGCTGCCCTTCGGCAACAACCTCAAGGCTGCCGACTACACCGGTGCCCAGTTCAAGCAGATCCTCGAGGAGCAGTGGCAGCCGGACGGCCTCTCGCGGCCCTACCTGGCACTGGGCGTGTCCAAGAACGTCAGCTACACCTACGACCCGAACCGCCCCAAGGGTGACCGGATCACCGGCATCTTCCTCGACGGCAAGCCGATCGACCCGGCGGGGACCTACACGATCGCCTCCTCGTCGTTCCTCATCACGAACGTGGGCGTCGCGCCGGACAACTTCGGCACCTTCCTCGAGGGCACGAACTACCGCGACTCCGGCCTGGTCGACCAGAACGCCTTCGTCGACTGGATCGGCGCCAACAGCCCGCTCTCACCGCCCCTCGTCCAGCACGGTGTCGGCGTCCTTGCCGCCAAGGTCACGGGCGACAAGAACGCTTCCCAGAAGTTCACCCTGCGCCTCGAGGGCTTCGACCTCGCCGGCGCCTCGGCCGTCGCCAACACCTCGGCCAAGGTCGCGATCAACGGTGTGACGATCCAGGATGTCCCGATCACCACGGTCCGGGTGCCGGCCCCGCCGTCGCCCTCACGTGACGGTGTCCTCGACGCCAGCTTCTCGCTCACCAAGCAGCAGCTCCTGCCGTGGACCAAGGGCAACGGTCACCGTGACGTCCCCGTCATGCTGACGATCACGGCGGCGCCGACCGGCACCACGGCCTACGTCCCGGTGACGATCAGCAAGTAGTCGGCCACAACGCACAACCCAGCACCCCCTGCGCCACTGTGGCGTGGGGGGTGCTTGGCTTTGGCCGTGAGCGATGAAGCCGAGTTCGAGCAGGACGGCGACGTCACGTGGATCCGGATCGGGGACTTCGCCCAGTCCGCGGTGTCGATTGCCGACCCGGAGAACCTCGTCTTCGAGTACGTCCAGCACCTGGCCCTGTGCATCGACGCCTTCTTCGCACGGCCTGGGCCGGTGCGGGTGACGCACGTCGGCGGGGCCGGGCTGACGTTGGCGCGGTGGGTGCACGCCACCCGGCCGGGGTCGCCGCAGATCGTCCTGGAGCCCGACGTCGCGCTCACCGAGGCGGTGCGGCGCGAGCTGCCGCTGCCACGCGGTCACCGGATCCGGGTCCGCCCCCAGACGGGAGAGGCCGGCTTCGCGTCACTGGCCGACGCCAGTGCGGACCTCGTGATCCTCGACGCCTACGTCGACGGCCGGGTCCCCGCCTCCCTCACCACGGTCGAGTGGCTGAGCGAGGTGGCACGCGTCCTGGCGCCTGGCGGTCTCTTCCTCGCGAACCTCGGCGACCGTCCCGGACTTCGGTATGCCGGCCGCGTCGCCTCCGGTGCCCGGGCCGCGCTGGGTCCGGGCTCCCAGACGGCCTACGTCGGGCTGCAGCAGGTCCTCAAGAACAAGGGGTTCGGCAACGTCGTGCTCATGGCGTCGCGCAGCCCCCTGCCTCTGTTCGAGATGCGTCGCGCGACGGCCCGGGTGCCCCTGCCCACCGGCGTGGTGCCGCCGGCCGAGGTGCTGTCACGCAGCGCCGGCGCCGCACCGTTCAGCGCGGATGGCGACGACACCTCGGCGTCCCCGGTCCCACCCACCTGACCGGCTCCGGTCCTGCTGGACCCCGGTCAGCTCGGCGGCCTGAAGTCCTCCGGCGACCAGTCATCGCGGTAGTCCTCGCCGCCCCCGCTGGCCGGTTGGGTCCGTGCATCACGGGTGAAGCTCGTCGGAGGGCGAGGTCGGTCAACCGCCCACTGCTCACCCGCCTCGTCCGTCCCGTGGAGGTCGTCGAGGCCGTCGAGGCCGTCATCGCGCTCCTCCTCGGAGTCGTCGCCGATGTCGTCGACGAGAGGCCCGAGGCGCAGCCACGCGAGTGTCGCGGCAACCAGGACCAGCAGCGAGGCACCCAGGGTCGACAGGAAGGCGAGCGATGAGTCGGCCAGCTGCCTGGCATCCAAGAATGCTCCGACGCCCTCGGTGGCACTCGGGGAGGTCAGGAGATAGAGGGCGGCCGCGACCAGGACCAGGACGGGGACCATGACCAGGAGCAGAGCGCCGAACACCTCCCAACGGAGGCTTCTGACGCGGTCCCAAGAGGGAATCCGGTGCAGGAGCACCACGGCGGCAGCCACCAGGGCCGAGGCCAGCAACAGCTGAGTGCTCAGCGCGCGGTAGGTGAAGTCGAACATCGCCATGGCGAGGCGAGCCCCGAAAGGGGCGCCCACATCGGTCTGAATGCCGTCCTGACTGTAGGACTGACCCGCTTGCTGCCACACGGAGCGGATGACGAGCCCAACTCCGATGACGGTCAACACCGATGCACCGGCCAGGAGCCTGGCACTGGTCCCGACGAACCGCTCAGCTGACATCGACCGAACCCGCACTGGCCACCCTCCCCGCGACGACAACGCTGTCCCAAGCACAGGCTAGGGGGCCGCGGCGCTCAGGTACCGGCTTTCCGCGCAGGATCAGGCGGCGTCGGCCTCGCGAGCCAGACGGGCGACGCGTGCCGCCTCGACCTTGGCGTCTCGTCGCCGTCGCAGCCGCATCTGCGGATCGTCGCCCGCGCCGAGCTGGGCCGGCCCGAACACCTCCCACATCGCCATCTGGAGCCGGTACCCCAAGCGGTAGCCCAACGACAGCCCTTCGTTCTCCGGCTTGCTCATGTGCCACTCTTCCTTCACGCACCAATTGTTTGTGCGCCAAGAATATCATCGAACCGACGTAGACTGGGCCGCGTGACGACCACCCAACCCCGTCCGGCACCCCAGGGCACCAACCTGCTCGCCCTCGACCAACAGGTCTGTTATGCCCTCGCCGTCGCCTCACGCAACGTCATCGCGCTCTACAAGCCGCTGCTCGAACCCATGGGCCTGACCCACCCGCAGTACCTCGTCATGCTGGCCCTCTGGGAGGAGACACCACTCACGGTGAGCGAGCTCGGACGCCGGGTGAGCCTTGACCCGGGCACCATGTCCCCGCTGCTCAAGCGCCTCGAGGTCGGCGGCCTGATCACGCGCGCACGCGACCCGAAGGACGAGCGCGCGCTCGCGGTCTCCCTCACTCCTCGCGGTGCTCGCCTGCGTGCCCGGGCCGAGAAGGTCCCACCGGCAATCCTCGCGCGGCTTGGCATGGAGGTGACGGAGCTCGAGTCCCTCCGCGACGGCCTCACCCGCCTCATCGCCGCCGCACGCTCCTGACCTCCAGCGTTCCTGGGCTCCACCGACCCCGGGAGCCCCAGCCAGGGTCAGCCGACGTGGACGCGGGCGTTGCGGAACATCCGCATCCAGGGCGAGACGTCCTCGACCCGGCCGCTCGTCCACGACATCTGCGCGTTGCGCTGCACTCGCTCGGGGTGAGGCATCATCGCGGTGAACCGGCCATCGGTCGTCGTCACCGACGTGAGTCCGTCGGGGGAACCGTTGGGGTTCGAGGGGTATGCCGTCGCGACTCCACCATCGTTGTCGACGAAGCGCGCCACTCGCTGGACGGAGGCCTCGTCGCCGCGCGCGGAGAAGTTGGCGAACCCCTCACCGTGGGCGACGGCGATCGGGATGCGCGACCCGGCCATGCCGGTCGTGAAGATCGACGGCGACTCGAGGACCTCGACGAGCGAGAGGCGGGCCTCGTACTGCTCGGACCGGTTGCGGGTGAAGCGCGGCCACGCCTCCGCCCCCGGGATGAGGTCGGCCAGGGCGGCGAACATCTGGGCGCCGTTGCAGATGCCGAGCCCGAACGTGTCGCCGCGGGAGAAGAACCGTGAGAACTCCTGCGTCAGCCGGGAGTTGAAGAGCACCGAACGCGCCCAGCCCTCCCCGGCACCGAGGGTGTCGCCGTAGGAGAAGCCACCGCACGCCACCAGTCCGACGACGTCGGAGAGCGAGGCGCGCCCGGTTTGGAGGTCGGTCATGTGGACGTCGAGCGTCTCGAACCCGGCACGGTGGAACGCGTAGGCCGTCTCGACGTGGGAGTTCACGCCCTGCTCCCGCAGGACGGCGACCCGGGGCCGCGCCCCCACGGTGAGGTAGGGCGCCGTGATGTCGTCGTTCGGGTCGAACGAGGTCGACACGTGCAGCCCGGGGTCGTCATCGGCGCCGAACCGGGCGTGCTCCTCGTCGGCGCACTCGGGGTTGTCCCGCAGCGACGAGATGCGCCACGACACCTCGTCCCACGCCTGAGCCAGGTCCACGGTGGACTCGTCGAGCGGCACCGCGCCGTCGACCGCGACGATGACCCGGCGCTCGGGGTGCGTGCCGCCGATGATCGAGGCGAACTCGCCGACGCCCGCGTTGACCAGCACCTCGCGGACCTCGCCCACCGAGTCGGAGCGCACGCCGAGCACTGCACCCAGCTCCTCGGTGAAGAGCGCAGCCACGGAGTCCACCGCGATCTCGACGCCGAGCCCACCGGCGAACGCCATCTCGCACACGGTCGCCCACAGCCCACCGTCGGAACGGTCGTGGTAGGCCGAGACCAGCCCACGAGAGCGCAGCTCGCTCACGGCGTTGGCCAGGGCCACCAGCCGCGACGGGTCGTCCAGGTCAGGAACGTCGCCGCCGAAGACGCCCGACACCTGCGCGAGCATCGAGCCGCCCAAGCGGTTGGCGCCAGCGCCAAGGTCCACCAACACCAGCGCCGAGTCGGGCTGCAGCTGCGGCGTGAGGGTCCCGCGGACGTCGGGCAGCGCAGCGAAGGCCGAGACCACGAGCGACACCGGTGACGTGACCTGACGCGACTGGCCGGACTCGGGATCGGTCCACCTGGTGCGCATCGACATCGAGTCCTTGCCGACCGGCACAGAGATCCCCAGGGCAGGGCACAGCTCCATCGCCACGGCCTCGACCGTGTCGAACAGGGCGGCGTCCTCGCCGTCCTCGCCCGCCGCGGCCATCCAGTTGCAGGACAGCTTGACGGCCGACAGTGACGGCAAGGGAGCAGCGAGAAGGTTCGTCAACGCCTCGCCGACCGCCATGCGACCGGAGGCGGGAGCGTTGACGGAGGCGAGCGGCATACGCTCCCCCGAGGCCATGGCCTCACCCGCGAAGCCGACATGGTCGGCCAAGGTGACCGCCACGTCGGCGACGGGCACCTGCCACGGACCAACGAGCTGGTCGCGATGCGTGAACCCGCCGACGGTGCGGTCGCCGATGGTGATGAGGAAGCGCTTGCTCGCGACCGAGGGGTGACGAAGGAGGGCGTATGCCGCGTCGCGCACGTCGACGTCGCTCACCTGGAGCGGGTCCCCGGTCCACGACACCCGGGTCGCGTCGCGGGTCATGCGCGGGGGCTTGCCGAGCAGGACCTCCATGGGCATGTCGATGGGCACGTCGTCGTCGGACTCACCGGCCACGAGCAGCTGGGCGTCGTCGGCCGCGACGCCGATGACCGCCATCGGGCACCGTTCGCGCTCGGCAAAGGACTCGAGCAGCTCCAGCGACTCGGGCGCGATGGCCAGGACGTAGCGCTCCTGGCTCTCGTTGACCCAGATCTCCTTGGGGGCGAGCCCGGACTCCTCGAGTTGGACGGCCGAGAGGTCGAAGCGGGCACCCAGGCCGGCGTCGTTGACCAGTTCGGGGAAGGCGTTGGACAGCCCACCCGCGCCGACGTCGTGGATCGCGAGCACGGGGTTGTCGGCGCCCAGGGACCAGCAGGAGTTGATGACCTCCTGAGCGCGCCGCTCCATCTCGGGGTTGCCGCGCTGCACGGAGTTGAAGTCGAGGTCGGCGGCGTTGGTGCCCGACGCCATCGACGACGCGGCGCCACCACCCATGCCGATGCGCATGCCGGGCCCGCCGATCTGCACGAGCAGCGAGCCGGCGGGGAAGAGGATCTTCTCGGTCTGGTCGGCGCTGATCGAGCCGAGGCCACCGGCGCTCATGATCGGCTTGTGGTAGCCGCGGCGCACCCCGTCGACGGTCTGCTCGTAGACGCGGAAGAACCCACCGAGGCCCGGACGGCCGAACTCGTTGTTGAAGGCCGCAGCCCCGATCGGGCCGTCGACCATGATCTCGAGCGGGGTGGCGATGTGCTCGGGCGCGCCATAGACCTCGCGCTCCCACGGCTCGTCGGTGCCGGGCAGGTTGAGGTTCGAGACGACGAACCCGGTGAGCCCAGCCTTGGGCGCCGACCCTCGGCCGGTCGCGCCCTCGTCACGGATCTCGCCGCCGGCACCGGTCGCGGCGCCGGGGAACGGCGAGATCGCAGTCGGGTGGTTGTGGGTCTCGACCTTCATGAGGACGTGGACGTCCTCCTCGCGAGCGGCATAGGGTGTCGGCCCGTCACCACGCTGGGGCAGCCAGCGCTCGATCCGGCGGCCCTCCATGACGGAGGCGTTGTCCTTGTAGGCGACGACCGTGCCGGCGCCGGCGACCTTCTCGGTGTGCCGGATCATCCCGAACAGGCTCTTGACCTGCGGCTCACCGTCGACGATGAAGTCGGCGTTGAAGATCTTGTGGCGGCAGTGCTCGGAGTTGGCCTGCGCGAACATCATCAGCTCGACGTCGGTCGGGTTGCGCCGCAGTCCCGTGAACGACTCGGCCAGGTAGTCGATCTCGTCGTCGGACAGGGCGAGCCCGTATGCCGTGTTGGCACCTTCCAGCGCCTCTCGCCCACCGCCGAGGACATCGACGTGCTCCATCGGCTCGGCCTCGCGCTCCTCGAAGAGGGCGGCGAAGGCCTCGTGGGTGGGCAGGGCGGTCTCGGTCATGCGGTCGTGCAGGACCGCTGCGACGGCGCCCCATCTGTCAGCATCGGTCGCCGTACCTGTGTGGTCGACTCCTTCGAGCACGAACTCGGTGACCCGCTCGACCCGGCGGATGTCGATGCCGCAGTTGTGGACGATGTCGGTGGCCTTGCTCGCCCACGGCGAGATCGTGCCGAGGCGGGGGCCGACCACGACGAGGGCGCTCGGATCCGTGGAGGGTGCGTCACCGGCATACGGATCGCCGTAGGTCAGGAGTTCGGTCAGCCGCGCCGCGGCGTCGACAGTGAGTGGCTGCTCACTCGCGACCCAGTGCACGAAGCGCGCGCTGACGGCGGTGACGGCGGGATCGACGGCCTGCAGTCGCGCCAGCAGCGCTCGGGCCCGGAAGGGGGAGAGCGCAGAGCCACCCTCGACGGTCGTCAGGGCGAGCTCATGCGTCGAAACCATCACTAAAACGTCTCCAGGGAGGTGCGGCGGGGCCGAGTCACAGGCTACTGGGCTGCGCGACGGAGCCCCACAGCCGGATCGGCACGACCGGTCAGCGGTGCGTGGTGAGAACGCGCGGCACGTCGTCGACCACGAGGGCGTCGACACCGCCGTTGCGCAGGGCATCGAGGACATCCGGTGCGGGGCACCACACCATGAGCTCCCGTCCTGCGCCGTGCACAGCCCCCGTGACCTCGTCGACGCTCGCGTCCTCACCGAACCGGCGCTGGACCTGCGGGTCCAGTGACCCGGCATGCAGTGCCAGCAGCTGCACGTCGAGGTGCGCCGCCGCGGCGACGGCGATACCGATGGGGAAGTTCAGCCACGTCAGCCAGCCGAGCGCCATGCGGGGGTCTCCCGCCCGCACCTGCCCCAGCGCGGCCGGGTCGAAGGACTGGGTCAGGGCAGGCCGTGTCCCGAGCCGCGCCGCACACCACCGACCCAGGATCCCGGCCGTCGTCATCGCCGCGGGACGCCCGGCGTCCGCCACGGAGGACTTGACGTCGAAGACCACCCCCACGGCCTCGGGGACCGCCTCGAGCAGCGCGTCCAGACGCAGGGCGCCCACCGCGTCGAGGTCGCTCGCCGACCGCGCGGACACCTGGGACCCATCGGGCAGCACCGTGTTGTGGATGACGAAGAGCTCGTCGTCCCGCGCCCTGCGCACGTCGACCTCGATCCACTCGAGACCGAGCTCGATCCCCCTGAGGAACGACTCCATCGTGTTCTGCGTCAGGCCGTCGACGACACCGGCGCCGAGCCCGCGGTGCCCGACCAGCGTGCCCGGCTCGCCGAAGATCCCACTCACGACCGGAAGGTCAGTCCGGTGAGCCGCTCGTAGGCCTCGACGTACTTCGCGCGTGTCCGCTCGACCACCTCCGCGGGGAGCGCGGGTGGCGCCTCACCCGAGGACTTGTCCCAACCACTGGCGGGCGAGAGCAGCCACTCCCGCACGAACTCCTTGTCGAAGCTGGGCTGGGTGTGTCCCGGCTCCCACTGGTCGGCCGGCCAGAAGCGTGAGGAGTCGGGCGTGAGCACCTCGTCGGCGAGCACGAGGGCGCCGGACGCATCCACCCCGAACTCCACCTTGGTGTCGGCGATGAGGATGCCTCGCTCCCCCGCGATCTCGTTGCCCCGGGCCAGGATGCGCGTCGTCAGGTCACGCAGCGCCTCTGCGTGCTCGGCGCCCACCTGGGCGACGACGGCCTCGTACGACATCGGCTCGTCGTGCTGCCCCATGGGCGCCTTGGTGGACGGGGTGAACAGCACCTCGTCGAACCGGTCGCCGTCGCGCAGCCCGGCGGGCAGGGGCAGTCCGCTCACAGTGCCGTCCGCGACGTACTCCCGCAGCCCGCCACCCGTGAGGTAGGCACGCGCCACGCACTCGACCGGCACCATGTCGAGCTTCTGCACGAGGACCGCCCGCCCGGCCACCATCTCGGGCACGTCGGTGGACACGACGTGGTTGGGCACGAGGTCGACGAGCTGGTCGAACCACCACAGGGACAGCTGGGTCAGCACCGCCCCCTTGTCGGGGATCGGTGGGTCGAGGATGAAGTCGAACGCCGAGATGCGGTCCGAGGCCACGAGCAGCAGCTGGTCGTCGCGACCGTCCGGGGCGTAGAGGTCCCGCACCTTGCCCGAGTAGAGGTGCGTGAAGCCAAGGATCTCCAGCGGTGACAGGGCAGGCGTCGTCATGGTGCTGATTCTCGCAGCCCGGTCCCGCGGCCATCCCGTCGGCGCGGTCCACGAGGCGGTCCAGGGCCCGCGCCGACACCCGGGAGTGGCACAGTACGGCCCATGCTCACGTCCCGGGACCTCTCCCTCATCGCCACCTTCACCGGTGTGATCGCTGCGCTCGGTCTCATCCCGGCCATCGCCCCGTTCGGCGGAAGCGTGCCGATCACGGCCCAGTCGATGGGCGTCATGCTCGCGGGGGCCATCCTCGGGTCGAAGCGTGGCGCGCTGTCGGCGTTGCTCCTGCTCGCCCTCCTCGCCATCGGCCTGCCGCTGCTCTCCGGTGGACGTGGGGGCCTCGGCGTCTTCGCCGCCCCCAGCGCCGGTTACATCTTCGGCTTCCCGGTCGCGGCCTTCCTCGTGGGCCTGCTCACCGAGCGGATCGGCCGCCCCTACCGGCTGGGGCTCGGCATCATGGCCAACGTCCTCGGTGGCGTCATCGCCCTCAACGCGATCGGCATCGTCGGCATGGCGCTGGTCCTCCGCGTCTCCCTGGTCAAGGCGACCACGCTGGCCGCGGTCTTCATGCCCGGCGACGTCGTCAAGGCCGTCCTCACCGCCTTCATCGCCGTTGGCGTCCACGCTGCCTACCCCGGGCTCATCCCGGCCCGCCGGCAGCAGCCCACCCCGGCCGAGCGCGTCTCCGCCTGAGCCGTCACTGTCCTTGCCCGAGATCCGCGTCAGCCACGTCAGCCACTCCTTCGGCGACGGCTCGGCGCGTCGGACGGTGCTGACCGACCTCGACGTCACGCTCACCGAGCCCCGCATCGGCATCGTGGGAGCCAACGGCTCGGGCAAGTCGACCTTCGTGCGCCTTCTCAACGGGCTCGTCCACCCCGACTCGGGGACCGTGACCGTCGACGGCCGCGACACGGTGCGCGACGGTCGCGAGGTCCGGCGCCGGGTGGGCTTCTGCTTCACCGACCCGGACGCGCAGATCGTCATGCCGACCGTCGCCGAGGACGTCGCGTTCGGGCTGCGTCGTCGAGGTCTCACCAAGGACGAGGTGCGGGCGCGCACGCAGGGTGCGCTCACGGCATACGGGCTGTCCGGTCATGCCGACCACCCCGCCCACCTGCTCTCCGGTGGCCAGAAGCAGCTACTCGCGCTGGCGAGCGTCCTCGTCACCGAGCCGGACCTCCTCGTCCTCGACGAGCCGACGACCCTGCTCGACCTGCGCAACGCCGCCATGGTCCGCAGCGTCGTCGACGGTCTCGCGCAGCAGGTCGTGCTCGTCACCCACCACCTCGACCTGCTCGACGGCTTCGACCGCGTGCTCGTCTTCAACGAGGGACGCATCGTCCACGACGGAGCGCCTGCGGGCGCCGTTGTCGCCTACCGCGCGCTCGCCACGGCCTGATGGCAGCCCAGGCCGTCCCGCTCTACCTGCCCGGCAGCTCCGTCGTGCACCGCACCGGCGCCGGGACCAAGCTGCTCGTCCTGCTCGCCGCCGGCGTGGCGCTGGCCCTGTGGCGGTCACCGTGGCAGGTTGCGCTCGCCTTCGCGCTCGTCCTTGCCGGGTATGCCGTGGCGCGCCTGCCGCTGCGCACCCTCGTCCGCCAGCTGCTCGGGCTGGCGTGGGTCGCCGTGCCGCTGTTGGCCTTCCAGTGGATCTTCGCGTCGTGGCAGACCGGCATCGGCGTGGTGGGGTCGTTCGTGTCGATGGTGCTGCTCGCGGGGCTGGTGACCCTCACGACCCGGACGACGGCCATGGTCGACGTCGTCGTCCGTGCCTGTGGGTGGCTGCGACGTCTCGGTGTCGACCCCGAGCGCGTCGGCCTCATGCTCGCCCTGGGCATCCGCTCGGTGCACGTGGTGATCGGGCTGGCGCAGGAGGTGCGCGAGGCCCAGCACGCGCGTGGCCTGCGGGCCAGCCCACGAGCGTTCGCGGTGCCGCTCATTGTTCGTTCGCTGCGGCACGCGGACCGTCTCGGCGAGGCCCTCACCGCCCGCGGTGTCGACGACTGACCGTCGTCCTTGTGCCCCGACGGGACCGGGTCAGACGATGCAGAACTCGTTGCCCTCCGGGTCCTGCATGACGAGGTGGTCGAGCCTGCCGTTGACCCAGTGCTCACCCTGACGCCGGGCGCCGCGTGCGACCAGGCGGGCCTCGGCCTCGCGGATGCGGGTCTCCCGCAGGAGCTGCTCGACGTCACGGCCGCCGCTCACCTTGACGTCGAGGTGAACCCGGTTCTTGACCGTCTTGCCCTCCGGCACCTTGAGGAAGCTGATGGAGGGTCCGTCGCCGGATGCGGGCCGGATGGCCGCACCGTCATCCCACTCCTCCTGCGGGACGTCGTGGTCACGCAGGAAGCTCTCCCAGTCCGCCCATCCGGCCGGTGGCGGAGCCCTGACGTAGCCCAGGGCGTCGCACCAGAACTCGGCCAGCTCGCGGGCGTATGTGCAGTCGACGGTGATGCCCAGCGTGGGGGTGAGGTCGGCCATGCGTCGAGCCTAGGGTGGGCGGATGGACTTCCGGATCTTCACCGAACCCCAGCAGGGCGCGACCTACGACGACCTCCTCGCCGTGGCCCGCACGACCGAGGACGCGGGCTACGACGCGTTCTTCCGGTCCGACCACTACCTGCACATGGGCGGAGACGGCGCGCCGGGCCCCACCGACGCGTGGACGACGCTCGCCGGGCTGGCTCGCGACACGCAGCGCGTCCGCCTCGGGACCCTCGTCACGGCCGCGACCTTCCGGCTGCCCGGCCCGCTCGCCGTCCAGGTCGCCAACGTCGACCAGATGTCCGGGGGCCGGGTCGAGATGGGACTCGGTGCCGGGTGGTTCGAGGCCGAGCACACGGCATACGGGATCCCCTTCCCCGACGTCCGGGAGCGCTTCGACCGGCTCGAGGAGCAGCTCGCGGTGATCACCGGACTGTGGACGACGGACAGGAGCGAGACCTTCGACCACGACGGCTCGCACTACCCGATCGTCGGTGCGCCCGGGCTCGGCCAGCCCGACGACCGCGGTGGCATTCCCGTCATCATCGGCGGCGCGGGCAAGCGACGCACGCCGGCGCTCGCCGCCCGCTATGCCAACGAGTTCAACTCGGCCTTCCAGGGCGTCGCCGAGAGCAGCGAGCTTTTCGCGCGCGTCCGCGCCGCGTGCGAGGACCATCGACGTGACCCCGATGAGCTGGTGTTGTCCGTGGCCAACGTCCTCTGCCTGGGCAACGACGACGCCACCCTCCGGCGACGTGCCGCGGCCATCTCGCGAGACGTCGACGAGCTGCGCGCCAACGGTCTCGCCGGCTCCAGCGACGAGGTCGTCGACAAGATCGGCCGTTTCGCCGAGGTGGGCACGACGCGCTTCTACCTGCAGGTGCTCGACCTCAGCGACCTCGAACACATCGAGGAGTTCGCCGCGACTGTCGTGCCGCAGCTCGCCTGAGCCGGGTCAGCCGACGGCGATCTCGTCACGCGACGCCCTGAGGGCGATGTCGCTGCGGTGGTGCGAGCCCTCGAGCTGCACGAGGGCGACCGCGGCATAGGCCCGTTCGCGCGCCTGCACGAGGTCGGGGCCGGTCGCCACGACTGAGAGCACCCGTCCACCGGCGGACACCAGGGCTCCGTCACCGTCCAGCGCCGTCCCGGCGTGGAGCACGTATGCCGTCGGCACGCCTTCGACGTCACCCAGCCCCGCGATGGAGTCGCCCGTGCGCGGCGTCCCCGGGTAGTTGTGGGAGGCGACGACCACGGTCACGGCGTGCTCCGGCGACCACCGCAGGTTCTGGTAGTCGTCGAGCCGTCCGGTCGCTGCCGACTTGAGCAGTCCACCCAGTGGGGTGAGGAGCCGGGCCAGGACGACCTGGGTCTCGGGGTCGCCGAAGCGGACGTTGAACTCGATGACGCGGGGGCCGCGCGACGTCATGGCCAGTCCGATGAAGAGCACGCCGACGAATGGCGTGCCGATCCGGCGCATCTCGTCGATCGTCGGCTGCGCCACCCGGGCGACGAGGTCGTCGGTGAGCCCCTGCGGGGCCCATCCCAACGGGCTGTAGGCGCCCATGCCACCGGTGTTGGGGCCGGCGTCGTCGTCCCCGACCCGCTTGAAGTCCTGGGCCGGCGACAGCGGCAGCGCGGTGACACCGTCGCTGAGGACGAAGAGCGAGACCTCCGGGCCGTCAAGGAACTCCTCGACGACGACGCTGCCGCCCTCCTTGGCGAGGCACGCCTGCGCGTGGGCCAGTGCCTCCTCGCGGTCCTCGGTGACGACGACACCCTTGCCCGCCGCGAGCCCGTCCTCCTTGATGACGTGGGGTGCACCGAGCGCGTCCATGGCATCGGCCACCTGCTCGATCGTCGTGCACACGTGGGCGAGGCCCGTCGGGACGTCAGCGGCCGACATGATGTCCTTGGCGAACGCCTTGCTGCCCTCGAGGCGGGCCGCGTCCGCCGACGGCCCGAAGACGTCGAAGCCGGCGTCGCGGAGCACGTCTGCCACCCCGGCGACGAGCGGGGCCTCGGGCCCGATGATGACGAGCTCGACGGCATGACGCTGGGCGATCGCGAGGACGGCCGCCGCGTCGGTGAGGTCGGGGAGGGGCTCGCACAGCGCGAGCGCGTCGATCCCCGGGTTGCCGGGAGCGGCGATGACCGCGTCGACGACCTGGTCCTCCACGAGGCTGCGGACGATGGCGTGCTCACGGGCACCGGAGCCGACGACGAGGACCTTCATGGAGGGCAAGCCTAGGGGCGCACGAGGTGCGTGCAGACGGCGGTCCGCGACCCGGCATACGCGACCGGTAGGCGCCCGGAAAGGTGTGAGCGCGGCGCGCCCGGGGAGCAGGGGGGTACCCCCGGGTGCGCCGCGCCCGTCCGCGCGGCATCTCACGATTGGGGGAAACCGGAGGCTCTGCGCGAACGTCGACGAGGTCGACGTGACCAACCATGACATGCCGGAGACCCTTGATTCAAACTCAACGGCGGCGGGTTTCTGACAATGTCGCCTTCCCGCCATAGGGTGGTGCCATGGCCGAGCGGGACAGCCCCACGATGGGTGACGAGCTCATGACGCGCGTCTACCTCCTGCTCCTGCGCCTGCCTGCGCCCCGGCGCTCCTCGCTCGTGCAGGAGGGGTTCACCGAGGACGAGGTCGACAGTGCGCTGACCGGCCTGCAGGAGCGCGGCATGGTCGGCGCCGCCCGGCGTGACGTCATCGAGGTCTACCCGCCCGACCAGACGATCCCTGCCTATGCGGCCGAGCTCGAGCGGCAGGCACGCTCCAGCCGTTCGGCGGCCGAGGGCCTGGCGCACATGTACTACGAGGCGCGCAGCGGTCGAGGCGGAACCCGGGCGAGCCCCGACGTCTCCCTGCTCGACACCGTCGACGACATCGAGTCCGCGTTCTTCCGGGCAGCCGCACGGGCCGAGAGCCGCATCGTGCGCCTGTGCGCGCGCAGCCCCCGCATGGACCAGACCACCCTCCGGCACGCAGAGTCGATCATCGCGGCGCGGCCGACCACCACCAACGCCGACCTGGACCGGTGCGTCGTGTTCGAGCAGTCGATCCTCGAGGTGGAGGGGGCCTTCGGCGCGTTGCAGACGATGCGCGCCAACGGCATCGATGTGCGCCTCACCCCGCACCTCGCCTTCTCGGTGCTGGCGGTGGACCGCACGGTCGCCGTGATCGACATCAGCCATCTCGAACCCGGCGGCGGAGGCTCGCTGTTCGTCCAGCAGCGCCAGCTCGCCAGTGCGCTCATGGACATGTGCCTGGGTCTCGCCGCCCTTGCCACGCCGCTGCCGCGCACGCCGCGCGGGCCCTCCCTCAAGCGGCTCACCGACCGGGACGGCCAGATCATCGCGCTGCTGGCCGCCGGGGCGAGCGACGTGACGATCGCCCGCCAGCTGACCGTCTCGCAGCGCACCGTCGAGCGCAGGATCCGCTCGATCATGGAGGAGCTCGGGGCCACGACGCGGTTCCAGGCCGGAACCGCGGCGGTGCAACGCGGTTTCCTCTGACCCGGCCTCGCCGAGGGCCCTCCCGCAGCGACCTCTTGGGATGTCCCGAGGCGCACCCAGCACCTCGCGCGCACGCGTAGACTCGTCCCTTCCGTGCGCTCGACGCACCGCACACTCGTAGCTCTGCAGGGAGGGCCTCGCCCGTGACGACCACGCGCCCCGGTGCCGCTGACACCTCGGCTGATGTCGCCCGTGAGATCGAGCTCGAACAGGCTCACGTCGACCGCGTCTACGCCGAGCTCGAGAAGGCAGCCCTGCGGGCCAACGCCGTCGAGGCCGACGGCATGGCCCGGGGCCGCACGATGCGCACCGGCGACGTCCGCGACGAGGAGATGACCGGCCTCTTCGAGCGCGACGCCCTCGTGTATGCCGCGGCCAAGCGCCGTGCCGCGATCGAGAAGCAGTACGAAGGACTCGTCTTCGGACGGCTCGACCTCGGCGACATGGACACCCCGGCGGCCGAGCGGGACGTCAGGCACATCGGTCGGCTCGGGGTGCGCGACGACGACTACGAGCCGCTGGTGATCGACTGGCGTGCGCCCGCCGCCGCGGCGTTCTACCGCGCCACCCCCGTGGACCCCATGGGCGTGCTCCGCCGACGCGTCCTGCGCTGCAGCGGGGCCACCGTCATCGGTGCCGAGGACGACCTCATGGTGCCCGAGGCGCCCGACGACCTCGTCGTCCTCGGCGACGGCGCCCTCATCGCCGCCCTCACCCGCAGCCGCGGCCGCCAGATGCGCGACATCGTCGCGACCATCCAGCGCCACCAGGACGAGGCCATCCGGGCGCCCTCACGCGGCGTCACCGAGATCACCGGTGGTCCGGGCACGGGCAAGACCGTCGTGGCGCTGCACCGCGCGGCCTACCTCCTCTACTCGGAGCGTCGTCGCTTCGAGTCCGGCGGCATCCTCGTGGTCGGCCCGTCCGCCGCCTACACCGCCTACATCGAGCGCGTGCTGCCCTCACTCGGCGAGGACACCGTCGCACTGCGTGCGCTCGGCGACCTCGTCGACGGCGTGACCGCGACCCGCCTCGACCAGCCCGAGGTCGCCGCCGTCAAGGGTTCGCTGCGCATCCGCCGGCTGCTCTCTCGGGCCGCCTCGCGCCCGCCCCAGGGGGCTCCGTCCCAGCTGCGCGTCTTCATCAACGGACATGCCGTCCGTCTGGACGAGGCTGTCCTGCAACGCATTCGCCGTCAGGTGCTGCGCTCGAGCCAGCACAACGTGGCCACGAAGCAGGCTCGCGAGCAGCTGGCCCAGGAGGCCTGGCGGTCGGTGCGGCAGGGCGATCGCGACGAGTTCTTCGACGCCTTCGACTCCTCACGTGACATCGACGAGTTCCTCCGGTCGTGGTGGCCCCAGGTCGACCCGCGCGAGGTCCTGCTCACGCTCGCCGACACGGACCGCACCTATGCGCTCGCTCGAGGCGTCCTCGACCACGAGGAGGCTGCGGCCCTGTCGCACTCCATGCGTGAGGCGCTCGAGCTCGGCTCGTGGTCGGTCTCGGACGTCGCCCTCATCGACGACCTCTCCGCCAAGCTCGGCCAGGTGCAGGAGCCCGAGGCCGAGGAACGTGGCTTCTACGACATCGAGGAGTTCGACGACCTGTCGTCCTACGGCGTGCTGGACGTCAGGGCGGGCGTCGACCGCCGCGTGCATGACCCATCGAGCACGAGCGTCGTCACCCCCACCGATGCCCGGGCCCGGCTCCTCCACGGACGCATCGAGAGGCCGTCGAGCAGCGCCCACGTCCTCGTCGACGAGGCCCAGGACCTCTCACCCATGCAGTGGCGCACGCTCGCCCGTCGCGGCCGCAACGCGTCGTGGACCGTGGTGGGCGACGCCGCCCAGGCCTCGTGGGGCGACCTCGAGGAGGCGCGGGCGGCACGTCTCGAGGCCTACGGGTCGCAGCAGCTGCGCGGCTTCCACATGGACACCAACTACCGCAACGCCCGCGAGATCTTCGACTACGCGCGCGACGTCATCCTGCCGCTGGTGCCCGACGCGGACATCCCGGAGGCGGTGCGCGAGACCGGGGTCGACCCCGTCGACCGCGACGTGGAGACGCCGCCGGTGGCCTCCGTGGAGGACGCGGTCCACGAGCTCCTCGACGAGGTTGAAGGTTCCATCGCGGTCATCACGCCGCGTCGGTGGGCCGATGGGCTGGTGCACCTTGACGGCGCTGGCGACGGCCGGGTGCAGGTCATCGACCCGCTCTCGACCAAGGGCCTGGAGTGGGACGCGACCGTGGTGCTGGACCCCGACGCGATCGTTGAGGAGTCGCCCGGTGGCGTGCGCGTGCTCTACGTCGTGCTCACCCGCGCAGCCCACCGCATGTCGGTCCTGCGCCCCACCTGACCAACTCGGCCCGGGCCCGAGCCCCAGTCACACCCTTCCCGCCTGAAGTGGGTTTCTCTCACCTCGCGTGACAGCGGCCGTCACGCGAGGTGAGAGAAAGCCACTGGAGGCGGGGAAGTTGAGGTCCAAGCAGGGGTCAGTCAGTCGAGGAGGGCGTGGCGCTCGATGATCTCGTGGCGGCCGGGGCCGACACCGATCGCCGAGACCCGGGCCCCGATGAGCTCCTCGACCCGCAGCACGTAGGCCTGGGCGTTCGCCGGCAGCTCCTCGAAGGTGCGGCAGCCGGAGATGTCCTCCCACCAGCCGTCGAGCTCCTCGTAGATCGGCTTCGCGTGGTGGAAGTCGGTCTGCCCCACCGGCATCTCGTCGTGGCGCACACCGTCCACGTCGTAGGCCACGCAGATCGGGACCTTGGGCAGCCCGGTGAGGACGTCGAGCTTGGTGATGACGAAGTCGGTGACGCCGTTGATGCGCGTGGCATAGCGGCCGATGACGACGTCGAGCCAGCCACAGCGACGTGGACGACCGGTCGTCGTGCCGTACTCGGCACCGGTCTTGCGCAGGAACTCGCCGTTGTCGTCGTCGAGCTCGGTCGGGAAGGGTCCCTCACCGACGCGCGTCGTGTAGGCCTTGAGGATCGCGATGACGCGCGACACCCGGGTCGGTGGGATGCCGGACCCGGTGCAGCCGCCACCAGCCGTCGCGGACGACGACGTGACGAACGGGTAGGTCCCGTGGTCGACGTCGAGCAGCGTCGCCTGGCCCGCCTCGAGCAGCACGTTCTTGCCGTCGTTCAGCGCCTGCTCGAGCACGAGCGCGGTGTCGGCGACCATGGGACGCAACCGGTCGGCATACGAGAGCAGCTCCTCGACCACGCGGTCGGCCTCAGCGGCACGGGTGTTGTAGATCTTGACGAGCACCTGGTTCTTGAAGGAGAGCGCAGCCTCGACCTTCTGGCGCAGGATGCCCTCGTCGAAGATGTCCTGGATGCGGATGCCGACGCGGTTCATCTTGTCGGCGTAGGTCGGGCCGATCCCCCGCCCGGTCGTGCCGATCTTGCGCGCGCCGAGGAAGCGCTCGGTCACCTTGTCGAGGGTGCGGTTGTAGGGGGCGATCACGTGCGCATTGGCGCTGACGAGCAGCTTGCTCGTGTCGACGCCGCGCTCGTTGAGGCCGTCGAGCTCCTCGAAGAGCACCTCGAGGTCGACGACGACACCGTTGCCGATGATCGGCGTGACGGTCGGGGTGAGGATGCCGGAGGGCAGCAGGTGCAGGGCGTACTTCTCACGCTTGCCGTCGGTCTCGATCACAACCGTGTGCCCAGCGTTGTTGCCACCGTTGAACTTGACGACGTAGTCGACGTCCTCGCCCATGAGGTCGGTGGCCTTGCCCTTGCCTTCGTCGCCCCACTGGGCTCCGACGAGCACGATTGCCGGCATCTGATCTGTCCTTCCCTGCGCGGGAGGACCGCGCGTGCGTGACATGCGAGGGGCCCGGCGCGAGGCGTTCGCGACGGGCTCCCGGTGCGAAACAGACTATCGGGTATGCCGTGTGCGCACCGATGGCCCGTGGCGCGTGGACGCGAGCGCAGCACCCAGCTGGAAGCGGGTGTCGACCCCGTGCAGGGACATGAGAGCAGCGATCCGGCGCCTCACGGTGCGCAGCCCCAGCCCGAGGAACCGGGCGATCGCCTCGTCCTTGAGACCCATCCCGAGGAGCTCCAAAAGTCGCTCGTCACCGGGTTGGCTCGCAGCGAAGGGGACCGCGTGGGCATGCTCCCACGCCAGGTCGAAGTACGCCGTCAGGGTGGAGATGAGCAAGGGGCCGCGGATGAGGACGTAGCCGGAGCCGACGTCGCCCCAGCGCGCCAGCCCCACGGCGCCGACGTCACCGAAGACCGCGAACTCCGAACCGACCTCCGGCAGGAGTCGTTGCTCCTCCCCCACTGCGGCCCAGGACCGGAGCCACTGCACCCCCCGCGGGGTATCCAGGGCGGCAGCGGGATAGATCGTGCGCTGAGCGTTGCCCCGGCTGATCCACTCCTGGTTGTCGCGCATGGTCGTGTCGTCCAACGCCGGGCCCGAGTCGACGACCATGGCGACGTTGCGCAGGATGCCGGTGGACTCCTCGAGGAGGCGCCGCACCACGACGGGCGCCACCTCGTCGCTGATCGGGTCGACCCCCGGGGTGGGACGGCTCCGGTCGGTGTCCAGGAGTCGGTCGAGGAGGGCGCGGATCGTCGTGAGGTCGCGAGTCCGCTCCTCGATGCGCGCGTCCTCGCGGTCCAGGTACTCCTGGAGCACCCGATCGGCTGGTGCACCATCTGCCGAGGTCAGGGGCATGTTCTCCTCCTCCGACAATCCACGCGGCAGGTTCCTGCCATTGGCATCTAAGTGTCGCAGATCGGGGATGCGGCGGGGCATGATGGTGCGAACGTTCGGTCAGAGGTGGCAGGGGACACAGCTGGTCGGGCGCGCGCTACGGCGCGGCGCTCCCTGGCAGGGGAAAGAGAGGCTCGGACCACCGGTCCGAGCCTCTCTCGCGTGTCCTCCGGTATGCCGGCCGCCCGCCCGGGCGCAGCGGCCTACAGTCCGAGCTCGCGGGCCCCCGTGGCCGAGGAGTCCCGCAGGAAGTCGGCGCAGCGCCGCTCCTCGTCGCTCTCGCCGATGAGGCCAGCCGCCCTGGACAGCGCGGCGAGCGCCCGCAGGAAGCCGCGGTTGGGCTCGTGCTCCCACGGGACGGGCCCCTGACCGCGCCAGCCGTTCCTGCGCAGGGAGTCCAGGGCGCGGTGGTAGCCGGTGCGGGCATAGGCGTAGCCCTCGACCGTGCGGTCGTCGGCGAGGGCGTCCTCGGCCAGCGTTGCCCAGGCCAGCGACGAGGTGGGGTTGGCCGCGGCCACCTGGTCGGGGGCCACACCCTGGTCGAGCAGCCGTGCGGCAGGGTCCTCGGGCAGGAGCGTCTCGGGAATGCCGAGCAGGTTCTCAGTCATGCGCTCCCCCTCTCAGGCCTGGTGCGTTCCGGCAGAACGCAGGTTCTGGCACGCCTCGACGACTCGCGCTGCCATCCCGGCCTCGGCCGCCTTGCCCCAGGCACGCGGGTCGTACTGCTTCTTGTTGCCGACCTCGCCGTCGATCTTGAGGACGCCGTCGTAGTTCTTGAACATCCACTCGGCCACGGGACGCGAGAAGGCGTACTGGGTGTCGGTGTCGACGTTCATCTTGACCACGCCGTAGTCGCAGGCGGCCGCGATCTCGTCGGCGCTCGAGCCGGAGCCACCGTGGAAGACGAGGTGGAACGGCTTCTCGTCGGCGGTCTTGAGCTCCTTGTGGACGGCGTCCTGTGCCGCCTTCAGCACCTCGGGCTTGAGCTTGACGTTGCCGGGCTTGTAGACACCGTGCACGTTGCCGAAGGTCAGCGCGGTCATGTAGTAGCCGTTCTCGCCGAGGCCGAGGGCACGTGCTGTGGCGATGGCGTCCTCGGGCGTCGAGTAGAGCTTGTCGTTGATCTCGTTGGCGACGCCGTCCTCCTCGCCACCGACGACGCCCACCTCGATCTCGAGGATGATGTTGGCGGCGTGGCAGAGTGCGAGCAGCTCCTCGGCGATCTTGAGGTTCTCGTCGAGCGGCACGGCCGAGCCGTCCCACATGTGCGACTGGAAGATCGGCAGACCGCCCGCCTTGACCCGCTGGGTGCTCGCCGCGATGAGGGGGCGCACGAAGCCGTCGAGCTTGTCCTTGGGGCAGTGGTCGGTGTGCAGCGCAATGTTGACCGGGTAGTTCTTCGCGACCTCCTGCGCGTAGGCGGCGAGCGCGAGCGAACCGGTCACCATGTCCTTGACCGTCGAACCCGAGGCGTACTCCCCACCACCGGTGGAGACCTGGATGATGCCGTCGCTACCGGCCTCGGCGAACCCGCGGATCGCCGCAGTGATCGTCTGGCTGGAGGTGATGTTGATCGCCGGGTAGGCGAACGAGCCGTTCTTGGCCCGGTCGAGCATGTCGGCGTAGATCTCGGGGGTGGCGATGGGCATGGGGTCTCCTTGTCAGCGGCGAGCAGGATCTCCCCCGATCCTTCCACGCGCCGCCGTGGTGGCAACAGAGCGCCCAACGACCGGCCGGTAACGATCAGCGGGCTATGCCAGCGCGCTGAGCCGCGAGGACAGGTGGGCCCGCTCGACCTCGTTGTCGCACAACGCGATGGCCGACGCGAAGTGCTCGCGTGACGACGCCACGTCCCCTACGCGGGCAAGGAGCTCACCGCGCACCGCGGGCAGGCGGTGCCCCGGCAGGTCCAGGTCCTCGAGCAGCGCCAGGCCCGCTCGCGGCCCGTCCGCCTCGGCCACTGCGACGGCTCTCGCCACCCGCACGGCAGGTGAGGGAGAGACCTGCTCGAGCACGGCATACAGGCTGGCAATGCGGTCCCACCGCGTCGCGTCGGGCGAGGGTGAGGTGGCGTGCTCGGCGGCGATCTGCGCCTGCAGCCGATAGCTCTGTGCGAGCGCGCTCGTCCCGGGCCGGGTCGCTTCGAGGAACGCCAGTGCCTCGGCGATCTCGTCGTGGTGCCAGAGGCTGCGGTCCTGGTCGGGCAGGAGGACGAGCGTCCCGTCGGCCGCGACCCGCGCGTCGCGCCGTGAGTGCTGCAGGGTCATGAGGGCGATGAGGTTGCCGAGCGCCGGTGTCGGGTGCAGCGCATCGGCCACGCGCGCCAGCCGGATCGCCTCTCCAGCGAGCTCGGCGCGCAGGAGGTCCGGTCCGCTTCCCGGCGCGTAGCCGGCCGTGAAGGCGAGGTATGCCGTGTGCCCGACGACGTCGAGCCGCTCGCCGATCGCTTCCCGTCCGGGGATGGTGAACGGGATGCCGGCGGTGACGATCTTCTTCTTGGCGCGAGTGATGCGGGCCGCCATCGTCGTCTCGGGCACGAGGAAGAGTCTCGCGACGTCGGCTGTCGAGATGCCCATGACGAGGCGGAGCGAGAGGGCGCTCGCACCCTCAGGCGGCAACGCGGGGTGGGCGCACATGAGGACCAGTCGCAGCAGGTCGTCGTCGACCACCTCACCGGCGTCTGCCATGACACCCTCCCGGGTTCGGTGCTCGGCCTCGACGGTGAGCAGGGGTTCCTTGCGCGCGGCCATCGCCTCGGCACGCAGCCGGTCGAGGATCCGGCGACGTGCGGCCGTGACGAGCCAGGCACTCGGGTTGTCGGGCTCGCCGTCCTGCGGCCAGCGGGTGTGGGCGGTTGCAACGGCGTCGGCGAGCGCGTCCTCGACGAGGTCCAGACGACGGAACTGCGCGAGGAGCAGGGCGACGAGTCGGCCCCACTCCTCGCGCACGACGCGCTCGAGGGCTGTCACGTGTGGTCGAAGCCCTCGACCCGGACGACCGGGCGGATCTCGATGGCGTAGGAGTGCGGGAGGAGGTCGCACAGCTCCACGACGACGTCGAGGTTGTCGGCGTCGATGAGGTAGAAGCCGCCGACCACCTCGGCCGACTCGGCGAAGGGACCTGCGGTGAGCTGGGCCCGCCCGCCCACGTGCCGCACCGTCGTGGCCGTGTCCGTGCTCGCCAGTGCCTCTCCGGCCACGATGGTGGTCCGCTGTCGCGCCGCCGCGTCGAAGTCCAGGTGTGCCTGGTGCATGGTGGCCCGGTCGCTCTCGGACGCGTCTGCCCACACCTCGGCGGGGTAGGCCAAGCTGAGGAAGTAGCGGGTCATGACACACGCTCCTCAGCTGTGGGAACACGCCGCACCTCGACGGCGCCCATGCCCGCCGCGGCGTGGTCCGGTCCGGCGACGAGAGCCACCAGCCGGAGGAGGTCGTCGAGGTCGTCGGTCTCCACGTCGTAGTAGCCCGTCAGCTGTTCGACGATCTCGGCGAACGGACCATCACTGACCATGACCTTCCCGTGGGCGTCCGCGCGAACCACCTTGGCCTCACGCGAATGGGTGAGTTCGGCCCCACCGAGGACCTTGTGGCCGTTGGCCCGTAGCCCGGCCCCGAACTCATCGTGGCGGGCGTACACCGCATCGCGTTGCTCTTGGGTGAGCGCCTCCCACGCGTCCTCGTTGCCCGGCAGGAGGATGAGGTAGCGCGCGGTCATGACGCACGCTCCTCGTCGACGAGGGCGAGGATGACGTACTCCTTGGTCTGAGCGGTCATGGGTTCTCCTTGTGGCCTTGGGGCGCGAGGCCGCGAGCGCGACCTCATGCACCTGACGAGCGAACCACAGTCGAATCGACAACGCCCGCGGAAGTCGGTCAGAAGGGAATGGGATCCGGTGGTCGTGGTGGGGGCGGCGGGATGTCGACGAGGATCTCGCTCCAGGGCCCGAGGCCGTGTTCAAGTGTGGAGTCGAGGTCGATGTGTGGCGGTGGGCCGCCGTGGGTGTTGCCCTCGATGTCGAACCAGACCGGGTAGGCGCGGGGTCGGGCGTGGTCGGGCCCGCCGAGGAGCTCGATGAGCTCTTCCTCGAACGTCGTGGGGATCTCGCTCGGACTGGGGCGCGACGCGGTGCCGTGGTCGCGGGAGGTGTGGCCGGCGGTGAGGAGGTGCAGGTGGTCCACGGGCCAGGTGGTGGTGCGGCGCCCGGTGGGGTCGGTCCAGGTGACGGTGCCGTCAGGGTGAAGCCGCGCGGTCCAGCCGTGGCGTTGCTTGATGCGGTGGTGACGCCGGCACAGACACATCAGGTTGATGGGGGACGTGGGCCCGCCCGGCCAGGGACGGACGTGGTCGAGGTCGCACTGACGGGCCGGGGTGGAGCAGCCGGGGAAGCGGCAGGACCCGTCACGCAACCGGATCAGTCGGGCCATGGGGTCGGGCACCCGGTAGGACTCGCTGAAGTCCACGACCTCCTCGCCGCCCTGACCTGTCACTGCTCCCTCGCCAGGCTCTTGGGCTCTCTCTCGGGCTCGTTCGCGGGAACGGTGGGCCCGTCGGGCTTGGGCTTGGCCGCGGGCCAAGGACGGGGGCACATCTCCGTGGACGAGGGCTCCGGTGTCGCTGTCGCAGGCCAGCTCGCGCTCAGGGGCGGAGGTGCCGGCGTCGTCGAGCCAGTCCGCAGGCACGAACGTCGTCCCGGGCGCACCCAACCCACCCACCTCGACCAGATCCTCCGCGGCTGACCTACCAACCGGCGACGCGGAGGCCGGGCCAGCCGGCGCAGCCTGCGACTTCTCCGGTCGTGAGGCCGGGGTGGTCGTGGCCCCCGTGGTCTGTGCGCTGCGTGTAGTGGTGTTCGCGCATGGTGTGCCGGTGCCTGCGCTGCTCTGGGTTGCCGGGTCGGCGGCGGCGCGGGTGGCGTGGACGACGACCTTGACATCACTGTGCTCAAGGATGAGCCGCATCGCCGCGTCGGAGCGGGCCATCGCCAAAGTGTCGGCCTTGCCCTCGCGCACCAGCTGGCGGGCGCGGACCGTCACCGCCTCCCACGCCCTGCGAGCGTCCTCGACCCGGAAGTCGCCCCGCCAGTGATCCGTACCATGGGACCCCAACCGGCGAGTCAACCCCCGCCTCGCCCGCTCATCCTCGGCGTGCGCGCTCACCGCGTCCGGATCCACCTGCGCGGCCGTGCGCGCCAACACCTGGCGCAACGGCCCCACCGTCAGCTGCCCCCACACGTCCTTGACCCGCTCCACCACCTCGAAGGCGGACTGCGGCGACAGGAACTCCGTCTCCTCGGTCACCACCCGCGCCCGCTGCTC
>NZ_LMSA01000006.1 GCF_001427985.1 Knoellia sp. Soil729
CCGGGTGAACAGGCGCGCGGCGCGTCCGACGTCGAGGACCTCGCCGGCGGTGCCCAGGACGACGGGGATGATGTCGGCGTCGCAGGCGAGGCGGCGGATCTCGGCGGGGCCCAGCAGGGTGCCCGCAGCGGTGGACCCGAGAACCGTGCCCGCACCCGTGCTGCCGGTGAGGGTCTGACCGAACGCGTCGGTGTCGGTGGTGCAGCTGTCGGGCGTGCGGTCCGGCAGGGCGAGCAGTCGCAGGAGGTCGGCCAGGGCGATGGTGACGTGCAGTGTGGCGGACGCGGCGGCGGGGCCCTGGCTCTCGGCGTCGCGGGCGGCGTGGCCGGTGATGATCGCGGCCAGGGCCTCGGCGCGGCGTTGGCTGTTGGGGCGTTCGTCGAAGACTCCGGTGAGGGGGTCGGGGATCGGCTTGGACAACGGCCCCAGGGCCGCTTCGAGGGCGGCGCACTGTTCGGGGGTCAGGCCCATCCGGTACTCGGTGATGTCACCGTCGCTGACCTGCGGCTGGGTCAGGTAGGCCGCGGTCCGCAGCCGCCGCTGCTGGTCCTGAAGCTCGCCGTCGAGCCCGTGCTCGGCGAGCAGGCGGGTGCGGATCCGCTTGGCATCCCTGGCGCCCCACTGCACCCCGTGGTCGAGGATGGCGTCGGTCACGGTCGGGACGGCGTCCTGCTGGAGTCGGTCCTTCATGCGGGCGATCTCGGACAGGGCGGTCAGGGCCAGCGCAAGGGCAACCTCGCCGCTGACGACGCGGTCCCACACCCTGCCCTCGGGGCGGGTGGAGTCCGCGAACGCGCCGGCCTGTGGGCCCTTGGTGGACCACTGGCCCTCCGGTGTCGCGTGCGCGACCTCAACGGCGAACGAGGCCAGCTGGCCCGCACCTGCCTGCCGGAGCGAGGGGGCGTGCTCACGCACCCACGCATGCGCTGACCCCTCACCGCGGCGGGCGGAGGTGAACTCGCCACGGTGCGCCGCCTCGACAGCGATCACGACCTGCGCAGCACCGGCCTGCGCCTTGACGTCGTCGACCAAGGTCAGGAACTCCGCGAGCTCTGCCCCACTCAGTCGGTGGAGAATCTCGCGCACACCAGTCACGGCGGATCGCGCGACGCCGAGTGCGTCACGAACGCTCCCCGTGTCACTGACCTCCGCCATGCTGCCGTCCATCCCCATGGCCCCATTGTCGTCGAACTTGCGTTCGAGTGTCAAGGCTTTACGTGAGAATCTTTGAACGAATTTCGCTGTGGCACAACGAAATTCGGAAGAAGGCTTGGGACCACATAGGCCGTCTCAACCACCCTAGCCAGAGCCACCGACAGCTGGACCGAATGCAGGAGCAGTGCCGCTTGGTCGTCGCGCTCAGAGCGCTGTGAGCGAGACGGCGCCTCATCCGCCGTGAAGAGGAAACGCTCGAGCTCGACGTCCAGACCGAACCGCGCATAGGACGCAGGATCCCGATGCTTCCCAGGTCCTTTCGGTGACACCGGGCCGCCGCTACGTTGGGTCGATGACGCTGGACGAGATCGACGCGTTCGCCACGTCGCTCCAGGGCTGCAAGCGCAAGGGGCATCCCGGTCGCGTGGCCTGGTACGTCGACGATCGGCTCGTCGTGCGCCAGGACCAGCCCGGCACTGTCCTCGTCCGCGTCGGGTTCGACGACCGCGAAAGTATGCTCGCGGCATACCCGCAGACGTTTGGGGTGCCGCCGCGCTGGGAGGCGCACCTGAAGGTGCAGGCCGACCTCGACGGCGACGCGGAGGCGATCCGCGAGGCCATCCGTCTGGCCTGGGCCATGCAGCGGCGACCCCGCCACCTAGGCGTCGATCGTCGACATGTCGCCGTAGCGCGCACCGACCACCGACTCGCGCGGGACGGCTGCGACGAGGGCCGCCAAGTCCTCGGCGGTGAGCTCGACGGACGCCGCACCGACGTTCTCCTCGAGGTACTTCACACGCTTGGTGCCGGGGATCGGCGCGATGTCGTCGCCCTGCGCCAGCACCCACGCAAGCGCGAGCTGCCCGGGAGTGGCCCCCTTGGCCTCGGCGATCTCGCGAACCTTCGCGACGAGGGCAAGGTTGGCCTCCAAGGCATCACCGCGAAAACGCGGGAAGTATGCCGTGAGACGCGAGTCGTTCGACTCGAGGTCCGACTCGGCCGTGATCGCACCCGTGAGGATGCCGCGGCCGAGGGGCGAGTAGGGAACGAGGCCGATGCCGAGCTCACGGATCGTCGGCAGGATCTCGTCCTCGATGTCGCGGGTGAACAACGAGTACTCGGTCTGCAGGGCGGTGATCGGGTGAACGGCGTGGGCCCGACGGATCGTCTCGGGAGAGGCCTCCGAGAGGCCGAGGTGGCGGACCTTGCCGGCCGCCACGAGCTCGGCCATGGCGCCGACGGTCTCCTCGATGGGCACGTTCTTGTCGACCCGGTGCTGGTAGTAGAGGTCGATGTGGTCGACGCCGAGCCGCTGGAGCGACGCGTCGGCTGCCTTGTGCACGTAGTCGGGACGTCCGTTGACGCCGAGCCTGCTGCCGTCCTCACCGCGCTCGTTGCCGAACTTCGTGGCCAGCACGGCCTCGTCACGGCGGCCGGCGATCGCCTTGCCGACGAGGCGCTCGTTGGTGAACGGCCCGTACATGTCGGCCGTGTCGAGGAAGGTCACTCCGAGCTCGAGCGCGCGGTGGATCGTGGCGATCCCGGTGGCCTCGTCTCCGGTGCCGTAGAACTCGGACATGCCCATGCAGCCCAAGCCGAGGGCCGAGACGTCGAGGGCCGCGGGACCGCTGCCGAGGGTGCGGTTGGGGAGGGACGCTGCGTGGTGGGTGGTCATGCCCCGAGTCAACGACTTCGAGTGCGCTCGAAGTCAAGACCCGCGGGTCGCACCGTCCGAGAGGCGGGCTTCGTAGATCCCGATCTTGTTGTCGATGGCCCCCAGGTGCTCGGTGACCTCGGCCAGCTGCGCGAGGACTCGGGCCCGGTGGGCCTGCAGGAGCTCCAGGCGTGCGGTCTCGTTGCCGTCGCCGGCCTGGCACAGCTGCGCATAGGCCTTGACCTCACGGATCGGCATTCCCGTGGCGCGCAACCGGGTGAGCATGGTGACCCACCGCAGGTCGGCCTCGTCATAGAGCCGATGGCCCGAGCTCGACCGCGGAACCTCTCGCAGCATCAGTCCGTCGCGCTCGTAGTAGCGCAGCGTGTGGGTGGTGAGTCCGGAGCGTTCGGCCGCCTGCGCGATCGACAGACCGGTGGGCGGGGCGGTGATGGTCACCGACCCATCGTGCGCCTTGGAGTGCACTCGAAGTCAAGAGACCGCGCGACCGTGCGCTCAGAGGCGCCGGTGCATGACGTGCAGGCCGACACGGCCGTGGGTGCGGCTCTCGAACGCCTCCGGGACGGTGCCGATGATGGTGAAGCCGAGGTCCTGCCACAGCTGCACGGCCACGGTGTTGGTCTCGACCACCGCATTGAACTGCACTGCGGCATAGCCGTTCTCGCGAGCCCAGTCCAGGACCCACTCGCCGAGTGCCCGTCCGACGCCGCGACCACGGGCCGAGCTCGACACCATGAACGACCCCGTGGCCACGTGCGACCCGCGACCCGGCCGGTTGGGTCCGGTCTTCGCGGAGCCGAGGACCTCGCCGCGCTCCTCGTCCACGGCCACCACCGTGACACCGGGCGCGGACTCCAGCCACCAGCCGCGCGCCTCGTCGACGGACTGTCCCGAGGGGAACGCGTAGGACTCACCCGACTCGACGACCTCGACGTAGGTCGGGAAGAAGGCGAGCCAGTCGTCCTGCGTCATCTCGCGGATGATCATGCGGTCCTCACGACCCGTGCCCACGCCCACGACGCACGCTCACGACGCACGCTCACCTGCGGATGGTGCAGAACTCGAAGTCGAAGCCTTCGAGCCGGCCCACGAGCGCGTCGCCGAGCGCCACCGCAGGGGTGAGCACCCCGCCGCGTGGGTCCAGCTCGTCCTGCACGAGCGAGAGTCCCGCCTGCCCGAGCATGATCGCGGTGCCCGAGTAGCCCGGGTCGTAGGGAGCGGCCACCTTCGTGCGGTAGCGGGCGCCGGTCGTCGCGGTCGTCTCGACCTCCATGACGAAGCGTCCCTTGGCCTGCGTGTCCTCGGACGGTCCCTCGCCCGGCTTCGGAAGCACGCGGTCGAGCACGCTGCGCGTCGGAGCCGTCGACATCCCCGCAAAGAGCCCCCCGAGCACCGCCGACGTGAGGCCGGCCTTGACGGCACCCATGGAGCCACGGCCCGTGTCCATCACCTCGTCGTAGCGGAACTCGCGACCATAGGACCAGTGCGTGAGGGCGTTGCTGCGGCGGACGATCCGGGTGTTGAACGACGCCATGAAGAAGGGGGCGACCCACCGCTGCGTCACCTCGTCGAAACGGGTACCCGAGAGGGCCTGCGCCTTGCTCAGGGCGCCTGCGATCCCACTGGGCTTCGGCCCACTCGGCCGGTTGCGCGACGGCGGCTCGGCCTCGCGGTCGGGGGAGAGGCCGTAGGGGTCACTCACGGCCCGCCGCCGCGCCGGGTCGGCGCCGGACTCGATGGCCTGCTGGCGCATCGAGTCGATGGTGCCGCCGCTGACGCCACCCCGCAGGGTCCGGACGTGGAGGAGCGTCTCGCCGAGCGTGCCCTCGCCGTCGGCCGCCACCCGCTGGGCGGTCTTCCACACGCCGAGGTCGGAGGGGATGGAGTCGAAGCCGCAGGAGTGCACGATCTTGGCGCCCGTGCGCTCGGCCTCGGCGTGGTTGGCCTCGATGCTGTCCCGGACGAAGAGGACCTCGCCCGTGAGGTCCGCGTAGTGGGTGCCAGCGGCAGCGCAGGCCGACGCGAGCGGCATACCCAGCTTGGCGTAGGGACCCACGGTGGTGACCACGACGCGGGTGCGCGCCGCGAGGTCCGCCACCGCGGCCGAGTCCGTCGTGTCCACGACGAGGAGGGGCCAGTCCGCAGCGGCGTCGGGCAGGGATGACCGCACGTCGGCCAGCCTGGACTCCGAACGACCGGCCAGGGCGATGCGCACCGACGTCGGCGCGTGCTCCGCGAGGTGGGCGGCGGTCAGGCGACCGACGAAGCCGGTCGCGCCGACGAGGACGAGGTCGAACTCACGGGTGGGGCTCATTCCCCGAATGTAGGCGATGCCCGACGCTGTGCCGGGGTTCGGTGCGGCTGTGGGGCACAGTGGGGCCATGGTGCGACGACCGAAGGTGCTGGCCATCGTCCAGGCGGGCGGCAAGGGCTCCCGCATGGACGTCCTCACCCATGAGCGGGCCAAGCCGGCCCTGCCCTTCGCAGGTCAGTACCAGCTCGTCGACTTCGCCCTGTCGTCGCTCGCGCACAGCGGTGTCACCGACGTGTGGCTCTCGGTGCAGTACCTCGCGAACAGCCTGCACAAACACGTGGCGAACGGGCGCCCGTGGGACCTCGACCGCACCCGCGGCGGGCTGCAGTGGCTGCCGCCCCAGGAGGGAAGCGGTGCCGCCTCGCAGGACGGCTTCAGCGCCGGCAACGGCGACGACCTCTACCGGAACCTCGACGCCATCCGCGACTTCCGCCCCGACGTGGTGCTCGTGCTCAGCGCCGACTCCGTGTGCGCCGTCGACCTTCGTGATGTCGTCGACCAGCACCTCGACCGCGCCTCGTCGTGCACCATCGTCACGGCGGAGGTGACCCGCTCGCAGGCCAGTGACAAGGGCGTCGTGCAGCTTGGCCGCGACCAGTCGATCACCGCCTTCGACTACAAGCCCGAGGACCCGGCCACCACGACCGTCGCGGCCGAGATCTTCGCCTACGACCCGGCCCGGCTCATCTCGACGCTCGAAGACGTGCGCATCGAGCGCGTCGACGCCGCCGACGGCGAGGACTCCGGGATCGGGGACTTCGGCGAGCACCTGATCCCTCGCCTCGTCGAGGCTGGAGCGGTGCATGCCTTCGAGCTGCCGGGCTACTGGCGCGACCTGGGGACACCCAGCGAGTACGTCGCAGCCCACCGCGACCTGCTCGCCGGGCGCGTCGACGTCTTCGACGACCCGGAGCGACCCATCCTCACGCGGTGGCCCGAGCTGCCGTCGGCCGTCATCCGCCGCGGCGCCGCCGTCGATGGCTCCGTGGTCAGCGCCGGTGCCGACGTCGCCGGGACGGTCGTCCGCAGCGTCCTCGGGCCAGGGGTGCGCGTGGCCAAGGGTGCTGTGGTCGAGGACTCGGTCATCTTCGCCGCGACGAGCATCGAGGCGGGTGCCGAGGTGCGCGCAAGCGTCGTGGACTCGCGCTGCACCATCGGCCGTGGAGCCCGGGTGGGCGCCACCCCACCGGGCACGCGCATCGGTGACGACCGCCTCGTCCTCGTCGGCCGCGACAGCACTGTCCGCCGCGGCTCCGTCATCCCTCCCGGGTCGCGGCTCGAGCCCGGCACAAGCGTCTGACGTGCACATCTCACCCCTGCGGGGGTGGCCAGTCCCGGGGTGAGCGAGTAGACATGGAGGACCGGCACCGCCCGGTGCTGGACGACACATGGGAGCACGCGATGACGCAGAACCCAACCGGTGGACACGACCCGGAAGCAGATCTCAACATGGGCCAGGGGCCCGACGCGATTCCCGGCGGCGGCGGTGATGGGGCCGAGGGTCCTGCCGACAGCGGTGCCGGGGAGTCGGGCATGCCGGGCGAGCACGACGGTGGTGCCGACGGCGGTGCGAGCGGCGGCGCAGGCGGTGGAGCGGGAGGCTCCGAGGGCCCGGGCGGGCCCGAGGGTCCTGCTGACAGCGGTGCCGGGGAGTCCGGCATGACGGGCGAGCAGGACGGTGGCGCCGACGGCGGCGCAGACGGATCTGAAGGTGCCGGCGGGTCCGGGGGCGGCGGCTCCGAGGGTCCGGCCGACAGTGGCGGCGACGAGCCCGCTGTGCCCGGTGAGAACGACGGTGGCGCTGACGGCGGGGCCGACAGCTCCCGGTGACCGAGCTGCACGAGGAGCCGCGCCCCGAGACTTCAGTCCCGGGCGCGGCTCCTCGTGCGCTGTCGCGTCTGGTGGGTATGCCGGCCGCGGACTTCGCGTCCGACGTCTGGTCCCGTGCGCCCCTGCTCACCCGGTCCAGCGACCTGCCCCGGGACTTCACCGACCTCTTCAGCGAGGCAGCGGTCGACGAGCTCGTCGCCCACCGCGGTCTGCGCACGCCCTTTGCCCGCATGGCCAAGGACGGGCGCACACTCCCCGACCGCAGCTTCACGCTCGGTGGCGGCGTCGGGGCAGGCATCTCCGACCAGCTGAGCGATGATCGCGTCCTCCACGAGTTCGCCTCTGGCGCAACGCTGGTGCTCCAGGCGCTGCACCGCACGTGGGCGCCGATCCAGGAGTTCTCGGCCGAGGTTGCCGCCGCCCTCGGGCACCCGGTGCAGGTCAACGCCTACGTCACCCCGCCCCAGAGCCAGGGCTTCGCCGACCACTACGACGTGCACGACGTCTTCGTGCTTCAGATCGCGGGCGAGAAGCGGTGGCGCGTCCGCCCACCAGTTCTCGACGCGCCGCTGCGTGACCAGCCGTGGGAGCAGCACCGGGCAGCGGTGGAGCAGGCCGCCACCGCGGAGCCCCTCCTCGAGGCGACCCTGAGCCCGGGGGACTGCCTCTACCTCCCGCGTGGCTACCTCCACGCGGCGACCGCACTCGGCGGCACCAGCATCCACCTGACCTTCGGTGTCCACACCTGGACGCGTCGCCACTTGGTCGACGCCCTCCTGGCTCGGGTCGGTGACCGTCTCAAGGACGACGTCGAGGCCCGGCGGTCCCTGCCGCTGCGGCCGAGCACCAGCCCAGCGGCGCAGGTGTCGTTCGACGACGACGCCGAGGTGGTGCGCTCGCTCGTGGCCAAGGCGCTGCAGGACATCGGTGTCGACGAGCTCGTCGATGCCCTGCGACCCGGGGTGCGGGCGTCCGCACGTGCCGAGCCCCTGGCCGTCCTCGCCCAGGCACGTCGAGCCGACGACGACGTGACCGTGTGGCGTGTGCGCCGCGGCCTCGCCGCCCACTGGGAGGACAACGGGGGTCGCGCGACCCTTGTGACGCGGGTGGGTCGTCTGCCGGTCCAGGGCGACGAACGCGACGCGGTCACGGACCTGCTGGCCGGCATACGCGATCCTGCTGGGCTCGACTCCGAGCTGAGGCGGCGGCTGGCCCTGGCCGGGATGATCGTCCCCGCGGACGTCAACGGCGGCTGACCTGACCGCTTTCGACGTGCCAGCGCTGGTCGAGCTCGACGTTCTCGAGGAGCCGGCGGTCGTGCGAGACGAGCAGCAGGGTGCCGTCGTAGGACGCGAGCGCCTCCTCGAGCTGCTCGATCGCGGGCAGGTCGAGGTGGTTGGTGGGCTCGTCGAGCACGAGGACGTTGACGCCGCGGGCCTGGAGCAGGGCCATGGCCGCGCGCGTGCGCTCGCCGGGCGAGAGCCGTGACACCGGGCTCGTCACCTGGTCGGCGCGCAGCCCGAACTTGGCAAGCAGGGTCCGGCGCTCGGCGGGCACGAGGTCGGGAACCGCCTCACCGAACGCGTCCCCGAGGGGCAGGTCCTCACGCAGGCCGCTGCGCGCCTGGTCGATCTCGCCGATGGCGACGCTCGCACCGAGGGCGGCGCTCCCGCTGTCGGCCTCGACCTGCCCGAGGAGCAGCCGCAGCAACGTCGTCTTGCCGGCGCCGTTGGGCCCGGTGATGCCGATGCGGTCGCCGGCGTCGACCTGGAGCGAGACCGGGCCGAGCGTGAAGTCGCCTCGGTGCAGGGTCGCCTCGTTGAGCGTGGCGACGACCGAGCTCGACCGTGGCGCCTGCCCGATCGAGAACTGGAGCACCCACTCCTTGCGCGGCTCCTCGACCTCCTCGAGGCGGGCGATCCGCGACTCCATCTGGCGCACCTTGCGGGCCTGCTTCTCGGCGGAGTCGATGCTTGCCGCGCGCCGGATCTTGTCGTTGTCCGGGCTCTTCTTCAGGGCGTTGCGCACGCCCTTGCTGCTCCACTCGCGCTGCGTGCGCGCTCGCGACTGCAGGTCGGCCTTGGTCCCGGCGAACTCGTCGTAGGCCTCGCGCGCGTGGCGCCGGGCGATCTCGCGCTCCTCGAGGAAGGACTCGTAGCCGCCGTCGTGCACCGCGACGGAGTTCTGGGCGAGGTCGAGCTCGACGATCCGGGTGACGACGCGCGAGAGGAACTCGCGGTCGTGCGAGACGAGGACGACGCCGCCGCGCAGGCCGGTGACGAACGCCTCGAGTCGCTCGAGCCCGGCCAGGTCGAGGTCGTTGGTCGGCTCGTCGAGCAGGACGAGGTCGAAGCGACTGAGCAGCAGCGCCGCCAGCGCCGCGCGGGCCGCCTGCCCGCCGGACAGCGAGGTCATCAGGGCGTCGCCGCCGACGTCGAGCCCGAGCTCGCCGAGCATGGCGGGGATGCGGTCCTCGAGGTCCGGGGCACCGCTCGCGAGCCAATGGTCCAGGGCGATCCCGTATGCCGTGTCCGCACCCGGCGTGTCGTGCGCCAGTGCCTCGGCGGCAGCCTCCATGGCCTCGGTCGCGGCTGTGGCGCCGGTGCGGCGGGCGAGGTAGCCGGCGAGGGTCTCGCCCTCGAGGCGCTCGTGCTCCTGCGGCAGCCAGCCGACGAAGGCGTCGCTGGGAGCGGTGGCGACCGAGCCCGCCAAGGGGGTGGACTTCCCGGCGAGCAGACGCAACAACGTGGTCTTGCCGGCACCGTTCGCCCCGACGACCCCGACGACGTCACCCGGTGCGACCGTGAGGTCGAGGTGCTCGAAGAGGGTGCGGTGGGCGCGACCCCCGGACAGGTCCTTCGCCACGAGGGTTGCGCTCACCCGCACAGACTAGGTGTCCTCAGCGGACGCGGCTCGCGCGGCTCGATGTGGGCCCCTCAGCCGTGGAGGCGGCTCCGCAGGTCGGCGTAGCGGCCGCGCAGCTCAGCGGTCGCGTCCGTGGCAGCCGCGTCCGGTTCGACGACCGTCTCGGTGCGCACCTCCCACTGGGGCAGGTCGGACCCGGCCAGGGTCCCCGCCGCCTGTCGCGCAACACCGAGGGCGACGTACTCACCCAAGGCAGGCACGGCGACGGGCACCCCGAAGAGGTCGGCGGCCATCGAGCGGACCGCCGTCGATGCCGCCGCGCCACCGATGAGGAGCACCCGCTCGACCTGGACCCCCTGCCCCCGAAGTGCGTCGAGGGCCTCGGCGAGGTTGGCCACCATGCCCTCGACGACGGCCCGGGCAAGGTTCTCGGGGGTGCCGTTGGCCCGCGTCAGGCCTGACAGGGTGCCGGTGGCGGTCGGCAGGTTGGGGGTGCGCTCCCCGTCGAGGTAGGGCAGGAGCGTCAGTCCGCCCGCGCCACGGGGCGCCGATGCTGCGAGCCGGTCGAGCTCGGCGAGGTCGAGGCCGAGCATCGTGGCGCCGGCCGTCATGACCCGCGCAGCGTTGAGGGTCGCGAGCAGCGGGAGGAAGTCACCGGTGGCGTCGGCGAACGAGGCCACCGCGCCCGACGCATCGGCGACGGCGGACTCGTGGCGGGCGAACGCGGTGCCGCTCGTACCCAAGGAGATGACGGCGTCGCCGGGGCGCAGTCCGAGCCCGAGGGCGGCGCCGGCGTTGTCCCCCGTACCGGGTCCGATCACCATGCCCGACTCGGTGCGGCCGGACGGTTCAGTGGGCCCGAGGACTCGCGGCACCTCGATCGGCCGGCCGATGGCGAGGTCGAGGAGCTCGGGGAGGTAGGCGTTCGAACCGGCCGACCAGTACCCCGTGCCCGACGCATCACCGCGGTCGGTCGCCCAGCCCTCGAACCCCTTGCCCTGCTTGAGGATCCGCCCGGTCAACCAGTCGTGGGGCAGGACGCAGGCCCGGGTGCGGTCGAGCGACTCGGGCTCCGCGCGGCGCAGCCAGCGCAGCTTGGTGATGGTGAACGACGCGACTGGCACGACGCCGACCTCGGTGGCCCATCGCTGTGCTCCGCCGAACTCCTCGGTGAGGTCGGCGGCGTCCCGGGCTGAACGGGTGTCGTTCCAGAGCAGCGCCGGGCGCACGACCTCGTCGCTGTCGTCGAGAGTGACCATGCCGTGCTGCTGGCCACCGACGGCGAGCGCAGAGACGCCGTCGAGGAGCCCGCCCGCCGTGGCCGCCTCATAAGCCGTCCACCACTCGTGCGGGTGGACCTCGGTGCCGTCCGGATGTGGCGCCCGTCCCTGCCGCACGACTTCACCGGTCGCGGCGTCGCACACGACGACCTTGCAGGACTGGGTGGACGAGTCGACGCCCGCGACGAGCTGCTGGTGCTTCGTGGCCATGCCGTCATCCTTGCCCAACCGAGGTGGCGATGCACGGGTGCGCACCGGTCGGCCCGTCATGGCCCGACCCCTCAGTCCCAGGTGATGACGACCTTGCCGGAGGAACCCGCCGCCGCGACGGCATACGCCTCGCCTGCGTCGGCGAGCGGGAAGCGGTGGGTGACGGTCCGCTCGGGATGCTCGCCCCAGCGGGTGAGCAGGTCGAGCAGCTCGGCCATGTGACCGAGCGACGTCACCCACGACCCGTGCAGCGCCAGCTGCTTGTGGATGAGCAGGTCCGAGACCGCGAAGTCGATCCGGCCGCCCTCACCCACCATGACGCAGCGCCCGCGCGCGGCCGTGGAGGTCAGGGCCGCCAGGCGGGCCTGCTCATTGCCGCTGCAGTCCAGGCTCACCTCGCACCCGCGGCCGCCGGTCGCGTCACCGACGGCGACGGCCAGCTCGTCCGGGTCGGTCACCACGACGTCCACGAGGCCGAGGTTGCGGGCCAGCTCGGCGCGCTCGGCATTGGGCTCGAGCCCGATGACGGTGGAGGCGCCGAGGTGCTTGCCGAGCATCGCGGCGGCAAGGCCGACCGGCCCGAGCCCGGTGACGAGGAGCCGGTCGCGACCACTCACCTCGGCGCGCAGCAGACCCTCGTATGCCGTCCCGAACCCGCACGTGACCAGCGCACCGTCCACGTGGGTCAGGCCGTCGGGCAGGCGCAGGCAGGACACGGCCTCGGCCAGCATGAAGTCGGCATGGCCCCCGTCACGTTGCCAGCCATGCGCGGCGCGGGTGGGTGAGGTGCAGCCGATGGGGTAGCCGATCTGGCACTCGGCGCAGGAACCGCAGCCGGTGATGTGGTAGACCGCGACGCGCTCGCCGACCTCGAGCGTCGTCACGCCCGGCCCCAGCTCGACGACGTCACCGCAGGGCTCGTGCCCGGCGACCACGCCCTGGTAGGCCTCCGCCCCGTGGCCCAGGTGCTCGCGATAGATGGCGCGGATGTCGCTGCCGCACACCGACGATGCCCGCATCCGCAGCAGGACCTGGCCCGGCCCGGGAGCGGGCACGTCGACGGTGACGTGCTCGACCGTGCTGTCCCCCGGCAACCGCACGGCCTGCATCGTCGTCATCGGTCGTCGGCCCGCTCGACACCCTGCGGATGGATGATCGACTTGATCGCGTGGGGGTCGGTGCGGGCGGCCGTGAGGGCGCCCTGCGTCCCGTCGAGGTCGAAGTGGCCGGTCGCCAGAGGAGCCAGCGACACCCGGCCCGACGCGACGAGGTCGATCGCCGTGGGCCACGTGTTGGCGTAGCGGAAGACACCGGTCACCTCCAGCTCCCGGTTCTGCACGTCGCCTAGCGGCAGCGCCAGGGTGTCGCCGCCCATGCCGATGAGGACGACCCGCCCGGCAGGGGCCGCCACGTGGATCGCTGCCCGGGTCGAACCCTCGTGACCCGAGCACTCGAGGACGACGTCGGGACCGGGGCGGCCGGCATACGCATCGCTCAGGGAGGTCGACGAGACGTCGACGACCTCGCTCGCACCCAAGGAGGAGGCGACGGACAGCCGGTGGGCGTTGACGTCGGCCACGACGACCTCGGATGCCCCGAAGGCGCTGGCGACCTGCGCCGCGAGCTGGCCCACCGGTCCCGCGCCCGTCACGAGCACCCGTACCCCGGGCGCGACACCGGCCCGGCGACAAGCCCAGATGCCCACCGACAGCGGCTCGAGCATCGCGCCCTCGTCCAGCGACACGGAGTCGGGCAGGGCGAAGGCGAAGGACGACGGGTGGGTGACGTACTCGGCGAGCGTGCCGTCCACCGGTGGCGTCGCATGGAAGACCATGTCGGGGCAGAGGTTGTAGTGGCCGGTGAGGCACTGCTCGCACGAACGGCACGGCACGCCCGGCTCGATCGCCACCCGCTCGCCCACCCGCGCGGGGTCGACCCCGTCCCCGACCGCGACGATCACCCCGGCACTCTCGTGCCCCAGCACCAACGGCCCGGTGACGACATGGTCGCCGATGCGCCCGTGGTCGAAGTAGTGCGTGTCCGATCCACACACCCCGACCGAGCGCACCTCGATGAGCACCTCGGCCGCCGCAGGGCTGGGCAGCGGCCGTGTCTCCACGACGATCGACCCCGGCTCGGTGAGGACGGCCACCCGCATCGTGCCGGGCAGCGTCTTGGCCGTCACCTGTTGGACTCCAGATCCTCGAGGGTGATGCGAGAACCGTTGTCGTGCAACGACTTCAGGAAGGCGATGTATGCCGTGGTGAAAGGCTCGCTGTCGACGAGGTTGCCGAAGAAGTCCCGGTCGCGCAGGAACGCGAGCTCGTCCTCCTCGTAGCGGCCGGCGGCAGCCATGACCTTGTCCTTGAACCGGTCGACGACCTCGATGGGCTCGCCCTTCTCGTCCACCCCCTCCGCGTAGCGCGCCCACGAGGCGACGACCAGGGCCGACCGCTCGAAGGACCCGCCCGACTCGAGGTTGGCCTGGATCACCGGAACGAGCCACTTGGGGATGCGGTCCGAGCTCTCGGCGCACAGCCGGGCCAGGGTGTCGCGCACCTCGGGGTTGGCGAAGCGCTCGATGAGCTGTCGCGCATAGACGCCCAGGTCGACGCCCGGCACCTCCGGCAGCGTCGGCATCCCCTCCTCCTTCATGTAGCCGAGGAGGAACTCCGCGAAGAGGGGGTCCTGGGCCACCTCGTGCGCGTAGCGGTAGCCCGACAGGAAGCCGAGGTAGCACAGGGCCTGGTGGCTCGCGTTGAGCAGCCGGAGCTTCATCAGCTCGTAGGGCACGACGTCGTCGACGATCTGCACCCCGACGTCCTCGAAGGGCGGCCGCCCCGTGGGGAAGTGGTCCTCGAGGACCCACTGGGTGAACGGCTCGCAGACCACCGGCCACGCGTCCTCGAGCCCGAAGTTCTCCTTCAGCGCTGCGATGTCCTCAGGCGAGGTGACCGGGGTGATCCGGTCCACCATGCAGTTGGGGAAGGCGACGTGCTCCTGCACCCAGTCGCCGAGCTCGGGGTCCTTGAGGCGGGCGAACGCGACGATCATCTTCTTCGCGACGTCGCCGTTGCCCGGCAGGTTGTCGCACGACATCACCGTGAACGGTTCGACGCCGGCTTCCCGGCGCCGCCGCGCGGCCTCGACGACGAAGCCGAACATGCTCCGCGGCATACCCACGTCTGCGAAGTCCGCGGACAGGTCCGCCTGCAGGACAGGGTCGTTCGCGTCGAACTCACCCGTCACCTGGTTGACGTGGTAGCCGCCCTCGGTCACCGTCAGCGACACGATCCGCGTCGCGGGGTCGACGAGCCGGTCCAGGACCGCGCCGGGGTCGTCCGGCGCGAACAGGTAGTCGACCATCGACCCGATGACGCGCGGCTCCAGCGTCCCGTCCGGGTGCTTGACCACGAGCGTGTAGAGGTTGTCCTGGGCGGCCAGCGCGTCGCGCATCCGCGCGTCGCCCGGCAGGAGTCCTACGCCGACGATGCCCCAGTCGAGCGCCTCGCCCTTGCCCATGAGTGCGTCGAGGTACATCGCCTGGTGGGCCCGGTGGAACCCACCGACACCGAAGTGCACGATCCCGGGGGTGACGGCAGAGCGGTCGTATGCCGGCCGCTCCACCTCTGCGGGCAGCTCACCCAAGGTGGCTTGGCTGAGCCTCACGACGCGCTCCTCACTTGACTGCACCCATGGACAGGCCCTGGACGAGCTTGTCCTGCGCGGCGAACCCGGCGGCGAGCACCGGGAGCGAGACCACGAACGACGCCGCGCACACCTTCGCGAGGAACAGGCCCTGGCTGGTCACGAACCCAGTCAAGAACACCGGGGCCGTTCCCGCAACGGTGCCGGTGAGGACGCGCGCGAGGAGCAGCTCGTTCCAGCTGAAGATGAAGCAGATCAGCGCCGCGGCCGCGATGCCCGGCATGACGACCGGCGCGATGACCTTGCGCAGCGTCACCATGAGCGAGGCGCCGTCGACCTGCGCGGCCTCGAGCATCTCCAGCGGGACCTCGGCGAGGAAGGAGCGCAGCATCCACACGGCGATCGGCAGGTTCATCGACGTGTACAGGATGATGAGCAGCCAGATGTTGTCGAGCAGGCGAACCTTCTGCGCGAAGAGGTAGATCGGCAGGATGCCGGCCACGATGGGCAGCATTTTGGTCGAGAGGAAGAAGAAGAGGACGTCGGTCCACCGCTTCACCGGCCGGATCGACAGCGCGTAGGCCGCGGGGAACGCGAGCAGCAGCACGAGGATCGTCGACAGCACGCTCGCAGTGAGCGAGTTGAGCAGCGGCGGCCAGGGGCCGGCGTCGAAGAACGACCGGTAGCCGTCGAGGCTCAGTGGTGCGAACAGGCTCGGCGGGTTGGTCGCGGCGTCCTCCTCCTTGTGGAAGGAGGTGAGGATCATCCAGGCCACGGGCAGGGCGAAGAGCAGCCCGCACACCCAGGCGGCCACCGTGAGCAGGATGTGCGACTTGGGTGACTGGTGGTGGTTGATCGCCTGGGGCTCGCGTGTCGTGCTCGCCACCTCGGCGCCGTCCCGGAACTCTCGTTCGTGCGTTGCTGTGGACATCAGTTCTCATCCTTGAAGAGGCTGAACGCGGTCCGCAACGCTGCGGTCGCGATGATGATGGTGCCGACCACGACGACCACGCCTGCGGCAGAGGCGCGTCCGTAGTCCTGCGCGGTGTAGAAGGTCTGGTAGATGAAGTACGGCAGGTTCGCCGTCCCGAGGCCACCGGAGGTGATCGTGAAGACGTGGTCGAAGTTCTGCACCACGTAGATCGCGCCGAGCAGACCGCTGAGCTCGATGTACTGCCTCATGTGCGGCAAGGTCATCGTGCGGAAGATCTGCCACGCGCTCGCACCGTCGATGCGGGCTGCCTCGACGACGTCGAGCGGGCGCGACTGCAGCCCCGCCAGCAGGATGAGCATCATGAACGGCGTCCACTGCCACACGAGCGCAGCGACGATGGCGAGCAACGGGTTGTTCGAGATCCACTCGGGCTGCGGTGCGTTGTCGCCGAAGACCGCCTTGAGCAGGCCGTTGAGCAGGCCGTACTCGGGGTTGTAGAGGGCGTGCTTCCACAGCAGGGCCGCGGCCACCGGGACGATGAGGAACGGCGTGATCATCAGGGTGCGCACGATGCCGCGCCCCAGGAACTTGCGGTCGAGGAGCAGTGCGATCGCCATGCCCAGCACGAGGCTGATGACGACGACGAGCACCGTGAGCAGGATCGTCACGACGACGGCGTTGCGCGTGTTGCTGTCGGTGAAGACCCGCGCGAAGTTGTCGAAGCCGGCGAACCCGCGCTCATCGGGGTAGTAGGCGTTCCAGTTCATGAACGACACGACGATCGTCGCGACGAACGGCAGCTGGGTGAGGATGATGACGAAGATCAGGGCCGGCAGCAGGGGTGCCCGCCGGGACCAGTCACCTGCCTTGGCGAGCTTGCTCGCACGTGCCGCGTCCTCCTCCGCACTGAGGTTGCGCGGGTTCGGGGAGGTGTCGACGTGGGCGATGTCGGAAGCCATCACTTGCTCCTCGTCTGGTAGCGCTCGGCGACGTCCTCGGCGAGCTCCTGTCCTCGGTCGAGGGCCTCCTTGACCGTGGTCTGGCCGGCGATGGCCGAGCTCACGTCCTGGCTCACCTGCGTGCCGAGGTCGGGGAACTCCGGGATGTCGACGAACTGGATGCCGATCGCCGGTCGCGGCTGCACGCCCGGGTTCGTGGGGTCGGCAGCCTGGATCGCGGCCCTCGTCGGTTCCGCGAAGGCGGAGGCGACCTTGAGGTAGTCGGGGTTCTCGTAGGTCGAGGCCCGCTTGCCCGCGGGGACGCTGGTCCAGCCGACCTGCTCACCGACGAGCTGCTCGTACTTCTTGCCGGACGCCCAGGAGATGAACTTCCAGGCGTTGTCCTTCTTCGTGCTGGCCTGCTGGATGCTCCATGACCAGGCGTACAGCCAGCCCGCGGAGTCCGTCTTGACCACCGGCGCGGGGGCGTAGCCGAACTTGCCCTTGTTGGGGGAGTCGTCGGCCTCGAGCGAGCCGGCGGCCGACGTCGCGTCGTACCACATGGCGGAGTTGCCCTGGACGAGGTTGTTGAGGCACTCGGTGAACCCGGCTTGGGCAGCGCCGTTCTCGCCGTGCGCCCGGACGAGGTCGACGTAGAACGTCACCGCCGCGGTGAACTCGGGGGCGTTGACCCTGGGTGTCCAGTCCTTCTCGAACCACGTGCCGCCGAAGGTGTTCACGACCGTCGTGAGCGGGGCGAAGATCTGCCCCCAGCCGGGTTGCCCACGCAGGCAGATGCCCTTCATGCCGGGGCGAGCGCCGTCGACCTTGGCGGCGATGTCCGCCACCTCCTGCCACGTGGGCTTGTCGGGCATCGTCACCCCCTTCTCCTTGAGGACGTCCTTGCGGTACATGAGGAAGGAGGACTCGCCGTAGAACGGCTCGCCGTAGACCTTGCCCTCGCTCGAGAGCGACGTCGTCATCGGCTTGAGGATGTCGCCCTGGTCGAACTCCGGGTCCTTGGCGATGAAGTCGTCGAGCGGCGCGATCCACTTGGCCTTGGCATAGATCGGGATCTCGAAGTTGGAGAGGGAGGCCACGTCGTACTGCCCGGCCTGGCTCGAGAACTCCTGGCTGATCTTGTCGCGCACGTCGTTCTCGGGGAGCACCGTGAAGTTCACCCGGATGCCCGTGTCCTTGGTGAAGTGCTCGGCCGTGAGGTTCTGCAGGTCGACCATCTGCGGGTTGTTGACCATGAGGACGTCGATCGAGTTCGCGCCTCCGCCGCCGATGCCGCCGCCTCCCCAGCCGGCGCAACCGGTGAGCGCCGCGGCCAGTGCCCCGCTCGTCCCGATGGCGACCCACCTCCCGCGACGTCTCCGCAAGGCCTTGGGGGTATGCCGTGTGCTCCCGGGCATCGTTGCCCTCCTGTCGCCGCGCTGGTCGAGTTCTCCTCGAACGCTGGTGTTGCGCTCAGATGAGCGCCTAGGCTGCGCACATGAGCCTGTCGGAAGCCGGTCGCCCTGTCAACAGGTCGGCGCTGCCCAGCCCCGGTGCTGTTCGACTGATTGCCCGTTCGGCCAGTTCGTCGGGCCGGTTCCGGACACGCCAAGGTGGCCGAACGGGCAATCAGTCGGCTCGGGGCCGGGCGGCACCCCGGGCCGGGCAGGATGGGGCTCGTGCCTGACGTCCTGGGTCCCTCCGAAGCCGTCCTGGCGGCTGCCGTCGCGCGCCGCCACCTCATCGAGGGCGAGTCCAAGGTCGACCTCGCGAGCTCGCTCGGCATCAGCCGCTTCAAGGTCGCCCGGCTCCTCGACGCCGCCCACGAGAGCGGGATGGTCAGGATCGAGATCGTCTCGCCCCTCGGCATCGACACCGAGCGGTCCACGCGGCTGCGCGAAGCCCTGCAACTTCAGCACTGCGTCGTCGTGCCCGGCTCCGGAGCAGAGGCGGATCCCGGCGTCTCCGCCGCGGCCGCGGCCCTGCTCAGCGAGGTCGCCACCGACCGCGACGTGCTCGGGCTCCCGTGGAGCCGGTCGGTGAGCCGGATGGTCGACGTCCTGCAGAGCCTGCCCAAGATCCCGGTGGTCCAGCTCAGTGGTGCCATGGTCACTCCCGAGGAGGACAGCAGCTCCGTCGACGTCGTCCGCCGTGCCGGTCGCATCGCCGGGGGAGGACGCCACGTCTTCTACTCGCCGCTGCTGCTCGACGACGCGGCGAGCGCCGAGGTGATGCGGCGCCAGCCCCCGGTGCGCAAGGCCCTCGACCGGGTCGCGGACGTCACCCTGGCCGTCATCGGGCTGGGCGCGTGGGCGCCGCACGTCTCCACGATCCACGAGGTACTCAGCCCGGCCGAGCGCCGGGCCGTGACCAGGGCGGGAGCCGTGGGTGAAGCCGCGGGAGTCTTCTTCGACGCCGACGGTGTCGTCATCGATACTCCCCTCACCGCGCGGATCGTCGGTCTCACCGGAAGCCAGCTGCACGGCATACGCCATGTCATTGCCATCGCCCACGGCAGCGACAAGGTCGAGGCGATCGGTGCGGCAGTGCGCGGCGACCTCATCGACTCGCTCGTGACGACGGCCGAGACGGCCGACCTGCTCCTCGCGCGCGCCTGAGCGCGTCCCCCGTAGCATCGAGGCCGTGGCATCCGAATCCGTGCGCTGTTCCAACGCCTTCCGTCAGCGAGGCGAGCCCATGCTCGGCTCGGCGCCGGTCGCCCGGCGCTGGCTGCTTCTCGAGCACCCCGGCCCGTGGGCGCGCGAGCACCTCGACACACCACCGTTCGCCGGTCCCGTGGCGCGCGCCATCGAGGAGGCCTGCACGGAGTTCCAGGGCCGCTCACTGCTCATGCGCCGCACCGGTCGCCGCGACGTCGGGCAGGCACCTGCCTGGTATGCCGTGGACACCCTGCACGGGACCTCCGTCACGGGGACGTGGCGCACCTCGGACGACCTGCTCGCCGCGGCCGCCGCGCTCGGTGCGCCCCTCGCGCACAGCGAGACCTTCGCGGCGCCGATGCTGCTCGTCTGCACGCAGGGGACGCGCGACGCCTGCTGTGCCCTGCGTGGCCGGCCGGTCACGGCGGCGCTGGCCAAGGTCTGGCCCGACGAGGTGTGGGAGTGCACGCACCTCAGCGGCCACCGGTTCGCGGGAACCTTCATCTCCATGCCCGACGGCACCTGCTACGGCACGGTCGACCTGCCCAACGCGGTCGACGTCGTGCGCGCCCACCGGGCCGGCAGGGTCGACGCGTCACACCTGCGCGGGGTGGCCCGCTTCTCGCCGGCGGTCCAGGCGGCCACCGGCTCGGTACTCGCGGCCCACGGTGCGGCACCGATCACGGCCGTGCGCCCGGGCGCCGTGGACGTCATCTCCGAGACCGTGACGCAGGTCGAGGTCATCGGCGACGAGCCCCTGCCCTACGCGACCTGGGTCGAGGTGCGCGCCGAGGCGCTGCCCCCGGCGCCCCTGTCGTGCGGCAAGGGCCCCGGTGAGCACACGGCATACCGCACGACCATCATCCCCGGCCCCAGCTGACCCCCCCGCCGCCACACCTTGCCCACGCAGAGCGTGGGACCCGCCGCCTGAAGTGGGTTTCTCTCACCTCGCCTGACCACCGCGGTCACGCGAGGTGAGAGAAACCCACCGCTCGCTCTCGACGCTCAGGCCAGAGCGGCCCGAACCTTGTCGAGGACGGCCTGCTCCTGGGCGCTCACCCCGTCGGAGGCGTCGGCCACGGCCTGGGTGGCCTCGAGGACGACCCCCTTGAAGGCCTGCGCCGAGCCATCGGCCTTGGCGTCGAGGACGGCGACGGCCTGGGTCAGGGCCGACAGGACCTCGGCCTCCTGGGCCGCCGCGTCTCCTTTGGGAGGACTGGGGAAGCCGCCCCCGCGCAGGATCTCGGTGATCTCCTTGGGGGCCGAGGCGAGCGCCTTGGACCCGGCCAGGCTCTCCTTGAAGGAAGACAGGAAGCCGGGGTCGGCCTTGCTCACGAGGGCGATCGCCCCGAAAGCAGCGTTGCGGACGGTGTCGCGTTCTGCGTCGGTGTATTGAGCCATGCCCGTGAGTCTGCCCCGGTCGGCGCCGCCGCGGGCGATTGGGCGCGGACCTCGCGCAGCGTGAGGGAGTCCAGCGGCCCCTCGCCCTTGGTCGGTCGGGTGCACGTGCGATCCGGGTCGGTCGCCGTGTCGATGCGGCTCCCGTTGACGAGGCTGACGTCGTCGTATGCCGGCCGCCCCTCGATGACGTTGCGGTAGCTGTAGCGGGTCACCGAGGTGAGCCGGCACGACTCCCCGAACGCGAGGACGTCGAACGCGTAGGGCTGGCCGACGAGCTCCTCGCCGTTGTCCTCGCCGACGAAGTGCGTGAGCGGGCCACCACCGGTGAACGTGCCCGCCTGGATGCGGTTGCCCTCCAGGTCGGGCGTGTGCATGTGGCCGTTGACCGCGACGTCGGCTCGGGGCACGTCCTCCACCGCCCACGGCTCGTGCGAGACGAGGAGGTCCAGGCTCGGCTCCTGCGCGAAGGCCGCCTCGAACGCCTTCTTGGCCGGCTGCTGCTTGTCCTTGCTCCGCTTGCCGTCGTCGCCGAACCACCGGGGGTCGTTGAAGCCACCGATGCGCAGACCGCCTGCGTCGACGACGGTGTAGTCCTGGGCATCCGGTTGCAACAGGACGACGTTGGGCAGGGTGGCCATCCGGTCGAGGATGGCGTGGTCGGTTGCCGAGGTCGCGTCGTGGTTGCCGCGCGTGAAGAGGTAGGGCACGGGCAGGGACGCGATGCCGGCGAACATCCCCGAGGCCTCTCCCTCGGCGACCGTGCCGAAGTTCACGAGGTCGCCGGTGTCGACGACGAGGTCGATGCCCTCCTGCTCGATGATCGTTCGCATGAGCGAGTACTGGTTGCCCGCATGGAGGTCGGAGACGAGGAGTACGCGCAGCGCGACGGGCTCGTTGAGCTCCGACGGCGAGTACTTGTCCTGCAACGCCGACGACAGGGCAATGAGGTTGCGCAGGTAGGGCGTGACCTGGGCGGTCCGGGCCTCCACGTCGGACAGGAGCGACTGGTTGCGCTGCACCGTGCCGAGGACGCCGGTGGAGGTGAACTCGTGCTGCCGGTCCGGCTGGTAGGTCTGCCAGATGCCCACCCCGGTGGCGCCACAGGCGATCACCCACGCGGCGGCCGCACCGGCCAGCGCGCCAGGACGCGGTCGACGACGGCGTGCCAGCGAGCTGGCTCCGAGTGCCAGCACTGCGACGGCCAGGGCGCCGGCCCCGAAGCGCAGACCCACGTCGCGAGCGGTGTGCCGGATCGCGGCGTTGAGCTCGAGCGGCCCCGGCTGGAGGTTGGACACCGTCACGCCGGGCCGGCTGAGGACGTCGGCGATGGAGGCCTTGACCTGGGGTGTGACCTCGATGCCGGGTGCCAGCCCGGTGAAGCCGACCTGGATGTCGCCGAAGAGCGTTGTGGCGACGAGCCGGGTCGAGTGCTGGGGGTCCAGCGAGAGCTGCACCTGGGCCGAGTAGTGCAGCGTGTTCGCCGTCGCCGGAGCGATTCGCGTCGCAGCGACCCCACCCGCTGCGCACCCGACCGTGAGGGCAGCGACGGTGAGCAGTCCACGAACGGTGCGGCCGCCCACCCGGTGTCCCAAAGCCCACCACGCCGAGACGGCGGTGGCGAAGGGCCAGAACGCGAGCAACCCGGCGACGATGCGCTCGTGCGCGCCGAACGGCATACCGGCTCGGTTCCCCAGGGCGAGCGACGCAACGAGCAGGAGCAGGAAGACCGACACGGGGCGGGCGACGCGCGCTCGCAGGAGCGGGATCCGCGAAGCGCCTGCGGCGAACCACGGCCAGGCCGCGAGCAGCACGAAGCTCAGCGTTGCGACGGCGACGTGCGCGACGGAGCCCTCCGAACGGGACGGCAGCGGCACGAGAGCGACACCGACAGTGGCCAGCCCGGCTCCTCCGAGGACCCAGCGGCCCCGGCGGCGCAGGCCGGGAAGCAGGAGCGCGGACCCGACGTGGGCCAGTCCCGTGAGCAGCAGGGCCGACGTCATGATCCAGCGGTGGGGGGTCTCGACCGCGGCGAGGGCACTGATCGACTCACGCACCGAGTCGAAGCCGGCGGGCTGCTGCATCGCCGCCCATGTCCAACCGCCGACGATCGCGACGAAGGCGACGAACGCGCTCAGCAGTGCGCCGCGGGGACGTCCTGCAGCAAGCCGGTCCATGCACCCACCCTAGGCTGAGGCCCATGGTGGCAAGCCTCGCCGGGCAGTTCCCGCAGCGCCGGTTCTCCGGTGTCCTCTTCGACATGGACGGCACCCTCATCGACTCGACCGGGGCAGTCCTGCGGTCGTGGATGCGATGGGCGGAGGAGTTCGACCTCGAGCCCGCGGCGCTCGCGGGCTCCCACGGACGCACGAGCATCAACACGATTGATGCGGTGATGTCCGAGCGCACCGACGCCGAGCGACTGGCCGCGCATGCCCGCATCCGTGAGATCGAGCTGGCCGACACCGACGGCATCGTCGCCCTGAGGGGTGCGCGGGAGGTGTTGGCCCGCCTCGACGAGCTGGCGGTGCCGCACGCGATCGTCACCTCCTGCGAACGTGAGCTGGCCGCTGTGCGCACCGCCGCGACGAGGCTGCCGAGGCCGACCGTCGTGGTCACGGCGAGCGATGTCTCGCACGGCAAGCCCGGGCCCGAGCCCTACCAGCTGGGTGCGTCGAGGCTGGGCCTGGACCCCTCGCAGTGCGTGGTCGTCGAGGACGCGACCGCTGGGCTGGTGTCCGGACGAGCCGCCGGGGCCGGGCTGGTGGTGGCCGTCCTCGGGACGACTCCGCTCGAGGTCCTGGCGCAGGATGCGGACGTCGTCGTCGAGTCGGTGGCCGACATCCCCTGGGACACGCTGGTCATGGCTCCCGTCGGCTGAGCCCGCGCAGTGCTGGGTCCGGGCGGTGGCGCCCACTAGGGTCGCGACATGGATGCTGACGCCCTTGTCGTCGGGGCCGGGCTCGCCGGTCTCGTCGCTGCCCATGAGCTCGCCGACGCCGGGCGGTCGGTCGTGCTCCTCGACCAGGAGAGCGAGGCCAACCTCGGAGGCCAGGCGTGGTGGAGCTTCGGGGGCCTCTTCCTCGTCGACACCCCGGAGCAGCGACGGCTGGGCATCAAGGACACCCTCGAGCTCGCCTGGCAGGACTGGCAGGGCAGTGCCGGCTGGGACCGCGAGGAGGACCACTGGGGGCGCCAGTGGGGCCGGGCGTACGTCGAGTGGGCGGCCGGTGAGAAGCGGGATTGGCTGCGGCAGTTCGGCATCAGCTTCTTCCCCGTGGTCGGCTGGGCGGAGCGGGGAGATGGCCGAGCCGGTGGCCACGGCAACTCGGTGCCGCGCTTCCACATCCCGTGGGGCACCGGCACCGGCGTGGTCTCACCGTTCATCGACCGCGTGCGCCAGCACATCTCCGGCGGCCGCATCATCTATCGCCCACGCCATCGGGTCGACGAGCTCGTCACCACAGGTGAGGTCGTCACCGGTGTCCGTGGATCCGTCCTGGCGCAGGACGTCTCGCCACGCGGGGTGGCGTCCAACCGTGACGTCGTCGGCGACTTCGAGTTCGGCGCCCACGCGGTTCTGGTCACGAGTGGCGGCATCGGCGGCAACCACGATCTCGTCCGGGCCAACTGGCCCGACCGCCTCGGGACTGCGCCCGAGCACATGATCACCGGCGTCCCGGCATACGTCGACGGACGCATGCTCGCCATCACGGAGAGCGCCGGCGGAACCGTGGTCAACCGCGACCGCATGTGGCACTACGTGGAGGGCATCAACAACTGGGATCCCGTGTGGCCCCACCACGCGATCCGCATCCTGCCCGGACCCTCGTCGCTGTGGTTCGACGGCAACGGGGACCGGCTCCCGCCGCCGAACTTCCCCGGCTACGACACCCTCGGGACGCTCTCCCACCTGCGCACGACCGGCCACGACCACTCGTGGTTCATCACCAACCGCGCCCTGGTGGGGAAGGAGTTCGCCCTGTCGGGCAGCGAGCAGAACCTCGACCTCACCGACCGCAGCTATCGTGACGTCGCCAAGCGGCCGATCACCGCAGTGCCGCCGGCGGTCCAGGCCTTCCTCGACCATGGCGTCGACTTCGTCCAGGCCGGCACCCTGCGCGAGCTCGTCGACAGGATGAACGCCCTCACTCCGGACGCGCCCGTCGACTTCGCGCACATCGAGCGCCAGGTCCTCGAGCGCGACCGCCAGCTCGACAACTCCTTCGGCAAGGACGCCCAGATCGCGGCCATGCGCGTCGCCCGTCAGTACCGCGGGGACAGGCTCACCAAGCGTGCGTTCCCACCGCACCGGATCCTTGATCCCAAGCGAGGCCCACTCGTGGCGGTGCGTCTGAACATCCTCACCCGCAAGTCACTGGGCGGGCTGCAGACCAACCTCGACAGCCAGGTGATCGGGACGAACGGCGAACCCGTGCCGGGCCTGTATGCCGCGGGTGAGGTTGCCGGGTTCGGCGGCGGTGGCGTCCACGGATACCGCTCTCTCGAGGGCACGTTCGTGGGTGGGTGCCTGTTCTCGGGTCGGGCCGCCGGACGCGCCGCAGCCCGCTCAGTCTGAAAGCCGTCTGTTTCAGAGGTTCATGCGAGCGGCGAGGGTGTCGCGCTTGTCCTCGAACCGGGAGGCCTTGGTGTCGAGCCCGGACATGAAGTCGGCGAGCTCCATGCGAGCCTGCTCGCCCTCGGCGCTGAGGTTCTCGAGGTCCCAGACCTTCCAGAAGCGCAGCACCGGCGCCACGACGTCGTCGCGGTGCTGGCGCAGGTCGTAGATCCCGGCGACCGCCATCTCGACGGCCTTGCGCTGGAACCCCGGGATGTCGGTGCCCGGCATCGCGAAGTTGAGGACGACGTCACGGATCGCCTGCACCGACTGGCTCGGGTCGAGCTGGAGCGCTGCGCCCATGAGGTTGCGGTAGAAGATCATGTGGAGGTTCTCGTCAGCGGCGATGCGCTGCAGCAGCTGGTCGGCCATCGGGTCGGCGGTGAAGCGGCCGGTGTTGCGGTGCGACACCCGGGTCGCGAGCTCCTGGAACGACACATAGGCCAGCGAGTGGAGCAGCTCGCCGCTGTGTGCGGACTCGTAGCCTTGCGACATGTGCGTCATCCGGAAGTCCTCGAGGGCATTGGGGTCGACCATGCGCTTGACGAGCATGTAGTCGCGCATGGCGATGCCGTGCCGGCCCTCCTCTGCGGTCCACCGGTGCACCCACTCACCCCAGGCGTCGTCGCGCCCGAAGATCAGCGCGATCTCGTGGTGGTAGCTCGGGAGGTTGTCCTCGGTGAGGAGGTTGACGATGAGCGCCGACCGCGCGACCTCCGAGATCGGTGCGTCGTCAGGGCTCCAGGGGTCGCCGCCCATGAGCCCGTCGAAGTTGCGACCGTCGCTCCACGGGATGAAGTCGTGCGGGTACCACGTCTTGGCCACGCCGATGTGGCGGTTGAGGTTCTCCTCGACGACGGGGCTGAGCTCGCGCAGGAGGTCGGTCTGGCTCCACGTGGTGGCGGTCATGCTCGCCAACCTACGCTTCCGCAAAATCGCGACGCCAGTTACTCGCCAGTTCGAATCTGGGCACCTGCCGTGTGTGCCTCACGCAGAGGTATGTGTCTGCATGAGGCACACACGGCGAGGGGTCTCAGAGGTACTGGCCGGTGCCCTCGGCCGGACCGGTGTTGCTCGACCCGCCGTGGCCACCCGGCAGGTTGGGCATGCCCATCGGCGAACCCGGCTGACCGGGTGCCGGGGCGTGACCGGGGGGCAGCTGCCGCATCTGCTGGAGCTGGGCCTGGGCCGCCATCTGCTGGGCGACGAGGGCGGTCTGGATGCCATGGAAGAGGCCCTCGAGCCAGCCGACGAGCTGGGCCTGGGCGATGCGGAGCTCCGCGTCGGACGGTGCTTCGTCGCTGAACGGCAACGAGATGCGCTCGAGCTCCTCGACGAGCTCGGGGGCGAGCCCGTCCTTGAGCTCCGAGAGCGAACGCTCGTGGACGTCAGCGAGGCGAGCGCGACCGGCCTCGTCGAGGGGCGCGTTGCGCACCTCCTCGAGGAGCTGCTTGATCATCGAGCCGATCCGCATGACCTTGGCCGGCTGCTCGACGAGGTCGGCAGGGTTCTGGTTGGGCTTGCCCTCGGGGTTGCGGTCGGCGACGCCCATGCCCTCGGGCGTCACCACGACCACCTTGTCGTCATCGACAGTGGCCGTGCCGTGGACCTCACGGGTCTCCTGCTCGTCGGTCTCGCGGCTCGACTCCGGCTGCGTGGGCTGCTGGTCGCTCATGTCGTCCATCCTGCCCCACGTGCGGGTCGGGCCTCAGGTGGGCGGCGTCCAGGACGGGTCGCGGCCGACGAAACCCATGAGCTTGTCGGTGATGTCGGCCGACTCGGGCACGGGCACCCTCGGGCCGTACTGACCCGAGCTCCGCAGCATCTCGTCGAACTGCTCCATCCCGCTGAACATCTGGTTGGCGAACTCCGCGTCGAGCCGGTCCGGCTGGCCGGTCGCGCGGGCCAGGTCCCACGTGTGCATGAAGACGTCGCCCGTGTAGAACTGGTCGACCGCCTGGGGGAGCGGCACGTCGCCGGTGTGCGGGTTGCTCAGCACGTTGGTGGCGGTCTCGGGGTCGTCGAGCAGTGCCTGGACCGCGTCGGCATGTGAGGTCCACGCACCGACCGGGTCCTCATCCACCGTCGGCCCGTGGGGCAGGGTGATGCCGGTGCCGCCCTTGAGGAACGCCGGGAACCACTCGACCAGGTGCCGCACCACGTCGCGCGCCACCCAGCCGTCGACTGGCGCCGGGGCATCCCAGTCGCTCACCCCGCGGACGCGGTCGGTGAAGATGTCGGCGATCGCGTGGTGACGCCCGGCTGGGTCGTGGGGGAACGGCATACGCAGAGTCTGTCAGTTCGGTCTGTCAGTCAGGCGGTTCTGTGGGTCGCGTCCGGAGCCTTGCGTATGCCGGCCGCGGCCAGGCCAGCCGACACCGCCGGGACGGCGAGGGCGAACCCGAGCAGGACGAGCCAGGGGAAGACGAGGATCGGGTCGCCGTTGAGCTGCTCACCGGTGATGGGGTTCCACGACTGCGCCGTCAGCGGATAGGCCAGGGCGATGCCGGGGACGATGCCGACGGCGACACCGAGTACGGCGCCGATGACGCAGAGCACGAACGCCTGGGCGGCAGCCATGACGCGACGGGTGCCGCGTCCTGAGCCGAGTGCCGCGAGCGTCGCCTGGTCGTTCTCCTGCTCGGCGAGGGTGAGTGCCGTCGACGTGAGTGTGATGACGAGCAGCAGCAGGGAGAAGACGCCGATGAGGATGAGGACGACCCACTGCAGCGGCGACTGGAAGCCGCGTTCGGTCTCGATGTAGACGTCGTCGGAGGCCGTGGCACCAAGGCGTTCGGTGACATCCTGGGTGATCGGGCCCGCGGGGTCGTGCACCGTGAGCTGGTCGACGTAGGTCGGCCAGTCGTTGGCATGCGCGACCTCCGTCGGGACGAGCATGGCCCGCCCGAGCATCGTGCCGACCGACTCCTTGGTGAGCTCGACCTCGATGGCCGGCACGGTGACGGTCCTGATGTCGTGGACCTCGGAGGGACTGCCCCCACCCCCCGCACCCTCGGGGACCACCGTCTGGGTTCCGGTCATGAGGGTGACCTTGCCGTCGGTCAGGAGGGTCGCGCGTCCAGGTGCCCGCCCGACGACGGCGCCGCCGTCGGCGACCACCTTGGCGTCGGCCTCGCGTCCCATGAGGCCCAGACGCCGGAGGATCTCCTGCTTGGTCATGACAGCGATGGCTGCGACGTTGCCCTGCCCCTGGGTGCCGATGGCATGGCACGTCGGTGCCTCGAAGGTCTCGCCCTCCATGAGCATGTCGCTGACTGACTGCTGCGGGGTGCATCCGGGAGGCACGACGTTGACCGCGGTCAGGTCGTAGGGGCTCGTCGGCGGTGCGGGGTTCATGGAGCGCATCCACGGGTCCCCGGTGTCGATGCTCGAGACCGGCACGACCTCGAGCCCGGCCCGCACCGTCGCGAACGAGGCGGTGATCGCGTCGACGTCGAACGCACCCGCTGCCGGGCTCGCGTTGTTGTAGACCTTGGCGTCACCGGGGATGTTCTGCGCGGTGTACTCCCGGCGGCTCTGCTCCTCGTCGCTGCCGCTGGCGATGAGGGTCATGGTAAGGACGGCGACGCCGGCGAGGATCGCGGCGATCGCGGGGACGCTGCGGGAGCGCTGCCGGCCGGCATCGCGCGTCGCCATGCGCAGGGACACCGGCAGGCGCGAGCTGAGGCGCGCGATGCCGACGAGGATCATCGGGGCCAGCATGATCGCGCCGACGACGAGGGCGATGGTTGCGGCGACGACCTTGACCTCGCCGCCGCCTCCCGAGGCGACCTGGGTGGCGGCCATGGAGATGACCGCGAACCCGCCGACGCCGGCCAGGACCGCACCGATGACGAAGACGGCCTTGCTGGGCCGTGGTGAGACGCTCTGCCCCTTCATGACACCGACGATGTCGAGACGGCCGAGCCGGCGCGCGGGGAGCAGCGCGGCGATGACGGCACTGGCCACAGCCGCCAGGGTGACGAGGCCGACAGCCGCCAACGGGACGTCGAAGGGACCGTTCATGCCGAGGAACCGATTGAGGGTGGAGCTGCGGGTAGACAGCCAGGCGACGCCGACCCCGAGGGCAGACCCCGCGAGGGCCGCGACGACGCCGAGCACCAGCGCCTGGGCGAGCACGGTGTGCCGCAGCTGCGCCGTGGTGGCGCCGTTGCTCGCCGAGAGGGCAAGGGTCCTGCGCTGGCGTGCGGCGCTGACGGCGAAGGCTGGTCCGACGAGCAGCGTGGTGATGATGAGCAGCAGGGCACCCCCGATGGCCACGAACGTGCCCATGCGGCTGTCGCTGCTCTGCTGGATGGAGCGCTGCTCCATCGACAGCTCGCTGACCGGCGGCGGGTTCCTCAGGACGTCGGCCGACCAGACCGTGAGCCCAAAGGTGTTGAGGCGCGTGACCTCCGGCCATCTCACCGGTTCGGAGCCCAGGAGGACCCAGCCTCCGCCGGGCTGACCCGCGACGAGTGGCTCCGGCACGACGACGTCGTAGGTACCGTTCCACGGGCCGATGGCGGTGGCGGTGCCGACCACCTCGAGCGTGACCTCCTTGCCCTGCGAGGTCGCGGTGAAGGTGCCGCTCGTGGGCAGGCCGCGGGCCTTGCCGGTGTCGGACACCAGTGCCTCACCCGGGCCTCGCGGCAGGCGCCCACTCGTGACCTCGATCTTGTCCCTGAGCCCCGGGCGGGGGTCGATGGCCAGACCGCTGAGGCTCAGGCGCCGGTCGTCGATCCTCGTGACGAGGGACTCCTCGACGAAGGGCACGGCGGTGGCCGCGGTCAGGGAGCCGATGGCCGTCGCGTTGTCGAACGCGCTGCCGCCGTCGACCCAGCCCGGGATGGGTTCGGCCGTGCCACTGCTGGCGCTGCCCGGGCCCGGGTCGAAGCCTTGGTCGACCCTGCCCGACTGGGGGTACTCGAGCATGGCCACCCCGTTGCCCATGCGGGCCGGGATCTGCTCCGGGCCCGTGACCTGGCTCGTGGCCGCGGACACGATGGCGAAGACGAGCAGCAGCGTCGGCAGCGCGACCATGACCATGATGAGCGCGCTGCGGCCCCGGTGGCGGCGGACGTCGCGCCGGGCCATGCGCAGGGCGATGCCCCAGCTGCCCACGAAGCGACCCCACGCCGAACGCCTTTCGGTGTCCGTGTCGGCGTCGGCGTCGGCGTTGGCGTCCGACGTCATCGCGCGGAGCTCGCGCTGTCGAGTAGGTCCTCGGCCGCGCTTGCGCGCCCCGTCGAGTCGACGACGACGCCGTCGCGCAGGAACACGACCCGGTCGGCCCAGGCGGCATGCCTGGCCTCGTGGGTCACGAGGAGCCCGGCGACACCTTCATCGCAGCGCTCGCGCAGCACCCGCAGCACGTCCTCACCGGTGTGGCTGTCGAGGGCGCCGGTGGGTTCGTCGGCGAGGACGAGGCGGCGGCTGCCGACGAGCGCGCGGGCGATGGCCACCCGCTGCTGCTGGCCACCCGACAGCTGGTCGGGGAAGCGGTCCGACAGCTCGCGCAGGCCCATGAGCTCCAGGCTCTGGCGGGCGTGGCGCCTCGCCTGGCTCGCGCGCTCGCCGTCGAGCTCGAGGGGGAGAGCGACGTTCTCGGCGGCCGTGAGGCTGGGGATGAGGTTGTAGTCCTGGAAGACGAACCCGACCCTGCGGCGCCGCAGCTGGGCGATGCCCTTGGCGCCCAGGGTGGTGAGGTCCTCACCCTCGATCACGACGCGCCCGCTCGTGGCGTGGTCGAGGCCGCCGGCGAGGTTGAGGAGCGTCGACTTGCCCGAGCCGCTCGGGCCCATGACGGCCACGAGCTCACCGGGCAGGATCTCGAGGCTCACGCCGTCAAGGGCGTGCACCGCCGTGTCACCGGTGCCGTGGACCCGGCTGACGTTGTCGAGGAGCAGGCTGGGAGTGGTCATCGACGTGCCTCCGCCCGTGCGGCTGCGCGCTCGTCGGCGTCCTCAGGCCGGGACGTCGCCGGCGTGCTTCCGGAACGGTGAAAAGGGCGCAGCGACTCCCGGTGCAGGCGGGTCTCGACGTGGTCGAGCCAGCGCACCTCGGCCTCGGCGCTGAAGATGAGGTTCTCGAGGACCAGCAGCCAGGCGAGGTCGTGGTTGGCCACGCCCTCCTGTGGTTCGTGGCCCTCGGCGTCGCGCTGCTTGCGCATCACCTGCTGCTTGAGGCGGGTGAGGTCGTGCAGGTGCCTGATGGTCGAGGTGCGCTGGGTCTGCGCCACGGACTGGACGTCGACGCCCGGGACGGTCACCGCGAGGGCCAGCTTGATGGTGAGCTCGTCACGCGGGGTGTTGTCGCGGTCGACCGGCGTCTGCCACCACGTGGTGACCTCGCTGGCCCCGGCCTCGGTGAGCCGGTAGGAGATGCGCCCCTCGCCGTCGGCCTCACCGGTCGGCTCGACGAGCCCGTCGCGCTCGAGCCGGTTCAGGGTCGTGTAGACCTGCCCGACGTTGAGCGGCCACGTGCCGCCCGTGCGCTCCTCGAACTCCACCCGCAGCTGGGCGCCGTACATCGGCCCTTCTGCGAGGAGGGCCAGAAGCCCCTGCTTGACCGACATCGGTGCCTCCTGGACGTTTGACGCGAGAACCCCTGCGCTCTCGCGTGCGGTGCCGAGCCGGTATACCGAGTCGGGGCCGAACCCCTGAACAGCCTCAATACTCGGTATGCCGTGCTCGAACAGGACATGTATACCGAGTATTCACCCGCATGGCAAGCCCCACCTTCCCCGCCTGAAGTGGGTTCCTCTCACCTCGCCTGATCGCGGCGGTCAAGCGAGGTGAGAGGTTCCTGCCGGAGAAGCGCCGTGGGACGTCGCGGCGTCCCGGATCAGACCGAGACCTTGCGTATGCCGGTCAGTCGGTGAGCAGGAGAATCTTGCCGATGTGGGTGCTGGCCTCCATCTCGGCGTGCGCGTCGCTCGCGTTCGCCAATGGGTGGCGCGAGTGCACGACCGGGCGCACGCGGCCCTGCGCCACCATCGGCCAGACGTGCTCGCGCACGGCCGCGATGATCGTCGCCTTCTCGGCGACCGGGCGGGCCCGCAGGCTCGTCGCGATGACGGCACCGCGCTTGCGCAGCAGCGTGTTGATGTCGAGCTCGCCCTTGGTGCCGCCCTGCATGCCGATGATGACGAGCCGTCCGGCGATGGCGAGTGCATCGACGTTGCGGGAGAGGTACTTCGCGCCCATGTTGTCGAGGATGACGTCGGCCCCGTGGCCGTCGGTCGCCTTCTTGAGCTCCTCGACGAAGTCCTGCTCCTTGTAGTTGATGAGGATCTCGGCTCCGAGCTCGCGGCAGAAGTCGAGCTTCTCCTGGCTGCCGGCGGTGACGGCCACTCGCGCACCGACCTCACGGGCGAGCTGGATGGCGATGGTGCCGATGCCGGAGGACCCACCATGGACGAGCAGCGTCTCGCCGGGCTGGAGGTTCGCGGTGAGGAACACGTTGGACCAGACCGTGGACGTCACCTCGGGCAGGGCCGCGGCCTCGACGAGGCCGACACCAGCGGGGACGGGCAGGACCTGGCCGGCCGGCACGGTGACCTGCTCGGCATAGCCGCCACCCACCAGCAGGGCGCACACCTCGTCGCCCACGACCCACTCGCTCACGCCCTCGCCGACCGCGTCGATGACGCCGGAGACCTCGAGGCCGGGGATCTCGGTCTGGCCCTCGGGCGGGTTGTAGAACCCCTGCCGTTGCAGCGTGTCGGCGCGGTTGACGCCTGCCGCGCTGACCCTGATGCGCACCTCGCCGTCCTGCGGTTCGGGGGTGTCGACGTCGCTGAGCACGAGTGCCTCGGGGCCGCCTGCTTCGGGGATGGTGATCGCCTTCATGACCCCAACGTACGACGCAAGCTCGCCAGGTCCTCAGGGGTGTCGACGTCCCGGGCCTGGTCGCCGACCCGCAGGACGCTGTGCGCGAGGGAGAGCAAGGAGCGAGCGGGCCTGTTCTCGGGGGAGTCCAGGACTCCGCCGCGCAGTGTCTCGGTCCGGTAGGCCGCCAACAACGGGTTGGCCTGTCCGTCGCCCTCGCCGTCGCCGTCCCCCGCCACCACCGCGTCGACCGCGAGGTCGGCCTCCAGTGCCGACACGAGCAGCGGCAGCGCCTTCCCCGCCTGCGGTGTGTCACCCGCGACGACGCAGACGAGGTCCGTCGTCACTGCGGCCACACCCGCCGCGACTCCGGCCAGTGGGCCACTCCCGGCCGGCGACTCCCGCACGAACTGCACCCGGTCGGCCACCGACGACGGGACCACCCGCGAAGGTCCGACGACGACCAGGGGCCAGCCGTCCGGCATACCCACGAGGCAGCGGTCGAGAACGGACTGGCCATCGGCCAGCAACGCGGCGAGCTTGTCGGAGCCGAAGCGGCGCGACGTCCCCCCGGCCAGCACGATGACACTTCCGGATGACGCCATCCGGCCATTGTCGCCGTCACCGGCCGGGCATGGGAGGGCGTCGCCCACCCCGCGAAATGGAGCGCTTCCTCGAGCCGCATCACTGCAGGTCAAACGGGGTCGTCCAAACCCCCATTGGTGCCATGTCCGGGCGTAACGTGCGGCGGTAGCCCCACGACCAGTCGGGCTACCCGCACCGTTCGAGGGGAGTACGGATGTCCGCCGACGTCGCTGAAGACAAGCCGGTACGCAGTCTCATTCCGGCACGAATGCATGACATGCCCTGGTCGAAGTTCCACTGGATGGTGATCTTCGGACTCGGGACCGCGTGGATCCTCGACGGCATCGAGATCCAGATCGTGGCGGCCGGTGGCTTCGAGAAGTCGCTGTCGATGAGCACCGCACAGGTTGGTCTCGCCGGTTCGGTCTACCTCGTCGGCGAGGTCGTGGGTGCGCTGTTCTTCGGACGACTCACGGACTCCCTGGGTCGCAAGAAGCTCTTCACCATGACGCTGGTGCTCTACCTCGTCGCCTCGGGGCTGGCCGCCTTCTCTCCCAACATGTTCGTCTTCCTCGTCCTGCGCTTCATCGCGGGCATGGGTATCGGTGGCGAGTACTCCGCCGTCAACTCCGCGATCGACGAGCTCATCCCCGGCCGGTTCCGCGGGCGGGTCGACCTCGCCATCAACGGCACCTACTGGTTCGGCGCGGGCATCGGCGCCTTCGCGACCCTCTTCCTGCTCGACACCGACCGCTTCGGTGAGAACGTCGGCTGGCGGATTGCCTTCCTCATCGGACCCATCCTCGGTCTGGCGATCATCTACCTGCGTCGCCACATCCCCGAGAGCCCGCGCTGGATGATTACCCACGGGCACCACGACGACGCCGAGCGGATCGTCTCGAACATCGAGAAGGAGGTCGTCGCGGCAGGCAAGAAGCTGCCGAAGCTCGACGAGGAGCGCGACAGCATGTGGGTCAAGCCCCGTGAGGGGCTCACGCCCAAGCAGCTGGCCTACGTCTTCTTCAAGCTCTACCCCAAGCGGACGGTGCTCGGCGCGACGCTGATGATCACGCAGAGCTTCCTCTACAACGCCATCTTCTTCACCTACTCGCTCGTGCTCCAGAACTTCTACGGGCTGGACAAGTCGGGCGCGGCCGTCTACTTCTTTCCCTTCGCCATCGGCAACCTGCTCGGTCCGCTCCTGCTCGGCCACTTCTTCGACACCATCGGCCGGCGCAAGATGATCGGTGGCTGCTACGCCTTCGCGGCCATCGTGCTGGCCGTCTCGGCGTTCTTCTTCCAGGCCGATGCACTCTCGGCGGCGACGCACACGGCGTTCTGGTGCGTGGCGTTCTTCTTCGCCTCCGCCGGTGCCTCCGCGGGCTACCTGACCGTGTCCGAGATCTTCCCCCTCGAGGCTCGTGGGCAGGCGATCTCGTACTTCTTCGCCGTGGCCCAGGTCTTCGGCGCCATCGGCCCGGTCTTCTACGGCTGGCTCATCGGTGACGGCAAGGACCGCACCCCGATGTTCTGGGGCTACCTCATCGCTGCGGGCATCATGCTCATCGGTGCCGCGGTCGCGGCGGTCTGGGGTGTGGACGCCGAGGGCAAGTCCCTCGAGGAGATCGCACCTCCGCTGAGCAGCTACGACAAGGACGGCAACGAGACCGTCCACCTTCCGGTCTGAGGAGTTCGTCGTGAGTGAGCACACCGAGGGCGCCCAGCCCTACACCGTCGTGGTCGGAGTCAGTGCCACGTCCAAGTCGCCGACCGCACTCAAGTGGGGCGCGGCCCAAGCGGCGCAGAACCGTGGTCGGCTGATCGCCGTGCGTTCGTGGCGCAGCACCAGTCCCCCCGGCACGACCTCGGGTGGGGTGGCGGCTCGCGTCACCGACGACCAGAGCACCCAGCGCAGCGAGCAGGCGGCCCTCGAGCAGGATGTCGCCGAGGTCCTGGGCGACGACCACTCGGCGGAGGTGCGGGTCGTGCGCGGGGGCAAGCGCAAGGTGCTCCTGCAGGCGGCTGAGGAGGCTGACCTCGTCGTCGTGGACGCTCCGAGGACCTTCACCGGCGCGCCGCTGTTCGCGCAGCGGATCGTCTATGCCGCCTCGTGCCCGGTCGTCATCATGCCGCCGAGGGTCTCGCAGCAGCCGGAGAGTGCGGTGGGTCGAGCCGGACGTGCCGTGGGTCGGGCAGCCGTGAAGTCGGCGGGGCTGGCCGGCCGTCCCGGATACCGACCACCGATCCTGCGCGACTGAGGCTTCGGCCGGACGCCGCAAGGACCACTGCACCGCAGGTGGGGCAACCGCCCCACCTGCGGTGCAGTCATGTGCGGAGTGGGTGGTGCGGGACTCAGGTTCGGCCGCGCCGCGGCTGCCGGTGCAGCCGCGTGGACAGGTCGTCCGCTGCGTGGCGGACGGCGTTCACGAGCCGCTCCTGCTCCGCGTCGTCGACGCGCTCGGAGCGGAAGGTCACGGCCACCGAGGCGACCGGGTGGTCGCTGTGGTCCAGCACCGCCACGGCCACGGACCTCAGCCCGCTCGTGATGTGACCGTCCTCGACGGCATACCCGCGTTGTCGCACGGACTGCAGGAGCGAGCGCAGGGCGGTCGTGGTGCTCGGCCCGTGACCATCGCGCTGGACCAGGGTGGCGGCGTGCGGGAAGAGCGCCCGCACCTGTCCGGCCGGCAGGCTCGCCAGCAGGGCGAGCCCGGTCGCGGTGAGCGTCGCGGGCAGCCGGACACCGACGTCGGACACGAGCACGGGGCCCTGCGGCGCGCGCTGCTCGATGACATAGAGCACGTCGCGACCGTGCAGCACCGCGAGGTGGGCGTTGTGGCCGGTCACGTCAACGAGGCGGTCGAGGGTGCTCCGGGCGATCCGCTGGAGCGGGGCCTGCCGTTGGTAGGCCGAACCCAGCTCGTATGCCGCGACGCCCAGTCCGTACCTGCGCTCACCTTCGAGGTGGGAGACGTAACCGCGCTCGCGCAGCACCGAGAGCAGGTGGTAGGTGCTCGACCGGGGGAGTCCGAGCTCGCGCGCGACCGTCGCGGCGGGCAGCGGCTCACCTCTGCGGGCGAGCAGCTCGAGCACGTCGAGCGCGTGTGCGGCGCCGGGGGCGTTGGCCATCGGTCGGGCCTCAGTCCGACTCGAGCAGACCCGTGAGGATGCGGGTCAGCGTGGCGCGGTCGCGGTCGGAGAGCGCGGCGAAGTAGCCCTCGTGGTCGGCCCGCCGGGCGGTGTCGAGCTCGCGGAGGACCTGGCGCCCTGACGCGGTGAGGGACACCTGGGTCGCGCGGCGGTCGGTCGGGTCGGGCTCGCGCACGACGAAGCCGCGCTCCTCGAGCGAGTCGACGACGTCGGTCACCGACCGGGGTGCGATGCGCAGGTGCTGGGCGACCACGCCGAGGCGCGTCGGCTCATGGCGGCCGATGACCCGCAGGGCTCGCGACTCGTGTGGCGTCACTCCCCAGGGTTCGAGCGTGGCGGCGAACCGTCGACGCAGGCCCCGGGCCACCTCCATGACGAGCTCCCCCAGCGCGGGTTCACCGTCACGGGGGGCAGGGACGGGAGCGGACGGCATACGGGAATGATATCGGCAACAAGCCTGTTTGGCTCATTGTGAGCCAACCTCACCAATAGGTTTCAGCACGACAGAAGGGAGGGCACTCATGGCAGCAGGAACTCATGACGCTCCCAAGGACACCAGCGCGCGACTGCCCGGCGGTCGAGGCATGGGCGGCGGTCGCCCGATGCAGGTCGACCCCCGAGACCGCGCCCAGCTCGAGATCGCCCCCGTCCCACTCCGCCGGGTGACGAACCTCTTCCGTGGCTTCGGCCGGCCCATCGGGATCGTCAGCGCGATCATCGTTGCCACCTCGGTCATCTCGATGGCCCAGCCGTTCCTCGTGCGCGAGGTGGTCGACACGGCCATCCCGCAGCAGGACGTGCGACTGCTCCTCCTCGCCGTCGGCGCCATGGTCGCCGGGGCCGCGACCACCCAGCTCCTCGGAGTCGTGCAGACGTGGATGTCGACCGGCGTCGGCCAGCGCGTCATGCACCGCCTGCGGACCGACCTGTTCGCCCACCTGCAGCAGCAGTCGCTGGGCTTCTTCACGCGCACCCGCGCTGGTGAGGTCCAGTCGCGCCTGACCAACGACATCAACGGCATGCAGGGCGTCGTGACCACGACCGCGACCTCCATCGCCTCCAACCTCACGACCGCGATCGCCACGTCCGTCGCGATGGTCGCCCTGTCCTGGCGCCTGAGCCTCCTCTCGCTCGTCGTCATCCCGCCGGCCGTGTGGATGACCCGCCGCGTCGCGCTCATCCGCCGGGAGGTCACCGCGCGCCAGCAGGCCCGTCGCGCCGACCTCAACGTCCAGATCGAGGAGGGGCTGTCCGTCTCCGGCGTGCGCGTGTCCAAGACGCTCGGTGCCGGTCGGCGTCACGCCGAGCGCTTCGCCACCACCTCCGAGGAGCTCGTCGACCTCGAGCTGCGGTCGCAGCTGGCCGGCCGCTGGCGCATGGCCACCATGCAGATCATCTTCTCGGCGATCCCCGCGCTCATCTACCTCGTCGCCGGGCTGCCCGCGACCTCCGGCGGCATGACCATCGGGACCCTGATCGCCTTCACGACGCTGCAGGCGGGCATCTTCCGCCCGCTCATGGGCCTGCTCAACGTCGGCGCCCAGTGGGTCTCCTCGATGGCCCTGTTCTCACGGGTCTTCGAGTACCTCGACCTCATCCCCGACGTCGCCGCGCCGACCGCGCCCGTCGTGCTCGACCCCGAAAGCGTGCGCGGCGAGGTCCGCTTCGAGAACGTCTCCTTTGCGTATGCCGCTGACTCGCCCAACGCCGTCGACTCCATCAACGCTGTGGTCCCGCCCGGTGGCTCGCTGGCCCTCGTCGGTCACACCGGCTCGGGCAAGTCCACCCTCGCGTCCCTCGTGGCCCGGCTCCACGACCCGACGTCCGGTCGCGTGACGGTCGACGGTGTGGACCTGCGCGACCTCGACCCCGAGGTGCTCGCCCGCATCGTCGGTGTCGTGTCGCAGGAGACCTATCTGGTGCACGCCTCCATCCGCGAGAACCTCCTGCTGGCCGCACCTGACGCGACCGAGGCGCAGCTGTGGCAGGCGCTCGGCGCTGCGCAGGTCGCCGACCTCGTCGCCACGCTGCCCCAAGGCCTCGACACCGTGGTCGGCGCTCGCGGACACCGGTTCTCCGGTGGAGAGCAGCAGCGCATCGCCATCGCTCGCACCATCCTGCGCAACCCGAAGGTGCTCGTCCTCGACGAGGCCACCAGCGCCCTCGACAACGACACCGAGCGGGCCGTGCAGAAGGCGCTCGACGAGCTCGTCCGCGGCCGCACGACGATCACCATCGCCCACCGCCTCTCGACCATCGAGTCGGCCGACGAGATCGCCGTCCTCGACCACGGCCGTGTCATCGAGCGCGGTTCGCACCGTGAGCTGCTGGCGCTGGGAGGCCGCTACGCTGCACTCGCGGGAACGCCGGCATACGCCTCGGTCTGAGTCGTCACCGGCCCCGTGAACCGGCGCCCACGAGCGCCGGCCCGTTGGCCTCCGCCTCGTCGGATGCGGTGGGCGTCGTCGTGTCCGCCTCGCGCTCGAGGTGGGCGCGCAGCTTCGTGCCCTCCACGTCGAGGTCGGGGAGCAGGCGGTCGAGCCAGCGGGGGATCCACCACGCACGATCGCCGAGCAGCTGCAGCACCGCCGGGGTCAGTGTCATGCGCACCAGGAAGGCGTCGACGGCCACGCCGAGCGCGAGCCCGAGACCCATCGGCCGGATCATCGTGAGGTGGGCGAAGACGAAGCCCGCGAACACCGACATCATGATGAGCGCGGCGGCGACGACGACGCGGTAGCCGTTGCGGAAGCCCGTGCGGATGGCGCTGCGACTGTCCTCACCGTGCGCGTGCGCCTCGTGCATGCCGGAGACGAGGAACATCTGGTAGTCCATCGCGAGACCGAAGAGGACGCCGATGAGCAGCGTCGGCATGAAGGGCATGATCGGCCCGGGCCGGCTCACCTGCAGCAGGTCGCCCAGCCAGCCCCACTGGTAGACCGCGACGACCGCGCCGAAGCTGGCCCCGACGGACAGCAGGAACCCGGCCGTCGCCACGAGGGGCACGAGCACCGAGCGGAACACGGCCATGAGCAGGAGCAGGGAGAGGCCGACCACCAGGGCGACATAGAGCGGTAGCGCACCGGCCAGACGCTCCGAGATCTCGATGTTGGCGACGGTCTGACCGGTGATGCCGAGCTTCGTGCCCTCGGGCATGTGGGCGCTGAGGTCATCCAGCTCGTGCACGAGCTCCGTGGTCGATTCGCTCGTCGGGCCCTCGAGCGGCACGACTTGAAAGGCCAGGGTGTCGCGGTCCGAGCTCACCCCGAACGGCACGACCCGCTCGCTGCCGACGAGGTTGAACATCTGCTGGCCGTAGCGCACCTGCATCGCGGGCACCTCGGCCTCCGTGAGGGGCTCGTCGAAGCTGACCACTGCGACGATCGGGCCGTTGGCGCCGGGCCCGAAGTCACGCTCGATGGTGGTGTAGGAGTGGAAGGCGCTGGAGTCCTTGGGTTCGCTGCTGCCGTCGGGCAGGCCCAGGCGCAGCGACACGGCAGGGACCGCCAGCAGACCGATGGCGACGATGGTGAGGACGATCGCGCGCCACGGGTGGTTGGTGACGAGGACCCCCCAGCGTCCGGAGCCCCGGCCCGAGGAGGCCTTGCGGCTCTCCTCCGAGGTGGTCTGCTCGGATGGGGTCTGTTCGGATGCGGTGAGGGCTGCCTCGTGCTTGCGCCAGGTGCGCCGGGAGATGACCCGTGCCCCGATGAGGCTCAGCACGGCAGGCGTGACCGTGAGGGAGACGAGGACGGTCACCGCCACGGTCGCGGCGGCGACGAGGCCCATCTGGGCGAGGATCGGCAGGCCGGAGACCGTCAGCGCCGACAGGGCGATCACCACGGTCGTCCCGGCCACGACCACGGCGTTGCCTGCGGTACCCGTGGCCAGGCCGATGGAGTGCTGCACCGGCATGCCGTCGAGCAGCTGCTGGCGGTGGCGGTTGACGATGAAGAGGGCGTAGTCGATGCCCACGGCGAGGCCCAGCATCAGGGCCAATGCGGGCGTCATCGAGTTCATCTCGAAGAGGGCCGTCGCCGCCATGGCACCAAGAAGGCCTGCGCCGACGCCGACGAGGGCGACGAGCAGCGGCAGGCCGGAGGCGATGAGACTGCCGAGCATCACGAGCAGGACGGCCGCGGCGATGGCGAAACCGACCACCTCACCGATCCCGATGATGCTGCGGGTCTGGAGGATGTCGGCGTTGTAGTCGACGCGCAGCCCCTGCTGCTCGAGCTGCTGGCCGATCTCGGGGATCTGGGCACGGATCTCGGGAGGGAGCTGGGCGATCGCGGTGTCGAACTGGATCTGGAGCATTGCCGCGCTGCCGTCCGCGCTGAGGAAGCGCAGGCCGTCGGTCAGGCCCAGCTGCCGCTTGCCCTGACCGATCTGGAGGCGCGCCTGCTCGACCTTGGCATCACCGTCGTCGAGCTGCGCCTTGAGCTGGGCGTTGCCGCGCACACGAGCGTCGATCTCGTCGCGCAGCACGCGCGCCTTCTCGCCCTCGCCGTGCCCCGACTGCTCGAGGGTGGTGAGCTGGGCCCGCGCCTCGGCGAGGTCGCGCTGACCCTCGTCGTAGAGCCAGTGGCCTTGGTCGAGCTTGTAGGACTGCGTCTCGAGCTCCTTCTCGCCGTCCTCGATTCTGGCGCGCGAGTCGTCCAGCGTCTGCTGCGTCTCGAAGGGGTTCATCACCGACTGCACGTGAGGCGCCTTCTTCCAGGCAGCCAGGGTGCGCTCGATCGCCGTGCGCTGGGCCGGGGTGATGGCACCCGACTCGTTCTCGATCGTGATGGTGCCTATTCCGCCTGCGGCAGAAGGGATCTCACGCCCAAGGGTGCTCAGGACGGACTGGAAGGCGGCTCCCGGGATGCTGATGGCCGAGGTCGGGGGAGAGGCGAAGGCTGCCATGGTGCCACCGAGGCCGGTGAGCAGCAGGAGCCAGGCCGCGAGGGTGGCCCAGGCGTGGCGGGCGGTGAATCGCCCGAGGCGATAGAGGAGTAGTGCCATGTCAGGCCTCCGGGGTCTGGCTTGCGGGGGCGGAGAAGGCGGTGAACAGGTGCGCGAAGGCCTGTCGCAGGAGCTCGAGGTGCTGCTGCCGACTGGCGTCGTCCACCGCGCCGGGCGACGTGTTGACCCAGGTCATCGTCGCCGCGTAGCCCGCGGTCAGCACGGCGCCCGCGACGACCTGGGCATAGAGGTCGTCGATCGAGGGGTCCCGGTTCCGGAGTGCCTGGGCGACCTGGGCCACCTCCGCGGCTTGGGCCTCCAGGACGAAGAACCTCGCGGCCGGCGAGTGCTCGACCTGACCGAAGCAGATGGCCGCCTTCTCGAGGAACTCTGCGTCGAGTGGCTCGGTCAGGACGGCGGCGAGCGAGTCGGCGACGTTCTCCTCGACGGGGCGCTCGACGAATCGCTCGACGAGGGCGCCGATCACCTGGCGCATCGGCTCCTGGAGCACGAGCTCGACTCGGGGGTAGTAGTTGAAGAACGTGCGGCGCGAGACCTGGGCGCGGTCGGCAACGGCGTCGGCCGTGACCGCGTCAAAACCCTTCTCGGCCACGAGGTCCCACGCTGCCTGCTCGAGGCGGCGCGCGGTCCGCTCGCGGTTGCGCGCCCGCAGTCCATCGCCAGCCGTGGAGTCAGGAGTTTCGCTCATGTCCGGCAGGTTAACGCCAGTGTGCACTGCCGTGCAAGTTTGCTCGACAGTGAATGAATTGACCCGGTGGGCGGTCATCGGCACCGCTCAGGACTGCGCCGGTGGAGCGACCGGTGCAGCGACTGGTGACCGGCGTCCGCATGCGAGTAGCGGTCGTCAGCCTGAGCGCCGGTGCCGCGACCGGCGCTCAGACTGGAGATCAGTAGTCAGGCGGTGCGCAGGTGGGCGACGCACCGTCGAGGTGTGGCGAACGGCTCGAGGTCGGCGACCTCGAGCGGCGCACCCGTGCCTTCGAGCACGCCGGTCATGAGCCCACGGTGGACTCCACACACGATCTCGGGATGGCTGCGGGCGAGCTCGAGGAAGGGGCAGGGGGTGATGTCGATGCGACGCCCGGTGCGGCTCGAGACGGAGCGCGAGTCAAAGCCCAGGCGCGCGAGTCCGTCCACGACCGCCTCGGTCGCGGGTTCCGGTGTCGGCGACGACGAGCGCAGCTCCGAGGCCAGGCGACGACCGCGGATGATCCCGGCCTGCTCCGCCACCGAACGGCCCTCGGGCAGTGCTCCCCCGGAGCCGGCCAGTGCCTCGACGAGCACCTCGGCAAGCTCCTTGTAGCCGTCCACCTCGGTGCCGGTGGCGGGCCGCGCCGTGTAGAGGACCTTGGGCCGACCCCTGGCGGACCGGTCCTCGGCCGAGCGCGTGGCCAGCCCGGCTTCGACGAGTGCCTCGAGGTGGAACCGCGCGCCATTGGGCTGCAACCCCACCGCGCTCGCAACCTCCACGGCGCCGGTGGCCGTGCCAGCGTCGCGCAAGCGGTCGAGGACCTGGCGCCGGGTGGCCCCGAGGCCGTCGATGGCGTGCGCCATCAGGCGGCGCCGAGGGGGTGGAGGATCTGGGTGCGCCCGTGGCCGTCCAGGGGTGGCCGCGTTCCGGGGTGCGGCCACACCGGCTGGGCGGACGGGTCGATGCCCCGCTCCTGCAGGAGCTGCCCCAGCTGGTCGACCGCGTCGACCCCGTAGCGGATGTCGCCGGTCTCGGGCAGGAGGACCGGCACGACCTCCTTCTCGAGCTCGGTCCACTGGTGGCGCCAGGCGCGCACGAGGCGCCACGCCAGTGAGGTCATCGGGCCACCCGTCACGTCGACGCAGTACCCCCAGCGACGCAGCGGGTCGCTCGGGGACGTCCCCGCCATCACCGCCTCCGCGAGGAGGACCCGCACGACCGCGGGCTTGCCGAGGTCGACCCCATGGCGCCAGTAGGACTCGAAGAGGATCGGTGCCGCGATGTCGGCGACCCCGGCGCCGTAGGACTCGGCGTAGGCCCAGACCGCAGCCCTCGTGCTGGGCACGAAGCCTCGCAGCTTCATCGGCAGGGACTCACCTGGCAGGAGCGCCTGCTCGACACGCGCGACCTCCTCGCGCAGGCACTGGAAGTCGTCGTCACCGGCGAGGCCGAGGTGCGAGGGCTTGGGCTCGTGCTCGACCGCGCGGACCTCGACGTCCATGCCGTCTGCCGACAGCAGCGCGAGGCGCCGGTGGGCGAGGTAGCTCCAGGGGCAGGTGAAATCCACGTAGAGGATGGTGGGTGTGCGGGTCATGGTCGGCTCCTTCCGCCGACTTCAATAGTTACAAACTATTTGTATAAAAACAAGAGGCGGCTACGATCTGCGTTGCGACCGAGACGACGCGGGTATGCCGGGTGCGCACACCGGGGCGGCCGGCATACGTTCCTCGGGTTCTCAGGTCCGCGGGGTCACGGACGTGGGGCGGTAGCGGCGCTCCGGGCGACCGGTGTTGCCGTAGCGCAGGGCGACCTCGGCCTCGCCCTTGGTGGTGAAGTACTCGAGGTAGCGGCGGGCGCTCACCCGAGATACGCCGATCTGCTCGGCGGTCTCGGTCGCGGACACGCCGACGCTGCCGGCCGCGCGCAGCGTCCTCTCCACGAGCTGGGCAGTCTCGGGGCTGAGGCCCTTGGGCATGGCGACCGGGCTCGTGCGGGAGGCGGGTGAGCGCGCGAAGAGCCGGTCCACGCCGGCCTGGTCCTCGGGCGAGGCTTCGTGCAGGGCGCGTTGCGCCGCATACCCCTCGAGGCGCTCCCGGAGGTCGTCGAACGCAAAGGGCTTGAGGAGGTAGTCGGCCACGCCATGGCGCACCGCCGCCTTGACTGCGTCGACCTCCTTGGCGGCGGAGATGACGATGACGTCACTGTGCGAACCTGCGTGCCGGAGCTCGGCAACGACGTCGAGGCCGAAGCGGTCGGGCAGGTACAGGTCGAGCAGGAGCAGGTCCGGCGCCAGGTCCTTGGCCATCGAGAGGGCGTCGGCACCCGAGTGCGCGACGCCGATGACCTCGAAGCCGTCGGTGCGCTCGACGAAGGCGCGGTGGACCCGCGCCACCATGAAGTCGTCGTCGACGATGAGGACCGAGATCATGAGCGCAGCCCTTCACTGCGGGTGGAGGAGCCGGCTGCGAGGACGTCCTCGCTCGTGTCGATGCCCAGCCGGGCCGTGAAGTGCGCGCCGCTGTCGCTCGGGCTGACGAGGACCTCGCCACCGCGTTGCTCGCACAGCATGCGCGTGAGGGCGAGGCCGATCCCTCGCGTGCCGTCGCCGTCGGACTTGGTGGAGAAGCCCTGCTCGAAGACCTCACCGACGATCTCCTCCGGCACACCCGGCCCCGAGTCCGACACCACGATCTCGACACTGGAACGGTCCTGGGTGATGGCGACCTCCACCCACCCGGCCGCAGGACCCCCGCCCCCGGCGCCCACCGTGCTCACGGCGTCGAGCGCGTTGTCCACGAGGTTGCCCACGACCGTGCCGACATCGGCGGAGTCCTGCGGCTGCAACCGTTGCAACGACGTCGTGTCCGTGATCCGCAGGTCGATGCGCCGCTCGGCCGCCAGGCTGGCCTTGGCCATGAGCAGTGCAGCCACGGCCGGGTCACCGACCCGGCTGTTGATGCTCAGGTCGAGCGAGTTGCGGCGCTCACTCACGGCGTCGACATAGTGCACGACCTCGTCGTACTCACCGATCTGGATGAGTCCACTGATCGTGTGCAGCTGGTTGGCGAACTCGTGGGCCTGCGCCCGCAACAGCTGCGTGCTGCTGCGGAAGGTCCCCAGCTGGCGTTCGAGGTCGGCCAGGGCCGTCCGGTCGCGCAGCGTGGTCACGGTGCCCAAGGGCTGGCCGTCGCGTTCGACGTGCATCCGGTTCATGACGAGGACCCGGCCGCGGCGCACGACCACCCGGTCGCCGGCGTCGTCGTCGTCCGAGCCCGAGAGGACGTCGAGGAGGCGGCCACGCACCCGCAGGTCCGTGAGGGTCAGGCCCTCGGCGTGCTCGGGCAGGTCGAGCAGGTGGCGAGCCACGTCGTTGACCAGGGTCACCCGGTTCTGGGGGTCCAGCGCGATGACACCCTCGGCGATCCCGTGGAGGAGCGCCTCCCGGTGCTCGGCCAGCCCGGCGATCTCGCGCGGCTCCATGCCGAGGGTCTGGCGCTTGATGCGACGGGCGAGGAGCCACGACCCGAGCAGCCCGATGAGCAGCGCACCTCCGACATAGGTGAGGAGGTAGGACGACGCTCCTCGCGCCCTCGCCCACGCGGAGGGGAAGGGCTCGGTGATCATCACGGTGCCGAGGTGCTCACCGACCCGGCCGGTGCTCACCGAGAAGACCGGCACCTGGGCCACGAGCTGCCGCTGCCCGTCGAGCGACAGGGTGCCCGACCAGCTCGCGCCGTCGGCAACTGCCTCTCGTGGCAACGGAATGCGCTCGCCCTCGTAGGACGGGTTGGTCGACACGCGCACGTCCTCGTCGGCGTCCGCGAAGCTCACCGAGCCCACTGACGACTGCGCGACGAAGGACTGGGCCAGGGTGGCCAGGCCGGTGCGGGTCTCGGGGATCTCCAGGTTGCTGCGCACGAGCGGGTTGCCGCCGAGCTGCTCGGCGAGCGCGGTGACCCGGCGACCCTCCACCCGGGTGAAGGTCGCCTCCGACTGCGCGAGGGAGAGCGCACCGACGAGGACGAGCACGACGAGGATCACCGCGACCTGCAGCACGAGCAGCTGGCCGGCGAGGGTGCCGCGCCGAGCGAGTGTGACCACTATGTACTCAACCTTCACTGCGGACAGAAGCGGGACATTGGGGGCTGGACCGGACAGCATCGTCGCGACCCCACCTGAGGGGACAGTGTCCCCCCTGATCCCCCTGACCCGAAAGGTCTCGACGATGAGATCACGTCCGACCGCTCTCCTCGGCGCAGCACTCGCTGCCGCCGCCCTGACCCTGAGCGCCTGTGGCGCCACCGCGGACAAGGGCACCGACGCCGGTGCCAGCGCCACCTCGGAGGCCAAGCCTGCCACCGGCCTGCAGATCATGGTCCCCAACGCCCCCGGTGGTGGCTATGACACCACTGCCCGCACCGCTGCCAAGGTGCTCGAGACCGAGAAGATCACCGGCTCCCTGCAGGTCTTCAACCTTCCCGGCGCGGGAGGCACCGTCGGCCTCCAGCGGGTCGTCAACGAGAAGGGCAACGGCAAGCTCGCGATGCAGATGGGCCTGGGCGTCGTCGGTGCGGCATACACCCAGAAGTCCAAGGCGACGCTCGCCGAGACGACCCCGATCGCCAAGCTGATCGAGGAGGCCGGCGCGATCGTCGTGCCCAAGGACTCGCCCTACAAGGACATCAACTCGCTCGTCGCCGCCTGGAAGGCCGACCCCAAGAAGTTCGCCGTCGGCGGTGGCTCCTCGCCGGGTGGCCCCGACCACCTGCTGCCCATGCAGCTGGCCAAGACCGTCGGCATCGCGCCCAAGGACGTCAACTACGTGACCTTCGACGGTGGTGGCGAGCTCCTCCCCGCCCTGCTCGGCAACAAGATCGCGTTCGGCGCCAGCGGCTTCGGTGAGTTCCTCGACCAGGTCAAGGCCGGGGCCGTGCGCGTCCTCGCCGTCACCAGTGCGGAGCCCGTCGAGGTGCTCAAGGACGTGCCCACCCTCAAGGGGTCCAACATCGACCTGGTCTTCACGAACTGGCGCGGCATCGTCGCCCCTCCCGGCATCTCCGAGGACGACAAGAAGGTCTGGGTCGACGCCCTGACCAAGATGCACGACACCCAGGCCTGGAAGGACGAGGAGGCCAAGCGCGGCTGGACCGACGCGTTCGAGACCGGTGACGAGTTCGGCACCTTCCTCAAGGAGCAGGACACCGCCGTCGCCGACATCCTCAAGCAGCTCGGGTTGGCATGACCCACCCCACCACTGCGGCCTCGGCCGAGGTGTCGGGTGGGGCCAAGGACCGCGCACAGTACGGACTGTGCGCGGCCCTTGGCCTGCTCGGGGCCTATGTCCTCTTCGACGCCAGCCGGATCGGCGCCGCCGCCTCGAGCAACGACCCCATCGGCCCCAAGGCCGTGCCGGTCCTGCTGGGCATCGCCCTCATCGTCCTCGCGGCCTTCTATGCCGTTGACGTCTTCCGCGGCGGCCAGGGAGAGGCAGAGGAGGGCGAGGACGTCGACCTCGGGACGAGTTCGGACTGGCGCACGATCGGCCTGCTGATCGTGGCCTTCGGCATCAACGCGGTCCTCATCGAGCCTCTCGGCTGGGTCATCAGCGGCGCCCTCCTCTTCTGGGGAGCGTCCTTCGCGCTCGGCAACCGGCACCACGTGCGCGGCCTGGCCATCGGCGTGACCCTCTCGCTCGTGACGTTCTATGCGTTCGCGGTCGGCCTCGGAGTCAACCTCCCGGCCGGCATCCTCCAAGGAATCCTCTGATGGACAACCTCAACAGCCTCATCGGCGGCTTCGGCGACATCCTGTCGCCCCTCAACCTGCTCTACGCCCTCATCGGGGTCACCGTCGGCACGGCCGTCGGTGTCCTGCCGGGCATCGGCCCGGCCATGACCGTGGCGCTGCTCCTGCCCATCACCTACGGCCTCGACCCCATCCAGGGCATGATCCTGTTCGCCGGCATCTTCTACGGCGGCATGTACGGCGGGTCGACCACCTCGATCCTGCTCAACACCCCGGGGGAGTCCTCGTCGGTGGTCACCGCCATCGAGGGCAACAAGATGGCCAAGGCCGGGCGAGCCGCGCAGGCGCTCGCGACCTCGGCCATCGGGTCCTTCATCGCCGGCACCATCGGCACCCTCGGCATCGTCTTCCTCATGCCCCAGGTCGTGAAATTCGCGATCAGCCTCGGCGCGCCCGAGTACTTCGCGATCATGCTGCTCACGTTCACCGGCGTCACGGCCGTGCTCGGTGCCTCACGCATCCGTGGGCTGGCGGCTCTCGCCCTCGGCCTCACCATCGGCGTCGTCGGCATCGACTCCGTCACGGGCCAGCAGCGCCTCACCGGTGGCATCCCGCAGCTCGCCGATGGCATCGACGTCGTCGTGGTCGCCGTCGGCATCTTCGCCGTCGGTGAGGGCCTCTGGGTCGCTGCCCACCTGCGTCGCAAGGCCGGTGAGGTCATCCCGGTCGGTCGCCCCTGGATGGGCAAGAGCGACTGGAAGCGCTCGTGGAAGCCCTGGCTTCGCGGAACCGCCCTGGGCTTCCCGTTCGGTGCCCTGCCCGCCGGTGGGGCGGAGATCCCGACCCTGCTCTCCTACACCGCGGAGAAGAAGCTCACCAAGCACCCCGAGGAGTTCGGTCGCGGCGCCATCGAGGGTGTCGCCGGTCCGGAGGCAGCCAACAACGCCTCCGCCGCTGGCACGCTCGTGCCCCTCCTCGCGCTCGGTCTCCCGACCAACGCGACCGCGGCGATCATGCTCGCGGCGCTGCAGGGTTGGGGCCTCGAGCCCGGGCCGCTGCTGCTCACCAAGGAGCCGGCACTCGTCTGGGGCCTCATCGCCAGCCTGTTCGTCGGCAACACGATGCTGCTCCTGCTCAACCTGCCGCTCGCTCCGGCCTGGGCGAAGCTGCTGCAGATCCCGCGTCCCTACCTGTATGCCGGCATCCTGTTCTTCGCGTCCATGGGCGCGTATGCCGTGAACTCGCAGCCGTTCGACCTGTGGCTCCTCCTGGCGCTGGGTCTGCTCGGCTTCGCGATGCGACGGTTCGGGCTCCCGGTCCTGCCACTCATCGTGGGTGTCATCCTCGGGCCCCTCGCCGAGCGCAAGGGGCGGCAGTCGCTCCAGCTCACCGGAGGCGACATCAACGGTCTCCTCGGTGGACCGGTGGCCTGGGTCTGCTACGCGCTCATCGTCATCGCCCTGGGGTGGCCGCTCGTGAGTGGCCTCCTCCGTCGCCGCAGGGGCGACAGCAACGGCGGCGGTGGCGACGATGGTGACGGTCCCGACGGGCACCTGATCGACCCCATGGCCCAGATGGGCCGTGGCGGAAACGCTCCCGGAGGAGGCTTCTGATGACAGTTCTGGTGGGTTATGTGCCCAACGGCCACGGCGAGGCCGCCCTCACGGCGGCCGTGGACGAGGCGAGGCGCCGGCATGAGTCGCTCCTCGTGGTGAACATGTCGCGCGACGACGTCCTGGCCGATGCCAGGCGGGCCGACGAGGAGCAGCTGGCCCGGCTCCGGCGCGACCTCGACGAGCTCGGCCTCGATGCCGAGGTTCGCCGGATCGAAGAGGGCAACGACCCTGCCGAGGCGATCCTCGGGCTGGCCGCGGAGGTGCAGGCGAGCGTCCTCGTCATCGGGCTGCGCCACCGCACGCCGGTCGGCAAGCTCATCATGGGGTCGGTCGCGCAGCGGATCCTGCTCGACTCCCGGTGCCCTGTGCTTGCCGTCAAGGGTGACGCGTCATGAGCGACCCGCGCGTCTCCACTGCCGACCTCTGGGACGAACGCGGTGACACCCTGCAGTCCTGTTCGGTGCAGCTGCGTCACTATGGCGGGCACACGGCATACGCCGGGGTGATCAGCACCGTGCGCTGCCACCGCGACAACGCCCTCGTGAAGGCTGCCCTGGCCGAGCCCGGCGACGGGCGGGTGCTCGTGGTCGACGGTGGCGGCTCGCTCGAGTCGGCGCTCATGGGCGACCTCATCGCGGGCTCCGCGGTGGCCCAGGGCTGGGCCGGTGTCGTCATCCACGGCGTGGTGCGCGATGTCGTGGCCCTGCGTGAGCTGCCATTGGGCGCTGTGGCGCTGGGCTCCAACCCGCGCAAGAGCGCCAAGGACGGGGTGGGCGAGCGCGACGTGCCGGTGTCGTTCGGTGGCGTCGAGTTCGTGCCGGGACAGCAGGTCTGGGTCGACGAGGACGGTGTGGTCGCCTCCCGCGCCTGACCTGCCTTCGAGGTCCATGTCTCGCATCCGAGACGGTATGCCGTCCGCGCACCTCACGCGGGCGGCATACCTGCGGTGTGCTTGACGCATGACGGACACGACGACGCAGCAACACCCGGTGAGCCTCGGCGGTGACCGCCTCAGCATTGACGACGTCGTGCAGGTGGCACGTCATGGCGCCCCGGTCGAGCTGAGCCCCACTGCCCTCGACGCCGTGCGCGCGACGCGCGGCACGATCGAGGGGCTTGCCAACGACACGGTGGCGCACTACGGCGTCTCGACAGGGTTCGGCGCGCTCGCGACCCGGCACATCCCCGTCGAGCTGCGCGCCCAGCTGCAGCGCTCGCTCGTGCGCTCGCACGCTGCCGGTGCCGGCCCCGAGGTCGAGCGCGAGGTGGTGCGCGCGCTCATGCTCCTGCGTATCGCGACGCTCTCGACCGGTCGCACGGGCATCCGCGCCGAGACGCTCGAGACCTACATCGCCATCCTCAACGCCGGCATCACGCCGGTCGTCCACGAGTTCGGTTCGCTCGGCTGTTCCGGCGACCTGGCGCCCCTCTCGCACTGCGCCCTGGCCCTCATGGGTGAGGGGCTGGTGCGCGACCTCGACGGTGAGGTGATGGAGGCCGGCGAAGCGTTGGCCGCGGCCGGCATCACGCCGGTGCAGCTCGCCGAGAAGGAGGGCCTGGCGCTCATCAACGGCACCGACGGCATGCTCGGGATGCTCTGCCTCGCGATCGCGGACCTGCGCCAGCTCGTGACCACTGCGGACATCTCTGCGGCCATGAGCGTCGAGGGCCTGCTCGGCACGGACGACGTCTTCGCCGCCGACCTGCACGCCCTGCGTCCCCAGCCCGGGCAGGCGCGCTCGGCCGAGAACATGCGCAAGGTGCTGTCCGACAGTCCGATTCGTGAGTCGCACCGCGACCCCGCGGCGTGCACGCGCGTCCAGGACGCCTACTCGCTGCGCTGCGCACCGCAGGTCGCCGGGGGAGTGCGGGACACGATCGACCACGCCGCCCGCGTCGCCGAGTGGGAGCTCGCGTCGGCCATCGACAACCCCGTCGTGACCCTGGACGGGCGGGTCGAGTCCAACGGCAACTTCCACGGCGCTCCCGTCGCCTACGTCCTGGACTTCCTCTCGATCGTCGCGGCCGACCTCGCCTCGATCTCCGAGCGTCGCACCGACCGCTTCCTCGACAAGGCGCGCAACAACGGGCTGCCGCCGTTCCTCGCCGACGACCCCGGCGTCGACTCCGGACTGATGATCGCGCAGTACACCCAGGCCGCGATGGTCTCGGAGATGAAGCGGCTCGCCGTGCCCGCGTCCGTCGACTCCATCCCGAGCAGCGCGATGCAGGAGGACCATGTCTCGATGGGCTGGTCGGGGGCGCGCAAGCTGCGCCGCTCGGTCGACGCCCTGACTCGGGTCCTCGCCATCGAGCTCGTCGCTGCGGCGCGCGGCATCCAGCTGCGGGCGCCCCTCGAGCCGGCCCCGGCCACGGCCGCCGTCATCGCTGCGCTGGGTGAGGGCGGCAACGTGGTTCCCGGCCCGGACCGGTTCCTCGCCCCGGACCTCGAAGCGGCCTATGAGGCAGTCCTCGACGGCACCGTCGTGAGGGCCGCCGAAACGGTGACCGGCCGACTCAACTGAACCGAACGAATCCCCCCCGTGCGTTTCTCACCCAATTCCCCCGAAATGCACGGACACGCCGTGTGCATATCGGGGGAATTGGGTGAGAAACGCACCACGAGCTGAACGAGATTGGAGAACGTCATGGAAGGTGCTCGTCCTGTCCGCGCCCCGCGCGGCACGTCCCTGACGCACGCGACCCACTGGGGCGCCGAGGCGCCGCTGCGGATGCTCATGAACAACCTGGACCCCGAGGTGGCAGAGCGTCCCGACGACCTCGTCGTCTATGGCGGAACCGGCCGCGCGGCTCGCGACTGGAAGTCCTTCGACGCCATGGTCCGCACGCTGAGCACGCTCAAGCAGGACGAGACCATGCTCGTGCAGTCGGGCAGGCCCGTCGGCGTCATGCAGACGCACGAGTGGGCGCCGCGTGTGCTCATCGCGAACTCCAACCTCGTCGGCGACTGGGCGACCTGGTCCGAGTTCCGCCGGCTCGAGCACCTCGGCCTGACGATGTACGGCCAGATGACCGCCGGGTCGTGGATCTACATCGGGACCCAGGGCATCGTCCAGGGGACCTACGAGACGTTCGGGGCGATTGCCGAGAAGCGTTTCGGGGGAACGCTGGCCGGCACCCTGACCCTCACCGGCGGCTGTGGCGGCATGGGGGGCGCACAGCCGCTCGCGGTCACCATGAACGAGGGCGCCTGCCTCATCGTCGACGTCGACGAGGCGCGCCTGCGCCGCCGCGTGGAGCACCGCTACCTCGACGAGGTCGCCGAGAACCTGGACCAGGCCGTCGAGAAGGCCCTCAAGGCCAAGGACGAGATGCGCGGCTGGTCCGTCGGTGTCGTCGGCAACGCGTCTTCGGTCTTTCCCGAGCTGCTGCGCCGGGGCGTGCCGATCGACATCGTCACCGACCAGACGTCGGCGCACGACCCGTTGTCCTACCTGCCCGAGGGCATCGGCCTCGAGGAGTGGCACGAGTACGCCGACAAGAAGCCCGAGGAGTTCACCGACCGCGCGCGCGCCTCGATGGCCAAGCAGGTCCAGGCCATGGTCGAGTTCCAGGACGCCGGTGCGGAGGTCTTCGACTACGGCAACTCCATCCGTGACGAGGCCCGTCAGGGCGGTTACGACCGGGCGTTCGAGTTCCCCGGCTTCGTCCCGGCCTACATCCGGCCGCTGTTCTGCGAGGGCAAGGGCCCGTTCCGCTGGGCGGCGCTGTCCGGCGACCCCAAGGACATCGCCGCCACCGACCGCGCGGTGCTCGACCTCTTCCCCGACAACGAGCGTCTCCACACGTGGATCAAGGGCGCCCAGGAGCGCATCGCGTTCCAGGGCCTGCCCGCTCGCATCTGCTGGCTCGGTCAGGGCGAGCGCGACAAGGCCGGGCTCGCGTTCAACGAGCTCGTGCGCACCGGTGAGGTCACCGCGCCACTGGTCATCGGCCGCGACCACCTCGACACCGGGTCCGTCGCTTCTCCGTACCGCGAGACCGAGTCGATGGCCGACGGTTCCGACGCGATCGCCGACTGGCCACTGCTCAATGCCCTGGTCAACACGTCGTCGGGCGCCTCATGGGTGTCGATCCACCACGGTGGCGGCGTCGGAATGGGTCGCTCGCTGCATGCTGGGCAGGTGTCACTCGCCGACGGCACACCCTTGGCTGCCGAGAAGCTCGCCCGGGTCCTGACGAACGACCCGGCCATGGGCGTCATCCGCCATGTCGACGCGGGCTACGACATCGCCGACCGGACCGCTGCAGAGCAGGGCATCCGCATCCCGATGCGCGAGGGCTGACCCCGCCCAGCCTTCCTCGCCTGGGGGACAGCCTTGCCGCTTTGGCCCCCCACCGGCGACCCTGTCCCGCAGCCGGATCGGGTCCCGTCGACAGCACGAGGGAAGCGGACGGCATACGGACCTTGGGCCTTGTGTCGTGAAGGCAACCGGGAGCAAGGTGTGGTCATGAACCGCTCGTCAGGTGGCGAGGAGGCCCCTGCTCCCCGCAGCCCCCAGCAGATCCGCAACGTCGTGCTCGTCGGCCCACCTGGCGCCGGCAAGAGCACCCTCTTCGAGCACCTCGTGGCAGCCCGGGTCGAGGGCCGGCGTCCGAGCACCGACGGTGGGTCGTCCACCGGGCTCGACGTGGCGAGCTTCGCCAGCGGTGAGGTGGTGGTCAACCTCGTCGACACCCCGGGCAACCCCGACTTCGTCGGCGAGGTGCGGGCAGGACTGAGGGCGGCGGATGCCGCCCTCTTCGTCGTCTCGGGCGCGGACGGAGTCGACGAGCCGACGAGGATGCTGTGGCGCGAGTGCGCAACGCTCGGTGTGCCGCGTGCCATCGTCGTCACCCGCCTCGAGCAGGCGCGTGCGGACTTCGGCGAGACGGTCGCGACCTGCAGGCGCGTCTTCGGGGACGCCCAGCCGCTGGCCCTGCCCGTCCAACCCGACGGGCCGGGGACGACGATGACCGGGCTGCTCGACCTCCTGTCCGCGAATGCGAGCATGCCCGAGGAGGTGCTGCAGCGTCGCAGCGAGGTCGTCGAGGCGATCATCGAGGAGTCGGAGGACGACACGCTGCTCGAGCGCTACCTCGACGGCGCGCAGGTCGACTCCACGACCCTGCGCGAGGACCTCCACGCGGCCGTGGCCACGGCCCGGTTCTTCCCCGTGCTGCCGACGCACGCGACGAGCGGCATCGGTATCGAGGAGGTGCTCGACCTCGTCGAGCACGGTTTTCCCTCGCCCGGCGACGTGGCGCTGCCGACGGTCTGGAGGACCAACGGTGGGGACTTCGGCGCCGTCACCTGCGACCCGGACGGGCCGCTCGTCGCCGAGGTGGTGCGGACGAGGACCGACCCCTTCGTCGGAAGGCAGTCTCTCGTGCGGATCTTCTCGGGGACGCTGCGTCCGGACGACCCCGTGCACGTCTCGGGCCATCTGCAGCAGTTCGCGGGCGAGCGGGCCGGCGGCCATCGCGAGCACGACGACGATCTCGACCGGGTGGGTGCGCTCGCGTCCGCGCTTGGGGAGGAGGTGCGGCCCAAGGCCGCGGCCATCGCCGGGGACCTCGTCGTCGTCGCACGGCTCGCCGTCGCCGAGACCACCGACACCCTCTCGAGCCCGAACCGGCCGGCCCTCGTCGAACCGTGGGTGCTGCCGGAGCCGCTCCTCCCCGTGGCCATCCATGCCAGGAGCAAGGGCGACGAGGACAAGCTCGCCACGGTTCTCCAGTCGCTCGTCAGCGAAGACGTGACGATGCGCCTCGACCTCAACTCCGAGACGCACCAGGTGGTGATCTGGGCGATGGGCCCGGACCACGTCGCACTGCTCACGCAGTCCCTCGAGGACCGGCACCACATCGCCGTCGAGGCGGAGCCGTTGCGGACCGCCCTGCGCGAGACGTTCGTGCAGGCGTGCGACGCGCAGGGTCGGCAGGTCAAGCAGTCCGGTGGCCACGGCCAGTACGCCGTCTGCACCCTCAGGGTGGAGCCGCTTCCACGGGGGTCGGGCATCGAGTTCGTCGACAAGGTCGTCGGCGGGGCGGTCCCGCGCCAGTTCGTCGCGTCCGTCGAGAAGGGCGCCCGGGCCCAGCTCGAGAAGGGGGTGCTCGCGGGGTATCCGGCGGTGGACGTCCGGGTCACCCTCCTCGACGGGAAGGCGCACGCGGTCGACTCGTCCGACATGGCGTTCCAGATGGCCGCGGGCCTCGCGCTGCGCCAGGCCGCCAACGAGTCGACCGTTGCCATGCTCGAGCCGATCGACGCGGTCGACATCGACGTCGCCGACCCGTCAGTGGGGTCCGTCCTTGCCGACCTGCGGGGTCGCCGAGGCCAGGTCCACGGGACCGAGCCGTCGCAGCACGACGGGCGGACGGTCATCCATGCCGAGGTGCCCGCGCTCGAGCTGTCGCGCTACCCGGTCGACCTGCGGTCGGTGTCGCACGGCACGGGGACCTTCACGCGACGGTTCGCGCGCTACGACTACCTGCCGCCCCAGCTCGTCAAGGACGTCGTGGCGGCGCGCTAGCCCCGGGCTGGGCCGGGTCGGTGACGTCGACGACCTCTGCGTCGAGCACGCGCACCAGGTCGTCTGCCTCCAGGGTCACCGACGTGCCGTGCGCGCCCGCCCCCAAGGAGATCGTGCGCCCCGCCGCCGTCGAGTCGAGGACCACCGGCCACGCCGTCGTCGAACCGAAGGGGGTGATCGTCCCGCGCTCGTAGCCCGTGGCCTCGCGTGCCTTCTCGGCCGGTGGCATCGAGAGGCGGTTGACGCCGAGGTGGGTGCGCAGCTTGGGCCAGGAGATCTCGCGGTCGCCGGGCACGAGCACGAACACGTAGTCGCCCGACCCCCGCCGCACGACCAACGACTTGACGATGTCGCGGGGCTCGATCCCACGCTGCGCGGCCGCCTCCGCCAGCGACGACGCGCGCTCGGTCGAGACGAGGATCCGGTGGTCGATCCCGCTGTCCTCGAGCGCCTCCCGGGCCCGTCGCGCACCATCGGTCTCTGGCGTCTGCTCACTCATGGCACGACTCTAGGGCCGCCCGTCGCGCACCTCCGTCTGGAATATCGGACAGGTATGCCGTGTGGTCCCGGCCCCGAAGCGCCTGCGGGGTGTGGAATGGGCCCGTGACCTCCAACGACGCGACCACGGCCGGTGCTGAGGCGACCTTTGCGGGCATGTGGCGAGACCTCGCCCCGGTCGGTCGCGACGGTCGCAGCGGCGGCTACCAGCGGTTCGCCTGGACCCGCGAGGACCATACCCTTCGTGAGTGGTTCGCCAGCGAGGCCGAGCGGCGTGGACTCGACCTGACGGTCGACCGCGTGGGCAACCAGTGGGCGTGGTGGGGCGACCCCGACGCCGCCCTGGCCGCCGGCCGGCCGGGCATCGCCACGGGATCGCACCTCGACTCGGTCCCCGACGGTGGAGCGTTCGACGGGCCCCTGGGTGTGGTGTCGGCCTTCGCCTCCGTGGACGCCCTGCGCGAACGTGGCTTCGAACCCGACCGGCCGATCGCCGTCGTGAACTTCGTCGACGAGGAGGGTGCCCGCTTCGGGGTCGCCTGCGCCGGCTCACGCGTCCTCACCGGCGCGATGACCGCGGACCGGGCGCGCTCGCTCACCGACGCCGACGGTGTCTCGATGGCCGAGGCACTGCGTGCGGCCGGCCGCGACCCGGAGGAGCTCGGCCCCGACGCGGACAACGTCCGGCGGGTCGGCACCTTCGTGGAGCTCCACGTGGAGCAGGGCCGCCACCTGTCGCTGCCGGAGGTCGACCAGCCGGTCGCTGTCGGCAGCGACATCTGGCCGCACGGACGGTGGCGCCTCCACACCCTGGGCGAGGCCAACCACGCGGGGACCACGCGTCTGGCCGACCGCGACGACGCCATGCTGGGCTTCGCGGCCGCCGTCATCGCTGCTCGTCGGGCGGCCGAGTCCCACGGCTGCGTCGCCACGATCGGCAAGGTCGTCGTCACGCCCGGCGGGGTCAACGCCATCGCCAGCGAGGTCACCGGCTGGCTCGACGCGCGGGGGAGTGACGAGTCCGCGGTCCGCCGGGTCGTCGCCGACGTGACCGAGGTGGTCGAGGAGTTCGGCGGCCTCGTCGTCGAGGACTCCTGGACGGGCACGACACCCTTCGACCCGGGACTGGCGCGGCGGATCGCGACGCGACTGGGCGGCATACCGGTTCTGGGGACCGGCGCGGGACACGACGCCGGCATCCTCGCCAACGCGGGCGTACCGACCGCGATGCTCTTCGTCCGCAACCCGACGGGCATCTCCCACTCACCGGAGGAGTTCGCGACCTCCGAGGACTGCCTCGCCGGTGTCGCGGCGCTGACGACCGTCCTTCTCGACCTCGCAGGGGGAGCATCGTGACGACCTACTGGTGCGAGCACGCCCAGCTGCCCGACAAGGTGCACCGAGGTGTGCGGCTCACCGTCGACTCCGGGCGCATCAGCGAGATCGCCACCGACACGAAGCCGGGCGACTCCGACATCCGGCTGCACGGCGTCGTCCTGCCGGGCCTGGCCAACGCCCACAGCCACGCCTTCCACCGCATGCTGCGAGGCCGCACCCACGGCGACGGCGGCAACTTCTGGACGTGGCGCAAACAGATGTATGCCGTCACCGAGCGTCTCGACCCCGACACCTATTTCGCCCTCGCGAGAGCCGTTTTCGCCGAGATGGTGGTCTCGGGCTACACGGTGGTCGGGGAGTTCCACTACCTGCACCACCGCCCGGGTGGGCGGCCCTACGACGACCCCAACGCCATGGGGGAAGCCCTCATCGCAGCCGCAGAGGAGGCGGGGATCCGGCTCACGCTCCTCGACGCCTGCTACCTCTCGGGTGGGCTGGACTCCTCGGGCCACCTCCCCCTCGATGAGGTGCAGGTGCGCTTCTCCGACGGGTCGGTGCAGGCCTGGGCAGAGCGCGTGGCTGCACTGCGCGACAGCGAGCTGGTGCGCATCGGAGCAGCCGCGCACTCGGTCCGCGCCCTCACCGGCGACCAGCTGACGGAGTTCGCCGAGGTGGTTGGCGACCGCCCCGTCCACGCCCACGTGAGCGAGCAGATGGGCGAGAACCTCGCGACCCAGCTCGTCTATGGCGCGAGCCCGGTCGAGCACCTCGCCGACACCGGCCTGCTGGGCGAGGGCTTCACCGCTGTCCACGCCACCCACCTGTCCGAGGTCGACCTCGACCTCATGGGCCACTCGGGTGCGGACGCCTGCTTCTGCCCGACGACCGAGCGCGACCTCGCCGACGGGATCGGCCCGGCCTGCGAGCTCGCCGAGCGTGGGGTGCCGATCAGCCTCGGGTCCGACCAGCACGCCGTCATCGACCCGTTCGAGGAGATCCGCGGCATCGAGATGCACGAACGGCTCAAGAGCCATGAGCGTGGTCGCTTCGGCGTCGCGCAGCTGCTCGAGATGGGGACCTCGGCGGGCTACCGCAGCCTGGGCTGGGACGGTGGCCGCATCGCCGTCGGCGCCCTCGCCGACCTCGTCGCCGTCCGCCTCGACAGCCGGCGCACCGGTGGCGTCGCGCCGTCCCAGATCATCTTCGGTGCGACCGGAGCCGACGTCAGCGACGTCGTCGTCGGCGGACGCCACGTGGTCTCGGCGGGCCGGCATGCGATCGGCCCCATCGACGACCTCGTGACGGAGGCCATCGTCGCCGTGCGGAGCGCTCCATGAGCGACGATGACGCGTCTGGCGCCCCCCGCCCCTCGGCAACGTGTGCGGAAGCGGCTGCTGGAGCAACCACCTCCGCAGACGCCACGGTGTTCACCGGCATCGGGGAGCTCGTCACCTGTGACGGCACCGGCGACGCCGGCCTGGGTGTGCGCCGCGACGCCGCGGTCGTCGTCGACAAGGGGCGCGTCGCGTGGATCGGCGACTCGGCAGCCGCCCCGGAGGCCGACCGCGGCGTCGACCTCGAGGGCCGCGCCGTCCTCCCCGGCTTCGTCGACAGCCACAGCCACCTCGTCTTCGACGGGGACCGCTCCGCGGAGTTCGCCGCCCGGATGACGGGGGAGCGCTACGACGGAGGAGGTATCGGCGTGTCGGTCGCTGCCACCCGGGCCGCCTCCGACGTGCGGCTGCGCGAGCTCGTCGGGGCACGCGTCGCCGAGATGCGGGCCCAGGGCACCACCACCGTCGAGATCAAGAGCGGCTACGGTCTCACCGTCGAGGACGAGGCGCGCGCCCTGCGTCTGGCGAGTGAGTTCACCACGGAGACGACGTTCCTCGGTGCGCACGTGGTGCCACCGGAAGCGCGCGGTGAGCGGGCGGCATACCTCGAGCTCGTCCTCGGGCCCATGCTGCAGGCCTGTGCGCCCCATGCGAAGTGGGCCGACGTCTTCTGCGAGCCGAACTCGCCTCACGCCTTCACTGAAGACGAGTCCCGGGCGGTGCTCCTGGCCGCCCGCGAGGCTGGGCTGGGCCTGCGCGTCCACGGCAACCAGCTCGGTCACGGGCCAGGGGCGCAGCTGGCGGTGGAGCTCGGTGCCGCGAGCGTCGACCACTGCACCTTCCTCTCCGCAGCCGACGTCGACGCCCTCGTCGCAGCCGCGGACACGACGGTGGCGACCCTGCTGCCGGGAGTCGAGTTCTCCACGCGCTCGCCCTACCCGGACGCGAGGGGCCTGCTCGACGCCGGGGTGTCCCTGGCGCTCGCGACCGACTGCAACCCGGGCACGTGCTACTCGAGCTCGATGCCGTTCGTCATCGCCCTCGCCGTGCGCGAGATGGGGATGACGCCCGGTGAGGCGGTGTGGGCAGCGACGGCCGGGTCGGCCAAGGCCCTGCGACGCACCGACGTCGGCCGGATCGCCGTCGGTGGGCCAGCCGACCTGGCCGTGCTCGACGCACCGAGCCACCTGCACCTCGCCTACCGGGCCGGTGTCCCGATCGCCCGCGCCCTGACCTGAGGTCCTCGGCGCAGCAGGCGAACGCGTCACATGTCGCGGTCGAGGATCTCCTTGGGCTTGTGACCCGCGGACTTCGCATAGAACTGGGCGGCCTTGCGGGTCGTCAGCGTGCGGGCGACGCCGGCGGCGAGACCCGTGAGGGCGGCATACGCGAGCGCCGTGACGAACGGCGAGTCCGGGTCCTTGGGGTCGAACTTGGCGTCCTGCCCCGCCTTCTGCCAGATCTGGTCGGCCACCTTGGTCGCGGCGATGCCCGCGACGATCGCCGAGCCGGTCCCGAGGATCTTCCACACCATGCTGCCCATGGTCACTCCTTCAACGTCGTCGGCGCCCGCACACGCAGGCCCTCTCCTTCTCCACCCTGCCACACAGGGAGTAGGGTGACGAGCGTCAAACGACAGGGGAGCGCACCAGCGCTGAGAGTGCGGGAAACCGCTGACCCTCACACCTGATCCGGTTCGCACCGGCGTAGGGAGTCGAGTCTCAGGTGAACCCACGGCCTGCACCGCGTAGGCCGTCGGGCCACCTCCCCGAGGTATCCAACGGCCCTGTGCCGGAGACCACGGGAGAAGAGTTCATGGACACACACACCACGGAGCCGGCCACCGACGCCGGCACCTCGGGCGGCTTCCCGCGCGCCCGGAGCATCCTCGCGACCCGCCCCCTCACGGGGTGGCGGACCGTCGACATCCTCACGATCACCTTCCTCGGCGCGGCCCTCGGCGTCGCGTTCTGGGGCTGGGGCGTGTTCTACAACGGTCCCCTGAGCGCGCTCACCTTCGGGTTCGCCCCGCTGGGTGGCCTCTTCGTCGGACCCTGGTTCCTTGCGGGGGTCGTCGGCGGCCTCGTCGTGCGTCGCCCGGGCGCTGCCCTGTTCTGCGAGGTCGTCGCCGCGCTCGTCTCGATGGTCCCGGGCACGGAGTGGGGCGCCACGACCCTCGTCTCCGGCATCGTCCAGGGGCTCGGCACCGAGATCGCGTTCGCGCTCCTGGGCTACCGCGCGTTCGGCATCGCTGCGGCCGTGCTCGCCGGCGCGCTCGCCGGGCCGTTCGAGGCGGTCTACGAGTCGTTCACCTGGTTCCCGGACTGGTCCTTCGCGTGGAAGCTCGCCTACGCCGGAATCCTCGCCCTCTCGGGCGCGGTCGTCGCCGGTGCGGGTGGGTGGCTGCTCATCCGGGCCCTGGCTGCGGCAGGTGCCCTCAACGCGTTTCCGCCCGGCCAGGAGCATCGGGAGACGCGCGCTGTCTGAGCAGGCGGTGAGCCCTGCCACGCCGGCCACGGGTGGCCACGTCACGCTCGACGGCGTGACATGGCGCCCCTACGGCCGGCGCGAACCCGTCCTGCGCGACATCTCGCTGTCCCTCGCGCCCGGCGAGCGGGTGCTCCTCGCCGGTCCGAGCGGGTCGGGCAAGTCGACCCTGCTGCGCGCCATCGCCGGGCTGCTCGAGACCGCCGACGCCGGCGAGCTGACGGGTTCGGTCCTCATTGACGGGCACGCACCGGGTGCGCGCGCCGGCGAGGTCGGGCTCGTCCTGCAGGAGCCGGGTGCCGGGGTGGTCGCCTCCTCGATCGGCCGAGACGTCGCGTTCGGTCTCGAGAACGTCGGTATGCCGCGTGCGGACATGCCGGCCGTCGTCCGTTCCGCAGTGGGCGCGGTGGGACTGCCCCTGCCCCTCGACACCCCCACCGGTGCGCTGTCCGGAGGTGAGACGCAGCGGCTGGCACTTGCGGGCGCCTTGGCGCTGGCCCCCACTGTCCTGCTGCTCGACGAGCCCACCGCCATGCTCGACCCCGGCCACGCCGCCCAGGTGAGGACGAGCGTGGGACGCGCGCTCGCGGCATACCCGATCACGACCGTCGTCGTCGAGCACGTCCTCGGACCATGGGTCGACCTCGTCGACCGCCTGCTCGTCCTCGACGCGCAGGGCGCACTCGTCGCCGACGGACCGGTGCGCGACGTGCTGGCTGGCGAGCGGGAGCGGCTGCTCGACATGGGCATCTGGGTCCCGGACGCGCCGCCGCCCACCCCACTCGTGTCCGGAGCCCTGTCGGCTGCCCCGGCATCCGCGCGAGGGCAGGAGGTCACAGCGACGCCGCTCACGATCGAGCGCACCGTTCGTCTCCTCGACGGCTCGACCCGCACCTCCACCGCTGCTCGTCTCGAGGCCGAGCTCGCGCCCGCGCCGGGCACGGCCACCGCGCTCGTGGGGCCGAGCGGCTCGGGCAAGTCGACGGTCCTGCTCGCATTCGCCGGGGCGCTTGCACCGTCGGACGGTGCGGTCACCGCCGGCGACGAGCCGGTCTCCGAGCTGTCGACGCACGCGCTCGCCGGTCGACTCGGCTGGGTGCCGCAGTGGTCGAGCTCCACGATTCTCGGACGCACCGTCCTCGACGAGGTCCTGGTCACGAGCCGGGCGCTGGGGGAGGAGACCCCCGAGCGAGTCGTCGAGGCGCACGCCCTGCTCAGCAGCCTCGGACTGGGTCACCTCGAGACCGCCGACCCACGCGAGCTCTCCGGCGGCGAGCAGCGGCGCCTCGCCATCGCCTCCGCGATCCTGCACCAGCCGCCCTTGCTCCTCGCCGACGAGCCCACGGTCGGCCAGGACCGGCACACCTGGGCCGCGGTCGTCGGGCTGCTCGACTCCTATCGACGCGCCGGGGGTGCCGTGCTCGTCTCGACCCACGATGCGGCAGTGGTCGAACGCTCCGACGGAGTGGTCGAGCTGACCCCGCCGCCGAAGGAACCGCCGCCTCCCCAGCCGCGCCGCGTCCTCGCCGCCCACGCCGGACCCTTGGCGCTGCTGGTGTCGGCGATCGTCGCCATCCCGGCCGGAATCCTCCCGGGCCACTGGCACACCTCGCTCGTCGTCCTTGCCGTCCAGGTGGCCTTGGCCTGCCTGGCCCTGTCGGCTCCCGGGGTGGGAGCTCGGCCCAGTGGCCGGCTGCGGCGCGTGGTCCTCCGACTGGTGCCCGGACTGCTCGGTGGGCTCTCGGTCGGCTGGTCGACCTGGCTGCTCGGTGGGCACGACACGGCGACCGCCGTCACGGCGGGCCTGCGCGTGGTCATCATCGTCCTGCCGTCGGCCGTGCTGCTTCCCCTGGTCGACCCGGACCGGCTCGGTGACCATCTCGCCCAACGCCTGCGTATGCCGGCCCGCCCGGTCGTGGCCCTCGCCGCCGCGCTGCAGCGGGTCCACACCCTCGGTGCGGTCTGGTCGGAGATCTCACTGGCCCGGCGTGTGCGTGGTCTCGGCACGGACGCGCGGCGGCCGGTGGCTCTGGTGCGCGACCTCGCGACGGCCACCTTCGGGCTGCTCGTGCGGACCCTGCGCATGGCGGCCGACCTCGCCGTGGCGATGGATGCGCGCGGCTTCGCGTCGGCGTCGAGGCGCACGTGGTTCGCTCCCGCACCATGGCGCCCGGCCGACACGCTCGTCGTCGTGGCATCGCTCATCCCCATCGCGGCAGCCCTCCTCCTCACCCCCTGACCCGTACGCATCTCACCCAATTCCCCCGATATGCACGCCCCGTCGGCGTGTCCGTGCTTTTGGGGGGAATTGGGTGAGAAATGCACGCGGGGGGAATGCCCCGGATGCGCGGCATACTTGTCCCTGCCATGACCACCCCCATCTCCGCGCCGGTCGCGCGTATCCGCATCCCGCGCGAGATCTGGGTCCTCGTCGCCGCAGCCTTCGTCATCGCGCTCGGCTTCGGGCTCATCTCACCGGTCCTGCCGCAGTTCGCCCAGAGCTTCGGGGTCGGTGCCACGGCCAGCGCCATCGTCGTCAGCGTCTTCGCGTTCTTCCGCCTGGTCTTCGCGCCGGCCGGTGGTGCGCTCATCGTGAGGCTCGGCGAGCGGCCCATCTATCTCACGGGGCTGCTCATCGTGGCTGCGTCGACGGCGGCGACGGCCTTCGCCCAGAGCTACTGGCAGCTCGTCGTCTTCCGCGGCCTCGGCGGCATCGGCTCGGTGATGTTCACCGTGTCCGCCACTGCGCTCATGGTGCGACTCGCGCCCCCGTCGATCCGCGGACGGGTGTCGTCGGCCTACGGCTCGGCCTTCCTCATCGGCGGCATCGGCGGACCCGCCGTGGGTGGCGCTCTCGGTGGGCTCGGCCTGCGCGTGCCCTTCCTGGCGTATGCCGGTGCGCTCGTCCTCGCGGCGGCACTGGTCGCCATCTTCATCAACGGACACTCGCTGCGGCCCCCGCCCGACGCTCCGGTGCTGCCCATGATGAGCGCGCGAGAAGGCCTGCGCGACAGCGCCTATCGAGCTGGACTCGTGTCGGGCTTTGCCAACGGGTGGGCGAACTTCGGGGTGCGCAACGCCATCATCCCGCTCTTCGTCGCGGCCAACATCGGCAAGGAGCCGTGGCTCGCGGGAGCCGTCCTCGCGATCTATGCCGCCGGCAACGCGGTCGGCATGAACGTCGCCGGGCGGCTCAGTGACACCGTCGGACGCCGCCCCTTCATCATCGGTGGACTCGTCGTCGCTGGAGTCGCCACGATCGCGACCGGGCTGGCGACGACCTTCCCCATCCTCGTGGTGTTCTCAATCATTGCCGGCCTCGGCTCCGGAGCGCTGAACCCCTCCCAGCAGGCCGCCATCGCCGACGTCATCGGGCGCGAGCGCAACGGTGGACCGGCGCTCGCGGCGTTCCAGATGTCGGCCGACGCGGGTGCCATCATCGGACCCGTCCTGGCGGGCGCTCTCGTGGACTCCGGCAGCTTCGCGCTCGCGTTCGGGGTCACCGGGGTGCTCAGCCTGGTCGCGGCCGTCCCGTGGACCCGGGCGCGCGAGACGCTCCCGCGCGAAGCCGTCGAGGCCTCGGCTCCCTCGATGCGCCGCTGAGCGCTCGACGCGCCGAGATTCCGGCGAGTGGAGCGGAACGCGGCGGTGCCAGACGGACTGTCCGTCAGCGGCGCGAGCGCGGCGTCGGAGGTGGAGGAGCGTGCTCACCCGCTGCGGGAGCCACACCGCGGTCCACGTCTTGTTCCTCCTCACCCGCGACGGGTTCACGGAGCCACCGCAGACCCGGTCGGGGCAGAGCGAGGAACGCTTCGGCCTCCAGTGCGGCGACCGCGATCCGGGGCAGGTCCCTCCCGCTGGGGAAGCAGACGTAGCGGGGGTACCAGTTCGGCGCGAACTTGGCATTGAAGTGGTAGAGCGAGTCGATCTGCCACCAGCGCGAGGCCCACACCAAGAGCCTGCTCCACACCCGGGTGACGGGACCCGCGCCGAGGCGCTCACCGCGTTCGAGGGTGGACCGGAAGACCGCGAAGTTCAGTGAGACCCGGGTGACGCCCAGCCCGGGTGCGGCCGCGACGAGCTCGGTGATGAGGAACTCGTTGGTGCCGTTGTCGGCCTCACGGTCGCGGGTCATCAGGTCCAGGGACAGACCATCGGCGCCCCACGGCACGAAGTTGAGGACCCCCACCACGCGCCCTGCCACGTGGGCGCTCACGACGACGCACTCGTCGTCCTCGCGCTGTGCGAACCGTGAGAGCGCCATGGAGAAGCCACGCTCCCTGCCCGCCCCACGCCACCCAGCGACGGCGCTGCTCAGCTGGGCGAGCTCGTCGTCGGGGATCTCGGCCATCCGTCGCACCCGGACGTGGTAGCCGGCGCGGACGGCGCGGCCGGCGGCCTGGCGCACGTTGCGCATGGCGCGACCCTGCAGGCTGAACCGGCCGACGTCGAGCACCGCCTCGTCACCGAGCTCGAGGACGTCCAGGCCAGCACGTCGCCATGCCTTGCCACCGGCCTCGCTGCAGCCCAGCACCGCCGGGACCCAGGCATGGGTGCGGGCACGCTCGAGGAAGACCTCCAGCGCCCCCGGCCAGGCTTCGGGGTCCCCGATGGGGTCACCGCTTGCCAGGGCGACGCCACCGATCACCCGGTAGGCCACCACCGCCTTGCCGCTCGGTGACCAGGCGAGGACCTTGTCGTGGCGCAGGGCGAAGTAGCCGAGGGAGTCGCGATGCCCCTGCATGGCCAACAGGGCTCGGAGTCGCTGCTGGTCCTCGTCGCTCGATGCCGCGGAGGAGTCCGGTGGACGCAGCACGAGGTACGTCGTGATGAAGGCGATGAGGAGACCAAAGGCGATGAGGGTGAACGACACGACGTCGTCGGCCCGATCGGTGAGGAACGGGACCGGCCCCGTCACGCCGACCAGCCCCAGCACCACGTGCTGCACCTGCTCGACCCAGGACGGGTGCCCGACGACCTCGTGACGGTAGAGGCGGATGAGCAGCATTCCCGAGGCGAGGGCCACCGCGAGCAGCACGAGGAACACCCGGCCGGCCCGGCGCTTGGTGGCGGGGTCGCCCAGGGCGTAGAACTCCCGGCGGGCGAGCACCAGCACGCCGAGGACGACGACCGCCACGATGGCATGCAGGATTCGCCTGTCGAACACCTGGATCGCGAACAGCAGGGCCGTCGCACCGACGGCCACGCGCCAGGCCCTCGCCTTGCGCCGCCGGAGGCCGTGAGCCAGGTAGACGAGAAGGAGGCCGAGGGCCGCCGTGGCTGCGGTGGCCGCCGCGGAGGCGGGCTCGGGCACGACGAGCGCGATCTCGTCGAGTCGCTCCCGGCTCCGTGGTACCAGCGCGCTCACCAGCGTGGCGACCCCGAAGGCCAGCAGAAGCCAACCGAGCGCGGAGGGCGCGAACCGACCCGGTGAGCTCCAGCGGGCGGTGGGGGCCGGCGACTTCGCACCCGCGTCCGGAACCCTTCGCGGAGACACTGCACGTGGGGAGACCGGGGCCTGTTCCGAGCTGTTCGCAGCAGGGGTGACGAGAGGGGTCACTGCGGGATCGCTGCCCGGGACTGCGCGCGCGGCTTCGCCCGGCGGGCCCTCGGGCCAGGCCGCGACCACGCTGACGGTGTGCTGGGGCGGCCTGTGGCCGATGGTGACGAGGCGCTCCAGCCGGTTCGCCCCGGGGAGGGGGGAACGGCCGAGTACGAGCCGGACCTGGAGTCGCTGCGCCACCACGCACTCGACCCAGCACACCTGATGGGACCTCAGGTAGGCCGGTGGGAGACCGAACCTGGCCCGGACGGCCTCGACCACGGCGGTTCCGGACCCGGTGTTCGCGTAGAAACCGGCGCGCACCGAGTGCAGCTCGGCACGGTGAGTGTGGCCGGTGATCATGCCGGAGTAGCCGGCGTCCACGAGCTCGAGGGCGCGCTGCCGGGCCGCGACGTTCTGCCCGCTGCCCCGCTCCCCGAGACCCAGACTGCTCAGCGTGCGCCAGGTCCGACGCAGCACGTAGCTCACCACGACGACCACCAGCACCAGGTCGAGGAGCGCGCCCACCGCGACGGACTGGGCGCGGTGGGACCAGGCGGTGGCCGTCGGATTCCCGGAGAGGAGCTCGACCAGCTCCGGCGTGCGCAGGGCCAGGATCGCCAGCGGTATGAGCAGCCACCACAGATGGCGACCCATCCTGCGGTAGGTCAGTCGTGACGCGACGTAGGAGGGGAAGCCACTGGCGTCGGCCAGCTCGTGGGTGTCCCTGAGCCACGTCGCTCCCACCGCCTCCACCTGCGGCAGCACCTGCCGGACGACGTGGTGGCCCAGCGGTGAGTCGAGGGCGTTGCGCTGGTCGACGAAGCTGTTCAACGGGTCCAGCTGGTGACCGTGCTCCACCCACACCCGATGAGGTGGAGCCTGAGGGGAGCCCTCGAAGAGGATCTCCGCTGCGAGGCCCAGCCTCACCTCCAGGCGAGCCAGGACCTGCGTCACGGCGTCCTGGTCCCAGGCCAGGTCACCGTCATGGTTGCCGACCACGTAGACCACCTGTCCACCAGCAGCCACGACGGCAGCCAAGGCGTCGACGAAGCGGGGGTGGGCGTCGAGGACCTGCGCCGGTCCGGACTCAGGGAAGCCGAGGAGCTCGAGGATGTCCCCCGCGAGCACCACGGTGTGCACCGGGTCCGCGGCCAGCCGCTCGATGATGGCATCCGTTGTGCGAGAGGAGATCTCGGTCGCGCGGGGGGCGAGGTGGAGGTCGCTCACGGCCACGAGGACCGCGCCCGCCGGGACCACGACGTTGAGGATGTCCGGGCAGGTCTTCGAGGAGATCTCGGAGTCGTCCATCCCGGCGGCCCGGTCAGACCTCCCGCCGCCGAAACCCATCGATACCTCCGTGCGCGCGGTGAGCGGGACGTGCAACCGGGTCCCGTCACGTCACAGTACCGAACGCAGACGGGAGCACGGCGTTGCCTGCTGAGAGGATCGGGCGGTGGTCCTCAGCCTTCTCGGCGCTTTCTCAGGAGCGCTCTTCTACGGTGCCGCGACCGTGCTCCAAGCGGTCGGCATGCGCCGTCTTGCAGCCGTGCCGCCGGCCAGTCGCCTGGCACACCGGCTCTGGTCTGCGCGCCTGTTCGGCGTCGGAATGCTCCTCGATGGCGCGGGCTTCTTGGCCTCGGTGGTGGCGTTGAGGACGTTGCCGCTGTTCCTGGTGCAGTCAGTGGTCGCCTCGAGCGTCGCAGTGACCGTCGTGCTCGCCATCCTCTTCCTCGGGGTCCGCGTGAGGACTGGTGAGCTCGTGGCCCTGGTCGCGATCGGGGTCGGGCTCGTGGCGCTGGCGGCAAGCGCCTCACCGAGTGAGGCAGGGACCCTGACCCGACCCCAGACCTGGCTGTTGCTGGCCGGAGTCCTTCCTCTCGCTCTCCTCGCGGCGGGCGGAGCAGTCCGTGCCGGCGAGGCCGAGGCGGCAAGCCCTTGGACGGGTTTCCGGATCCGTTTCCCCCGCCGCCGCCCCTCGCTGGTCCTCCTGTCGGTGGGGGCTGGGCTGGGTTTCGGCGGAGTCGGCCTGGCGGCGCGAGTTCTGGTCATCCCGCACCCCTGGTGGTCGGGTACTCGTGACCCCGTTCTCTGGGCCCTGGTCGGATACTCGGTCGTGGGCTTCGCCTGCTACGCACTCGCGCTCACCGCCGGACCGGTGACCGTGGTGGCGGCCGTGACCTTCGGCGTGGAGACAGTGGTCCCGGCGGGCATCGGCCTCGCCTTCCTCGGCGACAGCGTCCGCGCCGGCGGCGCAGTCCTCGCCCTCCTCGGCTTCGTGTCCACCGTCGGCGGCTGTCTGGCCCTGGCGAGGCGCGCCGAGATCGCCGACCCGCCGCTCACCTGAGCCGCGGCTGAACGCCGTGTGACACGCGTTTCCTTGAGGACCTACTGTCCAAGAACAGGACTCAGGAGGGTGCCGTGCTCGATCTCACCTCGCAGCCGCTGCTGGTCCTCAGCGTCCTCCTCACGGGTGCGACTGCCGTGACCGCCGTGGTGGTCCGGTTTCGGGGCGGCCCAGACCGTCGCGCTGCAGAGCTTGCGGCTCGAGGCGGTCTCGTCGTGGCCGCGCAGGTGCTGGCGGTCTTCACGGTCTTCCTTGTCGTCAACAACCAGTACGGCTTCTATGACACCTGGGCTGACCTCCTCGGCCAGACATCGCAGGCGGCGCCGATCGTGGCCGGCGGAGCATCGGGCACCGCCCACTTCGTGCAGGGCCCCCGTCTTGGCGGACACGGCTCGGGGACGCGTCACGTCATGACTGTCGGGGTGGCGGGTTCGAGAAGTCGGCTCGACACCCTCGTGTGGCTCCCACCCCAGTACAGCGAGCATCGGTACGCGGCCACGAGGTTCCCGGTCGTCATGTTCCTTCCCGGGCAGCCGAGCGCGCCGAAGAGGGTGTTCCAGCAGTACGACTTCGGGGCAGTCGCCAGCCGCGCCATCGCCGCCGGCAGCGTCAAGCCGTTCGTCGCGGTCTTCCCTCCGCTGATGATCGACCCGCCGCGCGACACCGAGTGCACCGACGTCCCCGGTGGCCCGCAGGCCCTGAGCTGGCTGACCAAGGACGTCCCCTCCGCCCTCACGCGGCACTTCCGGGTGTCCCCTCCGGGGTCCGAGTGGTCAGTGATGGGCTGGAGCACGGGAGGGTTCTGCGCTGCCAAGGTCCTGCTCAGTCGACCGACGGAGTTCCATGCGGGAGTCTCCTTCGGCGGCTACTTCGACGCGATCACCGACGACACGACGGGCGACCTCTTCCATGGCAGCAGAACTGCTCGCGAGCAGAACTCCCCTCAGTGGCTCTACGGGCGGCACGGGCTCGGTGGCGCTCGACTGCTCGTGGTCGTGGGCAAGCAGGACCGCGAGGCGTGGTCCGCATCGACTCCGCTGCTGGCGCTGGGCGGATCTGACCAGAACCTCAGCCGCATCACCTTCCCGCAGGGCGGCCACAACTACAAGAACTATCGCGCCTACCTCCTTCCCGCCCTGCGCTGGCTCAACCAGTCCGGCATCTAGTGCCAGCTCGCTGGAGCGCGAGAGTGGTCCTTCTCGCCGCCATGGCTGCGACCGTCGTAGTGCTGGGGTTGCTCGGCTTGCTCGGCTTGCTCGGCTTGCTCGGCTTGCCCGGGTTGCCCGGCTTGCCCGGGGCACACACGCACACGGCCGACCCGCCTCACCGGCCATCCCCCACCTCCACCCAACCCACCCCTGGTGCACGCGCCCCGACGACCAGGGTGGTGGGGATCGGTGACTCCGTGATGTCCGGTACGGCCTGCGACTGCGAGGGGATCCCCGCCGACTATGCGCGCGCGCTCGCTGCGCGTTCGGGAGGGCGGGTCTCTGCCGTGAACCTCGGGCAGCCCGGGTCCACCGCGGAATCGACCGAGGGCGACCTCAGGGCGAGCGTCATCGACCGGGACGTGGTCGCCTCGGCCGACGTGCTGCTGGTCATCGTCGGCGCCAACGACCTCGGGCCCGCGGACGACCGGTATGAAGCCGGGGGCTGTGACCCAGCCTGTTACGGGCCCTTGGTCTCGGTGATGGGGGAGCACCTCGAGACCCTCCTGCGAGATGTGCGGCAGCTGGCCGGTCCGCACGCACAGGTCCTCGTCGGGACCTACTGGAACGTCTCCCCGGACGGGGAACCCTCGATCGTGCCGGGTGGGGCGGCCGAGCTCGCCTGGAGCAGGGCCCTGACGGTGGACACCAACGAGACCATCTGCCGGGCAGCCGAGTTCTCGTCGACCCGCTGCGTCGACCTCGCAGCTCCCTTCGTCGGGGCTGGAGGAGCCGGGCCGTTGCTGGACGACGACGGCGACCACCCGAACGCCGCCGGGGTCGACGCGATCGTCGGCCGCCTCATCGGGGCCACCGATGTGCGGGCACTCGGCCGCGGGTGACCGGCACGGGCTCCGCCTCCTCGATGCGTGGCTCAGCGCACGAGGACGGTCGAGCCCTTGGGCATGAGGTCGCGCGCCCAGATCATGTCCATCGCCGCGTTGCTCACCCGGGCGCAGCCGTGCGAGGCCGGGTACGCGGGGATCGACGGTGAGCCGTGGACGGCATACCCGCCGTTGAAGTATCGGGGCCGCCACATGTCACCGAGGAAGCCCTGGTCCTCGCCGTCGACAACGTAGTAGACCGAGAAGGTGCCCTTGGGGGTCTGCGCGATGGCGGTGTCGCCGTCCTTCTGCTTGTACTCGTACCCCCCGCCGGTGCTGGTGTTGAGCACGTGCTGGACGCGGCCGTCGCGCACGATCATGAGGATCTGGCGGCCGAGGTCGATGTCGATGCCACTGCCGCTCAGGCGGGTCTGTGGCCGGACGCCGTTGGTGAGCGCTTGCTGGGTCGCCGGACCCACCGCGCCGTCGCGGGAGAGACCGGCGGACTTCTGGAGTGCCCAGACGGCCTGGACGGTGAGGAAGCCGAAGTCGCCGTCGGGCTGGCCGAGCCAGTAGCCGAGCTCGGACAGGCGGTTCTGGAGGGCGAGGACCTTGGGGCCGTGGTCGCCCATGCGGAGGTCCGTGCGCGGGGCAACCGTCGGGGTGGGCTCCGGCTGGGGCTTGTCCGGGGTCGCCGTGGCCGTCGGTGTCGCGCTCCGCGTGGGGGTTCGCGTGGCGGTTGGCCCGGGCGCCGGGGTCGTCGGCTTCGGTGTGGACGTCGAGCGGGTCTTGGTGGGCCTCGGCTTCGCCGGCGCGCTGGCCCGTGGGGATGCGCTCGGTGTCGTGGTGAGGGTCGCGGTCGGCGCAGTGGACGGAGACGTCGTCGCGGGCGTGGGGGTGGTGGCCTCGTCAACCGTCGGTGGGGCCGTCGTGGCCATGGCCGCCGACTGGGCCGTGGGCTGCGGGCCGGCCACGGGACCGTCAGCAGGGAGTGCGCCACAGGCTCCGAGGGCTGCGGCGACGACTGCCCCGGCTGGCGCCGTTGCCATGGCCCGTCGGATGTTGTCTCGCACTGTCGTCCCCTGTCCTCGTGGCCGATCCTGCACGGGGGCGCCGCGTGAGGGAAGGGCGCCACGGGGCGCGTGTCCAATTCGTGACCGCTGAGAGGCACTGGCCTACGGTTCTCGCGTGGATCACGTGAGCGACCTGGACCTGCCCGGTGGGGGCCACACGTCGGTCGTCGGGGTCGACGGCGGAGGTGTCGGTGACCCCGTGGCCATCCTGCTCCCCGCTCTGGGGGTGGGCGCCGGCTACTACGGCCCCTTCGCCGCGGCGCTGGCCCGAGAGGGGGTCGCGACCCTGGTGGCCGACTTCCCGGGCCAAGGTGCCAGCCGTCCGCTGGCCAGCCGGCGCAACGACTTCGGGTATGCCGCGGTGTCCGATCACGTCGTCGCTGCCACCGTCGCTGTGGCGCAGGCCCGGTATGCCCGGCGTCCGCTGGCGTTCGTCGGCCACTCCTTCGGTGGCCAGGTCGCGATGATCCACCTCGCGGCCCACCCCTTGAGGGTCAGCGCCCTCGTGCTCATCGGCTCGGGGTCTCCCTACTGGCGCGGGTTCCCGCGTCGGTTCAGGCTCCTCGCCCAGACGCAGCTCCTCGGTGCGGTCGCGGCCCTGAGTGGCCACTGGCCGGGTGACCGGCTGGGCTTCGGCGGGCGCCAGCCCCGACGGCTGATGCGTGAGTGGGCCCGCTTTGCCCGACGTGGCGACCTCGTCCTCGGGAGCGGCCCCGCAGCAGTGGAACCGCACTTCGCCGGCATCGACCTGCCCGTCCTCGCCGTCACCCTCGACAACGACCCGCTCGCACCGCAGGGCTCGGTCGACAACCTCGTCGGCAAGCTCGCTCGCGCCCGCGTGGAGCACCGGTTCGTCTCACGCGGCGCCGGTGAGGAGGGCCCGGCGTTCGACCACTTCGTCTGGGCCCGCCACCCGGGCAGCTTCGCCGCCGAGGTCGCCGCCTGGCTGCGGCAGGCCGTCACGCCAGGCTGAGCGCGAGGAGGGCAGCGGACACGGCGGCCACAGCGCACACCAGACTGCGGACGGCATACGGCCAGGCGTCGACCCGGACTCCGGCGCGTCGACACCGGTCCCGCCAGAGCAGGGTCGCGAGCGAGCCCCACACGGTGACGACCGACCCTGCGTTGACGCCGACGAGCAGGGCCATCAGCCGTTGTGGTGAGCCGTCCGACACCGGTTCGAGCGCGAGGTAGGCCGGCAGGTTGTTGACCACGTTGGCGCTCACGGCACCGACGGCGCCTACGCGCCACAGGTCGTTGTCACCGGCCGGTCCAACGAGGTCGGTCAGCACCGGTTCGAGCCCGTGCCGCATCGCGATGTCCACGGCGACGAAGAGAGCGCAGACCGCGAGCACCATGAGCCACGGGACCCGGATCGTCCACACCCGGGCGCGCCAGCGCCACGCCAGGGTCCCGACGAGGAGCACCGCGGCGATGGCCGCGGGGACCGCCGGGGCGACTCCACTGACGAACGCCGGGCCAAGGGCGACACACACGGCACCGCCCACCCAGAGCAGGACGCGGTCGCGGGGGGCCGCGGGCGGGTCCTGGGTGTAGCGGGTCATCAGCTCACGGCGGTGGAGCAGGAACAGCACGACGACCGTCGCGATGATCGCGGCCAGCGCCGGTCGCCAGGCGAGAGCGATGTACTCGTGCGTTCCGACTCCCAGGGCCGAGAACCGGTGCAGCGCGATGAGGTTGGAGAGGTTGGACACCGGCAGCAGCAGGGACGCGGTGTTGGCCAGCCAGACCGTCGTCAGGGCGAAGGGCATCGCGGCCACCCCGAGCTGGCGGGTCAGGGCGAGAACCACCGGGGTGAGCAGCACAGCGGTCGTGTCGATGCTCAGGACCACCGTGCAGGCCGTGGCCAGCACGACGACGAGGATCCACAGGAGCCACGTGCGGTGCCGGCCGGCGTGCGCTGTCCAGTGCGCCGCGACGTCGAAGACCCCTGCAACCTCGGCCACCTCCGCCACGACGGTCATGGCCACGAGGAAGACCATGACCGGACCAATCCGGGCCGCGAGGTCGGCGAGCTCCTGCCAGGTCACCCGGCGACGGCCGCGAGGTCGAGGACGTGAGCCGCGATGGGGAAGGCGGACGTCGCCGCGGGCGACGGCGCATTGCAGACGTGCACGGTGCGGTCGGTCCGGCGGATGAGGAAGTCGTGGACGAGCGTCCCGTCCCGCAGCACCGCCTGCGCGCGGATGCCGGCCGGCTCGGGCAGGAGGTCATCGAGCGTGAGCTCGGGGCAGTAGCGCCGGACCAGCTCGAGGTAGGCGCGGCGGCGCCAGGAGCTCCGCTGCTCGGCCAGCCCGGTGCGCCAGTGGGCTCGGGCGACCTGCCACGTCCCGGGGAAGCGGGCGACGTCGGCGAGGTCGCGCAGGTCGACGGAGCCCTTGCCATAACCCTCCCGGCTGAAGCCGAGGACGGCGTTGGGCCCGACCGTGATGCCCCCGTCGATGGTGCGGGTGAGGTGGACGCCGAGGAAGGGCAGGTCCGGGTCGGGCACGGGATAGATGAGCGCCTCGATGAGCCCGTTGCGTGAGGTGGGCAGGCGGTGGTACTCGCCACGGAACGGCACGATCGAGAAGGTGTCGGCTCCGTGGTTGAGTCCCGACATCGCCGCGAGTCGGTCCGCCTGCAGGCCACCGCAGACGATGACGTGCCTCGCGGACTCCACTGTGTCCCAGCCCTTTTCGCCGGAACGACCGCGCAGGGTGAGCGTCACCGAGCCGGACGACTCGTCGATGGCCGCGACCTCGGTGGACGTGCGCACCACCCCACCGGCGGCCGAGATGTCGTCGGCGAGCGCACGGCATACGGCGGGGTAGTCCGTGATCCCCGTGGCGTGCACGCGCAGCGCCGCGAGACCCACGATGTGGGGCTCCTGCTCGCGCAGCTCCCCGGCACTGAGGGGGGTCACGGCGAGGCCGTTGGCCCGCGCGCGCTCGGTCAGGGCAGACAGCCGCGAGACCTCGACGGGTGTCGTGGCGACGACGAGCTTGCCCGTGTTCGTGAAGGCGATGCCCTTCTCGGTGCAGAACTCGCGCGTGCGGGCAGCGCCCTCGGTGCAGAAGCGGGCCTTGAGGCTGCCGGGTTCGTAGTAGACGCCCGCGTGGATGACGCCGCTGTTGTGACCGCTCTGGTGCTGCCCGACCGCCGACTCCTTCTCGACGACGAGGACGTCCGCGCCCGGTCGCCGGCGGAGGAGCTCGGCCGCAGTGGCCAGACCCACGATCCCGCCGCCGACGACGGTGAGGTCGCGCACGGTGCTCATGAGGCCGTGGGCACGAAGTGGGCCCGGCCGTCGATGACGTCCTGCACGGCAGCGACGAAGCGCGGGCAGGCGGTGATGTCGTGGGCTCGGCACCGCAGGGCGTGCTCGGTCATCTCGCGCGACCGCTCGAGGGCGAGCATCCGCCCCTCGAGGTCACGCAGGTGTCCTTCGAGCACCTCGTGCCGGTCCTGGGCCTCAGCGTCGAGCAGGACCCGGATCTGCTCGAGGGTCATGCCCGCCAGCTTGTTGCGCTGGATGACCGCGATGCGCACGAGCTCGTCCTGGCCGTAGCGCCGGTAGCCGGACGCGTCCCGTCGTGGCTGCAGGAGCCCGATGGACTCCCAGTGCCGCAGCACGTGCGTGGGCAGCTCGAACCGGCTCGCGAGGTCGCTGATGGACCAGTTCTCGTCCGTGTCACCCACGCCGCCACCTCCTTCACGTCCACCTGAAGGTACTCCTCCTGCCGACCCCGTCCGCACGGCACACTGGGTCGCATGGCTCGCTGGGTGCTCCATGTCGACCTCGACCAGTTCCTCGCCGCGGTCGAGATCCTGCGCCACCCGGAGCTGGCGGGACTGCCGCTCGTCGTGGGCGGGCGCGGCGACCCCACCGAGCGTGCGGTCGTGTCGACGGCGTCCTACGAGGCGCGTGCCTTCGGCGTGCGCTCGGGCATGCCGCTCAAGCTCGCTGTGCGCAAGATCCCCGACGCCGTGTTCCTGCCCGTCGACGCTCCCACCTACGACGCGGCCTCGGCCGTCGTCATGGAGGCACTGCGCGCCCATCCCGGCGCAGTGGTGCAGGTCCTGGGTTGGGACGAGGCCTTCGTCGGTATCGAGACTCCGGGCTCGGATGTGGCCGAGGCCGTCGCCCACGCCGACGCCATCCGGGCAGAGGTCCTCGAGGCCTCGTCGCTGCACTGCTCCGTGGGGGTCGGTGACACGACGGTGCGCGCCAAGATCGCCACCGACTTCGGCAAGCCGCAGGGCACCTTCGTCCTGACCCGCGACAACTGGTTCGACATCATGGGGGAGCGCCCGACGACGGCGCTCTGGGGAGTCGGCAACCGGATCGCCGCGCGCCTTGCCGCACACGGCTACGAGACGGTGCAACAGCTCGCCAACGCCTCGGACGACGTCCTCACCGCGGAGTTCGGGCCGCGCATGGGGCCGCACTACGGTCGACTGGGCCGTGGGCTGGGTCCCACCGTCATCGACGACACACCCTGGGTTGCACGGGCCCACGGCCGTGAGACCACCTACCAGGCCGACCTCGTCGAGGACGAGGAGATCGAGGCCGCGCTGCGGACGCTCGCCGCGCAGGTCGTCGATGACATCGAACGGGAGGGGCGCGCCTGCGCGCGGGTGCATCTCAAGGTGCGTTTCGCGCCCTTCTTCACCACGACCCGCATCCGCACGCTGCCCGAGCCGACCTTCGACCCCGAGGTCGTCGCCGCGACAGCGATCGAGCTGCTGCGCGGCCTCGACGACCGCCGGCCCATCCGCCTCCTGGGCGTGCGGGCCGAGATGGTGCCGCCGGAGGGTGGCTACGAGCAGCCGCGCACCACGGGCCGGGGTGGACCGGCCGCGGCTCCGCCCTAGGCCGTGTGGTTCGGGTCGACCGGCTCGCTGGGGGTGGTGGGCTGCGTGGTCGGCCCGGTGCTGGTGCCGCCGACCTGGGGGCCCGTGCCGATGACGGTGCTGCGAGCCTTGGACGCGACGCCGTTGATCTGGCGTGAGTACTTGCCCTTCGTCCGCTTGTCGGCGAACTCGGCGGCCTTGCCGAGATAGCGGTCCGCCTTCTCCGGGTTCTCGCGGACGTAGCTCTGCGCGGCCTTCGCGGCCGTGGCGAGGACCGCCAGCTTCTTGAGACTGGGCATGTCGTGCTCCTTGCGTCGGGGGTCGTCAGGATCTCCACCGTAAACCGCGCGGAGCCCCGGGGTTGCCTTCAGGTCGACCTGAAGGTTGACGATCGGGTCATGAGGACCTCCCAGCGCACCGAACTCCGCTCCCACACCGACATCGCGATTCTCGGCGGGGGCCCGGCGGGGCTCCAGGCCGCCCTCACCGCTGGGCGGGTCGGTCGACAGGCCACGCTCTTCGACGACGGCACCTACCGCAACGCCACCGTGAGCCACATGCACAACGTCGTGACGCACGACGGCACACCACCCGCTCAGTTCCGGGCGGCCGCACGAGCCGAGCTCACGGCATACGACACCGTCTGCGTTCGCGAGGAGCGCGTCGAGACGATCGAGCGTGACGGTGAGGACTTCCGGCTCACCCTGGCCAGTGGTGACGTCCTTTCGGCGTATGCCGTCGTGCTCGCCACCGGTGTCCGCGACGAGCTGCCGCCCATCCCCGGGCTGCAGGACGTCTGGGGCGACCTCGCCGCGCAGTGCCCGTTCTGCCACGCGTTCGAGTTCAAGGGCACGCGGATCGGGATCATCGGCGCTAGCGCCGCAGGGCACTACACGGCGTTGATGGGGCCGATCGCGGGCGGGTTCGTCGTCTTCGCAGAGGGCCAGGAGCTGGGCGAGGGAGTCAGCGTCGACGCGCCGGTACTCACCGCCCGCATGACCTCCGTCGAGCGCACCGGCGACGGGCTGCGCGTCAGCCTCGACGACGGCACGACGCAGGACGTCGCGGTGCTGTTCGTCGTGCCGACGCTGCACCAGTCCGCACCCTTTGCCGAGCAGCTGGGTCTCGAGCTCAACCCGTCGGGGTGCGTGCGGATCGACGAGTTCGCTCGCACGAGCGTGCCCGGGGTGACGGCGGGCGGTGACCTCGCGCACCTGGCAGCCTTCCCGATGCCCATGGCGACGGTCCTCATGGCCGCCGGCGGCGGCCAGCTGGCCGGCCACTCCGCGATCGCCCGGTTGCTTGCCCGCGGCCTGCGCTGACCGGCAGCTCGAGCAGGGCGCGCCGGGCCTCGTCGCTGGCCCGGCCTTCCCGGCCGATCGTTCGCACCGCCGGGGGAGCATGGTGGTGCGGGTACCGATTCCCTGCCCCACCTCGAGGAGACGCCGTCCATGCCTGCAGCACTTCCCACGTCCAGCCGTGAGTGGCACCTCGTCGCCCGCCCCCAGGGCTGGCCCACACCGGACGACTTCGCTCTGCGGAAGGCGGCGGTGACGGCTCCGGAGCAGGGCCGGGTGCTCGTGCGCAACGTGCACTTCTCGGTCGACCCCTACATGCGCGGCCGGATGAACGACGTGAAGTCCTACAGCCCCCCGTTCCGCCTCGATCATCCGATGGAGGGCGGGGCCGTGGGGGAGGTCATTGCGTCCGCCGCCGACGGCATCGAGGTCGGTGACCATGTCCTGCACAACCTCGGCTGGCGCGAGTACGCCGACCTCGACGCCTCCGCCGTGGTGCCCGTCGACCCCTCTCTCGCCCCTCTCTCGGCCTACCTCGGGGTGCTCGGGATGACGGGCCTCACGGCCTACGCAGGCCTGCTCGAGGTGGCGTCGTTGGCGCCCGGTGACGTCGTCTTCGTCTCCGGAGCAGCGGGCGCGGTCGGCAGCCAGGTGGGCCAGATCGCGAGACTGAAGGGCGCCTCGCGGGTCATCGGCTCGGCGGGGTCCGACGAGAAGGTCCGCCTGCTCGTCGAGGAGTACGGGTTCGACGCGGCGTTCAACTACAAGGACGCGCCGGTCGCGGGGCAGCTGCGCCAGGCCGCGCCCGACGGCATCGACGTCTACTTCGACAACGTGGGCGGCGAGCACCTCGAGGCCGCGATCTCGTCGCTCAGGGTGCACGGCCGCGTCGCGGTCTGCGGGATGATCGCGCAGTACAACGCGACCGAGCCCACCCCGGCCCCGCGCAACCTCGCCCTCGTCATCGGCAAGCGCCTGCGCCTGCAGGGGATGCTCGTCGGGGACCACGCCTCCCTTCAGCCGCAGTTTCTCGAGGAGGTCGCTGACTGGCTGGCCTCGGGCGAGCTCCAGTACTCGGAGACAGCGGTCGAGGGCATCGAGAACGGCGTGGAGGCGTTCCTGGGGCTCCTGCGCGGGGAGAACACCGGGAAGATGATCGTCTCGCTGGGCTGACACCCGGCGACACCGGTCACGTTCGACTGCGACCTCGGCCAGCGCCCGGCTCCTGCATCGCCGCAGAGGTCGCACACTGGGGCCATGCCCACCAGCGCGTCGTACGAGTGTGGCGAGGTCAGCCTGCACGTCCGCACGTGGTCGTGTGCTGCCCCCACGCACCCACCGGTCGTCCTGCTGCCCGGCACCGGGCTCACCGCGACCGACTGGGAGCCGGTCGCGGCGAACCTCGCCCACGCCCGGCGCGTCCACGCCGTGGACCTGCGCGGTCATGGCGCAAGCAGCTGGCCGGGCACCTACTCGATCGAGCTCATGGCGGGTGACGTCGCCCGGCTGCTCCCGCGCCTTGGTGCGCGCCTCGACCTTGTCGGCCACTCCCTCGGGGGCCTGGTCGCCTGCCTCGTCGGGGTGTCGTCGCCTGGTGTCCGGCGGCTCGTGCTGGAGGACGTGGGTCTCCTGCGCCCTCGGACGCCGGCGCCGCTGGAGCGGCCGCCGGGCACCCTGCCGTTCGACTGGGCGGTGGTGGAGCAGGTCCGTCCCGAGGTCGACAGCCCGTCGCGGCGGTGGCGCGAGGTCCTGCGCTCGCTGCCGGTTCCCGTCCTGGCGGTGAGCGGCGGCAGCACGAGCTTCGTGCCGGTGGAGTGGGTCGAGGACCTCGTCGCCGTCGTCCCCGATGCCGCAATGGTGACGGTCGATGCGGGCCACGAGATCCATGCCGGCCGGCCGGCGGAGTTCCTCGAGGCGGTGCTGCCCTTCCTGTCACGGGAGGAACCGACGCCGTCGGCGCCGCAGGTGGCGACGACCTGAGCCGTCAGTCGCCGGGGGCGCCCAGGAAGCTGAGGATCTCGGCCGTGACGAGGTCGGGCTGCTCGAGGTGGAGCCAGTGCCCCGCGTCCTCGATGACGACCAGGCGTCCGTCGTCGCACCGGGTGAGGCTCTGGCGGGCGACGTGCTGCTCGAGGAAGTCGTCGTGCTCGCCCCAGAGGACGAGGGTGGGGTGCGCGTGCCGGGACGGCGACGACCCCGGCCGCCGAAGGCGCACGGCCCGGTAGTAGTTGAGCATCGCGGTGAGGGAGCCGGGCTGCGACCAAGCCGCGGCATAGCGGTCCAGGGCTCCGGGCTCGAAGGTCCCTGCGCGTGCGGACCGCTGCATCGACGCCCGCAGCGCGGCGAACCCGAACGCCCTCAGGGCGGTCTCGGGCAGCCACGGCAGCTGGAAGAAGCCGGCATAGGCGCTGCGCAGCCCCTGCGTGGGGTGCCGCAGGATCTGCCGGAGCAGTGTGTCGGGGTGGGGCCCGGCGAGGACCACGAGCCGGTGGAGCCGCTCGGGATGGCGCGCGGCGAACTCCCAGGCGAGAACCCCGCCCCAGTCGTGGCCGACGAGGTCGATGCGCTCGGCGCCCAGCTCGTCGGCGAGCCCGAGCACGTCCCGCGCGAGGACGTCGAGCCGGTAGGCGTCCAGCTGCTGGGGAGCCGAGCTGGTGGCATAGCCGCGCAGGTCGGGCACGACGACGTGGTGACCGGCCTCGGCCAGGGGTGTGATCTGGTGGCGCCAGGCCCACCAGAACTCCGGAAAGCCGTGCAGCAGGACCAGCAGCGGTGCGCCCTCGGCTCCGGCCTCGACCACGTGCAGGTCGACCCCGTTGACGCTTCGGACGCTCTCGCGCCAGCCCGGCTCCAACAGCGGCGTGTCCGACGACGGCATGGTGGTGGTCCTTCCCTGGTGGCCGACGGGTCTCACGCTCTCACGGCAATCGAGCTCAGCTGGCGTTCAGGCGCTGCCGCTCGGCCCGCAGGGCGTTGACCTGAGCCCAGTAGGCGGCCCGGTCGGGCTCAGCCGGGCCCACGCCGACGCTCGCGTCCAGACCCACCTCCCCGTCGCTGCCCCAAACCGAGCCCCGCGGGATCGAGGCGGTTCGGACCACTCGAAGGCGCCTTGTGCGGTGCTGCTCTTCCATGCCGGAAACGGTATGACGCGGCACTGACACCCAAGGCTGGGGGATCGCGACACCGAGCGCTGGGAAATTCGTCGACCAAGGATCCAATCCGTCGGTCCCGCCGCGCCGAACAAGGAAGGTCCGATGCACGCGACGGGCCCAGCCGGGCCCACCAACAAGGGAGTTCCCGCATGCGCACCACCATCAAGCTCGGCACCGCCACCCTCGGGTCGGCGCTTCTGCTCACGCTCGGCGCCGGCATGGCGCAGGCAGCCACCTCGGCCGACGGCAACACCATGGCCAAGCTGCGACCCGTGGCCCTCAACGGGGTCGACGCCAGCGGCACCGCGATGGTCACCGTCACCGGCAACCGGATCGACGTGACCATGGCTGCCTCCGGACTGCTCGCCGACAGCCCGCACGCTGCCCACATCCACTTCGGGGCCGAGGCGCGCAACGAGTGCCCCACCGCCTCCGACGACAAGGATGGCAATGGCACGTTGAACACGACCGAGGGTGGACCGGCATACGGGCCCATCGTCGTGTCACTCACCAAGAGCGGGGACACCTCTCCCAAGAGCGCACTCGCCATCGACCGCTTCGACACCGCTCCGGGCGGCAAGATCAGCTATGAGCGGGGCAGCATCAACGTCTCCTCCGACGTCGCCGCTGCGATCTCCGCAGGCAAGAGCGCGGTCGTCGTGCACGGCGTGGACCACAACGACAACGGCAAGTACGACGGGGAGACCAAGAGCGAACTCGACCCGAAGCTGCCGACCGAGGCGACCGACCCGGCGATCTGTGGCGTGCTCGCCTCGGCCCCCTCCGGTGGCGTGCAGACCGGTGGCGGTGGCACGGCCGACAACAACCAGGCCCTCGGGCTCGCCCTCGGTGGCGGCCTCCTCCTCGCCGCCATGGGCACCGGTGCGTTCGCCACCCGCAAGGTGACCAACCGCATCTGATGTCCCTCTCCACGAAGTTCGGTGACCGCCGCGGTGCTCTTGCCGCGGTGGTCACCGTGGTGCTTCTCGTGCTCGGCGGCGGGATTCTCGCGAGGGCCGCCACTGCCCCCGGCCCGCCCCCGCAGCCCGACAGCAGCCAGGCGTCCGCCGCGGCGCCCACCCCAGCCACCTCGGACCCTGCCCCCGCCGAGTCGACCGCGCCCACGGCGGCTCCGGAGGCCGTGGTGCCGGCGTCGGACTTCGGCACCCTCATGGCACCCAGTGCACCGGTGGCACTGCGCATTCCCTCCATCAAGGTCAGCACCAAGGGCCTCGTCGACCTCAACCTGGACGACAAGGGCGAGCTCGAGGCACCTCGCGACGCCCAGCGGGCCGGTTGGTACGTCGGCGGTCCGACCCCCGGTGAGTTCGGCCCGGCGGTCATCGCCGCCCATGTGGACAGCAGCCGCATCCCCGCGGTCTTCTACAACCTCGGCAGGCTCAAGAAGGGCGCCAAGGCGATCGTCGACCGCAAGGACGGCACCACCGCCACGTTCGTCGTGGACCGCGTCGCCCGCTACCCCAAGGCGAAGTTCCCGACGGCGGAGGTCTACGGCGACACGGCCGGCCGCGCCGAGCTCAGGCTCATCACCTGTGGCGGGGAGATCGACCCCCGGACCGGTCACTACGCGGACAACGTCGTGGCCTACGCCCATCTGGTGGGCTGAGTCCCGGGCCCCTTGGTTGACGGCCTGACAGCCCGACGTGACGTGCGGATGCCCCATCAGGGCATCCGCACGTCGTTGCCGTCCCCCGCCAGGTGCCCGCAGCGGAGAGGGGGCCTTTCGTGCGTCCCGGGGAACAACGAGGCCCGGTCAAGAGTTGAGTCAGGTGAACGCAAGTTTGAGCGCCACCGATTTGCCACACGGCACACCGCGTTCTAACTTGAGTGAAGGCAACTCAACTCCGCACCACCGAACACAAGGAGACACCCACATGGCCCGTGCAGTCGGAATCGACCTCGGCACCACCAACTCCGCCGTCGCCGTCCTCGAGGGCGGCGAGCCCACGATCATTGCGAACTCCGAGGGTGGCCGCACCACCCCGTCGGTCGTCGCCTTCTCCAAGGGCGGTGAGGTCCTCGTCGGCGAGATCGCCAAGCGCCAGGCCGTGACCAACGCCGACCGCACGCTGCGCTCGGTCAAGCGCCACATCGGCACCGACTGGACGAGCGAGGACATCGACGGCAAGAAGTACACCTCCCAGGAGATCAGCGCGCGCACGTTGCAGAAGCTCAAGCGCGACGCCGAGTCCTACCTCGGTGAGCCCGTCACGGACGCCGTCATCACCGTCCCCGCCTACTTCGACGACGCCGAGCGCCAGGCGACCAAGGAGGCCGGTGAGATCGCGGGCCTCAACGTCCTGCGCATCGTCAACGAGCCGACTGCTGCGGCCCTCGCCTACGGCCTCGACAAGGGCAAGGAGGACGAGCTCATCCTCGTCTTCGACCTCGGTGGTGGCACTTTCGACGTGTCCCTCCTCGAGGTCGGCAAGGACCCGGAGGACGGCTTCGCGACCATCCAGGTCCGCGCGACCAGCGGTGACAACCAGCTCGGTGGAGACGACTGGGACGACCGTGTCGTCCAGCACCTCCTCACCATCGTCAAGAACAACACCGGGGTGGACCTGTCCAAGGACAAGATCGCCATGCAGCGTCTGCGCGACGCCGCCGAGCAGGCCAAGAAGGAGCTCTCCTCGGCCAGCTCGACCAACATCTCGATGCAGTACCTCTCGATGAGCGAGAACGGTCCCATCCACCTCGACGAGACGCTCACGCGTGCGCAGTTCGAGCAGATGACCAAGGACCTGCTCGACCGCACCAAGCAGCCGTTCCAGAACGTCATCAAGGACGCGGGGATCAACCTCGCCGACATCGACCACGTGGTCCTCGTCGGTGGCTCGACCCGCATGCCCGCCGTGACCGAGCTGGTCAAGGAGCTCACCGGCGGCAAGGAGCCCAACAAGGGCGTCAACCCCGACGAGGTCGTCGCGCTCGGCGCTGCGCTTCAGGCCGGTGTCCTCAAGGGTGAGCGCAAGGACGTCCTCCTCATCGACGTCACGCCGCTCTCGCTCGGCATCGAGACCAAGGGTGGGCTCTTCACCAAGCTCATCGAGCGCAACACCGCGATCCCGACCAAGCGCTCCGAGGTGTTCTCGACCGCCGAGGACAACCAGCCCAGCGTCCTCATCCAGGTCTTCCAGGGTGAGCGCGAGATCGCCCAGCAGAACAAGGCGCTCGGCACCTTCGAGCTCTCCGGCATCGCGCCCGCCCCGCGTGGCGTCCCGCAGGTCGAGGTCACCTTCGACATCGACGCCAACGGCATCGTCCACGTGACGGCCAAGGACCGCGGGACCGGCAAGGAGCAGAAGATCACCATCTCGGGCGGCAGCGCGCTGTCCAAGGAGGAGATCGAGCGCATGGTCAAGGACGCCGAGGCCCACGCCGACGAGGACAAGAAGCGTCGCGAGGAGACCGAGACCCGCAACATGGCCGAGTCCCTCGTCTTCTCCACCGATAAGTTCCTCGCCGAGTCCGGCGACAAGCTCAGCGACGACGCGCGCAAGCCCGTCGACGAGGCGCTCGTCGCACTCAAGGACGCCATCAAGCCGGAGTCCGAGGCCTCCCGTGAGGACATTCAGGCCAAGATCGACACCCTCAACGAGGAGTCCCAGAAGATGGGCGCCGCAATGTATGCCGCGGCGGCCGAGCAGGGCGAGTCCGGCGAGGCTCCCGGCGACGGCTCCGAGGGCGCCCCGGCGGGTGACGCACCCTCCGACGAGGACGTCGTCGACGCGGAGGTCGTCGAGGACGACGAGTCCGAGGACAAGAAGTGACGGACTCACGTATGCCGGACGAGGGCGAGATCTTCGACGGCGAGATCGTGGACGGCGAGGTCGCGGACGAGGGTTCGGACGCGATCAACACCGAGTCCGCCAACGACGGTGAGGAGGTGGCTCCGGCAGCAGCCGGGGCCGCCACCCCCGTGACGGACGAGACGCCGGTCTACGGTGACAGCGGCGAGCACCCGGACACGGCGCTCGCGGCCTCGCGGCTCGACGACCTCCAGCGGCTCAATGCCGAGTACGTCAACTACAAGCGTCGGGTCGACCGTGACCGGGCTGCCGTCCAGGAGCGGGCGGTGCGCGACGTCCTCGAGACCCTCCTGCCGGTGCTCGACGACATCCACCTCGCCCGCGAGCACGGTGACCTCACCGACGGCCCGTTCGCGGCCATCGCCGACAAGCTCGAGGGCAGCCTCGGCAAGTTCGGCCTGAGCCGCTTCGGTGCCGTGGGTGAGGCCTTCGACCCGATGCACCACGAGGCCCTCATGCACGCCGCGTGGGACCCCACCAACACCGAGCTGCCGAGCGATGCGACGACCACCACGGTCATCCAGGTGCTCCAGCCCGGCTACCGCGCCGGCGAGCAGGTCCTGCGCCCGGCCCGTGTGTCGGTCGCCGACCCTGAATGACGATGCCTGAGAGGAGGCGCTGATGGCCAGCCAGGACTGGTTCGAGAAGGACTTCTACGCGATCCTCGGCGTCTCCAAGGACGCCGACGCCGCGGCGATCAAGAAGGCCTACCGCAAGCTGGCCCGCACGCATCACCCGGACAAGAACCCGGGTGATGCGGCGGCCGAGCAGAAGTTCAAGGACATCGGTGAGGCCAACGCGGTGCTGTCGGACCCCAAGCAGCGCGAGGAGTACGACGCCGTGCGGCAGATGTCGCAGGGCGGAGCACGCTTCACCGCCGGCGGTGCCGGAGGCAACGGTGGCTTCGACGACATCTTCAGCGCCTTCGGCGGTGGGGGTGGCGGCTCACGAGTGCGCTTCGACACCGGCGGTGGGTCGTCCTACGGCGGCTACCCGGGCGGCGGCGACGCAGACATCAACGACCTGCTGTCCCAGATGTTCGGTGGGGCAGCCGGGGGTGCCGCCGGGCGCGGCGGACAGGCGGGCTATGCCGGCTACGGCGCCCCCCGTGGTCCGCGCAAGGGAGCCGACGTCCAGGCGTCGACGACGCTGCCGTTCCGCGATGCCGTCGAGGGCTCGACGGTGTCGCTGCGCACCGCCGAGGGGCGCACGATCAACGCCCGCATCCCCGCCGGGGTCAAGGACGGCCAGAAGATCCGGCTGCGTGGCAAGGGACAGCCCGGAGAACCGGGCGCCGCTGCCGGCGACCTGCTGCTCGCCGTCTCGGTCGAGAAGCACCCGGTCTTCGGACGTGAGGGCGACAACCTCACGCTCGACCTGCCGGTGACGTTCGCCGAGGCCACGCTCGGGGCCACCGTCGCGGTCCCCACCCTCGATGGGACGAGCGTCAAGGTGCGCATCGCCCCCGGCACGCCGTCCGGCCGCGTCCTGCGCGTCAAGGGGCGTGGAGTCAAGGGCAAGAGCTCGACCGGTGACCTGCTCGTCAAGGTGCAGGTCATCGTGCCCGACACGCTGTCGGACAAGGCTCGTGAGGCCGTCGAGGTGCTGCGCCGTGAGGCCGACGGTGTCGACCCACGCGCCGAGCTCACCGAAAGGGCCAGGGCCTGACCATGTCCACGCGCCAGCGCCTGCCGCGACCGGATGACGAGGCGCCCCTCTTCGTCATCTCGGTCGCGGCCGAGCTCGCGGGCATGCACGCCCAGACACTGCGCCAGTACGACCGGCTCGGGCTCGTCACCCCCTCGCGCACCAGGGGCGGTGGTCGCCGCTACTCCGCGCACGACGTCGAGCTGCTGCGTGAGGTGCAGCGACTGTCCCAGGACGAGGGAGTCAGCCTCGCCGGGATCGCCCGCATCCTCGAGCTCGAGAACCAGGTGAGCCTGCTCGAGGCCCGCTTGGCCGAGGCGAGCCACGAGGTCAACCGGCTGCGCATCGCTACTGCCGGGGGTTCTCGGGTCTTCTCCGTCGGCCCGGGCGGCGAGATCCGCGCGAGCCGTCTGGGCGAGCGCCCGCGACGTCGGCCCGGTGGGGGCTCGGCGTCCCAGGCCCTCGTCCTCTGGCGCCCCTGACCGGACCCGGCTGGGGACGAGGTCAAGACGTGGGCGGACGGCATACTCTCGGGTCATGAGCGAGCATCTGCTTCTCTTCCCCGACCGTGACACCGCTGACGAGATCGCGGCCGAGCTCACCCAGGAGGGCTTCACCGAGGTCCGGGTGCTGCGCGTCGCGCATGCGGGCGAGGACGACGCCGAGGACCACGAATGGGGTGTCCACGTGCGCGAGGAGATGGTCGCGGACGAGTCCGGCCCGGTCGAGGGTGGCCTGCGCGAACGGTTCCGGGCGCTGGCCGACGAGCGCGACGGCTGGTACGACCCGGAACCGACGCCCTCCTGACCGCGCCAGCTGTCGCTCAGTGACCCTGGTCGGCCCAGAACTGCCGGGTCTCGCCCATGGTGCGGTCCATGATCGCGACCATCGCGGCGTGGGCCATGTCCCCGTCCCCACGCTGGATCGAGGAGGCGACGTCGGTGTGCAGCTGCAGGGCGTCGACGTGGGGGTGGTGGGGCATGAGGCCGTAGGCGTGCCGACCGGTGAGCACCTCCGCCACCTGGCGGTGCAGGTGCTCGAACATCTCGTTGCCGGAGGCGGCGAGAACACGTCGGTGGAACTCGATGTCGAGGGCGAGGAAGTCGTCCATCCGGCCGTCCCGACCCGCGGCCCAGAGCTGGCCGGCAAGGGTCACGAGCTCGCTGGCCTCGAGGGGGAGGGCACGCTCGGCGGCCAGTCGGGCGGCTTGGGGCTCCACGGCCGTGCGCAGCTCGGTGATCGAGCGCAGCTGCGCGATGCGGCCGTCGGTCGCGAGACGCCAGCGGATGACGAGGGGGTCGTAGACGTTCCAGGCCCCGTGGTCGAGGACGAGGGTGCCGACCCGGCGACGCGAGGCGACCAGACCCATGGACGCCAGGACCCGCAGGGCCTCACGCACCACCGAGCGTGAGACGGCGTGCTCGCTGACCAGCTCGTCGATGAACAGGACGGTGCCGGGAGCGAGTGTGCCGCCACAGATGGCCAGTCCCAGGTTCTCGACCAGGCGAGCATGCAGGCCGGTGATCTCATCGGCGGGTCGAGGGGCGGTGGTCATGTAACAAATCATACTCATCAGGCTTCGGGGCTTGCCTAAGTCATACTTATGTATCTAGAGTTACTCGATTAGACGGACGTAGTCCGCCGCGGCGACGGCTCCAACGAGGGAGCGGCCACGACACTGAAGGAGATCGACGTGTTGCGACGCACAGCAACCGGTTCCGCTCTCGCACTCGCCGCGGCGCTCAGCCTGTCGGCGTGCGGCGGCGGTGGCGACGACCAGAGCACCGGCTCCAAGACCATCCAGGTCACCCTGGCCAACCACGTGTGGACCGAGAACATCAAGGCAGCGCTGCCCGAGTTCGAGAAGTCCACCGGCCTCAAGGTCAAGCTCACCCAGCTCGGCGAGGACCAGCTCTCCGACCAGTACAACGTCAAGCTCAACGCGGGCACGAGCGACCTCGACGTGATGATGTACCGCCCCCTGCAGGAGGGCAAGCTCTTCGGCAAGAACGGCTACCTCGCCGACCTCACCAAGGACGTCAAGGGCGCCAAGGACTGGAACTGGAGCGACTTCCAGCCCGGCCCGGTCGAGGCCACCACCTACGACGGCAAGGTCGAGGGGGTCCCGCTCATCACCGAGACCGAGGTCCTGTACTACCGCAAGGACCTGCTGAAGAAGGCCGGCTTCTCCGAGCCGCCCAAGACCCTCGACGAGCTCAAGGCGCAGTCGGCCAAGATCCAGGCCGCCAACCCCGGCGTGGCGGGCTTCGTGGCCCGCACCGGCAAGTCCGCCGCAGTGACCCAGTTCTCGAGCTACCTCTACAGCTTCGGTGGCAAGTGGGCCACCGACGACGACAAGGCTGCAATCGACTCCCCTGAGGCCAAGCAGGCCTACGCCTACTACGGGGGGCTCATCCACGACCACGGTCCCAAGAACGTCAGCACGGACATGAGCTGGCCCGAGGCCATGGCGATCTTCACGCAGGGCAAGTCCGCCTTCTACACCGAGGCGAGCTCCCTGTACAAGAACGCCACCGATCCGGCCAAGTCCAAGGTCTCCGACACCGTCGGCTTCGCAGCGTTCCCGGCCGGCCCCGCCGGCTCCAAGCCCTACAACGTCCCGTCGTGGGCGCTCGGCATCAACGAGTCCTCCGAGAACAAGGCCAACGCCTGGAAGTTCATCGAGTGGGCGACCAGCAAGGAGCAGACGCTCGCCAACCAGAAGGCCGGAGTCCCTGGTGCGCGCAGCTCGGTCGCCAACGACCCGGAGGCCACGTCGACCTACCCGAAGGACCTCGTCGCCGCGGCGGCCGAGGGCGCCAAGAACGGAGTCGGTTTCGACCGCCCCAAGGTCGTCAAGGTCCCCGAGGCCCGCGAGATCGTCGGTCTGCCGATCGTCGACGCGATCACCGGCAAGGACGCGGCTGCGTCGGCCGAGGAAGCGGCCAAGAAGTTCCAGGCCCTGCTCGACGACGAGGCCAAGTGACCGCCTGACCTCACGGTCACGCATCCCTGAGGGTGGTGCCGAGCGCTCGCGGGCGCTCGGCACCACCCCCCCGCCAGAACCAGCATCGAAGGTGAGCGCCCATGTCCGCTGACACCCTGCCCGTGACGGGAACCTCCGGGTTCTCGCGCTGGGCGAACAACCATCGCAAGTGGCTCTTTGCCTCTCCCGCCATGGCATTCGTCGCAGTGCTCATCATCTTCCCGGTCGCGTGGACCCTCTACCTCAGCCTCACCGACGCCGAGGGGTCGGTGCGCGCCGAGAAGGAGTTCGTCGGCGGACGCAACTACCTCGACGTCCTCAGCGACACCGCGCGGTTCTGGCCCGCGGTGTGGCGCACGGTGCAGTTCACCGGTGTCGTGCTCATCGTCGAGGTCGTCCTCGGCATGGCCATCGCCCTGCTCCTGTGGCGGCCGTTCCGGGGCGAGAAGTGGGTTCGCGTCGCGATCCTCATGCCGCTCGTGGCGACCCCTGTCGCGGTGGGCATGATGTTCCGGCTCATCTTCGACCCCAACATCGGCCTGGCCAACCAGGTCATCGGCTGGTTCGGCATCCCGGCCCAGCCATGGCTTGCCGGCGAGACGTCGGCGCTGTGGACGACGATGCTCATCGACATCTGGCAGTGGACGCCCATGGTGGTCCTCATCCTGCTGGCCGGCCTGACCTCTCTCTCGGACGAGCCGCAGGAAGCCGCGCTCATCGACGGGGCCAGTGGCTGGCAGCGTTTTCGCTTCATCACCCTCCCGCTGCTCATGCCCACGGTGCTCGTCGCGGTCCTGCTGCGCGGCATCGACGCGCTCAAGACCTTCGACATCCTCTATGCGACCAAGGGCAAGGGCGGCGGCAGCTACCACGAGGTCGAGACGCTCAACGTCTACGCCTACGGCCTGAGCTTCGACTACAACGAGTACGGCACCAGCTCAACGGTGCTCATCATCTTCTTCCTCCTCATCATCGGGTCCATGTGGGTCCTCACCTCGCGCCGGAAGGCGGACTACTGATGCGCAGCGGAACGGCATACAAGGCCTTTCGGGTCGGTGCCCTCGTCCTCGTCGTCGTCGGGCTCCTCATGCCCCTCATCTGGATGGTCGCGGCATCACTCAAGACCAACGTCGACATCTACGACACGAGCAAGGCCCTGCTCTTCTCGCCGACCTCCGAGAACTACGCGAAGGTCCTCGACCAGGCCAACTACGTCACGTTCATCCTCAACAGCCTCTGGGTGGCGTTCGCCTCGACCGTGCTGTCGCTTCTGCTGGGAGTTCCCGCGGCGTACTCGATGAGCCGGTTCGCCATGAAGCGTTCGGCGCTCGTGGTGCTCATGGCGCGCGTCATCCCCGGTGTGTCGCTGCTCGTGCCGTGGTTCTACGTCTTCTCCAACCTCAAGCTGGTCGGGGGCTTCACGGTCCTCATCCTCAGCCACATGTTCGTGGGGCTGCCGCTCGTCGTCTACATCATGATGGGCTACTTCGACGGCATGCCGCTCGAGCTCGAGGAGTCGGCGCAGGTGGACGGGCTCACCCCGATCGGCGCCTTCCGCAGGATCACCCTGCCCCTGTCGACGCCCGGCATCGCGACGGCGGGGATCCTCGCGTTCATCTTCTCGTGGAACAACTTCATGTTCGCGCTGGTGCTCTCCGGAGCCGACACCAAGACGCTGCCAGTGGCGATCTTCAACTTCGTCGGATACGCCGCCATCGACTGGGGTGGCCTCATGGCAGCCGCGACCGTCGTCACGGTGCCGATCATGCTCATCGCCCTCTTCGCCCAGAAGTACGTCGTCTCCGGCCTCACCGCCGGCGCGACCAAGGGCTGAGCGGCGATGGCATCGACGATCGAGCAGGTCGAGACCTTCCTCGTCGCACCGCGGTGGCTCTTCGTGCGCATCGCGACCTCCGACGGACTGGTCGGTTGGGGCGAGGCCTCGTGCGAGGGCCGCTCCGAGACCGTGCGCACCGCCGTGGAGCAGCTCAGCGAGATGATCCTGGGTGGTGACCCGGAGCGCATCGAGGACCACTGGGTCGTCATGACCAAGGGGTCGTTCTACCGCGGTGGCCCGATCCTGGGCAGTGCCGTGTCCGGCATCGACCAGGCGCTGTGGGACATCAAGGGAAAGCGGTATGGCGTGCCCGTGCACCAGGTCCTCGGTGGGGCCGTGCGTGACCGGGTCCGTGTCTATGGCTGGGTCGGCGGTGACGAGCCCAACGAGGTCAGTGACCACATCGCCGAGCAGGTCGAGGCCGGGCTCACCGCGGTGAAGATGAACGCGAGCGGTCGCATGTCGCCGCTCGGGTCCGTGGCCGAGGTCGACGGTGTCGTCGCGCGGGTGGCTGCCGCCCGTGAGGTGCTCGGTGAGGACGGGGACGTTGCCGTGGACTTCCACGGCCGCTTCAGCCTCGCCAACGCCCGCCGGGTCGCGCCACTGCTCGAGCCCTTCCGGCCGATGTTCCTCGAGGAGCCGGTGACGCCCGAGAACTCACACCTCATCGGCGCGTTCGTCAGGTCGACGACCACGCCCGTGTCCACGGGGGAGCGCCTCTACGGGCGCCAGGAGTTCCTGCCCGTGCTGGAGGCCGGGGTGGCCGTGGTCCAGCCGGACCTCTCGCACGCCGGTGGGATCACCGAGGTGCGCAAGATCGCCTCCCTCGCCGAGACGTTCGACGCAGCCCTGGCGCCGCACTGCCCGTTGGGCCCCCTCGCTCTCGCGTCCTCCCTGCAGGTGGCCTTCGCGACGTCGAACCACCTCATCCAGGAGCAGAGCATCGGCATCCACTACAACCAGGGCGCCGACGTCCTCGACTACCTCGTCGACACCTCGCCCCTGGAGTTCGTCGACGGACACATCGAGCGCCTGACCGGTCCGGGTCTCGGCATCGAGATCGACGAGGCCGCCGTGCGGGCCGCCGACAAGGTCGGGCACGCCTGGCGTGGGCCCGTGTGGCGCCAGCTCGACGGCACCTTCGCGGAGTGGTGATGGACGCGGGGCAGCTTCCGGCGCTCGTCCGGGCGCACCGGGTCATGGCCATCGTCCGTGGCACGTCGCAGGAGGCCGCTCTCGCGACCGGCAAGGCCCTGTTGGATGAGGGCATCCGACTCATCGAGATCACGCTCACGACCCCCGGGGCGCTCGCGACCATCGGTGCACTGCGCCACCATGCGCCCGAGGGCACCTTCGTCGGTGCCGGCACGGTGCTGAGCGTCGAGGACGTGGCCGCTGTCGAGAAGGCCGGGGCTCAGTTCATCGTCACGCCGGCGGTCGTCCCGGCGGTGGCGGAGGCGAGTCGCCGCTCGATCCCCTGTGCCGCAGGCGCTTTCACGGCCAGCGAGGCCTATGCCGCCCACGCGGCTGGGGCAGAGGTGGTCAAGCTCTTCCCGGCCTCCGCGGCGGGACCGGGCTACCTCAAGGCCCTGCGTGACCCACTGCCGCACATCCCCTTCATGGTCGTGGGTGGCGTGGGACTTGAGGAGGCCCGGGCCTTCGTGGCGGCGGGCGCCATCGGGGCCGGTGTCGGCGGTCCGCTCGTCGGCGATGCCGCCAGTGGAGGCTCGCTCGAGGCGCTGCGTGACCGTGCCCGGAGTTTCGTGGCCTGGGCCGAGCAGGCGGGGGAGCCCCTGTGACCGTCGAGGTGCTCACCCTCGGCGAGGCTCTCGTCTCGATGCGTTCGGACCGGCCGCTGGCGTTCGGCGCCCCCTTGGCTCCCGACCTCGCAGGCGCCGAGACGAACGTCGCCATTGGCCTGGCTCGTCTCGGGCACCGCGTCGAGTGGCTGGGCAGGGTCGGCCGCGACGCCTACGGTGCCGAGGTCGTACGCACGTTGCGTGCCGAGGGCGTGGCGGTCGACCACGTGGGTGTCGACGATGGCGCACCCACTGGCCTGATGCTGCTCGAGCAACGCACTGCCGACCTCACGCGGGTGGAGTACCGCCGAGCCGGCTCTGCCGGTGCCGCCCTCTCGCCGGACGACCTCGCAGGGGCCGACCTCGAAGGGATCCGTGTCCTGCACGTCACCGGCGTCACGCCGGCCCTCTCGGCGTCAGCGGCGGCCACCATCCAGACGGCCGTCGAACAGGCTTCTGCCGCGGGCGTTCTCGTCTCGCTCGACGTCAACCACCGCCTGCGCCTCTGGTCGCGCGAGGCCGCCTCGACCACGCTTCGCCGGCTCCTGCCCCACGTCTCGCTCGTGGTCGCGGGCGAGGACGAGCTCGCGGTCCTGGGCGATGGACCCGAGGACGATGCCGTGGCAAGCCTGCTCGACAGCGGCATCGAGCAGGTCGCCGTCAAGCGGGGCGCCGCCGGTGCCACCCTCTTCCTCGCAGAGGGACGGTACGACGCCGACGCCCTTCCCGTGACGCCCGTCGACACGGTCGGTGCTGGAGACGCGTTCTCGGCCGGGCTGATCTCGGGCATCCTCGACGGCCTTGACCCCCGGGCGCGGCTGCAGAGGGCGGGGTTGCTCGGTGCGTGGGCCGTCAGCACTCGTGGGGACTGGCAGGGGCTCCCCACCCGCGAGGAGCTTCACGACCTCGCCACCCATCGGCCCGGCGACACCGCGCGCTAGCGGTGCCGCACGGCATACGGTGCGGTAGGAACGGACCCTGAACAAACCCTGAGCCGGGCACGAAGCCGACACGGAAGGACTGACCGTCATGACCGACACACCGACGAGGCACGTGGTCGTGATGGGGGTGTCCGGCAGCGGGAAGACCACCATCGCCCGGGGGCTCGTCAAGGCCACCGGCCTGGAGTTCTCCGAGGCCGACGCGTTCCACTCGCCCGAGAACATCGCCAAGATGGAAGCCGGCATCGCCCTGACCGACGAGGACCGCTGGCCCTGGCTGCGCGCGCTCGCGCAGTGGATGGCCTCGAGGGCGGACGCCGGGGTGTCCACGGTCATCACCTGCTCGGCCCTCAAGCGCACCTACCGCGATGTCCTGCGCGACGGCCCGCCCTCCGTGGACTTCCTGCACCTGGACGGCCCAGCCGAGCTCATCAGGGGCCGCATGTCCCAGCGTGAGGGCCACTTCATGCCGACCAGCCTGCTCCAGTCGCAGATCGACACCCTCGAACCGCTCGACCCCGACGAGAGCGGCATCGTGCTGGACCTGCGCGAGCCGCCGGAGGTGCTCATCGAGCGTGCCCTCGACTGGCTGGACATCCCCCCGGCGACGCCCTAGGTCACGCACCGCGGCGCGCACCTCGGCGCCCACCATGGCGTCGGCGCCCACCGCGCCGCCGACCATGGCGTCGGCAACGTTCTGGCGGCGCGTTCTGCTCAGCCTCAGGGATCTTCCGGCTTCGGACGGCATGATGACCCAGTGCCCCCCCGCGACGATGCCTTCGAGGACGACCTCGACGACGACCTGGACGATGCCGACGGTCGCGAGGACACGGGCCGGTTCTTCGGGCTCACCGCACTGAGCACGCTCATCCCCGGTGCCGGGCTCCTGCCGACCCGTCGTCGCGGTTACGGACTGGCGCTGCTGCTCGCGGCACTGCTCGTCGGGGCCCTCGCCCTGTTCTACCTCTGGCGCAAGGGCCTCGTCGCCGGCGCGCTGGACCTCGCCGTGCGGCCGCGCGTCCTCGTGGGCCTCATCGTCGCGACGGTGGCGGTGGCCCTGGTGTGGTGCATCGGGATCGTGCTCACCGCCCGCGAGACCGCCCCGCGCGGTCCGGGCAGGGAGTGGAGGGTGGCCTTCGCCGCACTGTGCTGCCTGCTCGTCGTCGCCCCGGCAGCCACTGCCGTGCGCTACCTGAGCATCCAGCACGGCGTCATCCGGGTCCTCACCAACGACAGTGACGAGGCCACCGCCAACGCGTGGGCGGACAAGCCACGGGTCAACGTGCTGCTCCTCGGCTCGGACGCCGGCAAGGACCGGGTCGGGGTGCGCACCGACTCGATGATGGTGGCCAGCATCGACACGAAGACGGGCAACACCGTCCTCTTCGGCCTCCCTCGCAACCTCGAGAAGGTGCCGATCCCCTCGTCCAACCCCCTGTCGAAGCTCTATCCCAACGGCTACGACTGCGGCGACGAGTGCCTGCTCAACGGTGTGTGGACCCTGGCCACGGAGCACCCCGACCTCTTCCCGGGTGACACCAACCCGGGGCTGAGGACGACCCGTGACGTCATCGCCGAGATCCTCGGCCTCGACATCGACCGCAGCCTCGTCGTCGACCTGCGCGGCTTCCAGGCACTCGTCAACGCCATGGGCGGGGTCGACATCAACGTCAAGGAACGGGTCTGCGTCCGCTGCCACCTCGTCAACGGCCGCACCGAGTTCACCACCGACAAGGAGGAGTGGATCGAGCCCGGACTGCAGCACCTCGACGGGTTCCACGCCCTCTGGTACGCCCGGTCGCGCGCGGGGAGCGACGACTTCAGCCGCATGCGTCGCCAGCGCTGCGTCACGGGGGCGATCCTCGACCAGGCCAACCCCACCGAGCTGTTGCGCAACTACCCGGCGCTGGCCAAGGTGGTCAAGGACAACGTCACCGTCGACATCCCGACGTCCGAGCTGCCCGCGTGGGCGCAGCTGATCGGCACCGTGCAGTCGACGGGGTCGATCCGCAGCCTGCCGATCACCAACAAGGTCGTCCGCGTCGGCAACCCCGACTACGACAAGATCCGCAGCCTCGTCCAGGCGGCGATCACGCCCCGGCCGGCGACGCCCAAGCCGAAGCCGACCACCGCGAGCCCCACAGCGAGTGCGACGCCCACCACGACGACGCCGAGCAGCAGCCCGAGTCCCAGTGAGCCGACCGACGAGGTTGAGGACCTGGCCGCCACCTGCTGACTCGGCACGTCCCCAGAGTTGAGCGGAATCAACTCAACTCCGTGCTCGTTGGACCTCATGAAGAGTGTTGCCACGACCCCTGAGGAGACCGCCCAGATGGAACTCACCCCGACGACCCGGGTTGCCGAGGCCCTTGCGCTGGCTCAGCGGACCGCGCAGAGCGCGGGGAACCCCGAGATCACGCCCGACCACCTCGTCCTCGCGCTGACCGAGCAGGAGGACACCTCGACCCCGGCGCTGCTCGAGGCTGCCGGCACCTCTGCCGCGGCCGTCACCGCCGCGGCGCGCTCCGCGCTGTCCCGTATGCCGGTGAGCTCCGGTCCCAGCGCGGCCACCCCGTCCCTCAGCCAGGCGGCTCTGGGGGTGCTCCAGCACGCGAGCACCCTGATGTCCGCCAAGGGCGACACCCACCTCGCAACAGACCTGCTCGTCCTCGCCCTCGTCGAGAGGGGCGCGCTGCCCGGTGTCGACCGGTCCACCGCCGGGGGGGTCGAGGCACGCATCGACGAGCTGCGAGCCGGTCGCAAGGTGACGTCCGAGGCCCAGGAGAGCGGCAGTGAGGCGCTCGAGAAGTACGGCACCGACCTCACCGCCGAGGCGCGTGACGGCAAGCTCGACCCGGTCATCGGGCGTGACTCCGAGATCCGGCGCGTCGTCCAGGTGCTTTCGCGCCGCACCAAGAACAACCCCGTGCTCATCGGCGACCCCGGTGTCGGCAAGACGGCCGTCGTCGAGGGCCTGGCCCAGCGCATGGTCGACGGTGATGTCCCCGAGTCGTTGCGGGACAAGCGACTCATCAGTCTCGACCTCGGCGCGATGGTCGCCGGTGCGAAGTACCGCGGGGAGTTCGAGGAGCGGCTCAAGGCCGTCCTCGAGGAGATCAAGGCGAGCAACGGCCAGATCGTCACCTTCATCGACGAGCTGCACACCGTGGTCGGGGCCGGCGCGACCGGCGACTCCGCGATGGACGCCGGCAACATGCTCAAGCCCATGCTCGCTCGTGGGGAGCTGCGCCTCGTCGGGGCCACGACCCTCGACGAGTTCCGCGAGCACATCGAGAAGGACCCGGCCCTGGAGCGTCGCTTCCAGCAGGTCTTCGTCGGTGAGCCCTCGGTGGAGGACACCATTGCGATCCTGCGCGGGCTCAAGGAGCGCTACGAGGGCCACCACAAGGTCGAGATCGAGGACGCCGCCCTGGTGGCGGCTGCCTCACTGTCCGACCGCTACATCACCGGCCGCCAGCTGCCGGACAAGGCGATCGACCTCGTCGACGAGGCTGCGTCCCGGCTGCGCATGGAGATCGACTCCAGCCCGGTCGAGATCGACGAGCTGCGTCGCGCCGTCGACCGGCTCAAGATGGAGGAGCTGCACCTCGAGCGTGAGACCGACGACGCCTCGATCGAACGGCTGGCGCGACTGCGCGAGGACCTCGCCGACAAGACGGAGGAGCTCGCGGCCCTCAATGCCCGGTGGGACGCGGAGAAGTCCGGCCTCAACCGGGTCGGTGACCTCAAGGCCCAGGTCGACGAGGCCCGTACGCGTGCCGACCGCCTCCAGCGTGACGGGGACTACGAGGGCGCCTCGCGCCTGCTGTACGGCGAGATCCCCGAGCTCGAGAAGCAGCTCGCGGCCGCGAACGCCGCCGCGGAGGCCGACACCGGCTCGGGCTCCGACCTCATGGTCAAGGAGCGCGTCGGTGCCGACGACATCGCCGAGGTCATCTCTGCCTGGACCGGAATCCCCGCCGGGCGACTGCTGCAGGGCGAGACCGAGAAGCTGCTGTCGATGGAGTCGATCATCGGCTCCCGCCTCATCGGCCAGTCCAGCGCGGTCGAGGCCGTGTCCGACGCGGTGCGGCGCAGCCGTGCCGGCATCGCCGACCCCGACCGGCCCACGGGCAGCTTCCTCTTCCTCGGCCCGACCGGCGTGGGCAAGACCGAGCTCGCCAAGTCGCTGGCCGACTTCCTCTTCGACGACGAGCGGGCCATGGTCCGCATCGACATGAGTGAGTACTCCGAGCGGCACGCCGTCGCGCGGCTCATCGGTGCTCCTCCCGGCTACGTCGGGCACGAGGAGGGCGGCCAGCTCACCGAAGCCGTGCGACGCAGGCCCTACTCGGTCGTGCTGCTCGACGAGGTCGAGAAGGCCCACCCCGAGACCTTCGACATCCTCCTGCAGGTGCTCGACGACGGCCGGCTCACCGACGGTCAGGGCCGCACGGTCGACTTCCGCAACGTCATCCTCGTGATGACGAGCAACCTCGGCAGCCAGTTCCTCATCGACCCCACGCTGGACCCCGAGGCCAAGCGCGACGCGGTGATGGCTGCCGTGCGCACCGCGTTCAAGCCGGAGTTCCTCAACCGTCTCGACGAGGTCGTCATCTTCGACCCGCTGACCCGCGACGAGCTCACCCACATCGTCGAGCTCCAGGTGCGTGCCCTGGGCGCGCGCCTCAAGGACCGTCGCATCGAGCTCGAGGTGACCGAAGCGGCCCGCGAGTGGCTGGCGGACACCGGATACGACCCGGCATACGGTGCACGTCCGCTGCGTCGGCTCGTCCAGAAGGAGATCGGCGACCGGCTGGCCCGAGCCCTGCTCGCCGGCGAGGTGCGCGACGGACAGAGCGTCACCGTGGACCGCGGTGACGACGGGCTCACGCTGCACTGAGGGCAGGGCGACCGGCCAGTAGGGTGTGCGTCATGCGACGACGTGCCCTGCTGGCCAGCTCCGTCACCGTGGCCGCCGTCCTGCTCACCGGTTGCTCCGGGAGCGACGAACCCGTGGCCACGACGAGCCCCAAGGACGCGCTCGCCGCGGCCAAGAAGACGTTCGACGAGGCCAAGTTCGTGGGCCTCACCCTGTCGAGCAAGGATGTCCCCCAGACCGAGAACGGCGTCACCGGCGCCGTGGGCACGGGCGCGATCAGCGCCACCGAGCCGAAGTTCAAGGGCAGCGTCACCGCGACGATCAAGGGTGTCAGTGGCTCGGCCGAGGTCATCACGATCGGCGACGAGGCCTTCATGAAGTTCTTCACGCCGACCTACAACCCGGCCGACCTCGCCGATCTCGGCGCGCCGAACCCCTCGAACTTCTTCTCCCCCGACAAGGGCATCTCCTCGCTCCTCGTCCAGACCGGCAGCCCCGTCGCGGGCGACAAGGTGCGTGACGGCGCCGTCGTGCTCCAGCAGTACACCGGCACCCTGCCCGGCGCGCGCATCAAGGAGCTGCTCAACCTCGGTGACGGCACGAGCGAGTTCCAGGTGACCTACGGGATCGCCGACGGGAACAAGCTCCAGCTCGCCACGGTGACCGGCCCGTTCTTCGCCGGGGCGACCTCGACCTACACGCTGCGCCTCAAGGACTACGGGACCGCGGTTGCGATCACCCGCCCCTAGGGCGCTGCTCGCGACGGCATCCGTCGCGGTCGCGCTCGCGGCGGCCGACACCTACGTCGTCGTCCTCGCACTGACCGACATGATGTCCGGCGTCGGCATCGGGATCGACTCGCTGCAGCGCGCGACCCCCATCATCTCGGGCTTCCTCCTCGGCTACATTGCCGTGCTGCCACTGATCGGCCGCCTCGCGGACCTGACCGAACGACAACGAGTCCTGCTCGGCTGCCTCGCCATCTTCGTGGTCGGCTCCGCCATCACCGCGCTCGCGGTCGAGCTGCCGGTGCTCGTCGGCGGCCGCGTCATCCAGGGCATCGGCGGTGGCGGCCTCGTCCCGGCGACCCTCGCGATCGTCGGGCAGCTCTGGGACAGCGACAACCGAGGAACGCCGTTGGGGGTCGTCGGCGCCGTGCAGGAGCTCGGTTCCGTCGTGGGTCCGGTGCTCGGCGCGGCCGTCCTCGTCGTCGCTGACTGGCGCGCGATCTTCTGGCTCAACGCGTTGCTCGGTGTCCTGCTCGCCGCCGCTGTGGTGGTCGTCGGAGGGGGTATGCCGGCCCGCCCGCGTGCGCTTCCCGTTGCCGTATCGCTCGTGGCCGGTGTCGTGGGCTGGCTGGCGCTGGCCGCGCCGACCTCGCTCGTGACGTCGGTGTCGCTCGGGGTGCCGTTCGTGCCGTTCGGGTCCTCCACCTCGCGGCTGGCGACGCCCGTCGGGGTGACCGCACTGGTGCTGGCTGTCGTGGCACTCATGATGTGGGTGCACAGCGCCTGGCCGGTGCTGCGCCGGGCCGACCTCCTGGGGGCGCTGCTCCTCGGTGGCTCGCTGGGCTGCATCGTCCTCACCTTCGCCGCGGCCGACCCGGAGAAGGAGATCGTCGGCCCACTCGGCTTCGCGCTCCTGCCCGCAGCGGCAGTGCTCGCGGGCCTCTACCTGCTGCACCACCGTCGTGCCGACTCACCACTCGTCCCGCGTGGTCTGCTCGTGGGCCGGACCCGGTGGTCGCTCCTCGTCAGCCTCTGCGTCGGAGTCGCGCTCGTGGCGGTCGTCGTGGACGTCCCTCTGCTCGCGCGGCTCGTCCACACCGAGAGCGAGACGGTGGCGGCGTTCGTGCTCGTGCGCTTCCTCGTCGCCGTCCCGGTCGGCGCGCTGGTGGGCGGCTGGTCCCTGCGGTGGCTGGGGGACGGGCTCGTGAGCGGAACCGGACTGGCGCTGGCCACCCTCGGGCTCGTCATCATGTCGACGTGGGGGCGCGGGTCCCTCGCCGAGGTCAGCTCGACCGTCGTCCTCGCACTCGTCGGTCTCGGGATCGGGCTGGCGCTCGCGCCCGTCAACAACGCGGCACTGGCCGACGCGCCCGCGGAGGCCCACGGCACGGCCAGTGCCCTCGTCGTCGTCGCCCGGATGATCGGGATGGTCGTCGGGCTGGCGCTCCTCACGGCCATCGGGCTGCACCAGTACTACTCAGCCGTCGCCGCCCTGCCGGACCAGACCGACGCCCAGAAGCTCCTCGACGCCGCCGTCGTGCAGGTCGAGTGGGTGTTCCGCGGAGCGGCCGTCGCCGGTGCCCTCGGAGCGGTCAGCTCGGTCACGCTGGGCCTCACCCGACGCCACCGCAGCTCCTGACCGCTTCGGCGCCCAACCTGTCAGGGCGACACGAAGGCCTGCCGCCACGGCCGCGCACACCGCGAACATCACCGCGAGCCCGGCGGCTGTGCGCACAGTGAACGGGTCGGTGGACGTCAGCGTGAGGTAGACCACCAGAACGGCGAATCCGACGATGACCAGAGCGCCGAGCACTCTCGTCCAGCGGCGTCGGGACGCGGCGAGCGCCATGCCCACGATGCCCGGCACCATCAGCATGCCAGGCCCGAAGCCGATGACGACTGTCGGCAGCGCAAGCAGGTTCCACCACCGGGAGCGCCGCCTCGTCCGCAGGTGGTAGGCAGCCGCCATGGAGAGTCCGGAGAAGGCAAAGACGCCGACGATGAATCCGGTTCCGGCCCAGCTGAAGTGCGGGTCCTCGGTGAGGAGCGCCATGAAGCCACGGGCCACGATGCCGGTCACCGTGCCGAGAACCAGGCCGACGCCCACGTGGCGCAGCAGGGCCCGCATCACCACGCCACCGTCAGGCAGGCGAGGCGATCACCGGCGCCGCCGTTGGCGGGGTTCGTCGGCAGGGCGTGCACGACCACCGACCGTGAGCCGGACTCGGGGACGAACGGAACGGTGGTCGTCCCGGTGCCGGTGCCGTCCGCGACGGTGAAGTCCAGCCAGAACTCCGTCCGGTCGCTCACCTCTTTGGGGGCACCGCTGTGCACGTGCGAGTTGTAGTGGGGTCCGGCCGCCGCTCCGTCACCGGCGATGCACGGGCCCTCGTGGAGGTGCGCCCCGAACGTCTGGCCCTCGGCCGCGGCGCCGATGCCCTTGACCGTGAGGACTGCGTGGCTGGCGCCGTTGCCGGACTCGACGATCTGGACCCGCGCACGGGCCCCGTCGAAGGGACTCGCCGAGCCGGGTGCGAGGTCGCGCAGGACTCCGTCTGTGCGGACGAATGGCCCAAGTGCCAGCGCGGGGGTGGCGGTGAGGAGGACGATCGCCGTAGCGGTGGCGGCCGCCCGCTTCTGGGTGGAGGTGAGCATCAGGGTGTCCCTTCTTCGGAGTCGACGAAGTTTCGACAACGGTGCAGACGCGCCTGTCGCGCTCCCGGGTGACAGCACGAAGACACGGAAAAAAGGTGCTCCGGAGCGTCACCCGAACCGGGTCGGCCAGACGTCTGTCAGGGCGATGGAGACCGTTGCCGAGATCGATCTCGAACCGCTCGACGTCGGGGAGACCGCCCCCGACGTCGTCGAGCTGTTCGCGCAGGAGGCGACGTCCCTGACCCGGCTCGCCCGGTTCTACCTCGACGACCGCACCGCGGCCGAGGACCTCGTGCAGGAGGCGTTCATCCGGCTCTCGAGAGCATCGGGCCGGATCCGTCGCGGTGGCAACCCGGCGGCATACCTGCGTTCCATCGTCATCAACCTGGCGCGTGACCACAACCGGCGAGGCCTGGTCTCCCTCCGGCACCGGCCCTCGGCGCTGCCCGACGCACCCTCCGCCGAGGAGGACGCGCACGCCAAGGCCGAGCGGCAGGAGGTCATCGACGCCCTGCGCTCACTGCCTCGGCGACAGCGGGACTGCGTGACGCTGCGCTACTACCTCGACCTGTCGATCCCCGACATCGCCGAGACGCTCGGACTGTCGAACAACACCGTCAAGACCCATCTCCAACGCGGGCTCACCAGCCTGGCGGCGATCCTGGAGGCCCACCGATGAGCAATCTCGAGGACCGGCTGACCCGTGCCCTGTCCGACTACCCGGTGGAACCCGCTCCCGACCTCTTCGACCGCGTCGTCGAGAGCATCGCAGCCGACCGGCTCCGCCGTCGCTCGGTGCTCCGGTGGTTGCTCGCCGCTGTCCTCGTCGTCGCCGTGGCCGCCACGGCCGTCCTCACCCTCACGCCCCGAGTGAACGGAACCCTCGCCATGCCCTGGTGGATCCTCGAAGTCGCCACGAACCTCGTCCTCGTCGGCATGGCCGTGTGGCTCGGACCGTTCATCAAGCGGTTCGGCCGCGCCTACGCCGCCGACGTCTTCCACGACAACCCGCTCACCGGCAAGAGCTACATCGTCCTCACGGACATCGTCTACTACCTGATCTTCGCCGCCTACATCCTCTTCACCGTCAAGGTCGCCCCCACGTCGACCTGGGCGGTGGTTCAGCCGGTCACGGACGTCACCGCGGGACAGGTCACCTACGAGCTCATCAGGCTCGGCGGGATCCTGCTCATCATCGGCATCCTCCACGGGCTCAACATCGTGCTCATGCCGGTGCTCGGCAGGTTGTTCTCGCTGAACCGCCGCCTGCCCGAGCGTGTGGCCGGAGCGCTCGACGAGGACCGCCTCCGACGCTGAGCGCTCGCCGAGCGAGAACGGCTCCGTGGCCCTAGGTTGGGCCCATGGCCATCTCGCGCGCTCGTGCTGCCCGTGTCCTCGCCCTCGCCACGGCTGCTGCCTGTGGTGCCGGTCTCGCCGGGGGAGCGGCCCGAGCCGACGCCCCCACGACCATGACGCCGATCGGCGGTGGCTACGCCCTCGAGACCCTGCAGGGCTTCGGGCGCGCCGCAGCCGACGGAGCGAGTGGGCCGACGGTGGACATCGTCGTCATCCCCTCGTCCTACGGCGACGCCCCCGCGGACCGCGAGGAGAACCTTGCCCTCGCACAGGAGCGCACCGACCAGGTCGACGCCGCCTGCGACGAGGTCGTCGCGGCGCCGTTCACCGGGTGCACCGCCGTCCTCGCACCGCTGCTCGACCGGGCCGACGCCGAGGACCCGGCGAACTCGGCGAGCATCACCGAGCAGACGGACGGGCTCTTCATCCTGGGTGGGGACCAGGGCCTGGCCATGTCGATCCTCGCCGACTCGCCGGCCGAGGCGGCCATGCAGGCGGCTTTCGAACGCGGTGCCGCAGTCGGTGGCACGAGCGCCGGTGCGGCGGTCGAGTCACGCACGATGATCAACGGCTACGTCGGTGACCTGGGCCCATGGGACGGTCTGCGACAGGGCAGCTCGCTCATCTGGTGGGGCGACGACGGTGATCGCGAACGCGGACTGACCTTCGGCTCCGAGCGGGCGATCTTCGACCAGCACTTCTACCAGCGAGGTCGCTTCGGGCGGCTCCTCTCCACGCTCGCCACCTCGGACGAGCACTTCGGCGGCGTGAGCAAGGTCGGCGTCGGGGTGGACTACGCGACGGGCATCGAGAACACGGGCGACAGGACCCTCTCCGACGTGTTCGGTGCGTCCTCGGCGGCGGTCCTCGACCTCGAGTCCCTGTCCTCGCCCATCTCGTGGGTGGGGCCCAACAAGGTGCTCTCGACCCGCAACGTCCTCACGCACCTCCTGCCGCCGAACAGTGAGGGCAGCGCGACGGCATACGACCTCGCGACGCGCGCGGTGACCCGAGCGGGCGTCGCCGTGCCCGCGCCGACCCCGGCCGCACTTCCCGCACCCGCAGTGCCGGGAGCGACCGGCACCGTCTACCTGGGTGGAGACGTGGTGGGTGGCGCATCCAGCACCGTCGTGAGCCGGTTCGTCACCGATGCGCAGGCCGCAGTCGCCGCTGGCGCGCAGGCGCGCGTCGTGGTGCTCGCCGCGTCGTCCAAGGACAAGAAGGCGACGAAGGCCTACACCAAGGCGCTCAAGGCCACCGGCTGGACCGGCAAGGTCGAGGTCGTCGAGCAGGACAAGAAGTCCAAGGTCGTGACCTCCGGTGCGGCCGGCACGCTCCTGGTGGGCGAGACCCCCGCCAGCGTCGCCACGGCGCTGGCCGACCCCGCGTTCGCCGCTCTCGTGCGCTCGGCCGTGCTCACGGCACCGGTGGTCCTCGCCGACCGCCACCTCACCGCCGCGCTCGGGACCTGGTTCTCGACGAAGGCCGACCCGACGGACGAGAACTACGAGGACGAGGCGATTGCCAACTTCCGCACTGGTGACGGCCAGTGGCAGCGCGGACTGGGGCTCGTGACGGGCTCGCTCGTACCGTCGCTGACGCTGGACTACCGCTGGGGCAAGCTGTTCGACCTCGGCCAGCTCGCACCGGAGCAGGTCGCGTGGGGGATCGACGAGGACACCGCCGTCCGCGTCGTTCCCGGCGGCGAGGCGACGGTCCTCGGCGACGGGTCCGTGGTCGCGCTCGATCCCAGGTCGGCCCAGTTCTGGACCGGACCCAATGGCGCCATCGGTGCGGTCAACGTCCTGCTCGACACCTTCGGCGCCGGCGAGAACGTCGGCTGAGTCAGCGCTGGTCGACCAGCTCGAGAAGCGCGTCGGCGACGACGTCGGTCGCCTCGTGCGTGAGCAGGTGACCCTTGCCGGGCAGCACGGTGAGTCGAGAGCCCGGTATGCCGTCGTGCAGGCTGCGTGCCCACCGCACCGGGGTGAGCCGGTCCTTGGTGCCGACGAGGATGTGGGTCGGGACGCCGGCGAGCTCGTCGAGCGAGGCCGTCTCGTCGTGGTCGCGGATCGAGGCGAAGTAGCGGCCCATGGTGGCGAGGGAGGTGCGGCCCATGAGGCGCGTCAAGTCACGCACGTGCTGCTTGTCGGGGTTCTCGCCGAAGTTGAGCTCGCGCAGGACCCTGCTCGGCACGAACATCCCCGCGCGCAGCAACGGAACTCGCGCAGCGAGCGCCATGGCAATCGCCTCTCCCCGGGCCTCGGGCCGGCCCTCGAGCGAGGCGGATGTCGACACCAGCGCAACACCACGCACGCGGTCACGGAACGTGGAACGGTGCGCACCGGCATACGCGAGGACCGTCATCCCACCCATGGAGTGGCCGCCGAGGACGAGGGGTCCGGTGGGAGCCGTGGCCTCGATGACGGCGCCGAGGTCCTCGGCCAGGCCCTTGATGGACATGGACCTGGCGGACCCCCAGGTCGAGCCGCCGTGTCCGCGCTGGTCATAGGTGATGACGCGAACGGGCCTGTGCGACTGCAGCTCTCGCACGACGGGAGCCCAGCTCTCCCGGCCGAGCGTCCAGCCGTGAGCCAGGACCACGGTCGGAGCACCGGGGTCGGCTGTGCCCTGCGGCATGAGCTCGCTCGCCGCGAGCATCGCGCCGCTCGGAGCGGGAATGCGCAGCGTCCGGTCGCTCACGCGTCCGCCACCTCGATGACGACGGGAGCGTGGTCGCTTGCACCCTTGCCCTTGCGCTCCTCGCGGTCGATCGCGGCGCCGCGCACGCGCTGGGCCAACGGGTCCGAGGCGAGGATGAAGTCGATGCGCATGCCCCGCCGCTTCTGGAACGCGAGCCGCTGGTAGTCCCAGTAGGTGAACGTGCCCGGCTCGGTGTGCGGCCGCACGACGTCGACCACCCCGGCGTCGAGGACGCCTTGGTAGGCAGCGCGCTCGGGCGGGCTGACGTGACTCCTGTCGAGGTAGTACTCCATCGACCAGACGTCCTCGTCCTGCGGCGCGATGTTCCAGTCACCCATGAGCGCGAAGGGGAGTCCCTCGGCCGCCCAGGTGGCGGTCTGGGCCCTCAGCTGCTCGAGCCAGGCGAGCTTGTAGGCCATGTGCGGGTCCTCGAGCGAGCGTCCGTTGGGGACGTAGAGGGACCAGAGGCGGATACCGTCGCACGTCGCTCCGATGGCTCGCGCCTCGGCGACCGCCGGCTCACCCCAGTGCGGCGCGCCGGGAAAGCCGCGGCTCACGTCGTCGAGTCCCACCCGCGAGGCGATCGCGACGCCGTTCCACTGGCTCAGCCCGTGGTGCGCGACCTCGTAGCCGAGCGCGGTGAAGCGGTCGAACGGGAACTGGTCCTCGCGGCACTTCGTCTCCTGGATCGCGAGGACGTCGACGTCGTTGCGCTGCAACCATGCCTCGACCCGGTCGATGCGGGAGCGGATGGAGTTGACGTTCCAGGTGGCGATTCGCACCCCGTCACACTAGGTGGTCGCGAGCCCAGAGCGCGGCGCTGGTGCGGTCGGCGACCCCGAGCTCGCGGAAGACCTTGCCGAGGTGGGCCTTGACGGTGCGCTCGCTGATCCCGAGCGCGCGCGCGATCTGCTTGTTGGCCAAACCGTCCGCCACGAGTCGCAGCACCTGCTCCTCCCGTGAGCTGAGCCCGTCGCCGGCCCGCTGTCCTTTGGTCGGCAGCAGGACCTGGGCGACACGAGGGTCGAGCGGGGCATGACCGGCCGCCGCGGCGCGCACGGCCGCGAGCAGGGTGGCGGGTTCGCCGTCCTTGAGCTGGTACCCGACGGCACCCGCGTCGAGCGCCGCCGTGACCCGCGCCCGGTCCGAGAACGACGTGAGCACGACGACGCGCAGCTCCGGCAGCTCCTCGAGCACCGCTGCGGTCGCCGTCACACCGTCCGTGCCCGGCATCGACAGGTCCATGAGCACGACGTCGGGCCGCAGCTCGACGGCGAGTGCGACGGCCTCAGAACCGTCAGCTGCCTGGCCGACGACCATGATGTCGCCGCTGGCTTCGAGCAGGCTGGTGAGGCCGGCCCGAACCATCGCGTGGTCGTCGACGACGAGGACGCGGATCACTGGGAGCTCCCTTCGTCAGGTAGGCGCAGGCGCCACTGCGTCCCATGCCCCGGAGCCGTCCGCAGCGCGAGCTCGGCGCCGGCGTCGGAGGCGAGGTCGGCCAGGACCTTGGTGCCGAGGTGTCCGGCGGGCGGGTCGTCCAGCACGGCCGGGTCGAAGCCGGACCCGTCGTCGGCGACGAGGAGCGTGACGACCCCGTCCTCGCGGGTGAGGCGGAGGAGGACGCGGCAGGGAGCCGCGTGCGTGGCCGCGTTGCGCAGGCACTCCTGGGCGACCCGGTGGATGAGGCGCTGCTCGTCCTCGGGGAGGGTGATGCCCGGGTCGACGTCGAGCTCGACCTCGACGTCGCGCCCGTGGGTCGTGGCCGCCACGTCCGCCAGGACCGTGGTGGCGTCGGCGCCGGACAGGCTCTCCGGATAGATCTCGACGAGCAGCGAGCGCAGGGCCCGGGCGTTGCCCCGCGTGGCGCCGGCGACCCGTTCGAGGGTGGCGGCGAGCTCGGTGTCGCCCCGCTGGGCCGCCTGCTCGGCAGCGCCCGAGGCGGCGAAGGACGACGCGACGAGCTCTTGCACGGGCCCGTCGTGCAGCGTGCCGGCGATCCGGCGCCGCTCGGCGTCCGAGGCCTCCAGCGAGCGCTCGAGCACACGCTCCCGGTGCCGGGTGACGTCCCGCAGCCGGTGCAGGAGCCGGGACAGCACCGGTGCCATGAGGACGACGAGGAGGAGCAGGCTGCTCAGCGTGACGCCGACGAACCCGCGCCGCAGCTCGGCTGCCCGCTCGCTCACGACGTCGTATGCCGTGTAGGTCTCGAAGAGCATCTCCCGCCCCGTCGGCGTCCACACCGGCCGGTAGACCTCGAGGAGCCGGCCCCCGGTCTCGAACTCGTTCTCGGTCTGGTCGAGCCGCGACACCTCGGCGATGGTGCGGGGCTCGGCGAGGGAGTCCTTCTGGTTCTGCGACAGCTCGAACGTGCGCCCGATGAGGTGGCTCTCGTCGGCATAGACGATGGTGCCGTCGGGTGCCCAGATCTTGACCCGGACGATCTCGTCACCGAGGACGACGTCCCGCACCACCTTGTCCAGGTCGTCCGATGCCCCGTCGGCCCCGTCGAGCAGGTCGTCGGTGAGCAGTGGAGTGACGACCGCCTGGGCGATGAGGTCGGCGGCGGCCGCCGCGTCGTTGACGGCCTCACGCTCCGCGAGCCGGCTGGCGGCGAAGGTGGCGAGGCCGGCGACGACGACGAGCACGAGGGCCAGCGCCGCGACCATCTGGGTCACGACCCGCCGTGGCGTCACCGCGGGGGAGGCATCGGTGTGGGCGCTCGGTGTCGAGACGAGCGCCCACGCCGGTTCCGAGGTCGGGGTCAGCTCAGTCATCGGCTCCGTGGCCGCCATGGCCACCGTGGTCGTCGGGCTGGGTGTCGTCAGAACCACCGGAGCGTCCCGAGCCGCTGGACCCGGACCCGCTCGAGTGTGAGCCGCTGGTCGAGTCGTGGCTGCGGCTGTCGCGGTCGTCGCCGACCTCCGTGCGCTGGTCGCGCGGGACGTCGCCACCGTGGTCGTCGGCAGTCGTGTCATCGTGGTGGCGGGAGTTCGAGTCGTCCGAGCGCGAGCCGCTGGTCGAGTGGCCGGAGTGCGAGCCGCTGGTCGAGTCGTCGCTGCCACTCTGCCGTCGGTGGTCGTCGCCCGGCTCGGTGCGCTGGTCGCGGGGGGTGCGGCCGCCATGGTCGTCGCTGGCCGACGCACTGGGGCTCGGCGAGAGCGACGGCGTTGGAGTCGACGTGATGCGGATGACCTGACCGCTGGCCGGGACCCGCACCGGGACGGCCTCCGAGAAGGACGCGTTGGACCACAGACCGATGACTGCGGGGCAGACCGCCACGGTGAGTCCCGCCAGAACCATTCCCATGCGCTTCATGATGTCTCCTTGGGTGAGGGGGTGTGAGGAGATCAGCGTCAGCCGCCGTGGTGGACCGGCGCCATTGGGCGATGGTCGTAGTACCTCCGCGGTGGGCGGACGGCATACGGCAGCTGCGGGGACGGCATACGACAGCTGCGCGGAGGGCATACGCCGGGCGGGCCGTCCACGCGCATCGGTGAGGGGGCACCTACGGTGAGCGCATGAGCACTGCACTCGTCACGGGAGCCACCGCCGGCATCGGCCGTGAGTTCGCCGTCCAGCTCGCCTCCCGGGGCGACGACCTCGTCCTCGTCGCGCGGGACGTCGCGCGCCTCGAGGCCCTGGCCCGGAAGCTGGGCGAGGCGCACGCGGTGGAGGTCGAGGTGCTGCCCGCGGACCTCAGCGACCACGAGGCGACGCAGCGGGTGGCCGAGCGGCTGGCCTCCCGGGAGCGGCCGGTCGACGTGCTCGTCAACAACGCGGGCTACTCCCTCACCGAGGGATTCCTCGACACTGCGCTCGAGGACGAGGTGGCCCGCTTCGACGTCCTCACCCGTGCGGTCCTCGTGCTTTCGCACGCGGCCGGGAGGGCGATGCGCGAGCGGGGACGCGGGGCGATCATCAACGTGTCGTCGGTCGCCTCGTTCATGACGTCGGGGACCTACAGCGCCGAGAAGGCGTTCGTCACGGTCTTCAGCGAGGGGCTGGCGTCCGAGCTCGCCGGCACGGGGGTGAGCGTCACCGCCCTGTGCCCCGGCTTCACCCGCACGGAGTTCCACGACCGGGCGGACCTCGACATGTCGGCCCTGCCCTCCTTCGCCTGGCTCGACGCCCCGCGGCTCGTGCGCGACGCCCTCGCGGATGCCGACAAGGGCAAGGTCGTGTCCGTGCCGGGACTCCAGTACAAGGTGGCCGTCGCTGCGCTCCGCCTCGTCCCGCGTCCGCTCATCAGGGGTCGCTCCCGCCGGTTCCACCGTCCCAGCGCGAGGTGAGGATCGGTAGGGTCGCCAGCGTGACTGACACCTCCGCCGACCGCGCCCGCCTGCTCGAGATCATCAAGGACAAGGCCATCGTCCACGGCCGCGTCACCCTGTCCTCCGGCAAGGAGGCCGACTACTACGTCGACCTGCGCCGCATCACCCTCGACGGTGAGGCCAGCCCGCTCGTCGGCCGTGTCATGCGCGACCTCGTGGCCGACCTCGACTTCGATGCCGTCGGTGGCCTCACGCTGGGCGCCGACCCGGTCGCCACCTCGATGCTCCACGCTGCGGCGGCTGTTGGCCAGCGCCTCGACGCGTTCGTCGTCCGCAAGGCCGGCAAGGCCCACGGACTGCAGCAGCGCATCGAGGGCCCGTCGATCGAGGGCCGTCGCGTCCTCGTCGTCGAGGACACCTCCACCACGGGCGCGTCTCCGCTGGATGCCGCCAAGGCCGCCCAGGAGGCCGGGGCCACCGTGGTCGGCGTGGCGACCATCGCTGACCGCGCCACCGGTGCTGCCGAGGTCTTCGCCGAGGCCGGCCTGGAGTACCGCCACGCCTTCGGGCTGGCCGACCTCGGACTCGCCTGATCCCGGGCCCTGGGGCCCGCAGGCCCTAGGATCGCGGACGAGACGCCACCGACAGGGGAGTTCCCAGTGACCACCATCATCATCATCGTTGTCATCGTCGTCGTCCTCCTCCTGCTCGTCGGCATCGTCGTGGGGATGTACAACGGCCTCATCAAGCTGCGCAACCTCGTGCAGGAGGCCTGGCGGCAGATCGATGTCGAGCTCACCCGACGCCACGACCTCATCGGCAACCTCGTCGAGACGGTCAAGGGCTACGCGGCGCACGAACGCGGCACCCTCGAGGACGTCATCAGGGCCCGCAGCGCGGCCATGGCCCCCAACCAGTCCCCGGGGCAGCAGGCCGAGAGCGAGAACATGCTCAGCCAGGCGCTCGGGCGGCTGCTGGCCATCGCCGAGGCCTACCCCGACCTCAAGGCCAACCAGAACTTCATGGCCCTGCAGCAGGAGCTGACCTCGACCGAGGACCGCATCGCCTCGGCGCGTCGCTACTACAACGCGACCGTGCGTGACCTCAACACCAAGGTCGAGACGGTCCCCACGAACTTCATCGCCGGCATGTTCGGCATCAGGACGGCGGAGTACTTCGAGGCCGTCGGTGAGCAGCGCGAGGCCCCCAGGGTCGACTTCGGCCAGCGCGACGCGACGATCCCTCCGCCCAGCGGGTATGCCGGTGGGTCGCCTTCCGCGTCCACCCCGCCTTCGCCGACGTCCCCGGCCACCACTCCGGCCGCGCCCGAGGCTGCGCCCGCGGCTCCGCCTGCGACCCAGCCGATCGACCCCACGAGCTCGGGCAACGTCCCGCCCGCGCCGCCGCGAGCCTGAGGCGCCGTGTCCGACCTGGGGGGAGAGCGCGGCGAGCTGGCCGCACCGTGGCTGGCCGAGGTGTGGGTCGACCCGCAGTGGTACGACTGCCAGAACAGCCCGGACCGGCTCCCCGATCCCGGCCCGCCGACCGTCGTCGCGCTGCGGGGCAGCCAGATCCTCATCGGCAGGCACAGTGAGGCAAGGGCCGTGACTCCGCACATCGACTGTGACCGCGACGCGGGGGTGAGTCGCCGCCACGCGCAGCTCACGCGCCACGGGACTGGCTGGGTCGTCGAGGACCTCGGCTCGGCCAACGGCACCTATGTCAGCCAGACCTTGGGGGACATTCCCGACGACCCGATCGATGCAGGGCACCCCGTCGGCCCCGGGCACGTCCTCTACCTCGGCTCCTGGACCCGCATCGTTCTCCGCCGGAGCGATTCGCCCCGGCCGGCCTGACCCCCGGTTCTACCTCTGCGCCGGTCGCGCCACCGGCGCTCATGTTGGTGACCGGCGTCCGCACGCGGGTGGCGGTCACCAGGTCCTGCGCCGGTCGCTCGAGCGGCGCAGAAGTGCGGCCAGCGTCCACCGGTTGGTGGACGGGGACTCCACCCGCCAGTCGGTGCCGCATCGCACCTGACAAGGACATGCTGAACGCATGACAGCGATCAGCATCAGGGGCCTCGTCAAGGGCTACGGCGACAAGCGAGCCGTCGACGGGCTGGACCTCGACATCGAGACGGGTGAGGTCTTCAGCCTCCTCGGCCCCAACGGCGCCGGCAAGACGACGACCATCGAGATCCTCGAGGGGTTCCGCACCCGCGACTCGGGTGAGGTCAGTGTCCTCGGTGAGGACCCGCGAGCGGCCAACCGGTTGTGGCGCAACCGGATCGGGATCGTCCTCCAGAGCTCTTCCGGACTGGACCTGCTCACCCCTCGAGAGATCCTGGCCTCGACGGCTCATGCCTATGCCACCCCACGTGACGTCGACGAGGTGGTCGCGGCAGTCGGGCTCGAGGAGAAGGCCGACGTGCGCATCTCCGGGCTCTCCGGCGGCCAGCGTCGACGCCTGGACGTCGGTCTGGGCATCGTCGGCCGCCCGGAGCTGCTCTTCCTCGACGAGCCGACCACCGGCTTCGACCCGCAGGCGCGACGTGACTTCTGGGGTCTCATCCGCCGGCTGGCCGCGGAGGGCACGACGATCCTGCTCACGACGCACTACCTCGACGAGGCCGAGCAGCTCGCCGACCGCGTGGGAGTCATCGGCTCGGGGAAGCTGCTGGCGCTCGACACGCCCGCCAACCTCGGCGGCCGCGCGTCCGAGGAGGCCACGGTCTCGTGGGCGGAGGACGGTCGGCGCCGCTCGGTGCGCACGGCCACGCCGACCCTCGAGGTGGCTCGCCTCGCGCAGCGGCTCGGCGGGGAGGTGCCCGAGCTCGTCGTGAGCCGGCCCTCGCTCGAGGACACCTACCTCTCGCTCATCGCCCCGCACGTGGAGACCGCAGAGACTCAGGAGGTCATGGCATGAACGCCCTCGCACTGGGGATGGACCGCACGGTCCTCGAGCTCAAGATGTACTCGCGTGAGAAGGAGGCGATCTTCTTCTCGTTCCTCTTCCCGATCCTCATGCTGGCGCTCTTCTCCGTGATCTTCGGGGACGCGATGGACGCCGGCGGCTCGCAGATGAGTGGTGCGGAGTTCTTCCTGCCCGGCATGATCTCGGCGGGCATCCTGCTCACGTCGTTCCAGACCATGGCGATGTCGGTCGCGGCCGAACGCGACGACGGCACCCTCAAGCGGCTGCGCAGCACGCCCATGCCACCGGTCTCCTACTTCCTCGGCAAGGTGGGCCTCGTCGTCACCACCGCCCTGGCCCAGCAGGTGCTCCTCCTCGCCGTCGCGAGGTTTGCCTTCGGCGTGGACCTGCCCGACACCCCCAGCCGGTGGCTCACCTTCGCGTGGGTGTTCGGGCTCGGGGCGTTCGCCGGGACCGTCCTCGGCACGGCCTACAGCTCGCTGGCCACCGCCCGCACGATCGGCGCCGTCGTGGTCGCACCGATGCTCATCCTGCAGTTCATCTCGGGCGTCTACTTCGCCTTCACCGACATCCCGTCGTGGCTGCAGCAGGTCGCCTCGATCTTCCCGCTCAAGTGGATCGCCCAGGGCATGCGGTCGGCGTTCTTCCCGGACGAGCTCGCCTCCATGGAGATGGCCGGTGCCTGGGAGCACGGACGCACCGTGATGGTGCTGGGCGTGTGGGCGGTCGCCGGGCTGGTCCTGTGCGTCCTCACCTTCCGCTGGTTCAAGCGCGGCACGACATGATGACCTCGTGACCACGGCACCCGACCCGTCAGCGCACCACTCGAGTGACGAGCTCGCCGCCATGTGGAGGGGCCAGGCCAAGTGGTGGCACCTCGGCTCGTACGCGCTCATCACGACGGCCCTCGCCATCGTCCTCATCGGGCCGCCCGGACCCCATGGGCGACTGCCCACCGTCCTGCTGCTCCTCGGAATCGCCCTCGCCTACACCGTCTTCGGCCGCCGGGGGCTCCAGCGGGAGGGGACGAGGTTCGTCGTGGCCTACCAGGTGTGTGCCTGGGTGTGCCTGCTCACGATCATCCTTCTCGACCCCGGTTTCGAGTCGTGGCTGCTCTTCTTCGGCCTCTTCCCGCAGATCTGGGCCTCCTTCGAGCAGAGGCCGGCCCTCATCGCGACGGGGCTGGCGCTCGCAGCGATCTTCCTCGTCGTCGTGGCACCCGCCGACGACCCCGCAGCCGAGGTGCCCGGCGCGCTGATCTCCGTGCTCGTCTCGTTCGTGCTCTCGGCCGCCCTCGGCATGTTCATCCACCGGATCATCGGTGAGGCCGAGCAGCGGGCCATCGTCATCGACGAGCTCCGCTCGACCAGGGCCGAGCTGGCCGCGGTCGAACGGGCGCAAGGGATCGAGGACGAGCGCAGCCGGCTGTCGCGCGAGATCCACGACACCCTGGCCCAGGGGTTCACCTCGGTCATCGCGCTCTCGCGCGCCGCCACCTCGGCCCTCGACCGTGAGGACGTCGCCACGACCCGTGAGCGCCTCGCCATGATCGAGGCCACGGCCGTCGACAACCTCGCCGAGGCGCGGATCATCGTCGCCGAGCTCACCCCCGGCCACCTCCAGACCCGCACGCTCGTCGAGGCGCTCGACCGGCTCGCCGACACGATGACGCGCGAGACCGGCATACACGTGTCGTCCTGCGTCACGGGGCAACCGGCTCCGCTCGGCGCCAACGCCGAGGTCGTCGTCCTGCGTGGGGCGCAGGAGGCCCTGTCGAACGTGCGGCGCCACTCCGGTGCCCGCGTCGCGGAGGTCGCGCTCCGCTACGAGCCGACCCGAGTCGCCCTCGAGGTGAGCGACGACGGTTCCGGCTTCGACCCGACGACGGTCCACCGGGGTTTCGGCCTGGACGGTCTGCGTTCTCGCGCCACCGAGCTCGGCGGGGACGTCACCGTCGTCCCGGGCCAGCCACGCGGCACCCGCCTCGTCATGGAGCTGCCCCGATGATCCGCATCCTCGTCGTCGACGACCACCCCGTCGTGCGGGCCGGGATGGTCGCACTGCTCGGGGAGCTCGAGGACCTTGACGTCGTCGGGGAGGCCAGCAACGGTGCCGAGGCGATCGCCCTGGTGCCGAGGCTCAGGCCTGATGTGGTCCTCATGGACCTTCGTATGCCGGTGATGGACGGTGCCGAGGCGACCGCGCGACTGCGTGCCCAGCCAGACCCACCCGAGGTGCTCGTGCTGACGACCTACGACACCGACGCCGACATCGTGCGTGCCGTCGAGTCGGGGGCTCGGGGGTACCTGCTCAAGGACACCCCACCGGCCATCCTCGCCGAGGCCATCCGACGCGCAGCCCTCGGGGAGACGGTGCTCGCTCCGCCGGTGGCGGCCCGCCTCGCGGAGCGGCTGCGGGCCCCCGCCCAGGCCGAGCTCACGCCACGCGAGCTCGACGTCCTGCGCGCCGTGGCCCGGGGCCTGTCCAACAGCGAGGTCGGTCGCGAGCTGTTCATCGGTGAGGCGACGGTAAAGACGCACCTGTTGCGCATCTTCAGCAAGCTCGAGGTGACCGACCGCACGGCCGCTGTCACGGCGGCCTACCGGAGGGGTCTGATCACCCTCTGACCGCGGGGACCGGTGGTCGCAGATCAGGCGCGCTTGTCGCGTGCGTCCTCGACGACCTCGCCGGTCTCCTCCACGGCGGTGCGCGCGGCGTGGCGGTGGCGAAGGTACTCGACGACCATGGGCACGACGGAGATGGCGACGATGACGAGGATGGCGGCCTCGAGGTTGTCGTGGATGAGCTGGATGCCACCCAGGAAGTAGCCCAGCAACGTGATCGAGGTCGCCCACAGGACGGCGCCCACCCCGCTCCACACGAAGAAGTGGCGGCGCTCCATCTTGCCCACCCCGGCAACGACGGTGATGAAGGTGCGCACGATGGGGACGAACCGGCCGATGACCAAGGCCTTGGCACCGTACTTCTCGAAGAACGCGTGGGTCTGGTCGAAGTACTTCTTGTTGATGAAGCGGCCCTCGCGCTCGTAGAGGGGTGCACCCACGGCACGCCCGATCTCGTAGCCGACGACGTTGCCGAGGAACGCCGCCACGCTGAGGGTGAGGCAGGCAACGGCGATGTTGATGCCGATGTCGCCCCGGTTGATGAACAGGCCGATCGCGAAGAGCAGCGAGTCGCCGGGCAGGATCGGGAAGAGCAGCCCGCACTCGACGAAGACGATCACGGTGCTCACCCAGAAGAACTGGGAGCCGAAGCGGTCGAGGAGCCACTGGGGGTCCATGAAGTCGGGACCGAGCGTCGGCATCATCACGGGCGACAGCGTATGCCGTGTGGCTGGGTGGGTGCTGAAGGCCCTTGTTGCGAAGTGGCCGAGCCCGGCGCAAGGTGGAAGGACAATGCACCCGAGCAGAGGAGGAGCCATGCCCCAGGGCAAGAGCGGCGCGAAGGACCCGGGCCCGAGCATCAAGGACCCGGAGCTCTATGAGGAGCTGCGCGACGACGGCGCGAGCAAGGAGAAGGCGGCGCGCATCTCCAACGCGGCCGCTGCGAGCTCACGTTCCGAGGTGGGGGAGCGCGGGGGAGAGGCGCAGGACTACGAGGACCGCACAGTGGACGAGCTGCGCCAGCGGGCCAAGGAGATCGGTCTCGAGGGCTACTCGTCGATGAAGAAGGACGAGCTCATCGACGCCCTGCGCAACCACTAGAGCCCTGCGGCGCCCCCGGCTCAGCCCGTGACGAGGAAGACGCCGTGGGCGCCGCGCTCGGCGTCGACCATGGCGTGCGAGATGAAGGGGTAGTGCCCCGCCGCAGGGAAGGCCAGCTCGACGAAATCGCCCTGGGAGGGCTGCAGCCCCAACGTCTGCGACCCGGTCGTGGTCGAACGTGGCCCGACGAGGTAGGCGCCCTCGACCCGGACGGTGTCGAACTGCCCACCCACCACGTGGAAGGCGCTGGCCAGGTTGGGTCCGGCGTCGAGGACCCAGATGCGCACTCGCTCGTGCACCCGGGCCGGCACAGGGTGCTGGTCGTACTGGTTCGCTGTCCCGTTGAAGGTCACGAACGTCGGCTCATGCGACGTGCCCGCGAGGACCTCGGCGGCGGGTGTCGCGCCCTGACCGGTGCCCGGCTGCAGGTGGACCTCGGACTGGACGAGGAGGTACTCGCGGTCGACGTGGGGGAGTCCGGCGGCGGGTTCGATGATGACGGCACCGTGCATGCCGGCCGCGATGTGCGCCGACATGGGCATCGACGAGCAGTGGTACATCCAGATGCCGGCCCGCGTGGCGGTGAAGCGCACCCGCAGCGACTCGCCCGGCGCGATGGTGCGAGTGGCTGCGTCGGGAGCGAAGGCAGCGGCGTGGAAGTCGATGGAATGACCCATGGAACCGTCGTTGACGAGGGTCACCTCGAAGGTGTCGCCGACCCTGCCCCGCAGCGTCGGGCCCGGCACCTGTCCGTTGAAGGTCCATCGCTTCTGGGTGATCCCCGGCGCCACCTCGAGCTCGACCTCGCCAGCGTGGCGCCGAGCGCGGCCCCCACCGGGAGGCAGGCCGTGGCAGCGAGGTAGTAGCGCAGCGTGATGCGGAACCGCCCGGGCAGCGCCTTGCGCAGCCGGCGCCAGAGCTGGATGCCGTGCCAGAGCACGGCGACGGCGACGAGGGTCGCTCCGGTGACGGTCAGCCACCACTGGGTGGTGGGCACGCCCACGAGGGTCGCCGTCGTGCCGGCGAGGAGCAGGCCCAGGCGAAGGGACTGGACCCGGCGGTCGTCCAGCCCCGGTGGCGTCTTGAGCAGGGCCTGGGCGAAGTGGCTGCTCCACACCAGAATCGAGTGCGTCAGGGCACCGAGGAGGACGAGGTGGACCATGAGCCACCGCGACCCGGGGACGAACGGGTGCGCCAGTGCCACGAGGACCGCGAGGACGAGCCACACCACGGCGGGATGGTCACGCAGCGGCCAGGAGCGCCTCACGGTGCGACGGGGTCGGGAGTCGACGCGTCCACCTCGTCCCATTCCGCGCCGGACAGGGCGATGGCGGACGCCGGGAAGAGCCCGTTCTCCTCCTTGTCGATGTGCGCGCGCAGCTCGGCGAGGAAGCCTGGCACGAGGGCGTGTTCGCCGTTCCTGATGCGAAGGAGCTGCTCATCCAGCGCCGTGTGCTCGTGGCAGAGCGTGTCGACGTGCTCGGTGAACTCCTCCTGCCGGCGCAGGACGGCGAACAGGCCGACCTCCTCGTTCCTCGTGTGCGGATGGAGGATGACCTCGATGCCGTCGACGGCTCGGGCGACCCGCGGTGCGTCGTCCGCCGCGCAGGCGTGGCGCAGCTCGGTGGTCGCGTTGATGATGTCGACGTGCTCGGCCATGAAGCGGCCCACGACCTCGATCGACTCGCACCCGCAGTAGGAGCACACCTCAGGCCGTCCGCTCGCTCGAGGAGGGCGGGATCCTGCGGGGGACGGCATTCATGGACGTGGCTCCTTCGACCAGCCGTGGCGCTGGTTCGGTGACATGGTGAGTACACAACGCGCGACAGCCATTTGTCCACTACGCTCTGTAGTGGTCGGACCCCCGACCTTGGGAAGTTACCGGCCTGGTTCTCGAAAGTAGCGTGATGAATCACTCCTCCCCCGCGACCGATGCGCGCACGACCGACACGCACCCCGGCAGTGCCCGCAGCATGCTCGTCGTCGCCACCCTCGGCTTTGCCATCTGCTTCTGGGCCTGGGCCCTCCTCTCCCCGCTGGCCGTGACGCTGCGCGACGAGCTGGGGCTCAGCTCCCTGCAGCAGTCGCTCGTCGTCGCCACCCCCGTCATCGTGGGCTCGCTCGGCCGCATCCCCGTCGGCGCCCTCACCGACCGTCTCGGCGCACGAGTGATGTTCCCGGCAGTGGCGGCCCTGACGATCGTCCCGGTGCTCTTCCTGGGGTTCTTCGGCACGAGCTTGGCAGCGCTGCTCATCGGTGGCTTCTTCCTCGGCATCGGTGGCACGTCCTTCGCGGTCGGTGTCCCCTTCGTCAACTCGTGGCACGAGCCGGCCCGCCGAGGCGCCGCCCTCGGCCTCTTCGGCATGGGCACCATCGGCACGGCCGTGGCGGCCTTCACGACGCTGTCCCTGTCCAACGCCTTCGGGCGCGTCGCTCCCTTCCTCCTCGTCGCAGTCCTCCTTGCCGCGTATGCCGTGTGGTCACGGGCCGTGCTGCGCACGCCCGCTGGTCGTCCCAACCCCACGGCCGGCGGCAACTGGCTCTCGGGCGCACTGCGCACCCTGGCGCAGCCGGTCGCGCTCAAGCTCGCCCTGCTGTATGCCGTCGCCTTCGGTGGGTTCGTGGCCTTCAGCGTCTACCTGCCGACCTACCTCGTCAACAACTTCGGCATGGCCAAGGGTGACGGTGCCCTGCGCATGGCCGGCTTCGTCGTCGTGGCCGTCGTCGCCCGGCCGATCGGTGGCTGGCTCTGCGACCGCTTCGACAAGACGCGGGTGCTCGGGGGGCTCCTCGGGGCCACCGGTTTGTTCGCGGTGCTCGCGGCTGTCGTCGGTGGAGGCCGGGTCAACCTGGCGCTCGAGCCGGTCGGTACGGTCGCGTTCCTCGGGATGGCAGCCGGCCTCGGAGCCGGGGCCGGCGCGGTCTTCGCGCTCGTTGCCGCCCTCGTGGAGCCGGCACGGGTGGGAGCCGTCACCGGTGTCGTCGGCGCTGCCGGTGGCCTTGGCGGCTTCGTTCCGCCACTGTTGATGGGAGTCATCTATGACGCGCAGGGCAGCTACACCCTCGGTCTGCTCCTGCTGGCCGTCGTCGCCCTCGCGGCTGCGGTTCTCGCACTGGTGGGATTCCGGAAGGATCTGAAGACATCATGACGACTGAGGCCTCCCAGGAAGCACTCGGACTGGACGGACGGTTGAGCGAGGCGCTGGTGGGCACGCGCCGCTTCTTCACCCGCGGCTCCGTGTCCGAGGACCAGCGCACGCTCAACCTCAAGGGTGGGCGCAGCGGTGACTCCTTCTACCGCGACCGCTGGAGCCACGACAAGGTCGTGCGCTCCACCCACGGGGTGAACTGCACCGGCTCGTGCTCCTGGAAGGTCTACGTCAAGGACGGCATCATCACCTGGGAGTCGCAGCAGACCGACTACCCGTCGACAGGGGCCGACCGGCCCGAGTACGAACCGCGCGGCTGTCCGCGTGGTGCCGCGTTCTCCTGGTACACCTACAGCCCCACCCGGGTGCGTTACCCCTATGTGCGCGGCGCCCTGCTCGAGCTCTACCGGGCGGCCCGCAAGGAGTACGGCGACCCGGTGGTCGCCTGGGCGAGCATCGTCCAGGACGAGAAGAAGTCCACGGCCTACAAGTCCGAGCGCGGCAAGGGCGGCCTCGTGCGCTCGAGCTGGGCCGAGGTCGTCGAGCTCGTGGCGGCCGCGCACGTCTACACGATCAAGCGCTGGGGTCCTGACCGCATCGCCGGCTTCTCGCCGATCCCGGCCATGTCGATGGTGAGCTACGTGTCGGGGGCGCGCTTCAACGAGCTCATCGGCGCACCGATGCTCTCGTTCTACGACTGGTACGCCGACCTGCCCAACGCCTCGCCGCAGATGTTCGGCGACCAGACGGACGTGCCGGAGTCCGGCGACTGGTGGGACGCGGCATACCTCATCATGTGGGGCTCGAACGTGCCGCTCACGCGCACCCCGGACGCCCACTGGATGACCGAGGCGCGCTACCGCGGCCAGAAGGTCGTCGCCATCGCCCCCGACTACGCAGAGAACGTCAAGTTCGCCGACGAGTGGGTGGCGCCCGCCCCCGGCACGGACGCCGCGCTCGCGATGGGCATGGGGCACGTCGTGCTCAAGGAGTTCTTCGCCGACGGCGAGACCGAGTTCTTCGCGGACTACACCAAGCGCTTCACCGACCTCCCTCACCTCATCACCCTCGAGCCGGCCGAGGAGGGCGCAACCGGCGCCTACCGGCCCGGCAAGTTCCTCGTCGCCGGCGACCTGCCCGACCACCCCGAGGCGACCTCCGAGAACGCCATGTGGAAGCCGGCCGTCATGGACTCGAGCACGGGGGAGGTGCGCATCCCCCAGGGCTCGATCGGCCACCGGTTCGGACCGGAGGGCGAGGGCAGGTGGAACCTCGACCTCGGTGACATCGACCCGCTGCTCACGATGATGGGCACCGGCGCGGACGACGACGCGACGGAGGCGGTCGAGGTCGAGCTGCCCCGCTTCGACACCGGCGCCAAGGTCGTCCACGAGCGCCGTGGCGTGCCCGCCCGGCGCGTGGGCGGGCGCCTCGTCACCACGGTGCTGGACCTCATGCTCGCCCACTACGGAGTGGGCCGTCCGGGACTGCCGGGGACGTGGCCGACGGGCTACGACGACCCCACCGTCCCCGCGACCCCGGCCTGGGCCGAGTCGATCACGTCCGTGCCGGCGCAGCAGATCGCCCGCATCGGGCGCGAGTTCGCGCAGAACGCCATCGACACCAACGGCCGCGGCATGATCCTCATGGGAGCCGGGACCAACCACTGGTACCACTCCGACCAGATCTACCGCGCCATGCTCGTCCTCACGACGATCACGGGCTGCCAGGGCCGCAACGGCGGTGGCTGGGCCCACTACGTCGGGCAGGAGAAGGTCCGTCCGCTCATGGGCTTCCAGCACATGGCGTTCGCCCTCGACTGGGTGCGCCCGCCGCGCCACATGAACCAGACCGCCTACTGGTACGTCAACTCCAGCCAGTACCGCTACGACACCTTCACCACGGACGACACCGGCGCGGGCACCAACGCCTTCGAGGGCCGCACGATGATGGACGTCCTCGCGCAGTCGGTGCGCCTGGGCTGGACACCGAGCTATCCGCAGTTCAACCGCTCCAGCCTCGACCTCTGCGACGAGGCGGCCACGGCCGGACTCGGCGTCAAGGACCACGTCGTCCAGCAGCTCAAGTCAGGAGAGCTGCAGTTCGCCGTCGAGGACCCCGAGGCCGAGGAGAACTGGCCCCGGGTGCTCACCCTGTGGCGCTCCAACCTCTTCGGGTCCTCAGCGAAGGGCAACGAGTACTTCCTCAAGCACCTCCTCGGCACGACGAACTCCGCCCGCGCCAAGGAGGCCGAGCCGCACCAGCGCCCGCAGGACATCGCCTGGCCGGAGGAGGCGCCCGAGGGCAAGCTCGACCTCCTCATGACGATCGACTTCCGCATGACGAGCTCGACCCTGCTCAGCGACATCGTGCTGCCGGCCGCCACCTGGTACGAGAAGCACGACCTCAACACCACGGACATGCACCCGTTCATCCACTCGTTCAACCCGGCCATTGCTCCGCCATGGCAGAGCAAGACCGACTGGGACGCATGGAAGGCGATCGCCGAGCGGTTCTCCGAGCTCGCCGAGGACCACCTCGGCACGCGCAAGGACGTCGTGGCCAAGCCCCTGTGGCACGACACCCCCGAGTCCATGGCGTCGGTCCACGGAGTCGTCCAGGACTGGAAGACCGGTGAGGTCGAGCCGATCCCGGGCAAGACGATGCCGGCGCTGGTCGAGGTCGAGCGCGACTACACCCAGGTCCACGCCAAGATGACCTCCATCGGGCCCCTGCTCGAGAAGCTCGGCATGGTCACCAAGGGCGTGCCCTACGAGCCGACCTCCGTGGTCGAGCAGCTCGGGGCCGTCAACGGGCGCGTCCACGGCGGTCCGACCGACGGACGGCCGCGCCTCGAGACCGACATCCACGTCGCCGAGGCGATCATGCACCTGTCAGGCACGACCAACGGGCACCTTGCCACCCAGGGGTTCAAGAACCTCGAGAAGCGCACCGGGACGCAGCTGCACGACCTTGCCTCCGAGCACGAGGGCAAGCTGATCCGCTTCTCGGACACCCAGGCCGCACCGGTTCCCGTCATCACGTCACCGGAGTGGTCGGGCAGCGAGTCCGGCGGCCGCCGCTACGCACCGTTCACGATCAACATCGAGCGGCTCAAGCCGTTCCACACCCTCACCGGGCGCCAGCAGTTCTACGTCGACCACGACTGGATGCTGCGCATGGGCGAGGCGCTGCCGACCTACCGGCCACCGCTGGACATGACGCAGCTCTTCGGTGAGAAGGAGGTCGGTGAGCTGACCGAGTCGCAGGAGTACAGCGTCTCGGTGTCGGTGAGGTACCTCACCCCCCACAACAAGTGGTCGATCCACTCCGAGTACCAGGACAACCTGTTCATGCTCTCGCTCTCACGCGGCGGCCAGTCGATCTGGGTCTCCGACGTCGACGCGGAGAAGATCGGGATCAAGGACAACGACTGGATCGAGGCGGTCAACCGCAACGGCGTCGTCGCCGCGCGGGCCATCGTCAGCCACCGGATGCCGGAGGGCACGGTCTACATGCACCACGCGCAGGACCGGCTCATCGACGTCCCCCTCACGGAGACGGACGGCAAGCGGGGCGGCATACACAACAGCCTCACCCGCATCCTCATGAAGCCGAGCCACCTGATCGGTGGCTACGCCCAGCTGTCCTACTTCTTCAACTACATCGGCCCGACCGGCAGCAACCGCGACGAGGTCACGACGATCCGCAAGCGGACGAGCAAGGTGGAGTACTGACATGAAGGTCATGGCCCAGATGGCGATGGTGATGAACCTCGACAAGTGCATCGGGTGTCACACCTGCTCGGTCACGTGCAAGCAGGCGTGGACCAACCGCTCCGGCATGGAGTACGTCTGGTTCAACAACGTCGAGACCCGCCCGGGGCTCGGCTACCCCCGCGGCTACGAGGACCAGGACAAGTGGCAGGGCGGCTGGACCCGCAAGGCCAACGGCCGGCTCACGCTGCGGGCAGGCGGCCGGCTCAACAAGCTGCTCAACATCTTCAGCAACCCCAAGATGCCGTCGATGAGCGACTACTACGAGCCGTGGACCTACGACTACGAGACGCTGCTCAACGCGCCCTCGCAGAAGCACTTCCCCGTCGCCCGGCCGCACTCGCTCCTGTCGGGCAAGCCGATCAACGTCGAGTGGTCGGCCAACTGGGACGACGACCTCGGTGGCAGCCACGAGCACGCCGCGAAGGACCTCATGCTCAAGGGCATCGAGGACAAGGTCAAGCTCGCCTTCGACGACACCTTCATGTTCTACCTGCCCCGCATCTGCGAGCACTGCCTCAACCCCTCGTGCGCGGCGTCGTGCCCCAGTGGTGCGATCTACAAGCGCGAGGAGGACGGCATTGTCCTCGTCGACCAGGACAAGTGCCGTGGCTGGCGCATGTGCGTGACGGGCTGCCCCTACAAGAAGGTCTACTTCAACCACAAGACCGGCAAGGCCGAGAAGTGCACCTTCTGCTACCCGCGCATCGAGGTCGGCATCCCGACCGTGTGCGCCGAGACGTGCGTCGGGCGGTTGCGCTACATCGGCCTCATGCTCTACGACGCCGACAAGGTCCTCGAGGCCGCGTCCGTCGAGGACGACCACGACCTCTACGAGTCACAGCGCTCCGTCTTCCTCGACCCCAACGACCCGCACGTGCAGCGCGAGGCCGAGAAGGCCGGCATACCGGGTGACTGGATCACGGCGGCCCAGAAGTCCCCGGTCCACGCGCTCATCAACACCTACAAGGTGGCACTGCCGCTGCACCCGGAGTACCGCACCATGCCGATGGTCTGGTACATCCCGCCGCTGTCGCCCGTGGTCGACGTCATCAAGGACACCGGCCACGACGCCGAGGACGCGGACAACCTCTTCGGCGCCATCGACGCGCTGCGCATCCCGGTCGAGTACCTCGCCAACCTCTTCACCGCGGGCGACACGGTCCCGGTGGACCGGGTGCTGCGCAAGCTCGCGGCCATGCGCTCGTACATGCGCGACATCAACCTCGGCCGTGACCCCGACCCGGAGATCCCGGCCAGGGTCGGCATGGGCGAGGAGGAGATGTACAACATGTTCCGCCTCCTCGCGATCGCCAAGTACGAGGACCGCTACGTCATCCCCACCGCCCACGGCGAGGAGGCGCACGCCCTCGAGGAGCTCGCCACCGACTGCCCGGTCACGGGCTACGACGACGAGCTGCTCGACGTCTCCGGCCCGTTCGGCGAGGGTTCGGGCCGCGGCTCGATGACGCCCGTCGCGATCGAGAACTTCAAGATGCTGGAGAGGCGGCAGACCTCCGACACGATGCAGGACGGCGAGCACCTCAAGGGCCGGGTCAACCTGCTCAACTGGGACGGCAAGGGCATGCCACCGGGGATGTTCCCCGACGAGGACGGCGAGCGCTGATGCTGCCCTGGCGCCGCAACCGGCGGACCTCGCCGACCCTGGACCCGGTCACCCAGGCGACGGCGTGGCAGGTGGTCTCGCTCCTGCTCGACTACCCGGACGAGACCCTGGTCGAGCGGTTGCCGATGCTCACCGACGTGGTCGGTGGGCTCCCTGACGACCTCCGTATGCCGCTGGGCCGCTTCCTCGCCCACGTCACCGACGCGGGGCTCGAAGAGCTGCAACGCGACTACGTGGACACGTTCGACGTCACGCGCAGGTGCTGCCTGCACCTCACCTACTTCCTGCACGGTGACACCCGCAACCGGGGCGCGGCGCTGGTCCAGATCAAGCAGAGCTTCCGCCGCCACGGGGTGGACTTCACCGACGACGACGCCGAGCTGCCCGACCACCTCAGCGTCGTCCTCGAGTTCGGCGCCACCGTCGACGCGCCGACCGCCTGGAAGCTGCTCAACGACCACCGGGTCGGCATCGAGCTCCTGAGACGAGCCCTGTCCGAGAGGGGTTCCGCGTGGCTGGACGTCGTCGACGCATTGCGAGCGACCCTGCCCGTGCTGGCCGGTGACGACGAGGAGGCGCTCGCCCGGCTCATCGCCGAGGGCCCGCCGGAGGAGCTCGTCGGCCTGAGCACCGAGCTCAACGCGCCCTATGCCATCGATCCCGGGCTCGACGACCTTCGGCAGCCCCCCAGTGCCAGCACCGGGCCGGTGCCCGTCACGATCGGAGCACGTCGATGAACACCTTCCTCTGGGTGATCTTCCCCTACATCTGCCTGGCGGTCTTCGTCGTCGGACACGTCTGGCGCTACCGCTACGACAAGTTCGGGTGGACGACGCGCAGCTCGCAGCTCTACGAGAGCAAGCTGCTGCGCATCGGCAGCCCGCTCTTCCACTTCGGGATGCTCGGCGTGGTCGGCGGTCACATCCTGGGGCTCATCCTCCCGCAGGACTGGACAGACGCCGTGGGCCTCAGCCACGAGGCGTACCACATCATCGCGCTCGCCGGCGGCATCCCCGCAGGCATCGCCGCGGTCGTCGGGCTCGTCATCCTCATCTACCGCCGGCGCACGGTCGGGCCGGTCTTCTCGGCGACGACCATCAACGACAAGGTCATGTATGCCGTGCTCGGCGTCGTCATCGTCCTGGGCATGTGGAACACCATCGCCGGCAGCCTGTTCACCATCGGCGGCGAGTACAACTACCGCGACGGCGTCTCGGTGTGGTTCCGCCAGATCTTCGCGTTCCAGCCCGACGAGAGCCTCATGGCCGCGGCGCCGTTCGGCTTCCAGCTGCACGGGTTCCTCGCGTTCCTGCTCTTCGCGATGTGGCCCTTCACCCGCCTCGTCCACGTGTTCTCGGCGCCCATCGGCTACTTCACCCGCCCCTACATCGTCTACCGCAGCCGCGACCGCCGGCCTGGTGCGGCGACGGGCTCCCGTGCACAGAAGCGGGGTTGGGAACGCGTGCAGTGACGGTGTGCGGCCAAGACGACGCAGGCGACACCGTCCTGGCGGCTTGAGCCGGCGGGTCAGCTGCTCGTGGTGCCGTCGATCGACTCACGCAGCAGGTCGGCGTGGCCGAGGTGCTGCGCGTACTCCTCGATGAGGTGGACGATGACGTCCCGGACGTTGACCTGCCCGTGGTGCCCCGCGTCGACCACTCCACCCATGTCGTCGTGGGCGGCGAGCCACTCCTGGGCGAAGGCCACCTCTGCGCGCCATGCCGCCCACGCCGCATCGACGGCGGCATGGTCACCGGTCGCGCCCTCCCAGTCGTCGTCGTTCCCGGGAGGACCCCACAGCCGCTCGGGATTGCCACCATCGAGCCGGCGACGGAACCAGATGCGCTCGACCTCGGCCAAGTGGCGGACCATTCCGAGCAGCGACATCGACGACGGCGGCACCGACCGTGCCGCCAGCTGCTCCGGGGTGAGGCCCGCGCACGTGCGCTCGAAGGCCTCCCGCCGACTGTTGAGGTGGTCGGCGTAGTTGTCCCGCTCGTTCTGAAGTGCACCCATGCCTGACATTGTTGACACTGTGAGCGACGAGCGCGAGGACCGTGTGGGAGTCGGGCCTTGGCAGGGGCCTTGGCCGGACGACGTCCGGCTCGACCCGGACCTGCTGCGCGACGGCGACCGCCGCAACGTCGTCGATGCCTATCGCTACTGGCGGCACGACGCGATCGTCGCGGACCTCGACACCCGGCGCCACGACTTCCACGTCGCCATCGAGAACTGGGAGCACGACTTCAACATCGGCTCCGTCGTGCGCACGGCCAACGCCATGGGGGCCTCGGCCTTCCACATCGTCGGGCGCCGCCGCTGGAACCGCAGGGGTGCGATGGTCACCGACCGCTACCAGCACGAACACCACCACCCCACGCCGGGTGACCTTGCCTCGTGGGCCGGAGTGAACGGCATACGGCTCATCGGGATCGACAACCTGCCCGGCAGCCGCCCGCTCGAGACCTACGACCTGCCGAGGAGGGCGATGCTCGTCTTCGGACAGGAGGGTCCCGGACTGTCGGAGGCGATGCGGGCGCAGTGCGAGGCGACGCTGCACATCGAGCAGTTCGGGTCGACCCGGTCCATCAATGCGGGGGCGGCGGCGGCCATCGCCATGCACGCGTGGGTCCGTCGCCACGTCTTCGAGCAGCCGATCCCTTAGGCTGTTCCTCCCCCCGTCACACCCCCTGAGCTCAGGAGAGGCGCTGCGTCATGCCCACTCATGAGGAGCTCACCCACGAGCGTGCCCACCTCGCGAACGCCCGTGCCGAGCTGGGCCGCATGCGCGAGCGCACCCTTGCGCTGGACGTCCAGGGAGGCGACGCGGTCTCGTCGGAGCGGCTTGCCGAGACCCTGTGGCGCAGGGCCCGGTCGCTTGAGGACGACCCGGCGACCGCGCTCTTCTTCGGCCGCGTCGACCTCGACACCGACGAGCGGTGGTACATCGGGCGCCGCCACGTCACCGACGACGCAGGCGACCCTCTGGTCATCGACTGGCGCGCTCCGGTGTCGACGACGTTCTACCGCGCGTCGCACACCGAACCGATGGGGGTGCGGCTGCGCCGCCGCTTCGGCTACGACCACGGCGCGATCTCGGCGATGGAGGACGAGCACCTGCTCGACTCCGGTGAGCCAGAGGCGCGTTCGCAGATCCTCGCCTCGGAGATCGAGCGTCCCCGAGTCGGCCCGATGCGTGACATCGTCGCGACGATCCAGCCGGAGCAGGACGCTCTCGTGCGGGTCGACGCCACGACGACCGTCTGCATCCAGGGCGCGCCTGGGACGGGCAAGACCGCGGTCGGGCTGCACCGGGCTGCGTGGCTTCTCTATGCCTACCGGCAGCGGCTGGGTCGTAGCGGGGTGCTCGTCATCGGCCCCAACGAGGCCTTCCTCGAGCACATCGGCGCCGTGCTGCCCACGCTCGGCGAGGTCGAGGTCCGGCACACGAGCATCGAGGCCCTGACCGCGTCAGTGCCCGTGCGGGCTGTCGACGCCACGGAGGTGGCCCGGCTCAAGGGCGATGCTCGGATGGCGCAGGTTCTGCACCGTGCCGTGTGGTCGCACCTCATACCACCGACCGAAGCCATGATCGTGCCGCGAGGTGCGCGCCGATGGCGCGTCGCGGCATACGACATTGCTCCTCTGGTCGACGGCCTCGCGGGACGCGAGATCCGCTATGACGCTGCCCGTCAGCTCCTGCCGCAGCGGCTCTCCCACGCGGTGCTCGTGAAGATGGAGGCGCTGGGGGAGTACCCCGATGACCGCGTCCAGGACGCCATCGCGCGCAGCATCCCGGTGAAGGCGTATGCCGCGTCGCTCTGGCCCAAGGTCGAGGCCCGCGCGCTGTTGCACCGGTTGCTCTCGGATCCTGAGGTGCTCGCGGCGGCTTCTGCCGGTGTGCTCTCCGAGGAGGAGCAGCGGCTCCTGCTGTGGGAGAGGCCCTCTCGCACAGCGGGGTCGGCCAAGTGGACCGTGGCCGATACCGTCCTCCTCGACGAGCTGGGCGACCTGCTCAACCGCACCCCGAGCCTTGGTCACGTCGTCCTCGACGAGGCCCAGGACCTGTCACCGATGCAGCTGCGCGCGGTGGGGCGGCGGTGCTCGACGGGGGCGGCGACGGTGTTGGGTGACATCGCGCAGGGGACGACGCCGTGGTCGACGGCGTCGTGGACCGAGAGCCTGGCTCACCTCGGCAAACCGGACGGTGTGGTGTCCGAGCTGCGTCGTGGCTTCCGGGTGCCCGCGAGCGTCATCGAGTTCGCGGCGAAGCTCCTCCCGGAGGCCGCGCCGGGACTGGCGGCGCCTCAGTCGGTGCGTGACAACCCCGGACGCCTGGACCTTGTGTCCGTTTCGGCGGGTGAGCTCGTGGGCTCGACCATCACGGAGGTCGAACGCCTGAGCTCGCTCGAGGGCAGCATCGGGGTCATCGTGCCGGATGCCCGGGTCGTCGAGCTGTCGCGTGCCTTCACGGACGCCGGACTCGAGCACGGAACCCTCGGTGCGACCCACGGCGACGTCGACCAGCAGGTCGACCTGGTCCCGGCGACGGTGGCCAAGGGTCTCGAGTTCGACCACGTGCTGGTCCTCGAGCCAGCCGAGATCGCGGCAGCCGAGCCGGACGTGCGCACCGGTCTGCGACGCCTCTACGTCGTCCTCACCCGAGCGGTCTCGGATCTCACGGTGGTGCATGCGTTGCCCCTGCCCGAGGCCTTGCGCGGGTGACTCCATGGCCGACACCGCGTCGGTGTCAGTGGGGTCCCGTAGCGTCGTTCTCACCGGGTTGACGACCGGCTTGATGCGCATGCCCTGATGGCGAATGCCCCTGTGCGAGTAGGGAATTCAGCCTATAGCGTAGTGCGAAATGCTTGACTCTGGAACACCTGTTCGATATGGTTGACCCATGCAAACCACCGCTGCGACCGCCGTCCTTGAGGGCCGGTATGCCGCGTTGCGGTCTTCCGCGGATCGGTTGAGTTCCGAGGAGCTTCTGGACGTCATCGAGCTTGCGCAGCGCGAGAAGGACGCCGCGTCCGCTCGGCAGGCGGTGGCGTTGGCGCATCTGGCGGCGCGGGACTGCCACGTGCAGGAGGA
>NZ_LMSA01000007.1 GCF_001427985.1 Knoellia sp. Soil729
TGGGGCATGCCGCGGCGCTACGCCGACTACCTGCCCGAGGACGGCTTCACGTTCGCCAACCAGGTCTCCTCGATGGGTGCCTTCCTCCTGGGCGCCTCGATGCTCCCGTTCTTCTACAACGTCTGGAAGACCTGGCGCTACGCGCCGCTCGTCGAGAGCAACGACCCCTGGGGCTACGGCGCCTCGCTCGAGTGGGCGACGTCCTGCCCGCCGCCCCGCCACAACTTCGACTCGATCCCGCGGATCCGCTCCGAGCGCCCCGCCTTCGACCTGCACCACCCCGAGGCGGCCCCCGCCGGCTACGAGCGCAGTGGGCTCGTCAAGGCCATGGGCCCGGCCGACCTGGGTGACGACGCGATGTCGGCGCCGGCGCCGAACAAGGAGAACTGACGCATGCTGGCAATGGAACGGATCGGCTACCTCCTCGGCGTCTTCGCCGGGGGACTGGCGATCATCTACGGCGCCTGGAACGACTGGAGCGAGCCGATCGGCACCGCCGCCCTGGCGGTCGTCGGGCTGTTCGGGTTCATGATCGGTGGCTACCTCAACATCACGATGCGCAAGCTCGAGGCCGTCCCGCCGGAGGATGACCCACTGGGTGAGATCAGCGACATCGCGGGCGACTACGGGTTCTTCAGCCCGCACAGCTGGTGGCCACTGTTCCTCGCCGGCGCAGCAGCCGTGATCTTCCTCGGCCTCGCCATCGGCTGGTGGCTCGTCGCCCTGGGTGCGTTCTTCGTGGTCCCCGCGCTCATCGGCTGGGTCTTCGAGTACTGGCGCGGCCCGCACGCGCTCTGAGCCGGTGCCGTGAGCCCTTGCGCTGAGCTGCTCGCCCCTGACGGGGGTCGGGTCAGCCCCAGCCCAGGCTGTGCAGTGCCGCCTCATCGATGCCGAAGTGGTGCGCGATCTCGTGCACGACGGTGACGGCAATCTCCTCGCGGAGGTCGTCGAGGTCCTGGCACATGCGTGTCAACGGCCCGCGGAACAGCGTGATGCGGTCGGGGAGGTTGCCCAGGCCCCAGCCTGAGTCCCGTTCGGTGAGTGCCACACCGTCGTAGACCCCCAGCAGGTCGGGGTCCTCGGAGGGAGGTTCGTCCTCGACGAGGAAGACGACGTTGTCCAGCATCGTCATGAGCTCCTCAGGAACGTCGTCGAGGGCATCCCCGACGAGCCGCTCGAAGGTCTCCCGGTCGACGTTCTCCATGGCGCCAGCCTGCCACGTACCCACGCCTGCGCAGTGGGGTGGCGCACCATACGCGCGGTCCCTTGAGCCTTGGCGCGGTGACCGCCCGCTCCTTGACGAGGTGAGCCCCTCTCAGGGGCTTGCGGTCAGCGTGTGCAGTCGCGCCGCCTGCCGGGTGAGGTGGTCGCGCTCAGCCTCGCTGGCCGCGGCTCGTGCGGCCGCGGCATAGAGATGCTGGGCGAGCACGTGGTCGCCGGCCCGCTCGTGCAGGTAGGCGCGCACCGCGGTGTGCCTGGGCACGGTCTCGGGGACCGCGGCCACCGCCGCGAGCCCGGCCATGGGCCCGTCGACCTCACCGACGGCCACCGCACGGTTGAGCTCGACGACGGGCGTGGGCGCCAGACGCAGGAGCTCGTCGTACCACTCGAGGATCTGTGGCCAGTCCGTCTCCCGCGCGCCCGGCGCGTCGGCGTGCAGCGCGGCGATCGCCGCCTGGGCCTGGAACTCCCCGAGCCGGTCCCGGCTCAGGGCGGCCTGCAGGATCTCGATGCCCTCGGCGACGAGGGTGGTGTCCCAGCGGCTGCGGTCCTGCTCGGCGAGCCCCACCAGCGCCCCCTCGGCCGTCCAGCGCGCCGGGCGACGGGCGTGGTGCAGGAGCATGAGCGCGAGAAGGCCGGCGACCTCCGGCTCGCTCGTGGCGGCGGCGAGCTGGCGGGTCAGCCGGATGGCCTCGTGGGCGAGGTCGACCTCGCCGGTGTGCCCCTCGTTGTACATGAGGTAGAGCACCCGCAGGACGTCACCGAGCTCCCCGGGCACGGTGAGGCGCTCCCGCGACAGGGTGCGCTTGGCCCGGGTGATGCGTTGGGCCATGGTGGCCTCCGGGACGAGGTAGGCACTGGCGATCTGGCGCGTCGTGAGGCCGCCCACGGCACGCAGGGTCAACGCCACGGCCGAGGGTCCGGAGAGGGTCGGGTGGCAGGCGAGGAAGAGGAGCAGGAGGGTCTCGTCGGTGCCGGTCACCGGGCCGGGGCCGGGATCGACGGAGTCGGCGATCTCACGTCGTCGTCGGGCCGTGCCGGACCGGACGGCATCGAGATGCCTGCGCCAGGCCGCCGTCACGAGCCAGGCGAAGGGATCGTCGGGCAGCTGCTCCTGCCAGTGCTGGTGGGCTGCGACCAGCGCCTCCTGGACGGCGTCCTCGGCGGAGGCGAAGTCCACGCCCCGACGCACGAGGACCCCCAGCACCCGCGGGCCGAGCTCCTTGACGGCGCCGTCCAGCGCGCTCACGACCGCCCCACGTGTGGCCGGTTCACCCGTGACCAGCTCAGCCGTCGATCTCGGGAGGGTTGTCGAGGAACGCGCGAACCTCGATCCATTCGTACAGGGGCCGACTGCCCGCGCCGGGGGCCGACGAGAGGACAGCAGCGACCTCGTGCGCCCGCTCCCGGGACTCGACATCGATGCACATCCACCCCGCGACGAGGTCCTTGGTCTCCGCGAAGGGTCCATCCGTGACGGGCGCCTTGCCCTCGCCACCGAAGCGGACAAAGGTGCCGTCGGGGGAGAGCGCCTGGGCGCTCACGAACTCGCCCTGCTCGCGCAGCGACGCGGCCAAGTGGCCCATGAAGCCGATGTGGTCGGTGACCTCCTGTGGGTCCCACTGGTCCATGGGGATGTCCTCGCCCGTCGCGGGCTGTGGGCCGCCCCGGTAGTGCTTGAGCAGCAGGTACTTCGTCATGATCCACTCCTTGTCTCGGTGACCCGGTGGCCGCCGACATCTCAAGGACGCAGCCGAGCTCCGGTTCTCGACCTCCGCCAGCCATCATGTCCCGAAAGCTCGGCCCATGGGGCCGTCAGGGAGGCGAGCCCCGCACGTGACGTCAGTGAGCCCGCCGACAGGCGCTTGGACGACAGCGACCTCAAGGACGAAGGTCCTCGAGGTCGCTGTCGTTGCTCACGCGCGGTCGGCCGGCTGCAGCCCACCGCGCGGTGCTCACTCCCTGATCGGGCTCGAGCTGCCGACGCCGCGGGCGTCGACGTCGGATTCCAGACCGGCGTCGGTGTCGGCACCATGTCCGTCGCCACGATGGCCCTCGTGGCTGCCCTCGACGCCCTCGTAGTCGAAGGGCGTCTGGGCGGCCTCGATGGCCTCCGCCCGGTGGCCGTCGTGGTGGGCCGCTGCAAGCTCGGCCGGCGTGACCGGGTTGACGGCGTCCTTGAAGTAGAAGTGCGACAGCTTGGCGCGCAGGCGCTCCTTGCGGGTTGCCGGACGGGCCACGCCGTTCTCGTCGACGCTGGGCATGAGCTCGAGGGGAGCCACGGGCTCATGCTGCACCAGGATCCAGCGCTCACGCTCGGTGAGGGCGTCGTGGCGCTCGTGGAAGGACCCGTCCGCACCGCGGATGATGCGGCCCGACTCACGTGCGTGCAGGGCGAGGTCGCGGTCACGACGCTGGAGGCTGAGGCAGATGCGCTTGGTCACCCAGAACGCCAGCGGCGGCAGGACGAACAGGCCGATGCGCAGGAACCAGGTGATGTCGTTGATCGACAGCCCGAGCTTGATCGCCATGATGTCGTTGCCCGCGGCGAACATGAAGACCGAGTACGCGACGATGCCGGCCATGCCGATGCCGGTGCGGGTCGGGTTGTTGCGCGGCCGGTCGAGGAGGTGGTGCTCACGGGTGTCACCGGTCACCCACTTCTCCACGAACGGGTAGACACCGAGAACCGTGTAGACCAGCGGCAGCAGCACGAGGGCACCCAGCGCGATGTTGAGCGACAGGGTGAACCCGAGGATGTGGAACTCCAGCCAGCCCGGCAGCAGACGGAGTGCTCCGTCGGCGAAGCCCATATACCAGTCAGGCTGCGAGCCGGCCGTCACGGGGGAGGGGTCGTAGGGTCCGTAGGCCCAGATCGGGTTGATCGTCACGAGGGCCGAGATGGCCGCGATGATCCCGAAGACGATGAAGAAGAACCCACCGGCCTTGGCGGCATACACCGGCATGACGCGGTACCCGACGACGTTGTCGTTCGTCCGGCCCGGGCCGGGGAACTGGGTGTGCTTCTGCACCGCGACCAGGACGATGTGCGCCGTGAACAGACCGACGAGCAGGGCGGGGATGAGCAGGACGTGAGCGGAGAAGAGCCGCGGGATGATCGCCTCTCCCGGGAAGGGTCCGCCGAAAATGCCGTAGGCGAGGTAGGAACCGATCACCGGGGCCGTCTGGACGAAGCCCTCCATGGCACGCAGCCCGGTCCCGGAGAGGAGGTCGTCCGGAAGGGAGTAGCCGGCGAAGCCCTCGATGATGGCGAGGAGGGCGAGCACGGTGCCGATGACCCAGTTGATCTCACGCGGCTTGCGGAACGCACCGGTGAAGAACACGCGGAACATGTGCACGGTCAGCCCGACGATGAACATCAGGGCGGCCCAGTGGTGGATCTGCCGCACGAGCAGACCACCGCGGATATCGAAGGAGATGTCGAGTGTCGAGGCGTAGGCCTCGGACATGCCCTGGCCGCGCAGTGGCACGTAGGAGCCGTCGTAGACGATGTGACCAGCGCTGGGGACGAACCACAGGGTCAGCAGTGCGCCGGAGAGCAGGCAGATGATCAGCGAGTACATCGCGATCTCGCCGAGCATGAACGACCAGTGGTCCGGGAAGACCTTGCGCAGCAGGTAGTTCACGCCCTTGGCTGCACCCGTGCGGTCGTCGATCCAGCCGGCGACCCCGCCGACCTTGCGGGCGGCGTTGCTCGGCTGCTGCGGCTCGGGTCGGTCACCGTCGCGGAGGCGGTCGGCCGGTCGACCGGCGGGGAAGATCTCGGTGCTCATACTGATCCACGCTCCCAGAAGCTCGGTCCAACGGCTTCCTTGAAGGGGCCCTTGGAGATGAGGTAGCCCTCGTCGTCGACGGTGATCGGCAGCTGCGGCAACGGTCGCTTGGCCGGTCCGAAGATCACCTTGCAGTCCTGGGTCACGTCGAAGGTCGACTGGTGACACGGGCAGAGCAGGTGGTGTGTCTGCTGCTCGTAGAGCCCCACGGGGCAACCCACGTGCGTGCAGATCTTGGAGTAGGCGACGATGCCCTCGTAGCCCCAGTCCTTCTCCTTCTGCGAGGTGATGATGTCGGGGTCGAGGCGCATGAGCAGCACGGCCGCCTTGGCCTTCGCCTCGAGGAGGTGCTCCTCGAGGTCGAGCAGGCCGTCGGGCATGACGTGGAAGACGGAGCCGATCGTCACGTCACTCGCCTTGATCGGCGTGTTCTGGGGGTCGCGCATGAGGCGGAGCGGCGTGTTGGCGTAGGTGCCGTCCTCCTCCTTGGGGCCGTTCCAGTAGCTCACCGACAGGTCGTCGCCCGGCATCGGGCCCAGACCACCGAGGACGGGGAGCACGACCGGGACCGCGAAGAGGCCCAGGGCCCCGCCGAGGGTGTACTTGAGGAGCGGGCGGCGCTTGAGGTGCGAGCTCTCGGCGCCGTCGTCGAGGATGGAGACGAAGTCCGCGCGGGCCTCGGGGCCCGAACGCATCGTGTGACGCATCTCGACCTCCTCCTCGTCGGGCATGAGGGTCTTGGCCCACTGCACCGCCCCGAAGCCGATGCCGAGCAGGGAGAGCGCCATCGTCACGCCGAGGGCGATGTGCAGCGCCTTGTTCTGGCCGATGCCGGGGACGAAGATCGTCGCCTCCGGGTCGATCGCGAAGTAGGCGACGATGAAGCCCAGGGTGCCCAGGATCGACAGGAGGAAGAGGCCGCCGACGGTGCGCTCGGCGCGCTTGGCCGCGGCATGGTCGATGTCGGCACCGCGGTGGATGTGCGGCGCGAAACCAGGGTTCTGGAAGCGCTCGGGGATGCCGCCGTCACCGACGACGTGGCCCTGGTCGAGGCGTACGGCACCCGAACCGAACTCACCCGTGGGGGTGACCTCGCTACTGCCGGTGGGGTGGCTGTCCTGCTCGTTCATCGGTCGTTCGATCCTGTCGACGGTGAGTGGGAAGCGGTGGCACGCATGGGTCAGGCCGACTTCTGGCCGAGCCACACGGCAGCGGCGACGAGGAGACCGAGTCCGAAGAACCAGGCGAACCAGCCTTCGGTGACCGGGCCGAGGGAGCCCAGGGCGTGCCCACCCTGCTGCGGAGCCTCGTCGATGGCCGTGAGGAACGCGATGATGTCGCGCTTGTCCTTGGGCTCGATGTTGTTGTCGTTGAACACCGGCATCGACTGCGGCCCGGTGTCCATGGCCTCGAAGATGTGCTTGGGCTCGACCCCCATGAGGGAGGGCGCGTACTTGCCGCGGGTCAGGGCGCCACCAGCGCCCGCGGCGTTGTGGCACATGGCGCAGTTGACGCGGAAGAGCTCGCCACCCGCGCCCGGGTCACCCTTGGTGGGGTCCACGTCCTCTTCGGAGGGCACGGCCGGCCCGGGAGCCAGCGACGCGATGTAGGCGGCGACCTGGTCGATCTCCTTCTGGCTGAACTGCACGTCACCGCGCTCGGCCTGGATGCCCGGTTCGCGCAGGGGCATGCGTCCGGTGCCCATCTGGAAGTCGACGGCTGCTGCGCCCACACCCGCGAGGGCGGGTCCGGCGATCTTGTCGCCGTTGCCCGTGACGCGCCCCTCGGCGTTGACACCGTGGCACGAGGCGCAGTTGGCGAGGAAGAGCTGCTTGCCTGCGGTGACGTCCTGCGCGGTGCTCGACTCTGCCTGTGCGGGCTGCGGGGCGACCGCTGCGTAGGCGAAGCCGGTCACGAGGAGGCCCAGCATGAGCAGGATGGCGATCGCTGCCGGGTGGCGGCGGCGGGCGGCCAGTGCGTTCACGGCGTACGTCCTGTCGGGGTCTCGGGGATGTGGGGTCCGGGGGAGGTGGTCGGGCAGGTGCTCAGGGCGACCACGTCACTGCAGCAGGTAGATCATCGCGAAGAGCGCGATCCACACCACGTCGACGAAGTGCCAGTAGTAGGAGGTGACGACGGCGCCCGTCTCCTGGAGGTGCGTGTAGCGGCGCGTGGTGAAGGTGCGCCCGATGATGAGGAGGAACGCGATGAGACCACCGGTGACGTGCATGCCGTGGAAGCCGGTGGCGAGGTAGAAGATCGAGGCGTAGGAGTCGCTGCTCAGCGTGACGCCGTCGTGGACGAGGTGGGCGTACTCGAAGACCTGTCCGGCGATGAAGATCGAGCCGAAGACGTAGGTGAGGACGTACCACTCGCGCATGCCCCACTCCTTGACGTTCAGGAGCGTGCCGGTGCGTGCGACCTGGCCGCGCTCCGCCCGCAGGACGCCGAGCTGGCACCACACGGAGGAGATCACGAGGACCACGGTGTTGCCGAAGGCGAAGGGGACGTTGAGGTCGGCCGCGCGCTCGTCCCACAGCGTCGGGAGGTTGCCGCGCAGGGAGAAGTAGAACGCGAACAGGGCGGCAAAGAACATGAGCTCACTGGCGAGCCACACCATCGTCCCGACCGCGACCATGTTGGGTCGGGTCGCCGGACCGTAGTCCGGGATGCTGGGAACCGGACCGGACACTCGAGTCGTTGCTTCTGCTGTCGCCACGAGCGTCATTATTGCCTCATTCGCCTCCGAATGCTGCACCCACCCCCTGCTTGGTGGTGTCGGGTCCCGCAAGCGCGCGTGGCTAGGATGACGCCATGACCTCAGCGCACCCGGTTGACCATGCCGCCACGGCTTCGGAGACCCCTCGGAGGGACGCAGTCCACCAGGTGTCGGTTCTCCTCTACAGCGACGACATCACGACCCGTGACGCCGTGCGCGCGGCAGCAGGACGTCGCCCGGCCCGCGACGTGGAGGTGACCCGGTGGCTCGAGTGCGCGACCGCGTTCGCCGTGACCGAGGCGCTCGACGCCGGTGGCTGGGACGTCGTGGTCCTCGACGGCGAGGCCGCCAAGAACGGCGGTCTGGGTCTGTGCCGCGAGCTCAAGAACGAGATCTACCAGTGCCCGCCGATCCTCGTCCTCACGGGCCGCCCGCAGGACGGCTGGCTGGCGGCGTGGTCGCTGGCCGACGACGCCGTGCCGCACCCCCTCGACCCCATCAAGGTCGCCGAGGCCATTGCGGGACTCGCGCGGTCGCGCGCCTCGGCGATCTGACGTGGCGGCCACGGCACCGTCGGGTCTCCCGACGTGGCCCGACCTCCTGACCCTCCTCCTCGCCCACGAGGACCTCTCGCTCGAGCAGTCCCGCTGGGCCATGACCCGCATCATGGGCGGCGAGGCGACTCCTGCCCAGGTGGCCGGCTTCCTCGTGGCGCTGCGCTCCAAGGTCGAGTCCGTCGCCGAGGTGCGTGGCCTTGCCGACGTCATGCTCGAACACGCCCACCGCATCGAGGTGCCGGGCGAGAGCATCGACATCGTGGGCACCGGTGGTGACCGCTTCGGGACCGTGAACATCTCGACGATGTCGTCGGTCGTCATCGCCTCGACGGGGTTGCGCGTCGTGAAGCACGGCAACCGGGCCGCGTCGTCGAAGTCGGGCTCCGCCGACGTCCTCGAGTCCCTCGGGGTCAACCTCACCCTCACCCCTGCACAGGTGCGCCAGGTGGCTCTCGACGCGGGCATCACCTTCTGCTTCGCCCAGACCTTCCACCCCTCGATGCGTCACGCGGGGCCGGCGCGCGCCGAGTTGGGTGTGGGGACGGCCTTCAACCTTCTCGGACCGCTCACCAACCCGGCACAGCCCACGTATGCCGCGGTCGGTGTCGCGGACGTCCGTTTCCTCCCGATTCTCGCCGGTGTGTTCGCCGACCGGGGCCAGTCGGCTGCGGTCTTCCGTGGGGACGAGGGCCTGGACGAGATGTCGATTGCCGGCCCCACGACGCTCCTGTGGGTGCGTGACGGCGCGATCACCGAGGTCTCGGTGAGTCCCTCGGACGTCGGACTGGACGTCTCGGCGATCGACAGCATCAAGGGCGGCCTCGCCGACGAGAACGCGGAGGTGGCCCGACGCGTGTTCGCCGGTGACCTCGGGCCGGCGCGTGACGCCGTCCTGCTCAACGCCGGGACGGCGCTGGCCGTCGGCTCCGGGGCGCTCGACACCTCGGCAGAGGCGATCATCGACGCCATCCGTCGCGGCATGGAGCGGGCCGCCGCGGCCATCGACTCCGGCGACGCGGCAGGCCTGCTCGACCGGTGGGTCGCGGCGAGCCGCGACGTCGCCGGGGGCTGAACCGCCGCCGCCGGCTGGGGTGGCTACTCGAGACCGAGGCTGAAGGCTGCCTCGAGGTCGTGCTTGGAGTACGTCTGGAAGGCGATGTGCGTCGCCGTGCCCGTGACGCCCTCGACCTTGTTGAGGTTGTCGGCGATGACCTTGGCGAGCTCGTCGTGGTGACGGACGCGGACCATGGCGATGAGGTCGGCGTCGCCGGCGACCGAGTAGACCTCGCTCACCCCGTCGAGCTCGGCGACCGCCTGGGCCACCTCGGGGATGCGGTTGACGTCGGCAGTGATGAGGACGATGGCGGTGATCACAGTAGGCAGCGTAGTCGGGTCACGCCCTGCCCCAGGAGGTGTCGCCGGGGACGCGGGAGGTGGGCGCGACTAGGCCGAGCGGAAGCCGGGAGTGGAGCGCCTGCTCGCCTCGAGCGGCTCGAGGACGTGCCGCACACCGGTCGCCCCGCCCACGGGACAGGTCCACACCCCGTCGATGTCCACGACCCGCACACCGGGAGCGTCGAGCCATCGCAGGATGCGCTCGCTCTCCTCCGGGGTGGCCGAGGTGGCCGGGGGAAGGGGAGTGGGCACGACCTCGGCGCTGGCCCGCAGTGCCTCGACATAGGGCATCGGGTCCGCTCCCCGAGGAGAGAGGGTGCTCCCTGCGAGGCGGCCGTAGCGGATGCACATGACCTCCCAGCCGCCACTCTCGCTGCGCCGGGCCGCGATCAGCTCTGCTGTCCGGGACAGGGGGTCGAGCCGTTGCGCCCGGGAGGCGCCGCGCACCAGGCTGATCATGCGGTCGCGGACCATGCCCGCGTCCTCGAACCGCTCCTGCTGCGCGAGGTGGTCCATGCGCTCACGCCAGGTGGACAGGGCCGACCTGGCGTCGCCGGCGAGCAGGGCCACCGTTTCGGCGACGACCGCGGCGTAGTCCTCGACGCTCTGGGCGCCGGTGCACGGCGCACCGCACCGTCCCATGTCGGCCAGGGCGCAGGCGGAGCGGGGCCTCGAGACGGAGAGTCGCTCGAGGCACTGCCGCAGCGGCAGGATCTCGTGCACGGCGGCGACCGCGTCGTCGGCGGAGCCGCGGGAGGCGAACGGACCGATGTAGCGGGTGCCGTCGTCGGCGACCGTGCGCACGATCGACAGGCGCGGGAAGGGCTCGACGGTGAGCTTGACCCACCACGCGCGCTCGGGGTTGCGCGACCTGCGGTTGTAGCGGGGCTTGTGCTCCTTGATGAGCCGCAGCTCGCGCACCTCGGCCTCGAGCGGGGTCGCGCAGACGATCGGCGTGACGGACTCGGCGATGCGCACCATCTCGGCCATGCGCCGGCGCTGCTCGGACGCCGTGAAGTAGCTGCGCACGCGGGTCCGGATCGACACCGACGTGCCGACGTAGAGGACGCGGCCCTGGCCGTCCTTGAACAGGTAGACGCCGGGAGCCTCGGGCAACCCGTCGGCGAGGTGACGCTTGCGCCTCGTGGCGGTCGGCACCCTGGAGGAGTAGCCCTTGAGCTCCTCGAGCGAGTGCACCCCGAGCGAGCCGACGCGCGCGATGAGGCCGTGCAGCACGTCGACGGTGGCGCGGGCGTCGTGCAGCGCCCGGTGGTCGGGCGTGGTCGTCGCACCGAAGAGCACCGCGAGGGAACCCAGCCGGTGGTTGGGCGCCTCGTCGCGCGTCACCAGCTGACGAGCGAGGTGGACGGTGTCGACGACGGGGAAGCGGGGCCAGTCCCTCTCGGCGCGGGCGCAGGCCGCCTTGAGGAAGGAGATGTCGAAGCCGGCGTTGTGCGCGACGAGGACCGAGCCGGCCGCGAACTCGAGGAACGACACCAGTGCCGGCTCGACCTGGGGTGCGTGTCGCACCATCGCGTCGGTGATGCCGGTGAGCGCGGAGATGAAGGCCGGGATCGGCTGGCCCGGGTTGACGAAGGTCTGGAACTCGCCGAGCACCTCGCCGCCGCGCACCTTGACCGCACCGATCTCGGTGATGCCGCACTCGCCGGGACTGCCACCGGTCGTCTCGAGGTCGACGACGACGAAGGTCACGTCCGACAAGGGGGTGCCCAGGTCGTCGAGGGTGCCCTGGACCATCTGCATGCCAGCGAGGCTAGGTGTGGGGTCCGACAGGGGGCGGGAGGCGACCCGGCGCGGCGGTGCCGCGAGAGCGTTGCCGGGTGGCTCTGGGGGCGTTGTCAGTGCCGGCTCCTAGCGTGGGTGGTGCCCAGACGAAAGGGGTGACGACATGACCCACGACCTGACCTCCGACCACCTGACGATCCTCTGCGCGCGCTGCCCGGTGCGTGACCTCCACTGCGGTGACTGCATGGTCACTGCCCTGCTCGATCCCGACTCCATGGGGCTGCACGACGAGCTGCCGCTGGACTCCGACGAGCGCGCTGCCGTGACGGCGTGCGTGCGCGCCGGTCTTCTCACGGCCGACGCGGCCGCGACGGTGAGCTCCCAGCGGGTGCCGTTCAGCATCGGACGTGCCGTCGGCTGAGCTCCACTGACACCATGGGGCGTGTGCCCCTGACCGAGCGACGAGCGCGTATGCCGCGCGCCACGGTGCGTGCCCGCCGTGCCACCGTCGCCGTGGCCGGCTTCCTGCTCCTGCCGTCCGTCGGGGCGTGCGACCGCGATGCCCCGGCTCCCACCGCCTCGGCGTCCGTGACCCAGGTGCCGCCCGGGCGGCCGTCCTCCCAACCACAGACGCCGCCACCGGCGCCCCACCCGCCCCGGACGGAGGCGGCCTCGCCGGCCGCGGGTGACGAGAGCCCGGTGGCGCTGCCGGGAGCCACGACCGTGCGTGGCCGCTCGAGCACGGTGACGGGCACGGTCGACAGGACCACGCTCACGGCATACGCGCGGATGGCCGACAGGGCCGTCGTCGAGGTGAGCAGCCACTGGTCCCGGTCGTGGCCGCGCAGGGTGAGCATCATCGCGCCCCGGGACGCCACCGCCTTCCGGGAGCAAGTGGGCCGCGCCGACGACCTGAGCCAGGTGGCCGCCGTCACCGACGGACCCGTCGGGACGTCGGGGCTGGCCACGGGTGACCGGGTCATCCTCAACCCCGACGCCTTCGCGCGACTGACACCCACCGGACGCCAGTTCGTCCTCACGCACGAGAGCACCCACGTCGCGGTGCGGGCCTCCCTCGCCGGTGCCGCGCCGCTGTGGCTCGTCGAGGGGTTCGCCGACCACGTCGGCTACTCCGGGTCGGGCCGGAGCACGCGCGAGCTCGCGGCGGCGTTGCTCGACCGGGTCCGGGTGGGCAAGGGCCCGGCGCGCCTGCCGACTCCGGGGGACTTCGACCCCAGCCAGGGCGAGATCGGGCCGGCCTACCTGGCCGCGTGGCTCGCCGTCGACCTCATCGCCCGGCGCCACGGCGAGAGCACCCTGCAGCGGTTCTACGAAGCCTCGACCGTCCGCGCGTCGGCGGCCCAGGCAGATGCGGCCACGGACCGGGCGTTCATCGACGTGCTCGGTACGACCCGCGAGGCGTTCACGAAGCAGTGGCTGGCCGAGCTGGACCGGCTCGCCACCACCTCACCGTGACCGGCTGGCAGCCGGGTGCCGGTCTCCTCGACGCGCAACGGCCCGGACACCCCACGTGGGGGTCCGGGCCGCTGTGCAGCACTGGCTGGTGGGTCGGTCAGCCGTTGACCTTGACGGTCATCTTGCCCGTCTTGTTGCTCTGGACGACCTTGATGCTCACACCCACACCAGCGACCTTGACGCTGCCCATCGGGTTGGCGGCGTCGTAGTAGCGGTTGGGGTCGCTGTCGTCGAAGACGCGGACCGGGGCCTGGGCCGGCACCTCGAGGGTCGTCATCCCGTCCGCGGTCTCACGGTGCAGCGAGATCGGGTCGGTCGCCTCGACGCCGAACGTCGAGTCGAAGGACTGGATCCGGTTCCTCGCCACCACGTCGTCGCTCCAGCGCAGCGCGGAGGGCCGTGCGTCGACGGGAAGGACCCGACCGGTGCCCGAGTGCGTGCGCGTGTTGTTGTTGGACACGGCGGTGTTCCAGTAGCTGACGAGGAGGCCGTCCTGGTAGGGGAAGTGCTCCACCCAGTCAGGCTTCGTCGTGGACCAACCGAAGTTGTACGGACCCACCTCGAGCGTGGCGTCGTAGCCGGCGTACTGCCGGTTCTCGGCGATGTAGAAGCGGTCCTTGCCGTTGGCGTCCTTGGGCAGGGTGACGATCAGGGCCTGCTGCTTCTTGGTGGCGTGCATCGACGGGCCGAGCACCACGGTGGCGTCGACCGCGTCGTGCGCGACCGTGGCGTAGTCGAGCCAGCCGAGCTGCAGCTTCTCCCACGCACCCATGTGGTTCGGCGTGGTGCCGATGGAGTCCTGGCCGTGACCCAGCCAGGAACCCGAGCTCATCAGCGTCCAGAAGCCGGTGCCGTTCTCACCGCCGCTGGTGTCGTAGAGGTCGGGCAGTCCGAGGTCGTGGCCGAACTCGTGGGCGAAGACCCCGAGACCGCCGTTCTCCGGCTCGGTGGTGTAGTCGCGGATCCACAGGCCCGTGTTCCCGATCTGCACGCCGCCGCTCTTGTTGCCCTCCGGTCCGACGGGCAAACGCTGCCCCACGGACCAGCGGTGCGACCAGATGGTGGATGACGGCGCGCCGGCCTCTTCACCCTCACCGGCGTGCACCGCCTGGAAGTGGTCGATGTAGCCGTCCGGCTCGGTGAAGACGCCGTCCCTGTCGTAGTCGTAGCGGTCCCACTGGTCGAACCCACGCAGGTACTCGCTGATCTGCGCGTCGGTCTTGCCGCCGGCCTTCTGGTGCTCGTACCACGCGGTGGCACCGTCGCGGATGAACCGGGTCATGTCGGCCTGGCTCTCGGTCTGGCCGTAGCTCGCCGAGCTGTAGGGCACCGTGACCCAGTCGGAGGTGTCTCCCTTGACGGTGTAGCGACCGCTCGACATCTCGCGGTAGACGCCGGACATCGACTCACCGTCGCCGAAGAACATGTCCTGGTAGTGCGCACGGTCGAAGTTGTCGACCCAGTAGGTCGTGTTGTCCTTGGAGCGGTCCGGCTTCGGGATCTGGTTGTGCACCGGTCCCGCCGGTTCGCTCGGGAAGCGGGGGTCGACCTGGTCCCCGAACTCGAGGAGGAACGTGAGGATGCTGTCGGTGGACTGCAGGCCGTACTGCGCCCACTGGCCGGGGGAGACCTCGACGGACTTCCCCTTGCCCTTGGTCACGGGAGTCGCCTCACCGTTGACGACGGCCGCCACCCCTTGCTCGACCAGTGCTCGCCGGGCGTCGCTCTGGTCGTCCTGGCGGTCGTCCGACCGCTGGGTGGTGCTGTCGTTGACGTCGGGGGACGCCTGGGCGCTCAGCCCCGGCGCAAGAGACGTGGCCGCAGCAACTGCTGCGCCCACCAAGATCCGTGATCGGAAATGCCGCATCTGAAAGCTCCTCCGTCCTGCTCCGTTGCAGGACTGTCACTGGTCTGCCCCGGACAGGGGGTCCGGGGCTACCGCCGACTGGCGGATGACGCGAGCCTAGGTGAGGTCGGCCAGTTCCGCTCGTCGAGCGCAGCCGGTGCGAGCAACGGTCCAGCGCAACGGTGCTCAGGTCCTGCGCGGCGGAACGGCGAGGGAGATGGCGACGAGGGCGGCGCTGAGCCAGAACTGGTTGTAGAAGGCCTGCTTGTTGACGAGGTTGGCGGCGAGCAGCACGAACGCGAACCACCGCAACAGCTCGTCGACCGGCGGCTGACGGCGGTGGATGAGCCACGCCGCAGTGGCGAGGGCGGCGAGCACCACGAGGCCCGTGAGCCAGAACGGCAGGGTGACGCCGTGCTCGTTGAGGAAGTAGAGGTACCACGTGTTCGCGAACCGGATCGGGTGGAAGCCGACGAGAAGGGTGATGGTGTCGTGGACGAAGTCCGAGGGGGAGGCGAGGAACCAGGGTGCGATGAGCACACCGGTGAGGGCACCGGTCGCCACGGCGCGTGGTGCGCCGAACGGCCGCCAGAGCAGCAGCAGGGGGAGGAGCAGGGCGAGGTGCTGCTTGCTCGCGCAGGCCAGGGCGAGCGGCAGGACGGCCCACCAGGCGTGCCCACGCCGTACGAGGACCGCCCACCACACGATGCCGGCTGCGAGAAGCGGCTCGGTCCAGGCCTGGTCGACCTGGGTCAGCGTGCCGGGTGCGACGACGAGGACCGCCACGGGGACCGCGGCCCGCAGCGCCGTCGCACGCCCGCTGCCCGGCTCGTCGCCGTTCCCGGGGCGAGCCAGCGCCCAGATGCCGGCGAACAGCACGACGGACCAGAAGGCGATGGCCCACCGGACGTCGCCACCGAACCAGCGACCGGGTGCGAGCAGGACCGCCGTCCACGGAAGGTAGGTGAACGCGTCCTGGACGCCCGGGGAGTCGGTCCAGCTCATGTCGTAGAAGTTCTCGCCACGAGCGAGCGCGTCGCTCGCCTGCTGGAGCGTGACCCACACGTCGATCCTGGGTGCGGGGTCGCCGAGGGTCGCGATCGCGGAGGTGACGACGTGACCGACGACCGCCAGCAGGTATGCCGCGTGCGCCCGTGCCGCTGTCGGCTGCGCCAGCAGGGCCGCGGCACCGACGCCGACGATCGTGAGCGCGACCAGCGCCGAGGTCAGCGCACCATCGCGCAGATAGCTGAAGAGGGGGACGGCCCACGTGATCGCCACGGAACCGAGCAGCACCAGCGGCACGAGGAGCGGTGGGACATGACGGACCTCGGTACGGCGCCACAACCACACCCCGAGGCCGATCGCGCACACCGTGAGGGTGAGCACGATCGGGACACGGAACCGCACGACGCTCCACTGGAGCACGCCCAGGAAGGCGAGCCAGCCCACGGCCAGCAGGAGGCCGGCATACCGGTGTGGCCGGGTCAGGCCAAGGGTGTGGGGTGAGGAAGAGGTGGGGTCACCCGCCGTAGAGCGCATCGACCTCGTCCGCGTAGTCGCGCATGACGATGTTGCGCTTGAGCTTGAGCGAGGGCGTGAGGTGACCCGACTCCTCGGTGAAGTCGGTCTCGAGGACGGCGAACTTGCGGATCGACTCGGCCTTGGACACGGCGCTGTTGGCGTCGTCAACGGCGCTCTGGAGGGCGGCGAGCACGGTCTTGTCGGTGCGTGCCTTCGCCGGCGTGAGGCCCTCGAGCCCGTTGTTGGCAGCCCACATCGGGAGCATCTCCTCGTCGAGCGTGAGGAGCGCCGCGATGAACGGCTTCTGGTCACCGACGACGATGCACTGGGAGACGAGTGGGTGGGCGCGCAAGCGGTCCTCGAGGACAGCGGGGGCGACGTTCTTGCCGCCGGCCGTCACGAGGATCTCCTTCTTGCGCCCGGTGATCCTGAGGTAGCCGTCGTCGTCGAGCTCACCGATGTCGCCGGTGTGGAACCAGCCGTCGCGGATGGACTCGGACGTGGCCTCAGGGTTGTTGCGGTAGGTGCCGAAGACCTGGACGCCCTTGACGAGGATCTCGCCGTCGTCGGCGATGCGCACCGTGGAGCCGGGCAGCGGGGGGCCGACGGTGCCGACCTTGAGTCGCTGGGGAAGGTTGACCGTGATCGGCGCCGTCGTCTCGGTGAGGCCGTAGCCCTCGAGGATCGTCACGCCGATCCCGCGGAAGAAGTGGCCGAGGCGCGTGCCGAGCGGTGCACCGCCGGAGACGGCGTACTGGACCTTGCCACCCATGGCATCGCGCAGCTTGCCGTAGACGAGCTTGTCGAACACGGCGTGCTTCACGCGCAGGCCGAGACCGACCGAGCCGGCCTCGTTGGCCTCGGACCAGGCGATGGCGGTGTCGGCGGCCTTGGCGAAGATGCTGCCCTTGCCGCCGGCGACGGCCTTGGCCTCGGCCGAGTTGTAGATCTTCTCGAAGACCCGCGGCACCGCGAGGATGAACGTCGGCTGGTAGGTCGCGAAGTCGTCGAGGAGGGTCTTGATGTCGGCCGAGTGCGCCATCTTGGCGCCGGCCTGCACGCAGAGGACCTCGATGAAGCGCGCGAAGACGTGGGCGAGGGGCAGGAAGAGCAGGGTCGAGGCCTCGGTGGTGCCGACGACCTCGCGCAGCTTCTCGACGGTGTTCTCGGCGAGGTCGAGGAAGTTGCCGTGGGTCAGCTCGACGCCCTTGGGGCGTCCGGTCGTGCCAGAGGTGTAGATGATCGTCGCGACCGACTGACGGTCGATGTCCGCACGAGCGGCTGCGAGGGTCGCGTCGTCGCAGCCGGAGCCGGACTGGGCGAGGGCGTCGAGGTCACCGCCGTCGATGACCCACGTGTGCGCGAGGGAGGGGAGGCCGGCCGACACACCCGCGAGCGCGCTCGCGTGCTTCTCGGTCTCGAGCACGACGCCCACCGCACCGGAGTCCTTGAGGATCCACTCCACCTGGTCCGGGGAGGAGGTCTCATAGATCGGGACCGGGATGGCGCCGGCGGTCCACAGGGCGAAGTCGGTGAGGGTCCACTCGTAGCGCGTGCGGCTCATGATGCCGACCGCGCTGCCGGGGGTGACGCCGGCGGTGACGAAGCCCTTGGCCAGGGCGTCGACCTGGTCGGCGAAGTCCGTGGCGGAGACGTCGCGCCAGCCGTCGCCGTCGCGCACGCCGAACAGCACGCGTCCCGGGGTGTCCCGCCGGTGGCGGGAAGGGACGTCGGCGAGACTGCCCTCGGTGGTCGCGGGGGTGAGGGCTGGAGTGGACTTCTCGTGCAACGTGCTCTCCTTCGACTGGTCCTGACGTCATCGTCGGGCCAGGTCACCGGCGGCTGGACGGCGGACGTGCCATCCGTGCTGCGATCCTAGAGGTACTGGCCGGTTGGGTAGCCTGCACCCATGACAGACAGCACGTCCTCCAGCGTCCGCATCACCGCCGAGCCGGGCGCCGTGCTCGACGTCATTGCCGACTTCGAGTCCTACCCCGACTGGGCGGACCAGGTGAAGACCGTGAAGGTCCTCAGCGAGGACGGCGACGGGTGGGCCGACCAGGTCGAGTACGTCCTCGACGCCGGCGCCGTCAAGGACACCTACGTCCTGGAGTACGACTGGGACGGCATCGCCGAGGACGGCTCCGGCGTGGTCTCGTGGCACCTCGTGCGGGCCGGGGTGCTCAAGGCGCTCGACGGCAGCTACACCCTCAGCGGCAAGGACGGCGGCACCCAGGTCGACTACTCCCTGGCCGTGGACGTGAAGATCCCGATGATCGGCATGCTCAAGCGCAAGGCCGAGAAGGTCATCATCGACACGGCGCTCAAGGAGCTCAAGAAGCGCGTCGAGTCCCTTCCCTGAGCGACGACGACCTGTCGACCCCGCACGTGACGGCCGTGGCGCCGCCACGTGTCGTCCTCGTGACCGGCAAGGGGGGCGTCGGCAAGACCACGACGGCCGCCGCGATGGCCGTCGAGTCGGCCCGCGCCGGCCGCCGGACCCTCGTCATGTCGACCGACGTGGCCCACAGCCTCGGCGACGCCCTCGGCATCGACCTGCGCACCTCGTCCACCTGGGAGCACACGCTGCCGGTCGAGGACCACCTCCACGCCCAGGCCGTGGGTGCGCGCACGAGCGTGGCGGCCGACTGGGGCACGCTGCGCGACTACCTGCTCACGGTGCTGGACTCCGTGGGCGTCGACCCGGTCGTGGCCGAGGAGCTCACCGCCCTGCCCGGAGCCGACGAGGTCAGTGCGCTCCTCACGCTGGGCCACCACGCCACGAGCGGCGCGTGGGACGTCATCATCGTCGACTGCGCGCCGACCGCCGAGACCCTGCGCCTGCTCGCGCTGCCCGAGGTGCTCGGGTGGCACCTCGACCGGCTCATGCCCGCCCAGCGCCGGCTGCTCACCGTCATGCGCCCGGCAGCCGCCGCCGCTGCGGGGCTCCCGATGCCGGGCAGTGCCGTCATCGACGTCATCGCGACCTGGCGCGCGCACATGGCGCAGGTCCGCGCCATGCTCACGTCCGAGCGAGCCAGCGTGCGGATCGTCCTCACTCCCGAGAACGTCGTCATCGCCGAGGCCCGTCGCATCCTCACCTCCCTGTCACTGCACGGGTATGCCGTGGACGCGGTCGTCGTGAACCGGGTCATCCCCGTCGACGACGACCCGTGGCGGGCGGCATGGAACGCCGCCCAGGCCTCGGGCCTCGAGACCATCACGGAGTCCTTCCACGGCACGCCCGTCCTCACCGCGCCCTACCTGGCGGGCGAGCCCACCGGTCCCGACGCCCTGGCGGACCTCGCGGGGCAGACGACGTGCCTGCACGGGGTGCTTGCCCCGCTGGAGGCGCCGGTACGCTCGCAGGGCCTGCGGGTCGAGCCGGACGGGGTCGAGTTCGTCCTGGTGCTGCCGCTGCCGCTGGCTCGGTCCGGTGACGTGGACCTCGCCCGGCGTGCGGACGACCTCGTGGTGGATGTCGGTGGTGTGCGCAGGGTTCTCGCCCTGCCGTCGGTGCTGAGGCGCTGCATCGTCAAGAATGCTGGGGTGCGCGCCGGAGAGCTCCGGGTGCGGTTCGTTCGGGACGAGGAGGTGTGGCCACGTGGACGCTGATGCACGACTCGACGCCGCCGTGGGGTCGGTGGCCGAGGAGGCCACCAAGCTGCTCGAGGCGCTGGGACGCTCCGAGCAGGAGGAGCACGTCCACGTGGCCATGGGGGAGGCCGAGACCTGCACGTGGTGCCCGGTCTGCCGTGGCGTGACCCTGCTGCGGGGAGTCAGCCCCGAGACGCTCGGCCGGCTCGCGGACCTGGCCACGACGGCGGCGACGGTGCTCGCCGACCTGGCCAGCCGGCATACGGAGTCGTCCGGGGCAACGGGTCCGGCTCCGGACCGCGGTCCACGCACCGAGCCCATCACCGTCGTCGACGAGGAGGAGAACCCGTGAGCCTGGCCATCGGTATCGACATCGGCGGGACCAAGGTCGCCGGCGGCGTCGTCGACGAGAACGGCGAGATCCTCGCGCGGGCGCGCCGTGACACCCCTCACCGCTCCAAACGGCCCCGGGTCGTCGAGGACACGATCGTCGACGTCGTGGAGGAGCTGCGGGCCCAGCACGCCGACGTCGCGGCGGTGGGCATCGGTGCGGCGGGCTTCGTCGCGGCCGACCGGGCGACGGTCGTCTTCGCGCCCCACCTGTCGTGGCGGGACGAGCCGCTGCGCGACGCCCTGAGCAGGCGCATCGACGCGCCGATCATGGTCGACAACGATGCCAACGCCGCGTGCTGGGCCGAGTGGCGGTTCGGTGCGGCACAGGGTGACGTGGACGTCGTCATGGTGAACCTCGGCACCGGCATCGGCGGCGCCATCCTCGTGCACGGCGAGATCTTCCGGGGCCGCTACGGCATCGCGGGGGAGTTCGGGCACATGCAGGTCGTACCCGAGGGCCAGCGGTGCGAGTGCGGCAACCGGGGCTGCTGGGAGCAGTACGCCTCGGGCAACGCCCTCGTGCGCGAGGCCCGCGCGATGATCCTCGCGAACTCACCGGTGGCCACCGACCTCGCCGCCCGCGTCGAGGGGCGGGCCGAGGACCTCACCGGCCCCATCGTCACCGAGGCCGCTCGCGACGGCGATGCCACCTCGATCGAGCTGCTCGCCGAGATCGGTCACTGGCTCGGCATCGGCATCGCCAACCTGGCCGCGGCCTTCGACCCGGGCACGTTCGTCATCGGTGGAGGTGTCTCAGCGGCCGGGGAGCTGCTGCTCGGTCCAGCGCGCGACACCTTCCGCAGACGGCTCACCGGCCGCGGCTACCGCCCCGAGGCCCGGATCGTCGCGGCCCGTCTGGGCAACGAGGCGGGGCTCATCGGTGCCGCCGACCTGGCCCGCAACGACGTGTGCGCCTGAGCGTCGTCGGGACGGGCACGGCGTGACGACGATCCGGGTCGCGAGCTACAACACCCGCGACTTCCTCGAGGATCCCTTTGCCGCGGCGAGGGTGGTGCGCGCGATCGACCCGGACGTGCTGTGCCTGCAGGAGGTGCCGCGTCGACTGTTCTCCACCCGGCGCGTCGCGAACTTCGCGCGGCTGTGTGACATGTCGTGGTCGGGCCACCACCGGGGCAGCGGTGGCACGACGATCTTCACGTCGCGACGGGTCGATGTCGTCGAGTCCCGCCACCTCCGGCTGCGGGTGGCACGGCTGCAACGCACGCGTGGCTTCGCGCTGGCCCGGGTCGCAGCGCCGGGCCACGAGCCGATCGCCGTGGCCAGCGTCCACCTCAGCCTCGACGCCCGCGAGCGCGCCGCCCACGCGCGGGTCATCCTCGACACCGTCGACGTCGGTGGCGAGGTGGTCCTCGCGGGTGACCTCAACGAGGGGGAGTCGGGGGAGGCGTGGAAGGCCTTCGCCGGGGCGATGCGCCTCGTGTCGCCGATGACCCCGACCTTCCCGGCGCACCGCCCGCGCAGGGTTCTGGACGTGATCTTCGCGTCGCCGGGCCTCACGGCCGCGCCCCACGCCGACGTGCCGATCCCGGAGGAGGACCTCGTCGGCGGCAGCGACCACCGGCCGACCTGGGTCGACCTCACGCTGGGTCAGACCCGGGCGCCGTCGTCGTCGTAGGGGTCACGGTCGTGCGGCTGGCGCATGACCAGCAACGCGAAGCCGCCGAGGAACAGCACGATCGAACCCAGGATCCACCAGCCGCGGTAGAACGGCCCCGTCAGTGCGACCCACACCATGAGCAGGGGACCCCCGACGAGTCCGAGGATGGCGCCCCAGTAGCCGAGGTCCTCGCCCGGCGGCAGCTGCACCGGGCCGGGCTCGAAGTGCTCCTCGTCCTCCGCGTCGATGCTCGGGCCCTCGCGCCAGACCTCGGGCTCCGCCGCGGACACCGGCTCGCTCGCCTCGCGCTGCGGTGTGGCTTCCGGCGCAGCGGCCTCGGGCACAGGGGCCTCGGGCACAGGGGCCTCGGACGCGGGTGTCCCCGGCTCCGGCTCGGCCGGATGGTCCTCGACGACCGGCTCGGGCGAGTCGGTCCCGGGAGGCGAGAGTGCGGCATACGCCGCGGTGATGTCCTGGACCGTGCGCGGCCTGGGAGGTGCGGGGGCGTCGTCATCCCAGTGGGCGATGATCGCGTCGAACTCGGCGTCGATGTCACGATCGCTCATGGCTGCCTCACGCGGATGGGAACTGACAGGAGAAATGGTGCCACGTCGCGCGCCCTCGACGCGCCGCAGCCTTGGAGGACAACGCTCTTCGGCATCCGTTGAGTCCCCTTGGGGCGCCGACACGGTGCACTAGAGTCGGCGCAGACCTCGACGGAAGGAAGCCGGTGTTCTACTGGGTGCTCAAAACGGTGATCCTGGGGCCGTTGCTCAAGATGCTGTTCCGGCCCTGGGTCGAGGGTGAGAAGCACATCCCGGAGTCCGGTGGAGCGATCTTCGCGAGCAACCACCTGTCGTTCTCGGACTCCATCTTCCTGCCGCTCGTCGTGCCTCGCCGCATCACCTTCCTCGCCAAGGCCGACTACTTCACGGGGGTGGGCCTCAAGGGGCGGCTCACGGCGGCGTTCTTCCGCGGCGCGGGGCAGGTGCCCGTCGACCGTGCCGGCGGCGCAGCCAGCGAGGCCGCCCTCGCCACAGGGCTGAGGATCCTGCGCAAGGGCGAGCTGCTGGCGCTCTACCCCGAGGGGACGCGCTCACCCGATGGCCGCCTCTACAAGGGCAAGACCGGTGTCGCCCGCATGGCCCTCGAGGCCGGCGTGCCGGTCATCCCCGTCGCCATGATCGACACCGACAAGGCGCAGCCCACGGGCAAGGTCATCCCCAAGGTCATGCGGGTCGGCGTGCGCGTCGGCGAGCCGCTGGACTTCTCGCGCTACCAGGGCATGGAGGACGACCGCTTCGTCCTGCGGTCGATCACCGACGAGGTGATGTATGCGCTCATGGAGCTCTCCGGTCAGGAGTACGTCGACATGTATGCCGGCTCGATGAAGGACCGGCTGACCCGGGCCAAGCGTGGACTCCAGCGGGAGCAGGCCGAGGCCGCCAAGCCGGGACGGGCCGTCGACGAGCTGGAGCGTGAGCTCGAGGGTGGCAGCGTGGCCGACGCCGATCGGGCCGACGGTGCCGACGAACAACGTGCCGGCTGAGCACAGGACCGGGCGCGGGCGCCTGTTCGGGGTGACCTCGCGCTCTCCGCGCACCCTTCGCTCCGAGCCGGTCATCGTCGAGGCCTTCTCGCGTGGGCTCGACTGGTTCCGTCCCGTCGCGGCCCTGTATGCCGGTCTGCTCGTCGTGCGCCGGCACGACTCGATGACGCACCCGTGGGTCGCGTTCACGACCATCGCGGTCCTCATGGCCTTCAGCCTGGCGCTGCTCGCCTTCCGGCGACGCACCACCTGGCTGCTGGGCGTCGAGGTCCTCCTTGCGGTCGCCGGCATCTTCGCCACCCTCCTGGCCGACCGGGCCGAGGACGTGGCTGCCGGCCAGTTCACCCTGCCGACCATCTGGGCGGCGGGCTGCGTGGCGGGGGCCGCGGTGCTCCACGGGCGCATCGGGGGGCTCGTCGTGGCCGCTGTCGTCTCCGGGGCCGACCTGCTCGAGGTCGGCACGCCGACCCAGACGACGTGGCACAACATCCTGCTGCTGTTCATGCTCGGGGGGCTCATCGGCCTCGCGGTCGACCTCGCGCGTGAGGGCATGAGCCGCTACGAGCAGGTCGTGGCCGAACGCGAGCGGCTGCGCGAGCGCGACCGGCTGGCCCGGGTGGTCCACGACGGCGTGCTGCAGACCCTTGCCTTCGTCCACCGGCGGGGTGAGGAGATCGGTGGTGAAGCCGCGGAGCTCGGCGGCCTGGCGGCCGAGCAGGAACGCACCCTGCGGCGGCTCGTGTCCCAGGACGGGTTCCTGCCGCGCGCGGTGGAGGGCGTGGACTCACGCCGTGACCTCCGACTGGTTCTCGGTGCCCACGAGGACGACCGTGTCAGCCTGGCGCTCCCCGGAGGGCCCGTGCCGGTCGAGGCGACGCGTGCCGAGGAGCTCGACGCAGCAGTGGTCGCTGCTCTGGACAACGTGGCGCGCCACGCCGGCGACGACGCCCGGGCCTGGGTGCTGCTCGAGGACGATGCCGAGAGCATCACGATCACCGTGCGCGACAACGGTGTCGGCGACGAGCCCGACCACCTGCTCACGGCCGCGAGCCGGGGACGGCTCGGCGTGAGCCAGTCGATCCTCGGGCGAGCCCGCGCCCTCGGCGGAAGCGCCGACATCAGCACCCGACCCGGCGGAGGCTGCCGCGTCGTCATCACCGTCCCGCGCGAGGAGCCCGCATGACCCAGGAAGCCCCCACCCCGGCACGCACCACGGTGCTCGTGGCCGACGACCACCCGTTGTGGCTGCGTGCCCTCGAGCGCGACCTCGTCGAGGCCGGTCTCGACGTCGTCGCCACCGCAGCGGACGGACCCTCGACCGTGAGCCGCGCCCGCGCCACCCGGCCGGACGTGCTGGTCCTCGACCTCAACCTGCCCGGGATGCGCGGCGACGAGGTGTGCCGTGCCCTGGGCGACCTCGAGACCCGGGTCCTCATCCTGTCCGCCAGCGGCGAGCAGCTCGACGTGCTCGCCGCCATCAAGGCGGGCGCGACCGGCTACCTCGTGAAGTCCGCCTCGAGTCAGGAGATCGTCGAGGCGGTGGCGGCCACCGCGCGCGGTGAGGCGGTGTTCACCTCCGGCCTGGCCGGGCTGGTGCTCGGCGAGTTCCGGCGGATGGCCGCCGGTGACGAGGGAGCGACCGCGGCCCGGCCGGCCGACCGGCCCATCCCCGAGCTGACCGAGCGCGAGACCGAGGTGCTGCGGCTCGTGGCGACAGGCATGTCCTACAAGGAGATCGCCGCCGAGCTCGTCCTGTCGCACCGCACGGTCCAGAACCACGTCCAGAACACGCTGGGCAAGCTGCACCTGCACAACCGCGTCGAGCTCGTCCGGTTCGCCCTGGCCCGGGGCCTGGAGGACGCGCCGGCCGGCCAGGACGCCTGAGCCTCTCGTGACGCGAGGTGACCAGTTCTCGCCCACGCGACCATGCCGAGCTGGTCGCCTCACCGAGAAGTGGTCATCTCGAGGCAGCGCACCGGCAGCGGCGGGGGACTGACCGGCATACGGGCGCCGCAGGCACGTGTCGACGACCGGCCTATCCTTGCCGGGTGAGCCTGACCACCGATCCCACCCTGCGCACCCACCTCGAGGCGACCCCGCACCTGCCCGCGGCCCAGCAGCCGCTCTGGCCGGATGCCGGCGCCCTCGACGCAGCCGTGACCGAGCTCGCGACCTATCCGCCACTGGTCTTTGCCGGCGAGTGCGACGTCCTGCGTGACCGCATGGCCGCCGCGGGTCGTGGCGAGGCGTTCGTGCTCCAGGGCGGCGACTGCGCCGAGACCTTCGCCGGGGCGACGGCCGACAACATCAAGAACCGCATCAAGACGATCCTGCAGATGGCGGCGGTCCTCACCTACGGCGCCTCCGTGCCGGTGGTCAAGGTGGGGCGCATGGCCGGGCAGTTCGCCAAGCCGCGCAGCAGCAACACCGAGACGCGCGAGGACGTGACCCTGCCGGCCTACCGCGGTGACATGGTCAACGACTTCGAGTTCACCGAGGCGGCGCGCAACCCCGACCCGCAGCGGCTCGTGCGCGCCTACCACGCGAGCAGCGCCACGCTCAACCTCGTGCGGGCGTTCACGACCGGTGGTTTCGCCGACCTGCGCCACGTCCACGACTGGAACCGCGGCTTCGTCGCGAACTCGGCCAACCAGCGCTACGAGAAGATCGCCCGTGACATCGACAAGGCGATGAAGTTCATGGCCGCCTGTGGTGCCGACTTCGAGGCGATGCGCACGACCGAGTTCTTCGCGGCGCACGAGGCGCTGCTCCTCGACTACGAGCGGCCGCTCACGCGCGTCGACTCACGCACCGGCGACCTCTACGACACCTCCGGCCACTTCATCTGGATCGGGGAGCGCACCCGCGACCTCGGTGGGGCGCACCTCGACTTCGTCAGCCGGATCCACAACCCGATCGGTGTCAAGGTCTCGGCCAAGGCCCAGGTTGACGACCTGCTGAGGATGATCGATCTCGTCGACCCCGACCGCACGCCGGGTCGCCTCACCTTCATCACCCGCATGGGCGCCGGCCAGGTCCGCGAGTCCCTGCCGGCGATCGTCGAGAAGGTCACCGCGAGTGGGGCGGCGGTCACGTGGATCTGCGACCCGATGCACGGCAACACGTTCGAGTCGGCGTCCGGCTACAAGACCCGCGACTTCGAGGACGTGGTCGACGAGGTGCGCGGCTTCTTCGAGGTCCACCAAGGCCTGGGCACGGTGCCCGGCGGCATCCACGTCGAGCTGACCGGCAACGACGTCACCGAGTGCATCGGCGGCTCCGAGAAGATCCTGGACGCCGACCTCAACAAGCGCTACGAGTCGCTCTGCGACCCGCGGCTCAACCACCAGCAGAGTCTCGAGCTGGCGTTCCTCGTCGCCGAGATGCTCAGCCGGGACTGACCGTGGCCGACCCGACGGACGCGCGTATGCCGCGTCGCTGGATCGCGGACCTCCTGTCCGACACGCTGACCCAACCGACGCAGGCCATGCGCGACGCGATGGCGCAGGCGCCCGTGGGTGACGACGTCTTCGGTGAGGACCCGACCGTCGCCGCGCTGGAGTCGCGCGTTGCCTCGCTGTTGGGGCACGAGGCCGCCCTCTTCACGCCCACGGGTTCCATGGCCAACCAGCTCGGCATGCGGCTGCACGTGGAGCCCGGCCAGGAGGTCATCGCCGACACCCTCGCCCACGTGCTGCGCGCCGAGCTCGGCGCTGCCGCCGTGCTCTCGGGCATCTCGTCACGGAGCTGGGCGAGCGAGCACGGCCGCCTCGTGCCGTCTGGGCCGCTCGACCTCATGAGCGTCGGTGCCGGCCCCTACCAGGTGGGGACTGCCCTCATCGTGGTCGAGAACACCCACAACTTCGGCGGCGGCACGATCCAGTCGCTCGAGGCGATCCGTGAGGTGCGGGCGGTGAGCCAGAAGGCTGGCGTCGCGATGCACCTCGACGGGGCGCGGCTCTGGAACGCCCATGTCGCCACGGGCATCCCGCTGGCGGACTATGGCCGCGAGTTCGACACGGTGAGCGTCTGCCTGTCCAAGGGCCTGGGCGCCCCGGTCGGTTCGGTGCTCGTGGGCTCGACGGATCTCATGGAGCGAGCCCGCATCTGGCGCAAGCGCTTCGGGGGCGGCATGCGCCAGGTCGGCATCCTCGCGGCCGCGGGCCTTCACGCCCTCGACCACCACATCGAGCGACTGGCAGATGACCACGCCCGGGCGTCCCGTTTCGCTGCGGCGGTCGGCGCCGTCGCCCCGAGCGTCGTGAGCCCGGAGCTCGTCGAGACCAACATCGTGATGCTAGATCTCTCCCGGACCTCCTGGACGCCTGCCGAGCTCGTCGAGGCGACGGGGGCACGCGGCATACGAACCTATGCCGCCGGCCCGCGTGCGGTGCGCCTCGTCTGGCACCTCGACGTCGACGACGCGGCCACCGACGCCGCGACCGAGGTCCTCGTCGACCTCCTGTCCCGGGCCTGACAGCCACTTTTCCCCACTGATTGCCCGTTCGGCCAGTGGCTCGCTGCGCTCGCGACTGGCCGAACGGGCAATCAGTCGCGGTGGTCAGACGTCGTGGTGGAGGATCTCCGCCGGCGGGTCCTCAAGGGCTGAGGCATCCTCCGGGTGCTCGCTGCCGCGCAGCTCGACGAGATACATGGCAGCCAGGACGAGCCCGCCGCCCAGGAGCAGCCGCACCGTGACGCCCTCGTTGCCGAAGAGGACGGCGAACAGTGCCGCGAAGACCGGCTCCATCGCCATGACGATCGCGGCCCGGGTGGCCGTGAGGTGCGCCTGGGCCCAGGTCTGCGCGACAAGTGCACCGGCACCCGCGACGACGGCCATGTAGAGCAGGGAGGCCCACTGGCCCCCGGTCGAGGGGAGGGCGACGCCGTCGGGGACGGCGGCGATGAGGCAGATGAGCGCGATCACGGCTGCTTGGACCGTCGACAGCCCCAGCGCCGTCGAGCCGGTGGACCAGCGGCCGAGCGCGAGGATGTGCAGGGCATAGATCACGGCCGAGCCCAGCGTCAGCGCCGCGCCGAACCCTATGGCCAGGCCCTGCAGCGACAGCACCGCGATGCCGACGGTGGCGATGGAGGCAGCCAGCCACGCGGCCCGGGGGATGTGGTCACGCAGGAGCAGGGCGCCGAGGACCGGGGTGAGGACGATGTAGGTCCCCGTGAGGAACCCCGAGACCGACGCGGCGGTGGTCTCGAGCCCGACGGTCTGCAGGAGCTGCGCCACGGCATACAGGACACCGAGCCCGGCTCCGAGGGTGAGCTCGCGACGGGACAACGCCAAGGTCTGCCGGTGGAAGAGCGCAAACATGAGCACGGCGGCGATGCCGAAGCGCACCGCGAGGAAGTCGGCCGACGGGACATGCTCGACGAGGTCGCGGATGAGGAAGAACGTCGACCCCCAGACGGCGGTGACGGCCAGCAGCAGGAGGACGGCGAGGCGGGCCCGACCACTATGGGCGGGCGGGGCGGGAAGCGTCACGTCACACCGTCGTGAGGGTGACCAGAGACCCCTTGTCGACCATGGTCCCCTCGCCGGGGGTGACCCGGCCGACGGTGCCGAAGTTGATGCCCGGGATGCCGCCCTCGACGATCTTCACGGTGAAGCCGGCGGCCTTGAGGATTCCCTCGACCTCACTGGCCTGCTTGCCGACGAGCCCGCTCGGCACGGCGACCTTGACGGGTCCCTTGGAGACGACCACCGACACCTTGTCACCCCTGAAGAGCGTGCCACCCGCCGGGTCCTGACGGATGATCGACCCCTCCGGGATGGTGTCGTTGTTCTCCTGGGGCCCGGCCTCCTCGACGACGAGACCGGCCTTGCCCAGGGCCGCCTTGGCGTCGGCGAGCGGTTTGCCGGTGAAGTTCTCGACCGTGATGGGCTCGCGGCCCTTGCTCACGGTGAGGGCGACCGGGGTGCCCTTCTTGAGCTGGGTGCCGGCCTTGGGGTCGGTCGCCATGACCTGCCCCTTCTCGACGTCCTCGCTGAAGGTCTCGGTGACCTTGCCGACCACGAGGTTGACGTCGGCGAGCTGGGCCTTGGCGTCCTCGAGGCCGACCCCGCCCAGGGTCGGCACGACGTAGCGTTCGGGTCCCTGCGAGACCAGCAACGTCACGGTGGTGCCACGACGCACCTCTGCGTTGGCCTGGGGGTCGGTCGCGATGACCAGGCCCTTGGCCACGGTCTCGCTGAACTCGTCCTGCCGGTTGGGGTCGAGGTGCTGGGCACGCAGCGTGCTCTCGGCAGCCACCACGGGCTTGCCCACGACGGTGGGGACGATGGTCGGGGCACCGGGGCCGGCGATGAAGAACCACGCCGTGGCTGAGGCGATGGCGGCGGAGACGACCACGAGGATCCACGGCCACACGGCGCGGCGTGGAGGGCGGGGTGCGGCGGTGCGGGTCCTGCCGCTGTTCACAGGCACCCCGGGAGTCGCTGGTGGAGCTCCACGCACCTGGTCGCGCAGGGAGGGCCCGACGCGGGTCGGTGCGCCCCGGGCGGGCGCCGAGGCGGCTGTCGCGCCGGTGCGGTGCCGCTCCACGGGCAGGGCCGTCGTGCGGGTGAGGGTCGACGCGACGGCTGCGACGTCGACCGGCCGGTCGTCGAGCTCCTCGGGGGTGAGCTCACGCCGTGCGGTGCGCAGCATGGCTGCGAACGCGGCGGCATCGGCCGGACGACCGTCGGGGTCGAGCGAGGTGGCCGCGGCCACGACCTCGTCGAGGATCTCGGGGGCGTCGGGGGCGCGGCTGCGCAGCCGAGGAGCGCCTGCGTGCACGTGCTGGTAGGCGACGTTGATGGCGGTGTCGCCGTCGAACGCCTTGGAGCCGGTGAGCATCTCGAAGAAGACCAGGCCGGCGGCATACACGTCGCTGCGGGCGTCGGCGATGCCGCGTTCGACCTGTTCGGGGGAGAGGTAGGCCACCGTCCCGAGCAGGAGCCCCGAGGACGACGTCACCGTCTGCGACGTGACCGCCCGCGCCAGCCCGAAGTCGGCGACCTTGACCGCGCCGTCCTCGCGCAGGATGACGTTCTCGGGCTTGACGTCCCGGTGGATGATGCCGGCGCGGTGAGCGGCAGCCAGGGCGTCGAGCACCGGGACCATGATGTCGATCGCTGCCCTTGGCGTGAGGGCACCCTCGGTGTCGATGACCTCGCGCAGCGTCTGGCCGGGGACGTACTCCATCGCAAGGAACATGCGTCCCTCGTCCTCGCCCTGGTCGAAGACCGCGACGACACCGGGGTGCGACAGCCGGGCGGCGGAGCGGGCCTCGCGGTGGAAGCGGGAGCGGAACGTTGCGTCCTGGGCCAGGTGCGACCGCATGACCTTGAGGGCGACCTCGCGGTCGAGGCGCGTGTCGACGGCCAGGTAGACCGTCGCCATCCCACCGTCGGCCAACCGCTCGATGACGCGATAGCGACCGTCGAGGAGCTCGCCGACGAGGTCGTCGGTGGAGGCGGTGGGCACCAGTTGAGTGTACGGACTGGGTGACCGCACTTCGTGGACCCCGGTGCGCCGCCCCACCGGTGTCACATACGGCCCTTGAGCGCCTTGATGTTGGCGACGTACTGCTTGGTGTCGGTGAACATCCCGCGCTGGTTCACGCTGGACAGGCCTTGGTAGTAGCCCGCGATGGCCTCGTCCTCGGAGTCCGCCGCACGGGTGAGGGCACGCAGCATGACCACGCCCGCCGTGACGTTGTCCTGGGGCTTGAGGAGGTCGAGGTCGCGGCCGACGAGCGAGGAGGCCCACTCACCTCCGGAGGGGATGACCTGCATGATCCCCACGGCGTTGGCCACGGAGACCTGGCGCTGGTTCCAACCGGACTCCTGCATGGACACCGCGAGCGCCAGTCGCGGGTCGACGCCATGGCGGCGGGCGGTCGCCGCGATCAGGGACTTGGTCTGGGTGCGGGTCGGCACGGTGCGCGCGGCGAGGATCTCGCGGTTGCGGGCCGCGTTGGAGACGACCCTGTCCGGGTAGGTGCGTCCGGCGAACGTGTTCGCCAGCTTCGTGGCCTTGGGCGCGGTCCTGCGCTGTGCCGGGCTGGGGATGGCCAGGCGCTGGCCGGAGTAGATCACGGTGCCGCGCAGCCCGTTGGCCTTGACGATCGCGGCGACGGTGGTGCTGTGCCTGGCCGCGACTCCCAGCAGCGTGTCGCCGTTCCTGACCGTGTATGCCGTGCTGGCCGCCCTGGCCCTCGACGTGGCCTTCGCCTGGGACGCCTTGGTTGCCGCCGCACCGTGCAGTCGGAGGTGCTGCCCCGGGAAGATGAACGACCCGCTGGAGATGCCGTTGGCCTTGGCGAGGGCGGGGACCGTGGTGCCGTAGCGGGCGGCGAGGTCGTACAGCGTCTCGCCGGCCCTCACCGTGTGCGTCGCCGTGGCCCGGGCGGCGCGTGGGGCCGCCTTCGGCCCGGAACCGGCCCTGCCGGGGACCTGGATCGTCGCGCCGGCCCACAGGCGCCGGGCCTCGGTGATCTGGTTCTTGGCAGCAAGCGCGTGCGGCGTCGTCCGGAAGGTCGCGGCGAGCCCGATGAGGGTGTCTCCGCGCTTGACCGTGTAGCTCGTCCAGCCGTGGGGCGCCGGGCTCGCGTGGGCGAACGCGGCGGCGGGGACGACGCCCATGGGAGCAACCGTCGCAGGGGGGAGGGCGATGACCATGAGGCCGTCCTTTCCGAGACGACAACCCGCGTCGGGCCGTCGTGTTGGTCGTGTTGTCTGTGTGTCTCCTGTGGTAAGCGTGAACAGAGTAGCGGTTGTGACTAGTTCGTGGGAAGGAGCCGGTGTGGCACGCTTGACCACGTGACCGATGCGCTGCCTGACCTCGAAACCCTCGTCGGCCAGTGGCTGACCGTCCCCGACCTCGCTGAGCGGCTCGAGCTCCCGATGTCGACGGTCCGCCGCCTCATCGACGACCGCGAGGTGCTGGCCGCCCGCATCGGCGAGCGCAAGGTCGTCGCGGTCCCCGAGAAGTTCCTCGACAACGAGGGCGTCCTGCCCGCGCTCAAGGGCACGTTCACCGTCCTCGCTGACGGCGGGATGAACGACACCGAGATCCTCACGTGGCTCTTCACCCCCGACGCGTCGCTGCCCGTCGAGGGAGCACCGATCGACTCGCTGCGTGGAGGGTTCAAGACCGAGGTGCGACGACGGGCCATGGAGCTCGCCTTCTGAGGGTCCTGCGCGACTGACGTCGCAGGGGAACGTGCTGGTTCGCCGCTGTCCCATCCGACCCTCGCGCGCTGAGCGCGCTCCGGTCTCCCGCCAGGCCCAGCCGGCGGCGAACCAGCATGTTCCTGCTCCTCCTGCTGCGTCACCTTCACGCGGCTCGCCACTCTCGCAACGTCTGCGGAGGTGGTGGTCAGAGCAACCAGATGCGCAGAGGCAAGGGGCGGCGCGACCGGCGCCCATGTTGGTGACCGCCGTCCCCATGTGGACGCCGGTCACCACGCTCTGCGGCGGTCGCGCGACCGCCGCAGAAATGAGGCGGCGGTCAGGCGGTGCGGGCCGTGCTGATCTCCACCAGGTCGTTGAGGACCGCTGCCGCGTCGGGTGCCACACCGGTGGCGGCGGCCAAGGAGGCGCGGGCCGTGGTGGCCAAGGTGGTGATGTCGGCCTCGACGGCGTCGACTGCTCCCGAGGCGGTGATGATGTCGCGCAGCTCGTTGATGGTGGAGGCGTCGAGGTCGGGGGCGCCGAGGTGGGTGCGAAGGGCCTCGCCGCCGGCATGGTCGGTGCCGCTGAGGGCGTGGGCGATGAGGACGGTGCGCTTGCCCTCACGCAGGTCATCGCCAGCCGGCTTGCCCGTGGCCCCGGGGTCACCGAAGACGCCGAGGAGGTCGTCGCGCAGCTGGAAGGCGTGACCGAGGGCCAAGCCGTAGGAGGAGAGGTGCGCGAGATCGGATTCGCCGAGGCCACCCGCGGTGGCCCCGATGAGCAGAGGGTGCTCGACGGTGTACTTGGCACTCTTGTAGCGGATGACCCGCTCTGCGCGCTCGAGGCGCTCCGCCGCGGGGAGGTCGTCCCACGGGCGGACGGAGTCGACGACGTCGAGGTACTGCCCGGCCATGAGCTGGGTGCGCATCCGGTCGAAGACCACCCGACCACGGGCGAGATCGTCCACGTCGAGCCCGCTGGTGGCCATGAGCTCGTCGGTCCAGGTGAGACAGAGGTTGCCGGCGAGGATGGCACCCGCGACGCCGAACCGCTCGTCGTCGCCATCCCAGCCACGCTCGGTGTGGACGGCCGCGAGCGCGCGGTGGGCGGCCGGCATACCGCGTCGTGTGTCCGAGTCATCCATGACGTCGTCATGGATGAGGGCGGCGGCCTGGAAGAACTCCATGGCGCTCGCCAGCCGCACGAGGGCCTGCGAGTCGGGGCGCCCGGCAGCGCGGTGGCCCCAGTAGAGGAACGCGGCGCGCAAGCGCTTGCCACCGGCGAGGAGGGCGCGGACCCGGTCCAGGAGGTCGGCGACGTCCGGTCCGAGCTCGTCGAGGACGACGGTCTGGTGCTGGAGCTCCTCGTCGATACAGGTCTGCACGCGGGTGCGGAGATCGGCCTCGTCCAACGGGCTGGTCACGAACGCTCCTCGCATCTCACGGTGTGTCGGACCCGAGCCTACGGCCTGCACGCCGTACTAATCTCACCCGCATGGCGCCCCGCTCGATCCCCGCACTCCTCGCTGGGAAGCGACCCTCGGTGAGCTTCGAGTTCTTCCCGCCCAAGGATGACGCGTCCGAGGCGGTGCTCTGGGATGCCATCCGCCGGCTCGAGCGGGTGCGGCCGGACTTCGTCTCCGTGACCTATGGGGCGGGTGGGAGTACCCAGGACCGCACCGTCCGGGTCACCGAGCGCATCGCGCGCGAGACGACCCTCACCCCGCTGGCCCACCTCACCTGCGTCGGCGCCTCCGTCGAGGACATCCGTCGAGTCGTGGGGCAGTACGCGGCGGCCGGCGTGCGCAACATCCTCGCGCTGCGCGGCGACCCGCCGGGCGACCCCGGAGGAGCCTGGGTCGCGCACCCCGAGGGCCTCGACCACGCCACCGACCTCGTCGCGCTCATCCGCACCCTGGGCGACTTCACGATCGGGGTGGCGGCGTTCCCCGACGTCCATCCCTCGTCGGCCGACCTCGACCAGGACGTCGAGGTCATGCTCAAGAAGGCCGACGCGGGCGCCAGCTTCGCGGTGACCCAGATGGTCTTCGACGCCGACAGCTACCTGCGGCTGCGTGACCGCGTCGCGCAGCACCGCGACCTGCCGATCACCCCGGGGCTCATGCCGGTGACCAATCTGCGGCAGATCACCCGGATGACCCAGCTCATGGGCACGCCACTGCCGCCGGCCGTGGTCGGCCGCCTCGAGGCCGTGAGCGATGACCCGGCCGCCGTGCGTGCTGTCGGCGTCCAGATCGCGACCGAGCTCGCGCAGCGGATGCTCGCCGAGGGCGCGCCGGGGCTGCACTTCATCACCATGAACCGCTCCACCGCGACGCTCGAGGTCTACGACAACCTCGGACTCTCGGCCACCGCCCGCTGACCGGCTGGGCGGCCCGCAACGTGAGGTTTGGCGTCTGAGTACCTCGGGCATGTCGAACCTGAGTACCTGTACTGATCCGCGGTGGCCCGGATGGCACCAGAGTGAGGGCACGGCCGCGTTGCCAGGTCGGTGAGCGTGGAGGGGCGCTCGTCATCCCGGCGACGCGGCCGTTCCGTTGTCCGGGTCCGGGTCCGGGTCCGGTGTCCCAGTGCCCCGGGTGTCCCGGTGTCCCGGTGTCCCAGTGCCGCGGTGACGCGAGTCAGTCGACCTGGATCGCCTTGCCGCTGGTGATCCGCAGGAGCTCGTCGTAGGTCGTCCGGAAGACCGAGTGGCTGTGCCCTGCCGCGGCCCACACCTCGTCGACGCTGCTGAGCGTCACGTCGACGACGGTGCGCAGGGGGGTGGGGTGCCCGACCGGGGCGACGCCGCCGATGGCGAAGCCCGTCCAGGTGCGCACCTGCTCGGGGGTCGCCTTCTCGAGGCTCGCGAGGTCCAGCAGGCCGGCGATGCGGTTCTGGTCGACCCGGTGCCCGCCGGAGGCGAGGACGAGCAGCGGCTCGATGGAGCCGTCATGGCGGTGGCCGGCGAAGACGAGGGAGTTGGCGATCTCGGAGGGGGTGATCCCAAGCGCGTCGGCGGCGGCGCGGGCGGTCCGGACGGCATCGGGCAGGAAGCGCACGACGGGCTGGACATGGTGTGCCGCAAGGGTTCTCAGCACGACGGCGACCGAGGGGTGCTCACTCAGGTCGTCTGCGGAGACGGCGTCTCCCGGCTGGCTCATGCTGTCAGCGTAGGGGCTTGACGACGTGGTGTCGCGTAGTTGTACAGTGTCGTAGTAGAACAAGTGTTCGAACAACGTCCGGGCTGGAGAAGCTCTTTCTCGCCCTCATCCCATCCTGCCTGAGGAGGCCATGTCGTGGTGCGCCGGTACGAAGAACCTGTCGAGGTCCGGGTCGAGGCTGTGGTGCCTGCCGGGGACTGCTCGCTCGCCGTCCGGTCCCGCCCACGTGCCTTCATGTGGCGCGGCCGCATCCTCGTCGTCCGCGAGGTCCTCGACGACTGGAGCGAGCGCCGGGCCTGGTGGCGCGACCTCGAGGACCTGGGTGAGCGACCCGAACGGCACGTCTGGCGGGTCGAAGCCGGGAGCGCCGCGGGCACCGGCGTCTACGACCTCGCCTCCGACGCCGCCGACGGGTGCAGCGCCCCCTGGGTCCTGCTCCGGGCACAGGACTGACGCGCCATGGGTGCCGCTCCCGCTCTCGCCCTCCTCGAGCAGTCCCGCCAGTGCCTTGCCGACGCGTATGCCGCGGAGCTGGCTGCCGCTCGTTTCGTCGCCTCCCAGGACGCCGCGATGCGGGCCGCCGCGGCCCTCGTCGCCGGTCAGCGAGGACCCGGCAGGCGCGGTCGCGGTTCGTACCAGGACCTCTGGCCGCTCCTTGCCGCCCATGCTCCCGAGCTCGGTGAGTGGGCCGACTTCTTCGCGCTCGCGGCAGTGCGCCGGCACGAGGTCGAGTCGCACACGGTCCGGGTGTCGGTGCGCGAGGCCGACGACCTGCTGCGTGCCGCCGAGACCTTCGTCGAAGCGGTCACCGTCGCCCTGGGTGTGCCGCGGGCCGAGCGAGCGGCACGCCGCCTCGCCGCCACCCGGGGGACGGCATGAGTGGCGCCGGAAGACGTCCAGAACCGACTGATTGCCCGTTCGGGCAGTTCATCGCTGCGCTCCTCACTGTCCGAACGGGCAATCAGTCGAGGTTGGGTCGTGGTGGGTATGACCGGTGACTTCGTGCACCTGCACGTGGCCTCGGGCTACTCGATGCGGTTCGGGGCGTCGACCCCGCAGGACCTCGTCGAGCGCGCCGCCGCCGATGGGCAGCCCGCCCTTGCCCTCACCGACCGCGACGGCCTCTATGGCGCGGTGCGGTTCGCGATGGCCTGCGGCCGGGCGGGCCTGAACCCGATCCTCGGTGTCGACCTCGCCGTCGGTGAGGAGCCGGTGCCCGGACGCCGCCCACCCAGGGTCCGCACCCCGGTGCGCGGTGGCGCGGTCGTCGACCCCCGGCTCCCGCGGGTCACCGTCCTGGCGCGCGGTCGCGCGGCCGGTGTCGACCGGGCGCTCGGCTGGGCGGCCCTGTGCCGGCTCGTCACCGACACCCACCTGCGCGGCGAGCGCGGCACCCCGGTCACCCTGCCCGACCTCATCGCCCGCTGGTGTCGCGGCGGCGACTCTGACCCCGCAGACCGTGCATTTCTCGCCCAATTCCCCCCAAATGAACAGACACCGCGTGTGCATTTGGGGGGAATTGGGCGAGAAATGCACGCAGGGGGAGGGCCGAGCCGGTTGCGGGTGCTGCTCGGACCCGACTCCGACGTGGGACGGGCGCTGCTCGCTCGTCGCCCCACCGAGGCCCGGGCCCGGCTCGAGAGGTGGCGGGCGCTCCTGCCGCCGGACGCCCTCGCCATCGAGGTCGTGGGCAACGGTGGTCCCGAGGGCACTGCGGGCTCCCGGGTCCATGCCCGTCACCTGCTCGGCCTCGCCGACGAGGTCCGGGTGCCGGCCGTCCTCACCGCGGCGGTGCGCCACGCCGACCGTGACGGGGTGCGCACCGTTGACGTCCTCGACGCCGCTCGCCGTCTCGTGGTCCTCGACTCCCGCCACCTCGACCGGGTCACCGACGCCGGCCACCTCGCGAGCAGTGAGGAGATGTGGCTGCGGGCCCTCGAGATCACCGGGGACAACGCACGCGCCGCCCGGCTTCTCGGTACCACCCTCGCCCTGGCCGACGAGTGCGTCCAGGATGCCCGGGCGGACCTCGGCATCGGCGCCGTGCACCTGCCCGAACCGAGCATCCTGGGCATCGAGGCCGGGGTGGACCCGCAGCAGGTCCTCACCGAGCGGTGTCGAGCCGGGGTCCACACGAGGTTCCCGGTGCTGGGAGACGCGGCACGGCATACGGTGCTGTCGCGCCTGGACGACGAGCTGCGCGTCATCGCGGACCTGGGGTACCCGACGTACTTCCTCACCGTCGCGGAGGTGACCGACCTCATCAAGGACAGGGGAGTGCGGGTCGCGGCTCGCGGCTCGGGGGCCGGGTCGCTCGTCAACTACCTGCTCGGCATCAGTGGCGTCGACCCGATCCGCCACGACCTGCTCATGGAGCGGTTCTGCTCGCCGCTGCGTGCCGAGCTGCCCGACATCGACATCGACGTGGAGTCGGCGCGGCGGACCGAGATCTACGAGGCGATCCTCGACCGCTTCGGGGGAGACCGGGTGACGTGCGTGTCGATGATGGACACCTACAAGGTGCGGCACGCCATCCGTGACGTCGGTGCCGCGCTCGGGATGCCGCCCGTCGAGGTCGACGAGATCGCCAAGGCGTTCCCGCACATCCGGGCCAAGGATGCCCGCAGTGCGATCGCCGACCTGCCCGAGCTGCGTTCTCGCGGACTGGATGCACCGCGTCTGGACACCTTCTTCGACCTGGTCGAGCGGCTCGACGGGCTGCCCCGGCACATCGCGCTGCACCCGTGCGGAGTCGTGCTGTCCAACGCCGGCCTGCTCGACCGCACCCCGGTCGAGGCGAGCTGGCTCGGCTTCCCCATGAGCCACTTCGACAAGGACGACGTCGAGACGCTCGGGCTGCTCAAGCTCGACGTCCTCGGCATCCGCATGCAGTCGGCGATGGCGCACGCCGTCACCGAGGTGCGCCGGGTCGATGGGGTCGACGTCGACCTGGACGACGAGGCGCAGGTGCCGCTCGACGACGAGGCGACCTTCCGGCTCATCCGCTCGACCCACACCCTGGGGTGCTTCCAGATCGAGAGCCCGGGGCAGCGCGAGCTCATCGGCAAGTTCGGACCCGAACGGTTCGGCGACCTCATCATCGACATCTCGCTCTTCCGGCCCGGACCGGTGAAGTCCGACATGATCCGGCCCTTCCTCGAGAGCCGGCACGGCTGGTCCAAGCCGCAGCTGCTCCACCCGACGCTCGTGCCGGCCCTCGCCGAGACCGAGGGCGTCGTCGTCTTCCACGAGCAGGTCCTGCGGATCGTCGCCGAGACCACGGGGGTCACCCTCGCCCAGGCGGACGAGGTGCGGCGCACGATGGGTTCACCCCAGGGGCAGGAGGAGATCGAGCAGTGGTGGCGTCCCGCGGCCCGGGCGCGAGGGTACTCACCCGACGACGTGGACCAGATCTGGGCCGTGCTCAAGTCCTTCGCGTCCTTCGGTTTCTGCAAGGCGCATGCGGCGGCGTTCGCGCTGCCGACCTACCACTCCGCCTGGCTCAAGACCCACCACCCCGCGGCCTTCCTCGCGGGTGTCCTCACCCACGACCCGGGCATGTATCCCAAACGGCTCATCCTCGACGACGCCCGGTCCCTGGGCATCGCCGTCCTCGGGCTCGACGTCAACGCCTCGGGTGACACCTACCGCATCGAGCGGCTCGAGGGTCGTGCCGACGGGAGGGAGCCGGCCTTCACTCCAGTGCACCCTGACCTGCCCGACGCCAGCGACTACGGCATCCGGCTCTCACTCACCGACGTCAAGGGGATCAGCGACGCCGAAGTCGCGAGTATCGTTGCAGGACAGCCGTTCTCGAACCTCGCTGATTTCTGGTCCCGGGCCACCGTGAGCCGGCCAGTCGTCGAGCGGCTCGTCCTCGCCGGGGCGTTCGACTCCATGCACGGCATCGGGGTCTCGGGTTCGGGGCTGGGTCGGCGCGGCCGCATCACCCGCCGCGACCTGCTCCTCCACGTCAGTGAGCTCGACCGGTGGGAGAAGGCGACCCGGGGCGGTCGGGCCGGGCGAAGCCTCGGGGGCGGACGGCATACGCCACCGCCGTCGATCCGGGGGAGCGAGGTGCGCGAACGGGCCGCAGCCCAGTCGCAGGGTGCGCGCCCTGTCGTCGCCGCCGAGGACCAGCCGGTCCAGCTCACCCTCGACCTCGGTGACCGGCCCGAGCTCACCCCCGGCGCCGGGCTGCCCGAGATGACCGGCACCGAGCGGGTGCGTGCCGAGCTCGACGTCCTCGGGCTCGACGCGTCAGCGCACGTCGTCGAGTTCTACGGTCCGATGCTCGACGCCCTGGGTGTGGTCCGCAGCCGGGACCTGCTCCGCTCGCGCAGCAACAGCGAGGTCTGGATCGCTGGGGTCAAGGTCGCGACGCAGACTCCGCCCATCCGTTCGGGTCGCCGCGTCGTCTTCCTCACCCTCGACGACGCGACCGGTCCCGTCGACGCCACCTTCTTCGAGGACGTCCAGGGCCCGTATGCCGCAACGATCTTCCATTCCTGGCTGCTGCTGGTGCGTGGTGTCGTTCGTCGTACCGGTCCTCGCGGGATCTCGATCCGGGCGACCGGTGCCTGGGAGCTCGCCGGCCTGTGGGAGGCATGGCGCGACGGTGGTCATGCCGCGGTGGTGCGGGCCCTCGAGGACGCCGACGCCGAGGCGACCGCCCGGGCCGCGGCGGGGGAGCGGGAGGCCGACACCGGTGGGAAGCGAAGGGTGCTCGTGCACGCGTCGGGCTTCAGGCAGTCGCCCTACGCCGACATCAAGCCGGCCGGAGGCTCGACCCGCAACGGTCATTCCGTGGCACCGCTGGCCGTCCCCGAGCATGGGACACCGTCGCGCAAGCTCTGGCACTCGAGCCCCGGCAGCTCCGGCCACTGACCGATCAGGCGTCGAGCCCGACCACGACGGAGCCTGCCAAGCATTCGGGGCGGCCGTGTGTCTTGCCGCCGTGTCCGGCTGCCTCGACACTGGGAGCAGCCGCCCGTCGCCGACGACGGACCTGCACCTGCACGGAGGGAAACCCATGCCTGCTTCCGCGATACGACTGCTGGTGGGGACGACCAAGGGAGCCTTCGTCCTCGACGGGGACGCCGACCGCACGGGCTGGGCAGTGCGCGGGCCCTACTGCGACGGCTGGCCGGTCAACCACGTCATCGGGGACCCCGCGACCGGCACCATGTGGGCCGCCGGCGGCGGGAACTGGTCCGGCGCCGGGATCTGGCGCTCGACCGACGACGGTCACACGTGGGACCTCACCAAGCTGACCACCGGCGAGATGGACGCGTGGGCGGCGAACGACCCCGACTTCGCCGCGTCGATCGGCTGGACGGAGGGGCACGTCCCGTTCGGCGACACGTTCTCGCAGGTGTGGTCGCTGGGGCGGGCTGGCTCGAGGCTCTATGCGGGCACCAAACCGGCGACCCTGCTCGTCAGCGACGACGACGGTGCGACGTGGGAGGCGGTCAAGGGCCTCACCGACCATCCCTCCTCCCCGGAGTGGGGACCGGGGGCCGCGGGACTCGTCCTCCACACGATCCTTGTCGACCCCGAGAGCCCCGAACGGATGTGGATCGGCATCTCGGCCGCCGGCGTCTTCGCCACGGAGGACGGCGGCGAGACGTGGGAGCGCCGCAACGACCTCGCGGGCCCCACGGACGGTGAGGGGCAGTCACACCCCGCTGCGGCATCGGACGGGCACGTCGGGTTCTGTGTCCACCACGTGGAGCGTGCCCTGGCCGGGGGCGACCTCATGTACCAGCAGAACCACCACGGCGTCTGGCGCTCCGAGGACGGTGGCCGCGGCTGGGCCGACATCACCGCCGGCCTGCCCTCGACCTTCGGCTTCCCCCTGTGGGTGCACCCGCGGGACCCGAGGACGATCTGGACGCTGCCCCTCAACGGAGACACGCAGGGTCGGTATCCGCCCGATGCGGCCGCCGCGGTCTGGCGCTCCCGGGACGCCGGGGCGTCCTGGGCGGCGCTGCGCTCGGGGCTGCCGCAGGAGTCCTGCTTCTTCACCGTGCTCCGCCAGGCGATGAGCGGCGATCGGCGCGAACCCGCGGGGGTGTACTTCGGGACCAACACGGGCTCGGTCTTCGCCAGCCGCGACGAGGGCGACTCGTGGAGCGAGGTCGCCCGCCACCTGCCGACGGTCCTGTCCGTCGAGGCCTTCGAGGCCGGTCCGGCTCACGACACCCCCGCCTGATCCGTCGCGCAGGTGCGGGTCCGGGCCGCGCCACGTCACCCGCGTCGACTGCTGAGGACCTCCGAGTCGGCGATCTTCAGGCGCCCACCCTCGTCGACGAGTCGGTAGCTCGTCCGCTCGATGTCCACCCGGCCGTTGCTGCGGGAGTAGGTCAGGGTGGCCACGACCCGGTTCGGCGGCGTGGCTTCGACGTCGCTCACCTTCACGCCCTCGATCTTGCTCCAGAAGCTGTCGTACGACGCACGGCCGCCGGCGTGGTTGCTCTGGTAGTCGGCGGTCATCCCGGACCAGGCCCGGTCGGTGTCGCCGGGCAGGAGGGAGTAGTAGTCGGTGATCGCCGACGAGAGGAGCGCCGCCCGGCTGGGCGATGCGGCTGCGGACGAGGTGGTGGGCGAGGACGTCGGGGAGGGCTTCGTGGTCGCCGCCCGTGTCGGTGTCGGTGTCGGTGATGGTTTCGTCGTCGAGGGCGTGGCGCTCGGCGCGGCCGGCTCGGAGGTCGACGGCGCAGTCGATGGTGATGTCGGCGCAGAGGTGGACGTCGAGGCCGTTGTGCCCTCCTCGTCGTCGCCGAAGAAGGTGGCGGACAGCACCGCCGCCAGCACCAGGCACACAGCCACGAGGGCGAGACCCACCACCAGCGCAACCGGCGGGCGTCGCTTGCGCCCGGGGTCGGTTCCCGGCGCATCAGGGTCTGCGTCCTGCGCACCTGGGTCGCCGACCGCCGGTGCGTCCGAGCGTGGCTCGGGAGCCGGGTCATCCTCCATGCCCAGCAGGGCGCCCAGCCCGACGGCTTCCGGCTCCCCGAGCACTGCAGTGGGCGGCAGGCTCTCCTGAGCCGCGGGCTGGTCGTCGGTCATGGCCCGGGACAGTGCGAGGGAGACAGCCTCCATGGTCGGACGCGCCTCAGGATCGGGAGAGAGCATGTCCCGCAGGAGCGGAGTGAGGGTGCCGGCGCGAGTCGGTTCCGGCACGTGGGCGGCCGCCACCTTGTGGAGCAGGGCCAGGGAGTTCGCCTCGGCCCCGAAGGGCGGCGACCCCTCCAGGGCCGCGAACAGCGTCGAGCCCAGCGAGAAGACGTCGGCGGGGAAGGACGCGTCCTCCCCTCGGGCCACCTCCGGTGCCAGGTATGCCGGAGTGCCGTGGATCATCCCGGTGCGGGTGAGGGTGGCGTCGCCCATCGCGTGGGAGATGCCGAAGTCGCTGATGTGGGCGGCGCCGTCGGCCGTGATGAGGATGTTGCCCGGCTTCACGTCACGGTGGACGATGCCCAGCCTGTGGGCCGCGGCCAGCGCCGAGGCGACCTCGCTCCCCATACGCGCCGCCCGCTCCACGGGCAGGGGCCCACCGTCGCGAAGCACCGTGGACAGCGGGGTCGAGGGCACGAGCTGCATGACCAGGCACGGCTGGCCGTCGTGCTCGACCGCGTCGAACACCGGCACCGCGTGGGCGTGGTGCAAGCGGGCGGTGATCCGGGCTTCGCGCATGGCGCGCTCCTTGGCCTCCTCGGCCTCGACCTCCGGGACGCCGGGCAGCGTGCGCAGCTGCTTGAGGGCCACCGCCCGGTCGAGGCGTTCGTCCCACGCCTGCCAGACGACCCCCATGCCACCGGTGGCGATGATGGACTCCAGACGGTACCGACCGGCGACACGCGTTCCCGGGGCGCTCACGAACAACCTTCCTGTCGACCTGACCTGACCTCATGAGCCTACGGGCGGGATCGGTGGCGCAGCCCCGCAGCCGCTCCCTCATCCGGTCGTCCACCGCAGGTGGCTCGGTGCCGGAGGTCCGGGTGCGGGGCACGTGTCCCCGCGGGCAACTAGGCTCGTGGCGCACCTGCCACGACCCGCCGGTGCGCCGAGCAGTCCGCCCCCCAGGAGAGGTGACACCGTGAGCGACGACCTGTCGAGCACCCGACGCACGGGGGTCTCGACCTCGCCCCGCACTGCTGCCATGTGGGCGGCCGTGGACGAGGTCGTCCGAGCCCGCGCACAGGAGCTCCAGCGGCCGCTGCGTGTCATCGACCTCGGGGGTGGCACCGGTGGCCTCGCCGTCCCCCTCGCCCTCGACGGCCACGACGTCACGGTCGTCGACCCGAGCCCTGACGCCCTGGCGTCGCTGCGTCGCCGGGCTGCCGAGGCACAGGCCTCGTCGCGGATCAGTGCCGTGCAGGGTGACGCCGAGACCCTGTCGTCCCTCGTCGGTCGCGACCGGCCAGACCTCGTGCTGTGCCACGGCACGCTCGAGTACGTCGACGACCCGGAGGCCACCCTCTCCCTGGTCGCGGGTGTCCTCGCGCCCGGCGGCATCCTCAGCATCGTCGTCCCCCAGCGCTCGGCGGCCATCCTGGCGCGCGCCCTGGCGGGCCGGTTCGCCCAGGCCCGGGCCGCGCTCGACCGTCCCGACGGACGGTGGGGTGACGGCGACCCCGTGCCCCGCCGGTTCGACCGGGCCGGTGTCGTCGCCCTCGTCGAGGCTGCCGGCCTGACGGTCACGCGAGCACACGGCATACGCCTGTTCAGCGACCTCGTGCCGTCAGCCCTCGTCGACTCCGACGCCGACCGTGCGGCGCTCCTGGAGCTCGAGCGGGCCGTGGCGGCCCACCCCGAGTTCGCCCTCCTCATGGACCTCGGCACGTCCCTGCACGTCATTGCGACCCAGACCTGAGGACCGGTCGTGAGCCGCCGCCAGTTCAGCCTCCCCGCACGCTCGTCGAGCGCACCACCCGACGACACCGGGTGCACGATCCTGCACGTCGACATGGACGCGTTCTATGCCATGGCCACGTTGCTCTCGCACCCAGAGCTCGTCGGCACGCCCGTGATCATCGGCGGCGGCAACCGTGGTGTCGTGCTCTCGGCGACCTACGAGGCACGTCGCTTCGGTGTGGCGTCGGCGATGCCCATGACCCGTGCCCGCAGGCTGTGCCCGCAGGCGACGGTGCTTCCTCCCGACCATCGTCTGTATGCCGCGATCTCGTCTGCGGTCATGGAGACCTTCCGGTCGGTCACCCCCGACATCGAGCCGCTCTCGCTCGACGAGGCCTTCCTCGACGTCTCGGGCGCAATCCGGCGGCTCGGCTCACCCGCGACGATCGGTGCGCAGATCCGCGACACGATCCACGACCAGCAGGGCATCACCTGCTCGGTAGGGGTCTCCTCGACGAAGTTCGTGGCCAAGATTGCCTCCGGTCTGGCCAAGCCGGACGGGATGGTGGTGGTGCCGCGTGACGAGGTGATCCCCTTCGTGCAGCAGCTGCCCGTGGGTGCCCTGTGGGGCGTGGGGGACAAGACCGAGGAGCAGCTGACCCGGCTCGGGCTGCGCACCGTCGCCGACATCGCGCACACGCCGCTGCCGACACTGGTGCGTGGCCTCGGTGAGGCGACCGGTCACCACCTCCACGAGCTCGCCTGGGGGCGTGACCCCCGGCCGGTGCAGCGTGAGCACCGCGAGAAGAGCATCGGCGCCGACGAGACGTTCGAGTACGACATCGACGACCCCCACGAGATCCACCGGCACCTGCTCAAGCTCAGCGACCGCACGGCCGCACGGCTCCGCTCGGCCCGCCTCACGGGTCGCACCGTCTCGATCAAGGTGCGCTTCTCGGACTTCACGACAATCACCCGTGCGCGCACCCTGCGAGAGCCCACCGACGGCAGCCGCGAGATCTATGAGACCGCGACCTCGCTGTTCGACGCCTTGGGACTGCAGCGGGCCCGGATTCGCCTCGTCGGTGTCCGCCTCGAGAAGCTCGTGGCGGTCGAGGAGGCTCCGATCCAGGGAGTCCTCGGGGAGGCGGAGCACGGTTGGCGCGAGGCCGACCGGGCCGTGGACCGGGCCAGCGCACGCTTCGGTGCGGGGTCCGTGCGACCGGCGAGCCTGATAGCCCGGGGCCAACCTTCCGCCAGCGGCGATGGGGACCTATCCTGAAGAGACCAGCAACTCAGCTGGCGAAGCAACGAATTCGCAGCGCCAGACGTTGTATTGGTAGAGGATCGACAACACACGTCGAATCACGCGCCGCACACCAGGAGGACGCCGTGCCGCTGTCAGAGCACGAGCAGCGAATGCTCGAACAGTTGGAGCAGGCCCTGGTCGCCGATGACCCGAAGTTCGCTTCGAGCATGGAGGGGACCCGACGGGGTGGGCCGACGCGGATGCGCTGGATCATCGGTGTCGTCGGGGTGGTCGTCGGACTGGCCCTGGTGCTCGTGGGCATCAACACCACGATGTGGGTCGGTGCGGCCGGCTTTGCGGTCATGGTCGCGGCCGTGGCCTACGCCCTCACCCCACCCCGGCGCAGCAAGCTCGCCGTAGTGCGGCCGGACGGCACCACCGGTCCGGCCGGCTCCGGTCACCGCCAGAAGAGCGGCTCGGGGTTCATGGACAAGCTGGACAACCGCTGGGACCGCCGCGGCCACGACGGCATGCACTGACCAGTCAGCGGGCGTCAGGTGGCGAGGACGCCGACCACCCAGGTGACGGCGATGAGCAGGCCCGCGCAGAGCTCGATGCCCATGCTCGTGAGCACGGCGCGCACGGCGTGCTTGGTGCGGGCCCATGCCTGGGTCCGGTCCCGGCTGCGACCCTGCTCGACGAGGAAGATCCCGAGCACGAAGCCGAGAACGAACCCCACGACCGGGATGACGAACATCCCGATGACCCCGAGCGCGGCAGCGAGCAGCAGCGTGGAGGTCTTGACCCCCTGCTGGCGCAGCCGTTTGCCGGGGACGAGGAACTGGATGGCCACGCCCGCGAGGTAGATTGCGAGGCAGACCCCGAAGAACGTCCAGGCGGTGGCGCCGCCGGTCTCGAAGGCCCACAGCAGCACGCCGAGCACGGCGAGGAGCAGGCCGGGGACGACAGGGACGACAATGCCGACGATCCCCACGAGAATGAGGATCGCCGGCACCCAGACGCTGGTGCCCTCCGTCAGGAGGTTCACTCGGGAAGCGTCACACGTCGATGTCTGCGACTGCCGGTGGCTCGGTGAGACGGTCGCTCTCGTCGATGATGTCCGCGTGGTCGCGGAGCTTCGGCAGGTGCTCGCGTCCGTGGTGGGCGCAGAAGAGCAGCTCCCCCCCGACGTGGAGCGTCGCTCGGATGTAGGCCTGGGCACCGCAGCGGTCACAGCGGTCCGCAGCGGTCAGGGTGGGTGCCAGTGCGGTGGTCACATCGGCCTCCTCGGCTGATCTCGTCATTAAGCCCACGGCGGATGCGTGGGCGTCAAGCGTTGTAACAGTCAAACACGCCGGGGTCTTCCCGAGGGGGAGGTGCTCGTGTTGTGACCGTTCCGATGCCGACCGGTCGATTCTCTCCCACGGGTGTGACAGCGCGCCTCGCCGGGGCCGTCGGAGGGCGGAGCTAGCCTGAGGGTCCATCGCACGAGAGCCTCACCGCACGACACTTCGATAGGAACGCATGAGCCCCACGTCCACGGCGAAGAAGGCCGCGACGACCAAGTCCGGGTCCGACTACAGCGCGCACCACCTGCAGGTGCTCGAGGGCCTCGAGGCCGTGCGCAAGCGCCCGGGCATGTACATCGGGTCCACCGACAGCCGTGGCCTCATGCACTGCCTCTGGGAGATCATCGACAACTCGGTCGACGAGGCCCTGGGCGGTCATGGCGACCGCATCGAGGTGGTCCTGCACCGCGACGGGTCCGTGGAGGTCCGGGACACCGCTCGAGGGATCCCCGTCGACATCGAGCCCCGCACCGGCCTCACCGGTGTCGAGGTCGTCTTCACCAAGCTGCACGCCGGCGGCAAGTTCGGTGGCGGCTCCTACACCGCGTCCGGTGGCCTCCACGGCGTGGGCGCCTCGGTGGTCAACGCACTGTCGGCCCGGCTCGATGTCGAGGTCGACCGCGGTGGCAAGACCTATGCCATGAGCTTCCGGCGAGGTGAGCCCGGCTACTTCCCCGACGTGGCGAGCGCCGACAAGAGCCCCGAGCACGAGTTCACGCCCTACGAGCGCACGAGTGAGCTGGCCGTCATCGGCAAGGCCAAGCGCGGTGTCACCGGCACGCGCATCCGCTACTGGGCCGACCCGCAGATCTTCATCAAGGACGCGGAGTTCGACTACCAGGGCCTCGTCGCCCGCGCGCGGCAGACCTCCTTCCTCGTGCCGGGCCTGACGCTCGTCGTGCGCGACGAACGCGGCATTCCGGGCACGCCGGGGGAGGCCGGGCCCCACGAGGAGGTCTTCTTCCACGACGGCGGCATCAGCGAGTTCGCCGAGTTCCTGGCCCCGGACCCGGCGGTGACCGACGTCTGGCGCCTGCAGGGCTCCGGCAGCTTCACCGAGACGGTGCCCGTGCTCGACGCCAAGGGCCACATGAGCCCCCAGGAGGTCGAGCGCGAGTGCGAGGTCGACGTCGCCGTGCGCTGGGGCACCGGCTACGACGCCAGGATCAGCTCGTTCGTCAACATCATCGCCACGCCCAAGGGCGGCACCCACCTCGCCGGCTTCGAGCAGGCCCTGCTCAAGGTCTTCCGCAAGCAGCTCGAGGTCAACGCGCGACGTCTCAAGGTCGGCAGCGACAAGGTCGACAAGGACGACATCCTCGCGGGGCTCACCGCGGTCGTGACCGTGCGCCTGGCCGAGCCGCAGTTCGAGGGCCAGACCAAGGAGGTCCTGGGCACCAACGCCGTGCGCGCCATCGTCGGTCGCGTGGTCGAGAAGGAGCTGACCGCCAACCTCACGTCGACCAAGCGCGGCGAGAAGCAGCAGGCCGCACTGCTGCTCGAGAAGGTCACCGCCGAGATGAAGTCGCGCATCAGTGCCCGGCTGCACAAGGAGACCCAGCGCAAGAAGAACGCGCTCGAGACCTCCTCGCTGCCGGCCAAGCTCGCCGACTGCCGCAGCAACGACGTCGAGGCCACCGAGCTGTTCATCGTCGAGGGTGACAGCGCGCTGGGCACCGCCAAGCTCGCGCGCAACTCCGACGTCCAGGCCCTGCTGCCGATCCGCGGCAAGATCCTCAACGTCCAGAAGGCCTCGCTCACCGACATGCTCGGCAACGCCGAGTGCGCCGCGATCATCCAGGTCCTCGGGGCCGGGTCGGGCCGCTCCTTCGACGTGGAGTCCGCCCGCTACGGCAAGGTCATCATCATGACCGACGCCGATGTCGACGGCGCCCACATCCGCACCCTGCTGCTCACGCTCTTCTTCCGTTACATGCGCCCGCTCGTCGAGGCCGGTCGCGTCTATGCCGCGGTGCCGCCCCTGCACCGCATCGAGGTGGCCGCCGCGGGTGCCCGCAAGGGCGAGCTCATCTACACCTACTCCGAGGGCGAGATGCGCAAGACGGTCGCCTCCCTCACCAAGCGCGGCCGCAACGTCAAGCAGCCCATGCAGCGCTACAAGGGACTGGGTGAGATGGACGCCGACCAGCTCGCCGAGACGACCATGGACCCCCAGCACCGCACCCTGCGCAAGGTCACCATGGCGGATGCCGAGGAGTCCGAGCGCATCTTCGAGCTCCTCATGGGCAACGAGGTTGCGCCCCGGCGCGACTTCATCGTGCGCGGCTCCGCCCGTTTGGACCGCGAGCGCATCGACGCCTGAGCCGGCGCCGATGCCGGGCCACTCCTCACGCTGCGCACCTCCGAAGGCGCGCCGGCACCTTCGGTGGGCAACCGGCATACCGGCGCGTTCGCGTTGCCCTCGAAGGTGATCTGCGCCACAGTAAGCCGGTAACAGGCGCCGGACCTCCGGTGACCGACCAGGAGGGGTTCGGATGAGTGGACACATCGACAGCCGGGGCGGCACCGACGTCATCGACCCACCGGCAGGCGGGCAGCCGGAGCTCAACCGGGTCATGGGTCCCAAGCTGCTGCTGCTCTTCATCGTGGGCGACATCCTCGGCACGGGGGTCTACGCCCTGACCGGAGCCGTCGCCGGTGAGGTCGGCGGTGCCGCGTGGGCACCGTTCCTCGTGGCGTTCGTCATCGCGACCATCACGGCGTTCTCCTACCTTGAGCTCGTGACGAAGTACCCGCAGGCGGCCGGTGCGGCGCTCTACACGCACAAGGCGTTCGGGCTGCACTTCGTGACCTTCCTCGTGGCGTTCGCCGTGATGTGCTCGGGCATCACCTCCGCGTCCACGGCCTCGGTGGCGTTCGCCAGCTTCCTCAGTGACGGGCTCCAGATGGACTGGGGCGGCGGGAGTGCAGCGCTCCTCATCGTCGCCCTGTGCTTCATGGCACTGGTCGCCGCGGTGAACTTCCGCGGCGTGGGAGAGAGCGTCAAGGCCAACGTCGTGCTCACCCTGGTGGAGCTGTCCGGTCTGCTCATGATCATCTTCATCGGCCTGTATGCCGTGACGCAGGGTCGCGCGGACTTCTCCCGGGTCGTCGTGTTCGACAGTCCGAGCGACAAGAGCACGTTCTTTGCCATCACCGCCGCCACGTCGCTCGCCTTCTTCGCCATGGTCGGCTTCGAGGACTCGGTCAACATGGCCGAGGAGACCAAGGACCCCGTTCGCGACTTCCCCCGGGTGATGCTCACGGGTCTCGGGATCACCGGCCTCATCTACGTCCTCGTCGCGATCACGGCGGTCGCGCTGGTGCCGGTGGGTCAGCTGTCCGACCCGGAGGCCGAGGCAGCGCTGACCCAGGTGGTCAAGGCCGGTGCGCCCAACTTCCCGTTCGACAAGGTCTTCCCCTTCATCGGCATGTTCGCGGTGGCCAACTCGGCGCTGATCAACATGCTCATGGCGAGCCGGCTGCTCTACGGCATGTCGAAGCAGGAGGTGCTCCCACCCTTCCTCGGCAAGGTGCACTCCTCACGTCGCACGCCGTGGGCGTCGATCCTGTTCACGACCGCGATCTCCTTCGGGCTCATCTACTTCGTGGCCACCCAGTCGGACTCCAACATCATCGCGGCCCTCGGCGGGACTACGGCGCTGCTCCTGCTCGGAGTGTTCACCATCGTCAACATCAGCGTGCTGGTGCTGCGCAAGGACACCATGGACACCAAGCACTTCGTCGCGCCCACGGTCCTCCCGATCCTCGGAGCCATCGCCTGCGCCTTCTTCGTCGGTCCGTGGACCGGGCGCGACACGATCCAGTACACGATCGCCGGCTGGCTGCTGGGGATCGGGGTCGTCCTGTGGGCGCTCACCTGGCTGGCGAACCGGTTCCTGTTCGCCAAGAAGACCTACATGCGTGACCCCGAGGAGCTCGGCGACCCGGACCACGCGCACCACTGAGCCTGCTGGCCCCTCCAGGGGTGAGCAGCGCAGCGGTCAGTCAGCGGGCAGCGGGCGGTGCGGTGCTGCGGTGCTGCGGCGGACGACGAGCTCGGTCGGCACCACCACCTCGGTGGCGGTGCCGTCGGCGACGTCGTCGACCCCCAGGGACCTCAGCAGGATCTCGGCGGCCTCGCGACCCTGCGCGGCGACATCCTGGCGCACCGTGGTGAGACCCAGGACGTTGCTCAGGGCGTGGTCGTCGATCCCCACGACCGAGAGGTCCTGCGGGATGCGCAGGCCCTGTGCGCGCGCCGCTGCCATCGCACCGATGGCCATCTCGTCCGAGGCGGCGGCGATGGCGGTGGGCCGGTCCGCTGATGCGAGCAGCGTGTGGGTGTCGGCCGCCGCGCTGTCGGCGGTCCAGTCCGAGCCCAGGATCCACTGGTCGTGCTCAGCCAGACCGTGCTCGCGCATGACGTCGTGGAAGGCGTCGAGACGCGCCTGCGGCGTCTGGATGTGCGCGACGTTGGAGGGGACCGCCCCGACATAGGCGATGCGTTCGTGGCCCAGCGACACGAGGTGCTCGGTGGCCACGCGCATCGCGAGGGCATCGTCGATGCGCACGTTGGGCCGGTCGGGCACCGGGGTGCCGATGGCCACGAGCGGAAGTCCGAGCCGGTCGATGAGGGTCAGCTCGTCCTCGGTCATCGGCAGGTTGAGCGTGATGACGCCGTCGACCCTCTTCCACAGCATGTTCTGCGACAGCGGGAGCCGGCGGTCGAAGCTGTCGTCCTCGAGGTCGAAGAGGAGGACGTGGTGGCCGTGCTGGCGCAGCGTCTTCTCGATGGCGCTGACGAGCGTGGCGAAGAACCACCGGGTGAGGAAGGGCGCCACGACGCCGACCACCTGGTTGCGACCGGAGGCCAGCGAGGTCGCGGTGGGGCTCGCGACGTAGTCGAGCTCGGTGGCGACCTTGAGCACCCGCTCCCGGGTGGTCGGGCTGACCCGGTCCAGGCCCCGGAGCGCGCGGGAGACCGTGGCCACGGAGACCCCGGCCTCCCGCGCGACATCCGTGATCGTGCTCATCCGCCGGTGGCGGTCCCGAGCAGTCATCTCAGCCCTTCAGGCCACCCGCGAGCAGACCGCGGACGAAGAACCGCTGCAGGGCGAGGAACACCGCGACCGGCACGATCATCGAGATGAACGCCCCTGCCGACAGGAGGTACCAGGCACTGCCTCGTGATCCGGAGAGCTCGGCGACGCGCACCGTGATCGGCGCGACGTCGGGCGACCCGCCGAGGAAGACGAGCGAGACGAGCAGGTCGTTCCAGACCCAGAGGAACTGGAAGATGCCGAACGCGGCCAGGGCCGGGGTGAGCAGCGGCAGCAGGATCTTGAAGAAGATCGTGACGTGCCCGGCCCCGTCGACGCGTGCGGCCTCCATGAGCTCGGCTGGGAGCTCTCTCATGAAGTTGTGGATCAGGAACGTCGCCAGCGGTAGCGCGAAGATCGTGTGCGAGAGCCACACGCTCCAGTAGGACGCCCCGAACCCGAGCTTGTTGGAGTAGATGTCGAGCAGGGGGATGAGGGCGATCTGCAGCGGCACGATCTGGAGAGCGAACACGGCCACGAACAGGGCGTTGCGTCCCGGGAACGGCATCCATGCGAAGGCGTAGGCCGCGAGCGATGCCAGGAAGAGCGGCAGCATCACCGCGGGCACGGTGATGACGATCGTGTTGACGAAGTACTGGCTCAGGCTGGCGGAGCTGCCAGGCGCCAGGGCCTGCCGGTAGTTCTCGAGGGTGAAGCCGCCGGGGTCGCTGAAGGCCGTCCACCACCCGCTCTTGTTGATGTCGCGCTGGCTGCGGAACGACGTCACGAGCAGGCCGAGGGTGGGCGTGGTCCACAGGACGGCGATGAGCACCGCGACGAAGGAGGCCCACCGGGAGTTCAGGGCGCTCGCTGCGTCCCCGCTGGCGGACTTCTTGGCCTTGCGGGGCTTGCTCGGCGGCTCGAGGTCCGTGGGGTCGAACGACTCGGGCAGGGCGCCCGTTTGGACGGTACTCACGGCTCAGGCCTCCTTGCGCATCTGGACGATGTTGTAGGCCACGATCGGGATGACCAGGACGAAGAGCAGCACGGCGAGCGCGGCCCCGAGGCCGGCGGCGTCGTAGCGGAAGCTCTGGTTGTAGAACTCGTTGGCGACGACCGAGGTCTTGAACTGACCCGCGGTCATGGTGCGCACGATGTCGAAGACCTTGAGCGTGCCGATGCCGATGGTCGTGAGGACGACCACGAGGGCGGCCCGGATGCTCGGCAGGGTGATGAAGCGGAACATCTTGACGCCGTAGACCCCGTCGAGGTGTGCTGCCTCGATGATGTCGTCGGGGATCGCCTTGATCGCCGCGGACAGGATGGTCATCGCGAAGCCGGCCTGGATCCAGACCATGACGACGATGAGCATGAGCGTGTTGAGGGGAGCGTCGAGCAGGAAGTTCTGGGTCTCGAGACCGAACCACTTGAGGATCTGGTTGAGCAGGCCGATCTGGGGGCGCTCGGTCTGTTTGTACTGGTAGACGAACTTCCAGATGATGCTCGCGCCCACCATGGAGATCGCCATCGGCAGGAAGATCAGCGCCTTGGCGAACGCCTCGCCGCGCGCCCGGTCGATGAGGATCGCGTAGAGCAGACCGATGCCCGTCGCCAGGAACGGGACGAGGATGACCCACAGGGCGGTGTTGCGCAGCACGATGAGCAGCTCGGGCTGGGTGAACATGGCGGCGTAGTTGGAGAGGGAGAAGCTCCCGTCACCCTTCTTGCCGCGCAGCGACTGGATGACCGTGAGGATGGCGGGGTACATGAGGCCCACCGCGAGCAGGAGGACGGCCGGAGCGGCGAAGAGCGCACCCTGGGCCTTCTCGCCGTTGCGCCCCTTGAAGCGCGAGGCCAGCAGCAGGACGAGGCCGAAGACGATGGCGAAGACGGCCACCGCGAAGAACATGAGCAGGAACTTGCCAGTCGTGCTCTGCGCACGAAGCAACGGCTCGGGAATGCCGGACGGCGCGATGCTCAACAGGCTCGCAGCCATGACTCCACCTCCGGGGTTGAGGGGTGCATCAGGACGGAAGCCGGGGTGGGGCGGGCGAACCACCCCACCCCGGCGAGGAACCGATCAGCTCGGATCAGGTCAGGACTTGGGCCAGGAGTTCTCGATGTAGTCGAGAGTGGCCTTGTCGTCCTGTCCGGTGATCCAGTTGGTCATGCCCTTCCAGAAGGTGCCCGATCCCACGGCGCCCGGCATGAGGTCGGAGGCGTCGAAGCGGAACGTCGCGGACTTGTCGGTGAGCTGCTCTGCCGACAGCTTGTCGACGGGGTTCTTGAGCAGGGAGGCGTCCGCGTTCTTGTTGGCCGTCACACAGCCACCGGAGCCACAGGTCTTGGCGCGCTCGTTGGCCCACTCGACCGACGAGAGGTAGGTCTGGAACGCCTTGACCTCGGGACGGTCGGCGAAGGCGGCGACGAACTCACCACCACCGAGGACCGGGTGGGTGGAGTCGTCCTTGGCCGGCAGGTAGAAGGCCCAGACGTCGCCGTCCTCGGCGACCTTGGTGCCCTCGGGCCAGTTGGCCGCGTAGAACGACGCCTGGCGGTGCATGTAGCAGCCGCCATCGTCGAGGATCGGCTGGCCGGCGTCCTGGAAGGACGTGGAGGCGATCGTCTTGACGTCGCCGAAGCCACCGTTGACGTACTTCGGGTTCTTGAGGATCTTGCCGACCTCGGCCAGGGCCGTGGCGACCTGCGGGTCGTTGAAGGGGATCTCGTGGTTGGTCCACTTGTCGTAGACGTCGGCGCCGGCGGTGCGGAGCATGACGTCCTCGACCCAGTCCGTGGCCGGCCAGCCGGTGGCGTCACCGGACTCGATGCCTGCACACCACGGCTTCGCATCGGGGTTGTCGGTGGCGATCTTCTCGGTGAGCGTCATCAGCTCGTCCCAGGTCTTGGGGATCTCGTAGCCCTTGTCCTTGAAGGCGGACGGGGAGTACCAGACGAACGACTTGACGTTGGCGCCGAGGGCGGCGGCGTAGAACTTGCCGTCGACCGTGCCGTAGTTCTTCCAGTCGGGCATGTTCTTGTCGACGTTGGCCACCGTCTCCGGGGGAGCGGGGATGACCTTGCCGGTCTCGACCATGGTCTTGAGCAGACCGGGCTGGGGCAGGTAGGCGATGTCCGGGGCGTTGCCGCCCTTGACGCGCACGGGGAGCTGTGCCTCGAACTCCTTGGAGCCCTCGTACTTGATCTTGATGCCGGTGCAGTCCTCGAAGGGCTTGTACGAGGCGATGTGCGGTGCGTCCTCAGGGGCCGTGATCGAGGTGTAGACCGACACCTCCTTGCCCTTGAGCTCACCGAAGGTCTTGTAGGGCGCGCAGTCGATGGTGCTCTTGGCACCCGCGTCTGCCGTGGTGTCGCCGCCGTCGTCCGAGGAGCCGCAACCTGCGACGCTCAGCGAAACCGCGACGATGCTGGCGAACGCCATTGCCGTGCGGCGATGTGATGTGTGGGCCATGCCCGCCTCCAACTCTTCAGGGGACGCGCCAAGGCCATTCCTGACCTCGGCGCTGAGGGAACCACTTGGCAGTGTAAAAGCGGTTACGCGCACGGGGGAAGGATTCTGCTCCTTTGGGAAGTCACGATCACGTAACGCGACAAGGGCGACTTATTGCCCGTTTGGCCAGTTGCGAGGGCAGCGAGCCACTGGCCAAACGGGCAATAAGTCGGAGGGGATGCGCTGTCAGGACAGCGGTGCGCCGATGCCGGTGATGACGGCGGAGCCCTGCACTCCGGAGCCGTCCCGCCGGCCGGTGGCCTCGGGCAGCTCGAGCGCGACGCCACCGGCGCCGCTGGCTCGGGCCGGTGTGGCACCGACCCAGGCGAGCACGAGGGTGTCCTCGCCCTTGAGGAAGCGGTGGGCCCGGACGCCGCCCGTGCCGCGCCCCTTGGCGGGGTACTCGGAGAAGGGGGTGACCTTGAGAGCGCCGGGCTGGGTGCCGGGCAGGGCGTCGGCCGCCCCGCTCGCGGTGACGACGACGGCCTCACGTGCCGGGTCGACCACACCGAAGAAGACGACCTGCTCGCCGGCGCTGACGCGCACACCCGCGATGCCACCGCCGGTGCGGCCCTGCGGTCGCACCCCACTGGCCGGGAAGCGCAGCAGCTGGGCGTCGGAGGTGACGAACACGAGGTCCTCGTCGCCGGTCGCGACCTGACCCGCACCGACCACACGGTCACCGTCCCTGAGCGAGATGACCTCCCAGTCGTGCGACTTCGGCTGGTCGGCGGTGACCCGCTTGACGATGCCCGAAGCGGTGCCGAGCGCGAGACCGGGGCCGTCGGCGGCCAGCGACGCGATCGAGACCGGTTCCTCGCCGCGCGGCAGGTCGACATAGGCGGCCAGGGGTGCGCCGCCGGACAGCGACGGAGCGCCACCCAGCGGAGGCAGGGTCGGCAGCTCGAGGGCGCTGATCCGGATCATCCGGCCCAGGCTCGTGACGAGACCGACCTCGCCCCGAGCCGTCGTGCGCACGGCAGCGATGACGGCGTCGTGCTTGGCGCGGCCGCCCTCGGCGGGGATCGGCTCGTCGGTGGAGGTGCGCGCGAGCAGCCCGGTGGAGGACAGCAGGACCCAGCACGGGTCGTCACTCACCTCGAGCGGCGCGGCAGCACTGACCGGGTTGCCGGCCGACTCGAGCAGGACGGTGCGGCGGGGGGTGCCGAACTTCTTGGCGACCTCGCCGAGCTCGGTGGACACGGTGCGGTGGAGCAGCTTCTCGTCGCCGAGGATCGCCTCGAGCTCCTCGATGGCCTTCTGGAGGTCGTCGCGCTGGGTCTCGAGATCGAGGCGGGAGAACTTCGTGAGGCGTCGCAGCTGCAGCTCGAGGATGTAGTTGGCCTGCAGCTCGCTGAGGTCGAACACGCTCATGAGGCGCGTGCGCGCCGTTGCCGTGTCGTCGCTCGTGCGGATGAGCTGGATGACCTCGTCGATGTCGAGGATCGCGATGAGGAGGCCGAGGACGAGGTGCAGCTGGTCCTGGGCCTTGCGCAGCCGGTGGGCGGTGCGACGGCGCACGACGTCGATGCGGAACTCGACGTAGTGGCGCAGCAGGTCCTTGAGCCCGAGCGTCTGCGGCTGCCCGTCGACCAGTGCGACGCTGTTGATGCCGAAGGAGTCCTCCATCGGCGTGAGCTTGAACAGCTGCTCGAGGACGGCCTCGGGGTTGAAGCCGTTCTTGACCTCGATGACCAGGCGCAGCCCGTGCTTGCGGTCGGTGAGGTCCTTGACGTCGCTGATGCCCTGGAGCTTCTTGCCCTGCACGAGCGTCTTCATCCGCTCGATGACCTTCTCGGGACCCACGAGGTAGGGCAGCTCGGTGACGACGATGCCGGACTTGCGCGGGGTGAGCTTCTCGATGCGGGTGGTGGCACGGGTGCGGAAGGTGCCCTTGCCGGTGAGGTAGGCGTCGCGGATGCCGTCGAGGCCGACGATCTTGCCGCCGAGCGGCAGGTCGGGCCCGGGGACGAACTTCATGAGGTCGTCGAGGCTGCAGTCGGGGTGGGTGATGAGGTGGCGGGCGGCGCCGATGACCTCGACGAGGTTGTGCGGTGGCATGTTGGTCGCGAAGCCGACGGCGATGCCCGAGACGCCGTTGACGAGCAGGTTGGGATAGGCCGCCGGCAGCACGCCGGGCTGCAGCAGCTGGTCGTCGTAGTTGGGGACGAAGTCGACGGTGTCCTCGTCGAGGCCGGCCGTCATCACCAGGGCTGCCGGTGCGAGGCGGGCCTCGGTGTAGCGCGAGGCGGCCGGGCCGTCGTCGAGCGAGCCGAAGTTGCCGTGCCCATCGACGAGGGGCAGGCGCATGGTGAAGGGCTGGGCCATGCGCACCAGCGCGTCGTAGATGGCGGTGTCCCCGTGCGGGTGGTACTTGCCCATGACGTCGCCGACGACGCGGGAGGACTTCACGTGGCCACGGTCGGGACGCAGGCCCATCTCGCTCATCGAGTACAGGATGCGGCGCTGCACCGGCTTGAGGCCGTCACGCACGTCGGGCAGGGCACGGGAGTGGATGACCGACACGGAGTACTCGAGGAAGGCGTTCTGCATCTCGAGCCCGACGTCGATGTCGACGACCTTGCCGTGGATGTCCGCGGCGTCAGAGGAGGGGGTCGGGGTGCGCTTGGCCATGGGTGAGCGGTCTGCCTCGGGTATGTCGGTGTCTCGCTGCGGGACAGCGAACGATCACTGCATCCTCCCTCAGGCCTCCGACGTCCCTGCACCCGACGCGCCGAACCTGCCGAGGTGGAGCACCTCGTCCAGCGGGCGGCGCCCTCGCCGCAGGGAGGGGCTCCTCACCCGCTCCGCCTCGTGACCCAACGCGATGACGCCGACGACCCGCCGACCCGGCGGGACGGCATACGCGGTCCTGAGGGCATCGTGACGCGCGGCCGGCACGCCGAAGAACAACGCACCCAGCCCCGCGTCGACCGCCCCGAGCAGCACGATCATGGCGGCCATGGCGGTGTCCGTGTCCCAGTAGGGGATCGGCCACCGCTCCGGTGAACGGTCCGTCCAGCCCTTGTCCGGTTCGGCATAGCGGTCGAGGTATGCCGTCGGGTCGGCGAGCATGACCAGGAGGACTGGCGCTGCGGAGACGCCGCGCAGCCAGGCGTCGGGCTCGCCCGGGCCCTCGCGGGTCACGTCCCAGAAGCGGGCCCGGTCCTGCGCGCCGGTGAGGGCGAGGACGTCCCACCCCTGGGTGTGGCCGGCGCTCGGGGCGCGCTGGGCGAGGGTCACGAGGCGCCGCACCGTGTCGAGCGGGACGTCGCGGTCGGGGTCGAAGCGCCGCACCATGCGGCGACGCGACACCGCGTCGATGAGATCCATGGTCGTCATCGTGCCGTGCCACGATGTCCGCATGAGCGAGGACGTCGATCTCCCCCCGGGCTACCCGGTGCAGTGGGAGGCGGACGTCGTGCTCCGCGACGGCAGCGTGGGGCACCTGCGACCGATCCGGCCCTCCGACGAGGAGGGACTGCACGCCTTCCACGCGCGCCAGTCCGACGAGTCGATCTACCTGCGCTTCTTCGCGCCACTGCGCCGGCTGTCCGACAAGGACGTGCACCGCTTCAGCCACGTCGACTACGAGGACCGGGTGGCCCTGGTCATCACGGTGCGCGACGACATCCTCGGGATCGGCCGCTACGACCGGATCGACGCCGGCTCGGCGGAGGTCGCGTTCAACGTCAGCGACCACTACCAGGGTCGGGGCATCGGCTCCGTCCTGCTCGAGCACCTCGCGGCGATCGCCCAGGAGTTCGGCATCACCCGCTTCACGGCCGAGGTCCTTCCCCAGAACCGCAAGATGCTCACGGTCTTCTCGGACGCCGGCTACGAGGTGAGCCGCAAGGTCGAGGACGGGGTGGTGGCGCTGCACTTCGACATCGAGCCGACCGACCGCTCCAAGGCGGTGGTGATGTCGCGCGAGCACCGCGCGGAGGCGATCAGCGTGCGGCGCATGCTGCGGCCCTCGACGGTCGCGGTCATCGGGGCGGGCCGCTCGCCGGACTCCATGGGCCACCACTTCCTCAAGAACCTTCTCGGCGCCGGTTTCACCGGCGAGGTCCACCCCGTCAACCGCAAGGCCAAGAAGATCCTCGGTCGCAAGGCCTACGACACGATCAGCGACGTTCCCGGTCGTGTCGACCTCGCCATCATCGCGGTGCCCGCCGAGAACGTCCTCAAGGTGGTCGACGAGTGCGCGGCCGCCGACGTCGACGCACTGCTCATCGTCAGCGCGGGCTTCGGTGAGGGCGGCGGGGACGGGGACGAGCTCCAGGCCGAGCTCGTGCGCCGCGCCCGCGGGTCGGGCATGCGCATCGTGGGGCCGAACTCGTTCGGGCTCATCAACACCGACCCGGCGCTCTCGCTCAACGCCTCGCTGTCACCGACGATGCCCCCCGTGGGGCACCTTGGCCTCTTCGCGCAGTCCGGCGCCCTGGGCATCGCCGTCCTCGCCTCCGCGGCCAGGCGCAACCTCGGGATCTCGACGTTCGGGTCGGCCGGCAACCGGGTCGACGTCTCGGGCAACGACTTCATGCAGTACTGGATCGACGACGACGACACCCACACGGTCGGCCTCTACCTCGAGTCGATGGGCAACCCGCGCAAGTTCTCGCGGATCGCGCGCAACCTGGGGCGGATCAAGCCAGTCATCGTGGTCCAGTCCGGCGTCTCGGCCTACGGCGTGCCGCCGGGGCACCGGGTGCGACGCACCAAGATGCGGCCGGCGGTGTTCACCGCGATGCTCAAGCAGGCCGGTGTCATCCGCGTGTCCAACGTCCACCAGATGTTCGACGTGGCCCAGCTGGTCGTTCACCAGCCGCTGCCCGCCGGTCGCCGGGTTGCCATCGTGGGCAACTCCTCGGCGCTGGGGGCACTCTCCGCCGGGGCCGTCGCGAGTCGCGGGTTGACCGTCACGCACGGCCCCGTCAACCTCCCGTCCGAGGCCACGGCCGAGGAGTTCCTCGAGGCCCTCACGAGGGCGTTCCAGGACCCCGACGTCGACTCGGTGCTCACCTGCTTCATCCCGCCGATCGTGGCCCACGACGAGGACGTCACCGACGCCGTGCGCTCGGCGGCGCGGGGCTCCGACAAGACCTGCGTCGCCACCTTCCTCGGCATGCGCGGGGTCGACTCGTCCACCTACATGGACGAGGGCGGCACCGGCCAGGCCATCCCGATCTATGCGATGCCCGAGGACGCGGCGTACGCCCTGGCCAAGGCCACGAAGTATGCCGAGTGGCGCAACAAGGACCACGGGGTCCCGGTGGCCCCGGCCGGCGTCAACCGCAGGGTCGCCGAGGACGTCGTGCAGACCGTCCTGTCGGTCGACCCCGAGGGGCGCCGGCTGGATCCCGACGAGACGGCGGCGCTGCTCACGGCCTACGGCATCGAGGTGTGGCCCACCCGGCGGGCCGCCACGGTCGAGGAGGCGGTGGAGGCCGCCGGAGACATCGGCTACCCGGTCGTGCTCAAGTCCACGGCCCCCATGCTGCGTCACCAGGGCGGAATCACCGGTGTGCGGGTGGACCTGGTGGGAGAGCAGTCGGTCCGCGAGGCGTGGGCCTCGCTCAACGAACGCCTCTCACCGCTCGCGGCCGGCCAGCTCGAGGTCCAGCGCATGGCGACGCCGGGAGTGTCCTGCGTCGTCACCGCGGAGGAGGACCCACTGTTCGGACCCGTCGTGAGCTTCGGGGTGGCCGGGCTGCCGACCGAGCTGCTCGACGACATCTCGCACCGGATCCCCCCACTCACCGACGTCGCCGTCTCCGAGCTCATCTCCTCGGTCAAGGCGGCGCCCGTGCTCCACGGCCACCGAGGTTCCACTCCCGTGCACCGGGCCGCGCTCGCCGACCTCATCGCCCGGGTCTCGACGATGAGCGACGACATGCCCGAGATCGCCTCTCTGCGGCTCAACCCGGTCAACGCCCACCCCGGCGGCGTGCAGGTCCTCGGGGCCGAGGTGACCGTCGCCCCCACCGCCCGCCGGGCCGACCCCGGGCGTCGCTCCCTCACCTGACCCATCTTTCCCGCCGGAAGTGGGTTTCTCTCAGTTCGCCTCATCGCCGCGGTCACGCGAGGTGAGAGGAACCCGAGCGCGGAGCTCGCGACTGGAGGCGTGCGGCAGAATGGCGGCATGATGCGATCGTTCGACGTTCCCACCCTGCCGGTGGACCTCACTGCGGCGATCGAACGGGCGGGCTACTACCCGGCCCTCGTCGGTGACGTCGTCGCCGCTGCGCTCGCGGGCGAGCAGGTGCGCTCGCACCTCGTCCACCTCGAGACGACGTTCGACCACGACGTCATCCGGCGCCACGTCACCGTCCTCGTCCTCACGCCGTCACGGCTGGTGATCGCGCACGCCGACGACCACGCCGACGAGGCCGCGGGTGCGAGCGTGACCGACGGAGTTGGTGGCGCAGGAGCGTCCACCGATGCCGAGCTCGACAGCGCGGCGGCGGGCGGACAGGAGGTCGCCACGGCCACGACCGAGAGCATCCCGCTGTCGGCGGTGCGCGGCGTCATGCTCACCCACGTGGTGTCCGACCCCCAGAACTACGTGCCGGGCTCCCTCGGCCGTGAGCTCACCCTGACGCTCGGCTGGGGCGCGGTGAGCCGGGTGGACCTGCTGCCTGCGACCTGCGGCGATCCCGGTTGCGACGCCGACCACGGCTACGACGGCACGATCTCCAGCGACGACATCGCCCTGCGGGTCTCGGCGACGGCGGACGGCGACGTGGCCCTGCAGCAGGCGATCGGCTTCGCGCACGCCCTCTCGGCGTCGCTCGGCCAGTGACCGAGACGGAGCCCCGACCCAGCGAGGCGAGGGAGCCGCGCAAGCCACGCAAGCCGCGTGCGGCGCGGCGATCCGCCGTCGAGGCCGCGTCCGGCGTTCCCGCCGCCTCGCCCGTGCGGCCCAGCGGTCTCCCGCTCGGGCCACCGGTCCCGGCTCCCGCCTATGCACAGGGTGGTCTCAGTGACGTCCTCCCAGCAGTGGCTGCCTCCCTCGGTGTGCCCGCCGCGGGGCCCCAGTGGGTCCTTCCTCCAGCACGCAGTGCCGTCGTCGTCCTCGTGGACGGCTTGGGCTACGACCTGCTCCGGCGCCGCGGCGGGCACGCCCCCTGGCTGCGGTCCCTGTTCGGGGACGGTCGTCGCATCGTCAGCGGCTTCCCGTCAACCACCCCGGTCTCCATGGGCTCCTTCGGCACGGGGCTCGTGCCCGGCTCGCACGGGATGCTCGGGTTCGAGGTGCTCGTGCCCGGCGAGGACCGGCTCCTCAACGAGCTGTCCTGGGAGGACGGGCCGATCCCAGAGCGGTGGCAGCCGAGGGCCACGTGGTTCGAGAGGGCCGCGGCTGCCGGCATAGACGTCATGCGCACCGGTCCCGGGTTCTTCGACGGCTCCGGCCTGACGCGGGCAGCGTTGCGCGGAGGGCGTTTCGTCGCGGCCAAAGGACTCGACGCTCGTGTCGAAGAGACCCTCCTCCATGCCCGCTCACCGCTGCCGAGCCTCACCTACCTTTACTGGGGCGACCTCGACAAGGTGGGCCACGTGCACGGCTGCGAGTCGTGGCAGTGGGGTGACGAGCTCGAGACCATCGACCGCGCGCTGGCGCGGCTCGCCGACGGGCTCCCGTCCGACTGCTCGCTGACCATCACGGCCGACCACGGCATGGTGGACGTGCCGATGGCCGACCGGATCGACGTGGCGTTCGACACTGAGCTCGCCGCCGGGGTGCGCCACACCGGTGGCGAGCCCCGAGCGCCCCAGCTCTACTGCGAACCGGGCGCCGTCCGTGACGTCCTCGAGACGTGGCAGGCGCGTGTGGGGGAGTTCGCCTGGGTGCTCTCGCGCGACGAGGCGGTCGCGCAGGGCTTGTTCGGCGCGGTCCACGACGAGCACCTCGCCCGCATCGGGGACGTCGTCGTGCCGATGCGCGACGCGCACGCAGTCGTCGACTCACGACACCACCGGCCTGAGCTCCTGGCGCTCATCGGCCTGCACGGTTCACTCACCGACGACGAGGTCCCGGTCCCGATGTTCCACGTCCCGGCACGGGCGTCATAGGGTGTCGCCTCGTGGCTGAGCTGGTGTTCTTCTCCGGGACGATGGACTGTGGCAAGTCCACCCTCGCGCTCCAGATGGACCACAACCAGCGGGCCCGCGCACGGGTGGGCCTGATCTTCACCAAGCTCGACCGGCTGGGCGAGTCGGTGCTGTCCTCACGCCTCGGGCTCTCGACGCAGGCCCACGAGGTGACGGACGACCTCGACTTCTGGGACGTCGTCGTGGAGCACCTCACCCACGGGCAGCGCGCCGACTACCTCATCTGCGACGAGGCCCAGTTCTACACCGCCGCGCAGATCGAGCAGCTGGCGCGCATCGTCGACGAGCTCGGCATCGAGGTCAACTGCTTCGGCATCACGGCCGACTTCCGCACCGAGCTCTTCCCCGGGTCCAAGCGGCTGTTCGAGCTCGCCGACCGGGTGCAGGTCCTCCAGGTCGCGGCACTGTGCTGGTGCGGCGCCCGAGCCACGCACAACGCCCGCATCATCGACGGAGTCATGGTGGTCGAGGGCGAACAGGTCGTCGTGGGTGACACCTCGGCCTCCGAGAGCGCCCTCGTCGAGTACGAGGTGCTCTGCCGCCGCCACTACATGCGACGGATGAACAGCCACGCCGCGCGGCTCGCGTCAGCGACACCGGACGTGCTGCCGTTCGACCTCGACGTCTGCCCGGTGCCCCCGCGCGACTGAGGCGTATGCCGTCCGCTCACCCGTGGGCGGTCGGATCACCTGCCGCTGCCGTCCGCCGCGCGGTGCGGTGGGTCAGCTGGTGCTGCCGCCTCGGCCGCCGAACATGATGTCGTCCCAGCTGGGCACGCTCGGCCGGCCCGACTTGCGGCCGCCGCTCTTGGGGGTGCTGCGCGGCTGCGGAGACGCCGGCTTCGGTTCCTGCTCCACGACGTCGTCCTCCACCTCGGGCACGGAGTCGCGGACGTCGGCCGTGGTGTCACCCGCCGGCTCCTCGTCCTCGAGGTCGTCGGCGGCGGCGTGTACGTTCTCCGCCTCGTCCACCTCGTGCGTGCTCGTCCCGAGCTGACGGACGTTGTCGTGGCGCTCGCCGAACTCGCCCGACTCGCCCGACTCCTCGGACTTGCCCGACTCCCCGGACTCGTCCGACTCGTCCGACTCGTCCGACACGTCGGGCTCGGCGCGCTCGTCGAGGTGCGCCGACACCGGGTGATCGCCTCGCGCCACAGGAGGCTCGGGAGCGTCGGCCGGGTCCATCACGAGGTCCTCGATGGGCAGGGCGTCCTCGCGAGGTGACTCCTCGACCGCGGTGTGGGTGGGGGAGGAGCGACGCCGACCGCGGCGGGACCGGGTGGACTGCTCGCGCATCGCCGCCATGAGGTCGATCGGCTCACGCGACTTCGCGCGACGGGCAGGCTTCTCGTCGACCCCGCCCTCGGCCTCCACGTCGAAGACGGCAGTGGCCCGGTTGCTGTTGGTCGCGACGTGCGGCGTGGGGATGGCCGAGTCGCCGGTCGAGTCCTCGCTCAACCAACGGGCCTCATCATTGCTCGGCACGAGCGATCGCAGACGGGGGTCGAAGTACCAGGAGGCGAGTCGCTCACGTCCGCCGGCGGGGAAGACCGCGGTGACGCTCCACCGTCCGTCGTCGAGGCGGGACGAGTCCCAGCGCACGAGCTCGCCCGGGACGCTGCGCTCCTTGAAGCGTTCGTCCGCGCGGCTGCCCAGTGTCTGCTCCGCGCCGGAGCCGTCCGAGGGGCCCGGTCGAGAGGTGCCGATGACACAGGCGCGGGCCTGGTTGGCGATGTACTCACGTTCGGCCAGGACGGGGCCCTCGAAGCGCCGCACCTTCTCGACGGTCCAACCGGCGCGGTCGGCGACCTCCTCGCTGGAGAGTCCCGAGCGGATGAGGGACTGGACGTCGCGCGGACGCAGCCCGCCGTCGATCTCGATCTGCAGCTGGCCCAGGCGTGGGCGGTCACGACGGGCGGCAGCACGCATCGCCTCGTCCAGGGCGACGCGGTAGCGCTTCCCCTCCGCGTCGGAGAGGAGAACGTGCTCGCCGTCCTCGTGGACGCCGATGAGACGGAGGTCCTGCATCTGTATCTCCCGGGGTGTGGTCAGGTCACCCTTGACTGTGCCACCCCGAGGGCCATCGACAAAGCAGCCCACGCCGGTCGTCAGCGACGAGCCGGGGCTCGTTAGGTTGAGTCCATGCAGAACCTGTCGGCCGATGACACCCTCGCCCCCTACGACGCCGTACTCCTCCTCTCCTTCGGTGGGCCCGAAGCCCCAGAGGAGGTCGTCCCGTTCCTGCAGCGGGTGACCGCGGGACGCGACGTGCCGCCCGAGCGCCTCGAGGAGGTCGCCGAGCACTACCACCACTTCGGCGGGGTCAGCCCGATCAACGCCCAGAACCGCGAGCTCGTCGCCGCGCTCCAGGCCGAGCTCTCCGCGCGCGGCTCGGCCCTGCCGGTGCTCTGGGGCAACCGCAACAGCGACCCCTACGTGGCCGACACCCTGCGTGCCGCCCGCTCCGAGGGGCTCCTGCACATCTGCGTCGTCGTGACCTCGGCCTACTCCTCCTACTCCGGCTGCCGTCAGTACCGCGAGGACCTCGCGGCCGCGACGGAGGAGCTCGGCCTGGCCGCGGTCGACCTGCAGATCGACAAGGTCCGGCCCTACGCCATCCACCCCGGCTTCATCGCCGCCAACACCGAACGACTTGTCGAGGCGGTCCAGCAGGTCGACCCGGGGAACCTGGCGACGACGCGTCTGCTGTTCGTCACGCACTCGGTGCCGGAGGCCATGGACGACACCTCCGGACCGGGCGACGGTGACGGCAACCTCTATGTCGACCAGCACCTGAGGGCGGGTCACCTCATCGCCCAGGGACTCTCCGAGCGCACCGGGGTCACCCTGGAGCACGAGCTCGTCTTCTGCTCGCGCTCGGGCAGCCCGCGCACGCCGTGGCTCGAGCCGGACGTCAACGACCGTCTCGAGGAGCTTGCGGCCGAGGGCGTGACGAGCGTGGTGCTGGCCCCGATCGGTTTCGTCTCCGACCACATGGAGGTCGTCAACGACCTCGACCGAGAGGCCCGCGAGACCGCTGAACGGCTCGGGCTCTCCATGGTGCGCGTGCCCACCGCCGGCACCCACCCACTGTTCGTCGAGGCGCTGGTGGACCTGCTCCAGGAGCGGGCGGCGGAGGCCCGCGGTGAGGTCGTCGTCCACCCCCAGGCGGACACGCGCGACCTGCGGCCGTCGGTCTGCGCACCGGGCTGCTGCCCCAACCTGCGCGCCGCCCGTCCGGCCCTCTGCGGTCGGGACTGACATGGGCGTGGCCGCCGCGGACCCGGACCTGCCCGACGAGGCCCTCATGGCCGACCTCGAGGCCATCGCCGTCGACGTCGCCCGCTCCGCCGGTCGCCTCGTGGTCGACGAGCGCCCGGACGCGGTGGAGGTCGCCTCGACCAAGTCCACCGCGACCGACGTCGTGACGGTCATGGACCAGCGCTCCCAGGACCACCTCATCGCGCGACTTCGCGAGGCGCGCCCCGACGACGCCGTCCTCGGCGAGGAGAGCGGCGGAGCCACCGGCACGTCCGGCATCACCTGGGTCATCGACCCGATCGACGGGACGGTCAACTACCTCTACGGCATACCCGCGTATGCCGTGTCGGTCGCCGCCGTCGTCGGGGACCCGACGACACCCGGCGCGTGGCGTCCCTGCGCCGGTGCGGTCTTCAACCCCGTCAGCGACGAGATGTATGCCGCCCGGTCCGGTGGCGGGTCCCGGGTGGTCGTCGCGGGCGAGGAGCGGGCGCTGGTGCCGACGGGGTGCACCGACCTCGGCCAGGCGCTCGTGGGCACCGGCTTCGGCTACGCCGCCGAGCGCCGCGAGCGCCAGGCACGTCTCCTGCTCGACGTCCTTCCCCGGATCCGCGACATCCGTCGGCACGGCGGTGCTGCGCTCGACCTGTGCGGCGTTGCGGCCGGCCGGCTCGACGCCTACTTCGAGACCGGACTCAACGCGTGGGACCTGGCGGCCGGCTGGCTCGTCGCGACGGAGGCAGGAGTCCTCGTCGGTGGTTTCGACGGACCCGCGGAGCCGCTCACCTGGGCGTGCGTCCCGGGGCTCGATCCGGTGTTTCCCGACCTCGTGAAAGCGGGCACGCGCGAGCACCTCAGGGGCTAGTCTCAGGCGCGCTGTGGCACGCTGCGGCCAGATGGTGCACAATCGCCGCTCGCACGGGCACAAAATCGACGCGTTGTGCGTTGACTGGGCCAGCAGGGATGCCAGGCTCGACATTTCGTCGGGAATTGGCCACACGACATTGGGAAGGGAGAGCCATGGCGACCGATTACGACGCCCCGCGCAAGACTGACGATGAGCTGTCGGAGGACTCCATCGAGGAGCTGAAGACCCGTCGCAACGACAAGCGGTCCTCCAGCGTCGACGTCGACGAGACCGAGCAGGCCGAGGGCTTCGAGCTCCCCGGTGCGGACCTGTCCGGCGAGGAGATGTCGGTGCGGGTCATCCCGCGCCAGGCCGACGAGTTCACCTGTTCGCGGTGCTTCCTCGTGCACCACCGCAGCCAGCTGGCGAGTGAGAAGGGCGGCCAGATGGTCTGCCGCGAGTGCGCCGCCTGAGCAGCTCCCACCGTGGTCCGAAGGGGCCGATGTCCGAGATAGGGTCAGTCCCCGTGACTGGCCCTTCTCGCATTCCGGTTGCCTTCCGCAGGCTCTGCGCACAGGCCCGCATCCCGGCATACGCCTCCGACGGCGACGCGGGCGCCGACCTGTCCGCCACCGCGACCGTGACCCTCGCACCCGGCGAGCGCGCGCTCGTGCCGACAGGCCTGGCGATCGCGCTGCCGGAAGGCACCGTCGGGCTCGTCCACCCGAGGTCGGGGCTGGCGGCCCGCCACGGCATCACCGTCGTGAACGCCCCCGGGACGGTCGACTCGGGCTACCGGGGCGAGATCCTCGTCAACCTCGTCAACCTCGACCCGAGCGAGTCCTTCACCGTCGGGGTGGGCGACCGCATCGCCCAGCTCGTGGTGCAGGAGTACCTCCACGCAGACTTCAGCGAGACCGACTCGCTCCCGGACAGCGTCCGGGGTGACACTGGACATGGATCCACCGGAGGCTTCGGCATGACGTCTCCAGACACCTTCGAGGAAGTGACCACACCGTGAGCATCTTTCGCCGGCGCAAGGCCGACGCAGAGGACGCCGTCGAGGCAGGGACTGCCGGCGACATCGACTCGGAGGCGTCCGACCAGGACGCCCTTGACGAGGTCGATGAGGTCGTCAGCGACGCCCCGGTCGACCGCTCGTCCGGCCCGTTCGACGCGACCGAGGTCGAGGACGACGACGGCCGCCTCGACCTGGGCTCGCTGCGCATCACCGGCCGCGAGGGCATGGAGCTCCGGCTCGAGATCGACCAGGAGCAGCAGAACGTCATCGCCGCAACGGCGGTCGTGGGGGAGTCCGCACTGCAGCTGCAGGCCTTCGCGGCACCCCGATCGGGCGGTCTGTGGTCCCAGATCCGCTCGGAGATCGCCGACTCGATCGCCAGCCAGGGTGGCACCGCCGACCTCGAGCACACCGACCTCGGCACGGAGCTGCGCACGCGTATGCCCAGCGCAGGCCCCGATGGCCGCACGGTCTTCGCACCGGCACGCTTCCTGGGCATCGACGGTCCGCGATGGTTCCTGCGTGGCGTGATCTCCGGACGAGGTGCCATCGACGACGAGGCTGCGGCGCCACTGCTCGAGATCCTCCGCGAGACGGTGGTCGTGCGCGGCAGCGAGCCGATGGCACCGCGCGAGCTGCTGCCGCTGCGCCTGCCGCAGGAGGACGCCACGCCGATGCCGCCCGCCCCCAACGGTGAGGACGGCGTCGACCAGACCTCGACCGACGACCTCAACCCCTTCGAACGCGGGCCCGAGATCACCGAGGTGCGGTGATGGGGCTCAAGGAGCGGCTGCGCGACCTGGCTCGCACCGAGTCGCAGCTCGAGGCCGATGAGATCCGCCAGCGCACCATCGCCAGCCCCGCGGCCGCAGTGGCCTGTGCGGGCGAGCTCAAGGACCGACAGCCGGCCATGGTGGCGGGCTCTGTCCGCTGCATCACCATGCCGCCGCGCCAGGGCATGCCCGTGCTCGTGGCCGAGCTCTTCGACGGTGAGCGCTCGGTCAACCTCGTCTGGATCGGCCGCCGGCACATCGCCGGCATCGAGCCCGGCGTCTTCCTCACCGCCCAGGGTCGCATCGCCAAGGTCAAGGGCAGTCCGACGATCTTCAACCCGACCTACCAGATCGTCGCCGCCACGTGAGTCCGGACGCCGCCCCCGACCACCTCGTGACCGCTCAGACGGTCGAGGAGCTCATCCGCCACCGGCTGTCAGCCGCCCTCGGTGGATGGCGTGGATCCCTCGAGACCGCCCTGCCCACCATCGCCTTCGTCGGAGTCTGGACCTGGCGTCAGGACCTGCGCCAGGCCGTCTGGACCGCCGTGGCGGTCGCCGTGGTCCTCGCCGTCGTCCGCCTCGTCCAGCGGTCGAGCCTGCAGCACGTCTTCGGCGCGGTCCTCGCGACGGGCCTGGCCGCGTTCTTCGCGATGCGCAGCGGCAAGGCCGAGGACGCCTTCCTCCCGGGCATGCTGTTGTCCGGGGCCTACCTCGTGGGCACGCTGGTTTCGATCCTCGTCCGGTGGCCGGTCGTGGGCTTCCTCGTCGGCGCCGGCGACCCGCGTGCCGCGGAGGACCCCTTCGGCTGGCGACGTGACGCCGGCATGGTGCGGGTGTGCTCGCGGCTGACCTGGGTCCTCGTCGCGCTCTACGTCGTGCGCCTGTCCATCCAGGTCCCGCTCTACCTCGCGGGACAGGTGGCCGCCCTGGGCGCCGCCAAGATCGTCCTGGGATGGCCGTTGTGGATCGGCGGGGTGGCCGTCATGGGCTGGTTGCTCATGAGGGGCAACACCCCTCAGGAGCTGGACGAGAGCCTGGGTCAGTCGGCCAGCTGACGCTTCTGGCGGGCACCCGGGCTGAGCATCGACTCGAGGTCCGACTCGCCCTCGATGGTCGTGATGAACAACAGCTCGTCGAGCGGCTCGAGGGCATCGTCGCGACTGGGCGCGATCGGCGCGCCGCCACGGATGATTCCGGTGAGGACGGTGTCGGGAGGGAAGGTGATGTCGCCAACCCGCTTGCCGGCATACGGACTGCCCTCCGGCAACGTCATCTCGACCATCGCGGCGCGTCCCTGCTGGAACTCGAAGATGCGCACGAGGTCACCGACCGAGACGGCTTCCTCGATGAGGGCCGTCATGAGGCGCGGCGTCGAGACGGCGACGTCGACGCCCCAGGCGTCGTCGAACATCCACTCGTTCTTGGGGTTGTTGACCCGCGCCACCGTCCGGGGCACACCGAACTCCGTCTTGGCCAGCAGGGAGACCACGAGGTTGGCCTTGTCGTCCCCGGTCGCGGCCACGACGACGTCGCAGTCGGCGACCCCGGCCTCGGTCAGCGCGCTGAGCTCGCAGGCGTCGGCCTGGAGCCATGCGGCCTCGGGAACCTTGGCCACGCGCTCACCGTCGGCGTCACGGTCGATGAGCAGGAGCTGGTGACCGTTGCGGATGAGCTCGTGGGCGATGGAGCGCCCGACGCTTCCCGCTCCGGCGATGACGACGCGCATGCTGGGTCCTTGCTGTCAGTGCGCCGGGGGAGCGGCGTCGAGGATGCGCTCGGCCTCGGCGAGGCGAGCACGGTCGAGGGCGAAGTGGACGAGGTCACCGTCCTGGTGCACGGTCTCCGCGGTGGGGACGAGGCCCTCGCCGAGGCGGGTGACGAAGGCGACCCGTCCGCCCACGACCTGCTCGATGTCGAACACGCGGCGACCCACCCACTTGGCGTTGACGGGCATCTCGGCGATGACGACCCGACCGCTCGGGTCGCTGAACTCCGGCACGTGGCCCTGGGGGAGAAGCCTGCGGAGGACCTGGTCGCTGGTCCACTTGACGGTCGCGACCGTGGGGATGCCCAGCCGCTGGTAGATCTCTGCGCGGCCGGGGTCGTAGATGCGTGCCACGACGTTCTCGATGCCGAACTTCTCCCGGGCCACGCGGGCCGCGAGGATGTTGGAGTTGTCGCCGCTGGACACCGCGGCGAAGGCGTAGGCGTCCTGGATCCCCGCCTGTCGCAAGGTGTCCCGGTCGAACCCCAGACCCACCACCCGGCGCCCCTCGAAGGTGCCCCCGAGGCGGCGGAACGCCAGCTCGTCCTGGTCGATGATGGCGACCTCGTGGCCGACCCGCTCCAGGGCTCTGGCCAAGGAGGCGCCGACGCGGCCGCAGCCCATGATGACGAAATGCACGCTCCGACGCTACACCGGTGAACCTCGGGCGCGATGGGGCGCGCAGGTGCATAGAGTGACGGTCGTGAGTTCCTCAGGTCGCGTGGTCAAACGCGTCATCCTCGGTCGGGCCATGCGTTCGGACCGTCTCGGTGAGACCCTCCTCCCCAAGCGCCTCGCCCTTCCCGTCTTCGCCAGCGACGCCCTCTCGTCGGTGGCCTACGCCCCCGACGAGATCCTGCTGACCCTCGGCCTCGCCGGTGGTGCGTTGGCGGCGACCCACTCGTGGCAGATCGCCCTCGGCGTCGTGCTCGTCATGGCCGTCGTCGTCCTCAGCTATCGGCAGAACGTCCACGCCTACCCGTCAGGCGGTGGCGACTACGAGGTCGCGAGCGTCAACCTCGGGCCCAAGGCCGGACTCACGGTCGGGAGCGCGCTCCTCGTCGACTACGTCCTCACGGTCGCAGTGTCCGTCTCCTCCGGCGTGCAGAATGCAGCGTCCGCCTTCACCTTCCTTCGAGGGCACGAGGCCACCGCGGCCGTGGGCCTCGTCGTGCTGCTCACCGCCATGAACCTCCGCGGGGTGAGGGAGTCGGGCAAGGCGTTCGCCGTGCCCACCTACCTCTTCATGTTCTCGATCATCGGCATGGGCATCGTGGGCTTCTTCCGCGAGGCCGCCGGAACCCTCCCGAGTGCCGAGAGCGCGCAGTACGAGCTCGCTCCCGAGCCCGGCATGGGGGCGTTGGGCACTGCCGCCATGGCCTTCCTGCTGCTGCGCGCCTTCTCGTCCGGCTGCGCCGCGCTGACCGGCGTCGAGGCGATCTCCAACGGGGTGCCCGCGTTCCAGAAGCCCAAGAGCCGCAACGCCGCGACGACCCTGCTCCTCATGGGCGCCATCTCGGTCACCATGCTCGCGTCGATGGTGGCGCTCGCCCGGTGGACGGGGGTCAAGGTGGCGCAAGACCCGGCGACGCAGCTGCTCAAGGACGGCCAGCCCGTCGGCGACGGCTACGTGCAGGACACCGTCATGGGCCAAGTCTCCAAGGCGGTCTTCGACGGCTTCCACCCCGGGGTCGTGCTCGTCTCGATCGTCACCGGTCTCATCCTCATCCTCGCCGCCAACACCGCCTTCAACGGCTTCCCCGTGCTCGGGTCGATCCTCGCGCGCGACGGCTTCCTGCCGCGCCAGCTCCACACCCGCGGTGACCGGCTCGCCTTCTCCAACGGCATCCTCATCCTCGCCGGGGCGGCAGCCGGGCTCATCGCGCTCTACGACGCCCAGGTCACCAAGCTCATCCAGCTCTACATCGTGGGTGTCTTCGTCTCGTTCACCCTGAGCCAGGTGGGCATGATCCGGCACTGGAACCGCCACCTCGCGGTCGAGCGCGACGGCCGCACCCGGGCCCGGATGCACCGCAGCCGGATCATCAACGGAGTCGGCGCGGTGATGTCGGGGCTCGTCCTGCTCGTCGTGCTCGCGACGAAGTTCCTGCACGGCGCGGGCTACGCCATCGCCGCCATGATCGTCCTGTATGCCGTCATGGTCTCGATCCGCAAGCACTACGACCGCGTCCGGGACGAGCTGCGGGTCGACGAGCGCGACACCCGCCAGCAGCTGCTGCCCTCGCGGGTGCACGCCATCGTGCTCGTGTCCAAGATCCACAAGCCGACGCTGCGCGCCCTGGCCTACGCACGGGCCACGCGGCCCTCGTTCCTCGAGGCGCTGACCGTCGACGTCGACCCGGACGAGACCAAGGCGCTCCAGGACGAGTGGGACAGGCGCGACATCCCGGTGCCGCTCAAGGCCCTCGACAGCCCCTACCGCGAGGTGACCCGGCCGATCGTCGACTACGTGAGGTCGATCCGCTCCGGCAACCCCCGCGACCTCGTCACCGTCTACATCCCCGAGTACGTCCTCGGCCACTGGTGGGAGCAGCTGCTCCACAACCAGAGCGCGCTGCGCCTCAAGGGCCGCCTGCTGTTCACCCCGGGCGTCATGGTGTCCTCCGTCCCCTGGCAGCTCGCCTCGTCGGAGGGCCTCGAGGACCGCATGGACGGCCCCGTCGCCGGCGACGTGCGCCGCGGCGAAGGATGAGCCAGGAACCCGGGACCCCTTCGACCGCGGAGCTCGTTGCCGGGTCGGAGGTCGTCGTCGACGCCGGTCCGATCGCGCACGGTGGCTTCGTCGTCGCCCGGCACGAGGGCCGGGTCCTCTTCGTCCGCCACGCGCTGCCGGGGGAGCAGGTGCGGGTCCGTGTCACCGAGGGCGCTGCCGGCGACCGGTTCCTGCGCGCCGACGCGGTCGAGGTCCTCGCGGCGTCGCCCGACCGCGTGCAGCCACCCTGCCCGTATGCCGGCCCAGGCCTGTGCGGAGGCTGCGACTTCCAGCACGTGGACGTGGCTGCCCAGCGCCGCCTCAAGGCGACGGTCGTGGCCGAGCAGCTGCAGCGGCTGGCCCACCTCGAGCGCGACGTGGTTGTCGAGCCCGTCCCGGGCGACACCCATGGTCTGCGCTGGCGCACCCGCACCGAGTTCGCCGTCGACCCCGCCGGCCGCGCAGGGATGCGTCGTCACCGCAGCCACGCCCTCCTGCCCATCGACGACTGCCTCATCGCCAGCGAACGAGTCGTGGGCACCGCTGTGCTGCAGGCGGACTGGGCGGGGGAGAAGGCGGTCGACGTCGTGGCTCCCAGTGACGGCGACGCCGTGGTCGTACGCATCCCGTCGGACGAGGCGGTCGCACCGGTGGTCACCGAGAACGTTGCGGCACAGTCGCTGTCGAGAGAGTTCGACGTGAGTGCGCGAGGCTTCTGGCAGGTGCACCCGGGAGCGGCCGCCACGTTCGTCGACGCCGTCATCGCGGGGCTCGACCCGCAGCCGGGCGAACGCTGCCTCGACCTCTATGCCGGAGTGGGTGTCTTCGCCTCCGCCCTCGCGCAGGCAGTCGGTGAGCGCGGGCAGGTCATCGCCGTGGAGTCCGACTCGATCGCTGTCGCCCAGGCTCGCCTCAACGTCGCGTCGACGCCGTGGGTCCGCTACGTCCAGGGCCGCGTCGACCACGTCTTCGGCGTGGAGTCCACCGGCCGCGTGTCCGGCACGCGCAAGGGCGGCCGTCGTCGCCCCGGACCACGGCGGCCGAGCAGCGACATCCCACCGACCGCCGACCTCGTCGTCCTCGACCCGCCACGCACCGGCGCGGGCAAGGCCGTGGTCGGGGCTGTCGTCGCCCTCGGTCCGCGAGCCCTCGCCTACGTCGCCTGCGACCCGGCAGCGCTCGCCCGCGACACGGCATACCTTCTGGAGCGCGGCTACGCGCTCACGTCCCTGCGGGCCTTCGACGCGTTCCCGATGACCCACCACGTCGAATGCGTCGCGGTGTTCACCAGGACCGGCCCTGACCTGCCGTGACGCGCTTCGCGGTGAAGTGATCCACCGCCGCCGGCCCGGACCTTGTGTGTCGAGGAGTGGCAACAGCGGCGGATAGGGTCTTTCGATGACGTGGGCAATGACAGTGGCCGGTGTCGTGGTGATCCTGCTGGCCTTGCGCGACATCTTTCACACGCTGTGGCACCCCGCAGGGTTCGGTACCCTCTCACGGTTCATCTTCAGGGGCACGTGGCGGATCACCAAGCTCGCCGGTCGCCAGTCCCGTTCGACCGAGCTGGCAGGGCCGCTGGGGCTTCTCGCGACGCTCGGCATGTGGGCGGCTCTCTCGGTGCTGGGTTTTGCCCTGGTCTATCTGCCCCGGATGCCGGATGGCTTCTACTTCGGGTCCTCCCTGGAGCCGACGATGTCGTCGGACATCGTCGCTTCGGTCTACCTGTCGATCGTCGCGGTGGCCACGCTGGGGTTCGGTGACATCCTGCCGGCGACGCCCGTCCTGAGGGCCGTGGTGCCCTTGGAGGCCTTGGTCGGGTTCGTGCTGCTGACAGCGGGTATTTCGTGGGGCTTGCAGCTGTACCCAGCGCTCATCCGCCGTCGCGCGCTGGCACGGCGGCTGAGCAGCATGGCTCGATGTGGCGCCGCTGAGGTGGTGGAGAAGGGGGAGGCCGGTATTGCGGTGCAGTACCTGGAAGGCGTGCGCAGCGAGCTGGCTTCGATCGAGATGGACCTCCTGCAGTACGCGGAGTCCTACTTCTTCCGGGAAGTCCAGTCCGACCTCTCACTGGCCGCCACACTGTCGTACGTCGTGGACCTGGTCGACTCAGGGGAGAGGTCCTCAGCCTCGGAGGTCCGCAACGCCGCGGCGATGCTCGCCTCGGCCCTCGATGAACTGCTCACTCTCCTGCGCCGGGAGTACCTCGGTGAGGTGGATGGCCGGGCGGAGACGTTGGCAGCGTTCGCTCGGGACCACGAGCAGCCCACGCTTCGCTGAGCGAAGGCCCTGGCATGCCTCGGTCGTATGGACCATGACGACCTGAAGGCGGCCCCGGTCGAGTCGGGCACCGCCGTTCCGTTGCCAGAAGTACGCCCGAGGACGGGTGTGGTGGGTACGCAGGGGAAGGAGAGCCACCGCGACCCGAGGCGGCGTGGGAGGCTGGACATGACGACCCCCCACTAGTATCTTGATATCAAGATAATTGGTGGACCGACACACGCGATGACGCGCGGAAGGAGCAGGCTCGTGACGAGCACTGACAGCTTCAAGGCACACGGCGAACTCCAGGTGGGCGACAAGGCCTACGACATCTACCGGTTGGCGGCGGTCGAGGGCAGCGAGTCCCTCCCGTACAGCCTCAAGGTCCTCCTCGAGAACCTGCTGCGGACCGAGGACGGCGCCAACATCACGGCCGACCACATCCGCGCGATCGGGGGCTGGGACGAGAACGCCACCCCCGACACCGAGATCCAGTTCACGCCGGCGCGCGTGATCATGCAGGACTTCACGGGCGTTCCCTGTGTCGTCGACCTCGCCACCATGCGCGAGGCCGTGGCCGACCTCGGCGGCGACCCCGAGAAGATCAACCCGCTCGCCCCGGCCGAGCTGGTCATCGACCACTCGGTCATCATCGACGTCTTCGGCCGCGCGGACGCCTTCGAGCGCAACGTCGAGATCGAGTACCAGCGCAACAACGAGCGCTACAAGTTCCTGCGATGGGGCCAGACCGCCTTCGACGACTTCAAGGTCGTCCCCCCGGGCACCGGCATCGTCCACCAGGTCAACATCGAGCACCTGGCCCGCACGGTGATGACCCGCGAGCTCGACGGCAGGACGGTGGCCTACCCCGACACGTGCGTCGGCACCGACTCGCACACGACGATGGTCAACGGTCTCGGCGTCCTCGGTTGGGGAGTCGGTGGCATCGAGGCAGAAGCAGCCATGCTCGGCCAGCCCGTGTCGATGCTCATCCCGCGGGTCGTCGGGTTCAAGCTGTCGGGCTCCATCCCGGCCGGTGCGACCGCGACCGACGTCGTCCTGACGATCACCGAGATGCTGCGCGACCACGGCGTCGTCGGCAAGTTCGTCGAGTTCTACGGCGAGGGCGTCAGCCAGGTGCCGCTCGCCAACCGCGCGACCATCGGCAACATGAGCCCCGAGTTCGGCTCGACCTGCGCGATCTTCCCGATCGACGACGTCACCCTCGAGTACCTGCGCCTCACCGGTCGCTCCGATGAGTCCGTCGCCCTGGTGGAGGCCTATGCCAAGGAGCAGGGCATGTGGCTCAACGCGGGCCCGGACCAGCCGGAGGCCCGCTACTCCGAGCGCATCGAGCTCGACCTGTCGACGGTCGTGCCCTCGATCGCCGGCCCGAAGCGTCCCCAGGACCGGATCGAGCTCTCCCGCTCCAAGCAGCAGTTCCGCAACGACCTCAAGAACTACGTGGTCAATGGCAACGGCATCGAGAAGAGCAGCGTGGACGAGGAGCTCATGGAGAGCTTCCCCGCGTCCGACTCGCCCTCGCACGACGCCCTCGAGGCGTCCGAGAGCGCCGGGCGGCCCTCCCACTCGCCGGCGTACGAGAGCCTGGACCGGGCGAGCAACCCCGCCACGGTGACACTCGACGGCCAGGAGGTCGTCATCGACCACGGCCACGTGTCGATCGCGTCCATCACGAGCTGCACCAACACGTCCAACCCCTCGGTGATGATGGCGGCCGCGATGCTCGCCAAGAACGCCGTCGAGAAGGGCCTCACCGTGGCCCCGTGGGTCAAGACCTCCATGGCTCCGGGCTCCAAGGTCGTCACGAACTACTACGAGAAGGCCGGCATGTGGCCCTACCTCGAGAAGCTCGGCTTCTACCTGGTTGGCTACGGCTGCACGACCTGCATCGGCAACTCCGGCCCGATCATCGAGGAGGTCTCCGAGGCCGTCAACGCCAACGACCTCGCCGTCGTGTCGGTCCTGTCGGGCAACCGCAACTTCGAGGGCCGCATCAACCCCGACGTCAAGATGAACTACCTCGCCTCACCGCCCCTGGTCATCGCCTACGCGCTGGCCGGCACAATGGACTTCGACTTCGAGGCGGAGCCCTTGGGGCAGGACACCGACGGCAACGACGTTTTCCTCAAGGACATCTGGCCCGCTCCCGCCGACGTCGAGTCGACGATCGCCTCGAGCATCAGCCAGGACATGTTCACCAAGGACTACGCCGACGTCTTCGCCGGTGACGAGCGGTGGCAGAGCCTGCCCACGCCCGAGGGCAACACCTTCGACTGGGACGCCGACTCGACCTACGTGCGCAAGCCCCCGTACTTCGACGGCATGCAGATCGAGACCACGCCGGTCACCGACATCGAGGGTGCACGCGTCCTCGCCAAGCTCGGCGACTCGGTCACGACCGACCACATCAGCCCCGCCGGCTCGATCAAGGCCGACAGCCCGGCGGGTGTCTACCTCGCCGAGCACGGCATCGAGCGCAAGGACTTCAACTCCTACGGCTCGCGTCGTGGCAACCACGAGGTCATGATCCGGGGCACCTTCGCCAACATCCGGCTCAAGAACCTCCTGCTGGATGGTGTCGAGGGTGGCTTCACCCGCGACTTCACCAGGGACGGCGAGCAGAGCACCATCTTCGACGCGTCCGCCAACTACCAGGCTGCCGGCACCCCGCTGGTGATCCTGTCCGGCAAGGAGTACGGCTCGGGCTCCTCGCGTGACTGGGCCGCCAAGGGCACCGCGCTCCTGGGCGTGCGCGCCGTCATCGCCGAGAGCTACGAGCGCATCCACCGCTCCAACCTCATCGGCATGGGCGTCATCCCGCTGCAGTACCCGGAGGGCCAGAACGCCGACTCCCTCGGCCTCGACGGCACCGAGACGTTCTCGATCTCGGGCATCACCGCCCTCAACGACGGCACGACGCCCAGGACGGTCAAGGTCTCTGCCTCCAAGGAGGGGGGAGAGGTCGTGGAGTTCGATGCAGTCGTCCGCATCGACACCCCCGGTGAGGCCGACTACTACCGCAACGGCGGAATCCTCCAGTACGTCCTGCGGTCGCTCGTGAAGTAGTCCCGACTCCGTCGGAAACACACGACGCCGGTATGCCGTGAGCCCACGGCATACCGGCGCCGTGCGTTCGTGGTGCAGCCCAGTCGTTCACACGGGCTGTGCGACAACGGTTTTCGGACCGAGTTGCCCGTGAGGCGTGGTGCTGAACACAGCTGCGCCGTCCCTCGAAGATAGTCATAATTGGGGGGGCCTACGTAGTTCTTTCTGGTCGAACTGGCGAGTAGGAATGGAGGACGTCCCGGAAGAGGAGTTTGGCGTGGGGGTTCATCCGTCGTCCATCAGCCTTCGTAGGCTGATGCTCGGCGCTGCGCTCGTCCTCTTCGGTTTCTTGCTCTCGTCCTCGACGACAGCAAGCGCGGACGACCTCGGTCTGACGAAGACGTTGGACAAGCTCGTCTCCACCGCGACCGACGTCCAGCCGATCCTCGACCCAGCAAGGGTGCCGACGGCGATCGTCCAGCAACCGGTCGAGAAGGTTGTGGCGGCAGTCAAGCCCTCCGAGACGGTGACGGCCGTCGTCCAGCCCGTCGACGCGATCGTCGAGGCGCCGCTCAAGGTCGTCGACCCCCCTCTGACCCGGCCGGTGAAGGCCGTCGTCGCGGCGACGACCTCGACCGTCAGCAAGTCCACGACAGTGGTGACGACCACGACCTCGGCAGTGAGCCGCACCCTGAAGCCGCTCCTGACGGGCGGGGAGGACGTCGTCGACCCGGTCGTCGAGGTCGTCGACGCCATCGTTCCTGTCGCTGCGCAGCCGTCCTCGGCCGGGCTGCCCGACGTGCTCGAGCCCGCTCAGGGCGTCGCGCCGACGGCTGCCCTCCCCGTCACCGAGCAGGCGCCGGGTCCCGCCGCCTCGGTGGTCGATCGGGCGCGCACGGAGCGGGCCATCCGGGCCGAACGAGCACTCCCACCGACTCTCGCCCTCCAGCCCAGCGCCGTGGCGCCCTGGCCCGGCTTCGGCATCAATACGGGCTCAGCCGACGTCACCGCGCGTGCCAACCCCTCACGCACGCCGGTCCACCAGCCGGCGGCTCCCGCCCCTGAGCACCTGCCCACGCCTGCCCTCCCGGCCGGTGGTGCTGCTCAGGGCTCCGGTGCGCACGGATCGTCCGCGCCTGTCGGCGGCGACCTCGCGGTGACGCCCGCCACGTTCACGCTCGCTGAGACCTCCTCCGGAGCCCTGCGCGCACGCATGTTCCATCCCAGGCCGGGTCCCGTCGCGGACCCCGGTTCCCGCCCTGATTGATGCCGCTCCGGCGCCGTGCCACGGCGCTGTCCGAGCTGTGCCCGCAACCGCGGGCTCGCACGCATCAACCACGCAAGGGGAACAGCTATGCATGCATCACTTCGACGAGGGCTCCAGATCGCCCTCGTGGTCGGCGGAGGCCTCGTCTTCTCCGCCCAAGCACACGCGGACGACACCACAGGTGTCGACAGCGTCCTCGGCGGCAACCAGTCGGTCGTCTCCGTCGAGCTGCCGGTGACCGTCGCCGGAAATGCCGTGTCGGTCGTCGGCGACTCGAGCAGCACCAGTTCGAGCTCTGCGTCGAGCACAAGTAGCGGCGGCACGGCAAGCAAGAACACCACCTCGGGCGAGGACTCGGCCGGTGGCGGCAACCAGGCGGCGGCACCGGTGAAGGTTCCGGTGACCGTCGGTGGCAATGCCATCTCCGTCGTCGGCGACTCGAGCAGCACGAGTTCGCGCTCTGCGTCGAGCACCGGTGGTGCCGGCACTGCCGGTGAGAACTCCACCTCGGGCGAGGACTCGGCCGGTGGCGGCAACCAGGTGGCCGCACCAGTGAAGGTTCCGGTGACCGTCGGTGACAATGCCATCTCCGTCGTCGGCGACTCGAGCACCAAGAACTCGGCGAGCTCGAGCCCCACCAGTGGTGGTGCCTCTGGTGGCAGCGCACTGGGTGAGAACTCCACCTCGGGCGAGGAAGCGCTTCTGGGTGGCAACGAGGTCCTGGCGCCGGTCGTGGCTCCGGTCACCGCAGGCGGCAATGCGGTCTCGGTCATCGGGGACGCGAGCAGCACCGGTGCGAGCACCGGATCCAGCTCCACCAGCGGTTCCGGCACCAGCGGTGGCAGCACGACCACCGGCGAGGAAGCCCTCCTCGGTGGCAACCAGGTCGTGGTGCCCGTCGTGGTTCCGGTGACCATCGGTGGCAATGCCGTCTCGGTCGTGGGCGACTCCACCACCGACGGCAGCACGACCACTGGCGGCTCTACGCCGGCGGTGGAGGAGCCGACCCACCCCACGGACCCCACCGTCCCGGTGGATCCCACTGTCCCGGTGGATCCGACTGCGCCGGTGGATCCGACTGACCCCGCGGTGCCGGTGAACCCGGCCCAGCCGGGAACAGCCACCCAGCCGGGCGAGGTCCGGAACGCGAACTCGGCAACCAGCCGAGGTGGCAACGTCCGGACCACCCTGCGTGACCGGACGGCCATGAACGCCATGCAGCCGGCAACGGCGGGTCTGGCCTACACGGGAGCCAACTCTGGCGCCCTGCTCGGCGGCGCGTTCCTGCTGCTCGCGCTCGGTTCGCTGCTCATGGTGGGCACGCGGCGCCGGATGGTGACCGGCTGAGCGGGGCCTCCTGCCTGGGCCGATCGCCCGGTGGAGTCGACGAGCTCACGCCAGTCGTCACTCCACCGGGCCGCCGGTCGTCCCTCAGTGCACCGGATGCGCCAGAGCGACGACGTCGCCCACGACCACGACTGCGGGGGACTCCACTCCGCGGAACAGCGCGAGGTCCGCGATGTCGGCCAGCGTGCCGGTGGTGACTCGCTGGGTCGGCAGGAACCCGCGCTCGATGATGGCCACGGGGCAGTCCGCGCGGCGACCCTCCGCCATGAGGGAGCTCGCGCTGGCGCGCAGGGTGGAGACGCCCATGAGGAGGACCAGCGTGTGGTCGGAGCCCGGCGGCAGGGTGGGAATCTGCTCGTGACCGGACACGACCGTGAAGGCCTTCGCCACGCCACGGTGGGTGAGGGGGATGCCGGCCGCTGCCGGGACAGCCACCGCGCTCGTCACTCCAGGGACCACTTCCACCGGTATGCCGTGTGCCTCGCACTCGAGGCGTTCCTCGCCTCCGCGCCCGAGGACGTAGGGGTCCCCGCCCTTGAGGCGGACGACGCCCAGGCCTCGCTGTGCCTCCTCGACGAGGATGGCGTTGATCCGGTCCTGCGGGACGGGGTGGTGCCCCGGGGTCTTGCCCACGTCGATGACCCGCACCGACGTCGGCAGGCGCGACACGACGCCCAGCGGTGCCAGCCGGTCGATGACGACGACGTCGGCGCAGGCGAGCAGCTCGTGGCCGCGGGTGGTGAGCAGCCCGTCGGCTCCGGGACCGCCACCGACGAGAGCGACCCAGCCTGCCTCGCGGGGGCGGTGCCGGCGCAGGTCGAGCTCGCCGCTGCGCAGGGCGAGGTCGATGCCGTCGCGGACCGTGCTCGCGAGGAGCTGGTCGTCGTGGGCGTGCACGGCCACGGAGACGTCACCGTCGGGGGTGCTCACCCGGGTTCGGGCCGGGAGAGTGGCCATGGCACCGGAGGTGGTCGCGGTGCCGATGCACCACAGGTGCCGGTCGGCCGAGTCGACGCGGATGCGGGTGTCGACGTCGGCATCACCGGTGGCCGTGTGGACGAGCCAGGCGCCCTCGAGGTCGTTCGGGCCGGCATACTCGCGCTGCAGCCAGGTCACTCGCTCGCGGTGCTCGACAAGGAGGTCCTGGACCTCCTCGCACACCCACGGGGAGACGATGCGCACGAGGGCTCCCTCGTCGAGGAACGCCGTGAGCTCGCGAGCCGTGACGGGGCCACCGCCGAAGACGCTGACGAGCCGGCCCGTCAGGTCGAGGAAGATGGGCAGAGCCGAGCTCAGATCTCCCATTCCTCCTCACCTTCGGGCCGGGTCGGAGCATCGGCTGCCGTCGGCAGCGTCGCCCCGACCATCCCGGCCGCGACCGTGCGACCGTCGTGGGCGTCGATGAGGAGGAAGGACCCGCCCCGACGGGAGGTGGAGTAGTTCTCGACGGGCAGAGGGCTCGCCAATCGCAGCGTCACGAGCCCGATGTCGTTGAGCGGCAGGCTCTCTGCCGCCACGGCACGCAGGTCGTCGAGGTTGAGGGCCCCGTCTATCGAGCGCACGGCCGACTGCACCGTGCGTGAACCGTGCTTGAGCAGGAGGCGCTGGCCCGGACGCAACGGTGCATCGGCGAGCCAGCACACGACGGCCGCGATGTCCTGGGTCGGCTCGGGTGCATCCGCTACCGAGGCGATCACGTCACCTCGAGAGATGTCGATCTCGTCGGCGAGGCGCAGGGTCACGGACTGGAGCGCGAACGCCTCGTCGAGTGACTGCGGGCCCAGGTCGATGCCCGTGACCGTCGAGCGCCGCCCGGAGGGAAGGGCGACCACCTCGTCACCGACGCGCACCACGCCGGAGGCGACCTGGCCGGCATACCCCCGGTAGTCGCGGTGAGCCACATCGAGAGCCGCACCCTGCGGACGGATGACCAGCTGGACGGGCAGCCGGAAGGCCTCGTGCACCGGGTCGACCGCGGGCGGGAGGGCCTCCAGGAACTCGAGCAGGCTGGGTCCTGAGTACCAGGGCGTGCGCGGAGAGCGCTCGGCCACATTGTCGCCGTCGAGGGCGCTCACCGGGATCGCCGTGGCATCCACCACGCCGAGCTCGCGAGCCACCGACTGCACCTCGGCGTTGACCCGGTCGAAGACGTCCTCGTCGAAGTCGACGAGGTCGATCTTGTTGACGGCTACAACGACATGGGGCACCCGGAGCAGTGCCGTGACGGCGAGGTGACGACGCGTCTGCTCGAGGACGCCCTTGCGGGCGTCGATGAGGAGCACGACGACATCGGCGGTCGAGCTGCCAGTGACGGTGTTGCGCGTGTACTGCACGTGACCGGGGCAGTCGGCCAGGACGAACGAGCGCGTGGCGGTCGCGAAGTAGCGGTAGGCGACATCGATGGTGATGCCCTGCTCGCGCTCCGCCCGCAGGCCGTCAGTGAGGAGGGCGAGGTCCGCACCCGTGAGGCCACGGTCGCGTGAGACGCGCTCGACCGCCGCGAGCTGGTCCGAGAGGACGGACTTGGTGTCGTGGAGCAGCCGCCCGACGAGCGTGGACTTGCCGTCGTCGACGGAGCCTGCCGTGGCCAGTCGGAGCAGCGTGCCCGTGGCCAGGGCAGGAGACGAGCCAGTGTCCAGCGCCGGGGACAGGAGATTGGTGGTGGGGTTCATCAGAAGTAGCCCTCCTTCTTGCGGTCTTCCATGGCGGCCTCGGAGATCCGGTCGTCAGCGCGCGTGGCACCGCGTTCGGTCAGGGTCGAGGCGGCCACCTCGACGACGATCTCGGCGTTGCTGCGGGCGGGCGACTCGACGGCCCCCGTGCACGACATGTCGCCGACGGTGCGATAGCGCACGAGGCGTGTCTCGACGGGCTCGTCGTCACGCGGCTGGCTGTAGGGGCCGACCGCGAGCCACATGCCGTCGCGGTTGAAGACCTCCCGCTCGTGGGCGTAGTAGAGCGGGGCGAGGGGGATGTCCTCGCGCTCGATGTACTTCCAGACGTCGAGCTCGGTCCAGTTGCTGATCGGGAAGGCGCGCACGTGCTCGCCCGGCCGGTGCCGCGGGTTGAAGAGGTTCCACAGCTCGGGCCGCTGGTTCTTGGGGTCCCACTGCCCGAACTCGTCGCGCAGTGAGACGATCCGCTCCTTGGCGCGGGCCTTCTCCTCGTCGCGCCGGGCACCACCGAAGACGCCGTCGAACCGGTGCTCGTTGATGGCGTCGAGGAGCGGCACCGTCTGGAGGGCGTTGCGCAGGCCGTCGGCACGCTCACGCAGCCGCCCGTCGTCGAGGTAGTCCTGCACCCTCGCCACCTCGAGCCGCAGCCCGAGGCGCTCGACGGTCTCGTCGCGGTAGTCCAGCAGTTCAGGGAAGTTGTGGCCCGTGTCGACGTGCAGCACCGGGAAGGGGATCGGCGCCGGCCAGAACGCCTTGGCCGCCAGGTGCAGCATGACGACCGAGTCCTTGCCGCCGCTGAAGAGCAGCACGGGCCGCTCGAGCTCGCCGACGATCTCGCGGATGATGAGGATCGCCTCGCTCTCGAGGGCGTCGAGCTGACCCAGGACGTGGGTCTCGGGGGTCGTGGTGATCGGTCGTTCCGCAGTCACAGCGCTCATGTGTGAATCCCGCATTCGGTCTTGGAGAGGCCGGCCCAGCGGCCGGATCGGGGGTCCTCGCCGGGTGCCACCCGGCGGGTGCACGGCTCGCAGCCGATGGACGGGTAGCCGTCGAAGGCGAGGAGGTTCACGGGGACGGCATGTTCGGACGCGTATGCAGTGAGGTCGTCGAGGGACCACGTCACCAAGGGGTTGATCTTGACCAACCCGTGCTTCTCGTCGAAGGTCACGAGCGGCGTGCCGGTGCGGGTCGGCGCCTCGTCGCGGCGCACACCCGTCACCCAGGCCTCGTAGCCGCCGAGCGCACGTGCGAGCGGCTCCATCTTGCGCATGGCGCAGCAGGCCGCCGGGTCGCGCTCGAACAGACGTGCCCCGAACTTCGCGTCCTGCTCGGCGACGGTGAGCTCGGGCAGGACGTCGACGACGGTGACGTCGAGCTCGTCAACCACCCGGGCCCGCGTGCCGATGGTGTCCGCGAAGTGGTAGCCGGTCTCGAGGAAGAGGACGTCGACGCCTGGCACCTGCTGTGAGATCAGGTGCGGGAGAACGCCTTCGGCCATGCTGCAGGCAACCGCCAGCGTGCCGGAAAAGTTCTCGGCAGCCCATCGTGCGACGCCGACGGCATCCGAGTCGTCGAGCAGCGCACCCTGCGCGGCGAGCGCGCGCAGCTCCTCCTCGGAGCGCCTGGCCGTGCGCGTGATCATGGTGCTCATGCGAGCTCCTCGTCCTCGACGCGGTGCGCCCACGAGGCGAACGACTCACCGGCCACCCGCTGCGCCAGGAAGCGGCGGGTGAGCCGCTCGACGTAGTCGGCCAGGTCGCTGGCCGTGATCTTGAGGCCCCGAACGGTCCGGCCCAGGCCGGCCTCGTCCCTCTCGGGTGAGGCCAGTCCGCCACCGAGGTGGACCTGGAAGCCGGGCACGTTCTCACCCGCGTCGTTGGTCGTGATGAGCCCCTTGAGCCCGATGTCGGCCGTCTGGATGCGGGCGCACGAGTTCGGGCATCCGTTGACGTGCAACGAGATCGGAGTGTCGAGCTCCACGCCGGCGAGGCGCTGCTCCAGCTCGGCGATGACCGCTGCGGCCGTGTCTTTGGTGTCGACCAGCGCGAGCTTGCAGTACTCGATCCCGGTGCAGGCCATGGTCGTGCGACGGAAGGGGCTGGGAGCCGCGGTCAGTCCCAGGTCCTCGAGGCCGGCGACGAGCTCGTCGACCCGCTCCTCGGGAACTCCGAGGACGACGAGCTTCTGGTGGGCGGTCAGCCGCACCCCGTCACCACCCACGCGCTCCACGAGGTCACCCAGGGCCGAGAGGATCGTGCCGCTCACCCGTCCGACCACGGGTGCCGCGCCGACATAGAAGCGGCCGTCCTTCTGCGCGTGCACCCCGACGTGGTCGCCCGGACCCTGGGCCGGCTGAGGAGCGGGGCCGTCGGGGAGCGGGCGTCCGAGGTACTCCGTCTCGAGCACCTCACGGAACTTCTCGGTGCCCCACTCGGCGAGCAGGAACTTCAGGCGCGCCTTGGTGCGCATCCGGCGGTAGCCGTAGTCACGGAAGATCGAGATGACCCCGTGCCACACGTCGGGGGCGTCGGCCTCGGAGACGAAGACACCCAGCCGCTCGGCCAGGCGTGGCGCCGTCGAGAGTGCACCACCCACCCAGAGGTCGTAGCCCGGCCCCAGCTCGGGGTGCACGACGCCGACGAGGGAGATGTCGTTGATCTCGTGGACGACGTCGAGACTCGGGTGCCCGGTGATCGCGGTCTTGAACTTGCGCGGCAGGTTGGACAGCTCCGTGTCGCCGAGCCAGCGCGAGGTGATCTCGCGGATGACCGGGGTCGGGTCGATGATCTCGTTGGCAGCGACTCCGGCGACGGGGGAGCCGACGAACCCGCGTGGGGTGTCACCGCAGGCCTCGGTCGTCTGCAGGCCGACCGCTTCGAGCCGCCGCCAGATCTCCGGGACGTTCTCGATGGCGACCCAGTGGAACTGGATGTTCTGCCGGTCGCTGATGTCCGCGCTCTCCCGGGCGAAGTCGCTGGAGATACCGCCGATGACACGCAGGTGCGCGGGGGAGAGGACCTGGCCGTCGGTGCGGACCCGGAGCATGAAGAACCTGTCCTCGAGCTCGTGTGGCTCGAGCGAGGCGGTCTGGCCACCGTCGATGCCCTGCTTGCGCTGGGTGTACAGGCCCCACCAGCGGAAGCGGCCGTGCAGGTCGTCACTGGGGATGGCGTCGAATCCTGCGTGGGCATAGATCGTCTCGATCCGCTCACGCACGTTGAGGCCGTTGTCCTCCGCCTTGAACGACTCGTTGGGGTTGAGCGGCTCSCGCCCGTCGACGGCCCACTGGCCGTTGGAGCGGCCGGTGCGCGGAGGCCGTAGCGTGCGGGTGCCGGAGACGACGCTCGTCATGGGTCCTCATTCCTCAATGGGTGGTATTGCTGATGGAAACCATAAGCGCCCGTTATGGCTCATCGGAGCGGGAGTCCACGATGTGGCCACGTCGAAGCCGGGGGAGAGGCGCTAGTATCGAACACATGTTCGAGACACCGGCGCGGCCACCGCTGCGACGTGCCGCGAGCCCGGGAGCTCCGGGTGGCTCGGGTCGTCCGGGCCCGCCGGGGTGGCCCGACCGGGTGCCGCCTCCGGAGGCGCCGGGCTGGCAGGTGCCCGCCGTCGGCTGGCTGCTCGACCACTGTCCTTCGGACTACCGCATGTATGCCGTGTGGCGCCGCCACCCGATCGCCCTCGCCTGGGTGACCACGCACCACCTGGACGGTCAGCTGGGAGCCATGCGGACGGCATACCGGGGTCTGCGGGTCGACCTCGGCGACCACGTCGAACCCGAGGGGATCGCGGCCTCGCTCGCCGCCCTCGAGGCCGAGGGGGCGCGCCTGCTCGCCGCCCGGCGCGCAGCCGGGCTGCTGCTCGAGGCGATGGAGGGCCACGCGTTCGTGCCTCGGCTGTGAGCCTCCTTGACCGAGGTATACGTTCAGTAAGTAGTTGGCAAAGAGCCTTCTCTCTCGGCACCCGGGACGGCTTTGATGTTCGAGGTCGCCGGTTCGCGGCGACGTCTCGACCTCTGACAAGGAAGTCCCATGCGTCGATCGCTTCCCCTCCTCGCGTGCCTGGCTGCGGGCTCTGCCGCGCTGGCCACGGCGCTCCCTGCGGCGCACGCCCGGCCCGCCGACCCGATCGGCCCGCTCCGCCCGCTCGACGTCTCCGCGGTCGGTGCGCCGGCCGAGCAGGCGCTGCGCGCGGCCCCCGGCCTCGTGCGCCTCTCTGCCGCCGAGGACCTCGTGGCCACCTCGGCCCTGGGTGAGCGCTCGGGCGCCCGTCACGTGCGCATGGACCGTACCTACAAGGGGCTGCCCGTCCTCGGTGGTGACCTCGTGGCCCACCTCGGTGCGGATGGCGCCGTGGACTCGGTGAGCCAGACCCTGACGGCCCCCGTCACCGTCTCGACGAACCCCTCAGTCTCGGCCTCGACGGCGCAGGCCGCCACGCGTTCCACCCTGCCGGCAGGGGTCAGTGTCGACGGGAGCAAGCCGACCCTCGCCGTCGACGCGACGCACGGGGCTCCGCGCCTGGTCTGGGACGTCCGCAGCAGCGGTGTCCGCGCCAACGGGACTCCGAGCCGGCTGCACACCTGGGTCGACGCGTCCACCGGGAAGGTGCTGGGCTCGGCAGACGAGATCCACGAGGCGGACGGCACGGGGGCCTCGCTCTACAGCGGCACCGTCACCATCCAGACCACGCTGTCCGGCTCGAGCTACCAGCTCAAGGACGCCACCCGCGGCAGCTCCCAGGTCGGCGACATGGCCAACAAGACCGACAGCATGAGGTGCCAGCTCCTGCAGATGGGCTGCACCACCGGCACCCTCTACACCGATGCCGACAACGCCTGGGGCAACGGCACCAATGCCAACCGGCAGAGCGCAGCCGTCGACGCGGCATACGGGCAGGCCCGCACCTGGGACTACTTCAAGACCGCGTACGGACGCAACGGGATCTGGAACACCGGGCAGGGCTCACCGAGCCGGGTCCACTACGGCAAGGGCTACGTCAACGCCTTCTGGGACGGCAAGCAGATGACCTACGGCGACGGTGACGGCAGCTCGTTCGGTCCCCTCGTCTCCCTCGACGTCGCTGGCCACGAGATGAGCCACGGTGTCACCGAGAACTCCGCCAACCTCACCTACTCCGGGGAGTCGGGTGGGCTCAACGAGTCGACGAGCGACATCTTCGGATCGATGGTCGAGTTCAGTGCCAACAACGCCAGCGACCCGGGCGACTACCTCATCGGCGAGGAGTTCGACCTCGCCAGCGGGCTCGGCTTCCGCCGGATGGACAACCCCAGCTCGGACGGTTCGTCGGTCAACTGCTGGAGCCCGACGGTCGCCTCGCTCGACGTGCACTACTCGTCCGGTGTGGGCAACCACTTCTTCTACCTGTTGGCCGAGGGATCGGGCAGCAAGACCATCGGCGGCAAGGCACACTCCTCGACGACCTGTGACGGCTCCACGCTCGCCGGAATCGGCCGGGATGCTGCCGCAAAGATCTGGTACCGCGCGCTCACCGTCTACATGACGTCGTCGACGACCTACTCCGGCGCGCGCGCCGCCACGGTCAAGGCGGCCGGCGACCTCTTCGGCGCCGGGTCGACCCAGGCCGGCGCCGTCGCCGCCACCTGGGACGCCGTCTCGGTGAAGTAGCCCACGGCTGGCGGGGCGAGCACGGGTCCCACACCTCGAGCAGGGGTGTGGGACCCGTGAACGTTGTGTGGAAGGTCGCCGGGGGGCCGTGCGGGGCGAGGCCCTGCGCACGACAGCACCTAGACTCTTGCTGGTGGACAACGGCAGCGAGAGGCAGAGCGCGTGAGCGTGTTGGAGCGCATCGAGGGACCTGAGGACCTCAAGGACCTGACCCGCACGGAGCTGGCGACGCTGGCCCAGGAGATCCGGACCTTCCTGGTCGAGGAGGTCTCCCGCACGGGTGGACACCTCGGACCCAACCTCGGTGTCGTCGAGCTGACCATCGCCATCCACCGGGTCTTCGACAGCCCCCGTGACGCGGTGGTCTTCGACACCGGCCACCAGTCCTACGTGCACAAGCTGCTCACCGGGCGCCACGACTTCACTGCTCTGCGCAAGCAGGGCGGCCTCTCGGGATACCCGAGTCGCACCGAGTCCGAGCACGACGTCGTCGAGAGCTCCCACGCCTCGAGCTCGCTGTCGTGGGCGCACGGCATCGCTGCCGGTCGGGTCATCGCGGGGGAGCGCGACCGGCATACGGTCGCCGTGATCGGTGACGGAGCGCTGACCGGCGGCATGGCCTGGGAGGCGATGAACAACATCGCCGCCGAGTCCGACCTGCCGCTGGTCATCGTCGTCAACGACAACGAGCGCTCCTACGCGCCCACTCGTGGCGGCCTGGCCGACCACCTCGCCACGCTGCGCACGACCCGCGGCTACGAGCGCTTCCTCGACTGGGGCAAGTCGGCGCTCAACCGCACCCCGGTCGTCGGTGGAGCGATGTACGAGACGCTCCACGGGATGAAGAAGGGCATCAAGGACATCGTCGCGCCGCAGGGTCTCTTCGAGGACCTCGGCCTCAAGTACGTCGGGCCCGTCGACGGCCACGACGAGGTCGCCCTCGAGCAGGCGTTGCGCCGGGCGCGGGCCTTCGGGGGACCCGTCCTGGTGCATGTCATCACCCAGAAGGGCAAGGGCTACGACCCGGCCATCAACGACGAGAACGACCAGTTCCACGCGGTCGGCGTCATCAACCCCGAGACCGGACTGCCGCTGGAGATCTCCGGTCGCAGCTGGACCGACGAGTTCAGCGACGCCCTCGTCGAGCTGGGGGAGGAGCGTTCGGACGTGGTCGCCATCACGGCCGCGATGATGATCCCGGTCGGGCTCGATGCGTTCGCCAAGCGCTTCCCCTCGCGGACCTTTGATGTCGGGATCGCCGAGCAGCACGCGACGACCATGGCCGCAGGCCTGGCGTATGCCGGCCTGCATCCGGTTGTCGCGATCTATGCCACCTTCCTCAACCGTGCCTTCGACCAGCTCCTCATGGACTGTGCGCTCCACAAGGCCGGCGTGACGTTCGTGCTCGACCGGTCGGGGATCACCGGGCCGGACGGTGCCTCGCACCACGGCATGTGGGACATGTCGATCGCCGGGATCGTGCCCGGCCTCCACCTCGCCGCTCCTCGTGACGGCCAGCAGATCCCGATCGCCCTGCGCGCCGCCGTCGACATCAGCGATGCCCCCTCGGTGATCCGCTTCCCCAAGGGTTCGCTCTCCGATGCCATCACCGCGGTGCGCACCGTCGACGGGGTCGACGTCCTGGTCGAGCCCGATTCGGGGGGCGACGAGGTGGACCTGCTGCTCGTCGGTGTCGGGTCCATGGTCGCCACCTGCCTCACCGTCGCGGAGAAGCTCAGTGCTGAGGGGCTGCGCGTGCGGGTGGTCGACCCGGTGTGGGCGCTGCCCGTCAACCCGGCTGTCGGGGGCCTGGCGCAGGCTGCCCGTCACATCGCGGTCGTCGAGGACAACTCGGTGGCCGGGGGAGTGGGCTCACATGTCATGAGGTCGTTGCGGGACAACGGTATTGACGCACCCATGAGCCTGTTCGGGCTGCCGCGCGAGTTCCTCGACCACGGGTCCCGGGGTCAGGTCCTCGACCGAGTGGGTCTCACGCCTGAGGCGATCGCCGCGAAGCTGCTCGACACGCTCCGCTGAGCTTCAGCGTCCGTTCAGCCATTCGCATCGCGTTGGCAAGCAGATCAACGCGTGTGCAGCGTTCCCGGGCCGGGTATGAAGGTGCCATGGCTGACACTGCAATCTTCGATGTTGACGGCACCCTCGTGGACACCAACTACCACCATGCGCTCGCGTGGTTCAGGGCCTTGCGTCGCTACGACATCACCCGGCCCATGTGGCGAATCCACCGCGGTATCGGGATGGGCGGGGACAAGTTCGTCTCCGCCGTCGGAGGTCCCGAGGTGGAGGAAGCACACGGGGACGACCTGCGCCAGGCATGGTCGGAAGAGTTTGACCAGCTCATCGGGGAGATCCGGCCCTTTGAGGGCGCGCACGAACTGCTGACAGAGGTGAAGGATCGCGGCTTCCGCCTGGTTCTTGCCAGCTCGGGCAAGACCGAGCACGTCGAGGCCTTCCTCGACCTCATCGACGGCAAGTCCCTCGCGGATGCGTGGACCACCTCGGACGATGTGCAGAACAGCAAGCCCGCCGCGGACCTCGTGTCGGCGGCGCTGGGCAAGGTCGAGGGCGCCAGCGGCATCATGGTGGGTGACTCGATCTACGACGCCCAGGCGGCGGCCAAGCTCAACATCCCGACCCTCGGAGTGCGTACGGGCGGCTACTCGGTCGGTGAGCTGCAGGAGGCTGGGGTCCTGATGGTCTTCGAGTCACTGGTGGCCTTCCGCTACGCACTGGATGGCACGCCTTTGGCTCGCGCCAGCCGCTGAACCCGTATACCGGGGGAGTCGCTCGTGGGCCTCGGCTCGCGGTTGTCAGGTATGGATCGCGCGCAGGAGGAGCACCACGCCGCGCGCCGTATCGAGGTTGGCCGCAACGGCGATGACCGCCAGCCCCAACAGCGGTAGGCCGCTGATCGCCGCCAGAGCGAAGATCAGCAACCGGACCTCGCGCCGGAACAGGAGCCGCACGCCGGTGTCGCGGCCCACTGCGTGGATGTAGGGGATCAGCAGGCAGCCACACCCGGCGGCGAACCCCCAGGCCCAGGCAGTCTCGGTGTGGCCGGCACCGAGAACCAGACCGACCACCACGGCGAGGTCGGCATAGCGGTCCAACAGCGTGTCCAGCGCGGCGCCGCGGCGCGAGGCCCGGCCGCTGACTCGCGCGATCTCGCCGTCGACGCCGTCGAGGGCGGAGCCGAGCAGGACGCCGAGCCCGCCCGCCGCCATCGCCCACCGGTCGCCGACCGCTATCAGGCCGGAGGCCAGCAATGCGGTGGCGAAGGCCAGCAATGTGGCCACCTGCGGGCTGAGCCCGGTCCGCAGCAGCTGGCGGGTCAGGGGTCCGGAGATGCGCCGGTTGACGGTCCGGGCGATGATCTGGTCGGTGGGCTTGGGCCCGTACCGGTGCCACATCACCCGCTCCAGGGCCCGAACTCCTTGGGGTGTGTCGACCGCAGCCCAGAGCCCGGTGAAGTCGCAGGTGGTCATCTGGAATCCGTGGTCCAGCATCCGCCGCCGCACGGCCGTCCACGGCATCGCCGGTGCGCCCGCGGTCGCTTCCAGCACGTCGGCGACGTGCACTGAGCTGAGTCCGGCGTCGACCGCGGCGTACTCGTTCAGGTCGGCTGCCAGCTCGAGCACCTGGCCATCGGCCGCGGTCCGCACCCGGAGGGGTGGCACGCCTCCCAGCCCGCCCACCTGCCGCTGCGGGTCGCGGTCGACGGCCAGCACGTTGCGACCCGGTGCAGCCATCAACCGCCGCACGTCGTCGGCCTCGAAGACGTGGTCGCCCATGACGACAAGGCACAGGTCCTCGTCGACCTGCCGAAGGCCAGCCAGCACCGACGTCGACGTGCCCTGGTGCCAGTCGGGATTGACGACCAGCTCGACCGGGAGGCCGTGGGAGGAGATGGTCGCTGCCACGTCCTCGCTTCGGTAGCCGGCCACCACCACGATCCGGGTCACTCCTGCCTCACCCAGCACCTTGACCGTGCGGTCGAGCAGCGTCACGCCGCCCACCCGACGCAACACCGTCGGCCGGAGCGAGCCGGACCGTTGCCTCGCCTCCGCCGTCACCACGACAGCGCTCGTCACCCATGGCTGGGCATCGGTCTCGGGGCGGGGGTCCATGGCTCGCAGTATGCGTCACCACGCCAGCGCCGGGCCCGGAGTAGGGAGATCGCGACTCCGAAGATCGGACCACGATGATCGGTCCCTGAAGCCTCAACATCGCGCCGTCCAGCCCCCTCGGTCCGCCTAGGGTGGCAGCTATGAGCCATTCAGGCGTCGAGCCCGTCTCCTCTGAAGCGCCCGACCTGACAGGCCCCCTGATGATGAACCAGAGCTGGCGGGACCTGACGTTTCTGCATTGGGCCGTCAGCCCCGAGACGGTCGCGGACCGGATGCCTCCTGGCGTCCGGCCGGACACCCTCGACGGCGTCACGTACGTTGGGCTCATCCCGTTTCGGATGGTCGGCGCGGGGGTCGCCGGTGGTCCCGGAGTCCCCTACCTGGGCTCGTTCCTGGAGACCAATGTGCGGCTCTACTCGGTCGATCGCACCGGGCGCCGCGGAATCGTGTTTCTCAGTCTCGACGCCGACCGGGCTGCGGTGGTGGTCGGTGCGCGCATGGCGCTGGGGTTGCCGTACCGCTGGGCACGGATGGACTACCGGGCCAGTGGGGGCGTGCACACGTACGACACACGCCTGCGCGGCCCTGGAGGACGAACAGGCAGCCACGTCGTCATTCGCTCAGGAGGAAGACGTCAGCGCACCGCGCTCGACGACTTCCTCACCGCACGCTGGGGACTGCACGTGCACTGGTGGGGTCGGACACTGTACGTCCCCAATCACCACGAGGCATGGCCAATCCACGACGCGGAGGTGCTGGCGCTGGAGGACGGGCTGCTGGCGTCCGCTGGGCTGCCGGACCTGTCGTCCCGTCCACCCGTTCACGTGGCTTTCAGCCCGGGGGTGCACACCGTGTTTGGGCTCCCGCAGGACGCGACTCGGCGCCGCGGGTAATCAGGGGCTGAGGACACAGGACGATCGCGTCCCGGACGATTTCTCAGCAACGCGAGGCACATGCCTCGCTGCGCACCAAGATCATGCTGCGGCCGGACTCTGTCGAGCCGACCGGAGGCGGAACGGCCTGTGGTGCTGCACCCACGGGATGTTGGCGTGGACGTGGCGCCCCGCGGAGGAACATCTCTAGCAGTCCCTCGGCAACAACCCGCGAGCATGGCCGACAGGCCCGGCCCCCCGCAGCCCCGTCTGGCAGTCCGGCTGGTCGATATCTAAGGTCCTTCCATGACGAGCATGTGCAAGGTCGGTGTCCAGTTGCCTGAGGTGGAACGGTTCATGCCGTGGCCTGAGTACCAGGATCTGGCGCGGCAAGTGGAGGCGTCCGGCTACGACTCGATCTGGGTGGGTGACCACCTGCTCTACGACTTGCCGAACGGGTTGACGCGGGGGCCATACGAGGTCTGGACCACACTGGCGGCCATCGCGGCGGTGACCGAGCGAGTGGAGATCGGACCGCTCGTCGCGTCGACCAGCTTTCACGCACCGGCGATGCTGGCGAAGCAGGCCGCGACGGTCGACGCGATCTCGCAGGGGCGGCTCATCGTTGGGCTCGGAGCGGGCTGGAACCGGCGGGAGTACGACGCGTTCGGCTTCCCCTACGACCGGCGCGTGTCACGTTTCGAGGAGGCGCTGGCGATCATCGTTCCGCTGCTGCGGACAGGACGCACGACCTTCCACGGGGAGTTCTACGACGTCGAGGACTGCGTGCTGGACCCGCGCCCGGTCCGGGAGAGCGGGCCGCCGATCATGCTGGGTTCGACCGGCCCTCGAATGCTGGAGATCGGGCTGCCGGTCGTGGATTCGTGGAACATCTGGTGGAGCCGGTACGACAACTCGGTGGAGCGCTTCGCGGAAGCGAAGGCGAAAGTTGACGCCGTGATGCCGGAGGGCTGACGCGTCGAGGCAACGGCGGCAGTGCTGGTCACCCTGCCTGGTGCCGAGGGCCGGTTGATGGGTGATACGTACGACGCGAAGGTCAGGACGGTCACGCCCGACGATCTCTGTGACCACGTGCGGGGGCTGGCGCAGGCTGGTGCGACGCACCTGCAGCTCGTGTTGGACCCGATCACTGCCGAGTCAGTCGATGTGGTGGGAGAGTCGCTGGCTGACCTCGAGGGGTGAATGCCGACGCGAGGCGTCAGCCCATGTTGTTGACTGACGCGGCCGCGATCGGCCTCACCCCCGGCGGAGTTGCCCGGACCAAGCCCCGCTCGACGTTCCCCGCGAAGCGCGCACACCTGTCACGTCAAGATGGTCGAATCGCGGCGAAAGGACGCAGCACCGCTGTGATCGCGACATCGTCCATTTCGGCAGTTGGCCGACGCCACATGTGGGTCCGGGTCCTAGTGTGGACCGATGACATGTGCTGACATCCGCTTCTACTTTGATCCGGTGTGCCCCTTCTGCTGGTTGACGAGCAAGTGGATACGGATGGTGCAGGCCGAGCGCGACCTGTCGGTGGACTGGCGGTTCATCTCGCTGCGTCTGATCAATGAGCACATCGACTACGACGCCCACTTCCCGCCCGAGTACGAGGCCGAGCACACCGCCGGATTGCGCTTGTTGCGCGTGGTCGCCCGAGCGCGACAGGAGCATGGCGCCGAGGCCGTGGACTCGCTGCAGGCCGCCCTGGGGGCACACATCTTCGACACGCCTCCGGCCGACGCTACGGACGAGAAGGCGAACCGCGAGCGGCGCGGCACGCGGGAGTTCCTGGAGCCCATCCTGCGCGAGGTGGATCTGCCCACCGCCCTTGCCGACGCGCTGGAGGACACCTCTTGGGATGACGCGATCCGCGCGGACGGCGACGAGGCTCTCGCGTTGACCGGCAAGGACGTCGGCACGCCGATCATCCACTTCGAGCCGCCGAACGGGGTGGCATTCTTCGGCCCCGTGTTGAGCCGGCTTCCCGAGCCCGAACAGGCCGGTGAGTTGTGGGACCACGTGGTCGGTCTGGCCCGCTTCCCCGGCTTCGCCGAGCTCAAGCGCAGCCTGCGCGAGAAGCCGCAGTTGGTCGGGTTCGGTATGGAGCCCGGCACCGTCGGTTCGCAGGAGGACTGGCATGGTGGCAGCCGTCGCCAAAGGAGTGAGCGCGGATGACGCAGTCAGAGTCACGGACCCATCAGGACGCGGTGATCGTCGCGGCAACCCCTGAGGCGGTCTATGACCTCGTCAGTGACATCACTCGGACCGGTGAGTGGAGCCCCGTCTGCACTTCGTGCTGGTGGGACGACGAGGCCGAGGCAGGTCGCGTCGGCGCTTGGTTCACCGGGCACAACGAGCTCCCAGACCGCACCTGGGAGACCCGGTCTCAGGTGGTCGCGGCCGAACGCGGCCGCGAGTTCGCCTGGGTCGTGGGCAAGGGGTTCGTGCGGTGGGGCTTCACCTTCGAGGCGGAGGGAGAGGGTACGCGGCTGACGGAGACCTGGGACTTCCTGCCGGAGGGACTGTCGATGTTCGCGGACAAGTTCGGCGACCGGGCCGCGGACGAGATCGAGGATCGCACCCGGCATGCCCACGCCGGGATCCCCAAGACCCTCGCCGAGATCAAGCAGATCGCCGAGACCGCCTGAACCACCACGGCCATACCGCCAGGAGTACTTGTTCGGCCCCGCCATGCGCTCTTCAACCAACCAAGCGTATTCGTGCTGGACGCTGACGACTCGGAGGAGCGTGGCGACCATGCCCATGGCGCATCCGGCGTGCAGAACGTCACCCTGGCGAGCACGCTCTCGCCTCACCGACTCGTCAGCAGATCGATGCATCCAGATGCCCGACAGGCGGCGGAGTGACGCACTCTTCGTTCACCCACATGCCGAATGTCGGACGTCCGCCAGTGAGGTCACTGGCCATCAGGTCACGGGACCTTCTTGTCAACGTGAGAGCAAAGAACCGGGAATACGCAATGCTGTGGGCGCTGACCGTCCTCAGCCCAGACAAGCTTGACCAGTTGGTGTCAGCGGGTGCGTCGCCATGGGCCTACATCAAGACGCAGTGGCTCCTCCGGAAGGCACGTGACGTAGCAGCCCATCGATGTTTCGCGGGCGCCGACTCGGGAAGGTTTCCGCTAGACGGGTGGCAAGCCGAGAACGAAGCGAGCACCGCTGACACACGGATCTGCAGCCTTGCGCGGTGAGCGCCCCTTAATGGAGCGCGCCTGCTCACTCAGTCCAGATACTCGCGACATCCGATCGAAGCCCAGCGCGTCCACTTCAGCCCCGGCCGCCTGAAGCTGACCAGGAGCGGACCGGACACTCCTACGGTGGTGCTCCAAGCTGAGTGCGATCCGGTTCCAGGTCGCTCGTACCCTTGACAGATCCAATTAAATATTGAAAACTGAACGCAATGAAAGGAATAATGTGACTGATCTCTCCTTCAGCTATCTCAGCGAACTGCGTTGCTCCAAGTGCGACGAGCGATACGACGCCGACACCTTGCAGAACCTCTCAAGGTGCTGCTCTGCACCGCTCCTAGCCGTGTACGACCTGACGGCCTTACGCGATGAACTGACCCCGGCTGACATCGCGTCGCGCCCTAGCAACCTCTGGAGGTATCACGAGCTACTGCCGGTACGCGATCCTCGGTTCGTGCGCGGCTTTGACGAGGGGATGACTCCTATGTTCGGCCTACCTCGCCTCGGCGAGGCAATCGGAGTACCTCGCCTGTTGGTCAAGGACGAGGCCCCACTGCCCACGGGCTCCTTCAAGGCACGAGGGGCGGCGGTGGGTGTTTCCCGTGCTGCTGAGTTAGGGGTGCGACGTCTGGCTATGCCAACCAACGGCAATGCGGGGGCGGCGTGGGCCGCCTACTGCGCGCGAAGCGGTATAGAGGCCACCGTGGTCATGCCCACAGATGCCCCAACCATCACGCGCTCTGAGGCGGCACTTGCGGGAGCGAGTGTCACCCTCGTCAACGGCTTGATCTCCGACGCAGGAAGGATGGTTGGTGAACTCGTCGGACGGGGTGGCGTGTTCGACGCCTCGACGTTGAAGGAGCCCTACCGTGTCGAGGGCAAAAAGACCATGGGGCTGGAAATCCTGGAACAGTTTGGGTGGCGAGCTCCCGACGTCATCGCGTACCCGACCGGTGGTGGGGTGGGGCTGATTGGGATCTACAAGGCTCTCCTTGAATTGCAGACCCTGGGTTGGATCGGGAGCAAGCTGCCGCGAATGGTCGCAGTTCAAGCTGAAGGCTGCGACCCCATTGTCCAAGCGTTCGAGCGTGGTGAAGACGAAGTCCAAGCTCAGCAGGATACTCGGACAATCGCCTTCGGGATCAACGTTCCTTCTCCCTTGGGCGGCCGCTTGGTACTGGAAGCTGTGCGCGCCACTAACGGCACGGCCATCGCGGTGTCTGACGAGGATCTGCTTTCGTACATCGGCCGTTGCGCGTCGATGGAAGGCCTGCTGCCCTGTCCGGAGGGCGCCTCAACGATGACCGCGGTCGCCGCGCTACGCAAGAGCGGCTGGATTTCAGAGAGCGACGAAGTCGTCGTCCTCAATACGGGAGCCGGCAACAAGTATGCCGACGCCGTCGCCGTCGAACTTCCGATTGTCCAGCGTGACGCGAGTCTAGTGGATGCCCAATGACCTCTCTTTCATCAGCCAAAGGAGTAACACACATGTCCAAAAATTCAGCGCGGCGCCGGTCAGCTACCGCCTTGGCGCTCGCACCGATCCTGGCACTGCTTGCAGGGTGCAGTATGGGTTCCTCCGGCTCCTCCAATTCCACCGACGGCAATGGGGGATCTGCTGGAGGCGCGCAGCAGACCCTCACCATCGACTCCCCGGATTACCCCTCCACGCTTGACCCAGGTCTGCAATACGACGGCTCCACCTATCCCGTCTACCGCAATATTTACGACCAGCTGCTGCGTCGGGACCCCGACTCTCTGGAGCCAGTGGCGTGGATCGCCACCTCATGGGAACAGAGCAGCCCGACGACGTGGCAGTTCAAGCTGCGGGACGATGTGAAGTTCTCGGATGGGAGCGCGCTCACCGCACGGGACGCCGCCTTCAGCCTCAATCGCATCCTCGACAAGGACCTAGGGTCCCCACAATTTGCCAATTTCAGCGCGGTCAAGCAGGCCTCTGCACCGGAGGACCACCTTCTCGTTGTTGAAACCAAGGCACCTTCTGCGACGCTGCTGAGCTACTTGACCACGCTAAGCATCGTCTCCGAGACGTACGCGAAGAAAGTCGGCAAGGCCGGACTGAACGAGAAGCCGATGGGCTCGGGAGCGTACACGCTCGAATCGACTCGTGCCGGCTCGGAGGTGACCTTGGCCCGCAGGGACACATACTGGGGCAAGAAGCCTTCCATCTCGAAGGTGATTTTCCGTGCCGTGCCGAACTTGGCAACACGGGTAGCGGATCTGCAGTCTGGGCGCGCCCAACTCGTCACCACGCTTGCTGCCGATCAGGCGAATCAGCTGAAGTCCAGTACTGCAAACAAGGTGCTGGCCGTGCCCACCGAGCGGGTCGCCTACCTCGGGCTAAACGTCCTAGGCAACACACCTACGAAAGACCTCAAGGTGCGCCAGGCGGTCGCTGCAGCAATCAACTACGAGTCGTTAATCAAGAACCTGGTCGGTGGGTACGCGAAGCCGGTTGGTGCTGTTCTTACACCCCTAGCGTTCGGCTATCCGGGGAAGGCTGCGAACTTCGCTTACGATCCTGCGAAGGCCAAAGCGCTACTGGCGGAGACAGGCAACCCGAACCCGGTGCTGAACTTCCCAGCGTCGCCTGCGTACAACGCGCAATTGCTACAGGCCATCCAGTCCGACCTCGAGGCGGTGGGCTTCAAGGTGAACATCACCAACACCGACCAGGCCACCTACCTAAAGAAAGTTCAAAGCCCAGCCCACGACTGGGGCAGCATCCGCTTCGGACGCTGGTCTTGTTCGTGCTTGGATGCCGACGGTGTCATCTATCCGCTATTCCACACTGGAACGGTCTGGTCCAGCTATTCCAACAAGGACTTCGACAAGGCGGTGGAGGCAGGCAGGACTAACATCGATCCGGCGGTGAGGAAGGACGCCTACAACACAGCATTCTCGATCCTGAATCGTGACCTCCCGGGTATCGGTCTCTATCAAGAGAGCGCGATCTACGGCGCTTCCAAGGACCTCCAATGGAAGCCGGATGCAGTGGAGAGCTTGTATGTCGACGAAATGACGCTGGGCGGCAAGGGCTGACATGTCCATGCTGAGACGTGCCTTCGCCTCCGGCTCGGCCCGCTACATCGCGGGCCGGGTCGGGCAGGCAGCCCTACAGCTATTCGGTGTTGTAACCATCGTCTTTGTGGTACTTCGGCTGTCCGGAGACCCTGCTCGGCTGCTGGTCCCGCAGCAAGCCACGGCTGAGGATATTGCGCGAATCCGTACTCAGCTCGGCCTTGACGCCTCCATTTGGGAGCAGTACCTGCAGTACCTGAGCAAGCTTCCCCGCTTCGACTTCGGATACTCGTATGTGCAGGGGCGCAGCGCCGTCGACCTTATCTCTGAACGGCTGCCGTACACCATCAACTTGGCGCTAGCGGCGCTTCTCCTGTCCATGCTCGTAGGGATTCCTGTAGGGATGGCTAGCGCGTACTTCCGCCGTAGGTTCCTCGGACGGGCACTCATGCCATTCGTCCTGATCGGGCAGTCCATGCCCGCGTTCTGGCTCGGGTTGCTGTTGATCCTTTTCTTCAGCGTCCGGCTGCGGTGGCTTCCGTCTACCGGTTTCGACGGCCTCACCTCCCTGATACTGCCAGCGATAACGCTTGCGTCCCTGTCCATGGCGACATTGGCGCGCATCACTCGCTCAAGTTTCCTCGAACAACTCAATGCGGACTACGTGCGAACGGCTCGATCACGAGGTGCCGGAACGGCTCGCGTGCTCATGGGCCACGTCCTACGGAACTCCGCAATTCCGATCGTTACGCTCCTGGGCCTAGAAATTGCCGCGCTATTAGGCGGCGCCGTGATCACCGAGACCATCTTCGCTTGGCCCGGCATCGGGCAACTCACCGTCCAAGCAATTCAAGCCCGTGACTTCCCGGTTGTGCAGGCAATCGTCATCTTCGTCGCCATCATCTACATCGGGGTCAACCTCTTGACCGACATGCTGTACGCAGTGATCGACCCCAGGGTTCGCTTGGCCGGATCAGGAGAGCAGGTATGAACACGGGTACTGGGCCGCGCAAACGGCTCCACGCAACGAGTCCTCAGACCGGGGACCTTCCCGTCCAAGCGGCGGACGGTGTAGAGCCGACCATGGGTTCAGTGTCGCTAGAGAGTTCACCCGCAGTACCCGCTGGCGACGCGGTGACGATGCCCCGTGGCCGCCGCTTCTGGAACAAGATGCGCGCCTCCCGCAGGGTGTGGGGCTTCGTGGCCATCCTCCTGGTCTTCCTTTGTTTTGCACTGGTGCCGGCCCTGTTCTCCACCGCCGAGCCTCTGAGAGCAGACCTTCCAGGACGGCTGCTTCGCCCAGGGACCACCAGCGCGGGAGTGACCCATTGGCTTGGAACCGACCAGCTTGGTCGAGACGTGTGGAGCAGGATTGTCTATGGGAGTCGAGCGTCACTCACCATCGCCTTCGCGGCGGTGTTCTGCGCTGGCATCATCGGCTCGACGCTCGGCGTTGCCGCCGGCACCCTTCGAGGGTGGGTTGGTGCGGTCATTATGCGAATCGCCGACATGGTGCTGTCTGTCCCCTTCTTTCTCCTGGCCATTCTGACGGTGGTCGTCCTTGGTCCGAGTCTGGTTAACGTCGTGCTCTGTCTCGCCCTGGTCCGGTGGCCCCGTTACACGCGCGTCGCGTACGGCCAGACTCTCGAGGCACAAGGACGGGAGTTCGTCCGGTCTGCTGTGGCCGTGGGCTCGCCTCCGTTGTGGGTGATTCGCAAGCACATCATCCCCGAGGTTATTCCCGCCATCATTGTCGTCGCGACGCTCGAACTGGGACTGATGGTCCTCTATGAAGCATCACTGTCCTTCATTGGCTTGGGCGTTCAGCCACCGGCTCCGAGCTGGGGTTCGATGCTGTCCGACGGGCAGCAGTACATCGGCACGGCATGGTGGCTAGCCACCTTCCCAGGGCTTGCTCTCTTCCTCCTCGTCTTGTCTGTGAACATGCTTGGCGACTTTGTCCGTGACCAGTTGGACCCCTCCGAGCGAGCCCTTCGCTCATGAACCCCACCACAGGGAGCGCATACATGTCTGAGCACCAACACCAAAAGGTCGTTATCACCGGCGCAGCTGGCGTCTTGGGCACGTGGATCAGCCAAGCCTTCGCCAGGGAAGGTGCCGAATTGCTGCTCACGGACCGACGTGAGGACCAGGTCGAGCGGCTGGCAGATGAGCTACGGCACGGCGGCGCGACGGTCCACGTGGTCGAGTCAGACCTAAGCACGGACCAAGGCCAGATCGAATTACTTGCTGCGATCCGCCAAGCATGGGGCAGCCCGGACGTCTTGGTAAACAATGCGGGCATTTACCCGCACGGCTCCGTTCTGGAAACCTCAACCTCTGACGTTCGGGGGATTTTCGAGATCAACGTGGTCGCGCCCTTTGCCCTCAGCCGCGGTGTGGCTGAACTCATGATCGAGGCCGGTATCCACGGTTCGATAGTCAACATCGGCTCGGGCGCCGGACTCAGTCCGGCGACCGGAGGAGCTGCATACGCGGCGAGCAAGGCTGCTCTGCACATGTTCACCCGAGCTTTCGCATTGGAGCTGGCATCCTTCGGAATCCGTGTCAACACTGTGCAACCTGGCTTCGCCCCCGGTAGTGATGTGAGTCACCTAGAGGATGACTACATCGAGGCCATGATTCGCACTATCCCGCTGGCGCGCACCTCCGGCCCTGGCGACGCTCCCGAAGCAGTGCTTTTCCTATGCTCGCCCCGAGCATCCTTCGTCACTGGCTCGACCATATCTGTGGACGGTGGCCGAACCGCGGGAACCCTCAAGCCGATGCCCGCGCAGACGCTCGGAGGGCGCTGAGGTGATGTCACGTTATCCGTGGCCGGACGGCGCGTCCGGTGCTTGCGTTGTTTCGGTGGACGTCGATGGCGACGTGCCGCTGCGTTGGCGCTCGCGTGACGGAACTGCCCGTCTCGCCGAACTGGAACAGCGACAATTCGGCCCACGGGTGGGTCTATCGCGTCTGTTGGACATGTTCGACGACGCCAACATCACTGGCTCCTTCTACGTGCCCGGCCAGTACGCAGACCGATACCCCGGACACGTTCGGCGCATCGCTGAGCGCGGTCACGAGATCGGGCTGCACGGATACTTGCACGAGCCGCCCACCGCCCTCTCCAAAACCGACTTTGCCTCGGCTCTGGGCCGCAGCATGGACGCCCTCATCCATGCCGGAGCCGAGCGCCCCACGGGATTCCGCTCCCCCAGTTGGGATATGACAAGCGACGCCTTTGCCGTGCTGTCTGATGCTGGCCTTCGCTACGACAGTTCCATGATGGGCTCGGACACCCCCTATTTTATCGGTGATCTGGTCGAGGTACCCGTCCAGTGGACTCTGGATGACGCGCCGTTCTATCGGTATGTTGGTGGACCCGATCCCGGCCAACTCCCTGTGCGCCCCTCTGACCTCATGAGTGCGTGGAAAGACGAATTGGACTCCGCTGCGCAATACGGAACGCTGGCGGTACTGACCGTCCACGACTGGCTATCCGGAAGAGCGGCGGCTGCCTCTGCTCTTGGGCAGCTTCTTGAGCACGTCGCATCGAGCACGCTCTGGTGCGCCACCGCGGAGGAGGTAGCGCAATGGCACGGCGGGCTGAGTCCGAACGTAGACACGTCATGGAACTTGGCTACTGATGGAGGAAGCAATGCCTGAGCAAGCCGAAGGCGTTGTCGCAGACGGTCGTAGCGCGGGCGAGGCACGGGAGGAGGTTCTCCGAGTCGAAGGCCTCTCAGTAGCGTTTGGGCGGGCAAGTGAACGCGTTGCCCTACACGATGTGTCCTTGTCCCTCCGCGCCGGAGAGGTTGTCGCCTTAGTTGGGGAATCGGGCTGCGGCAAAAGCTTGACGGCGCTTTCAGTAATGGGGTTGCTCCCCCCCGAGGCGCATGTCCTCGCTGGAAGCATCACCGTGTGCGGCAAGGAGATTATCGGCACCCCCGAGCGGCTTCTGCGGCGCTACCGCGGGAGCGCCATGGGCATGATTTTTCAGGACGCAATGGTGGCACTGAACCCGCTCCAGGCCGTCGGTCGACAGATCGACGAGGCCCTGCGCATCCACACGAACCTTGGCCGCGGCCAACGGAGAGACAAGGTCATCGCCCTCCTGGATGCCGTAGGTGTACCGGATCCGACCAACCGGCTTCGACAGCTGCCCCATCAGTTCTCAGGAGGTCTGCGACAACGAATTATGATTGCCATGGCCTTGATTGGCGAACCCCGACTCATTATCGCCGACGAGCCCACAACCGCACTCGACGTCACTATCCAGGCACAGATCCTTGAGGTGCTTAAAGACGTAACGCAGGCCCGCGGCACGGCAGTGTTGTTCATAACCCACGACATGGGCGTTGTCGCCGAGGTTGCCGACAGGGTCGTTGTCATGTATGGCGGCCATGTGATCGAGTCAGCAGACGTAGTCGAGACGTTCTCGACTCCAGCCCATCCGTACACAGACGCCCTTCTCCACAGCGTTCCACGAACGGACAGCGTTAGAGGTGTCGATCTGCCCGCTATCCCCGGCAGCGTGCCGGCGCCCGGCGCGGCACCAGCTGGCTGCCCCTTCCACCCGCGATGTTCCGACGCAACCCAGGAGTGTTTGACGATGCCCCCCCTTGAACAGGTCTTGCCGGATCACGACGTGGCCTGCTGGCATCCGCATACGTCGGGGAGGTCCCGGTGACTAGCTCGACATTGAGCCCAGTGCTGCTAGAGGCGCAGGACGTCCGCAAGGTGTACCGGATCCGAACCCCCGAAGGGCATCGGGATCTCGTAGCCGTCAACGGCCTTACCCTGGCCCTTCGCCGGGGAGAAACCTACGGCCTAGTGGGGGAGTCGGGGTGCGGAAAGTCCACCGTGGCTAAAATGCTGCTCAACCTAGAGCAACCCACGTCCGGCGAAGTGACACTTGATGGCCGTGTCATCACCTCCCTTCGTGGCAAGGAGATGCGCGAGGTCCGAAAGGATATTCAAGTCATCTTTCAAGATCCTTTCGCAGCACTGAACGGGCGAATGTCTGTGTTCGATCTGGTGGCAGAGCCGCTCCGCGTCCACCGCAGCGCACAGGGAAAAAAACTTCGCGAGGAAGTTCTCGACCTGTTGGACTTAGTGGGTCTAACGGAGGAGATGGCAGACCGCTACCCCCGCCAACTATCTGGCGGGCAGCGGCAGCGCATCGCCATTGCGCGCGCCATTGCCTTGCGCCCTAGCGTCATTATCTGTGACGAGCCTGTTTCGGCTCTCGACGTGTCAGTACAGGCCCAAATCCTCAACTTGATGAATCGGCTTCAGCGTGAACTGAACCTGACGTATCTGTTCATCTCGCACGACCTGACTCTCGTGCGATACATGTGCGAGCGGACTTCGGTGATGTACCTAGGCGACATCGTCGAGGACGGCACCACGGCCGAGCTATTCGATAATCCACGCCATCCATATACGCAGGTTCTTCTGTCTGCATCACCAGTGCCCATCCCTCAGTCGCAGCGGCCGGCAAGGGTCAAACCGCGCGGAGAGATCCCGAGTCCACTTGCGCGGCCGTCCGGGTGCCCGTTTCGGACGCGGTGTCCATTGGCGCAACAGATTTGCGCAGAGGAAGTACCGCAGTTGCGCACCATCACCCCAGGCCATCGGGCCGCTTGTCATTTTGCTGAGACAGCCGATGTTAGGAAGCTCGCGTGAACGCCGGTACACCACCTCCCACAGAAGATCACGAAAGCCCGGGCAACTCGGGGCACGTCACCTCACTGCCAGCGCCAAGAAATGCACACGTCCTCTTGGAACGGGACACGTACGGTATCCCTACCATCACGGCCGATACAGTTGCGGGGGGCTGGTGGGGCATGGGCTATGCGGCCGCCCAAGACCGCTTGTGGCAGATGGAATTCGATCGGCGCCGCGCAACCGGCCGATGGTCAGAGGTGATCGGCCGACGAGCCTTGGTCGGCGACATTCTGGCTCGACGCCTTCGTCTGGCCGATGCCGCCCAGCGAGATGTAGAGGCGATGGATACCCGCACCCGGGAGTCGTTCGCGGACTACGCAGATGGGGTGAACGCAGCAGCCTGCAGGCCAGGTGGCTTGCCCCCCGAATACGAAAGTCGAGGCCTTCAGTTCGAACCTTGGCTCCCGTGGCACTCCATAGCTGCTTTCAAAATACGGCACGTCCTCATGGGAGCATGGCAATACAAACTGGCGCGGGCTCTGCTGTATGCGACGGAGGGCGCGGACGCATTTGCCGAGTTCGACCCCGTTCCTCGCGAAGGAATGCGACTGACCACGCCGGCGGGATCTCACCAACGAGCTCCCGGCCCCGAGGAAGCCGCCTTGCTGCTTGAAGCCCACCGCGACGTCACGAACGCCGCCGCCGAATTCGGCTTTCTGACGGAAGTTGAGGCCGGTTCCAACGCTTGGGCAGTGTCAGGAAGGATGACCGCGTCAGGGGCGCCGCTGCTGGCCAGCGACTCTCACAGGGCAGCAGAGGTGCCAAATGTCTACTGGCAGGCACGGCTGCGTACCCCGGACCTCCAAATTGTCGGTGCCACCTTTCCGGGCATCCCAGGCTTCCCTCACTTCGGCCATAACGGCCGAGTGGGCTGGGCCATAACTAACGCGGCGGCGGACGCTCAGGATTTGGTCACGGAGGTGTTCCGGACCGACGTCCACGGGCTCCAAGTGCGCACCGCTGACGGTTGGGCGGACGTCGACATTGACGAGGAGACCATCGACGTAGCCGGCGGTGAGTCGGTTATGGTCCGCTGTGTAAGCACGCCCAACGGGCCCGTTGTCCACGGCGACCCTGACAACGGACGAGCATTGGCACTGCGCTGGACCGCCACTGAGGAGCCCTGCCGTCAGTTCGGCGTGTTACAGGAGATGCTGGAGTCCGACAACGTCGAGGGACTTCTCGAGGCGCAGCGGAACTGGGTGGACCCCGTCAACAATTTTCTTTGTGCCGACACCGGTGGAAACATCGGATACCTGCTCCGGGGGGCTCTTCCTCAGCGCCGCCGACCCGCCAGCTTGCAGGTACCCGTGCCCGGTTGGGAAGGCGATTCGCAGTGGGACGGAAACGTGGCTTTCGAGGACATGCCGCGCGAGATCAACCCCGCAATCGGTTTTATCGTCAGCGGTAACAATGCCATCACGGACGCTTATGGCACCGTGAAGGTAAGCCATGCAATCAACGACTTCTATCGCATCCAGCGGATTCACGAGCTGCTTGAGACCTCGCGAACTCACGATGCTGTCAGCATGGGGTGCGTCCAATCGGACAGAACGTCTATCGCTGCGCGCAGTTGGTCCAGCCACCTTGCCCTGCGGGGCCCCTACAAGGGTGACGTCGAACTGGCCCGTGCAGCAATGCTGGACTGGGATGGCGATCTGGCCAGTGACAGGGAGGCCGGACTGGTCTATGCCTGCTTCCGTCGAACGCTGGCCGAGCGACTTATCGCTGAGCGTGTCGGGCCGCGCGGGCAACGACTCCTAGCAGGGACTGATATCCCTGCTGGTGGCGTCCTCCTCAAGCGGTGGTTCGCTCAACTGATCTGGCCGACCGATGGCCACAGCTCAGAGGCGGATTCGATCCCGGACCTAGACCTCTGCGCCGCGCTTGCAGGGGCATGGGCAGACGCTTCGGCGATCGCGGGACCGGATTCCGACACGTGGCGCTGGCGGGAGCACCACTGGTTAGAACCCATGCACACCTTGGCCGACACAATGGGGGACGAGTGGCGCTCCCCCCAACCAGTCAGTGCCGGTGGTGACGCAGAGACGGTGCAGGCGGCGGCTTACGCTTGGCCACGTGGCAGCAGCTTTAAAGTCACGAATACGGCCGTCTACCGTCAGATACTCGACTTGGGTGCCCTCGAAAAATCGGAATGGGTCATTCCGGGTGGCGCCAGCGGCGATCCTGGAAGTCCTCATTACGAAGATCAGTTGAGGATTTGGGCAATGGACAGGTTGGTACCTATGGCCGTCGTGGATGATGAAGCATCGTGATATCCGTCGGACGGTCGTCGATTATGGTCTCGAAGCGTGTGTGATGGCGGGTAACGTGGAACAAGCAACGGTGGTGCAACGCTTCGGACTTGCGCAACAGGCGTATGACGCGTTGCGGGAGATGATAGTTGACGGAAAGATTCCACCAGGATCGCGCTTGACCGTGCGGCCGATCGCAGAGCAGCTCGGTTTGTCAGCGACCCCCGTCACAGCGGCAATGATGAAGCTCGAGCGGGAGGGCTTTCTCATCTCTAAGTTGCACCGAGGGTACTTCGTACCGGAGATCAGCATCCAAGACATGAGTGAAATCTATGAGATGCGGGAGGCGCTGGACCGTTTGGCCGGGGGTCGGGCCGCCGCATCGGCACAGCACTTCGCCATCGCCGAAGAACTGCGTGCGAACTGCGAGCTTCAACGCGAGTTCCTAGAACTGGACGATGTTGACGCGTACCGGCGGACGGACGTCGAGTTTCATGAAAAGCTGTGGGTCCTTTGCGGCAACAAGCGCATACGCGACACGGGCGAACAGTTGCTGGGTCAGATGAAACTGGGAAACAGCCTCTCCGCTCGCCTTCCCGGTCGAGTGAGGAAATCACTAGAGGAGCATTTGGCTATTGTCGAGGCCATTGAACGAGCTGATTTGGAAGCGGCTCAATCCGCCGCGTCGAGACATATGGCCAGTGTCAGGATGACGTTCATGACCTCAATATCTGAACCGGAGGAGTCCTGAGTCCATTGTCTGCTGCCCATCGACGAACATCACCTGACGCGGCCGTGAAGACACGACACAAAGCCACTTGAGTCGGCCGATGGGTAGGAACCGACTCTCAAGGATCCAGTTAGGCGCTGTATTCCTTGTTAGGGTGGGTCTTGCGCCAGCGAGAGAAAGTCGGCCGTAGGGCCGAGTGCCCGCTTGGGACCGGTCCATATGGCTCGGATAGGGCGGCGAAGGTCTATGCCGCTAACAGGGACGACGACTAGATCTCCCACTGCAACTGCATCTCTTACGGCTAGTTGGCTGAGGACGGCAGGCGCTGTCCCGGCCATGGCTGCAACGCGAACAGCCGTGTTACTGGCCAAAGACTGCGCTGGGTTTGGGGGCTCCAAGCCCGCAGCCCGACAGGCATCGATAAAGGTCCGGCGGGTACCGGATCCCTCCTCACGCTGCACAAGCGGGGTTGCCGCCAGCTCGGCGGCAGGCACTGGCTTGCTGCGTCGGGCCCAGACGTTGTCCGGAGCGACAACGACGACCAACTGATCCCGTCTCAAAGTCGCGACGTGCAATCCTCGCACCGGTTGGGTCGTCTCGATAAACCCTAAATCCTGGTGGCCGCCGCTCACCTCCTCGACGACTTGGTCAGAGTTGAGGACTGACAAGTTCACGTCTACGCGCGCGAAGTTACGCCTAAACGCGCCCAGCCATTTCGGTACCAGGTACTCGGCAACAGTCATGCTTGCGGCGACCCTCAGGTGAGCCGCCCTCGCAGATCTCAAAGCGGCAGTGGCCGACTGCATACGTTCTGCAGCGAACAGCAGGTCCCGAGCCCAGTCTACGTACAGGGCGCCGTCCGTGGTCAGGGTCGAACCTCGAGGGGAGCGGTCCAGAATCTTAAACCCAAGTCGCCGCTCACAGCGCGTGATGCTGGAGCTTGCACTTGGCTGACTTATACCGACGTGTGCCGCTGCCGCACCCACGCTGCCCAACTCTGCCACGCCAACAAGCAACTGTAGGACGTCAAGATCTGGCCAACGGTCCGCCATGTTCTAGCGCCTCCCTGATGACCCTGTCATAGCCCACGTCTATGACCTTATCCGAGTTTGGGGAGTACCCAGGTCTAGCTGGCTGCCGCAAGGTGGAAGCATGGATAAAGACGCCGACCCAAGGGGCTCCTCTAGCGCTGACCCGTTGCCAAAGATGAGTCCGGTGACCTCAGGAGCGAATGGACAACCGGCGCCAGTGGTGCCAGACAGTTCCACCGTCCCCGTCCCTGCTGACGAGCGCCGAACGGACCGCAGGCAGTCCTCTGTTTTGCCGGGGCTCGGTTTAGCACTTGGCGCAGCGGCCGTCGCACTCCTCGTGCAATGGGTCGCTCCACCGGTTAGCCCCCTGCTGGTCGCAATAGTGCTCGGAGTTGCCCTCACGAATCTATGGAGTATCCCGGACACCTTCGCCCCCGGGATGAAGGTGGCGGCAAAGCGCCTTCTGCGTCTCGGCATTGTGGCGCTTGGCTTGCAATTAGCACTGGGCGACATTCTTGCGCTGGGCCTAGGCATGATTATCGTCGTTCTGTTGATTGTGGGGCTTGGTATCGGTGGCACTTTCGTGATGGGAAAAGCTCTCGGGGTGCCCCCCATGCAGCGACTCCTGATCGCCTGTGGCTTCTCTATCTGCGGAGCTGCCGCTGTCGCTGCGGTTGACGGGGCGGTTGAGGCGGAAGAGGAGGACGTCGCGTCCGCCATTGGACTCGTCGTCGTGTTCGGCACTCTCATGATCGGGCTCGTTCCAGCTATTTTGAGCCTTATGGACCTCACCCACCACCAGGAGGGCCTCATCGCTGGTGGATCGATTCACGAGGTAGCTCAGGTTGTTGCCGCGGGGGGCATTCTCGGCGGGGGAGCACTGGCTACTGCAGTGGTTGTCAAACTGGCCAGAGTACTCATGCTCGCGCCTGTCATCACGGTGATCGGACTTCTCCGTAGGCGTGGAGACGCCCCTGTCGGCGACAGTGGACCTCCTTTGATCCCGCTTTTCGTCGCCGGCTTCTTGGTAGCCGCGCTAGCCCGAACACTGCTGCCCCTTGGCCCCACAATCTTGGCTGGCGGAAAGGTGCTGGAAACCATCCTTCTATCGGCAGCCATGTTCGCGTTGGGTTGCGGTGTGCGCGTCAGCGTGCTCAAGAAGGTCGGAGGCAGGCCAGTGGTGCTGGGTGCGCTTTCCACCGTGTGGGTCTTTGCGGTGGCAACGACCGGTGTGCTCCTCATCGGTTGACCACGACGTCAGTCAAGAGCTCCCAGCGCCACCGAGCTCATTCGTGTCCTAGAACCACGATAGCGGCGCGAAGCCATTCGCGCAGGGTCGAATTGCTGCGGGCCATCACTGTTTTGACAGCTAATGCGTCGTCCCAGTTTCGTCCGCAGAAATCAGTGCCAGACGACCGAACTCGCGTTCCCCAGGGTCGCGAAAGCACGCAAAAGAGTCTCCATTTCCTGCGGGACCGTAGATCCCTGATTTCAGGGAGTAGCGTCACGTTCGTTCGTCTCTGATTCCTAACCATACTCCGCATGTGGGCAAGTTGCCCAAAGAAGGGAGCAAGGACCCGGATACCTAGATCTTGCGTCAGAAAGGTGCGCCGTGCGGAGTAAGGCCGCAATCAAGGAAATTGCTTCGCTCGGGAAGCGCCGCAGCGCCTGCTGCGGGACCAAGAGATATATGAGCCTGCAGTCCAGATTTGGCATCCGGCCGCGAACTGTCCGCCAAGAAGGCGGCCATACAGCTTATCGCGGTGATCAGCGAGGCACCATCTAGCCCTAATCCTGTCATACCGACACGATGATGGATGGTATCGCTTCCCTTACGCTCACGATCCTTGTATTTTGTACGGCAACAAGCGCCTGTTTGGGAGGCTTTTCAAGGACGTCGCCGTGGCGCTCCGGAAGGTATGTCGAGGGCTAAGCGAGAGGTGCAGGCACGTTGACGGACTACTTCCTTGGAAAAGAACACGGCAAGGCAGGTTTCGCGCGCGACATCACTCCGGCCCTCACAATCAGACCGGGCACCGGCGAACGGATCACCTTCCAGACCGATGACGCGGCGCACAAACAGATGGAAGAGTTTCGCGACCTCGGCAGGATCACCGCAACCCGCAACCCCGTCACCGGGCCGGTCTTCGTAGAAGATGCAGGGCCCGGCGATGCTCTCGCTGTGACGATCCACGACATCACACTTGGCCCTCAGGGCTGGTCGATTTACATCCCGGGCGCCGGAGCCCTGGCCGGACGGATGGGCGAGGAATGGTACGTGCGTCAAGTCCCGATCCAGAACGGCACCGTGCAGCTAGCTGACGGGGTCAGCACGCCCGTGGCCCCAATGATCGGCTGCATCGGGGTAGCGCCGTCTGAGGGCATCAGGTCCACACTCATGCCGTCCTACCCCACGGGCGGAAACATGGACCTCACCGACGCCCGTCCCGGCTCGACCGTCTACTTGCCGGTCGAGGTCCATGGCGCGCTGCTCGCGATTGGCGACCTCCACGCCGTCATGAGCCGCGGGGAGTCGTCCTTCGTGGCCATCGAGGTCGCCGGTACCGCCACGGTAAGCGTTGACGTCGTGAAGGGCCTCTCACTTCGTGCTCCCCGCATCGACACCGGTAACGAGCTCGTCTGTGTCGGCTTGGGCGAGCAGGTCCAGGACTCCGTCATTATGGCCTACGAGTCGCTGTTCGACGTCTTAGTCACAGAGCACTGCTTCAGCCGCGAGGATGCGTACACCGTCCTGAGCGCTGTGGGCCACACTGAACTAGGAGGGCCCGCAGGCTCGCGAGAGCCTGACCCGCTCCACCCACTCAGGGCAGTCGGCGCAGTCACCGTAGCTCGTATAGAGAAGAAGTACCTCTTGCCCAGGAAATGAACCGGTGAAATGCCCTGATCTCACCGAGAGCCGCGCCAGCGTTGTGTGCAGTTTGGGCTGCGACTCCTACCGCATCGTCCAAGAAGGTTTGACCAACGTGGGCAAACATGCTGCGGGGACTCCAGTCTTGGTCTGCGTAGGAAACGTCCGCTTCTGCCGCGATTGGTGGCGCCCTGTGAACTTATGTTTGATCCGCCGCGTCCCCGCCGCTCTACCGGGACTTTGAGTGTCGAGGAACCAGTAGGCGGTCAGCCGTTCTGCGGTGACCTCAGCGCCCGACTTCAGGCGACGCGCCCGGGCCGTCGCCGGGATACGGGTCCCCAAACTGAGCCAGCGCATCGAGATAGCGACCCCCGATATGGATGCTGGAGACCTGTTCGTACCTCCACCGGTCGACGTCGGCTGCCCACGTCCCATCGGGTCGCAAGAAGTGGTGCCGGACACGCTTCTTGCCGACCTTGATCAGGCGGCCGACCATGAGTTGCTCCTCATCCTCGTCCCCAAGTGCAAAGACCGAGAGCTGATGGAGGCCGGCAGCGGCAACGACAAGGTCCCGAACCGTTGCCTTGTCGGGACAGGCAAACTCAGCGACCGACTGACCCAGCCCTCGGAGCGCTCGATCGACGTAGCCATTGTGTCCATCGATGACGGTGCTGATGTCCCTCACTCGCATCATCAGCAAGCCGTCGAGGTACACCCCGTCGTCGATTTCATGCATGACGACCCAGTCGTGGGTGAGCCCGATGATGAACCCATCCGTAAATGCGGAGTCATAAGGGTCTCGCCACACACGAACAACCCGATGTGCCTCAAGCGCTTCGGCGAGCAGCCTGCGGACCTTCTTGAGCTTCATGTGTCGCAGTATCCATGACAGCCCAGATCGAGAACGTGCCGATCATGCCCAACGAAGAACGTCCGGAACTGCTGCAGTGATGGGGGACCGAGGGCGTCGAAGTCAACGACAGACTTGCACTCAGCTAAGCGGTTCTAACTCAGTCGAGGTTGCGTTGATAGAGAATGTTGGCTGAGTGCTCAGCCTTGTCCAATGCCGCACTGGCGTCATCGGCAGCCTCGTCAGCAACGCGCTGCACCTCGTCCAACGAGGTGTGAAAGTCTGCGTGCAGCTCCATGTTCCGCACGGCCGCGCCACAGATGGCGCACTCTTTGTCGAGACTCATTAGTGGGTCCCCTCCCTTGGCCTGTTGAGCTTGCGCCGACGTTAACCTCTCCGCCGCACATGGCGCAGCAAGTCGCGTGGGAAAGTCCTGACTGCTCAGAATCGAATAGGTCTCGGCACCGCTCCTGCCGGCTTAGCCCCCAGTCATGCCGCTCACGCCACCCACCTTGCCGAGGAGTCAGGTCACTCGGCGGACGAGTGGAGCGCACGATTGCCGGCGAGCGCTGTGGCATGGTGCTGGAACGTCCGCACCTGCCGCTATGCGCACGCCCCGCCAAGCGGCGAAGAAGGCACACCCGGCCGCTGAGGTCTGACACCATGACGCCATGCCGAAGCTGCCGCAACCGCTCCTCGAGGTCGCCTGGAGACACACCGGCGAGGCGGGAAAGATCCACTACCGGGTGCGGAGACCGGACGGCTCCAGCCGCCACTTGATCACGCGCCAGGGCGACGCGTTGTACGAGGTCCTTGAGCAGCACTTGGCCGCGATCGGCTACACCGGCCCCAAGACGTCCTCCGAAGCCGCCGACGAGCACTGAACCGCGCACCGCGAGGAGTCATACTGCGGCCGGCCGTCGCGCGCTGGTCCGGGAAGTACCGTTTAGGGGGAGTTCGTGAAGCTCAAGCAGGAAGCTCGAGTTCTTCGTCGGAAGGCGCTGTCCTCCCTGACGGTTGCTACGACGGCGTTCAACTCACCCGTGGACGAGGGGCGAGTCACCCAAGTCTTACTCAGCCTGCAGCATTGCTTCGAAATGCTCCTTAAAGCCGCACTCGTGCAGAACGGCGTCCGCGTGTTCGACAAGCAGCTTGGACGGTCCATCGGCTTCGAGGCTTGCATCCGGCAGGCGCTCAACCACCCCAAGATCCAGCTGACCGACACCGAGGCAGGCACCCTCCGCGCAATCGACGCCATGAGGGATGACGAGCAGCACTGGTTCAACGAGGTAAGTGAGCAGTTGCTCTACCTACACGCCCGAGCGGGCATCACGCTCTTCGACGACCTCCTGCAGCGCGTCTTCGCAGAACACCTCGCAGACCACCTCCCTTCCCGCGTGCTTCCCCTCTCCGTCGACCCACCGCGCGACCTCGCGCTTCTCATCGACGAGGAGTACACCCAGATCGCCACCTTGCTCGCGCCCGGCCGACGTGCAAGCCACGACGCGAGGGCGCGCATCCGGACGCTGCTGGCAATGGAGGCACACGTTGAGCCGGAGACACAGGTGTCGTCGAAAGACGTTGACCGCGTCGAGAAGGGCATTAAGGCGGGCCAGTCCCGCACCGCGGTGTTCCCGCGACTCGACAAGGTCGCCACGCGCGTCAGAGGCTCCGGCGTCAACCTGACCGTCCACTTCACGAAGAAGGCGGGCGCACCTGTTCGATACATCTCCGACGAGTCGTCACCCGCAGCCGCGATCCGCGAAGTCGACCTCGCGAGGAAGTTCTACCTCTCTGCAAGCGACCTCGCCTCCAAGGTTGGGCTCACGGGGCCACGAAGCACCGCTCTGCGGCGACATCTAGGCGTCGACCAGGATCCAAGTGCTTGTCACGTCTTCATCTTCGACTCCCAGCGCATTCCACGATTCTCCGACAACGCCTACAGGGCGATGAAGGGCGCGATCGAGCAACTGGACATGGCAGCGGTATGGGATGCACACAAGCCCGTTGGTCGGCGACCGACTCCGCGGGTCTGTGCGGTTGAGGGTTGCGCCACTTAGCAGATTCCGGTGCTCCTGGATGCCGACCCGCAGGGCGGGGCAAGCAAGGCGCCTCGTCCAAGCCCATACTGTCGCGGACCATGGCCGAGGCCATGACAACTTCGAAGCGACGACCTTCGATGCCGGTGTGCGTCCATACGGAAGTACACCGAACTCGTCCGCTCATGCCGCGTGGAGGACGGCTACGCTCGTCCGACTTTGCCGCGGGGTGTGTGAGGCGCAGAATCAGTATTCGCAGCCCTGGCTAAGGTCTGCGACCACACAAACCACGGCGCCGATTGAGATGCGCTGAGCAAG
>NZ_LMSA01000008.1 GCF_001427985.1 Knoellia sp. Soil729
CGATGGTACTGCACTGGTGACGGTGTGGGAGAGTAGGACGCAGCCGGACAACCATTCACGGAAATGGCCCGCCACCACCATGGCGGGCCATTTCTCATTTCCGGTGACCGTGCGTATCCACGCATTCCCCTAGACTGTCCGTTGCTCCTGCGGCGTGGCCGCGAAGATCTGCCCTGGAGGCCATTCATGTCCGATGAGAACCGTGGACCCCGCCGCGAGAGCGCCGGTCGAGACGACGCGCGTCGAGGCGGACCCAGTGCAGGGGGCTCACGCGGGCGCGACGCCAGTGGCCGAGCGCCCCGAGGCGGTGACCGTCCCGACCGGGGACGCGACGACCGGGGGCGCGACGACCGGGGGCGCGACGACCGTCGAGATGGCCCTTCTGCTGGCCGCCGTGACGATCGGCGCGACAGTGGTCGCCCCACCCGTGGTGGTGCCGAGCGCGACCGCGAGCAGCGCGGCGGCCCCCGCCTGGCGCCCAAGACGCCGCGCCGGCCGGAACCCCGGATCCCCGACGGTGTCACGGGCAAGGAGCTGGACCGTTCGGTGCACCAGCAGCTGCGGACGCTGAGCAAGGAGAACGCCGAGGGCGTGGCGCAACACCTCGTCATGGTGGCTGCCCTGCTCGAGGCCGACGAGATCGAGAACGCCATGGCACATGCCGAGACCGCGGTGCGCCGCGCCGGACGCGTGCCGGCAGCCCGCGAGGCACTGGGGATGGTCGCCTACCGTGCCGGAGACTTCGCTCGCGCCCTGGGGGAGTTTCGCACGGTGCGGCGCATCAGCGGCTCGGACCACCTGATCCCGCTCATGGTCGACTGCGAGCGTGGGCTCGGCCGTCACGAGCGGGCACTCGACCTGGCCCAGTCTCCCGAGGCGAAAAGGCTGCCCAAGCAGGAGCGGGTTGAGCTGGCGATCGTCATCGGCGGGATCCGCCGAGACCTCGGCCAGAGCGACGCCGCGCTCGTGGCCCTGCAGATCCCCGAGCTCAAGAAGCCGAACCAACCCCGTCTTGCCTATGCCTACGCCGACACGTTGCTCGGTCTGGGTCGCGTGGACGAGGCCCGCGAGTGGTTCCAGAGGTCGGCGGACGCCGACGAGGAGTACGAGACCGACGCGATCGAGCGGCTCGAGGAGCTCGACGGGGTGAGCACCACCGACCTGCTCGACGGGGCCGACGAGGAGGACGAGGTCGACGAGTGAGGCTCGTCGACCGCTACGACGCGATCGTCTGCGACCTCGACGGGGTTGTCTACCGCGGTGACCCGGCGGTGCCGCACGCCGTGGAGACCTTGGCCGCTGCCGGAGTCCCGATCCAGTTCGCCACCAACAACGCCTCGCGGCCTCCTCACGAGGTGGCCGAACACCTGCGCCGGCTCGGCCTCGACCTCAGCGACGACGACGTGGCCACGAGCAGCCAAGCTGCCGCGTGGGTCCTCACCCGTCACCTGGAACCGGGCGCCGCGGTGCTGGCCATCGGCGGCCAGGGGGTGGCGCTGGCGCTGCGCGAGAGCGGCTTCGTCCCGGTCTCCTCGGTCGAGGAGTCCCCGGTGGCCGTGGTCCAGGGCTACGGGCCGGACGTGCGGGCGACCGACCTCGCGCAGGTGGCGTACGCCGTGCAGCGTGGCGCCCTGTGGATGGCGACCAACACCGACCACACCCTGCCGACGGCGTCGGGCTACGCGCCCGGCAACGGTGCCCTGGTCCTGGCGGTGGGCGCGGCCGTCGGGCGCGGACCGGAGCTCGTGGCGGGCAAGCCCGATGAGCCGCTCTACCTCATGTGTGCCGAGCGACTCGGTGTGGATCCCGAGCGAGTCCTCGCCATCGGTGACCGCCTGGAGACCGACATCGAGGGCGCGCACAACGCGGGGATGGACTCGCTCCTGGTCCTCACCGGAGTCCACGGCATCGAGGACGCGGTTGCGGCGCCGGCGGGCGCGAGGCCCACCTGGGTCGCCCGCGACCTGCGTGCCCTGCTCGCCGACGTGGAGGAGCTCCGCGCGACCGGTGACGCACTGAGCAGGGAGTGGGATCGGCGCGACCAGGGCCAGGGGAGCCCTGACGGCGCCGGGACGCTTCCGCCCGAACTCGCCGCCCTGGTGCACTGACGCACTGCACCGCATCGAGCTCGGGCAGTAGCGTGGGCGCAAACCATCACCAAGCACAGGAGGAACCATGGTCAAGCGGTCGATCCAGGCATATGTCGAGCTAGCGTCCGGGTTGGGGGAGATGACTCGCAGCGCTGCCAAGGATGCAGCCGCCGAGCTGGTGGCGCTCACCAACGCGGACCTGTCACCCAAGAAGGTGACCAAGCAGGCGAGCAGGTTGGCTGATGACCTCGTCGCCGCCGCCAACACGAACCGCAGGAACCTCGTCTCCCTCGTGCGCGCCGAGGTCGACAAGGCCGTCGGCCGCCTCGACGTCTCCACGCTCCAGCAGGAGCTCGCCAACGTCGCCGACACCGTGCAGACGCTCCGGAGCCAGGTCGAGGAGCTGGCCGGGGGCTTCTCGGGACGCTCTGTGGCAGCGGCTTCCGGTGCCGCCGGTGGCGTGGTCACGCTTGCGGACGCAGCAGGCGGTGCTGCCACCGACACCGTGGACGACACCCTCGCCGCGGCCGCGCCGAACAGCACCCCGACTCGACGACCGGCCCGGTCGGCGCTGAAGAAGACGGCGGCGACGGCGAGCACAGCGACGGGCACGGCCAAGAAGGCCCGGGCAACGACGAAGAGCGCTGCGACGAAGAGCACTGCCCAGTCGCCCGCTCAGAAGTCGCCCGCCAAGAAGCCGAGCACGGCCCGGAAGGCCTCGCCCGCGAAGGCGAGCACCGCCAAGAAGGCCTCGGCGACGAAGGCCTCGACGACGAAGAACGCGACGACCAAGGCCACGACCGCGAAGAAGAGCGCTGCCAAGAAGGCCCCTGCCCAGAAGGCGAGCGCCACGAAGCAGTCCTCCGCGAAGAAGACGGCCGCCAAGACCAAGACGACCTCGACGGGCAGCGCGTGAACGAGCAGACCACGCAGGCGCAAGCCGCCGACGTGCCGGAGCAGCCAGCGCCCCCGGAAGCGACCCCTGCGGCCGCGACCGAGCACGCGGCGCCGGAGACCGGTGACCTGGTGATCGATGCCGCGTTGCGCGACCTCGCCGACACGCCCGACGACGACCTCGACGCCCAGATCGAGCGCGGCGAACAGGTTCAGCGCACGCTGCAGGGTCGGCTGAGCGACCTCGGAGGCTGAGATCGCGCGGCTCGACGCCGAGCTCGTGAGACGTGACCTCGCCCGATCCCGGGGGGAGGCGAGGGAGCTCGTCGAAGCCGGGCTCGTGACCCTCGACGGGCGCGTCGCCCGCAAGCCGGCCACACCGACGCACGAGTCGAGCGTCGTCGAGGTGTCCGACGAGCGACCCCGGTGGGTGGGGCGCGCGGCACACAAGCTCGACCACGCCTTCACCACGTGGGCGCCGCTCGGGCTCACCGCCGACGGGCGCAGCTGCCTGGACGTCGGTGCCTCGACGGGTGGCTTCACCCAGGTCCTGCTCGCGCGAGGGGCCAATCACGTCGTGGCGCTCGACGTGGGCCACGACCAGCTCGTGGCGCAGCTGCGCGCCGACCCGCGCGTCACCGAGGTCAGTGGCACGTCGATCCGGGACGTCGGACCCGACGACCTCGGCCGGTTCGACGTCGTCGTCGGCGACCTGTCGTTCATCTCCCTGACTCTGGTCCTGGAACCCATCGCACGCCTGAGCCTCCCGGGGGCGGACGTGGTGCTCCTCGTCAAACCCCAGTTCGAGGTGGGTCGCGGCCGGCTGAGCAAGAACGGCATCGTCGTCGACCCACGGCAGCGCCGACGGGCGCTCACGGACGTCGTCGCCGCCGCAGAGGCGGCCGGCCTCGGCGTCCACGAGCTCATCCGCAGCCCGATCCACGGTGGCGAGGGCAACACCGAGTACCTCTTGTGGGCCCGGTCAGGGGTCTCGGGCACGATGGACTCCACGGCGGTTGCCGCCGCCGTCACAGAGCTGAGCAAGGAGGGTCGAGCGTGAGCGAGTCGCGGTGCATCCTCCTCGTCGTCCACCCCAACCGCCCCGAGGTGCACGACCACGCCCTTGGTGTGGTCAAGCGGCTCAAGGCCGCCGGTGTGGCGGTCGCGGTCGTGAGCGAGGAGATGCGCGGCACTCCGCTCGAGGACGCTCCTGACCTCATCAGCGCCGACCCCGAAGACCCCACCCGTGGCTGCGAGCTCGTGTGCATCCTGGGCGGGGACGGCTCCATCCTGCGCGCGGCAGAGCTCTCCCGTGGCTCGGGCGTGCCCCTGCTCGGCGTGAACTTCGGCCACGTCGGCTTCCTCGCGGAGGTCGAGCGTGACGACCTCGACGTCACCGTCGAGCGGGTCGTCTCGCGCAACTACACGGTCGAGGAGCGCATGACCCTCGAGGTCACGGCGATCCATGACGGTGTCACCGTCTTCGAGAGCTGGGCCCTCAACGAGGTCACCGTCGAGAAGGCCTCGCGCGAGCGGATGATCGAGCTCACCGTCGAGATCGACGGCCGGCCCCTGTCCACCTGGGGCTGCGACGGGGTCGTGATGGCCACTCCCACCGGTTCGACCGCCTATGCCTTCTCCGCCGGAGGCCCTGTCGTGTGGCCCGACGTCGAGGCCATGCTGCTCGTGCCGATCAGCGCCCATGCGCTCTTTGCGCGCCCCCTCGTGGTGGGTCCCGAGAGCCAGCTCGCCGTCGAGGTGGTCCCGCGCACCGAAGGCGCCGGTGTGGTCTGGTGCGACGGGCGCCGCGCCGTCGACCTGCCGCCCGGAGCCCGCATCCAGGTGCACCGCAGTCCCCACCCGGTGCGGCTCGCACGCTTCGCCTCCTCGCCCTTCACCGACCGGCTCGTCGAGAAGTTCGACCTCTCCGTGCACGGCTGGCGCGGCGCAGCCCGGCGCGCCAACGACACCGGCCCAGAGGCGGGCTGACCGACCCGTGCTCCAAGAGATCAGGATCCAGGACCTCGGCATCATCGATGAGTCGCTCATCGAGTTCGGCCCGGGCCTGACCGTGCTCACCGGCGAGACCGGTGCGGGCAAGACCATGGTCGTCACGAGCCTCGGCCTGCTGCTCGGCGCGCGCTCGGACGCCGGACTCGTGCGTGAAGGCGCTGACCGCGCGGTCGTCGAGGGCGTCTTCGCGGTCCCCCCGGACTCCCCGGCGAGCCTGCGCGCCATCGAGGCAGGGGGAGAGGTCGACGACGTGCTCGTCCTCGTCCGGACGGTCGCCACCGAGGGCAGGTCTCGCGCCCACGTCGGTGGACGGAGCGCTCCCGTCGGCGTCCTGGGCGAGCTCGGTGAGCACCTCGTGGCCGTGCACGGCCAGGCCGACCAGTGGCGCCTGCGCCGCCCCGACGAGCACCGGGAGCTGCTCGACGCCTTTGGGGGAGCGGCGCTGGCCAAGGTGCGGACGGCATACGAAAGCACGTATGCCGCGCACGCAGCGGCCCTCGCAGAGCTCGAGTCCCTGCGCGCTGCCGCGCGCGAGCGCACTCAGGAGCTCGACCTCCTGCACCGCGGCCTCGAGCGCATCGAGGCGGCCGAGCCGCAGCCGGGGGAGGATGCCGCGCTGCGCATCGAGGACGAGCGCCTCGCCCACGCCGAGGAGCTGCGCCGAGGGTCCGCGCAGGCCCAAAGCCTGCTCGTCGGGGGTGACGAGGCCGACGCGCGCATCGACGACGGGGTCATGGGCGACCTCGCCCGGGCGCGGGCCGCTCTGGCGCAGGTGAGTGACAACGATCCCGCGCTCGCCGAGCTGGAACGCCGGCTCACGGACGTCAGCCACCTGGTGACCGACCTGGCCTCCGACCTGTCGGGCTATGTCGCGGACGTGGATCTCGACCCCGGGCGGCTCGAGTGGGTCCAGGAGCGTCGAGCGCTGCTGGGCGAGCTGACCCGCAGCTACGGGGACACGGTGGACGACGTCCTTGCCTGGAGCGCCACGGCCTCACGCCGGGTCCTCGAGCTCGAGGGAGACGACGACCGGATCGGCGAGCTGGAGCGTGAGGTGGGCGAGCTCGAGTCCGCGCGCGCCGCAGCGGCCGACAAGCTCGGTGCCGCGCGTCGCAAGGCAGGCAAGGCGCTGGCCGCCCGCATCGCCGAAGAGCTGTCCCACCTCGCGATGGGGTCGGCCCAAGTGGTCGTGGGTGTCGAACCGGCCGGCCGTCTCGGTCCCCACGGTGGCGACGACGTCGAGATCGGCCTGGCCGCCAACGTCGGCAGTGCGCCCCGCAGTGTCAGCAGGACCGCCTCCGGTGGTGAGCTGTCGCGAGTGATGCTCGCCATCGAGGTCGCGACCGCCGAGGCCACCGGATCGGTGCCCACGTTCGTCTTCGACGAGGTGGACGCCGGGGTGGGCGGACGGGCCGCCCTCGACATCGGTGCCCGGCTCGCCGCGCTGGCCGCCTCCGCCCAGGTCATCGTCGTCACGCACCTGGCGCAGGTCGCCGCACACGCCGACCACCACCTGGTGGTCTCGAAGTCCGATGACGGCCAGGTCACCCGCAGCGGGGTGCGGCGCGTCGAGGGGGAGGAGCGGGTCACCGAGCTGGCGCGCATGCTCGCCGGCACCGTGAGCGAGGCCGCCCTCGAGCACGCCCGTGACCTGCTCGCGGGCCTGGGCCAGAACGCACAGGTCTGAGCGGCCGCGCCCTCTGCGAAGGTCGCAGAGCACCGTGGCACGATGTGCGGGATGCCCTTCTCGACCCGACTGCGCCGCGAACGCGACCCCGCTCCCGCTGGGGTCAGTGGACCTGCCCGCGTGGACCCGCGCACCAAGGACCTGACCAAGCGGCTCAAGCAGGGTGACATCGCCATCATCGACCACATCGACATCGACAAGGTGAGCGCCGAGGCGCTCGTGGCCTGTCGTCCCTCGGCAGTGGTCAACGCCGCGAGCTCGATCTCGGGCCGCTATCCCAACCTCGGCCCGGAGATCCTGCTCGCCGCCGGCATCCCCCTGCTCGACGCCGTGGGAGAGGACGCCATGGCGGTCTCCGAGGGCACCCTCGTCCACCTCGACGGCGACAACCTCATGGCGGGCGAGAAGGTGGTGGCCACCGGTCAGGCCCTCGACGGCCCGTCGGTCGTCGCGTCGATGGCCGAGGCACGCGAGGGGCTCAACGTCCAGCTCGAGGCGTTCGCCGCGAACACCATGGAGTACCTCAAGCAGGAGCGAGCCCTGCTCCTCGACGGTGTCGGTGTGCCCGACATCAGGACCGACCTCGAGGGTCGTCACGTCCTCATCGTCGTGCGCGGCTACCACTACAAGGAGGACCTGCGGATGCTGCGGTCCTACATCCGGGAGTACAAGCCGATCCTCATCGGCGTCGACGGTGGCGCCGACGCGATCGTCGAGGCGCGGCACAAGCCCGACCTCATCGTCGGCGACATGGACTCCGTCTCCGACGCGACGCTCCAGTGCGGCGCCGAGGTCGTCGTCCACGCCTACCGCGACGGCAAGGCACCCGGTCTTGAACGCGTCGTCGAGCTTGGTGTGGAACCTGTCGTGTTCCCGGCCACCGGCACGAGCGAGGACGTCGCGATGCTGCTCGCCGACGACAAGGGGGCCACGCTCATCGTCGCCGTCGGCACGCACGCGACGCTCATTGAGTTCCTCGACAAGGGCCGCTCAGGCATGGCCAGCACGTTCCTCACCCGCCTGCGGGTCGGTGGCAAGCTCGTCGACGCCAAGGGGGTGAGCCGCCTCTACCGCTCGCGCATCTCGGGGGCTTCGCTCCTGCTCATGGTGCTCGTCGGCCTCTTGGCGCTTGCGGCTGCGCTCTGGGCCACCCCGGGGGGCAAGGTGCTCCTGCAGGTGCTTGGCGCACGGTTCGACGATCTCTGGTCAGCACTCGGAGGAATCTTCACGTGATCGACTTCCGCTACCACCTCGTCTCCATCGTCTCGATCTTCATGGCCCTGGCCGTGGGGATCGTGCTCGGTGCGGGGCCCCTCAAGGGGCAGATCGGCGACACGCTCACGTCCGAGGTGACACAGCTGCGCGAGGACCGCGCCACCCTGCGCGCCGAGCTCGATGCCGCGCGCAAGTCGGCCACGGCCCACGACGACTTCACGCTGGCGGCCCGTCAACGGCTCGTCGGCGGCACCCTGACCGACGTCAAGGTCGCCCTCGTGGTGCTGCCCAACGCGGACGCCGACGACACCAAGGCCGTCATCGAGACCCTCAAGGCAGCCGGTGCCACGGTCGTGTCACAGACGACGGTCAGGGACACCTGGGTCCCCAAGGACGACGACGCCAGGGCCAAGCAGCGCCAGCTCGCCAGCGAGCAACGACGCGCGCTGGGACTCCCCGAGGCCGACAAGGCCAACCTGGCCCCGCTCGACGAGGTGCTCGCGACCGCCCTCGTGGCCCCCGACGCGGCAGCCATCAGCGACGCGGGCAAGGCAGCCCTCGACGCCCTTGCGGGGGCCGAGCTCATCGACGCCGAGGCGGCGGACCTCACGCGGGCGAGCACGGCCGTCCTCGTCAGCGCGCCGATCAAGGGCGACATCGCCACCGAGCGCGACCGGCAGGCCGCCCGTCTCGCCGGCCTCGCTGCAGCCCTTGACCGCGCCGGCCGTGGAGCCGTGCTGGCTGCAGACGTCGGCGTCACCGGGTTCCAGGGTGGCGCCTCGGTGGTGCGCGCGGCACGCGGTGACGCGGCGACGTCGCGCACGCTCTCGACCGTCGACGACGTGGGCTTGTCCCTGGGCCGGGTCAGCGTCGTCTACGCCCTGGTCGAGCAGCTCGCCGGCGACGTGGGCCAGTACGGCCTCGGCGACGGTGTGTCCGGCGCCTACCCGCCGATCCCGGCGTCATGAGCCGACGTCCGCTCCTCGGGGCGGTCGTCGCGGCGACCACCGCGTGGGCAGCCATGGCGGCGCACCCGCGCCTCCCCGACAGCCGGCGCGCGCGGTGGGAGCGCGTCAACCACGCCGGCCGCACTGTGACCCTGCTCGAGGGACCGGTGTATGCCGTGGCTGCCGCGACGGGTGCGCTCGCCGCAGGCCCCCCGGCCCTGCCGGGCCTCGTGGCTGCCCTCGGCGCCGGGGGCTTCGGTGCGCTCGACGACCTTGCCGGCGACTCCTCGAGCAAGGGCCTCAGGGGCCACCTCGGTGCCCTCGCCCGGGGTGAGGTGACGACCGGAGCGGTCAAGATCGTCGGCCTCGGCGCGACGGGGTTTGCCGCCGCCGTGCTCGCCGACCGGCACACGGATCACGGGCTGCTGACCTCGCTCGTGGGTGGCGCGGCCGTCGCCGGCTCGGCCAACCTCGCCAACCTCTTCGACCTCCGCCCGGGTCGCACGCTCAAGGTCGTCGCCGTCAGTGCGCTCCCGCTGCTCGTGCCGGTCTCCACCCGCGGCGCGGCGACAGCGGCAGCGGCGGTCGGGGCAGCGGCAGGTGTCCTTCCGGGTGACCTGCGAGGGACGTCGATGCTGGGAGACACCGGTGCCAACGCCGCCGGTGCCCTGGTCGGTCTCGCCCTCCTCGAGCGCACGGGGCTGCGCGGTCGGCTCGTCGCGCTCGCCGTCACCGCCGGTCTGACCGTCCTGTCGGAGAAGGTGTCGTTCAGCAAGGTCATCGACGGCAACGAGGTGCTGCGACGGCTCGATCGCTGGGGTCGCGCGTGACCAAGGGCGCCATCGGCACGTCAGTGGCGCGCGCAGCCGTCGTGGTCGCCGTGGCCACGCTGCTCTCCCGGCTCGCGGGCTTCGTCCGGACGATGGTGTTCTCGGGCAGTGTCGGTGCCGGCCCGGTCGGTGACACGTACCAGACGGTCAACACCCTGCCCAACGTCGTCTACGAGGTCGCGGCCGGTGGGGCGCTCGCGGCCATCGCCGTCCCCCTGGTGGCGGGGCAGCTCGGGGCGGGTCGGCGGGAGGACTCCGATCGGAGCGCCTCGGCCCTGCTGACCTGGGCGGTCGTCATCCTCGTGCCCCTGTCGGTCGCCGTCTTCGTGGCGGCACCGTGGCTCAGCGAGCTCCTGCTCGACGACCGGAGGCGGCCGGGGAGCGTGGCGCTCGGCACCGACATGCTGCGGATCTTCGCCCCGCAGATCGTGCTCTACGGCCTGGGCGTGGTCCTGGCCGGTGTGCTGCAGGCCCACCGACGCTTCCTCGCGGCTGCCCTGGCTCCGCTGTTCTCGAGCATCGTGGTGATGGCCGCCTACGTCGCCTACCGGAGCATGGTCAGCGGCCCGGTCCCCGCCGACGCGGTGGGTTCGAAGGCGGTCTGGGTCCTCGCCGGCGGCACCACCCTGGGCGTCGTCGTGCTCAGCCTGCCCCTCCTCGTCCCCACCCTGCGCACCGGCACACGGCTGCGCCCCACCCTGTCCTTCCCGGGGGGCCTCGGGCGGCGGGCGGCCACCCTGGCCGGCGCCGGTGTCCTCGCGCTGGCCGCCCAGCAGACCGCCGTCGCGCTGACGCTGTGGCTGACCCACGAGCCGCGAACGATCGACATCGGTGTCGTCAACGCCTACGCCTACATCCAGGCCGTCTACCTCCTGCCGTATGCCGTCCTTGCCGTTCCCGTGGCGACCGCCGCCTTCCCGGCCCTCGCGCACGCGGAGGGGGCGAACCGGGACAGTGCCTCGGTGTCCACGGCAGCCAGGACCATGGCCCGCAGCCTGCGCGGCGTCATCCTGCTCACGTCCGGCGCGGCGGCCGCGCTCATCGCCGTCTCGCGGCACGTCGGCGGCTTCTTCCTCGCCTGGGACCGTGGCGGCAGCGGAACGGGGCGGGACGCGCTCACGGCCCTGCCGGGCGGGTTGGCGGCCTACGCTCCGGGCCTTGTGGGCTTCAGCGTGGCCGCCCTGCTCACCCGCGCGCTCTATGTCCGCGGACGCCCGATGCATGCCGGTGCCGTGGTGGCTGGCGGGTGGCTCGTCGCTGGGGTGCTGCCGGTCGTGTGGATCCCCGACGGCTCGGACGCGGCCACGACCCTGGGTGTCCTCGGCGTCGCGTCGACACTGGGCATGACCGGCTCGGCCATCGTCCTGTCCCTCCTCGTGCGTCGCGAGTGGGGACCGGGCGCCCTGTCCGGGACGGGTCGCACCCTCGGTGCCGCCGTGGTGGCGGCGGCGATCGCCATCGCGATCGGTGACAGCCTCACCCACTTCCTCGACACGAGCGGTGTGCTCGCCTCGCTGGGGGCCGGCGTCCTGGTCGGTGGTCTCACCATGGTGGTGCACGTGCTCGGCATGTTCGTGATGGACCGGGCGGGAGTGCAGGAGCTGCGCGACCGGGGTCGTCGTCGTCGCCAGAAGGAGTCGCAGCAGTGAGAGTCGCTCTCATCATGGGCACGAGCACCGGTGGCACGGGCAAGCACGTGCGCGAGCTCGCCCAGGGCCTCGTGGGTGCCGGGCACGACGTCGTGGTGCTCGCGCCTGCCGGTGAGCTTGACCAGTTCGACCTCGCCGGGGCCGGGGCCGCGACCGTCGCGCTCGGCATCGCCGACCGCCCTCACCCACTCCACGACTCCCGTGCCATCGCCACGATGCGTGACGTGGGCGGCAGCGCGGACGTCGTCCACGCCCACGGTGCCCGCGTGGGGGCTCTGGCCGCCCTCGCCCTCGTGCGCGTCCCCACACCGCTGGTCGTCACGCTGCACAACGCCTCGCCCGGTGGAGGGCTCTCCGGGAGGATCCATGCGGTCCTGGAGCGCGTCGTCGCCCGGGCCGCGGACCTGGTGCTCGGTGTCTCCGCGGACATCGTCGAGACCCAGCTCGGGCTGGGTGCGCGACGCGCGGAGCTCGCGGTCATCGCCGCACCGCCGCCCGGCACGGTGACCCACGACCGCTACGCGGTCCGCCGTGACCTCGGCATCGACGCACGCACGCTCCTACTCGTCACGGTCGCGCGTCTCGCACCCCAGAAGGACCTCGACCTCCTGATCGACGCTGTCGCCGAGATGCTCCAGCGCCACGAGATCCCCGTGCTGGCCGCCGTCGCCGGGGACGGCCCCGACCGCGAGCGGCTCCAGCAACGCATCGACACGTGCTGTGTCCCCGTCCGGCTCCTGGGCCACCGCACCGACGTCGCCGACCTCATCGCGGCAGCCGACGCCGTGGTCTCCACGGCGCGTTGGGAGGGCCAGCCGGTCGGGCTCCAGGAGGCGCTCCACGCCGGTGCGGCCATCGTGGCCACGGACGCCGGTGGCACGGGCGCCGTCGTCGGGGACGCCGCGATCCTCGTGCCGGTGGGTGACGTCGCCTCCATGGCTCGGGCCCTGGCCGACGTCCTCGTCCACGGAGCAGTGCGTGACGACCTGCGCTCTCGCGCCATCAGTCGTGGAGGCGAGCTCCCCACGAGTGCCGATGCGCTGGAAGCCGCGCTCGCGGCATACCGGTCGGTCCTCTGACATGGCGGTGCCTTCGTCTGCCCCGCGGTGCGTCGTGGTGAGCCGGCCCTCGTCGATGACGTATTGTTGAAGCCCGTGGTGGCTCAGACGAAACAGATCTTCGTGACCGGAGGCGTCGCCTCTTCGCTCGGCAAGGGCCTCACGGCATCCAGCCTCGGATTCCTGCTCAGGGCACGCGGTCTGCGCGTGACGATGCAGAAGCTCGACCCCTACCTCAACGTCGACCCCGGGACGATGAACCCGTTCCAGCACGGCGAGGTGTTCGTCACCGACGACGGTGCCGAGACCGACCTCGACGTGGGGCACTACGAGCGCTTCCTCGACCGCAACCTCGTCGGCAAGGCCAACGTCACGACCGGGCAGGTCTACAACACGGTCATCGCCAAGGAACGCCGTGGTGAGTACCTCGGGGACACCGTGCAGGTGATCCCGCACATCACCAACGAGATCAAGGACCGGATGCGCGCCCAGGCGGCCGGCGCACCCGGTGTCGAGGACGCCGAGGCGCCCGACGTCATCATCACCGAGATCGGGGGGACGGTCGGTGACATCGAGTCGCTGCCCTTCCTCGAGGCCGCGCGCCAGGTGCGCCACGACCTCGGTCGCGACAGCGTGTTCTTCCTCCACGTCTCGCTCGTGCCCTATCTCGCGCCCAGCGGCGAGCTCAAGACGAAGCCGACCCAGCACTCGGTCGCAGCGCTGCGCCAGGTCGGCATCCAGCCCGATGCCCTCGTCCTGCGCGCCGACCGGGAGATCCCCGACTCCATCAAGCGCAAGATCTCGCTCATGTGCGACGTCGACACCGAGGGCGTTGCCGCCTGCGTCGACGCCCCGAGCATCTACGACATCCCCAAGGTGCTGCACCGCGAGGGCCTCGACGCCTACGTCATCCGTCGCCTGTCGCTGATCTTCCGCGACGTCGACTGGACCGACTGGGACAAGCTGCTCGGGCGCGTCCACAACCCAGAGCACCAGGTCGAGGTCGCGCTCGTCGGCAAGTACGTCGACCTGCCCGACGCCTACCTGTCCGTCACCGAGGCCCTGCGCGCCGGCGGCTTCCACCACGACGCCAAGGTCACCATCCGCTGGGTCGCCAGCGACGAGTGCCAGACCGAGGCCGGAGCCCAGAAGGCTCTCGGCGGTGTCGACGCAGTCCTCGTGCCCGGCGGATTCGGCGTGCGGGGGATCGAGGGCAAGCTCGGGGCGCTCACGTGGGCACGCACCCACCGCGTCCCGACGCTCGGCATCTGCCTCGGGCTGCAGTGCATGGTCATCGAGTACGCCCGCAACGTCGCCGGCATCGAGGGCGCGAGCTCGACCGAGTTCGACCCCGAGACGCCCGCACCGGTCATCGCGACCATCGAGGAGCAGAAGGCGTTCGTCGAGGGCGCCGGCAACCTCGGCGGCACGATGCGGCTGGGTTCGCAGCGGGCTGACCTCGTCGCCGGCTCCGTGGTCTCCGAGGTCTACGGCGGCGCCCTGAGTGCTGACGAGCGCCACCGCCACCGTTACGAGGTCAACGAGGACTACCGGGCGCAAATCGAGGACGCGGGCCTGGTCATCTCGGGCACGCACCCCGACCTCGGGCTCGTCGAGTTCGTCGAGCTCTCGCGCGACGAGCACCCCTACTACGTCGCGACGCAGGCCCACCCCGAGTTCAAGTCACGCCCGACGCGGGCACACCCCCTCTTCGCGGGGCTGATCGGAGCAGCGATCGAGGAGCAGCGGGCCGCCCGTCTCGTCGAGGTCGAGCGCCCCAAGGTGAGCCTGGAGGCCGAGGTCTCATGACCCCGCAGGAGCTCCGTGACGAGTTCGACCCGCAGCAGGTGCGCGAGTCGGAGGTCGTCATGGCGGGCCGTGTCTGGGACGTCGTGCGCGACCAGGTCGACCTCGGCGATGCCGGGCTGCACGTGCGCGAGTACGTCAGGCACCCCGGCGCCGTGGCGGTGGTCGCGCTCGACGAGCACGATCGCATCTGCCTGGTCCACCAGTACCGCCACCCCATCCGGATGCGCGAGTGGGAGGTGCCCGCCGGCCTTCTCGACGTCGCGGGCGAGCCCCCGTGGAAGGCCGCCCTGCGCGAGCTGCACGAGGAGGCCGACCTCGTCGCGAAGCGTCTCGACGTCCTCGTCGACCTGAGGCCGTCACCGGGTGGGCTGGACGAGGCGATCCGCGTCTACCTCGCACGCGACGTCTCGCCGGTCGCGTCGCAGGACCGTCACGTCCGCGAGGCGGAGGAGCACGGTATGCCGGTCGCATGGGTGGCGCTCGACGACGTCCTCGAGGCGGTGCTCGACGGGCGACTGCAGAACGGGATCCTCGTCTCTGCCGTCCTGGCGACCCATGTCGGCAGGGAGCGCGGCTGGACGACGTTGCGCCCCCACGACACCCCGTGGCCGCAGGGCCCCGGCGGGTCGCAGCGAGCATGATCCCCGGGGGCGCCACGCAGTCCTGCCCGTGCGGCGGGCTGCCTGCCGGTGCCACACTCGCCACCTGCTGCGGTCCCTTCGTCACGCGGGAGACCTGGCCGCCGACTCCCGAGACCCTCATGCGGTCGCGCTACACGGCATACGCGGTGGGGAACCCGGACCACGTCTTCCGCACCTGGCACCCCGAGACCCGGCCGGCGGAGGTCGACCTCGACAGCTCGGTCGAGTGGATCGGCCTCCGGGTGGTCGAGGTGTCGGGCGACGACGTCGAGGGCGTCGTGGAGTTCACGGCCCGTTGGCGGTCGGGGGCGGGCAGCGCCGGCCAGAGCGGCGCCATGAGTGAGCGGAGCACGTTCGTGCGTCGGGCGGGCCGCTGGTTCTACCGCGACGGTGTGGCTCCGAGCGACTGAGCCCCGCGTGGCCCGCGCCGCTCGGAGGCTTCGCCACCGGAAATGCGGTTCGTGCGTGGTCCGCCCGACTCCGTAGGATGACGGGGTTCACCCACCCCCCGAACCGACAGGACCCCTCGTGCTCCGCACTCATGAGGCCGGCACTCTGCGCGCCGACCACACCAACCAGACCGTCACGCTCACCGGCTGGGTCGGCAAGCGTCGCGATCACGGGGGAGTGGCCTTCATCGACCTGCGCGACGCCAGCGGCGTGGTCCAGGTCGTCGCGCGCGACGAGGTCCTCACCGGCGCGGCACACGACCTGCGCGCCGAGTTCTGCATCAGGGTGACCGGCGAGGTCGTCGCCCGCACCGAGGCCAACGTCAACCCTGAGCTCCCCACGGGCGAGGTCGAGGTCGTGGCCTCGGCGATCGAGGTGCTGGCCCCCAGCGCGCCGCTGCCGTTCCAGATCGACGAGCGCGTCACGGTGGGTGAGGAGGCGCGCCTCAAGTACCGCTACCTCGACCTGCGTCGTCCGGGTTCGTCGTCCGCCGGAGCAGCCCTGCGCCTGCGCTCCAAGGTCAACGCTGCCGCACGCTCGGTGCTCGGCGAGCGCGACTTCGTCGAGATCGAGACCCCGACCCTCACGCGGTCCACGCCGGAGGGCGCACGCGACTTCCTCGTGCCGGCCCGCCTGGCTCCGGGCTCCTGGTACGCCCTGCCGCAGAGCCCGCAGCTGTTCAAGCAGCTGCTCATGGTCGCCGGCATGGAGCGCTACTACCAGATCGCGCGCTGCTACCGCGACGAGGACTTCCGCGCCGACCGCCAGCCCGAGTTCACCCAGCTCGACATCGAGATGTCCTTCGTCGAGCAGGCCGACGTCCTCGAGCTCGGCGAGGCGATCGTCAAGGCCGTCTGGCAGCTCATCGGCGTCGACCTCGACACCCCCTTCGAGCAGATGACCTACGTCGACGCCATGAGGCGCTTCGGGTCGGACAAGCCCGACCTGCGCTTCGGCAACGAGCTCGTCGAGTGCACCGACTACTTCAAGGACACCCCGTTCCGGGTGTTCCAGGCGGAGTACGTCGGCGCCGTGGTCATGCCCGGTGGCGCGAGCCAGCCGCGCAAGCAGCTGGACGCCTGGCAGGACTGGGCCAAGAGCCGCGGTGCCAAGGGGCTCGCCTACGTCCTCGTCACCGAGGACGGCGAGCTGGGAGGCCCCGTCGCCAAGAACCTCTCCGAGCAGGAGAAGGCCGGTCTGGCTGCCCACGTCGGTGCCCAGCCCGGCGACTGCGTCTTCTTCGCCGCTGGCCCGACGAAGTCCTCCCGTGCTCTGCTCGGGGCCGCCCGCCTCGAGATCGGCAGGCGCTGCGAGCTCATCGACGAGAGTGCGTGGAGCTTCCTGTGGGTGCTCGACGCGCCGCTGTTCGAGCCGGCGTCCGAGGCCGTCGCCGCGGGTGACGTCGCTGTCGGTGGAGGAGCGTGGACGGCCGTTCACCACGCCTTCACCTCGCCCAAGGGCGAGTTCATGGACACCTTCGACACCGACCCGGGCCCGGCGCTCGCCTATGCCTACGACATGGTCTGCAACGGCAACGAGATCGGTGGCGGGTCCATCCGTATCCACCGTCGGGACGTCCAGGAGCGCGTCTTCAAGGTCATGGGGCTGTCCGACGAGGAGGCCCAGGAGAAGTTCGGCTTCCTCCTCGACGCCTTCGCCTTCGGCGCTCCTCCACACGGCGGCATCGCGTTCGGCTGGGACCGTATCGTCTCGCTGCTCGCGGGCACGGACTCGATCCGCGACGTCATCGCCTTCCCGAAGTCCGGTGGCGGCTACGACCCGCTGACGGCAGCGCCGGCACCCATCACGCCGGAGCAGCGCAAGGAGGCCGGCGTCGACGCCAAGCCAGAGCCGAAGTCCGAGCCGAAGTCCGAGCCGAATCCTGGGCCGAAGTCCGGCGAGCAGGCCTGACCGTGACCGTTCGCGCTGGGTCCGACATCGTGGTCGACCGCCCGCTGGACCCAGCGCGTCCGGTCACAGTGCTCCTGTGGGACGCCGATGGCGTCCTGCAGCACCCGCGCCACGAGTGGGCCCCGCGCCTCGAGGCGTGGGGAGGACCGGGGTTCGCCGAGGCGCTGTTCGCCGCTGAGCTGCCCGCACTGCGTGGTGAGGAGTCGTTCCGCGACTCCCTGTCCGCGCTGCTGCTCGAGTGGCCCGAGGTCACGGCCAGTGTCGATGACCTCCTGGGCCTGTGGGAGCTGGTCGACCCCGACGGCGAGGCGGTCCAGCTCGTGCGTGAGGTGGCGGCGTCGGGCGTGTCCTGCGTCCTCGCCACGAACCAGCAGGACCACCGCAAGGAGTTCCTCCGAGGACGCTTCGGCTACGACGACCTCTTCGACCGTTCGTTCTACTCGTGCGATCTCGGGACCATGAAGCCCGAGCGCGAGTACTTCGAGCGCGTGCTCGAGGCCCTGGGCGTGGCGCCGGAGGACCGCAGCGGGGTCGGCTTCGTCGACGACAACCGTGCCAACGTGGCCACAGCCCTCGAGCTGGGCATCCGGGCAGTGCACCACGACCCCGCCACGGGCACCTCCGGGCTGCGCCGGGTCCTGGGGTGGTCATGACCGAGAGCGAGGCCGTCCAGCAGGCTGTCCGCCGCTACGCGCAGCTCCAGCCCGAGCTGCGCCGGGTCACCGACGAGTTCGTCGCCATGGTGACGGCGATGCTCGACGACGCCGGCATCAACTACGTCAGCGTCACCGGACGGGCCAAGAGCATCGCCTCCTTCGCCGGCAAGGCGTCCCAGACGCAGGACGGCAAAGCCGCGTACTCGGACCCGCTCACCGAGATCACCGACCAGATCGGCGTGCGCGTCGTGACCTACCTGCAGGGCGACGTCGCTGCCGTGGCCGACCTCCTCTCGGGGGAGTTCAGCGTCCTGGACGACCGGGACCTGGGTCAGGAGACCGCCAAGGAGGGCCGCTTCGGCTACTCCAGCCGGCACCTCCTGGTGACGCTCGACGACGAGGATGGCGACCCGGCATACGCGCATCTTCGCGGGCGTTCGGCATCAGTCCAGGTACGCACCATCCTCCAGCACGCCTGGGCCGAGTTCGAGCACGACGTCCGCTACAAGGGATCCGTGCCGGCCGAGGACGTCTCCGACCTCGATCGCCGGTTCACGCTTGCGGCAGGCCTGCTGGAGCTGGCCGACCGCGAGTTCACCGCGATCCGTGACCGGCTCCAGGCCGGAGCCGCGGACCAGGGGAACGTCGCCGCCGACGACGACCCGCGCATCAGTGGCACCGACCTCGCCGCGTTCCTGTCCGCGCACTTCAAGGAGGCGGGCTGGTCGCGCACCGACCACTACTCGTGGATCTCCGGGCTGCTGCTCGAGCTCGGCATCACCTCGCTGGACGAGCTCGGTGGCCTGCTCGGCACCATCGACGTGGACGGGATCAACGAGCGCATGGACTACAAGTACCCGGCCGGTGCCGTGCGACGGCTCGACGACGCACTCCTGGCCGTGTTCGGGCCGCGCTACATCGGCCTGCACAGCAACTCGCACCGCGTCGAGTCGCTCACGGCCCGGCTCGACAAGGTGCGCGCCACCTCGTCCTGACCGGTCAGGGGTGCAGCGGGCTCACGCCGTGAGGAAGCGGAGGAGCGCCGCGTTGAACTCCTCGGTGTGGCTGACGTTGATGCCGTGGGGGCCGTCCTCGACGACGACGAGCTCGCTCCCGGCCACCTGTTCGTGGGTGCGCCTGCCGGAAACCTCGATCGGGACGATCGCGTCGGAGTCGCCGTGGATGACGAGGGTGGGCACGGTGACCTTGGAGAGGTCGTCGGTGAAGTCCTCGAGCCAGGACCCGATGCACTCGGCTGCCGCGTCGAGGTCGGCCTGGGCCGCCAGGGCCAGTGCTTCGGCGCGCTGCTCCTGGGTGACCTTGAGCTCGCCGTCGGCGCTGAAGAAGTTCGTCAGAAACTCGTCGAGGAACGCCTCTCGGTCCGCCCGCAGGCCTGCCTGCATCGTGTGGGCCTCCTCGCGCGGGAGACCGCCGTCGGGGTTGTCCTCGCTCTTGACGAGCCACGGCGGGATCGCCGAGGCGAGGACGATGCTGTGCACCCGGTCCTCACCGTGCGTGCCGACGTAGCGCGCGACCTCGCCGCCACCCATGGAGAACCCGACCAGCGAGACGTCCCGCAGGTCGAGGCGCTCGAGCAGGCCGGCGAGGTCGCTGGTGAGGGAGTCGTAGTCGTAGTGGTTGTCCGGGGAGGCGGCCGACTGCCCGAACCCGCGCCGGTCGTAGGTGATGACCCGCAGGCCCGCGTCGGTGAGGGCAGGCACGGTGTCCTTCCACGAGGCCCCCGACAGGGGCCAGCCGTGGATGAGGACGACCGGGCGACCATCGCCGCCGGTGTCCTCGTGGTGCAACGTGACGGACGAGCTGTCGGGCATGGCTTCACCTTTCGTCGTGGACCGCGGGGTCGGTTCCAACCTACGCACCGGACCGGTCCCTGACCAGCAGGGATGAGGACTCGGCGGCACCGTCGGCGGTGACGGCTAGGCTGGCTCGGTGGCAGCCGGTGACGACCTCTTCGCCTCCTCCGGGAGTGGGCCGGCGGCCGAGACGATCCCGCCGCTGGCGGTCCGGATGCGCCCGGCCTCCATCGACGAGGTGCGCGGCCAGGGTGACGTCCTGCGGGCCGGCAGCCCACTGCGCCGGCTGATCGAGGGTTCGGGTGGCACGGCCGGGTCGCTCAGCGCGATCATCTGGGGGCCACCGGGAACGGGAAAGACCACGCTGGCGCACCTCGTCGCCACCGCGGCCAACCGTGAGTTCGTCGAGCTGTCGGCCGTCACTGCCGGCGTCAAGGACGTGCGCGCCGTCATGGAGGCGGCGGCCCGCAACCGCGACCTCTACGGCCGCCAGACGGTGCTCTTCCTCGACGAGATCCACCGCTTCACCAAGGCCCAGCAGGACGCGCTGCTGCCCGGTGTGGAGACGCGACAGGTCATCCTCGTCGCTGCGACCACCGAGAACCCGTCCTTCGCGGTCATCGCGCCGCTGCTCTCTCGATCGATGCTCATCTCGCTCACCTCCCTCGACGACGAGGAGGTCTCCGACGTCCTGGACTCGGCGGTGAGCGACGCGCGCGGTCTCGACGCGGCATACACGTTGTCGAGCGAGGCGCGCGAGCACCTCGTGCGCATCTCCGGTGGGGACGCCCGTCGGGCGCTCACGTCCCTCGAGGCGGCAGCGGGGGTGGCGCTCGACGACGCTCCCGCGGGGCGCACGGACGACGCGCCCATCGAGATCACGCTCGAGCACGCCGAGCAGGCCGTGGCCCAGGCCTCGGTGCGCTACGACAAGACCGGCGACCAGCACTACGACGTCGCCTCCGCCTTCATCAAGTCGATGCGTGGGTCCGACGTGGACGCCGCACTGCACTACCTCGCCCGTCAGCTCGAGGCCGGTGAGGACCCGCGCTTCATCGCGCGGCGCATCGTCATCTCCGCCAGCGAGGACGTCGGCATGGGTGACCCGACCGCGCTCCAGACGGCGGTGGCTGCGATGCATGCTGTCGCGCAGATCGGCATGCCAGAGGCGCGGATCATCCTGGCCCAGGCGGTCGTCCACAACACCCTCGCGCCCAAGAGCAATGCGGCGTATGCCGGGATCAATGCCGCCATTGCCGACGTGCGTGGCGGACGTGGCGGGGCGGTGCCCCCTCACCTTCGCGGGAGCGGGTATGCCGGTGCCTCCCGTCTCGGGCATGGCGACGGCTACGTCTACGCGCACGACCAGCCCGACGGCGTGGCGCGCCAGCAGTACCTGCCGGACGACCTGCACGGTTCGACGGACTACTACCGGCCGACCGACAGGGGCTTCGAGGCCCGGCTGCAGGAACGCTGGACCTGGCTCAAGGAGCGGCTCGGCCGCGGGTGAGGTTCACTTGCCTTGGCCTGCGGCGATCCAGCCGAGGCCCTCAGGGTTGGCCCTGCCGAGGTACTGCCGAGGGTCGTGGATGCGGTGGCAGAGGATGCACTGCCTGGCGATGATCGACCCGTCGTCCGGGTTCGGGTGCACCGTGAGGTTGCGGTGCATGCCCACGAAGCAGAAGGGCACCGGCTGGCCGGCCTGTCGGCGCAGCACCTCCCAGCGAAGGTGCGGCATCCCGAGCAGGAGGGACACGGCATACGGAAGTCGGCCCCAGCGCGGCTGGGACCGCAGATCCGACTCGAGCTCCTCGGCGTAGCGGCGGCGCTCCTGCTGGGGGAGCAGGAGCACGCCGGCGGAGACGAGAGCGTTCGCGAGGGAGGTCATGGCTGCACCGGGGTGAGCGCTGGCCGGCGGGCGAGCCGGGCACGGCGTTCGTCTGCGGCAGCCACGGCCGCCCGCGCCTGGGTGCGACCGGACTCGGTGAGGCGGTAGAGCCGACGGCGCGGGCGACCGGCATCGGCCGGGTCGACGTCCTCCCAGCGGCTCGACAGCCAGTCCAGGCCCTCGAGCCGGGCGAGGATGGGGTGAACCGTGCCGCTCGGGAGGCGGGTGGCCGCACCGATGGCCAGCCCGTAGTGGTCCACGTCGTCGGCGCTGAGGAACACGTGCAGCACGGCGCGCGTGGGCCCGGTCATCCGAGGACCATGCCGCGTTCCCATGGTCTAACTCTACCTAGGGGTGGGACTCAGCGCAAGAGCTCGCGGACGCGCGGGGCGACCTCCTCGCCGAACAGCCGGATCGACTCCATCCGCAGGTCGTGGGGCAGGCGCCCGTTGGAGTACTTGAACTGGAAGCGCGAGGCACCGAGCACGGTGACCGTCCGGGCGATCTTGCCCGCCACGGTCTCGGGGGAGCCGCAGTAGACGGCACCCTCGGGTGAGAGCTGCGCCTTCGCGGCCTCCTGCGTCATCGGTGCCCACCCGCGCTCGCGACCGATCTTGCGCATCTGCTCGATGAAGTGCGGGAGGTACTGCTCGCGCGCCTCCTCGTCCGTGGCGGCCACGTGCCCGGGGGAGTGGACGCCGATGGGCAGCCCGGGGTGGCCGGACTCGTCACACGCCCGGCGGTAGAGGTCGGCCAGCGGGGCGAACTGGGCGCTTGCACCACCGATGATCGCGATGACGATGGGCAGTCCGTAGTGGGCCGCTCGCACGACCGACGCGGGCGTGCCGCCCACGCCGACCCATGTCGGCAGGTGACCGGACTCTGTCGGTGGCATGACGGGACCCGTCTCCACGGGCGGTCGCACCGAGCCCTCCCAGCGGAAGGCCCTCTCCTGCAACACCTTCGTGAGCAGGTCGAGCTTCTCGCTGAAGAGCACCTCGTAGTCCTGCAGCGCGAGCCCGAACAGTGGGAAGGACTCGACGAAGGAGCCTCGCCCCACCGTGATCTCGGCGCGACCGTTGGACAGGGCGTCGACCGTGGAGAACCGCTGGAACACGCGGATCGGGTCGTCGGAGCTGAGCACCGTCACGGATGAGCCGAGCCGGATGTGGCTGGTCGTCGTCGCCAGACCCGCGAGCACGGTGTCGGGCGCCGAGACCGCGTAGTCGGGCCGGTGGTGCTCGCCCACCCCGAAGAAGTCGAGCCCGAGGCGGTCGGCGAGCTGTCCCTCGGCGAGCACCTCGCGGATGACGGTCGCGGCGGGAAGCGGCTGCCCGTCCTCACCGAGCGCGATGTCGCCGAAGGTGTCCAGGCCGAGCTCCAGTGTCATCCCGCCAATCTATGGCCCACCCTGTCCGGCCGAGGTCGACCGGGGAAACCCACTTCGGCGGGTAGCGTCGCTGAACGTAGGATTCCCTGTGCCCGGCGACCGCGGCCGACGCACCCGACTCGACGCATCTCGACCCCCAGGACTGACACGACATGGAAACCGCTGAGATCCGGCGCCGCTGGCTCGCCTTCTTCGAGAAGAACGGCCACACGGTGGTGCCCTCCGCGCCGCTGATCCACGAGGACCCCAACCTGCTGTTCGTCAACGCCGGCATGGTGCCCTTCAAGCCGTACTTCCTCGGTCAGGAGACCCCCCAGTGGGACCGCGCGACGAGCGTGCAGAAGTGTGTCCGGACGGGTGACATCGACGAGGTCGGCAAGACCTCGCGCCACGGCACGTTCTTCCAGATGAATGGCAACTTCTCCTTCGGCGACTACTTCAAGAAGGACGCGATCCGCTTCGCGTGGGCCCTGCTCACGACATCGCAGGACGACGGCGGCTACGGCCTCGACCCCGACCGGCTCTGGGCGACCGTCTACCAGGACGACGACGAGGCGGAGCGGCTCTGGGCCGAGTACACCACGATCCCCGCCGAGCGGATCGTGCGTCGGGGCAAGGCCGACAACTACTGGCACATGGGCGTCCCGGGCCCCGGCGGGCCGTGCAGCGAGATCTTCTACGACCGCGGCGCCGAGTACGGCAAGGAGGGCGGTCCCGAGGTCGACGAGGACCGCTACATGGAGATCTGGAACCTCGTCTTCATGCAGTACGAGCTCAGTGAGGTGCGCTCCAAGGTCGACTTCGACGTCTCCGGCCCGTTGCCGGCCGAGAACGTCGACACCGGGATGGGCCTGGAGCGGATCGCCTCCGTGCTGCAGGGCGTGGACAACCTCTACGAGATCGACGAGGTCTACCCGGTGCTGGCCAAGGCCGCCGAGATGACAGGCAAGTCCTACGGTGCCCACTCGGGCCACTCCGCGGGCGAGTCCCACCCCGACGACGTGCACCTGCGCGTCGTGGCTGACCACGTGCGTTCCTCGCTCATGCTCATCGGGGACGGCGTCACTCCCGGCAACGAGGGCCGCGGCTACGTCCTGCGCCGCATGCTGCGACGCGCCGTGCGCTCGATGCGCCTGCTCGGCTTCGAGGAGCCGGCGCTGCCGCACCTGCTCCCCATCTCGATGGAGCGGATGAAGCAGTCCTACCCCGAGCTGGAGACCGGCTTCGACCGGATCAGCCAGATCGCGTATGCCGAGGAGGAGGCCTTCCGGCGTACCCTCGCCTCGGGCACGACGATCCTCGACTCCGCGGTCTCGCGGACCAAGGAGTCCGGCGGCACGACGCTGGCCGGCGGCCAGGCGTTCCAGCTGCACGACACCTATGGCTTCCCGATCGACCTCACGCTCGAGATGGCGCAGGAGCAGGGGCTGTCCGTCGACCGCGAGGGGTTCACGCGGCTCATGCAGGAGCAGCGCAACCGGGCCAAGGCTGACGCCAAGGCCAAGAAGTCCGGCCACGCCAACACCGAGGTCTGGAAGGAGCTGCGCGCCTCCGGCGAGACGGACTTCCGTGCCTGGCAGGAGCTCACGAGCGAAGCCACCGTCCTCGGTCTGGTCATGGACGGCAACCGCGTCGAGGAGATCGAGCCCGGACAGCGCGGCCAGGTCGTGCTCGACCGCACCCCCTTCTATGCCGAGTCCGGTGGTCAGATCGCCGACGAGGGCATCATCACCGCCGACGGCGTCCACCTCAAGGTCGTCGACGTCCAGCGTCCGGTCAAGGGCCTGATCGCCCACACGGTGGAGGTGGTCCACGGACCGCTTCGCGCCGGTGCCCCGGTGCTCGCCGAGGTCGACCCCGAGTGGCGCCTGTCCGCCTGCCAGGCACACTCGGGCACGCACGTGATCCACGCGGCGCTGCGCCAGGTGCTCGGCCCGTCCGCCCTGCAGTCCGGCTCCTACAACAAGCCCGGCTACCTCCGTCTCGACTTCGCGTGGGGCCAGGCACTCTCGCCCGAGACCCGCAGCGAGATCGAGGAGGTCGCCAACCTCGCGGTCCGCAAGGACCTCCCCGTGTCGGCGTCATGGATGAGCCTGGCGCAGGCGCGCGAGGCCGGCGCCCTCGCCCTCTTCGGCGAGACCTATGGCGAGGACGTGCGCGTCGTCGAGATCGGTGGCCCCTGGTCGCGCGAGCTCTGCGGTGGCACCCACGTCGGGCACTCCTCGCAGGTCGGTGCGCTCACGGTGACGGGAGAGTCCTCCGTGGGCTCCGGCGTCCGCCGCATCGAGGCCTTCGTCGGGATGGACGCGCTGCGCTACCTCGCGCGCGAGCGGGCCATCGTCGCCGAGCTGACCGGCATCGTCGGTGGCCAGCCGGGTGACCTCACCGAGCGCATCGGCGCGATGGTGACGCGACTCAAGGACGCCGAGCGCGAGCTCGAGAAGGGCCGCAAGCAGGCGGTTCTCGCGGCGGCCGGGTCGCTCAGCGACAACGCCAAGGACGTCGGTGGAGTCCGCTTCGTCGGCCACGACGCGGGTGCTGAGGCCGGTGCCGATGACGTGCGGGCCATGGTCCTCGATGCACGGCAGAAGCTCGGCGAGGGTGCACCGGCGGTGGTTGCCGTCACCGGTGGTGCCAAGGGCCGGCCGGTGGTCGTCATCGCGACGAACCAGGCGGCCCGCGACAAGGGCATCAAGGCCGGCGAGCTCGTCCGCATCGCAGCCCAGGCACTGGGCGGTGGTGGCGGCGGCAAGGACGACATCGCGCAGGGCGGTGGTCAGGACCTCGCCAGGACTGGCGAGGCCATCAACGCCGTCGAGTGGCGCGTCGGAGAGCTCGTCGGTTGAGCGTCCGCCCCGGGGTGCGTCTGGGGGTGGACGTCGGCACCGTCCGCGTCGGTGTGGCCCTCTGCGACCCCTCGGGAATCCTCGCGACCCCCCATGCCACCCTGCGACGCACGTGGCCGGACGCTGAGATCACCGACGACGACGTGGCACAGATCGTCGCGCTCGGGGTCGAGCGCCAGGTCGTCGAGATCATCGTCGGCCTGCCCCGCTCGCTTTCCGGTGGCGAAGGTCCGAGCGCGCAGGCTGCGCGCCAGTATGCTTCGGAGTTGGCTCACCGGGTCGCACCCGTGGACGTCCGTCTCGTCGACGAACGACTCACGAGTGTCAGCGCCCACCGGGCCTTGCGCGACAGCGGAGTCGCCGGACGTCGGCAGCGTGAGGTCGTCGACCAGGCGGCTGCGGTGCTCATCCTCCAGGCCGCACTGGATGAGGAGCGAAGTTCCGGCCGACCACCCGGCGAGCTGGTGCAGCGACAGAAACGGCGCAGGCCGAAGACGAAGGATGGACGACGGTGACCCAGGACCATCTCGACACGGCGATCTTCGGCGAGCCCGAGCCCGAGGGCCCGCGCCGCCGTCGCCGCCCGCGTGAGAAGCGCGGCAAGGGGCGTGGTCTGCTGACCATCCTTCTCGCCGTGGTCCTCGTCGGCGGAGCGGCTATCGCAGCCGTGACCGTCCTCAAGCCGCTCGTCTCCTCGATGGTCGGCGGCGGCGGCAGCTCCGAGGGGGAGGACTTCGCCGGCCCGGGCGAGGGCAACGTCACCGTGACCGTCAAGCAGGGCGACAGCGGCGAGGACATCGCCACCACGCTGAAGGCCGCGGGTGTCGTCAAGTCCCGCACGGCCTACCTCGACGCGTCGGCGGCCGACCCGCAGCTGAGCGCCAAGATCCAGGCCGGCGCCTACACCCTCAGGAAGGGCATGAAGGCGAGCGATGCCTTCACCATGCTCACCGACCCGGCCAACCGCGCGGTCGACCGTCAGACGATCCCGGAAGGGCTGTGGGCGAGCGAGATCATCCCCCGGCTGAGCAAGGCCACGGGCGTGCCGGTCAAGGAGTACCAGGCGGCTCTCAAGAAGCCCGCGTCCCTGGGGCTCCCCGAGGCCGCGAACGGCAAGATCGAGGGCTACCTCTTCCCGTCCAGCTACGAGTTCGACAAGGGCACGCCGGCCGCCACCCAGCTCAAGACGATGGTGGCCATGACGCTCGCCGAGCTCAAGAAGGCCGGCGTCAAGCCGGAGGACTACACCCGCATCCTCACCGTGGCTTCGATCATCGAGGGTGAGGTCAACGGTGATGCCGACCGGGCCAAGGTGGCCCGCGTGATCGAGAACCGACTCGACGACCCCAACGGCCCCACGGTCGGTCGCCTGCAGATGGACTCCACGGTTCACTACATCGAGCAGAAGCGCGGGCGGGCCGGAACCTCGGACAAGGCCCGCAACTCCGACAGCCCCTACAACACCTACAAGGTCAAGGGCCTGCCGCCGGGGCCGATCAACAACCCCGGTGCAGCCTCGATCGAAGCCGCTGCCCACCCGGCCGACGGACCGTGGTTCTACTTCGTGGCGGTCAACCCGTCCACGGGTGAGACGAAGTTCGCCGTGACCGCGGCACAGCACGCCAAGAACGTCCAGGAGTTCAACAAGTGGTGCTCAGAGCACAAGGACAAGTGCTGAGGGCGGCTGTCCTCGGGTCGCCGGTCTCGCACTCCCTGTCACCCGCGCTTCACAACGCCGCGTATGCCGCACTCGGACTTGCGCAGTGGTCCTACGTTCGTCGTGAGGTCACCTCGGACCAGCTGGTGGGTGTCGTCTCGGAGCTGGGCGACGACTGGCGTGGCCTGAGCCTGACGATGCCTCTCAAGGAGGCCGCGTTCGAGGTCGCCAACTCGGTGACGGACGTGGCGCGCGAGGCCGGAGCCATCAACACGTTGGTCCGTCGCCCCGACGGCGGGTGGGATGGTGCCAACACCGACGTCGTGGGCATCGTGCGGACGCTGGAGCACGTCGACCACGAGGGCTCGGCCATCCTCCTGGGCTCCGGGGCCACGAGCCGTTCGGCCGCCCTGGCGCTCGTCGAGCTGGGGGTGCGTGACGTCGTCGTGGCCGCTCGCAACACCGATGCTGCTGCAGAGGTCGTCGCCCTGCTGAACCAGCACGGTGTCGCGGCGGTTCACGTCCCGCTCCAGGACTGGGCGCGCTCGCCCCGCCGGCTCGTCGTCTCGACGCTGGCGTCGTCAGCCAGTGCCACCACCGGTGAGGCTGTTGGCGGCCGCGGCGCTGTGCTGGCCGGGAGCACGGTGCTCGATGTGATCTATGCCGACTGGCCCACGCCCCTGGCGCGTGCCACGCGCGACGCGGGAGCGGACGTCATCTCCGGCCTGGACATGCTGGTGCACCAGGCAGCCGAGCAGGTGCGGATGTTCACCGGCCTGAACCCTTCCCTCGACGTCATGTTCGCCGCGGCGCACGAGGCGGTGGCGCGCTGATGGAGCCCCACCCGCTTCCGCTGCTCGCGACCGGCGTTCTCGTCGTCGTCGCGCTCGTCGTCGGGCACCTGACGGGGAAGGAGCTGGCGACAGCCGGCTACCGGATCGATGAGGACGAGGCGACTCACTCCCCACCGCGTCCCTGGTGGGTGGCTCCTCTCCTCGCGGGCATCGTCCTCCTCCTGGCCCGGACGCTGGGTGACGCGGCGGACTACGCCGCCCTGCCGGCATACCTGCTCTTTGCCTGGCTCACGGTCTGCCTTGTGTGGATCGACCTCGACGTGCACCGACTTCCGGTCGGGCTCACGCGTCCTGCGCTGCCGGCGTTCGCGCTTCTCCTCCTGCCGCCGACCATCGCGACGGGGGAGTGGGACCGTCTGCTCACGGCGGTCATCTGCTCGCTGGCGCTGACGGCTGCCTATGTCGCGTTCGCGTTCCTGCCCGGCGGAGGTTTCGGTGGCGGCGACGTCCAGCTCGCGCCGACGATCGGGCTGCTGCTCGGCTGGTTCTCCGTCGGGCACGTCCTCATCGGGACGATGGCCGCGTTCGTCCTCGGTGGGGTGGGTGCCGTCGTGCTGCTCGTGACCGGCCGGGCGGGCCGAAAGTCGGCGATGGCCTTCGGACCGTTCATGTGCGCTGGTCTTCTGGTCGCGGTCGCGTGGACCCAGCAGCTGGTCGACGGGTACCTCGGGTCCTGACGAGCAGGATCAGAAGGGGATGGGTTCGGGTTCGCGGGGTGGTGGGTCCCAGGTGAGCTGGGTCCAGTGGAGGTCGATGGCGGGTGCGGTGGGTTCGACCTCGGGAAGGGTGGTCGCCCGGGTGGGTCGTGGGGGTGGCGGTGCGGTGAGGAGGAGCTCGAAGTAGGTGTGGTCGAGGAGGCTGAAGTTCACGTGGGTGGTTCTGCGGGCGGGGCGGGGGCCGTCGGGCGTGGCGGTGCTGGTGGTGTGGTGGAGGTGGTCGACGGGCCAGGTGGTGGTGGTGCAGCCGGAGGGGTCGGTCCAGGTGAGGGTGCGGTCGGGGTGCAGGTGCACGCTCCAGCCGTCGCGTTGCTTGATGCGGTGGTGGCGCCGGCACAGGGCGATGAGGTTGCCGGGGTCGGTGGGTCCGGTGGGCCAGGGGCGGACGTGGTCGAGGTCGCACTGGCGTGCGGGGACGGCGCAGCCGGGGAAGCGGCATCCGCCGTCGCGCAACCGCACGAAGCGGGCCATCGCGGCGGGGATGCGGTAGGCGGGGGTGGTCGCGGTGCTGGTGCCCTTGAGGTCGCGCCCCACGGCGAGGCCGGCGGGGACGTCACCGCCCAGGAGGGCACCGGTGGTGGGGTGGCAGGTCAGCTCCCCACCGGCAGTGGCACCGGTGAGGAAGCTCGCGGGAACCATGGTCCTACCCGCACCGGTCAGCCCGCCGACCTCGACCCATCCGTCGGCTGGTGCGCCGGTGTTGTCTTTGGGGGTGGACTTGCCGGAGGCATCATCCGCACCGGAGGCTGTGGTGTCGCTGTCAGGGGTGGCGGCGCGGGTGGTGTGGACCACCACGCGCACGTCGCTGTGCTCGAGGACCAGGCGCATGAGGGCGTCGACGCGGGCCTGGGTGAGGTTGTCGGCGTGTCCGTCACGCACGAGTTGGCGGGCGCGTTCGGTGACGGCGGCCCAGGCGCGGCTGGACTGCTCGGCAAGGACGTCGGCGCGCCACTGGTCCAGTCCGTGCTCGCCGTGGCGGCGGGTCAGCCCCCGGCGTTGGTTGGCCCGCTCGGCTTCGGCGGCCACAGCCTGGGGTGCGACGCGGGCGGCGGTGGCGGCCACGAGGCGGCGCAGCGGCCCGATCGTCAGCTCCCGCCAGTGCGGTGCGACGTCGGCCACCACGCTCGCGGCGTCCTGGGCGGTGAGGAACTCGGTTTCCTCGGTGATGACGGCGGCGCGTCGTTGGTCGAGGTCGCCCTCGGCCATGGCGTCGATCACGGCGGGGGTGCGGGTCAGCTGGCGGATGGCGTCCAGGACCCGGTTGGCGGCGACGTGGGTGGAGACTCCGAGCCGGGGTGCGGCCAGCTCGGGTGCGTCGAGGCGTTGGTGTCCCAGGCCGTGGTGGACCTCGGCGGTGGTGCCGTCCTCCTGGCGCACGGGGTCGATCGCGGCCAGNGCCAGCTCGGGTGCGTCGAGGCGTTGGTGTCCCAGGCCGTGGTGGACCTCGGCGGTGGTGCCGTCCTCCTGGCGCACGGGGTCGATCGCGGCCAGGTGCGCCAGCGCCACTGCTTGGCGTGCCGTGGCGGCGTTGATCTCGGCCTGGGCCTGTTCCACGACGTCGAGGAGGTCGTCGGTGGTGAGGTGTGCAGCGGCACCCAGCAACGCGGCATACCGGCCCGCAAGGGCGGCGGTCGCGGTGTCCGGGTTCATGTCCCCATCATAGCCGAACACATGTTCGAGTGAAAGAGAAGGCGAAGCGAATTATGTTCTGCTGCAAGCGAACAACGCGTCGTTCCGGAACCTGTCAACCTGTTTGGAGTCGTTCTTCCGATTTTTTCTGATTGAGGCGGACGGTGGCGTAGGGCGTGCGCAGTGAGCGCTGGCTGCGGTAG